>CAXXPA010000012.1:0-51938 GCA_963662365.2 Bacteroidales bacterium
GTGGAAAAGCCCGGTTCGTAGTCTTCATAGGTGATGTCAAGCCCTTCGTTCTGCTCTTTATAGCTGTTTTGATTCATCCCGTCATGGTAAAAACGCATGTCCATAGCCGAAGCATCCGGAGCCCAGAGCCAAAGTGTCATTTCCCCTTTATCTGAATTGGCATGACGAATGTCAATCTGGGCAGGAAAGCTTTGCCAGAAGTTGCGGATTCCTGCAGCCAAACCTCCCTGTGGAGTCCCGAGGTAGGCTGTACCGGCTGAGCGGTTGCCCGATGTGGAGTTAAGCCACGAATAACCCGGTGCAGTCCGTTTACGGATGGTGAATGCGTTGTTTGCCACCTGTGTAAGGGTGTAATCTCCGAAGGCGGGAACATATTTCAATCCTTTGGCAACATTGCCGGGTAAAGAATCGGCTGAAACGAACTTGCCGGATACCTGAGCAATACTAGTCTCCTTACCCGCTTCGCGTCGCAACCCCGTGAGCGTTTTGACAGATTCGGCAAAAACGCCGTCGTTTTCTCCCACAAACCGAATATGTCTGTTATAAAGGTCGTCTTGAAGCGGAACATCTAACCGCAGCCCGATTCCTTTGATAAAATCACTCTGTTCTTTGCCATTGTAAATGATGGTGTGAATGACCTTGATGGCTTCGCTGTCCTGATAGAAGTAGAGCCTGACGATGAAGGGCAACAGTGATCTTTGTTTTTCATCATAGTGACTTCCTTCCAGTTTCACGACAGCGCGCACAGAACCGTTTTGCTCCAGAGTGACTTTATCGAGCCTGCTTTCGTAAACGCTTTTGATAATGGTCGACTGGTCATCCGTATCCGACTCGTTTTGGTCAATGACAATCAGCCTGCCGTTTTCTGCAATCTTTTTACCCTGACGTGAAATTGAGGAGATAAGGATATTTCCATGCTTGTTTATCACACACCGGAGCAGCTTGGTATTTATCTCGATGTCGGAAGCGGTTTCTTTGCCGAGCTGCTTTTCGGTAATTTTATTCCTTTCGAAAATCAAGGTGAAAGAGTCTGTTTTACTGACAACGGGAAGGGTGGCATGTGCAGTCCATTTGATAGAGCCGTCGGGCCAGTAAGCCAATGGCCAGCTTTGTACGGGGATGGTGTTGCCGGATGTCCCTGACCGGAGTGCAAAATCTGTCATACCGGCCAGTACACCTTCTTTCCATGGTACTCCCCACGTGACACCGGTTGTATTGGCGTGTAGGTTTGATTCCATCCATTTCAGCTGAACGGAAGAAGCTGATTTCTTTCCTGCTTTCGAAGCCTTGTGATCAGCTTTCGCAGGAAAGGTATGAGATATGATCAGCATCAATAGTAGGGGCAGGATAATTTTTCTATGCATGTGAGGTCGTTTTGTCGGAAAAATTAATGTGTGGTAATGCTGAATCCTGTAATCAGTTGGTGGCTTTCTACGGTGCGGAAGCCAAAATATCCTGACCGGTAAGGAGTCGGATCATCGTAATCGAAGAGCTTTTCCCCGTTCAGCGTGTACGTTACGTTATTGCCGGAGATGTCTATTCTGACTTCATACCAGATGTTTGGTTTGAGCAGATGTTCGGAATCGGTGTATTCCCTGATGATGTCCGGGCGTGTTTTCCCTTTTTGAAAGCTGTCGTAGTCACCGTCATATTTGCGGAATCGGGAGGTTGTGTTGTTATTGCCTCCAAATCCCACGTAATACATTTTCAAAGAGTAATATTTGCCAAAAACACCTCCCCGCCAATCTTTACGGGTAAAGATATTGTCCGGATAAAGCGGGTCTTGCGCCATCCAGAAGCTGTTCAGGTCGCTGAGCCGGTCGTTGGATCCGCCTTTCATAATAAGCAATGCTTTGTAGGTGATGGTGATATTGCCTGAAAGTGGCTGATTATACCAGAGGGTAATTCCTTTAGGGGCATCAATCTCCAGGGTGTCTTTGGCAAAATGCACTATCGTCTGAGGAGATTCTTGCTCAATGGTCCAGTTTTTCGGTAAAAGTTTGGACTTAATCTTTTTGGCAGACAGCTGGGGTGAAGGTGCAAGGAGCAGGCAAAGAGCAGCTATGGCAATCTTGCCCGGCAGACGTTTAGGGCGGAGTGAATGGTGGAGGTATTGCATAATGTTCTGTTTGTAATTTATTTAATACAAATTTCCGGTTTAATTCAATGGCAAAAGTATCCAATTTGATGGATTAGTTGACCATATTGGTTTATTTAGGATTGATAAAGTGGGTTATGCTAAGAGGGAATGCGATTCGCATCGCATTCCCTCACCCAACATACATCAAGACATCACTTCCTGAGTTTTATTGTATTCAGGAGATGGTTGATTATCCAAATTTATTTGTTCTAAAGAATTTTCTCAGTTGAATTTCTTTGTATTGGTGCAAATAGCTTATTATTACAAGGTGTATTTTACTGTAATTCCGTATGTTCTCGGATCACCCAGTACACCTGCATATTGTCCTGAATTTCCTGCACCGGGCAGTAGTTGCTCGAAATAATTTTTGTCGAGCAGATTACGTCCCCATAAGTACACAGTTACTTTATCAGAACTGCGGAATCCGAGGCGGCCGTTTAGTAGCGCATATCCTTTCACCTCCAGGTATTTTGACGGAGATGGATTTGAAGAAAAGGTAGAACGGGCATAAGAGTCAAGTGCCACGAAGAAGTCTCCCTTTTGTCCCAGAAATTTAGCAGCTGTGCTGTATTCGCCACCCAGTGAGCCAGCCCATTTAGAGATACCGGGGAGCTGTCCGCCGGAGATGTCTTTAAAGGCAACCTGTACTCCGTTTTCGGTTTTTCCGGTCTCTTCCAGCGGAAGCGGAGCGTTTTTGAAAGATACATATTTACCATCAGTATAGGCAAATGATCCGTTAAAGGTAAAATGTTTATTTGCCTTGATATCTCCTTCCAGTTCCACACCACGAACGCGTACTTTTTCGGCATTGGCCAGATAACCGCGGTTTACACCCAGTTCGGGGGATTGCACTTGTGTCTGGTAATCTTTTATATCGGTATTATACACCGTTAAGTTCAGTGTCGAGAATGCAGTCGGAGAGGTTTTTACAGCCACTTCGACATGATGCACCTGTTCGGGTTTGATGACTGCCAGATCAAGTAACGGTTTACCGTCGGAGCCTGTAGGCAGACCACCCAGGTTTAGTCCCACCGGTTTGTATCCGGTCGAATAGGTGGCAAACGTATTGATGTTCTTTCTTACTTTATAGCTCAATGTTAACTGTCCTGAGAAGTTGGTGTTATCCACATCGGCGTTAAAGGTCTGGTTGGTATATACCGCATTTTTAAGTTTAAGTAAAGCGGCATCTGTTGTTTGTAAACCACCATAGGTTTGGCGGTTGAAATCTACTTTTTTCTTGTCGTAGTTGGCGCGAACTCCCGGAAGGATGTGCAGGCGTTTTGTGATTGCCCAGTCAAGCTGTCCGAACAAAGCTCCACTGAAGGTATTCAACTCCGATGTTGTATGAATACCGAAGCCGTCGAAGAGACCTGCAGTTTTCCACAATGCAGTATTGGTTGTATTTTGGGAAAAACGCCAGGTATCTACCCCTGACTCTTCGGTATGATAAGGATCTGATTTCAGATTCTGAGCAAAAGCAAATAGTCCGAATACACCGCTTAGCTTTTTGGATAAATCACCAGCCCAACGAACCTCTTGCGACCATTGCTGATGTTTTGAAGGTGCTTGTGACAGGGCGAGAGCCTGAAGTCCGGTAAAGTCGCGGTCGTTTGAACGGATTCCAGTTCCAATAGCGCCATGCGGTAGTTGAGGTCAGCGTTCCTTTACCCAGTTCGGTTTCGATATTTAAAGATGCGCCTCCCAAATCCTGGAATGATCTGGAGGGAGTGTCCTGGTCAATGATCCGGTCGAATGGATTGGTACTGGGTAATGTATAACCCAGGTCGGCTATGATCTGGTTAAACTGGCGGTAATTGGCACGCAGGGTGGGGGCAGTACCGGCATAAACCTGGGCGTAACCATTCGGGCGTTGACGGGTAGCGTCTGCTGTCAGGGTAATGTCGGTTTTATCGTTCGGACGGTAAAGCAACTGCGCTCTTCCGCCCAGGTTGTTGAGATCGTTTACGTATTGCTGGGAGGCAACATTGTAGATCGTTCCGTCACGCTGAGTACCTGAGAATGAGAAGCGACCCGCTAACTTTTTACTCAATGGACCGGTGATAGAGGCTTTCGATTGGATATAGCCGTAGTTTCCGTAGCTCAATTCGAAGTTTGCACCCTGTCTGAAGCTTGGTTTGCGAGTGGTCACGTTAAATGCGCCGGCGGTGGTGTTTTTTCCAAACAACGTACCCTGAGGGCCGCGTAATACTTCCACCCGTTCCACGTCGATGAAGTCAAGGGTCGTAGCTGCTGTGCGTGCATAATAAACACCGTCCACGTAGAAACCTACACCCGGATCGATACCGTCATTGGTAAGGCCGAATGTGGTACCAAGACCGCGGATACTCAGACCGGTATTTCGCGGATTGGAAGAGTAAAGCTGAACGGTGGGGATCAACTCTTTCAGTCGGTTGACATTAAATGCACCGGCTTCGGCCACACGGACTCCGGTAACAACCGATACCGGAATGGGGCTTTCCTGAACTGTTTCTTTGCGGCGGCGTGAAGTTACAACTACCTGATTCAATATGTTAAAATCCGGTTTGAGGTCCAATAGTAATTCATCATCCGTATTTTCAATGATAAAACTCCTGTTTTTGATAACCTGTGTAAGAAACGATAATTGTAAGCGGATGTTTTTTATTTGTTTTCAATGCAAACTGTCCTTTAGCATCAGTCTGGGCAACGGTATTGGAGCCCTCCAGTTTAAGAGTAACACCGATCAATGGTTCTCCTGAATTGCTGTCGATAACTTTTCCCGTTACTTGTTGTGCCAAAGCATTTAACGGGAGAGCTACCAAAAGTAGTAGCAGGTAGGGTAGGTAATTCTTTAATTTCATATTTTTCAACTTTTGTGATTGTTAATGTATTTGGGAATGTAGATGGATACGCGAAAGGTCATAGCGTATAAACTCGTACGGAAATAAGTACGAGCGGGGTGTATGATAAACGGATGGATAAAGGATTATCAGCAGAAGTGCATAGATAATCCCGGGGCAACTTATACGGCCTGACCGATGGAATGGTTATATTTTTCATTAATTTTTCGTTTTGTGGTAAGCGATCCCCGAATCTGTTTGCCGACGGACGAAAGGAGTAGTTTGCCTGATTTTATTTAGATGTTCAATCCAGAATAACCCTTGATTATACAATAAAGATTGATAGTGCAAAATTATCTATACTGACGTTAAAGGAAAATACCGCAATCGGAGTATTTCAATACCATGAATGGGGTATAATAAACCGGAATAGTTTATTATATGATGTATTCGGGTTTATCAAAGTCTGACTGAAAATCAAAGCTTAAAACCTGTAGCAGTGAATATGTTGAGCTTGCAACGTGGTGAGAAGCAAGGATCTTATGTTTAAGATATCTTTGTAGCTGCAACAATAACCATGGTTTTTTAGCTAACCTCAGTATTACTCCTTTTTTGTCGTAATGCCAGGTGAAATCAAGTATAGTATGTAGGCTTTCTACTCCCTCTTTCGAAAGATTATGTGTTATTCCACGTAAAGAAAGTGTTGGTACATGACGGCTTGAGGCAATCTGAGCAATTCCAAGCATTTCCAAATCGAGTACAGGATGTGTGAAATCCAATTTATCGTGATGTAAAATAGTTTGTTCATTGTTTACAGTTATTATAGTACCAACAAGTAATCTGGCATCGAATCCTAAAACAATATCGGATGCTAAACGGTATGCATCCGGATGAAGGGCTGAAAGAACCTGGTATTGTTCAAACACACCATCCTCAAGCATTGTAACCAGATTGCCGGATACTACATCTCCAACATGCATACCAGGTTGTACTGCTGCTCCGCATCCAATTGAGATAATCAAATCCGGAGATATTTTGTCGATTAATACTTTAGCAGCATTCGAGGCTTTCTTCATACCTCTACCCGATACGATCATAGTTATCGCATAATTATTTATATCGAAGCGGTATAAGTCGTATTTGCCCGGTCCAATTCTTTCTTTTACAGAAATATATCTCAGAAATGACAAGGCTTCGTATTTTCCGGATACTATCAGACCGATTTTTTTTGTAGGATTATTTTGCATGTTTGTTTTAGAAATGGATATAACGAATCTCTATGGCAATTTTCATCTTTTCAAAAATGGTTTTACCAGAAGCAAGACCTTGAAAATGAATTCACTGGAAATAAAGAGAAAAAGAGCTTATAATATCGTTTTGATTAGAAAAATAAAAGTACTATTGATGCCACAAAATTATCGTTAAAGAAGATTTGGGAGAATACCTTAAGTGGTGTATTTGTGTACCATGATTGGGGTAATTTATAGAATCATTTGCGTTTATGTTCTAATCACAAACTATCATGGGATAGAAGGTTATGCTAGTGAATTCATTATTATCTGTTAAGAGTATCCGTGTAATTAAAAAAGGCTTGTTCTTTCATTGAAAGAACAAGCCTTTTGATTATTTAGCTGTTATTCGATTACGCTTTTATATGGAATCTGGTTTTTCTCATTCTACCTTCAACTTCCAATTCTTCCGTATCCGTTCCCATTTTTTATCCCGGGATGCAGTGATGGTTTCGATATCCTCATCTTTCAGGTGTTTGAACCGGGCTTGTTGTTTCAGGTATTTTTCAACCGAGGTAAATTCCTTCGGATTTTTATTAAGCACAAACTCATCATTTTCGTACTCCGCCAGATACCAAAGCCCGGAATCCACCACCTCTTTGGCTATATCAATTGCACTGTCCACCGGTGTTCCCCATCCGGTAGGGCAGGGGGCAAATACATGAATGTAGGATGTTCCCTCTACCTGTGAAGCTTTTAGCACTTTGTTAATAAAATCCTGAATATAGCCGATGCTAGCTGTGGCGGCATAATCAATTCCGTGAGCAGCGACGATTTCAAACATGTTTTTTTTCTGTGTCACTGTCCCACGGATGTTTTGTCCGGCAGGAGTGGTGGTAGTTTTAGATCCAAAGGGCGTAAGTCCGCTTTTTTGGATACCGGTATTCATGTACGCCTCGTTGTCATAGCAGATGTAGATTATTTTATCCCGTCGGTCAATGGCACCAGAGAGTGCCTGAATCCCAATGTCAGCTGTACCGCCATCGCCGGCAATACCAACTACGTGATAATCTTTCAGTCCCAGGGCTTTGGCTCCGGCTGCAACCCCCTGATAACATCGATGCCGTACCCGGGAAAGTGGAGATTATCGCATTGTTGGCAAAGCATAATTGCGGGTAAATAAACCCGACTGCAGACATACATCCGGCAGGGACAACGGTAAAGGTACGTTCACCCAAAACTTTCAATATCAGACGTACGGCAAGACTTCCTCCGCATCCGGCACAGGCTTTGTGGCCGTAAAAGAACTCTTTATCGGTAATGGTGCGGGCATTTATTTTAGTGATTGTATCAGTCATCTATTGTTACTCCTAAATTTAAGAATTTGACATGTTTAACCGGACTTCCATTTAGCCCTTCACGCAAATCGTAGAAAATCTCACGAATACTTTCTTTGGAAATATCTCTACCGCCCAATCCGGCGATGAAGTTCAGTTTCAGAATGGAGCTGTCATTTCTACCTAATGCAGAATTGACATTGGTGAAAACTGTTCCTTCGAAACCGAATGAAATATCACGATCTATTACTGCGACAGCTTTTGCCTGACGGGTGATTTCGATAATTTCTTCTTCGGGGAAAGGACGCATAAAGCGTATCTTGAGAACGCCGACTTTCCATCCTTCATTGCGGAGTTCATCGACCACCACCCGGCAAGTACCGGTGGTACTACCAAGGCTGATAACTATGAGTTCGGCATCTTCGCAACGATAGGCATCGACCAACCCACCGTAGGTTCGTCCAAAAGCTTCTCCAAATGAAGCATCCACCTGCTTGATCACTTCTTTAGCATCTAACACCGCCTTATGTTGTTGGTATTTAAATTCCATATTATCACAGGGCTGAGAACTGAATCCTAAGTTCTTTGGATTGTCCAGATCCATCGCATAGGGTGTGGAGAAAGGAGGTAAATAAGCATCTACCGTTTCTTTCTCGGGGATTTCGACAAGTTCGTAAGTGTGGGTCAACACAAAACCGTCGAGGTTAAGCATCACGGGAGTGAGCACGTTTAGATTTTCGGCGATAGCAAACGATTGAATCACCATATCCAGACTTTCTTGTGCATCTTCCACATATACCTGAATCCATCCGCTGTCCAATTGCGACAATGAATCCCGATGGTCACCGTAAATACTCCAGGGCAAAGCCAACGAACGGTTGGCATTCATCATCACGATGGGAAATCGTCCGCCGCTGGCGTAGTGCAGACATTCCGCCAAATAGAGAAGCCCTTGCGACGAAGTGGCAGTAAAAGTTCTGGCTCCAACGGCGCTTGCGCCCATACAGGCCGATAAAGCTGAGTGTTCCGACTCGACATGCAGAAACTCAGATTTCAAGCTTCCGTCTTCTACCATTTCAGCCAGCCGTTCTACGACAATGGTCTGAGGAGTAATGGGATATGCTGCAATAACATGAGGGGATACTAATCGAACACCCTCTGCCACAGCTTCATTTCCCGATATAAATGCTTTATTGCTCATTTTTATTTTTCTTCCTTAATCATTGAAATAGCATCTTTCGGACAAATCCGAACGCAAATTCCGCAGGCCTTTGCAAAATGCGTATTCAATATCAATTATCTTGTCTTTCTTAAAAATCACTCCTTCCGGGCAACAGAGATAACATTGATAGCAGCCGATACATTTGCCTGCTTCAACGATTGGTTTTTCTGTTCTCCAACCTGAATTTTCCGATGTCAGAAATCCGGCTGTAAAGGATGGACCTACCGGATAATCGTTGATATGTTTCGGCTTGATAAATTTCTTTAGCTGTGGTCTGCTCATTATATATCACTTTTTTTACTTTGTTCAAAGGTTCTTTTTACCACTTCAATGTTTTTTTGAAGAATTGTACCTTTGAGAAAACTACCCATACCTGCAAGTGCTGAATCCAGCCCGGATATTCCGGATATTCCAACCAGGGCGCCCAACATGGCAGTATTAGTTATCGGTTTTCCCAGTACTTCGGTTGCTACTGCTTGAGACGCATCGGTCAGATAAAGGCGGTTACTGTCGTATCGGGCATATTTATCCGGGTTTCCGGAGTTAAGGATGATTTTCCCGTTTGGTTTTAAATCATTGAAAAATGATTCGTTGAAAAGTGTTTCGTCCAACACGACAATGTAGTCGCATCGGTTCACTTCGCTTCGGTCTTGTATTTTGTTATCGTCGATTTTGGTAAAAGCTAAAACCGGAGCTCCCCGTCTTTCGGGGCCAAATGAAGGAAAGGCAAGCGCATGTTTGCCACCGTGAAGCGAAACCGCTACACCTAGCAACTTTGATGCTGTAAAACTTCCTTGTCCTCCTCTTCCGTGCCATCTTATTTCAATCATTTTGTCCAGTATTTTTCTTTTGCTTTTGAGTGAAGTTTTTCCAAACGTTTCAAAGCTTCAGAGAGTGTTTCTTTGTTTTTGGCAAAGTGGAATCGGATCAGATGGTGGATGTCGCCTTTGAAGAAACTCGAACCGGGCACTGCCGCCACACCGACTTCTTCTGCTAACCATTCGCAGAAATCCACATCATTTGTTGCTCCAAATTCAGAAATGTCCACCATTACGTAGTATGCTCCCTGCGGAACGGTGTATTTCAAGCCCAACGCATCAAGTCCTTGCAGAAAGAAATCTTTCTTCTCCGTATAAACTTGCTGAAGATGAGTGTAATAATCATCGCCGAAATTAAGTCCGGTGACGGCTGCCTCCTGTAATGGCGCTGCTGCTCCTACGGTGAGGAAGTCGTGTACTTTACGAATGCCCTCGATAATATGAGCGGGTGCAATCACATATCCCAAACGCCAACCGGTAATGGAATATGTTTTGGAAAGTGAACTGCATGAAATTGTCCGCTCAAACATTCCCGGGAGTGAGGCAAAGTAGATGTGTTTGAACGGTTCATATACGATGTGTTCATATACTTCGTCTGTAATTACAAACGTGTCATATTTTATTGCGAAGTCAGCAATAATTTGCAGCTCTTCGCGCGTAAAAAACTTTTCCTGTCGGATTCGATGGGTTGCAAAGGATCAATGCCTTAGGCTTTTGCTTAAAAGCCGCTTCCAGTTCCTCTACATCGAAAGCGAAATGAGGTGGCTGTAAATGTACATATATGGGTTCTGCCCCTGATAAAATGGCATCGGCACCATAATTCTCGTAGAAAGGGGAAAAGACTATCACTTTGTCGCCCGGATTGGTTACCGTCAACATGGCAGCAATCATGGCTTCGGTGCTACCGCAAGTCACCGCAATCTGAGTTTCGGGATTTATATCCAAACCGATAAACCGGGATTGTTTACGCGCCAGTGCTTCTCTGAAATTGGTTGCACCCCATGTGACTGCGTATTGGTGTATGCTGCCTTCAGCAACTGTTTTCAGGGCTTCTTTTAACTCTGCCGGTGGGTCGAAATCGGGGAATCCCTGCGATAAATTGACAGCATCGTATTTGTTGGCTATCCGCGTCATGCGCCGGATTACCGAGTCGGTAAAATGTTCTATTCTGTGACTTAATGTTGGCATGAAAATGTTTTTAGATATAATTCGCTAGTAATCGAATATATGTTGAGGTTGATAGATTATACACGTTCGTCAATTAGACGTTTTGCTTTGTGTGTAGCTCTGGGTAATTCGTCGTGGTCAAGAACAATTACTTCTTTGGGTTTCACTCCCACACGGGTTTTTATTAAGTGGGAAACCTGTTCGGCAATTGTTTCTTTAGATTCTGTATTCCCATGAGCCCGTTCCACCTCTACCTTGAATTTAGTACTAAAGTTTTCGGTAATAGCCGTAATGCGGTATTCTCCCGATAATTGTTCGGTATTTCTAACTACATACTCAATATCACTGGGAAAAACATTAACTCCGGATACAATCAGCATATCGTCCAATCGACCGGTTACACTGATGCGGGCATGAGTCCGACCACAAGCGCATTGTTCCTTGTTGACCGTTCCGATATCTCCTGTGCGGAAACGAATCATTGGTCTTGCTGTTTTTTTCAACGTGGTCAGTACGAGCTCACCACGTTCACCATCAGGTACAGGTTTCAATGTTTGGGGGTTAATTACTTCAACCAGTATATGGTCTTCAGCAAGATGAAGCCCGTTTCGTTCACTACACATGCCGGCACAAGCACCGAATATATCTGAGATACCAAAAAAGTCAAATACTTTTGCATCCCAGAGTTCTTCTATAGCTTCTCGGGTTGCTGCTATAGAGCCACCAGGTTCTCCGGCTACAATAATTTTGTTGATTGCAAGGTCTTTAGCAGGGTCAATGCCATGTTTTCTTGCCGTTTCCCCCAAATACCAGGCATAAGAAGGGCGTTGTCCAAATAATGGTAGGCTGGAATTCTTTCAGAATAAAAAGAAGCCTGTCAGAAGGAATCGTACCTGCCCAAATACAAAGAGCTCCCAGATTTTGTGCCCCGATCACATCTGGTCCCCCAACGAAAAGACTGAAATTCAAAGCATGTACGTATCGATCGGTAGGTCTCATTCCTGCTGCCCAAAATAAACGGCTTTCCACATCCTGAAAATCATCAAAGTCTTTTTTTGTAAATGGGCTTAAAGTCGGTACACCGGTCGAACCGCTGGAGGCTGAAACAAATACAACTTCTTCCTCATCCACAGCAACCATGTCTCCTAATAATGGTTGCTTGAGTTGCCTTTCCCGTTCAATATGTTTATTGACAAACGGAAACTTTTGAATGTCAGCTAGCTCTTTAAAATCATCTGGCTTAACACCGGCATTATCAAATGCTTCTTTGTAATAGGTCGATTTATTGTAAGCAAGAGTAAGATGCTCTTTGAGTAATTCTGTCTGAAGTACTTCTAATTCTTCGCGGGGTAGAGTCTCGATAGCTTCATCCCAATATTTTTTTGTAGCCATAGTTTTCTTTATTTTTTATCAGCTTTTTTGGCGATGAAATCGCCTAAAGACTGTACGATTTGAACTAAAATAATTAATAATACAACGGTGATAATCATAATATCGGTTTGATAACGGTAGTATCCAAACCGGATAGCTAAGTCACCTACACCCCCTCCGCCGACAATACCTGCCATGGCAGAATAACCGACCAGGCTGACTGCTGTAACGGTAAGCCCCCCGGAAAAGGCCCGGTAATGCTTCGGGCAACAATACATCTTTGATAATTCTGAGATTTGTAGCTCCGATGGCTTTTGCTGCTTCAATCACACCTTTATCGACTTCGCATAATGCACTTTCTACCAGTCGTGCATAAAAAGCAATTGCGGCTATGGATAGGGGGGACAGAGGCTGCCAACGGACCGATTGTTCCGCCAACAACCAATTGCGTAAATGGTATAAGCAATACCAATAGAATAACGAAAGGTGTTGAGCGAATCACATTTACCAGAAAGCCCCCTATAAGGTTTAGAAACTGATTTTGCCAGAATACCCCCTTACGGGTTATGTAGATAAACAATCCGAGCGGAACTCCCAGCAAAATGGATAGTCCAATAGAGATTCCACACATAAGAAATGTCTCTTGAAATGCTTTATTCAGATCTGTTATAAGTTCTGATATATTTGTTTCAATCATTGATTACCTCCACTTCAAATGTTCGTAATTTTAAATATTTCTCGGCATTAGCAATATTATCAGGTTTTCCTTCCAATTGAATGATCAGGATGCCGAATGGTTTATTGGATATATACTCAATTTTACCATGAATAATATTGAGTTGTACATTGAATGATTTAATAGTGTCCGATATTACAGATTCTTCAGCCCGTTCACCGCTATATACAATTTTGAGGATGCGTTTTTTTCTGGCCAGAAGGAATCTTGACGGCAAGTCGAGATTGATCGTATGGTTTACCAGGCTTTTCGTGAAATCATGTTGAGGATTTGTAAATATGTTATAGACATCGTCTAATTCAACCACTTCTCCCTGGGTCATTACGGCTACCCGGTCGCAAATTTTCTTAATTACATTCAATTCGTGGGAAATAATAACCGTGGGTGATGCCTAACTTTTCGTTAATTTCTTTGAGTAGCTCGAGTATTGAGTTTGTTGTTTCGAGGTCGAGTGCGGAAGTCGGCTCGTCGCACAAAAGGATTTGAGGATTATTAGCAATGGCCCGGGCAATACCAACGCGCTGTTTTTGACCACCGCTGAGTTTGGATGGATAGGCATTCGCTTTGTCAGAAAGCCCTACAAGATCAAGCACTTCGGGTACCCGTTTGTTGATTTCCTCACGGCTTTTACCAGCAGCTTTCAGCGCAAAGGCAATATTATCAAAAACAGTTTTCGTGTTTATCAGATTGAAGTGCTGGAAAATCATCCCGATTTCAACTCGTAGCTTCCTTAATTCTTCACCCTTGAGGTTTGTTATTTCATCCCCATTAATAAAAATCTTTCCCCGTGTGGGTCTTTGCAGCAGATTAATGGTTCTCAATAAAGTGCTTTTTCCAGCGCCACTGGTTCCTACTATTCCGAAAATCTCTTTTTTCTTAATACTGAACGTAGCATTTCTTACCGCTTTTACTTCCTCATTCCTGGCCCTAAACTCAACATGTATATTTTGAAATTTAATCATTATAATGTCTCCTGTCCGTTTAAAACTAAGAGGACTGCAAAGCAGTCTCTCTCGTTTAAATCATCTTATTTATTTGCAATTTTCCATTTGGAAACGTACCATTGAGGACGTTCGAATTGTCTGAATTCGTATTTCTTGCTTTCAACCACATTTTTAAAATCAGCCGACTGAACGATAGCTTCAATATCTTTCACGTATTGTTTGTTTAGATCTTCTGTTCTGACGGCGATAATATTTACGACATCCTGGGTAAGTCTCTCTCTGGCGATTGCACTTGAAAGAGGAATTCCTGCTGAGATGGCGTAGTTTCCATTTACCACAGAGAATGTTACACTCTCAAGAGTTCTGGGTAATTGAGCCGCTTCTACCGCTTTGATTACTAATCCATAAGGGTTTTTGTCAATGTCTTTTTCAGAAGCTTTGGTCGGATCAATATCAGCTTTGATGGTGATAAGTCCTGCATTTTTCAGGAAAACCAAGGCTCTTGCCAGGTTGGTCGGGTCATTAGCAATAGTGATAACATCGCCTTTTTTCAGTTCCTTTTTTAATTGGTCCGGTTTCTTCGCTTTCAATTTGTGAGAGTAAATGCCCAAAGCAGCTGTCGGAATTTTAATCACTTCAGAAATCTGAAGGTTTTTGTCAGTTGAGAATTTTTTAAGATAACGGCTATGTTGAAAGATGTTTGCGTCTATTTCTTTGTTAGCCAATGCCAGATTGGGTTGCACATAATCCGTAAATTCCTTGATTTCAATTTTATACCCTTTCTTTTCAAGTGCCGGTTTTATACCTGCTTTGAAAAGGTCTTCGTACGGTCCGGGTGCGAATCCGAATGTTAATGTTTGTTTGTTTTGAGCCTGAGCTCCTACTAGTGAAAGAACAGCTACTGTGGCTGCTACAATCGTTTTGATACCTTTTTTCATAATAGTCTATTGAAATTTAGTGTGATATTAATTCTGATTTAGAAGAGGAATGTGGTAGCGAAAATTCCGCGAACGCCAGAAATATTTTTGGCGTCTTTTATCTTGCCTTTATTGGTGTAATCGACAGTGCCATATCCGGCTACATTGTAATCCGCTTCAGCTGATAATACTACTCGTCCGATTGAATATTTTACAGAAGGGGCGATTCGGTAAATGTGATCGACATTTTGCCAACGACCTAAGAAGGTCGCAGCCCCACCAGCTGAGGAAAGGATATTGTCGTTGAATCCCAGATTTTTCTGGTGTCCTCCGAAGATTCCAAATACCAGTTTGTCTCCGTAAGTGATATTTACCCACGATGAAATCGAATTGGATGCTGAGTATGTTTTTGCTCCGGTTACAGCATTGTAGGATTTAACGGCATATCCGCCTTGTTGAAATAATTCGCTCAGGTTTTGTCCATACAATGTGCTGGCTTTTATGTTCAGCTTTTTCTTTTTGTAATTGGCAAAAGCACCTAAAGCATATGAAGATACAGTCTCTTTAGTGTTGAACGTACCGCCAGTTCCTGTCGTTTGTGTTGCAGGACGAACAACTTTGTATTCGGAGATAATTCCTGCAAATACGCTGGGGGTTTTGTAATGCAACTGGAGATGGAAGTCGGGTGTCGGATTTGACCGGACATCATTTGTGTTTGAAGCAGCTGATGTGGTGGTAGCATCTGTGTAAACAAATGATTTATGCTCACTCTGGTACACGGCTCCGACTAAAACATTGATCTTATTACCCGGTTTCCAGGTATATCTTATCTGCTCGGAGCGACCAAAAGGACGAAAAGGAATACCGGTATGTAACCCAACCACGTCCGGGAATATTGTCTCAGCCAATGGATTCCAGGTCTTTCCGATTAAAACTTCGCTCTTGTCCCAGCTTAATTTTGCCCAGGCATGGCGCAATCGTAATCCGATAGAGCTGGTAGCCCCGGTTGTAGTCTGAGTCGCTACCCCTCCGCTAAAATCGTATTCAAAGAATGCTGATGATTTGGCTTTCCAAACGTCTGGTCCGGTAAACAACGCATTAAATCGGGTTGCCTGAGTGGATAGGTTACTGCGGGTTACAGCGTTTTGATCGTTTCCATTTGCGTCTTTCTTTTCATTTTCCGGAAAGAAGCTGAAGAGATCATCTACAGCACCGACTGTTTCACGTGAATCTAAATAATATTCGGCACGTACAAAACCTCCGAATTTTACCTGAACATTGTCGCTGATTTTTACTGAGGGGATCAATGGCTTCTCGCTTTTTTCCTGAGCAGAAAGCGCTGTAAAACTTGTTAATCCAATTAGAGAGAATAATAATTGTCGTTTCATAAATACTGTTTAAATGAAAAAATATGATATATTTATTATAAAATCTGGTGTAAAATGAGATTGTGTAATATTAACAGAATAGGTAATATAAGTGTCTGTTGAGATCAGGGGTTATATATCTGATAGGTCTTAATTTATATTTGTTAATCAGGATCATACCGTTTTGGTTTTTTTGTTTTGAATAAATCGTTAATATCGTTTGTTCATCAAATACGATGCAAAATTGAACATTAATAGCGTTAAGATAAATACCTGTGTTTAGGTAAATAAGTACCTCGAATGTGGTATGTGAAATTAGTATATATAATGTGTTTATGGTATATTTTTACGGTTTGGTGCTGTTTGGCTGGTCTGTTCTGGGTTTTTACATATTAAGATATATTGTGTTATTTGTATTGGGTATAAATAGTCGTATGGGCGTTTTAATAGTCAAAATGGTTTTTGAATTTATCCTAATCGGAATATAGGGTATGAGTTATCGTATTACTGGTTTATAGAATAATTTTCAGTTGGATGAGAGTCGTCTTTATTTTCGAACCGATTGATTTATTTTCTTGGATTTAACCCTAAAAATAAAACCCCAAAAGTTAATGTCTAACTTTTGGGGTTTTGATTTGTCCCTTCCCTTTTTTATCAAGGGAGGCATTTGTTTTCCTATTCCTATATTTACTCGTCTTCAAACGTAAAAGCTGAATAAACCGTGTAATCTTTGATCGCTTCACGTCCGTTAAGTCCGGAAAGCTCTACCAGAAATGCACATTCCACCACTTCTCCTCCCAACTGTTCAACAAGTTTTACAGCAGCAGCTACCGTACCTCCTGTAGCAATAAGATCATCAATTACCACAATACGTTCACCTTTATTGATTGCATCTTCATGAATTTCCACTTCGCCGGTTCCATATTCGAGATTGAATTTCCGGCTGATGGTTTTGTAAGGTAGTTTACCTTTTTTTCTAATCGGAACAAAACCAATTCCTAGACGATAAGCTAATACCGAACCAAAAACAAAACCACGGGCATCGATTCCTGCTATTTTATCGATTTGTTTATTCTTATACCGTTTATAAAAGATATCACAGGTGTTATTAAAAGCTTCTCCATCCTGCATTATGGGTGTAATATCACGAAACGTTACATTTTCAATGGGAAAGTCAGGAATTGAACGTATTTTATTTTTTAAGTCGGTCATAATTCAGGATTGAATAATCAGTGACGGTTGTCTGGGTTATGTAATCTATCTTACCTCTGCAACAAAAACTTCAGGTTTATGGGCTACTGAAAGGCTAAATGCCTTTTGAAGTATTTGAACGTAATCCAGCTTTTCCCAGGTAAATAGTTCTACCTCTTTCTCAATAGGAGCAGACAGATACCTTGAATTAAATACTTTTTTCACCTTCTCCGATTTTCGTCCGATATGGCCGTAGGCTGCAGTTTCTCTGTAGATCGGATTGCGAAGTTTGAGTCTTTCTTCAATTGCTTTTGGACGTAAATCAAAGATTTTCTTAATGATAGCAGCAATTTCTGCATCTGTTTTTGCTACTTTAGATTTGCCATAGGTGTCAACAAAAATGCTGACAGGTTCTGCAATGCCGATTGCATAGGATACCTGTACCAAAACTTCATCGGAAATACCGGCTCCAACCAGGTTTTTCGCGATGTGACGTGCTGCATATGCTGCCGAACGGTCTACTTTGGATGGGTCTTTTCCTGAGAATGCACCACCCCCGTGAGCTCCTTTTCCTCCATAGGTATCTACAATAATTTTACGTCCTGTCAGACCGGTGTCACCATGAGGACCACCGATTACGAATTTACCTGTAGGGTTGACGTGTAAAATCAGATTTTCGTCGAATAAAGCCTGAACTCTCTTAGGTAATTTAGCAATAACCCGGGGAAGTAAGATTTGTTCTATATCATTATAGATAGTTTGCAGCATTAAATTATCTGCTGCTAATTGGGCAGCCTGCGTATCGTTTTCCGGTTCAATGAAGTCATCGTGTTGAGTAGAAACAACGATCGTATGGATGCGTACCGGTTTGCCATTCTCATTGTATTCTACTGTAACCTGAGATTTGGCATCAGGGCGTAAATACTTAATTTCTTTATTTTCACGACGAATCAAAGATAGCTCCTGTAATAAGAGATGAGAGAGCTCAAGTGATAGAGGAAGATAATTGTCGGTTTCGTTTGTTGCATATCCAAAGATAATTCCCTGGTCTCCGGCTCCCTGGTTTATCGGATCTTCGCGTTCGACGCCACGGTTTATGTCTTGTGATTGCTCATGGATCGCTGAGAAAACGCCGCATGAGTCTCCGTCGAATTTATAATCGCTTTTGGTATATCCGATTTGGTTTATTACGCCCCGGGCTACATCCGGTAGGTCAATATAGGCTTTTGATTTCACCTCTCCGGCCAATATTACCTGTCCGGTGGTAACCAGTGTTTCGCAAGCTACTTTTGATGAGGAGTCTTGTGCTAAAAATTCATCAAGAATTGCATCTGAGATTTGGTCTGCAACTTTGTCGGGGTGTCCTTCCGAAACGGATTCGGATGTGAATAAATAGTTCATTTTCGAATGTTTTTAAATTATTATATTGATTGTAATGCTTTGGTTCAGTCTTTAAATGTATCACCGCATGAGACGGGTTGGTTGGATGTTTTATTCGATGAATTCAGCATTGCAAAGGTCTGGATATTCAGGAAAGCTTGAAATACTCCTATTTCAGTATTTTTTATACTATTATTTGGGTATTGAGGATTAATTGACTGAGAGGGATTTGTGATTTAGTAAATGTGATGTGGTTAATGTGTTGATATTTAGGTGTGTGGATTTGTTTGTTTTTGTGTTGGCCTTTTGCTTGCAGTGCGTCTGAATTGGTATTTTATGATGAATTCTATTAAAATACCTTCTTAAAGGTAGGCGGAATGACATAATAAGGGTATTTTATATGGTGATCTATCTACTTACTTTTGCATAATCAAATCTGTTTCTAAATAAGAACAGTTTACTATTCTACAGTGGAGTCCAAATGCATCTATATAATGTTCAGATTAAGACCTGATCTGAATTTATTGTCATTAATCCTTTGAAGATAAGGATTGATCAAGTTTGAATTTTCTTCAATTACCAGATTCCTTTTTTGAGCTTACACAAACAAATAAAATATATACCAGATGGATAAATTTAAAGTCATCATTGCTGATGGTCAGATCATCGCAAAGGAAGGTCTTGTTTCAATACTGAACTCAATGGATATATACGATATCGTATCAACCATTGTGAACAAACAAGAATTACTCAACGTGTTATCTCATACCGTGCCGGCAATTTTAATTCTGGATCCGGACCAGTTAAGAGATTTTGCGCCCCGGCATATACGGGAACTTGTAGGTGTGTATCCGATTTCAAATATACTGGTTGTGACGGCAAATGCTCACAAAGACTATATTTCAGAGGTGTTATCAAATGGAATTACCCACTTGATATTAAAAAACACTTCTTTGGATGAGTTGGACAACGCGCTTTTATCAGTGATCAATAAGGAGGATTATTTATGTAAACAGGCTATAGAAGCGCTTTTGAACAAAAATATTTCTTCGTCTCACCACCACAACGAGGGTGATGTATATCTTACAAAAAAAGAAATAGAAATAGTTCGTCTGGTATCTCATGGGCTAACAACAAAGGAGATCGCGATGAAGAGCTACCTAAGCATTCATACGGTAAATACTCACCGTAGAAATATCTTACGAAAACTGGGATTCAGCAATACCTCCGAGCTTGTATTATATGCCGTGAGAAAGGGAATTGCTGACGATATCGAGTATTATATCTGATAAATAGCTGGATAGTACCTATTTAAAGGTATTGCATTTACTGTTTAATAAGTATTTTATAATGTTGGTAAGCACGGTACTTTTGTGCGTCGGAAGTCTCATATTCTGAGACTTTTTGTTTTTAGAACCTGTCTAATTTTATTGCTAAACTTTTTTAGGGCTATTTAGAGGTAGATTTTTTGCTTTCTTTCCGCAGATTTAGCGGGCTAAATCAAGGGAGGAAAGTAAATAATATGCCCGAAAGAGGCTAAAAAAGTAGTAAAGAAAGATCGTCTCCTTTATAAATATTTTTCGGTGAAATTAAACAGGCTCTTATATATTTACCATTAATCTGAATGAAAATATGAGTAACATTTCTATTACCGATATTTCTCCTGAAAAGACGAACAGTCTTTTGACTAATCTGGTGTGTGCGGAGTGTAAGTCTGTATATGATCCGGATGAAATCCGGAATTATTGCCGGGATGAAAAGTGTGCTGAGACTTTGCTGGCAGATTATGATTTCGGGAAAAATGTAATATCGAAGGATGAACTGAAGAATCGCCCCTTTACACTGTGGCGCTATCGCGAGTTTCTGCCTGTGAAGAATCCCGGTAATATCGTTTCTCTGGGAGAGGGAGGCACACCTCTCTTTAAACCGGTCCGGTTAGGTAAACTGATAGGTCTGGAAAACCTCTATTGGAAAGATGAGGCCGGTAATCCGACCGGTTCATTTAAAGCCCGCGGAATGAGTGTGGCAATCTCAAAGGCAAAGGAGCTGGGAATAAAAAGCCTGGCTATACCGACTGCCGGCAATGCCGGAGTTGCACTTGCGGCCTATGGGGTACGGGCCGGCATGGAAACGTATGTATATATGCCCCGTGAGACACCGGTCAGCCATAAAAAAGAGGTAGAGTATTATGGCGGACACTTGGTAGAAATAGACGGGAATATCGGTGATTGCGGTAAGCTTGTTGCTGAACTGGCTCCTAAATATGGTTGGTTTAATGTTTCGACGTTGAAAGAGCCTTATCGTCTTGAAGGAAAAAAGACAATGGGGTATGAACTGGCCGAACAGTTTAACTGGGAATTGCCCGATGTTATTTTATATCCGACGGGAGGAGGTACCGGTCTGATCGGATTTTGGAAAGCATTTAACGAGTTGGAGCAGTTGGGCTGGATCGGATCGAAGCGTCCTCGTCTGATTGCCGTCCAGTCCAATAGTTGCGACTCTTTGGTCTCGGCTCATGTGAATCACCAGATAAGCGCTATTCCGGTGGATAACGGTTTTACTATCGCAAATGGCCTCAGAGTTCCTAAGTCCTTTGCCGATAAACTGATTCTGCGGATTCTGAAAAGCAGTAACGGAACTTCGATCGGGGTCTCCGACGAAGAGATCCGTGACGCACTTTCGGAGGTTGCGAGGAATGAAGGAATGTTTATTGCTCCCGAAGGTGCCGCGCTTTGGGCTGCATTGAAACGATTGAAATTATCCGGAGAAGTATCATCAACGGAAAAAGTCGTTTTGGTTAATACCGGAAGCGGATATAAATATACAGAGAATATTTTTTAATTTTACCATCTGATTTTTAGGTGATTATTTATGAGAAATGTATTTGCGCTAGTATTCTTGTTTTCAGCATTTATTGCTTTTGCGGGTAGTAACGAAGGGGCTGTATCTGAGTCACTTCCGGTAGTAGAACGTGATACTGTTTCCCGGATTGCTGTTGTGTCGGCTTTTGATGCGGAGCTTGCCAAACTTCGTGATAGCACTCAGCTGACCTCCCGGGTAATCGTAAACGGGCGAACCTTGTGGCTGGGGAAATTGCGGGGGCACAATGTTGTTCTGCTT
Source organism: Bacteroidales bacterium (assembly GCA_963662365.2). Taxonomy (GTDB): domain Bacteria; phylum Bacteroidota; class Bacteroidia; order Bacteroidales; family UBA7332; genus CAXXIC01. The sequence continues at coordinate 21,759 of CAXXPA010000012.1, forward strand.
TTGAGTGGTTACAGTATGGTAAACGCGACATTGACTACAGAGTCGCTCCTTAATAAGTTCAGAATTAAATCAATTGTCTTTTCCGGAATTGCAGGTGGTGTTAATCCCGGCCTGAAAGTAGGAGATGTTACAGTTCCTGCCCGTTGGGGAATATATCAGGAGCAGCATTTTGCCCGAAAAACGGCTTCCGGATGGGATCCGGGAAAACACAAGGGCGACTTTCCAAACTTTGGAATGATGTATCCGGGCAATTCATCAGTAGCTCGTATCGGAAATACGCCTGATAAACCGGAAAACCGCTTCTGGTTTCCGGTGGACAGTTCTTTGCTGGCGGTGGCCAGGTTGTTATCCAAAGATATTCCTCTGAAACGGTGTGCAAATGATAAAGATTGTCTGGATCATCAGCCCCGGCTCATTGTAGGTGGAAATGGCGTGAGCGGACCTACTTTTGTGGATAATGCCGAGTACCGCGCCTATGTGTGGAACACCTTCCAGGCTGATGCTCTCGATATGGAAACGGCAGCTGTGGCTTTCGTTGCTTATGTACACCGTGTGCCTTTTCTGGCTTTCCGTTCGCTTTCCGATTTAGCTGGAGGTGGGCCTGGTAATAATGAATCCCGGACTTTTGGCCGGTTAGCTGCTGATAATTCGGCAACGGTTGTATTGTCATTTTTATCCAAATTATCATCTAAAGAAAAATAAGATGCGTCGCTACTTCCAATTCTCAGAGAGAGGAACGAATTATCGTACTGAAATTCTGGCAGGACTCACCACTTTCCTGACAATGGCATATATCATTGTGGTTAATCCCTCAATCCTGGAAGCTGCCGGCATTCCCAAAGGTCCGTCAATGACGGCAACCATACTTTCGGCAGCATTCGGAACTCTCATCATGGGAGTAATTGCCAAGCGTCCGTTTGCTATTGCACCATATATGGGTGAAAATGCTTTTATTGCTTTTACTGTAGTGAAAGTGCTGGGCTACACGTGGCAGACTGCTCTGGGAGCTATATTTCTGGCAGGGGTGGTGTTTACGATCCTGACTGTTTTACGGGTGCGCGGCTGGCTCGCAGAAGCTATTCCGCTTAACCTCAAATATGCCTTTACAGTGGGTATCGGATTATTTCTGACTTTTGTCGGACTTAACGAGACGGGAGTGGTTACGCTGGGTATACCCGGTGCACCGGTAAGTCTGGGGCATATTACCAACACGTCAACCTTGTTGGCGATTGCCGGTTTCTTTCTGATTGCTTATCTGACAGCCAAGCGGGTGCATGGCGCTCTGATCATTGGAATCCTTGCCGTCACCGGTGTCTCGATAGTATTGGGGTTAACTCCGCTTCCACACGAAGTGGTAAGTCTTCCTCCGTCACCTGCACCGATTCTGGGCCAGTTGGACATAACCGGAGCATTGTCGCTGAAAGCGCTTCCGGTAGTGCTTATCGTTTTTGTAATGGCGTTTGTCGATACTATCGGAACTCTGATCGGCCTTTCGGCTCGTGCCGGTTTTCTTAACGAGAAGGGTAATCTGCCGGATATTGAAAAGCCTCTTTTGGCTGATGCCCTGGCAAATATCGCGGCACCCTTTCTTGGAACAACTACTTCCGGCGCTTATATAGAATCGGCTTCGGGTATCGAAGCGGGAGGACGTACAGGTTTTACTGCGGTAGTGGTTTCGGTTCTTTTCCTGTTGTCACTATTCTTCACACCTGTTCTGACGATCACTCCACCGCACGCATACGGACCTGTTCTTGTCCTGATCGGTTGTTTTATGATAAAGTCTGCCGCTAATATTGATTTTGACGACTATACCGAACTTATTCCGGCGTTTCTTACATTGGGGCTTATTAGCTTCAGTTACAATATCGGGGTAGGTATCACAGCAGGGCTTATTGTTTACCCCTTCTTGAAGTTAGCTACAGGTCGTGTCCATGAGGTGCCTAAGGCGTTATGGATATTAGCGGCTGTGTCGTTGATGTTTTATGTAGTATATCCGTATCAATGACGGTTAATTCTTTTCTGAAATGTATCTTTCCTAAATAAGATTTCGTTATCGGGTGAGTCGGTTCACCGGAGGCGTATTGTTGGCTATATACTGGTAAATATATATTTATCAGTATATAGCCCTTTGGCGTATTGTGGTATATGGGTTTGTAAAGAGATATAATTGATTTATTGTCTGGCTATTTTGTTTTGTGAATTTACAGAAGTCTCTTAAGATATAAACTACGCGATTTTATTCGTGTCAGGAGAGTATTCTTGCAACTGTGCCGGATTATTTTTTGGATCTATATTCAGTATATGTCTACTCTATGTCTACTCTATGTCTACTCTATGTTTAGTATAAGATAACATAGACATAAAATAGTGGTAACATAGAGATGACATAGAGATAAAATACTCTTTATAAGGAGTATTTTATCTCTATGTTATAACTGTCTAATTAATGCGTTTCCATTATTTGTACCTAAAATCAACCTAAAGTAAACCTATACACAACCCTATCTCACCACCGGAATCTCATCATCTTCCTTTGGCTCGCCAATGCTATAATATCATCCTTAGGATAAATTCAACTTAATATCGTAAAGCTATTATCTCCGGTTTGTTACAATCCGTAGTGTTTTTATTATAATTACCTAATAGTGAGTATGTGAAATACTAACTTAGTGGTATTGTAATGGCTTTGATCAACTTCTATTTTTGTATTGTGAAAAATATCTGTTTTTTCTTGCCAGCTTCGATCTGTCTCTGCTACAGCCAAACTACCGGAATAAAGAAATCCAGCTCTCAATAAGATAAATAATCCAGAAGATTTAAAGATATAGAATTCATTAATTAAAAAAACAAGTGTCTCCATCGTCTCTGGCCAGGATGAGAGGTGATGCGAACAAAAATTTCAATTATGATAAAAATAAATGACTATTCTACTTTGCGGCTCTCTACTTTCGATAGCCTGTTTTCGCGAACTATATTATTTCTGGTCTTTGCATCTTTATCTCTTCCTGCGTTATGTCAGTCATCGGTAACATTGAGGGGGCGTGTCATAGATGAACGTACAAATGAGCCGGTGATCGGTGTGACGGTGAAGGTGAAGAATACGACAGTCGGTACTGTAACCGATGCAAAAGGTGATTTCCGGTTTTCAGTAAAACATTCCCTGCCTGTGACTCTGGTGTATTCAATCGTCGGATATAAATATCAGGAGTATGATGTATATGAGAATGAGCCATTAACTGTGCCACTATCCGAAGATCTGAATAAACTTAGTACGGTTGTGGTTGTGGGATATGGTAATAAAAAGCGTGACGAGTTGACAGGATCAATTGCGTCAATACAAGTAAATCAATTAAAAGAAACCGGATCAACTTCTTTTGTCAATGGATTGCAAGGGCTTGCATCTGGGGTACAGGTGACACAATCATCGGGAGCCCCGGGTGCAACGGCTATTGTGCGCATTCGTGGAGGAAATTCAATTACCGGAGGAAATGAACCTTTATACGTTATTGACGGCTTTCCGATATACAGTGATAACAATGCTGCCAATGCGGGAGCGCTAAATGGTGGAGTCGCAGCCCCCGCCGGAACAAGTAATGGTATAAATCCATTATCAAGTATTAATCCGAATGATATAGAATCTATAGAGGTGTTGAAAGATGCTTCCGCAACAGCAATTTACGGATCTCGTGGTGCAAATGGTGTGATTATTATAACAACAAAAAAAGGTAGTGCCGGAACAGCAACAGTTACTTATGACGGATCCTATGGACTTCAAAAGGTGTCAAAGACTATTAACCTTCTCAATGCTCAGCAATTTGCTATATATAATAATGATGCAAGAGCGAGTGCCGGTTTAGGTGCTCAGTTTACACAAGAACAAATTGAATATTTTGCCAATCATAGTACGGATTGGCAAACAGCAGCTTTAAGAACAGCTCCCGTAACAAATCATCAGATTGCAATAGCCGGAGGTAATGATAAAACAAGATATTCTGTTACATTAAGCTCTCTTGATCAGGAGGGGATAGTGCTGGGAAGTGATTTTAACCGCTATACCGGACGAATTCGTTTAGATGGAAAGTTGTCTGATCGATTTGTAGCTGGTTTTAATTTTAATGAAAGTTACTCAACTTCTAATGTCGCAGATTATGCCACCTTACAGTCTGTATTGTATATGCCGCCTACTGTGTCTATAACAGATGCAAGTGGTGCATATACTTTTGTAAATCCATATGGTACATTAGTCGGTAATCCTATCGCAAAACTGAACCTGAGTACTAATTTGTCGAAAATTAATCGATTAATTACCAGTGCTTTTGGAGAGTATGAACTGATTAAAGGTTTAAAAGCTAAGGTGTTGGTTGGAGCAGATCTACTTACAAATAAACAGAATAGCTATATTCCTTCTACAATATATGATGGGTATTCATCCAGTGGTATAGCTTCTGTAGGATCGAAATTTACCAGTAACTGGCTGAATGAAAATACACTGAACTATGTCACGGATATTAATAAAAAGCATTTTATAGAAGTGTTGGCCGGATTTACTCAACAACAGTCCGAAACAGAGGGGGTAGTTGCAGGTGCTTCCGGATTTACAAATGATGCCGTTAAGTTTAATGACTTATCGAGTGGGACAACAATTGCTAAACCTATATCAACACAATCCAGTTGGACTTTACTGTCTTATTTAGGACGTATTAACTACAATTATCAGCAAAAATATTTTTTTACCGGTAGTTTTCGTGCTGATGGATCATCCCGTCTGGGTGCAAATAACCGTTGGGGATACTTTCCATCAGCATCTTTGGCCTGGCAGGCGAATAAAGAATCATTTTTACACGATCTGACAAGTGCTGCCCGGATCAATAATCTAAAGTTCAGATTAAGCGCTGGTGTAACAGGTAATCAGGAGATTTCTCCATATCAATCCTTATCCCTTCTTTCTGCTTATTCCTATCCGACTGCATCCGGGACAACTGTACTTACGGGATACGCATCTTCGCAGGTCGCAAATCCTGACCTGAAATGGGAAACGACAGCGCAATATGATGCCGGTTTGGATATCGGGTTTCTAAAAGATCGTATCAAGATTACAGCAGATGCATATTATAAGAAAACGAGTAATCTGTTATTGAATGTTTCTTTGCCTTCATCATCAGGTTATGTTTCTTCGTTGCAAAATATAGGTGTTGTCAGAAATGAGGGTATTGAACTGGGTCTGAATACAGATAATATTCGGGGAAAATTTAGTTGGAATACGAATCTTTCATTTTCCTTGAATAGAAATAAGGTTTTGTCGTTAGGTGGTGTAAGTCAGATCTTAGCAAATACAAGTAATAATAATATTGGAGTAATTCAGGTCGGTCAACCCCTGGGGGCCTTCTTAGGTCTTAAAACAGATGGTTTATATACCGATGCTAGCCAGATTCCCTCGACGCCATTGCTTTCAAATACAAAAGTAGGGGATGTCAGATATGTAGATGTAAATACTGATGGCAAAATTACACAGGCTGGAGATCAGACTGTCATAGGAAATGCTCAGCCGAAGTTTATCTATGGATTAATCAATACTTTTAACTATGCGAATTTTGATTTATCGGTCTTTGTTCAAGGTTCGTATGGGAATCAGATATACAGCAGTATTTTGCAAACCCTGCAAGTACCACAAGGGTATCAGAATGCAATAGCAGAATTAGCAAATCATTATACAACCACAAATACAAATACTACTATCCAACGGGCGAATCAGTCTATTGCCAATGTTCCTAATGCTGATTTGTATGTGTACGACGGTTCTTACTTGCGCTTCAAGACTATTACTTTGGGATATACCGTCCCTAAATCTATCACTTCCAAACTAAAAATTAAAAAGGCAAGAGTATATGTGTCCGGTCAAAATCTGTTAACCCTGACTAAGTATCCGGGATATGATCCAGAAGTTAACTTTTACAGTGCTGATGCTTCACGTCAGGGATGTGATAATGGTGCCTATCCGACAGCAAGAACAATTCTGGGAGGTGCAAGCATTACATTTTAAATCATTTGTCTATAATATATGATTTCTGCATAAACTCAATATTTTGTGAGAATATGAGCCTTATGCGATTCTTAAATAAAAAACGGATTATATGAAAAAAATAATATTATTCTTTTGGGCTACGATTATTCTGACCTCTTGTGTAAATCTGGAGGAAGAGCCTCAATCTCAGTTGTCTACTGATCAATTTTATAAAACACAGTCAGATGCCGTTTCAGTTGTTACGGCGGTATATAATGCTCTTAATCATACGGATACAAACCTTCCGTACTATAATGCTACTTTTAATGTAACAGTTGGTTTTAGTGCGGATGACAATACACCCGGACCGAGAGCGACAAGTACAGACGCCCGTTCTATAGCATCATTTACAGCAACATCTACAAATTCAAACTATTTATCCCCCTGGGTTCAAAGCTACAGGATCATTAATCGGGCAAATGCGGCCATAGATCGTATTCCGTCAATTAGTGGGGATACAACGGTATTAAACCGTTTGGTACGGGAGGCTAAGTTTTTGAGAGGGTTAGCCTACTATAATCTGGTAAGAATATATGGTGGAGTACCATTGATTCTGCATGAAACAACTTCATTGAATGGTTTGCAAGTTGCCCGTAATACTGTTGATGAAGTTTATTCACAGATTATACAAGATTTTACTGATGCAACGCAATTGCCCAAGACTTTTCCCGGATCAGATGGTTTCCGTGCTACAAGCGGGGCAGCGCGGTCATTTTTGGTAAGTGTTGCGGTTACCCGTCAGAGATGGACGGACGCTATTAACCAATATAATGCAATTGTGTCTGGTGGTTACGGTTACAAGTTGTTCGATAATTTTGCTGATATCTTTAATCCAGGTAAAGAAAATACACTGGAACATATTTTCGATGCTTTTCAAATTGCAAATGGTAATACAACTTCACCAACCGGAGATACCAATATTATGGGAGCCAGAGAGGCGCCGGTAACAGGAATAATTGTTGGGGGCGGAAAGGGATCCGATACTGATGCTCCGAATGCTACGTTACGTCAGTTTTTTAAGGCTAATGATAAGAGGACTTCAGTGACATTTGTCGATTCAATCCTGGATGCGAAAGGAAACAAAGTGTACAATCCCCACTTTCATAAATGGTATGATTCCAGTAATCCCAAAAATCTATTGAATAATGGAGTGAATATTCCGATAATTCGTTTTGCTGAAATTATATTGTTTTATGCTGAAGCGAAAAATGAACTGGATGGGCCTGGAAATCCGAATGATCAGACATCTGCATATTATGCAATTAACAAGATTCGTACCCGTGCTGGTTTGCCTGCTTTGACAACTGGCCTGACGAAAAATCAGTTTCGGGACTCCCTCTTTCATGAACGTCGATTGGAATTTGCTCATGAAGCCGTTGTGCGTTGGTTTGATTTAGTACGGATAAATGGTTCCGGTAAGCCATTGCTGTTTACTGCTATCCGGAATCTTATAGATCCGACCAAAGGAGGTAAACCGACCGATCCCTGGTGTGCGGCAAAGGCAGCAAATATTAAAGAGAAACATTTGTTATTCCCAATCCCATATACAGAAATACAGGCTAATCCTAAGCTGACCCAGAATCCGGGGTGGGAATAGGTAAGTAGCCGTATATGAGTGAGATATATTATAATAACTAATAGATAAACAGTATCGAAATGAGTGAATTAAAAGAACAATTGTATAGTGAATTGCATTTGAAACTCGATCTTTTTGAAAAAGGGGTAAGCATTAATGTCGATGACGTAGATAAACTGGATTTAACTAAGGGGAACCGGTTATCTGCTGCTCAGTTGCGTCGTGGTGGATTTACATTTGACCTGAGAGACTCACTTATCCCTTCTCAGCAAATAACTGCTTATATTAACAAAGAATCTGTTTATGGAATAGAATTGGATGGAAATACACCGGTTTTATATAAATATGGAAGGCACAAAACAGCAGTTTCTGAAGTTAAGTTTAAAGAACAATTTAAGCAGCCGGAAATTATGAATCGCCTCACCAGCGATGGTATTCCCTTTTACCAGATTGCCAGTATTGCAGATGATGGGAAAGTACATGTCAATTACAGTCAGGAATGTGTCCTGAAAGATAAAGGTGTTGATTGCTATTTTTGTAATTACAGTAATCGCGAAGCTATCTTAAAAACGCCAAGGCAGGTAGGAGAGGTGTTCTCTGAACTTTATTTGGCAGGATTGGGAAAGCACCTGAATCTGACAAGTGGATTTATGCATGAGCGACGTGAACTTGAGTTTTATCTGGATGTAGCTGACGAGATTAAGTCACGTACCGGCTTAAGTGAATTTCGTGCCACCGCAATAGTTGGGCCATCGAATGACCTGACATCAATTGAGAAATATAAAGAGGCCGGATTTTTTAGTATTCGCATGAATATTGAAATCTGGGATAAAAATATCTGGAAGGCATTATGTCCGGGTAAAGACTTGTATTGCGGCGGTTGGGATAACTGGGTGAGAGCTCTGGAATATGCTGTCGAGGTTTTCGGAAAAGGAAAAGTCGGTTCTAATCTGGTAGGAGGAATTGAACCAAAAAGATCTGCTCTAGAAGGCGCTGAATATAAAATTTCGAGAGGGATAGTTGCTTCTGCGTCAAATTTTCGTCCTACTGAAGGATCCTTTTTAGAAGGAACAAATACCCCGACTGCGGAATGGCACTTTGATTTACAAAAAAGAATTGCCGAGCTATGGCTTAATCATGGGTTTACCTTTGAAGATTTACATAATGTTAGTCCGGGAGTCGGTCTTGCGTCAATCATTTATCAAATTGAAACTAATGATATTGTAAATGGAAAATTGAGAACATGGGAATATCCGGAATGGACAAAAAAACAGGCTTAATAAGTAAAATATATGACAATATTAAAAAGTACCATTGTTTTTATTCTGTCAATACTATCTTTAGTAAGCTGTGTTAGTAAAAATGATGGAAAGTCTGCGAAGCTTAAAGTAATAAATATCGGTTATATAGGAGCAACAAATGCAAGAATCCATATAGCACAAAAAGATAGCCTTTTTGAGAAAGCATTTGCAAAAAAGGGCATCAAAATTAATTATGTTTTATGTGGGAGCGGTCCATTGCTGATTGAAGCATTTGCGGCTAATAAGGTTGATGTTGCCTGGAATGGTGATCAGCCGGCGATATTGTCTCTTGCAAGAGGGCTTGATTTGAAGGCAGTTGCAAGTGTTAACTTAAGTCAGGCAAATACCCGTTTAGTCGTCAGAGATTCGGTTCATGTAAAGACTTTAAAAGATTTAAAAGGTAAGAAGGTCTCGATATTAATAGGAGGATTGTCACATCATTGGCTGTACCTGGTGTTAAAAAAAGCCGGAATACCCTTTAGTGATATTAAGCCGATTAACTTACAGGGGGAAGCTGTTCAGGCATTAGCTTCCAATAGTATTGATGCGGCAGTCTTAAGTGAATCATCAGTAAGCATATGTAGAAAAAAACACATTGCTGCCGAGCTGAAAAACATTGATTGCCCTAAAGTCTGTGCTGAATTACTTATAGTCTCGGGTAATATATATAGAAATCATCCTGAAGTCGTAGAAGATATTATTTCTGTTTTTCAAAAGTCCAATGACTGGATTATTGATCATCCGACTGAAACGGTAGATTATATAGCGACAAAAGTAGCATATAAAGTACCTAAAGAAGTTCTTTATGACCAGTATCTACGTGCAAATAAAAACAAGAACCTTGCTTTTACTGACTCTGCAGTTGCAAATATGAAAGAGATTGTTGATTTCTTGAAAGATATCAAAGTAATCCCTTTAAAAGGAACAATTGCTGATGATGTGCACAATTTCTATGATTCGAAATTTGTGGATGATTTTTATAAGAAAAGAAAGCCCACTGGCTTACTTCAAAAGAGGTAAAGGGCAGGTTTGGATATCGGTTCTAATGCATATCTAAATAATATGATTTATTGGTCAATCCAATTAAGTTTGGGGTGAGTTAATATTTTTTATAGTTATAAAATATATTTGTAGTGATATATTCCGCCGGATTATTTTATCCAGGGTGTATATCACTATTTTTTTTGTGTGATGCCAACTATATTAGTTGTAAATGTGTGACAATCATTTGTTTACTTAGTTATAAGTATTGAATATACTAACATAGGAGTATTGTGGGATATTTGCTTGTCTTCTACTTTTGTATTGTGAAAATATATAAATACAGATGAAGAGTCAATGGCGAGAATTATATCTTTTCACAGAGAGGGAACTCCATGTTTTTCGTCAGAATAATTCGATTTTCAAATTCTTTAGTTATAAACAAACAAAGCGTCTCCGCTATCTCTGGCCATGATCGGGGGTGATGCGATCTAAATTTTCAATTATGATAAAAAAAAGTGACTATTTTACTTTGCGGCTCTCTGATTTAGGCAATCTGTTTTCGCGAACTATAATGTTTTTAGTACTGACATCTTTATCACTTCCCGCGTTATGTCAGACATCGGTAACATTACGGGGGCGTGTCATAGATGAACGCACGAATGAACCGGTAATCGGAGCTACTGTAAAAGTGAAAAATACGACTACAGGAACCATTACTGACACAAAAGGTAACTTTCAATTTGCGGTTAAGCATAGTTTACCTGTTACACTGGTTTTTTCAATAGTTGGTTATAAATACCAGGAATACGATGTATATGAAAATGAATCATTGACTGTTCCTCTTTCAGAAGACTTAAATAAACTTAGTACTGTCGTGGTTGTAGGATATGGAACACAGAAGCGAGAGGACATTACAGGTTCAATTGCTTCTGTAAGTATTCCTCTTTTAAAGCAGTCAACAAAAACTTCATTTGTTGAGGGTCTGCAGGGTTTGGCTTCAGGTGTTCAGGTTACCTCATCGTCAGGGTCTCCTGGTGCCACATCTGTTATTCGTATTCGGGGAGGGAACTCTATTACCGGAGGTAATAATCCTCTTTATGTAATTGACGGATTTCCTATCTATAATGATAATAGTACTACAGATGCTGGGGCGTTGTATGGTGGTGCAACTGTTGTAGTTGGAACAACCAATGGAATCGATCCTCTTGCAAGCTTGAATCCTGATGATATTGAAACTATAGATATATTAAAGGATGCTTCAGCTACAGCTATTTACGGATCTCGTGGGGCGAATGGGGTAGTTATTGTTACTACAAAAAAAGGGAAAGCCGGTCGAGTAACGGTTAGCTATGATGGTTCATATGGTATTCAGGCTTTAACAAAAAAAATTGACTTATTGAATGCAGAAGAATATGATAAATACAGAACTGATGCAGGATTGACGAATGCAGCTACTGGTAGCACCAATTGGCAAAATGAAGCATATAGAACAGCTCCTGTTCAAAAGCATGATATAGCCGTTTCTGGAGGAAATGAAAAAACAAAATTTTCATCATCTTTAAGCTATCTAGATCAGGATGGTATTCTAGTTAATACCGATTATAAGCGGTATACCGGAAGATTATCTGTTGATAGTAAAATTAGTGATAAAGCGAATGTCGGCATTAACTTTAATCAATGTTATTCGACAGCGAATGTTGCGAAAAATACATCAAGTATTTTAGCAATGCCACCAGATCAATCATCAGATGTTTATGTTAGTCCTTATGAAGATTTAACAGGTAATCCTGTGTTGTATATTAAAAACTCAACAAACCAAAGCATAGTTCAACGAACATTGTCAACCGGTTTTGGTGAATATGAGCTTTTTAAAGGACTGAAAGCAAAAGTGCTGGTTGGAGTAGATTTGCTAACGAATAGGCAATATAGTAATATCCCGTCTAGTGTGTATGCTGGTGAGTCTGTTCGTGGTACTGCTGCAATAGGCTCAAAATATACAGCAAATTGGTTGAACGAGAATACTCTTGCTTATACTAAGTCTTTACATGAAAAACATAATATAGATTTATTGGCTGGTTTCACTCAACAAGAGTCTGTAACTCAGGGTAGTTTAATTACTGCTACTGGATTTAGTAATGATGTAACAACGTATAATGCTGTGTCTGCAGCAACATCAAAAGCAGTTTCTTCAAGTTATACTAAATGGACGTTGGAGTCATTTCTTGCCAGATTAAATTATAATTATGATCATAAATATTTTTTAACTGCAAGTTTTCGTGTTGATGGATCTTCTCGTTTAGGCGAAAATTATAAATGGGGTTATTTCCCATCAGCATCTTTTGCATGGCAGGTTGATAAAGAAAAGTTTTTGTCTCCTATTAGTAGAGCTATTAAGTTAAGTGGTTTAAAACTTAGAACAAGTTATGGTAGGACTGGTAATCAAGAAATTGATCCTTATCAATCATTGTCTCTTTTGCGAAACGTTTCTTACTCAAATGGTTCTGGCTCTTCTCTTATAACTGGTTATTCACCAGCAAATATAGCAAATCCAGATCTTAAGTGGGAAACTACTGATCAGGTTGATGGGGGATTTGATATTGGTTTCTTCAAAGATAGAATTAAGCTAACAGCAGACTTTTATTATAAGAGAACTTATAATTTGTTGTTGGATGTGTCTATTCCATATACATCCGGATATGCTATAGCTCTTGAAAATATTGGAGAGGTGGAGAATAAAGGATTTGATTTGGGTTTGACAACTGAAAATGTAGTCACTAAAAGCTTTAATTGGACTTCGAATTTTACATTTTCAATAAATAGAAATAAAGTTCTTTCATTAGGTGGTCAAGATCAAATATTAATTGGTGGAGGTAGCGATGTTGGAAGTCTTATAAAAGTTGGTAACCCATTAGGTACTTTTTATGGATATAAAACAGATGGTTTATATACTGCTGCAAACTTGCCAAGTGACTTAAGTACAACATTGTTTGGAACTAGTACGGCAGCCGGGGATGTAAAATATAAAGATTTAACTGGTGAAGGAAAAATTACATCCGATGACCAAACGGTGATTGGTAAAGCGGAACCCAAATTTATTTATGGATTTACAAATACATTTAAATATGGGAATTTTGATTTTTCAATTTTTCTGCAAGGATCATATGGTAATCAGGTTTTCAGTCAGTTAATCCATAATTTGATGCAGGTAAATGGTTATTCAAATTCAATTGCAGGTTATTCTGATCACTATACAAGTGCAAATACAACAGCTGAGTATTCGAGGCCTAATACAAAAATCCAATCAATTTCTAATAGTGATTTGTATGTTTTTGATGGCTCATATTTAAGGATTAAAGCAATTACATTAGGTTTTACTTTGCCGAAAAAAAGTGTAAGGAAAGCTAAGTTGACGAATGTGAGATTGTATGCTTCTGCTACAAATTTGTTCACATTTACAAATTATCCGGGTTATGATCCTGATATTAATTCATATAGTGAAAATGCAAGTCGTCAAGGTGTAGATTTAGGTGTTTATCCTAGTTCCAAGACATTTATAGGTGGAATAAATATTACTTTTTAACATTATAAACATGAAGCAATTTATTTATATATTGAATACACTGATATTATCAATGCAATTAATTTCATGTGTAAGTCTTGAAGAAGATGTTCGTTCTAATGTATCTACAACTAATTATTACAATACAGTTGAAGATGCGGAAGCTGCGAGTATAGGCTTGTATAGTAATTTAACTCATAATTATTCCGGGCAAGAATTGGGTCTGGCACAAACATCGCAAGGTGTTGGATATTATAATAGAATGTCTTTTATTTCTTTTGGGACCCTTACAGATAATGATACTCCGGGTCAAAAGGGGAATGATGCTGAATATCGTGCAACTTGCTATTTCAATCATACACCAGTAGGCTCAAAGTTTCAACATTTTTATCGTTTAGGATGGGAAATTATCAATAATGCTAATAGTATAATTGATCGTGTGCCAAAAATAGAAGGTAAAAATCAAGCTGAAATTGATAAACTTGACAGAATTGTAAAAGAAGCCAAATTTATTAGAGCTCTTATTTATTTTAATAGTATTAGATTTTATGGGGATGTTCCTTTGATTGTACATGAAACAACTTCATTGAGTAATTTGAAGGTGTATAAAACGCCTAAAGCAGATGTTCTTGTTCAAATTAAACAAGATTTGAATGATGCTCTTAGTTTACCTTCTACAAGGTATAGTGATGCAGATGGCTTTAGAGTAAATAGTGTAGCTGTAAGAGCGTTGTTGATTGATGTTGCTTTATATGAGCATGATTGGCAAGGGGCTGTTGGTCACGGTGATGCAATTATTCAGAATTCAGAGTATTCTCTTTTTGATGATTTTGCTGATGTTTTTAGTACAACCCAAAAAAATAAAAAAGAGCATATTTTTGATGCATATTATTATGCCGATGGAACTTCTGGTGGTTCAGGAAATACAAATCGTAGGGCGGGTGCTGATTTTCCTGTATATGGATATCCTGCTAAAACTGTAAATGGAGTTGTTGTAACGCCTGCTTTAGAACAAAATGGTAGTGCTTCAGATGGTGTTAATTTGGCTTTAAGAAATCAATATAAAACAAATGATAAACGAGTTTGGGCTACGTTTGCTGATTATATATATTCTAACTCTGCAAGAACTAAAAAAATATACTATCCTCATTTGATTAAGTTTAGAGATTATACTACATCTGTACCTACAAATTCTGGTGTAAATTATCCTATACTTCGGTTGGCAGGGGTTTATTTAAATTATGCGGAAGCGCAAAATGAACTTGGTAATTTTGCTAAAGCCAGGGAATATTTGAATAAGGTTAGACATCGAGCCGGTGTGTTTGAAAACACCTCTTTGGCTGATAAAGATTTGCTAAGAGACTCAATTTTTCATGAGAGAAGATTAGAGTTTGCGGGAGAGGTTTTTAATAGATATTTTGATTTAGTCCGTCTAAATGGTTCAGGGCATTATTTGATGGAAAAAGCCATACCAGCACTTTTGAATTCGGGCTTGAAAGGAGTTGTTGATGGAGTTGACAAAGATGGTGATAAAGGTTTGTCATATGAAACATCCGTTTCTAAAAATGCCAATTATGCAGCCAATCCAACTAAATATTTGTTATTACCAATTCCTTACGTAGAACTTTTAGCAAACCCTAATTTGTTGCCACAAAATTATGGCTGGTAATTATTAAGGTTGTGTCCTTTAGTATTATGGGGTTTTATTGACTATATGTAAGGGGTGATATATTAATTGTATTATTATCAAAAGTAAAAGTAATTCATTGCTGGGGTAGTTCCCGGCAATGAATTATCATATTTGTTCAGAATTCATTATGTTAGTCGATTTTATTGATGCTAATACTTCTAAAGGTTTCAATTTTAATATGATCTTGAAGATTGGTTACCCAATAAGCTTGAATTCGATGGTCTTGTAATAATTAATGTTTTGACGTTGAATTCTTATTTTGGAATTTATAAAATTAGGTGGCTAAAGTACATATAATAATGATGCGGAAATAATGAAGATTATAGTTAAGATAATTTTTTTTATTGTAATTCTACTTGCAATAAATAGCTGTTCTAAAAAAACAAATGAAGATAAAGAAAATAAATCTTACGTGTTAAGAATTGCATCCAGCTCAGTGACAGATCCTGAAATCTATTATATTAAAGATAATAATTTGTTAAGAAAATATGGTTTGAGGAATAAGGTCGAATATGTTATAGGAGGAAATAATAATGTCATGTTGGAGTTGTTTCTTAATGGCAAAATTGATGTCGCCACTTTCGGTGATTTACCAGCTGTCAAGGGGTGGGTAAAAGGTGTTGACATAAAAGTTGTAGCAGCTTTTCCTCGAAGTAGACGAGATACCTGGATTATGGTTGCAGATTCACAAAAAATTAAGACAATGCAAGATCTGAAAGGAAAAAAGATTTCTGTGCAAATTGGATCGAGTACTCAGTTTTGGCTTTTTTTATCGTTAGCTCAGTCTGGAATGAAAGTTACTGATGTGAAAATGGTAAATGTACCTGGAGGTGATGCTTCTGTCGCATTAATGAATAAAGAAATTGATGCAGCTGTGATGAGTGAGCCTGCAATATCTCTTTTAGAGGAAAGAAAAATAGCAACAAAATTAAAAAAGTCAGTTTGTAATAAGGCAAATGCTCATTTATTATTAATATCAGGAGATTTATATAGAAACCACCCAGAGGCAATAAAACCGATTATTGCAGCTTTTTGGGAAACTAATGCTTGGATAATTGATCACCCTGAAAAAACCGTAAAATTAGTAGGGTCAAAAATAATATATAAAGATATTCCTAAAAATGTTTTGAAGAGACAATATAGTTTAAATCTTAGCAAAGTAAAATATTTAGGCCTTACAGATTCTATAAAGCAAAACTTTAATCTGCTGGTGGATTTTCTCAAAGAATTAAAGGCTGTTCCTTTGCACGGTACAATTGCTGATTCAGTTGTGAATATTTATGATACTCGCTTTGTGGATGAATACTATCGGGAAAAAGCACAACAAAATCATGTTTTATTGGAAACCTTGATAAAAAGCGAGCAAAGTGTTTCTGTGAAAAGGTGATTTTGAATTAAGCTGACTAAAACCACACAATTCAGTCAAAAAGACACTTTTAGTTATTGCACACAGACTATATCCACGATTCAACATATGGATTATATTGTGGTTCTGGATAATGGCTTTATTGTTGAAAAAGCTCACATGAAGAGCTTTTGGGAAATAATAAATATTATTGAAAGCTATACCAGGCAGGAGTGCTGGTAAATGAGTTTGTTGCCTAATAATATCCTGATTGTTCGATTTTCCTTGAGCATTTATATACTCTTCTATTCTTTACGGATATACATTTTTCTGTAGCCTTACAGCGGAATTGTATATCCGTTTTTGTGTTTGTAAATTACATTGTAGTATACATTGCTGTTTATTGATTAGGTTTAATGTATAGAGTTTATAATTAATTTATATACCTAAAATCAGGTATTTAGGTGTGTTATTTATGTTGATTTGTAGGGGCATAGTATAAAAAAGGTATTTAAAATACTGTAAAATGAGTATTGTGGTAAAGGGTAGGTTTGATTTTCTTTGTAATAAATAATTCGAGAGAATTACAATGAGTTTTAAATTTGTTTTATGTAAATCAACAGAAATAATAGATGTCAGAGGTAAAGGAGTTGCAAGCAAAGTTGGTTGTCAAAGGTTTTCTCTTGAAAGAAGCAAATTTGAGTTTTGATCTCGCGGAAATGGATGAAGCTCATTTCACACCAAGGACTCAACATACGTGATTTACTTTAGATCAATAAACAGGTAAAGCATCTGCAAATACTCTTTCAGTAGACCTTTTCAGGATCAAAACCGGTGATTTTGAAGGTGGCAAATTAACTCCTTGGAAATATCCTGCATTGTCAATACCACAATAATAATTTACTAATTAATAAGAGAATTAAAAATGTCTGAGATAATAACAGAAAACAGAGAAGCCATCAAAGAGTTGCTTTTAAAAGAAGCCAGGTTAACTTTCGATGTGGCCGAAAAAGGAGTTTTTTTCAATAGAGAAGAAATTGCTGAAATAAGAGGTATAAAACCAGAGGACGTTATTCGTCGTTCCGGAGGCTTTGGTGGCGGTGGATTGTCATTTAAACTACCTCATGGAAATAGCGCAAGTGGAGAGTTTACCCGTTGGACCCCATATTCTATTGTTGTAGAAGGTGATAAACCAATACTCTATGCCGAAAAAACACCAATTGGCGAAGTGTCATTCCCTTCTATTGTGAAAAATCCGGTACTTAATGAAAGGCTTAGTAACGGACAGTTATTTAGCAGCGTAATGAGTTTAACTCAGCATGGAGGTGTTAGTGTAGGCTATAGTAAAGAATGCTCCTTGAAAGATTTGGGGGAAGATTGTTTATTCTGTACCATAAACATCAAAGGAGAACACGAAGAAAGGTATAGCGACAGATATGGAAAAAGAGAGAATGCTCTTTTAAATCCTAAAATAGTAGCAGAGGCTTACGATTTGGCTCGTAAGGCTGGAGTTGGAAATCATTTCCGCATCTCAGGCGGCTTTGTTCCCGAACGCCGTGAGCTTGAATACTATATCGATGTTGCGGAAGAAATCAGAAAAACATATTCTGATTTCTATGGAACGGCTATCATCGGTGCTCCTGCAGATTTATCCATTCTTGCAAAATATAAAGAAGCCGGTTATTCGCGTATTTCACACAATCTCGAAATCTGGGATAAAAATGTGTTTGCACACATTTGTCCGGGGAAAGACAAGCGAAATGGTGGATGGCAACATTGGATTAACTCTCTGGAGGCTGGAGTTGAAATATTTGGAAAAGGGAAAGTCCATGCTCAAATTATCGGAGGGTTAGAACCTAAAGCCTCTACATTGGAAGGAATTGAATATTTAACTTCGAAAGGAGTAACGGCAAAATTTAGTAAGTTTCATCCTGCTCCGGGTACTCCTCTTGAAGGTTACCGAACACCTTCTGCCGACTTCCATTGGGAATTGGTAGATAAAGCTACCGACATCTATATCCGCAAAGGATTTACCGCACTTGATTTAACCAGCGGTCCGGGTTCAGGTTTTGGCGGCTTAGATGTTTTTAGAATCAAAACAGGAGATTTTGAAGGGGGGATATTGACTCCGTGGAAATATCCGGCACTGAAACTTCCGGAATTGGTAAATGCTTAAAATGGTAAATAAATGTCAGGAATAAAAGAATTAGTAACGCAAGATAAGCAAGCAATAAAAGAATTGTTGCTAAAAGAAGCCCGATTGGGATTTGATTTGGCTGAAAAAGGAATCTTTTTCAACGCCGAAGAAATCAATAAACTGAGAGCTGAGAAAACAGGAGAACTTCCTAAAAGAGCAGGTAGAGGTGGGTTATCATTTAAACTGCCTCATGGGAATGACGGAAGTGGAGATTTTACCAAATGGACTCCCTATTCAATTGTTGTTGAGGGGAACGAGGCCGTGCTGTATGATGATTCTACCAGAGTGGGGATAATTTCTTTTGCAGATGCTCCGAATCCGGTACTTAACGAAAAACTTACCAATGGAGAAACATTCCGAAACATCTTGTCACTAACTCAGCATGGCGGAGTAAGCGTAGGATACAGTAAAGAATGTGCACTGAAGGATTTAGGCGAAGATTGCCTTTTCTGCAAAATAAACGTTGGTGATGGTAAATATGGAGATCGCCAAAACCTGATCTTAAATCCAAAGATAGTTGCAGAAGCATATTCTTTGGCTCGAAAAGCAGGAGTTGGAAATCATTTTCGTATCTCAGGCGGTTTTGTTCCGGAGCGCAGAGAATTAGAGTATTATATCGATGTTGCTGAGGAAATTAGAAAAAAATATCCAGACTTTTTTGGTACAGCCATTATTGGCGCTCCTAATGATTTATCTATTTTAGAAAAATACAAAGAATCAGGCTATTCTCATATATCGCACAATATTGAGGTTTGGGATAAAAATCTGTTTGCTCATATCTGTCCGGGAAAAGAAAAGCGCAATGGCGGTTGGCAACACTGGATCAACTCTCTTGAAGCTGCAGTAGAAATTTTTGGTAAAGGTAATGTACATGCCAATATTGTAGGTGGATTAGAGCCTAAAACATCTACGCTCGAAGGTATTGAATATTTGGCCTCGAAAGGCATTGTTGCTAAGTTTAGCCGATTTCGTCCGGAGGCTGGTACTCCCCTCGAAGGATATCGCAGTCCAAGTGCCGATTTCCATTGGGAACTGGTGGATAAAGCTACCGATATCTATATCCGCTCCGGGTTTGGTATGCTGGAATTAACTACAGGTCCAGGTTCAAGTTTTTATGGTTCGAATGTTTACCGGATTAAAACCGGCGATTTTGAGGGAGATAATCTTACTCCATGGAAATATCCAGCTTTGCCAAATAGTAATCTTTAAATATTAATGTTATGTCTGAAATAAATATTAATACAAGGGAAAAGGAACTGATTAAAGAAACCCTTTTAAAAGAAGCCAGATTAAGCTTTGATCTTTCAGAGAAAGGTATCTTTTTTGACAAAGAAAAGTTCATTGAACTTGGTCTTCTAAAAACAGGTTTTCGTGCAAGAAAAGGTAATTTATCATTTAAATTACCTCATGGGGTTAGTGCTGCCGGTCATTTTACAGAGTGGACACCATATTCAGTTGTTTTTGAGGATAACACACCAATATTATATGATGGAAAAACACCTGTAGGTGAAATTTCATTCAAGGATAGAAGTACAACCAACCCAGTACTTGATGCTAGACTTAAGAATGGTATCAAATTTAGGAGTGTTTTTTCTATATCCGAAGAAGGTGGAGATATTAGTGTTGCATATAGCAAAGAGTGTTCACTAAAATCTACTGGTGAAGACTGTTTGTTTTGTTCTATTAATGTGCGCGATAGAACAAACGAAGAATTAGCAAACTTACTTCTTAATCCAAAAATTATTGCTGAAGCATATGATTTAGCGCGTAAGGCTGGCGTTGGAAATCACATGAATATTAGTGGAGGATTTGTTCCTGAAAGAAGAGAGGTTGAATATTATATTGATGTAGCAGAAGAAATTAAAAAAACTTATCCGGATTTTTATGCTTCTGCGGTCATTGGTGCTCCTTCAGATCTCTCAATTATTGATAAGCTTAAAGAATCAGGGTATTCATTTATTTCTCATAATTTGGAGGTTTGGGATAAAAATCTGTTTGCACATATTTGTCCTGGTAAGGAAAAATATAATGGAGGTCAACAGCACTGGATAAGAACTTTGGAATATTCGGCGCAAGTTTTTGGCAAGGGACATGCTCATTGTAGTATAATTGGTGGATTGGAACCTAAAGCATCTACATTAGAAGGAATTGAATATCTTGTTTCAAAAGGAGTTGTCGGACAGCTTAATCGTATTGCACCTGAAAAAAATACTCCGCTAGAAGGTTTTCGTTCTCCAGTAGCAGATTTTCATTGGGATTTAGCAGATAAAGTTACTGATATTTATATACGTGCCGGATTTACGATGAAAGAATTAACTGGTAAGCATTCACATTTCCTTACTGCTGATCTTTTTAGAATTAAGACTGGAGACTTTAACGGAGATAAATTAACTACATGGAAATATCCTGCTTTAGGGCAGTCTAAATTGATAACTGTCTAAATATAAAAAGATGTCAGAAATAAAACTGAGTAAAGAAAAAGAAGCAATCAAAGAAGTGCTTTTGAAAGAAGCTAGATTGAGTTATGATCTTTCTGAAAAAGGAATACGTTTCAATAAAGACGAAATTGCAAAATATAGAATATCTAAATCAGGAGTTGTTACAAGGCGAAAAAAAGATAACTTGTCATTTAAGTTACCACATGGAATAACAGCAGGTGGTCATTTTACCCCCTGGACACCTTATTCTCTTGTAATCGAAGATGGAATACCTGTGCTTTATGATGAAAAAAATCCTATAGGTGAGATTTCTTTTTCAGATAAAGATAATAATCCATTGTTAGATGCTAAGTTGAGTGACGGTCAGCCATTTAAGAGTGTGATGTCTCTTAATGAAGAAGGTGGCGGTGTTAGTGTAGGTTATAGTAAGGAATGCTCGTTGAAGGAAACCGGTGAAGACTGTTTGTTTTGCACAATCAATGTAGGTGAAGGAAAATATACAGATAGAACATCACCGATTTTAACACCTAAACTTGTTGCTGAAGCTTACGATTTAGCAAGAAAAGCTGGTTATGCTAATCATTTTAAGATAAGTGGAGGCTTTATTCCTGAAAGACGAGAGGTTGAACAATATGTTGATGTTATTGAAGAGATTAGAAAAAAATATCCAGACGCATATGCATGTGCTGTAATTGGAGCTCCGGCAGATTTGTCTGTGTTGGAAAAATATAAAGAGGCCGGATATTCATATATTTCAACAAATTTAGAAGTTTGGCATCCAGATTCGTTCCGACTTATTGTACCGGGTAAAGAAAAACGTAATGGAGGGCGGCAACATTGGATTAGGTCTTTAGAAGCTACTGCTGAAATATTTGGTAAGGGACATGCCCATTCAAGTATTATTGGTGGATTAGAACCTAAATCTTATACGTTAGAAGGAATTGAGTATCTTGCATCTAAAGGTGTGATTGCGCAGCTAAATCGTTTTCGTCCTATATCTGAAACACCGCTTGAAGGATATAGATCTCCGACAGCAGATTTTCATTGGGAATTAGCTGATAAAACTACAGATATTTATATCAGGTATGGTTTTACTTTGACAGAATTAACAGGAAAGCATTCTCATACGCTAACGCAAGATTTATTTAGAATTAAAACCGGAGATTTTGAAGGAGGAAAACTTACTCCATTTAAATATCCCCTCTTGAAATTGTAAAAAACATTCAGTCTTGCATTTGAATATCGTTTAGCACTTAATTTATTAGGTGCTAAATTTTTATTATTTAAGTATCGATAATGGCTGTTCTACTGTCAGGAAAACAGCACTAAGGCTGATAGTCGTCCTTTCATTCCGATCAGGTGCTATAGTGAGATTATCAATGTAAAGGCAACACGTCCCCGGGATCGTAATAGTCCTGCTTTTACAGAGATTAAAAGAGAAATATACAAAGTCTTATTTAAAGAAGAGGACCAATTGATTGAAGATGTAATTTGAATGAGCTGCGTTGATTTGATCACCAGATTGTTCTGTAGAACATGTTCATGTAAAAAATACATCTGATAAAATGTTTCGAATCTGTTTAATACAGAACAATTTAATTATATCGTATGAAAAGTGTTTTGAAATTCTTGATTGCAACTATTCTAATAGCTTCGCTTGGTGGGTGTAAGAAAAAAGAAGAAAAAAAGGTTGAACCCTTAACGGTATTGCGTGTGGGAGTCAGAGGCGTGACAAATGCCACATTGCTTTATATTAAATATGCTAAACTCTTCGAGAAGAATGGCATTAAGTCAAAAGTTGAATTCGTTGTTAGTGACAACGGTAATACTGTGATCGAATTATTTCTGGCCGGCAAGATTGATGTTGCCGAGCTGGGAGATCAGCCTGCTGTGACTGGTTGGTTGAAAGGTGTGGATGTTAAGGCTGTGGCTAATTTACCGGTACATCCGCAGGATACCTGGTTGATGGTTGCTGATTCGCAAAATATCAAAAGTATCCACGACTTAAAAGGGAAAAAAGTCGGAGTGAATATTGGCCGGGTAAATCAGCACTGGCTTTTCCTTGCACTTCGTCAGGCTGGAATGAAGGTTACAGATGTGAAGTCTGTCAATATTCCCAATGGAGATGCAGTTGCAGCACTTGCGGCAAAAGAGATTGATGCATCAGTCTTTAGTGAACCGACTATTTCATTACTTCAGGAGAAAAAAATCGCTGCTAAACTTCCCGGTTCTCACTGTGTGAAGGCCTACTCGTCAATTGTCCTGGTCTCCGGAGATATATACAGAAATCACCCGGAGGTGATCAAACCTATTGTTGCAACCTATCATGATGGAAATGCCTGGGTGGCGGATAACCCCGATCAGGTCGTGGAGTTGCTTAAGTCTCAACTCACATATAAAGAACTTCCCAAGAATGTATTAAAAAGACAATATGGTGCAAACCGTTCAAAAATTAAGTATGTAGGAATAACAGATTCAGTTGTTGATAGTTATAAGCAGGTTGTAGGCTTTTTAAAAGAACTCAAGGCCATTCCTCAGCAAGGAACCATTGCTGATTCGATCAATAAATTCTATGATACTCGTTTTGTAGATGAGTATTATCGGGAGAGAGCTAAAAAAGAGAAAACTACTGTAGCCGAAATCCGGAAACAGGAAAGTACTTTCAAGAAAAGATCTGAAGAGAAGACTTCCAAAGCTAAAAGCTAAAGGTACATATAATTCGGGAATCTTATGCATTATTAAATTTGATGGAATTTATGAAGACTAGTAAAATTGTAATTGTACTGACTCTTTTATTTTCACTGACAGCATGTGTCAGGAAAGAGAGTAAATCGGAGCCCTTAAAAGTGTTAAGGGTAGGCTATTTCCCTATAACAAATCCAGTTGTTGTATATGCCCGCTATGCCAATCTTTTTAAGAAGCACGGAATCAACCACAAAATAGAGTATGTAAAGAGCACAGGTGGTCCGGCGTTGATTGAAATGTTTTTGGCCGGAAAGATGGATGTCGCTGCTTTTGGTGATCAGCCTGCCGTGATGGGATGGCTTAGAGGTGTTGATGTAAAAGCAGTTGCTAATTTTGCGAGAAAAGCTACTGATACCTGGATAATGGTTCCCGATACCAATGAAATAAAGACAATGCATGACCTGAAAGGGAAAAAGATAGCCGTATCTATCGGTACTACGAGTCAGCATTGGCTTTTGCTTGCACTTGATAAAGCCGGAATGAAGGTAACTGATGTCAAAATGGTAAATATTCCGGGTGGAGATGCCGAAATAGCCCTGATGACGAGGGAGATCGATGCAATTGTTTCGAGTGAGCCTAATATTTCAATCCTTGAAGATAAGAAGGTCGCATTTAAATTGAAAGATTCTCATCATGGACGTACCAATTGTGGGATACTACTGGTGTCTGGAAATATTTACCGGAATCATCCAGAAATAATTAAGTCAATTATAGCAACATATTGGGAGGCCACTGCTTGGGTGATTGATAATCCTGATAAAGTAGTGGAAGTCATAAAATCTCAGATAACGTACAAAGATCTTCCCAAGAATGCGTTGAAACGTCAATTCGGTGTCAATCTGAGCCATGTCAAGTATATCGGATTTACCGACTCGGCCAAGCAGAATTACAAACAGATAGTCAGCTTCCTGAAGGATCTCAAGTTAGTAAAGCCAAAAGGCACAATAGCCGATTCAACTGAAAAATTCTACGATTCACGATTCGTTGACGAATATTACCGGGATAAGGCAAAACGCTATCATACTACGGTGGCTAAGGTCATCAAGAGCGAGAGCGAAGGCAAATCTATGCCCTGATCATGATTGTTGAATATCTGTTTTGTTTCAGAAAGTACGTTAGAGGAATGGATTATATATAATTTCATTTCACTAACGAGCTTTCTTTAGGTATAGTATTATAGTGGTATATTCCGCCGGATTATTTTATCCGGGGGTATATCACTATTTTTTTTGTGTGATGCCAACTGTTTTAGTTGTAATTGTGTGACAATCATTTGTTTACTTATTTATAAGTATTGAATATACTAACATAGGAGTATTGTGGGATATTTGCTTGTCGTCTACTTTTGTATTGTGAAAATATATAAATATTGATGAAGAGTCAATGGCGGGGATTATATCTTTTCACAGTGAGGGAACTCCAGGTTTTTCATCAGAATAATTTGAATTTAAATTCTTTAGTTATAAACAAACAAAGCGTCTCCGTTATCTCTGGCCAGGATCGGGGGTGATGCGATCTAAATTTTCAATTATGATAAAAAGAAGTGACTATTTTACTTTGCGGCTCTCTGATTTAGGCAATCTGTTTTCGCGAACTATAATGTTTTTAGTACTGACATCTTTATCACTTCCCGCGTTATGTCAGACATCGGTAACATTACGGGGGCGTGTCATAGATGAACGCACGAATGAACCGGTAATCGGAGCTACTGTAAAAGTGAAAAATACGACTACAGGAACCATTACTGACACAAAAGGTAACTTTCAATTTGCGGTTAAGCATAGTTTACCTGTTACACTGGTTTTTTCAATAGTTGGTTATAAATACCAGGAATACGATGTATATGAAAATGAATCATTGACTGTTCCTCTTTCAGAAGACTTAAATAAACTTAGTACTGTCGTGGTTGTAGGATATGGAACACAGAAGCGAGAGGATTTGACAGGTTCGATCATTTCAGTACCTGTAGCGCAATTAAAAGAAGCTAACCAATCTTCTTTTGTTAGTT
The DNA here is from genome assembly GCA_963662365.2 of Bacteroidales bacterium. GTDB lineage: Bacteria > Bacteroidota > Bacteroidia > Bacteroidales > UBA7332 > CAXXIC01. Next base: position 47,663 of record CAXXPA010000012.1, read on the forward strand.
CGTTGCAGGGGCTTGCTTCCGGAGTACAGGTTTCTTCTACTTCAGGTGCTCCCGGTTCCACATCAACAGTACGTATTCGAGGAGGAAATTCCATAACAGGAGGAAATGATCCACTCTATGTAATTGATGGATTTCCGGTATATAATAATGACAATAATGCTTATGCGGGTGGATTGTACGGGAGTGGTTCCTCAACTACTGTGTCTGGTACTCAAACTGTAGGTACAAGTGCATTGTCGGCCATTAATCCCGGAGATATAGAATCGATAGAGGTTTTAAAAGATGCATCTGCAACCGCTATTTATGGTTCTCGTGGAGCTAATGGGGTAATTATTGTGACAACAAAAAAAGGAAAAAAAGGGATCAGCAACAGTAACCTACGATGGTTCATACGGAACTCAGTACATATCTCATAAAATAGAGCTGGCCAATGCATATCAATTTGCATTATTCCGTAATGCAGGTCAGATTGCAGGAGGACGATCAGCTACGTATTCAGATAGTCAATTGGAATATTATAAAACTCACTCTACAGATTGGCAGGATTTAGCGTTTCGAGATGCGCCAACGCAAAATCATCAGCTCTCTGTTAATGGTGGAAACGACAAAACAAGATATTCAACATCTTTAAGCTTTCTGGATCAACAAGGGATTGTCTTAAATACTGATTTTAAACGGTATACAGGTCGTGTTTCGGTTGATTCAAAGCTAAATGATAAATTGTATTTTGGTGCTAACTTCAATGGGAGTTATTCTACATCCAATCAAACCAGTTCTGATATTATAAATTATGTTTTGCAAATTCCATCTACAGAGTCTGTTTACACCTCAAACGGTTCATATACATCTATAAGTTCTTTGGATGCTGCTACGCCAAATCCGATAGCTTACCTGAATTCTGCAACAAATTATTCTTTGTTACAGCGTTCTTTAGGAAATGTATTTGGTGAGTATGAGATCATAAACGGACTGAAGGCAAAAGTTTTATTGGGGGCAGACTTGTTATTGAATAGTCAAAATAGTTATTTACCCTCTTCGATATATGCAGGACAATCCAGTAGTGGAATAGCTGCTGCCGGACAAAAGCTCACGACGAATTGGGTAAATGAAAATACACTTTCATATTCAAAGTCATTTAATGATATTCATAATTTCGATTTGTTAGGTGGTTTTACACAGCAACAATCTGTAACCAGAGGAAATGCTATCAAGGCATATGGATTCGGCAATGATGATTTACAAGATTATGATTTGTCAAGCGCTTCTACCAGAACAGTTACATCAAGTTATTCGGAATGGGCTCTGTTGTCTTATTTGGGGCGTTTGAATTATAATTATCATCATAAATACTATTTGACAGCAAGTTTTCGTGCTGACGGTTCTTCAAGATTAGGAGCTAATAATAAATGGGGGTACTTCCCGTCTGGATCTGTGGCCTGGCAAGCTGATAAAGAAAAGTTAATCCATGATATCGTTAGAAGACTAAGAATCAGTAATGCAAAAGTTCGTCTTGGCTATGGACGTACCGGTAATTCAGAGATTGATTCATATCAGTCACAAGCCTTAATGACAAGTGTGACTTATCCCAGTGGAACGGCATCAGGCACTGTTGCAGGATTTTATTTAAGTCAGTTAGATAACCCTAATCTAAAATGGGAAACTACTGATCAATATGATTTGGGTTTAGATATTGGATTCTTAAATGACAGAATAAAATTTTCAGGAGATTTGTATTACAAAAGAACTCATGATTTACTTGTAAATATTTATGTGCCAAATATTACGGGGTATAGCGGCTCTTTGCAAAACATCGGAACAGTGCAGAATAAAGGGATTGATTTAACTCTGACGACAGAAAATATTAAAGGAAAATTGAATTGGACTTCAAACTTTACTTTTTCATTAAACCGAAATAAAGTCGTTTCATTGGGAGGGGATGTTTCCCAAATACAATATGGAAGTAGTAGTGCGGTGGGGAGTATTATTAAAGTTGGGCAACCTTTAGGCGTTTTTTATGGGCTCAAGACAGCTGGATTATACAGTGCCGGTGAAATAGCTGCATATACCGCTAATGGAACAATACGGAATTTGTATCTCGGGGCGAGCACTGGTGCCGGTGATGTGAAATATATTGATGTAAATAATGATGGAGTAATCAATGACAATGATCAGACAGTAATAGGTAATCCCAATCCCAAGTATCTTTTCGGGATAACAAAACTCATTAAGTTACAGGAACTTTGATTTATCGTTTTGTTATTCAGGGATCGTATGGAAATAAGATAAACAGCTATACATTGAAGCAACTATTAGGCCCTAACGGATTTCAGAATATCTTAGCCGACTATGCAAATGATTATTATGTCTCGTCTAATACCACGGCTAAATACCAAAGACCAAATATAAATATTAATCAGGCTACATACAGTGATTTGTATATTTATGACGGTTCATATGTTCGTTTGCAGTCGGTAACATTCGGTTATAATATTCCCAAAAGGATTCTATCTCGAATAAAAGTTAAGAGTGCAAAAATATATTTGTCAGGGATAAATCTGCTTACATTAACAAAATATCCGGGATTTGATCCGGATGTTAATTCATATAACTTATCCACCGGCCGTCAGGGAACTGACTATGGAGCATATCCTTCAGCTAAAACATTTCAGGGTGGGGTAAGTGTAACTTTTTTAAATTTACCGAATTAAAAAAATAGCAAAATGAAGAAATACATATATATATTGATTACAGGACTTTTGATAACCTCATGTGTTGATTTAGATGAGATATCAAAAGCGAAGCTTACTTATTCTGATTATTTTACGACATACATCAAATGCAACTTATGCTGTTAATGCTGTATATACAAATCTGATGAGGCCGGTAAGTGGCAGTTGGGGTTTTTTTAATAGGTTGTCAAACAGTAACCTGGGGGTGTTCCGGAGATAATACAACACCCGGTGTAAAATCTCCTAATCCGGATTTACCGGGCAATTACATTATTTGCAGCTTCAACAAGTAATTCCAATTATTTACAAGCATGGCAGGAGGGTTATGAATTCATTAACCGTGCAAATCTGGCTATAACAAATATTCCACAAATAAAAGATACTGCTGTTGTTGCACGTGCAAGATTAGTTAATGAGGCTAAATTTATTAGAGGGTTGATATACTACTATTTAGTTCGTCTTTATGGTCCGATACCTTTAGTATTGACACCCGACGACTTCTATCGGAGATAATACTGATGTTGTTCAGTCTGATACTGCTACTGTTTTTTAAACAAATAAAAAGTGATTTTAAAGATGCACTTGCGGTTGCCTAAAAAATCGGGCTATACAACAGCAGATCAATACAGAGCGTCCAGTGATGCAGCTCGTGCTTTGTTACTTAGTGTTGCGATAACTCAGCGTAATTGGACTGAAGCAGTGAATCAGTACAAAGAACTAAATAAATTGAGAACATACAGTTTGGTGGCAAAATATAAGTGATGTATTTGGATTAACGGCATCTCAGAAAAATGCAGCAGAACATATTTTTGACGGATGGAATTATACGAATGACTCTCAAAATAATAATCGATGTGCATCAACAGAATCTCCAATTTATGGTGCACCACAAGATAGGGGTGAATAAAAAAGGAAAAATAGTAGTCGGATCTGCCGCTGAGTATCCCGGGGCTACATTAAGAAGAATTTTCAGGACCGGTGATACGCGTATCAGAAGAACTTTTGCTAGATACAGTGTATGGCGACGTGGATGCAAAAACTAAAATTTATCAAACCCCATGTTTGATAAATGGAGGGATTCAACTGCTACCGACATTGCTAATTCTGGCGTTAATTATCCTATTATCCGTTATGCTGAAGTTTTATTGCTGTATGCAGAGGCTCAGAATGAACTTGGGAATACATCAGAAGCTTTAAGTGCTTTTAATAAGGTTCGTGCAAGAGCCTTTCGGTGGAAGTACAGCCTATAATGTGAATTGTTACTAATAAAGATGCTTTGCGTGATTCTATTTTCGATGAAAAACGACGAGAGTTTGCAAATGAGGAGCATGTTCGTTGGTTTGACTTGATAAGAATAAATGGGTCAGGAGACAGGCTTATAAATAAAGTTTATCGTGATCGATGGGGGGATCCAAATGATCCGATCTATAATATTGTCCGGAGTGATTATTGGACATTGGCCAAATATAACGCATGGAATGCGGCATATATACCACAACCCAATGATCCATACTATAATAAATTTTTATTGTTCCCAATCCCTTATA
>CAXXPA010000013.1:0-87978 GCA_963662365.2 Bacteroidales bacterium
AATTAAATAATTACCGCACAATCATAACCAACACAATAAAATCATCAATAATTTAATCAAATCTCAAAATAACCTTATTCGATTTGATTTTCTGGTCATTTGCTTATCTTTGTGTTAGCTCGAAATATTCAAAAATCCATGAGATACGCAATCACACTTCTTTTGTCTGCCATGTTCTTTCTCCTGTCAGCTATGCCTCCTAAACATGAAATACGTGGAGCATGGCTCACAACAATCTGGCGACTCGACTGGCCTTCAACATTGGTCAAAGATAGCGTTTCTACCGAAAAGCAGAAAAGAGATTTGTTGAAAATACTGGATCGGCTGCATTTTTTAAACTTCAATGCTGTTTTTTTTCAGGTAAGACTGAGGAATGATGTTATTTACCCCTCACAAATAGAACCCTGGAGCAATGTACTCACCGGAAAAAATGGAAAATCACCAGGTTATGACCCTCTGCGGTTTGCTATAGACGAATGCCATAAACGTGGAATGGAATGCCATGCCTGGATGGTAACAATCCCTATCGGAAACACGCAACAGGTTAAAGAAAAAGGTAAATATTCAATTACCCAAACCCACCCCAACCTATGCTTAAAAGTGAATAACGAATGGTTTCTTGACCCGGGGCAACCCCAAACAGCTCATTACCTCGCTGGCATTGCCGCCGAAATGACAAAGAATTATGATCTGGACGGAATCCACCTTGATTATATACGTTACCCTGAAAACGGAGTCTTTCCGGATGCAAAAACCAAAGCTCTTTATGGTAAAAACCAGAACCTAGCCACCTGGAGACGCGAAAATATCAACCGCATCGTATATTCGATCTACGACACGGTAAAATCCCTGAAACCCTGGGTACAGGTAAGCTCTTCCCTTATCGGAAAATACAATGATCTGGCAACCATTTCGTCTCATGGCTGGAACGGATTCGGAAAAGTAATGCAGGATGCCAAGAGCTGGCTTAAGGCAGGGAAACAAGACTTTATTGTACCCATGATGTATTTTAAGGAGGCTATCTTCAAACCATTTATGATTGATTGGAAAAACGATGCAGGCAATCGCCCTGTACCGGGCGGCCTGGGACTCTATATGCTTACCGAACAAAACTGGCGACAGAAACCATTACCGATGAACTTAACTTCTGTAGAGAAATCAATGCAGGTGGACAACTGTTCTTCCGCACTGAACATCTGATAAAGAATATTAAATCTTGCAGTGACTCACTCAAAACAGGAGCCTACCTCTACCCTGCCTTATTTCCACCCATGATCTGGCAAGATAGCATCGCACCAATCAAACCCGATCTATTCCGCGTCAAACAAAGCGGAAATACGCTTCTCTTCTCCTGGAATGAATCCAATGCGGAAGACAGACTTACATTTAATATATATTACGACAGAAAAAGAGACATCAATACCAACGATCCGCGCAATCTGCTTACCTGCCGTTTAAGAGAGTGCAGATACGAAATGGAGATCCCAATGACTTCCATGGAGATGTATTTTTTTGTATTACTGCCAACGACCGGTATCATAACGAAAGCCTCAAATCCAACATAATTAAGGTCAGATTCCTCTAACGACAACTCCATACTGTATATTATTGCATTCATCTTGCAATAATATACCATCTATTTATTCATAAATCCACATTTCCTCTCAAATTTGCAATCTCAGGTTTGCAAAACAGCCATTTTATTGTAATTTTGCAGCATATATCTAGCAGGAAATCCGTGGAAGCATTCTATCGAACACATAAATATTTAGTTGAACACGTAAATTCTCCGGTAAAAAGAGAATTAATGAATGAAATTAACTGGAATAGCCGGTTAATTGGAATCAAAGGTTCTCGGGGAGTGGGAAAAACAACTTTCTTGCTTCAATATGCGAAAGACAACTTTGGAACAGACCGTTCATGTTTATATATCAACATGAACCACTTATATTTCACAGAATGCTCTTTACTTGATTTTGCGAAAAAGTTTATCGACAACGGTGGAAAGACACTGTTGATCGATCAGATATTCAAATATCCCAACTGGTCGGAAGAATTGAAGCTATGCTATGAAACGTTACCTGAACTGAAAATTGTGTTCACCGGTTCATCGGCTATGCGATTAAAAGAGGAAAATCCGGTATTATTTGGATTAGTAGATTCTTATTTTTTACGTGGATTTTCTTTTCGGGAATTCTTAAACCTGATGGCCGGAAGCGAATTCCGGGCTTATAATCTGGAGGAGATCATTTCGAATCACCGGAATATCGCTGAAGAAATCTGCAAAAAGGTAAATCCCCTTGCGTTTTTCCAGGATTATCTGCACCACGGATTCTATCCTTTCTTTCTTGAAAAACAAAGTTTCACTGAATCCCTGATCAAAACGATCAACCTGATGATTGAAAGTGACATTTTCTTCCTGAAGCAAATTGAACTTTCTTATTATCAAAAAATCAGAAAACTGCTTTATTTGCTGGCAAATAGTTCCGGACCGTTAAATATCAGTCAACTGAGCAACGATATTAATACTTCAAGAGCAACAGTGATGAACTACATCAAATATCTGAAAGATGCCCGTTTAATCAATATGCTCTATGCTGAAGGCGATGAATATCCCAAAAAACCGGCAATGGTCTATTTACACAATACGAATCTGATGTATCCTCTTCAATTGAATCAAATTGATAATCAGGCTGTACGTGAAACGTTTTTTTACAATGTGTTGTTTAAAGACAATTACCTGAATCTGGGAGGTAAAAATGTACATTTCCTTGTGAACAAGAAATATAACTTTCGCATTGAGGGTGAAAACATTAAAGGGAAAATTAATCCGGATTTTCTTTACGCTCAGGAAGGAATAAAGATTGGAAAAGATCAGATAATCCCTCTTTGGTTATTCGGATTTCTATACTAAAACTGAAAAAACATGGAGTCTGCACTGATTCCTACGCACAGATACAAAAGAAAATAATCAACTATAATTGATTTTACACCAAATAATTTTTAAAAACGATTATGACAAAACAAAAGAAGTTCATTACCTGTGATGGTAACCAGGCTGCTGCGCATATCTCGTATATGTTCACAGAGGTAGCTGGTATCTACCCCATCACTCCTTCTTCGACTATGGCTGAATATGTCGATGAATGGGCTGCTGCCGGAAGAAAAAACATCTTTGGCGAAACAGTTAAAGTAGAAGAAATGCAGTCAGAAGCTGGTGCTGCAGGTGTTGTACACGGTTCTCTTCAGGCTGGTGCAATGACCTCTACATATACTGCATCACAAGGTTTGTTGTTGATGATTCCTAACATGTACAAAATTGCAGGTGAATTGTTGCCTTCAGTTTTCCACGTGTCAGCTCGTGCATTGGCATCACACGCTCTTTCAATCTTTGGTGACCACCAGGACGTAATGGCTGCTCGTCAGACAGGTTTTGCTATGTTGGCAACCGGTTCTGTACAGGAAGTTATGGATTTGGCTGGTGTGGCTCACCTGGCAACATTGACATCTCGTGTTCCTTTCGTTCATTTCTTCGACGGATTCCGTACTTCTCATGAAATCCAGAAAGTTGAGATGTTGGAAAACGAAGATTTGGCTCAATTCATTGACCAGAAAGCGTTGGCTGAATTCCGTGCTCGTGGATTGAATCCTGAAAATCCGGTAGCTCGTGGTATGGCTCAAAACCCAGATATCTACTTCCAGGCTCGTGAAGCTTGTAATCCTTTCTACGATGCAGTTCCTGCTATTGTTGAAGATTACATGAATAAAGTAGCGACTGTAACCGGCCGTAAATACGGTTTGTTCGATTACTACGGAGCACCTGATGCTGACCGCGTAATCATCGCTATGGGTTCTGTAACCGAAGCTATCCGTGAAACTATCGACTACATGAACGCTAAAGGCGAAAAAGTAGGTTTGGTTTCAGTTCACTTGTACCGTCCATTCTCTGCAAAACACTTCCTGTCTGTAGTTCCTGCTACTGCGAAACGTATTGCAGTACTTGACCGTACCAAAGAACCGGGTGCAACCGGAGAACCTTTATACTTAGATGTAAAAGACTGTTTCTATGGCAAAGCTGATGCTCCTGTGATCGTTGGTGGTCGCTATGGTCTTTCTTCTAAAGATACAACTCCTGCTCAAATCCTTTCTGTTTACGAAAACCTTGCATTACCAGAACCTAAAAATGCATTTACTGTTGGTATCGTAGATGACGTAACTTTCACTTCTCTTCCTAAAAAAGAAGAACTTGTTCTTGAGAACGGTCCTTTCGAAGCGAAATTCTACGGATTGGGTGCTGACGGTACTGTTGGTGCTAACAAGAACTCAATCAAAATTATCGGTGACAACACCAATAAATATTGTCAGGCATACTTTGCTTACGACTCTAAAAAATCAGGTGGTTTTACTTGTTCTCACCTTCGTTTCGGTAACGATCCTATCCGTTCTACCTATTTGGTGAATACTCCGGACTTCGTTGCTTGCCACGTGCCAGCATACCTTCGTCTGTATGATGTAACCAAAGGTTTGAAGAAAAACGGAACCTTCCTGTTGAACTCTGTTTGGAATGCAGAAGAAACTAAAAAACACTTGCCTGATTTCGTTAAGTCATATTTGGCTAAAAACAACATCAGCTTGTATATTATCAACGCTACAGAGATTGCAATCGAAATCGGTTTGGGTAACCGTACCAATACAATCCTTCAATCTGCATTCTTCAAAATCACTGGTGTAATTCCTTACGAATTGGCTGTTGAGCAAATGAAGAAAGCTATCGTAAAATCTTACGGTAAAAAAGGTGAGAAGATCGTTAACATGAACTACGCTGCTGTAGATCGTGGTGGTGATGTTATCAAAGTTGAAGTTCCTGCTGAATGGGCTAACATCAACGCTGAATTCTCTCTTGAGCATTCTGCAGCTCCTGAATTCGTTCAAAACATTGTACGTCCGGTGAATGCACAGATCGGTGATGACCTTCCTGTTTCAGCATTCAAAGGCCGTGAAGACGGTACCTGGGAACAAGGAACTGCTAAATTCGAGAAACGTGGTGTTGCTGCACGCGTTCCGGTTTGGATTCCTGAAAACTGTATCCAGTGTAACCAGTGTGCTTACGTTTGTCCTCACGCTGCTATCCGTCCATTCGTATTGGATGAAGCTGAGCAGGCTAAAGCTCCAGCTAACTTCGCTACTCTTAAAGCTACAGGTAAACAATTCGCAGGTATGCAATTCCGTATCCAGGTTGACGTACTTGACTGTATGGATTGCGGTAACTGTCCTGATGTTTGTCCGGGTAACAAAAACGGAAAAGCCCTTGAAATGGTGGATATCGAATCTCAATATCCAAACCAGGACAACTGGGATTTCTGTGTAACCGAAGTGGCTTCTAAACAACACCTGGTTGATATCAAAGCTAACGTTAAGAACTCACAGTTCGCAACTCCGTTGTTTGAGTTCTCTGGTGCTTGTTCCGGTTGTGGTGAAACTCCATACGTGAAACTGATCTCTCAATTGTTCGGTGATCGTCAGATGATTGCCAACGCTACCGGTTGTACTTCTATCTACTCTGGCTCAGCTCCTTCTACTCCTTACACTCAGAACGAAAAAGGACACGGTCCTGCATGGGCTAACTCATTGTTCGAAGACAACGCTGAGTTCGGTTTGGGAATGAATATCGCTGTAAACAAAATGCGCGATCGTCTCCAACTGAAGATGGAAGAAGCTATGGCTTTGGATTGCTGTTCAGACGAGCTGAAAGGCTTGTTCACTGAATGGATCGCTAACCGTCAGAATGCTGAAGCTACAATTGCATTGAAAGACAAAATCGTTCCTTTGGTAGAAGCTTGCGATTGTGAGCCTTGCAAAACTATCGCTTCTATGCAACAATACCTGATCAAGAAATCACAATGGATCATTGGTGGTGACGGTTGGGCTTATGACATCGGCTTCGGTGGTTTGGATCAGGTAATTGCTTCTGGTCAGGACGTAAACATCCTTGTTGTAGATACAGAGGTTTACTCTAACACCGGTGGTCAGTCTTCTAAATCTACTCCTGTAGGTGCTGTTGCTAAATTTGCTGCATCTGGTAAAAAGATCCGTAAAAAAGACCTTGGTCTGATCGCGACTACTTACGGTTACGTTTACGTAGCTCAAATCGCTATCGGTTCTAACCAGGCTCAGACCTTGAAAGCGATCCGCGAAGCTGAAGCTTATCCCGGACCATCATTGATCATCGCTTACTCTCCTTGTATCGCTCACGGTATCACTGCCGGTATGGGTAAAACTCAGGCTGAAGGAGCTAAAGCGGTTGAATGTGGTTACTGGCACTTGTGGCGTTATAATCCTCAATTGGAAGCTGATGGACAAAACCCGTTCCAGTTCGACTCAAAAGAACCGGATTGGAGTAAGTTCCAGGACTTCCTCAAAGGAGAGGTACGCTATACTTCACTGATGAAACAATTCCCTGCTGAAGCACAAGAATTATTCAATGCTGCTGAAGAAAATGCAAAATGGAGATACAACACTTACAGACGTTTGGCTGCTGCCAGCTATGGAAGTGCTGAGTAATTCATCCTGCTTAATATAATGAAAAGGCCTGACTTCAAAAGTCGGGCCTTTTTTTTTTACAATCATCGTTATATAAAAAGCTTACAGACAACCTTTTTTCAGCTCATATTTGTTATATGAATAAATATAAGCTATTATGAACTACTCCATTCCTGATATATACGAAATAATGCAACAAGTCGGAAGGGTTCACTTTTTACCTAAAGACCTGCAATATCTCGCAAATCTCGATGAAGCTTTACCCATTGGACATGATCAGACCATTTCGCAACCTTACGTTGTTGCGTTTATGACTTCCATCTTATCTCCCGAAAAAACAGATAAAATATTGGAAATAGGGACTGGCAGTGGTTTCCAGGCCGCAGTACTTAGTCGTATGGTGGACAAGGTGTACAGCATAGAAATTATTAAACCACTTGCGGAAGAAGCTACTGCAAGACTTAACCGATTAGGATATAATAATATTTATATTCAACATGGTGACGGCTATTGGGGATGGAATGAACATGCTCCTTACGATTGCATTATTGTAACAGCATGTGCCGAGATTATCCCCCCTCCACTGCTTAAGCAACTGAAACCGGGAGGCCGGATGATCATTCCCATTGGCCCTGAACATGGACTTCAGCACCTTGTGCTGGTTCAAAAAGATGAAGAAGAAAATATTATAAGCAGAAAGGTCCTGGCTGTAAGGTTTGTCCCATTCACAAGATCATAAAAAACGCTCTGTCGTTAGAGATCAGAGCGTTTTAAGTTACATAATATTTTCACTATAAAGAGATTCGGGAATCATTTAAGCTCCCAATCTCACGGAGACAATCGACTGAAGACGTTGAAAATCATCAAATAGTTTGACGTAGTCTGTTTTAATTTTCACATATACATTAAAATGGAGATGGGTGGTCTTACGATCAAATTCCTGCTCTATAAATACATCCTGCACAGAAAGGCCATGCCTGACAAACAAATCCTCCACCTCTTTCTTCCGAACAATCAAATCTTCAAATGTAAGTGTAATACTTTTCGAGGTCCATTCCACCATGACCTTACGCTCAAATTTTGCCATATTAATCAGGACGAAAAGCGTAACAACCATACAAACGAGTGACACTTCATACATTCCGGCACCTATTGCAAGGCCAAGTGCCGAAACCATCCAAATGGATGCTGCGGTTGTCATTCCCTTTATTGCACCACGACTCTGGATAATTGCACCTGCTCCAAGAAACCCGATGCCCGTAACGACCTGACCTGCTACCCTTGTAGGATCTGAAGAGTAGGTTCCGATGAAAATCTGAGGCAAATAAAGTGAAACCAGCATCATGACCGTCGAACCCACACAGATCAGTGTAAAAGTCCGGAAACCAGCCGAATGCTTACTGTGCTGACGTTCATAACCGATAATTCCGCCGATCAGAATACTCACTCCCAATCGAAACATGGAGGTTTCCAGTGTAACCTTATTCGATGTTATTATATCGTTTAACCAATCGACCATAGTTTACGAAGTTTTCGAAGGTAAATAAATAAAAAACTCTCTTTTGCCTTTATGGGAACCGCTGTACCAACTCGTTTTACCTGCCTACTGATTCATTTCCTCCAACTCCATAGTCAACTCCGTCCAGCGATCCATTTCAGCAGAAAGCTTTTGCTTAAGAGTACCGTGTTGGGTATATAGTGATACATCTGATGAACCTTCCGGGGTTGCCAGTTTTTCTTCGAGGGAAGAGATTTCAGCTTCGATCTTTTCGATCTGTTTTTCGGAATCGGCAATCGATTTCTCTATTTTGCGAATCTGTTTACTGAACTCTTTGCGGGCTTCATAACTCTCCAGTCCCGCACTTTTGGGAGCATCAACGGTTGCAGTTTCTTTAGCAAATACAGCTTTTCGCTCTAACTCTTTAAGGTTGTCCATTTTCTTTTTTTCGAGGAAAGCATAGATACCGCCTAAGTGCTCTGTCACCTGTTTATTACCAAACTCATAGACCTTATCCACCAAACCATCGAGGAATTCCCTGTCATGGGAAACAACAATTACAGTTCCGTTAAAATCACGGATGGCCTCTTTCAGTACATCTTTAGAACGCATATCCAGGTGGTTGGTTGGCTCATCGAGTATCAGCAGATTAACTGGTTCAAGCAACAAGCGGATCATAGCCAAACGGCTACGTTCCCCACCCGAAAGCACTTTAACCTTTTTATCGGAAGCATCTCCGCCAAACATAAACGCTCCGAGTATGTCACGAATTTTAGTGCGAATATCTCCCGTGGCCACATAATCAATGGTTTCAAAAACAGTCATCTCTTCGTTGAGCATCTGTGCCTGATTCTGGGCAAAATAACCAATCTTAACATTGTGTCCCAGTTTTAAAACACCCGAATAATCGGTTTCGTTCATGATACATTTCACCATTGTTGACTTTCCTTCACCATTTTTCCCGACAAATGCAACCTTCTCCCCTCTTTTGATGGAAAAGTTGGCATTTTCAAAGACCAGATAGTTGTCGTAATACTTCGTGAGATCTTCAGTAATAATCGGATAATCTCCCGAACGGGGTGCCGGCGGGAAGCGCAAATTCAGGGCAGAGTTGTCCACATCATCCACCTCAACCCGTTCCAGTTTGTCGAGCTGTTTTATACGCGACTGTACCTGTACCGATTTGGTCGCTTTATAACGGAAACGTTCGATAAATGCTTCTGTCTCCTGTATCTGTTTCTGCTGATTTTCGAATGCCCGCATCTGTTGTTCCAGGCGTTCTTTACGCAGCTCCACATATTTGGAGTAATTTACACGATAGTCGTGGATTTGTCCGAGCGAAATCTCAATAGTACGGGTAGTGACGGCATCAATAAAGGCCCGGTCGTGCGAAATCAGCACCACTGCATTAGCACGTGTTGCCAGAAACTGTTCCAGCCACTGAATTGATTCGATATCGAGGTGGTTGGTCGGCTCATCGAGCAGAAGAATATCGGGCTGTTGCATCAACAACTTTGCCAATTCGATACGCATGCGCCATCCCCCGCTGAATTCTGAAGTTAAACGATCAAAGTCTGAGCGTTGAAACCCTAATCCGAGCAATGTTTTTTCAATGTCTGCCTTATAATTGGCAGCCCCCATCATAGCCAACTGTTCATTGGCATGTGTAACGCGGTCAATGAGTTTGTGGTAAGAATCCGATTCATAATCTTCACGCTCTGCCAGATCCTGATTCATCTGTTCGATTTCAGCCTGTAATTCAAATAGCTTGCTAAAAGCCAATTCAGACTCCTCCATTACAGTGCGCGTATTATCGTGTACCATGTGCTGCGGCAAATAACCAATGGTCAGATCTTTGGGCAGACTTACACGTCCGGATGAGGGAATCTGCACGCCTGCCAGTATCTTAAGCATCGTACTTTTACCTGCTCCGTTCTTACCTACCAATGCAATGCGGTCTTTCTTATTAATCACATAGGTAATATCATCGAATAGCGTGAATCCGCCAAACTCTACGGTCAATCCTTCTACAGAAATCATTATTTGTGGGGTGTAATTGCTTGTTTTATTATCGTTTAATCAGAGTGCAATGTTGAATCACACTTCTTTTTACAAAAGGAGAGCAAAGATAATCCAATTTTCGGAGGCTGAAAAGCGAGATATGCCGGATTGAGTCAAAATAAGATGATGAAAAACAGCCTGATGAATATAGGCACTCAGAAAAATCACGCAATTTATAACAAAAAAGCCGTCTTACACTTAATAAGTACAAACAGAACACACCTAAAATTTGTTTAATATAAGACAATAAGCCATACGCAATTGTTTTATGGTTTTGACTATTTATAGATAAGGTCCAGATGACCGAAAAATCCGACACTCATGAAAACAGAAATATTTAAAGATCCTGCGACCTCCCATGTATATCTGGTCGGTGGTGGAATTGCTTCACTGTCAAGTGCTGTTTACCTGATCCGGGATGCTAAAGTACCAGGTAAGAATATACACATTTTAGAACAATGCAGCCTGTTAGGGGGAAGTCTGGATGGATCAGGCGATCCGGACAAAGGTTATATCATCCGCGGAGGCAGAATGCATGAATCACGCTTCAGATGCTATTGGGACGTATTATCCAATATCCCGTCGTTAGAGGATCCTACGATTTCAGTCACCAAAGAGACTATGCGTCTAAATAAAAAAGTAGTTTCCAACTCCAAAGCCCGTTTGCTAAAGGATGGAGAGATCATGGACATTTCCAGCTATGGTTTAAGCCATAAAAATAAAGCCGACCTGTTTCTGCTAATGGTCACTCCGGAAAGAATATTAGGCAATACCCGCATTGAAGATTGGTTTTCTCACGACTTTTTCGCCAGTAAATTCTGGTTAATCTGGTCTACCATGTTTGCCTTTCAGAAATGGAGCAGCCTTGCTGAAATGCGGCGATATTGCAATCGCTTCATCCATTTATTGCCGGTAATGCACAAACTGGGAGGTATTTTGAGGACCAAATACAATCAATATGATTCTGTAGTTCGTCCAATGACACGTTGGCTGAATGAACAGGGGGTTGACTTCATGTTGAATACCCAGGTAGTTGATTTGGATTTCGACATTTCCGCCGATACCAAAACGGCAACCGTAATCCGGTATAAGAATGCAAAAAGCATAGAAGATGAAATTACCCTGGGTGATAATGATTGCGTTTTCATCACCAATGGTTCCATTACTGACGGTACGGATATAGGCACCATGCACTCAGCTCCCAAACTAAAAGACAAACGGTCTTCCGGATCGTGGTTGTTATGGGAAAAGATTGCCCGGAAAGATCCCGACTTTGGCAATCCCGGTGTCTTTTGCGATAATATCGACCTGCAAAAGTGGATGTCATTTACTGTAACGCTTAAAGATCCTACTTTCTTTGATCATATGATTAACTTTACGGGGAATACACCCGGGACAGGCGGACTGGTCACTATCACAGATTCCAACTGGCTGATGTCGGTCGTATTGGCACTACAACCGCACTTTGCCAACCAACCTAAAGATGTACAGGTCTTCTGGGGTTACGGTCTTTATCCGGACAGGCTGGGAAACTTAATCAAGAAAAAAATGTCCGATTGCACAGGCGAGGATATTTTACATGAACTCTTTTACCACCTGAAGATAACAGAAAAAATGAGTCCGGTAATGAAATCTCATAAGATTAACTGCCGACCGGTTATGATGCCCTTTATCGATAGTCTGTTTATGCCCCGTAAATCAGGAGACCGCCCCCATGTTATTCCCGGCGGGGCAACCAACTTTGCATTTTTGGGGCAATTTGCCGAAGCACCGCACGACTGTGTATTTACAGTCGAATATTCCGTAAGATGCGCACAAATGGCTGTTTTCACATTTTTCGACACCGGTAGAAAGGTTATTCCCGTTTACCCTTCCCGATATATGCCAAAAGTCTTGTACAAAGCAGTTAAAGCAATCAACCGGTAAACAAGCCCCCCAAATACAAACAATGAGAATTCCAATAAGCCTTCTTACCATCCTTGTATCTGTACTGGTTTCATGCGATAAAAACCATACTCCTCAACATTCCCTGAGTTTAAAGGATCTCAAGGCAACCTGGGTATTTGTTAAGTTCATAGATAAAAACACACTCACTGTCAATGGTCTGCCTACCGGATATTCAGCAACTATCAGTTTTGAAAGCAACTATACCGTAGATGTAGAAGGTCCTTGCAACAATGGGGCAGGAAAATTTTCTATAAATAAGGATCAGGTCAGCATCACCCATTTAGCTATGACAGAACGGGCGTGCGATGCATTAAACCACGAAAACAGAATCACATCAAACCTGTCCGGGATTTATACTATCGAAGGCAATACATTATTCATTAAATCGGATTTTGATACGGATTTGGTATTCAAAAGACAATAATCATTGTAGTACCACCCAATTCACCAAAGCATCAGTACCAGCGAACTGATCACCGCTACAGGTTAACGGATTGGCATCACGCGTTGCTTTGGGTATTATCAGGTCTAACCGGGACATAACTCCGCGATTAACATACAGATTAAAAACAGCATCGGTGATTACATCGAAATAAGAAACCATCCGGCCTTGCCGTGTGGGATCGTTGACAATCACAGAAATATCGGAATACGTATCTCTGCTTATATGAGTACCTAACAGCTCTCCAGCATTGATCTTTTCATTTACATTACGTGGCACCGACAAATTAACATGGAAAATCTGGAAACGAAAAGCCGGATAATCGTCGGATGCTATTTCTATTTTTGTACCATACGATTCCTGTTCTACCCGTGTAATTAAGCCGGTTACAGGAGCATAAATCTTTATCGCTGTCCAATCGGCATCACTACGCGGTTCAAAATAGTGCTTCATGCTTCTGCAATGTTCAAAAGCATCTGAATAATCATGTCCGACAGAGGATCTGAATTTTGATATCCGGTAGATATTATTCAACTCTATATAGTTGGTTCCTACAAAATGGGGGATTCCATCTTTATCAATATCCCATATGTCATTCTTTTTTGTTTCACCGGGCTCTTTGGAACATCCAACCAGACAACTAAGTGAAAGACAAACAAATATAAACATCTGATTAAAAGTAGTCCTTTTCATACGTCAATATTTTTTGGGGTTTAGGTTATCTATTTTCATTCTAAAGTCCTCTCTTAATTATGCTGATCTTTCTCAGAAAAGAGATATTTAAGGTCAATTCCAGAAAAGGAAAGTGCCGGATTATTATCTTAATAACAATGAATAATCCGGTTAGGTTTTGGTTTAGATTGTTTCATTACAATTTCTTCCACAAAAGCATAGCAAGCAACGATACAAAATAAGCCCCTGCCGCAATAAACGTAACGTCCTGAAATCCGAAATGCATGGCTACAATGGTCGCCAGTACCGTACTTATTACGGATGCGCAACCATTTACGCCCCATGCCCAGGGGACAAGCAACTTGTTACGGTTCGATATGATTCTTATGCCCAACGGAAATGCCATACCCATTACAAATGCAAGCGGGCTGATCAGTAATACACTATACACAATCTTTACCTCCGCAGAAAAATAGATTGCCCTTCCCAGCATACTATTCAGAATAAGTGCATACAACAGAATTAAGGAAACTATGGCAACCAATACTTTCTTCAGGATGATCTTATCTGCCGGGTATCTTCCCGAGAAGAAACTGCCTGTCCCCGAAAAGAACAACATCAGGCTAATCACTGCAGCAGCGGCATAGATAGGCTGCCCCAGAAATAAAATGAACTGCTGAATGAGTACAATCTCCACAAACATAAATCCGATACCAAGTGCACTAAAATAGATCAGCGTAAAACCTATTCCCGGCCCTTTTACTCTAAGGAATAAGAGCGGAAGAATGATCAGGACAAATTCAGCTGCAAGTATCTGAAAGAGTGTGATAAAAATAAAAAAGTACCCGGGTTCGAGATATGCCAGGGAACGAAAACCATACTGCTCCTTCAACTGACAATAATGCGTTGGTTTGAAAAAACGATAAAAATAGGGCTGATTGTCACTTGCCGGAGTTACATCAAACGGATACCGGGCCTGAAATCTTTGTGTATTGCCATACAAAATGGAATCGATATAACTACCAAAACTTTCATCCGGCAAAATATTAAAAAGCCCGGTCTCTTTCGGGAGGATATTTGCCGGAACTACCGGATCAAAGCTTCGGGTAAGGCAATACTGACGGACTCGATCAACCTCAACCGGAGTTATCGCGGATTTCTTTACCAGAAATACTGCATTGCACCATGACCTGACCAGCAGAATATGCGTTTCCGGGTGAAGTACGTTATTCCGTTCAAGGGTTTCCTTAATCGTAGAGAGGAGCTTCAGGGGTGCTCTTACGGGGTAATCCAACCAAACGTTAATCATCAGATAGCCTGTGTGGCTCAGACGATCCCAGGCATTCCTAAAAGCTTCGACGGTGAACAGATACTGCTCGCTTACCGCCATAACTCCCGATATCCCGCCAAAGCTTCCCACATCGGGAAAAACAATCAGATCGTATGTGACTGTGTCGGACAAAAGTAAGCTGCGGGAATGTCCCTCCCTGATCTTCACCAACGGATGATAAAGCAAGGAGTCGTGAATACCAGCAAATCTATTCTTCAGCAGATTAACAGCAACTATATTTTCCTCCACCAGTGTTACCGACGACACTCCCTTTGTCAGGCAGAAAGAGGCAAACGGAGCTGTACCGGCATCCGGCATCAACACTTTTTCAGGCATACCACAAACAAAGGGAAGCGCATAGAGCGTGTAATCGTAAAATTTGTATTTTTCAGAACTCTTACCCAGCGGTATCGCTCCAAACCAGTTGCCGTTATTGAAAAACGCTAATGCTTTAGGCGGAGTCTGTGTCCAGTTCAGGCTTAGTCCGGGAGCAAAACGTAAAGCAGGCGATGAGACCACATGCAAATGACCATAAGGACTGCCTTTCTCAAGAATAACCTTTGCCCCCTGCATAGCCAGTGTTTTACTCAGGCTTTTGTATTGCGAAATGGCCGGAATATCTTTTCTGCTGATAAAATACACTGATATAAAGGCACAGAATATAAGAAAAATGAATATTCGTTTGTTTTTCCGGTAATCAAGTACCAGAAATGCACCGATCATAGGAAGTAGCGACAACAAGGAGGACAATTGCCACGGATACATAACCCACAGCAAAGCGGTAAGAAGCGCTCCCCCCATAGCTGCACCTACCAGGTCTGCAAAATACAGACTGCTAATGGATGATGAGTGACGGGTATATACCAGGCCAAGGGCGGCACCGCCAAAAAAGAAGGGTAAGAAATAGACCAGATAAACCAACACCAGCCTGCCAATCTCCCGGGTATCGCTAAATATCATGTATATATCGAAGCCGGGAATGATATTTTTGGTCAGAAACATCACCGATGACATGCAAACCGCACTCATTGCAAACAGAAGAGGCAAAAGTAATACGTAATTCCGGATGAATTGGTTTCTGAAGAGAGAGAGCAGGGTTCCGCTTGCCCCGAATCCCAGAAGAGCTACCGATATGATCATATAGGCAAAATGATTCCATTGCACCACCGACAAATTTTGCATTAATGCAAACTGAAATGCGATGATGGAAGCAGAGAGGATGCCAATAGCTACGTATAATCTCTTGTTTACCATTTTAGTTACCGCTCCGGGTAAATGGTACAAATTTCACCGGTTGCAATGTCCGGGTTGAAATCTTACCCCCCTTCTTTTTAATAACAAGAACCAGATACTGAACGGAAAAAGGAGAACCTACAGGGATAATCATTCTCCCTCCCTCTTTGAGTTGCTCGATCAGCGGTGGAGGAATGTATTCTGCAGCAGCGGTTACCACAATAGCATCAAATGGACTTTGCTCTTTCCATCCGTAAAAACCATCAGCCACACGTACCTGCACGTTCG
This sequence comes from Bacteroidales bacterium, assembly GCA_963662365.2. Lineage (GTDB taxonomy): Bacteria > Bacteroidota > Bacteroidia > Bacteroidales > UBA7332 > CAXXIC01. The sequence continues at coordinate 16,012 of CAXXPA010000013.1, forward strand.
GATAACCGAGATCTGCAAGTTTTTTTCTGGCCTGCATACCCAGCTGAGGTATAATCTCTATAGTAAAGACCTGCTTTACAATACCCGAGAGAATAGCAGCCTGATACCCCGATCCGGTCCCTATTTCCAGTACTTTATCTGTTGGCTTCGGTTGAATAATCTGGGTCATGAAAGCAACGATATAGGGTTGTGATATTGTTTGACCGTAGCCAATGGGAAGCGGACAATCCTCGTACGCCAGGTCTTTATATTCATTTGGAACAAAGAGATGTCTGGGAATACTCCGCATCACTTTCAGCGTGGATTGATGTGAAACCCCCATTGATTGTATCTGGTCTCGTACCATGTTTTCCCGCATGCGTCTATAGTCCTGTCCCATACTCATGGGATTTATCAGAAAAAAAAGAATCTGCAGGAATAGTATTCTCTTCAAACAGTTAAAAGGACCGAATCCATTTCTTTCAATGTTATCGAAAAGACAAACCTGCTTTGGGCTTTCTTCTGAATAATTATCCGGTATTCCTGTATATTCTCGTTTCATTACTTTGGATTTCAGGAAATCTGAGAGCCTGTCTATATTTTACCGAAACATTTTACAAAGGAGAGGATTCTTTTTTCTTTGCTACTTTTTTAGCAATAAAATTTAGACAGGCTCTAAACATCCGTGGATTCTTATATAGAATGAATATTCCAGTGAAAGTGTTCATTCAAACCATGAAGCAGATACAAAAACAAAAAAATGGAAAAGAGAATGATCTATTTAAGACAAATTACACGAATAATAAAAACACAACCAGCAAGTGAATCGTTTTAGTATTGATTTACAATACATTTCAGTGGAAAACGCAACCTGATTATTATTCTCTATTTATACGCTATAACTTATTGAACTTCCTAAAATAATACGGAAATGAGAAACATGAATTCACTTGCTGCATTGTTCTTCGTAGTCATTACCGGCATTGGAATCGGATTAGCTTATGCCATAAGCAACGATCTCTCATCTACGCAGAGCAATATCATTATGGTTGTTTTTGTACTTATGGGTATATTCGTAGCCTGGGCCACAAAAGTGGCTGCTCAATGGGATAGAGTAGTTGTTCTTCGTTTGGGTAAATTTCATTCACTGCGTGGACCCGGCATCTTCTTTATTGTTCCCATCATTGACTCTATTCCTTACTGGATTGACATTCGGGTAATGAATACCTCTTTTAAAGCTGAGAAAACGCTGACCAAGGACACTGTACCGGTGGATGTAGATGCGGTTCTTTTCTGGAAAGTAATTGATCCGAAAAAGGCAGCTCTGGATGTTGCTGATTACGACAGTGCCATTAGTTGGGCTTCTCAAACTGCCCTTCGGGATGTAATCGGTAAGACCATGTTGGCCGACATGCTTGAAGGACGAGACAAGATGAGTACTCTTTTACAAAGAATCATCGATGAACGTACCGAACCTTGGGGTATTCAGGTGATATCGGTAGAAATTAAAGATGTGCTTATACCGGAAGGTTTAGAAGCTGCTATGTCCATGCAGGCACAAGCAGAACGGGAGCGTCAGGCCAGAGTAATCCTTGGCGATTCCGAGCGTCAGATTGCCAATATGTTTGAAGAAGCAGCCAAAACTTATTCTGATAATCCGACAGCTTTTCACCTTCGTGCAATGAATATGTTATACGAAGGTTTGAAGACAAACTCAACCATTGTTGTCGTTCCCAGTTCAGCGGTTGAAAGCATGGGGCTGGGTGGTTTAACTGGAACCATAGCATTAACAAAAGCCATTCAGAGTGATAAAAAGAGCGAAATTGAACAAGATAAGATGCAGAATCCGGATAACGAATGATCTATCGCTTCATTGCAATTGTCATTATCCGACCAATAATACTTTCATATTCTGAATAAACTTCGGGATATTGCAATGCGGGACGGCGAATTACGACTGCAGTAATGCCTGCCTGCACAGCCGCGTCAATCTTTTCGGGGAAACCGCCTTCATTGCCGCTGTCTTTAGTCACCAGATAGGCGATGTTGTATTGTTCAATCATCGCCCGGTTGAATGCGGAAGAGAACGGTCCGATTGCTGCAATAATGTGCGACGGATCAATTCCTGCATTTTTACAGGCATCCAGTCCGGCAGGAACAGGAAGCACTCGTGCAAACAATCTTTCGACGCCCAATGAAACAAAATCGGATATATTCTTCGAACCTGTGGTTAGTAAAACATTTCCTGTCGTAGAATGCAGATACTGACATGCCCCGCTATAAGAATCTGCATAAACAGCCGGTATCGGGGTATCGTTGGTTTTCCGCTCAAAGCGCAGGTAAGGTATTGATGCTTCTTCTGCTACTGCCATCGCATTCTTCGAAACCTCGTAAGCAAACGGATGGCTGGCATCCACAATCAGAGAAATCTTTTTCCGAATGATCAGTTTCGCCATATTATCAGATGTAAGCGCACCGGTGAGTACCTCAACACCTTCCCCCTGAGCCAGCAACTCACCGTAGCCGGTAGTGACGGTCACTAACAGAGGCAGTCTGTAAGTCACTAACCGGCGACACATCTCAATTGCATTCGATGTACCACCTATCAGCCAGATCATATCTTGTAACCGCGCGGGGTGATCATTCTACCATTATGGACAAATGTCTGCGAGTTGCCCACAATAAGCGTTGTCGTCATGTCGATGCGATGATGAAGCATTTCTCCCAAAGTGGTGATTGTTACCTGCTGGTCGTCGCGCATGGCATCTCGTATGATAGCTACAGGAGTTTCAGGTCTGCGGTGACGAAGTACGATTTCACGGAAAATACCGATCTGCTCCACACGCTCTTTACTTTTCGGGTTATAGAGAGAAATAACAAAATCGCCCTCAGCTGCCTTGTCGATCCGGTGGGTAATCACCTCCCAGGGAGTCATCAGGTCGCTCAGGCTGATCACGGCAAAGTCGTTCATGAGCGGTGCTCCCGCTAATGATGCCGAAGATAGGGCGGATGTAATCCCCGGCACCACCTCCACGGCAATATCCTCTCCGCTTTGAGCCAGCATCTCAAGCAGAATACCCGCCATTCCATACACACCGGCATCGCCACTGCTAATCAGGCCGACAATGTTACCTTCCCTGGCCAGACTGATCACTTCACCGCAACGGTCAACTTCTTTGCGCATACCTGATGAAACGACTGTTTTTTTCATCCAGTAACGACTGGATCAGATTGATGTAGGTCTTGTAACCGACAACGATGTTACACTCTTTGATGGCGTTGATGGCACGTTGGCTCATATATTCGATTGAACCGGGACCTGTACCGATGATAAATATTTTTGATTGCATATCATTATACGCGAAGATGTAAAGACGCGAAGCTCTTTTTCCTTCTTTTATATTTAAAACTATTATTACTCAAAGCTTATTTCCACTTATCCCCAACGATTAATCCTCAGCGACTTGTATTCAAATAATACTCTCAAACAACGCTAAGGTTACTCCGTTGCAGGCCTGTTTATGCAACAGAAAACGGCCTTTGCCTCCACCGGCGATGAAAGCTGCGGGCTCACAGACACCACCCACACCTACCGACTGACGGACAAACGCTGATGCGGCAAACTGTTGTTCAACAACTTTAATCTGCTCTTTTGAGACAAAAGAAACCGGCAGATTCCATTGGTGTGCGGCATCGAGTAACCCCTCCTCATCCTGCTTGAGATCAATGCTGGCAAACGACCGGATGCACCGGATATCAATGCCCAGCTTTTCCAGCTCATTTTCGACAAAAGAGATAATCGCCCCGGCCGTAACGCCTCTGCGACAACCAATCCCGGCCACGATATTCGGAGCCAGAAGACGGGCAAAAGGAGTATTGCGCCTCACCTCTTTCTGATGTGTGACATAAATGAGCCCGTCAGCCTCATCTGGTGAATCGTATCCGGTCAGATGTAAAGAGGTTTCATTGACCAAAGCCAGTTTACGACCGTTTACCAGCATGGCGGTGAGGCGTTTCACTTCTTCGAATGAGGTGATTAACAAACCGTTTTGCTTAGCAAACATATCCACTGAAAGTAATCCCTGCACATCGGTCGCAGTGGTTATCACCGGAATGGCATTAACTTTCTCCGCTATCGTACGGGTGAGTTCATTGGCCCCTCCCAAATGCCCGGATAAAAGACTGATCGCAAAGGTTCCCTTTTCATCCATCACCACTACGCCCGGATCTGTCGATTTGTGCTGCAACCATGGAGCAATGCAGCGCATTACGATCCCCATAGCCATCACAAAGACCAGCGAATCATACTGCTGAAACAGCCTGCCGGTAAAGCTTTTCAAATCGCCATCGATCACTTCCCCCTCTGAATATCCGAGCACCTTATGGGCGAATATTTTACTCTCGGGAAAATGCATCCGGATACGTTTGGCCAGCTCCAGGGCGTCTCGTGTGACGACGACAATGGCTATCATTCCTGAATTCCTTTTCTGTATTCGTGAGTAAATGTGGCATCGTACAACTTCGAATAATTGTACTCTTCACCAAGAAAACGACCGACAAGGATCATGGCAGTCTTTCGGATATTTGCTTCCGACACTTTTTCAGCAATGTCGGCCAATGTACCACGTATAATACGTTGTTCCGGCCAGGTGGCTTTTTCCACCACGGCCACCGGTGTGTTTGCAGGATAATGCGTCATCAGGCGTTCACACAGGCTGCCCATCATTTGCACCGAAAGAAAAATAGCCATTGAGGTTTGGTGCGATGCCAACAGTTCGATCTGCTCCGGATCAGGCACAGGTGTACGTCCCTCAAAACGGGTACAGATCACCGTTTGTGAAATCTCAGGCACTGTAAATTCTTTGCCCAAAGCAGCTGCCGAAGCAACAAACGAGCTTACTCCAGGTATCACCTCATAGGTCACGTTACACGATTCGATCACCTCAATTTGTTCCCGGATGGAACCATAAATAGAGGGATCTCCGGTATGAACGCGTGCCAGGGTCAACCCTTTTTCAGCAGCTTCGATCATCAGGTCGGTAATCTCTTTGAGATTCATACCGGCACTATTGTACACCCTGGCTTCTGATTTGCGGTGGGCAATCACCTCGGGATTAACCAGCGAACCGGCGTAGATGATAATGTCAGCCTGACCAATGATGCGGTGGCCTTTGAGGGTGAGCAGCTCGGGGTCACCGGGACCCGCTCCTATAAAATAAACGGTCTTTGTCATAGTTGTAATTATGGAGTTGGGGGGAAGTTTTAGGAAGCCGGATCCTTTTTCATTATCCCCTCTTTTTTAGAATCACTGTGGAAAAATAATGTACACCACTCTCTAAAACGTTGAAGTCAAAAGAAACCTCCTGCGATGGTTTACCCGCATGGGTAACCATACAGAAATCCCATTCGTCAGACTCACTGAGCAGCTTGTATAGCAACGGGGCATAAGCCGAAACTTTCATCAGCACCAGCGTATTGAATGACTGGTAGGTTTTCCAGTTCTCCTCATCAATGGCACACACGACGGCCATATTCTCATTGCCTTTCACCAAAGGAAGATTGAGCATGTTACTGATGGCGTTAAACGAATAGATACCGGGAATTGAAACAGGCTCCACACCATCATGCTTCAGGTATTCGAGCAGATAGAGATAAGTACTGTAAAGCATCGGATCGCCAAGTGTCAGGAAAGCAACGTGTTTGCCCTGATTGAGTTGCTCAGCTACACGACGGGCGTTGTTACGGCGAAACTGCTCACGCAGCGCCACATCGCGTATCATGGGAAATTCGAGTGAGAGAATTTCCACACCTTCCTTCAGGTGTGGACGGGCAATATCGTAAGCCGTACTGCCCGCTTCACGGGAGCTTTCGGGCACGGCGATAATATCGGCCTGAGCCAGTGCCTTCACGGCTTTGAGGGTGAGCAGGTCACAGTCGCCCGGACCTACTCCTATTCCATAAAATGTTCCTTGCATGGGGTTCTTTTATTCTTTTCGTTTAAGCTGGACACTAATACATATACCGGTGTCAACGGTTTCATCATTGAATATTTACCGACTGTCTCAAAACGGGTCACTGCTATCTGGCTCAAATCCGTATCGAAGTCATCCCTACCCGAAAACCAGCTTTGAGCGGTCATTAAGGTTTCTAGCGTGACTGCATTGATCACAATAATCAGATCATCTTTGGTCTGATTGGTAATCCAGTCCAATATCTGAGGTAAATTGCCCCCCGATCCCCCGATAAAGACTCTGTTGACCTGAGGAACCTCTGTAAGTGCATCCGGCGCTTTACCGGCAATTACCTTTATGTTGCTGATACCAAACTTTTCGCAGTTTTGGCCAATCAATGAGATGGCTTCCCGATTATGCTCCACGGCGTAAACCGTCTGATCTGGCAACAACAGTGCCGCTTCGATGGATACGGAGCCTGTTCCGGCACCGATATCAAGAAAACGATCGCCGGATTTCAACCGTAGTTTAGCGATACTGAGAGTACGGATTTCTTCTTTGGTCATGGGCACTTTTCCACGGATAAACTCGTGATCGGGAATACCGGGCGTAATCTGTTTCTGACTCACCATATGATCAATTTACATTTATTCATTTACCATTCAGGGGTGCAAGATAATCACAGAACATAATCCGAACTCATGCTCTTCCTTCACCAACTCTTTTGCCGTTTTATGTAAAATAGCTTCATCGGGATAAGAGAGCCGGTCTCCAACAATTATAGTACTGTTTCCAAGTCCATTATCACAAAGCAATTGCGCAATATGTTTCCATGATCTACTGGAGTCGGTCAGCAAAAAGAGCTTCCGATGCTTTCTGACCAGATTTACCACATCTGCATCGAAACCATGCACACTAGCGATATGAGCATCATGATAACTCATCCCGAGCGTTGCGAATAAGTATTGAAACGAACTGATGCCGGGTATTACTTTATAATCGTCTGGAACGAAACAGCGTTCCATCGTCCCCAACAGACTGTGAAATCCGGTATCACCTGAAACAAGTAAAGTCACCTGCTTCCCTTCCGGATTATACAGCAACAGTTGTCGCAACCGACATACAATATCGTCTATATTATTCGACAGGGTGATGGTTTCTTTTCCCTGGCAATCAAAAAGCGACAAGTGGCGCTTCCCTCCGATTAACAAGTCGCTTTCGGCTACCCGCCGGAAAACTTTCGGCAATATGTAATCGGGATGTCCGGGTCCAATACCGCAGATGTATATGAAAGGAACCATTTTGAATTACAATTTATTTACGATTTACCGTTGAAGTATATTCTCAGACACTTTTCTGCTCCATCTGTCACACCCAATAATCCTTTGTCTAAAGCAAAAAGGATAACCTCAACCTCCAGCTTACCTTTTACATGATCGACACAGCGTGACTGTATCTCCTGACAAAGGTATTTGAAAAAACTATCGTCAGTAACCACTTCAATGGCTTCTTCGGTGGTGTTGCTTTTCATAATGTGCCTGAATCCCGCAGTATCATTCGTATATTGGAAATAGTGCGCTGCCATAATTTCTCGACGACCGTCGGCCACACTGCTATGTGTATTGAAAATACCTCCGGCAACCTTGATCAGCTTCCCTATGTGACCCACCAATACCACCCGTTTCATTTGGAAAAAGACCGCCTGATGGAGCATAAATCCGATAAAGTTGCTGGTTTTAACGATTACATCCGGGTTGATCCCTGCAAACTGAGCGACAAAATGTTCCCCGTAATTGCCGGGTGAGAATATTACGCTGTCACGACCTGTTTCTTTCAGCATGGAGAGTTCGAGGGCAAGCGCATCTTTGTATGCTTCATCTGACATCGGACTCACAATCCCTGAAGTTCCCAAAATAGATATTCCATTGATAATACCAAGCTTCTCGTTAAATGTCTTTTGGGCAATCTCCCCGCCTTCGGGAACCGATATTTCAATAGTTATTCCGCAGTTTTCACCGCACACCTCTGTCACTTCGGACAGAATCATCTTCATCGGGCCGGGATTGATGGCAGCCTCACCTACCGGCACCTGTAAGCCTTTTTTAGTGACGACCCCTACCCCGGTTCCACCCTTTACGAATATTCGATTTTCCTCATTTCGGCAGGCTCGGACATATACGCGTATCCCATGCGTTACATCCGGATCATCACCGGCATCTTTTACTACACAGCAGGACGCAAATTCCTCCGTGCGTTCCGGTTCAAACAAATCGATAGTCAATGCTACACCGGCCGGAGTCTGTATTGTCACCTGATCATCCCACTCATTTCCGAGCAGTAATGCCGTAGCCGCTTTGGCAGCAGCCGCCGCACACGATCCGGTCGTATATCCACACCGGTAAGTTTTTCCATTGATATATTTTGTCGGAAGCATGTTTCTTTATCTTTTCAGACTATACATGATCGCATTAAGGATCGCCACAGCAACGGTACTACCACCTTTTCGTCCGTTGGTTACTACGTATGGTACACCTGATTTCTTAATAATTTCCTTTGATTCGGCTGCACCGACAAAACCCCACCGGAACACCAATCACCAACGCAGGACTTATCAGGCCGGCTTCAATAAGTTCACTGATACGAACCAAGGCTGTAGGTGCATTTCCGATCACATAAATTGCCGTATTTTCTTCGGCCGCAGCTTTGTTGATACCGACAATCGAACGGGTAATACCTGATGCTTTTGCCTCAGCAGCTACTTCGGCATTGTCCACATAGGTGTAAATTTCACAACCGAGATCCTTTAATACCCCCTTATTCGAGCCTGCCACAATCATATTGGTATCGCAATACACAGCACACCCCCTTGCCAGAGCAGCTCTTCCTGACTCAATAGCCCCGGGATGAATCTCGGTTATGCGACCGTACTCAAAATCGGCGGTGGTATGGATCACCCGCTTTACCACCGATGCTTCCGGTTCTGGCAAAGTCATATGACCCAGCTCTTCGGTAATAATTTCAAAACTGCGGTCTTCAATTTTAGCCGGATCTAAAATAGTATATTTTGTTTTGTCCATGGATCAATAGTTTTTAATAAACAAGGCTTATACGAATCGTAATCAATCTTACATTCTTATGTAAATATTATAACTGAGACAATATCTTTCAGTGCCAGTTTCGATAATCCCTTTTTATAACGCAGACGTAATTAAATGAGTCAGTTCTTCTACCGAACGCGGGTAATCTTCCGATTGCAAAAGAGGCTGAATACGCTGGAAAATATCCACTAATACCGGTTGGCGAAGTTTACAGTCTTTCATTAATTCTGCATTAGTCAAGATCTCCTGAGGTGAACCGATAGCTACTGCACTTCCCGCTTTCATCAAAATAATTTGTTGTGCCCAATTCCAGGCAAAATCCACACTATGTGTAGAAACCACAAGTGTTTTGCCCTGTTGGTGCAATTCATCAAAAATGGCAGTAACCATCTGTACAGATTCAGGATCAAGACCGGATAATGGTTCGTCAAAGACCATCACATCCGGATCCATTGCAATAATTGAAGCGATCACTACCCGCTTTTTCTGGCCAAAGCTCAACAAATGAGGCGGCCTGTCCTGTAAATCTTCCAGATGCAACTGTCGCAAGGTTTCTTCTACACGTTTGCGGATTTCCGCCACAGGATAACCTAAATTAGAAAGGCCAAAGGCCACCTCTTCGTAAACACTTGATGTAAAAAGCTGATGATCTGGATCCTGGAATACTATACCAATCCCCCCACGCAAACGAAGCAGTTCCTTCTTACCATAACCAACCTGTTCATTCCGAAAGAGATATTCCCCTTTTTGTGGCCTGATCAGTCCGGACAACAGCATAAAGAGGGATGACTTCCCCGCACCGTTGCTTCCCAGAACAGCACACTTCGCACCTGTCCTGATGGAAATATTTACATCAGACAGAGCCAATGTTCCGTTGGGATAAGAATATGATATGTTCTTTAGTTTAAGCAATTTTCTGTTTTTTATAATAAAAGCATACCCACCGAGAAGAGTAGCAGAAATCCAATCCAAACGGCTACATACTGTTTTGAAAAGGTCATTGGCAAAACGCTTTCTGGCCACTCACCCTGATACCCCCGGGTCAGAATACTGTTATACTGACAATCAGCCTGATGATAAGACAACACCAGTGTCCGGCCTAACAATGTAATTAACGAACGGTAGCTGTTTCGCATTCCGTCATACCCCATCCGGCAGGTCTGTGTCCGGCGAATCCGGTCACTGACATTCAATAGTAAAAAGATATTCCGGTAAACCAATAAGACTATATCTACAAAAGTCAGGGGGAGTTTTATTTTTCGTAACAGATAAACCAACTCCTGTACCGACACGACCAGGATAAACCAATACATGGACATCATTAAAGCAAAACTTCTTGCACTTACAAATAAGGCCTGATGCACGCCCCCGGATGAAAGTCCCCATCCCTGCCAGATTATTAATGACTGCCCGTTTGCTTTTTCAACAATCAGCGGTAAAACCCCGGGTATTATAAATCCGATCGGTAAAAAAAGCATTTTCAGCAAAACACGTCTGGGAATTTTCACCGCAAAAAGGATAAATGCTATTACTGAGAATCCATGAAGTATCAGAAACACAACTGACTTCGAAAGAAAAGCAAATACCATAAACAGCAATAAAAACATCGTTTTATTTACCGGATGTACCCGGTTCAGTTTATTCGCGTATAAGTAATTTTGCAATAACATTATTTCTTATCTGAAGTATTACCTGTTTTCTGCAATAAACGGAAGCAAACTGCAAAAAGAGTTGCACCACCCAGTATTTGCAAACCAAATAAGATTCGTTCTGTACCCTTTGAAAGCTCCGGTCCCACCCCGGCAAACCAGGGCTTATAATGTGGTGCCACCTGCCCGATTACCGCTGATGCATTATCATCCGCCCCGGGCAGGTCATTTTGCAGATTATAGATATAAAGTCCACACACAATGATAAGAAAAAGAGCTACGGATAATATTTTAAAATGAAGTTTTTTCATACCAGACCTGCTATTCAGACTTTTCGACAACCAAAGGATTGGGGATATTTTTCATCACAAACCGATACATAAAAAGCGTCATTAACCCTTCTATTACAGACAATGGTAATTGAGTAACGGCAAACAACGCTCCGAACTTCAGAAAAGAAGTCCACCAACCTCCTGTTAAATCAGGGAAAGAAACAGCCAACTCAAAGGAAGTAATTACGTAGGTAAATAAACTTCCGGAAAAGGAAGCAAAAAATATATTGACCGACTCGTTCAATCGCATCTTTTTCCCTGTCAGGAACAATCCGTAAGCCAGAAAAGGGCCGGCAATCGCCATCGAAAAGACATTTGCGCCTAAGGTCGTCAATCCGCCGTGGGCCAATAACAAAGCCTGAAATAACAGAAGCACCACTCCCACTACCGCCATCGTAAAAGGGCCCATCAACATAGCACCAAGACTGGTGCCGACCAAATGGGAACAACTTCCGGTAACCGACGGCAACTTGATGGCTGACAGTACAAATACGAATGCTCCGCAAATACCCAATATTAATTTGGATTTCGGATCTTCGGAAATTCGTTTACGTAACTCTTTGAGGCCATAAGCCACAAATGGCAATGAAATCACATACCAGACCAGGCACCATCGCGCTGGCAAAAAGCCTTCGGATATGTGCATCGCTGAAACCGATTGCCATCCAAACAAACCGGTTACCAAAGCTGCTAACCGGATGTATAATTTCCGTTTCATGACTTAGATCACTTCGGCCTCACCGGCTTTTGCCAACAATATATCGGCAATACGAGGTTCAAATCCCAGTGCCTTTCCAAAGCGGAATGTCACATGAGGATGCTTCTGCTTCACTTCCGCTAAAATTTCGGGAATGTCCTGTTTGATATGATTGCCCGTGTAGAGAAAATAGGGCAATACACGAATGTCGGTCACACCGGCAGATACCAACGCCTCCACCGTCTCGGGAATATTGGGCTCAGCCAATTCCATGTGTGCACCTTTTACCAAAAATTCACTGGTCTGACGGCTTGTATAAGCCACCATCTGCTCAAATTCCCTGACTGCATCGGTCGACTTACTGCCATGACCGACAATCAGGATTCCTTTATTCATCATAAAGCAATCTGTTAGGTAAATAAAATGTAATAAACCTGGAACAAGAAAATCTTGATAGGGATGTGATTCGTTGCCCTTAGTTCCCGAAGGCTACGAAAAAACATTTACGGGCAGGTCTTCTGGCTTGTCCTGTTCTGGCGCCTTCCCGTTTCGTTTGAAACAGTGGCAAGAGTGTGCCAAAACATTTTATGCGGACTTTACAGCTACGGGGATAGCTCCCGGTTTTCACGGGATTCCCTTTTAATCCGTCTTCGAGAACATCGAATCCGGAACCGGTAAATTGCGTGGCAAAGGTATAAAAATATTTTAAATGGAGAAATCCGGAATAAAAGAATGTAATGGAGCTTTTCCTCTACAAGCTTATCTATGCCTACCTCAATTCTATCCATTACAGCAGTGAGTCCAATCCACTCAATTCCTAATGGTTCATTTAAGGTTGGCTTTAGGTTCACTATAGGTTAACTTTAGGTATAAATGCAGGTAATAGAAATTCAATACTGTAATAACACACAGATAAAATAGTCCTTATAAAGAGTATTTTATCACTATTTTATCTCTATGTTACCACTGTGTTATCACTATGTTAGCATAAAGTCAACATAGAGTAAAAATAGAGTAAAACTCATCGGGATGAAGGAGGTTGAATTCTTTTGTAGAAAAGCGTTGGCAATCGATTCGTGGAGAGGCATTTTTTGGTTTTAAGGCGTGATTAATAAGCAAACTGCGTAAGATGATGTCAATTTAACTGATTGGCATTTTGAGAAATATTATCAATCGTACAATTTATGCTATATCACGGCATTCGTATTGATTTTATTTATTATACAATAAATATACTAAAACAATACTTAATAAATAATGGATTAAATAAAATCAAAGTGTATATATTTGCAAATATTTCACACTCATAAACAATTGTAACAAATTTAGACCATGTATAAATTGGTAATTACCCCTGTCACCCAGATATAGCACAGTAGAAAAATGATGTTGGTTAAGATGGATATCGTGGAAACCATATAATTAAATAAAGGGCACGATCTATGATGACATCTAAAACTACTTTGGGCATAATGCATTGATGACGAAACAGAATAATCGAAAAGGAAATGTTATATTGAATAGATATTCTGAAAATCAGTTTTTCCCCACCAAGGTAAGGCCAGAGGCCTTGTTCTTATAACGACGAAGGCGGAGCCTGTCTCCGAACAGCCTAATGCTGTTTTGTTATTGGGAGTCAATTTATTGACCGAGTTATAGAGAACTGGAAAACAAATAACACCTGGATATTACATGATTTCGACAAGTAAAAATCACATTATGAATAAATATGTTATTATATTAATTACAGCAGTGTTGATTGTGGCTTACGCAGGCGATAAATTCACAAAAATAAAAGCAAAAGAGCATTACTCAGAATTTAACTCAGCCAATTTAAATGGTGAGTTAGAAATGTTTGGAATTGCATATCGGGGGATATCGATTAAACTAAAAGGAAGTACTTTAGAATATATTTTCTATCCAAGTATAGATTTAAAGGAGAAAAGAATATTTGATCATATTGCAGAAATTGGAGATGTTATTGAAAAGCCAGCTTATTCTGATACATTGAAACTTATCAAGAAAAATAGAGTTTTGATTTTTACATTTAAGAAGTTCAATAAATAAGCACCCGTCCCACCGGATATGAAGCCGTATAAAGATTATGTACCGTCAAGGCGGAATTGCAAATTCCACCGACGGTTCTGCTAATTCCTGGGGTATGTATATCCGACGGAACGGGGAAATTGATTACAGAAGAAATGGAAATGATATGGGTAATCATCCAAATAAGAATAAATCATCTCTGACAATAGTTCGTTAGATAAATCTTTAACATTATGCGGCAATAGTGCCGTGATACAGTAGTTCATTGATGTATTGGTGATTTTTGATAGTGTTCGTTTTAATGCCGAACAGCTCAATAAATTGGTTTAACATAAAAGCGTTGTGAGATAGCGTTTTAGCGTCAGCGATGGAAAATGGCTTGTCTTTATTCCCGTCTTTGCTCCAATGTGCTGCTTTGGCAATGTTGACCGCCGTGAGCGATGCATTGAAGTGAAAATCGAGTTTGTTTAAACTTCTGGCTTGAGAATGATTAAGCCCGGTTGCTTGTTTTGCATCCCGATAACAGAATTCGATCTGAAAACGGCAATGATAGTAATCCAGGACGTCGATTGCATTTGCATTTACATCGGTTGAAAAGATAAGTCTTTGTTTGGCTTTGTTTTTTCCGGTAAATCTTTCGACAACTAATAAAATGTCTCGTTTAAGTGATTTGGAGTAGACAACCGCAAAGAAAGCCTCAATATCGTTTTTGTAAGCGAATCGGGTAAAACGGGATAAATCCAATTCTTTGAGATTGACTTTTCCATCATACTTTTTGGGTGCACCTCTTTTGCCGGTTCTTTCACCGAGGTATTTGTATTTTAAATCAGCGTCATCTCTGAGCCTGCTAACCAAATGAAATCCGGCATTGAATAGTTTTTCAATAAACTCAAATTTAGAGAAATAGGCATCGGCAACAACAATATTGGATATTTGCTGAAGCTCTTTTTTTCGTTTACACAAGACATGGGCATACCAGTCTATAAGAGTCATTGTGGCGATGTCGAGTGTTTTTGTCGGTACAGTTTGTACAGCTTCCAGATGTAAACATTGATTCAGGTCTATATCGATTGCTCCGATTCCGGAAATTTCAAGTCCTTTTTTAACGGCACCAGCACAACCAGACCAGAAGCGACCTAAATAAGGTGTTTTCTTCCCCGATTTAGAGATATAGCTTGGATCAAAGGCAATGGCTGTTCGTTTGCCGAAAAATGTTGAAACCAGTTCTTTGTTGAAGTTCATAAAATCAAACTTCTGTTCAAATTGCTGACGAAATCGTTGTTCTCCGTATTGGCTATACCGTTCCATCTGAAGGAAATTGATGCGTTGCGGTATTACTAAATAAAGCATAAGGACTTCTATCATAAAATCACTTCTCCATTTATTGAGCTTAAGAGATTTGTTTATAACGCCTGATATTATTGAAAAATATTGCTTATGAACCTGAAAGATCACGACTTTAAGTATTGGTGGTACAATCCTTAAAGATACTGATTTTCAGAGGAATAAGCAAATTTCAAAACAGGTTATTTTGCTGTAAATCAAACAAATAACTCAAAGTTTAACGAAGTATTGAATCAACGACTCTTCGTTTATTACGGTTAGCGCTCCGCCACAATCAACCGGAAGGCAACTTGAACTGCTTTTCCCGAATGGCTTACGATTATACTATATTTCGATAAACTTAAGAATTTCAACTTTCGTTCTTTCTTATGATAAATGATAAAGTTTATTCTTTTAAATTCGTTTTGCTTTAACAACAACAACAAACAAACAACCACAGCTCTACTTCTGCAGTTTCACTGTTCAAATCCACCACCAATCAAAATGAGAAATATAACTAAATCATTCTGACATAAAATCTGACTCAAAAACACCCGGATCGCACTGAAAATCACTATCAGAAAGCCTGTTAATACAGATACGCAATAAGAACCAGCTTTAAATGACATCGGATTTCAGAGTAAAAACAAAGCAACAAATTTTCATTATAAACGACAATCTATAAAACCACCATTAAGTAAAATCACAATGATCGGGTTTTGATTCTGAACAATATAATGAATGTAGTGTTCTATATTTAGACAATGAAATTAGCCGAAAGGCTTTATGTATTAAAGGAATAAACAGATTTTTGCATCTGTTTACAAACCGTTCAAGAAAACCATGTTAAATCTTATTAAGCAATAGTTTTATATTAGCTAAACAAATCATTGCTTGCGATCAGTAAGGGTGAATAGCTCCTTATTTAACTCTACCGCAAAGCTCCTCAAAAGAACAACGGATACAAAGAGATCTTTCTGTAGCGAACACAATTAAACAAATAATCCGACCTTTATTTATTTGTTTAAATTATAGAACCTGGACCAATACGCATATTTAAACAGTAATAATCCTTTCATTAATCGATTTTCAATAATGCAACTTATTTTATTGTTGTAAAAAAATCTTGCATATCTACGCTCGATACTATTTTATTTTGATATTTTTTTTCTTTTATCTTTAATGTTCATCAAAATGGATCAATAACGTTTTGGACAAGAGACAAGAGAGAATCTTATTTCAATCCGACCGGTAGATAATCATAGCTTAAAAAGCTCCACTATCAGGTAAATGATTGAATTTATCGTGGCTCTTCGGAAAAAGAAATTATCCACCCAAACGTTATATCGCCATTAAGTCAGGTTGAATAGGTAAATTCCGGAATTCAAGATTATTGTTCTTTCTTGTTTCTGAAAATGTGTTAGTTATAATGTAATGTATGTCATATGGTAAAAAAAGAGTAGAAATGAAAAAACTAATTATTTTATTAATATTGATTCTGCCAGGGCTACTTACCTTTTCGCAAGGATATTCTTTATTCACGGCAGAAGTTCCAGCCTTTTATAATGCTGATAGTCGCTATGAGCTGGGGACCCAGTTTAAAATTCTGAATGACGGGGTGATTACAAAGGCAAGAATGTATTCATCAGTATATGAGAGTGGTGTTCATGTTGTAAGGATCTGGAAAAAAACAAGTACCTCCAACGAACTTGTTTTCGGACCAATAGACTGGAATATTACATCAGGGGTGACAGGATGGCAGGAATACACACTGAACACACCTGTCAATGTTCAGAAAAACTCCACTTATGTGATATCCATCTCCAATTCAACAGATAAGATTTATGCTCAATCCGTAAACTTCTCACCCGTGGTTAACAACTCGTCACTTGAATACCAAGGGGGATTTTATTCAGTTAATTTAGGGCAAATACCGTTATCTCAATGGGGAGGAAGTTCTTATTTCCGGGATGTTGTTTTTCAGGTAACTGTTCCTGACACGGTTGTCGTGCCTCCTATTGATACGACTATCGTACCGCCGGTTGATACAACAGTTATACCGCCGGTTGACACAACAGTTATACCGCCGGTTAATATATCTTTTTCAAACAAAGCACTGGTGATCGTCAATTCATCTTCCCTGTATTATTCAGAATTTACCAAATACATTAAGCCTTATCTCGATAATTTCGGCGTACCGTATGATTTGTGGGACAACTCACAACAAGGCCAGATACCCGATTTTAAAGGCTATGCATTGCTGGTATTCGGTCATAACAGGGTATATGAAACCGGCTATCCTTTTACAAAATTAGACAGCGCTGTTTACAATGGATCCGGATTATTAAGCTTTGACAATCATTTATTTGAGTTTAACAATCAGTTTTCATCATTGATTTCGGGACAATCAATCCAGGCTAATGTAATCAGAATCAATAATACCACTCACTATATAACGTCGTTGCATAACCCGGATACATATAGCCCTAACAATAATGTAATTAATTTACTCTCAAACTGGTCTATCAGACAAACGAACACATTAAAAAATGCAAACGTTTTAGCGCAGATATCCTCAGGAAGTGTAAATATTCCTTTATTGGAAATTGCGAATTACGGACAGGGACGAATAGTAAAATGGGCCGGGTATAACTGGATGTTTGAAAGCGTGTTAGGTCCTGTTTATGGAATGGATGATTTGTTGTGGAAAGGTATGGTTTGGGCTGCAAGAAAGCCATTTGCATTGGTGGGAATGCCCCCTATTATAACTATGCGTGTAGATGACGTGGATGGATATGGTTATACCGACTTAAGTCAACTGGAATGGGCGAGAATCTGTATTAGTTATGGTTTCAAACCATGGATCGGTACATTTAACAATAACTTATCACCGCTTGTTGTTTCGAAATTAAAGTCTTTCATTGATTCAGGAAATGCTACAGCAGGTCCACACGCTTTCACCAGTGGTGATTTGATTTATTTCTATAATTATGGTGTTTCCAGTTATAATGTCGTGAATAACTGCTATCTGGCGAAGAAATTCTACGATGACAACAAGCTGAAGATTTCAAGCTTCCTGGCTTGTCACTATTATGAACTAAGTTCAGTGGCTGCACCGGTTTTGGCTGAAATGGGTATCAAATTCTTAGGAATGGTATATCCTCCGGACTATAGTTATTATCAGTTTCCGAATAGTATAGCAGCCGGCCCGTATCGATTAAATGGCAGAACAAGAATTCATTCCGAGGTAAGACCTTTATATTATGGAGATTACATAACCGTAGGTGGTGTCAATTTCTTTAATTGTTTTACAGAAATCAGAGATGATGCCGGTTACGACTGGACACCTAATAATAATGTAAGTGAAACGATTGGCAAAGGGGTAAGACAACTTAGGAGAGCGTTAAACAGTATGGTTTTACCAACTTTATTTGGACATGAATACCATTTCGATGTAATAAATTCTGTAAACTGGACATCAATAATGAGTGGCATATCAAGTTCGATAGCTGAATACAAGCCAACATTTTTAACAATGGATGATGCCGTAAAATATGTCAGGGCAAAAACTAATCTATTGATAACAAATGTTGTTTCAAACTCTTCAAATGTTGAGATAACTTACTCGGCAAATAATGATTCAGATATAAAATGCTATTTGTTTGATGAGCAAAATAATAGTATCAACTATCAGTTTGTGGTCCTACCCAAATACAATGGTGTAAATAAAGTGGTTGTTAACAAATAAATTCATGAAATAAGCATGTACAAAGGGTTACGCCGATGAGGATAACCTTTTCATGCGAGTTTCATGAAAAGCCAAACAAAAAATAATATTGTCACATGAAAACAATAAATAAAATAATGCTCATTTGCCTGGCATTACTATTCACCACGTATCAACCGGCACTTTCACAATGGGCTTATGAACAAACACCTGTAAAGCTGAATCTCAATTCGGTTTATTTTGTCACGGATCAGGATGGTTGGGCTGTTGGTGACAGTGGAACAATTCTGAAGCGATCTAATCGTGGATGGATATCTTATAAATCTCCTACCAACGTGAATTTATTTTCAGTATTTATGATTAAAGCTAACGATGGATGGATCGTAGGTGAAAGAGGCGTTATTCTTCATTACAATGGAGAGGAATGGGAAATGGCCAAAAGTCCTACTATAATGAATCTTTACTCGGTCAAATTTAATTCACCGGATAACGGAGTAGCAGTAGGAGGATATGGTCAGGTACTGGTATATAGAAATAAGGAATGGGTTCAGATTGAAAATCTTTCAATGGCAAATCTTTCTGTATCAGGAGGTCCGGGTAAATATTGGATAAGTGGATATCAGGAAGGTGTAAGTGTACCCATAGTATCTCTTTCGGCTGACTCTTTAGAATTTAAAGACAAATTTGAGAATAATCATTACACAATCCGTAGTATTCACTTTGTGAACGAGAATGAAGGATGGGCTGTTGGTGAAAATGATTTTATGCTTCATTACGATGGAAATAAATGGAATTCGGAAAGTCTCTCTATTAATTTTCCAGCATTGCGCTCTGTTCATTTTAATAAAAACAAGATAGGGTTAAGCGCTGGTTTTAATGGGACAGTATTGAAATATGATTCTATTTACGGATGGAATAAAGAAGCGGCATTAACAGACATTAATCTCAACTCGGTATTTGTGACTGATAACAAATACTATGTAGCCGGCAATAATGGAGCCATTCTTTCAGCTCAGCTTCCTGCCAGGAGTTTACCGGAAACCGGAATCACTGAGCCGGAATCAATTACTATTTATCAGTTTGGATCTGTGGTTAAGATTATGTTCCCGGAATTATATAATTCGACTGCCAATATTCAAATGTTTGCCCCTAATGGTATAATTATTAAGAATATAAAACTGGAAGTGAATACCGGATCCAGTAATTATACAATGCCGGTTAGTGATGTAGCAAGTGGCATTTATTTATTAAAAGCAGAAATAGCCGGAGTCACTAAAACTGTAAAATTATTTATTCGTTGAGTTATATGTTACTATGAGTCAACGCCGAATCTTAATGTCCTTTTTATTATTACACTCTATTAATTAATAGAAATATAGAGGCAGATAAGATTTGACAATTCCAAAAATCTTACGTAGAATCATAATTTCTATCTAACTAAATTTGCACATTAACGGCGTTGACTCACTCTCTTTATGATGAGATACCAGGATTGTTGTTAAAAACCAGAACTGATTTCAGGTATTGTCCTGAAGCAAGCATAGCAGTACCAAAAACCTAAACCTTAACTGCTTTTTAAAAGATAGTATTGTTGTTCAAACCCAATTCCGGGTTGTATCTTGAAGCAATGCCTTGTCATTGCATATAAACCTAAACCTTGACTTCATTTTTTTCATTAAAAGTTGCTGCTATGCGAAGCTCTAAATTGCATTCAGACAGAAAGTATCTGCTCGTAATTGACCAAATAAAGACAGGTGGTGCCGAGCGTATTCTAACCGATTACTACATCTATCTAAAAAACCACGGATTTTCAGTAGAAATATTTTGTTTGTTTGGCCCTGTCAAACCCAATATTCTTTCCGATGATATCCAGGTACATTATGGAGTGGAAAGAAATAGTACAGGATTGATCGGGAAAATAACACAGCAGTTTATTTTATTTGTAAAGTTAAGTCTGTTGGTGGCAGACCTGAAACCAGAAGCAATTTTCTCATTTCTGGAGAGAAGTAATATCCTTACTATCCTTTTACCGGTAAGGTCAAAAAAAGTAATTTCCGTTCACAACCTACTCTCGGAGCAATATAAAAAGATTCACTCTTCTGCAATAAAAAATATTTTCTATGTATTGCTCAGATTAGTATATAACAGCGCTTCGAAGATAGTTGCTGTATCGGAAATGGTAAAGGCAGATTTAATCAATGAGTTTAAAATCATGCCACATAGGGTCATTGTAGTTAATAATTATGTGGATAAAAATAAGATACTAGAATTAAGCCGGATACCTGTAGAAGAATATGTGTTTGATGAAAACACTGCTTATATAATGTCAGTCGGGAGGTTGTCGGATCAGAAGGCACAATGGAAACTTCTTAAAGCTTTTTCAGTGCTCATTACGTTAAATCCCATACCCAAAGTAAGACTATTATTAATCGGCGAAGGTGATTTGCGGGATAATCTTGTCGAACTAAGCAAAAACCTTGGGATTGATCATTTAGTCGATATACTACCATTCCATTCAAACCCGTATAAATTCCTCAGTAAGGCTTCTCTGTTTTGCCTTTCGAGTCAATTTGAAGGGTTTCCAATTGTGATCGCCGAAGCCTCTGCTTTACGTATTCCGTTTGTAGGCAGTGAGAACTCTATTCCCGAAGAAATGTTTAGCGATAAGGTTTTCAGAAGACAGTTGATATACTCTCCATCAAATACAAATCGGGATTTTACAAGGACTCTATATCAGGATGAGATTGAACTTGCACAAATCCTAAAAAAAGGAATTGAAGACAAAGCATTCAGATACAAGATCTTGAATGAAACCAGGAGCTGGGAAGACCAGAATGACATTGATGTACAGTTTAGTTCATATTTAAAGCTATCATTATGAATAATTTAATCAGGAATATATATGCATCAAATAACATCTCTTTTGATGAATTATTTGAGAAAAGGGACAGGATATATACATTTCTAAATCCGTATTCATACCTGTTAGCCAGAAAAAATAAACCTGTATACAGGTTTTTCGATGGTATTTTTGCAGATGGTATATTATTATCTTCATTTATCAGTTTACTACTTGGCAAAAAGATACTCCGTCGAAGTATGGATATGACCTCAATTGCTGTACCTCTGTTTAATCATTGTGTTGAAAAATCAAAAACAATTGCTTTCGTTGGAGCCAAACAACACGAACTGGACAAGGCTATCGAATCGATACAACAGGAATACAACGGTCTCAACATCATTTATCGGCGAAATGGATACTTTAACACAACGAATGATGAGAATGATTGTATTAAAGAAATTATATCTGCAAATCCTGATTTTGTACTTATAGGCCTGGGAACACCACGACAGGAACAGTTTCTTGTAAAGCTGAAACTGCGTGGTTACTTAGGAATAGGATTAACATGCGGAGGTTTTTTTCATCAGACTGCTACTGCTGAAAATGTACACTATTACCCTGAGTGGGTGGATAATCTGAATATCAGATTCTTATACAGAATGTATAAAGAGGGATATACTAGAAAACGGTATTTTGAAGCTTTTGTGAAATTCTTACCATTAATGTTTATTGATTTTGTTGTTGCCGAAACACGTAGTCGTCGTGTTATTCATAAAAAAATATTATCAAGAAATCAATTAAGACATTTAATAAAAAGTCATTTTTATTACAGACCGGAAGAGAATATCCCGGTATCTATAAATGAGGTCGTAACATTAAACCCGGATAATGCTGCGATTCCACTCCAAACCTATAATTTTCAAACCCTGAATTTAGCAGAACGAAATGTAGACTTTGAGAGTTTGCCCCATTTTTATCAGAATAACCCGGTCAAGGTTGAAATATCCGGGCAGATTGACAATGTAATAACATCTTACCTATTGAATAATAAGAGAATTGATATACCCAATAAGGTTTGGTCGATAGGAACGATGAATTATTCGTTTAATAACAACTCCATGTCTTTGATTTTCATTATGGATGTATTTAGTCGGTTTATAGTCGGATGGACCGTTTCGGATAAAATAAATCATCAGGTAGTAAACAAAGTGATTGAAATTGCTGTTAGAAATTATGGCCAACCAGAAGTTATCTGTCTGAAAGATGAAGAAGCAATCAATTATACCGGCTATATAAAGACAGGAAAAGAGAATTGGATGAATAATACGATTGTTTATCGGGATAAAATGCTGGATAACAACTGGAATCGGAGTTTTATTAATTATGTCAATGAAGAACAGGTTAAACTGCCTACTGTTGAAAGTAAATGGATTTTATATCAGTGGGTGAAGGAATATATCAGAATCTATAACTATTGTCGGTGTAACGGGGAAATAGGAATGAAATGCCCTATTGAAATGTATAAGCTTGTGGCATAATATATCTAACAAAGTGAAATAATCATCATGGATACATTCAATAACACAAACATGTCGGGTTCATCAGCGATATCTGTTACTGCTGACAATAATTTGCTCAGTAGTGACGTAAAATCTAATGCCCGGGATCTATCCGGAAGCATGGAGATGACAACCTTTCTGAAAGGATATGCTATAGTAACCATAATAGGATACCATTATCTGCATATAATGGAATTACCTGATATATTCGACAAAGCACTTAATTTTATCGGAGGGTCAATGCCATTGTATTTCTTTTTATCAGGATTTGGATTATATTACTCATATCAAAGCAAACCTTTGTCGTATGCCGGATTCTTAAGGAAACGATTGAGTAAGGTATATATTCCTTATCTGCTCCTGGTAAGTATAGCTGCCTTGATTTCAATCTTTATACCAATATATGAAAATTCACTTTATGCTTTTGGGGGGCATGTATTCTTGTATAAAATGTTTGATAGTACTATAACAGAGTCCTATGGGTATCAGTTGTGGTTTATTTCAACGATTATACAATTTTATTTTGTGTTTTATATATTGGCTCTGCTCAAGGATTATCTAGGCAATAAATTCTTTTTGCTTTTTTGTATTGCGCTTAGTATGCTATGGGGCGGATTAGTCATTTATTTAGGTAAAGAAAATCTGAGAAGCTGGAATAGTGCTTTTTTTCAATTTTTATGGGAGTTCGCTTTGGGCATGGCATTGGCATCACTACATAAGAATGGTCAACTAAAAGAAATTAAATTAAATAGGGTGTACTTATTATTGCTTACCGTTACCGGTGCTGCTTTTTATGGGATTTTAGGTACTCAGTTTGGTCAGACTGGTCGTCTGTTTAATGATATTCCTGCGTTTGTAGGATATTCAGCATTACCCGTTTGTATATATTTATACCACAATAAGTGGATTAACCGGTTCTTTGTATTTTCCGGAAACATATCGTACCCTCTTTATCTGGTACATATGTTAGTTTTATCGATATCAGTTCATTACTTACATACTTACATACCGGTTTATGTCCTTATCGGCATAGCTTTTTCTTTATGCTATTGCATATCGGTATATTATCAAAGATTCACCGATGGTATGCATATTTTTTTGACGAAAAATAGAATTATTTAAATCTGGAATTGGTATAAATCTATGTGATAAATCATGAGATGATTCGCGGAAATAAAAAACCCAGGGATTGTACATCAGCAATCCCCGGGTATATGTGCCCTTATCAGGCTATTAAAGCACAATAATTTTTTTCGTGAAGCTCTTACCTTTTGTTTTGATTGCCAGAATGTAACTACCTGACGGAGTTCCTTCCACATTAACCACAAGGTTGTTAGTGCCAATCATCGCATTTTTATTAAACTCCTTTATTGTCTTACCTGCAAGATCAAGAATACGAATATTTACATCCTGACTCTCACTCAATTCTAAATCGATGTGCAATTCACTTACTACCGGATTAGGATAGTACTTTATTTCTTCGTTCAGCAATTCATCTTCGGTACCCATAGTCTGATCATAATCAAACCGGATAAAATTCTCGCCCGTAGGTCTGTTTATCTGATACCATCCACTTCCGAGACTAGTCATGGTAATTTCTTTACCAGTAGTTTCAGAATATGCTTTTTTAACCAACCAGGGCATTAACGAAGGATTGATCTTGATAGTCGTCTGATTACCGATAAATCCAAGGTGTAGACTGGATGCATCTTTTCTGAAAAATACACTTCCGGTAGTTTTCACTCCTTTATACGTTTTCTCAGTTCCAAACGGATTGATGTATAGTCTGTCTCCTGTAAAGGCTACCGCAAGATTAGAATTCGAATCTACGATCTTGAATATTTCATTCTGTGTGCCATCTGTAGCATAAAGTCCTTTAGCCGATAAAAGCTTATTTCCAAACTGGTAGGATGATGTATTAAAGTTTACAGTTACTTTCCAACCATTTGAGAATTCGGACTGTTGTACTTTTCTGTCACTGGTAACATAAGTATGATTTGTCATTTGCTCAAACGCGACATTACGTGTCAGACTACTTGTCAGGTGGTAACTTTCCATAAACCTGTCAAAATTGGTATTCCAGTAGTCTTCACCGGCAGGGGTAAATGTAGGCATTGTTGCATACAAAATATTGAATAAATCTTTGTCACTCCAATATGACGGCACTTTGGAAACCCCATCTCCAACAAATGTTGTAGGCATATGCGAATCATGATATACCAATGCCAAAAGCGGAATTCGGATCTGAGGATTCATACTATAATCAATGTATTCCTGTCCCGGATCAGTCAGAGGAGTCCACCAGTCATAATTGGCATTTGCCGGTGGTGCAATAGTCATAGAGCCTTCACTGTAATCCAGTACAGGATAAGCCCAATCGTGAGATTCTTCTGCTCCGGTAATTAAAGAGTTCTCATTTTTCAAAACATTCATCAGGTTTATCCGGGCAGCAGCATCTTCTTTTCGGGTCATCGGATGAGTACTTGAATAGCATTCTGACAGACCAAAAGAGAACTCAACATCGACAAATCGAGCATTCAGTGGCATATCCTTCAACAATGCCGGAAGTGTTTGTCTGGCATATGCAGCATGCGATGTCGGACAAAGTTCATACCCTTGAAATGGCTGTCCATTGTAATAAGACAACCAGCCCTGAACCATTGATCCATCAGTATCAATCATCACATTATTAGGATATCCTGCTCTTTTGAAGTCAGTTGCTTCAGGGAATACATTCGTGGGCCAAACATCAAAATAATTATCGTATGTACTTGTTAAAAAACCACGTTGATTGAGGTTGTTTATCAATGTTTTATTGGGGTAATATGGCGTCAGCAATCCCTTGTCAAATCCAAGACCAACGAGTTTGTCAAAGAAAGGAATATCTACACTCATTGGAATCCAAAAGTTGATTGCACCTTTCATGTTGTTTACGTTGGGATTAGCAACAGCTTTTTCCTTAAAGGTTTTTAGCCAACCTTTTTTAATGGCTAATTTCCTGTACCATTGAGCCATCTCTACATAGCCATTATTTACGAATACGAGGTGGCAAGTACGGGTATATCCGAATTTACCTTTTACAGGCTGATGGGTAAGTCTGGGACATGTTACCGGGATGTCATACTGCATCAAGTGTATCACATCTTCCCAGGGATCCTCGGTAACAATCATATATCCTGCTTTTAAACCTTTATCAACAGTTCCTGCAAATGACATTGTTGCCTTTGTTTCACCCAGAATAAGATTGTAAAATGGATAATAGTCAGAAGCGGGGAACATAACGCCCGAAGCTCTGGGAACAATGACATAATCAGTCGATTGATTTTCTATATGGGAAGGGAACTGGAACTGATCTGTGACATTTGCATTAGCATCTGCAGCTAATGTCATTGAAATTGAGTTGCCAGTTAGAGCGTAAGTGACAGTCATACTAAAATTACCGGTAGGATTTGTAGCTACTACTACTAATTTTGAAGCAGATGAATTGCTTGCTGACTTGACTGTATAACCTGATAAGGATTGTGTAGTATATGTTTTATTATTAACTTTATAAGTTGCGCTAATCGTCATTGATGGCAACGATATGATAGCTTTTAAAGAGTCATTTTCAATTGTGTAATTGCCTGAAATCTGACAATACGCAAAGTTGGTGGAGAGTAAAGTAACTAAAAGAATTATTAACTTCTTTGTTTTCATTATTAATTGTCCCGTGTAAATAGAGTTTAGTAATTGTAAAGTTTAGGTTGATTTTTAATGAGGATTTTGGTCAAGTTGAAAGAATAGCCGGCAAGATCATTATCCCAACTTGTTCTAAATAAGGGCATCTCTATTTCATATGTCTACATTAACAAAAACTGTTAATATCAGGCAATTTCCTGGTTGACATTGACGTTTTAGTTAGTTTGCTACATCTTTATTTTCATAATTATGTCGGTGTTGTAAAGTGAAACATTCGGTAATATAAAAAATAGAATTAATCTGCCATGAAATAGCAGCTCAAATATTTTTTTGAATTGATTAAAAACAGACTGAGAGTTCATATATAGAACTGCACAAATTAATTTAATAAGCCTACAATTGACGCATGGCACAATCTATCGGTTGCGAATATAGTGTGTTTAATCTATTCAGAGATAGGCCTTCTTTTTTATTGTAATAAATTTATATTCTTTGGGGGTTTGAAGAGAACAATTCTGTTAAAACTCTGACAGAATTGTAGTTAAGAGGGGATCTGGTTAATATTTTTTTTATTTTATATACATTTGAAGGCGGACAGTGAGATATCGGCTTGTTTATTTGTTTATCTGTTACATTGATAAATTAATATAGGGAACACAGCCGGGTTAGAAGTAATACAATTTAACCCCCCTGCAGTTAAAATAGAAATTCAGAGATTTTCCCTTTAATAAAATCCCATCGGTTAATCCATTGGTGTTTTTCTATTACTTGCAGTGTAATTCTTTTCTATGAGAGGGATATAGGACTCAAAATCAGTAATAATCTCACTTAGCTGTGCTACAGCATTTCTCATATCAAGTTCAATTACCGGATTATATCCAAATAAATCAATTCATCTCAGCCGGGCAATGACCGACAAGTAGTACTTTTGATGACATACCCTGGAGATAACGATTAGTCATTGTTTCGATATTACCAGCTGATTCAGGTGTAGTTATGGACCGGGGATAACAAATCAGTATTTTGCTGGATGCTAATCCTTCAAGAAAGCTATCACGAGTAGGAAATATGACCTGCCCGGCAATCTTTTCATAAAGATAATTCCCAATTTTCAGAAAGTTTATTTTCAATGATATTTTTGATGAAGCAAGTGGTATTTTCTACCTAAAGCAAGAATATCATATTTACGTTCATTTATAAGGCTTTATTCTGTAAGTTCTGGCATTACATCCCTCCGGACACCATATCACTTTACAAAATGGAAGCCTCCTTGATAATTCATTTGCACTCTGAAGAGAAGAGACAAACAACAAGCCGGTACTGTTTCTCTTTACCGCATCTTCTATGATACTGTATTTGTCAGGCCAGGCATCAAATAAATAAATCGCTTTTTTTCGGGCCATTCGGGAATGGATCATCCCGGGTTCAGCATTAATACCCATAGCAATGGAGAATACAATTTTATCACCTTTATTTGCAATTACACTATTAATGAAAGGAATGTTGCGTTTTAGTATTGCACGTACATATCGATTGTCAGCAAAACTATTATAGTTAATTGCCTTAATCTCCCGGTCACTTAAAACAGCTTCTGTAAACTCCATAACCAACATCATAGCATACATCCAGCTTACGTGAATGATCTATTTGTGTGATATAAATTGTTTTGTTTTCCATAGTATATTACTAAATCTATCAGTAAATAATTTCTCTGTATTTTTCTATGTATTGCCGGGCTGTTTTTGTTATTTCAAAATTCTGGTTAATAAAACTATAGGCTGCCTCAATTTTGTTCTTGACTTCGTCAGGGTGATTGATAATATATTCTATCTTATCGGCACAATCCATAACATCCTTTTCTTTAAAAAAATATCCAATCTGTCCATTTCTAATAACTTCCATAGGACCTTCAATATTGGATGTTAACACAGGGATCTTTGCAGCCATACCTTCAATGATAGTAAGACCAAAACCTTCGATTATAGACGGTTGAAGTAAAAGTAAATAGTTGCATAGATGATTGTATATATAGTTTCTGTCCTTCAATCCTAAGAAACTAACATATTGCTCTAATTGTAATTCGTGAGTTAATTTCAATAAATACTCTTTTGACACACCTTCTCCAATTATATCGAGATGAATATTCTTGAATCCTTTGTCAATTAGTTGTTTAATAGCCTGTATTGCTATATGCTGCCCCTTTATTTCATGATCAAGCCTGCCTACCATTACAATATTGAATTGGCCTAATGGCTCATTTACGTACCTTGGGTTTTATCAACTGAGTATGGATTCCATTGTATATTATATCCGAGTTCAGATGAAATCTTTCGTAAGTGTCTTGTTGTACTGCTTTTGATATTGATAATAATTTGTGATATTTTTCAACTTTATAAATCGGTAAATTTGTAGAATGAATAGTGTAAATTTTTTTATATTTAAAAAAAGGAAAAACAATCTTATGACCGGTATAACAATGAAAATGTATTATATCCGGATTTAATAAAACCAGATGTAAATTGAAAAGAAGGTATTTAAAAGGATTCTTCGAGCCCTTTTTCTTATTTAGTTTTCTTATTGTAACCTGAGGTGAGATTTTAGCAAGAAGTTCAAGGGTCAAATATATCATTTATAATGAATATAGATACATTTTCATGTTTGACCTGCTCATTCATTATATCAACTAGCATAACTTCAGCTCCGCCGGTGGTGAAAGTGTAGAATACATGAAGGATTTTCATATTGACAGCAGTTTTTTTATTCTTATTCTCAATTCGTCATAGTAAGTAAGTCGCATCGCTTTAGCAAAAGGTGAAGCTCCGTATTTTCTAATTGTCCTTCTGATATCTTTTATGAATTTCTCATTTCCAGTCGATGTTTTTGAATTTTCCCAAATGCGAAAACCAGCAAGAGGCTTTTTATCAAATGAAAAAATAGGGCCTTTATCAAGTAACCGAATAAACAGATCCAAATCCATGCAATAATGAATTTTTTCATCGAGATAGTTTATCTGCCTCAACATCTCATTGTTGTAAAATGAACCGGGTTGATTTATTTTGAAATCCGTATTAATTAAATGGTGTTTATCTTTTATATTGAGTTGGCACACACTCCTCTTCAGATTGCCGTTGGTATCGATAAAATTAATTCGTGATGAGTAGTAAATTGATCCGGCAGGATGTTTTTGATAGAGCGTTACTATATTTTCAACACAATCGGGGTATAAGATATCGTCTGAGTTTATCCACCCGACTAACTGCCCCTTACTTAAACGAAATCCTTTATTAATAGCATCCACTTTGCCCTTTATCTTTTTTCATGAACTATAATATCAATCTGATTTCTGTATTTTCCGATTACATCCATGGTATTATCGGTCGAACCACCATCAATAATTATATATTGTATATTGCGGTATGTTTGATTTAAAACACTCTTTATGGTAGCTTCGATAAAATGCCCCTGATTATATGAAGGGGTTATTACAGATACTAAAATATTTTGTTCCGGTTTCATAATTCATCTATTTAAGGTTTAGTTTATATTGTCTGAGTCTGACTTCGGATAATCCGTTACAATGGCTTCGAGTAATTGTTGAGTTTGTTCCATCCGGGAGATCTCTTCAATAAACTCTTTTACTTCAAATGACTTATTGTTAATGAAGTAAATTACAATAGCATGATAAAGATAGAATAATGGGCTCCCCCATGGATTCCCTCCCATAATAACGCTACTGATTAATCCTGACACAATAAGAGCAAAAACAGTCATTGCCAAAGGGTTAAGCTGCCCAAATCTATTTTTATAACATATATAGGCAAAATAGAATTGTATCCAGAAAAATATTATCGTGCCTATTAAGCCTGTGTAGATCAGTAAAAACGGGATTGTTGAGGTCAGTAACCCACCCTTGGACTTATCTTTTCCATCTGACTCTCAGGCTTCTTATTTAGTGCATATCCGGTCATCAATGAATTTTCCCTGTTTAATATCTGGAATGCCCGTTCATGATATTGACGTCGTAGATAGACGTTTTCCTCGTTTTTCCCTTCGTTTTTTGCAGCCACAATCCGGTCGCTAAAGAAATTAAGTTGTGTATTAAAGGTAACATGCAAAAGAGGTGTCAAAAACAATGCTACTAAAATAACAGAAATTGAATATTTTCCCATAATCTTGTCTGGTTGATAAAATAGAATTATAAAAATAACAATAACCAACTCAAAAATTGTGCTTATCAATATAGATCGGGTGAAAGAAAAAAGAATTACCAACGGATATATAAATAGTGTTCCATAAATAGAATATTTATTATACGTTCGATTATTTAGTACAAGATTAGCAAAGGAGAAAAGAAACATCAGTTTACTTAACACAGGAATAGTGAGAAAATCACGATAGAAAGATACATTGCCTGATTCTATCTCAAGATACATACTCCCTGATTCAAATATGGGTATGATTTTTGAAGAGTTAAGAGCATATAAAACTGATTGTACAATATTAATCCATAGCATGGATTGCATAAATTGATTAAAGTTTCTGAGCGTGGATTCAGAAATAATCTGAAGAAGTAAAAAGTAACCCAACGGAAGATAAATGAAATATCTGATAGCATTTATAGCCTCAAATTGAAGGCCATAAGTGGAAATAGTATAAACCGAAAGAAATACAATATAAATAAAGAATAACCACATCGGGGATTTGATGATTAATCTCAAATCGATTTTTTTCCGAAGAGAGAAAACAACAATAATAAGATATAAAATAGTGATATCTTTAAAGATATTCCTGGTAGAAATGAAGGAATTGAGGGAGGATTATTGCTGTATTTTCAGTAATAAATGCTCCCGTCCCCTGCATAAGCGCCAGTGGAAACAACAGAAAAAACAACGGGTTCTTTTTTCCCAGATAAATACTTAGTATGAGATATATAAATTGCATAAACAGTGTATTCTAAAGGTTTTGAATAGATTGATAAGATAATTTTCACACCTTGGTTCCTTTAGTTTCATTGCTTTGCTGCTTTAATATAGTGTAACGGGCATAGCGTGGAAACAAAAGAAATAACAATCCTTTTAAGCAATATTTCATTGTGTCCTTATTAAGGAGATAACTGATCAGACATTTCAAATTCTGAAGATCACTATTATTTTTTTTTAGGACAGAAATGATTATAAAGAATATTGTTTATAGCTATATTAACTTTAATCAATCCAATTATCGAATCTCTTTTCTTAATGTATGGAAGTGGCAAACTAATTGCAGACTCAATATATTTGATTTCTTCAAAATAGAAAGGATGGATATGTTCTACGTAATATTTTGCATATTTCTCCAGATACATCTCGTTAAAACCCTGAAATATTGTCCACATATTCGCTCCATGCCTACGATAGTAAATCAGATTTTCATCCAATATCACGGCACCTTTCTTTATCAGAGCCAGAAAAGAAAATAAACAATCTTCTTGTTTTAAATCTGTCGGTATTGAATAGTTGTATTCTTTTAAAAGTGTGCGCCTGATTGAAATCGCAAATCCGCCAATGAATGTAAATGCAACTTTCATTCCAAGGCATTTCTTTAACCAAATAACAATTGTCTTCTTGCTTAAACTCTGTCGAGAATACTCTGGAATGCCTGGTGTAAAACTTATCAGAGGTAATATTACTTTTTGCATCTATAATGAAGGCGTTTGAAGCAACCAGATCAACATCATATTTTAGAAACATATCGACAGTTCTGCGAACTCTTATAGGAGCAGCTCTGTCATCCCCTCCCAGGGAGCAAATTATATTCCCCTGAGCCAATTTGAATATTTTATTATAACTACGAATCAACCCCAGATTCTCATCCCCAAAATCAGTGAATATTCTAATCGATTTATTCCCGCTTTGTAACTTGTTAATGGTTGATGCAATTACTTGTTGAGAGTTGTCAGTTGAATTATCATCCCGGATAATAATCTCATAGTTATCATAATCCTGATTAAAGGCCGATTCCAATGTCTGTGCAATATAATCTTCATGATTATAACACAGTATCAGTATAGTAACTAATGGTCGATTATTATTGACTTCTTCCATTATTTTCATTATTTCACATCGTAAACAAATCGCTTCAAAAGACCAGCTGTTCTGTAGAGCAAAAGATTCAGCCTAAGACATAAATCGATATTCAAATATTTGCTATATCTTTTTTTTAAATCTGGCCGGATTTCCCAACCAAAGCTCATTATCAGGTATATTTTTAGTAACAACGCTACCGGCTCCGACCATAGCATGCTCGCCAATAACCACCCCAACACATTATCACAGATCCGGCGCCAATAGATGCTCCCTTTTTTATAACTGTTTTCTCAAAAGATGCCGGATATTGTTTAGAGCGTGGGTATCTATCATTAATGAATGTTACATTTGGCCCAATAAAAACATTATCTTCTATGCATAAACCATCCCATACATATACACCACATTTAATGGGTTACATTATTTCCGATTGTTACATTATTTTCTATAAAACAATGTGAGTTAATATTACATCCGCTACCGATTGAAGCCCCGCCCAATACAATAGAAAACTGCCAGACTATTTGTAGAATCACCAATATTGGTTAGTGTGCACTTCAGCTAAATGATGAATCATAATTGTTTGAATTTTAGAAAGTCTTCATAATTACGGATATAATCTGCTTCACTGTAATTGTGAGAAGCCATAACCAGGCAGGTCGATCCGGAAGAAAAATTCACCAGTTCGCGCCAGATACCCGGGACAATTAATAAACCATAATAAGGCCTGTTAA
Organism: Bacteroidales bacterium; assembly: GCA_963662365.2. Taxonomy (GTDB): domain Bacteria; phylum Bacteroidota; class Bacteroidia; order Bacteroidales; family UBA7332; genus CAXXIC01. Next base: position 49,692 of record CAXXPA010000013.1, read on the forward strand.
GCGTAATGCTGCGTTTTACATTACCATCATCGATGATTACATCAAAGCTTCCTCCAGCCGCAATCAGTATTTGGTTTAACTCCCTTATGGGCATGCCCTCCTCTCGATTCTCCACCGGGAATATCATATAAATAATATATCCGGTTGATGTTAAAGGGTATTTCATGGTTATTTTCTATCACCGTAATATTCCCTTTTTCATGATGATGTTTATCAAGCTCAATCAAAGTACAATGATAAACTGTTGACTCAGATATTTTTAATACATTATCCATCATCTATAAGTATTTAAGTTCATCTATATCCCATATGTAGTCATCCGGATTATATACCGTAGAAGCTACAACCAGCGCCAGGGAATTAGTAGAAAAATTACACATCTGCCTCCATATTTTGTTCGGGATATACAAACCAAAGTATGATCTGTTCATATGGTATGTACGCACTTCTTCTTTAGCATTGCTGAGTACAATATCAAAGCTTCCTGACAAGGCAATAATAAACTCTTGTTGCTCTTTAAATGCATGCCCCCCCCTTGTTTCACCTCCTGGTACATCATATATCCAATATGTCCGGTTAATTGAAAATGGAATATGAGTTACACCTTCAAAAAAGGTGAGATTCCCTCTTTTATCTAATATTTTAGGGAGTTGAATTATTTTGACTTGATCCAGTGAATTCATAATAAATCGAATTAATATAAGTAATAGAGACCAGGTGTATAAGTCAAAATGCAGGGTTTATGTCTTAAATTTTCTTTGAATAATACCCGTATTTCTTATAAACGTATCTGTATGGATGACTCTTCAGGTCACAACCTTTTAGTATTATGTAGAGGTTTTTAAGCTTATCTTGTTTTGCAATATCATTTATTATTTTGGCATTATTAATATTGGAATAATTTGCTCTGAATATATACAATGTAAGGTCTGAAACTCTATTGATCAGGAATGTATCAGCCACAATCCCTACAGGTGCAGTATCTATCAGAATATAGTCAAATTCATTACGCAACAAAGAGAAAACCTCATCAAGAGACTTGTTTAGAAAGCAATTCATTCGGATTTGAAGGTGTTTCTCCACAGGGAAGAATATAAAGGTTTTCATGAAGATTACTAGATTGTATTAAGTCATTCAGATATTTATTATTCATCTTCAGGTATGACGTAATTCCATTATTAGTATCAGGACTTTTTATGAAGTCCGAAAGAGCAGGCCGCCTGATATCAAGTCCGGTAACAAGTGTCTTTTTTCCTGCCATGGCTAATGTTAATGCCATATTAATTGCAAAGGAAGTTTTTCCCCCTCTCCTAATTCGGTTGAAGTGATATTGATTACTTTGTATGACTTTTCGTTCAGTAAATGCTCCAGATTAGTGCGAAGCAATCTGTACATTTCCGTTATCGGCTCAAATGAATCAGGCTTAATTACAACTACTTCTTTACTTTTATAGTCAGGTAGTTCTCCCAAAATTGTGACAGAAGTCAATTTTTCTAATTGGATTTTATCTGTTATTCGTTTACTGAAACGATCCTGAATAAATATAACAGCTGCCGGAAAGAATAGCCCCAGTATAAATGCTATTATCACATAAAAAACCACCCCTTTTGTAAGTACAAGATCAAGTAATGGCTCTTCAACTATTGAAGCAGCAGGAACGGAAAGAGCTAGTTTTATTATTGTTTTCCTCTCTTTTTTGTAACAAATAGGTGTAAAGTGTTGACTTTAGATCTTGTTGGCGTTTGATGTTCAAATATTCCCCTTTCCTGACGAGGTACATTTTTAATTCTGTAAGAGACCAAAGAATTTTGCTGGTTTAAGATTTCGCTTACGAATAACAAGACTCTTTTTAGTGCTCTCCACGCTTGCTAATATTGCAGATCTCAATGATTTGATTTGACGCTCAATATCAATGATGACGGGGTTTTTTTCTGATGTTGTACGAATTAACCGTTCCCTGTTTAATAACGAACTATTATACTCCCTTAGTAAATTTGAAAGATTTTCGTCAGCAATTCCTATATTTGGCACAACACCATACCTATCTTCATCTTTTAATAAATATTGATGCACAAAATCAACAAGGTTTATTTGGGTTTCAGCTTCACTAAGTAACCTTTCATAATCGCTGTTTTGTTTGATAAACTCATCTGACTCGGCTTCAATATTGGTCAGTTTGTTATTCTGTTTGTAGCTTTCTACTTTTTTCTCTACGTCAGACAATTCGTCCTCTATCAACTTAAGCCTTTCATTGATAAACTTTAAAGACCCCTGGGCTATTTTGTTTTTTTCTTCAATCGTAAATATATTATAATAGCTGATAATTTTCTCTATTACATCTCTCCCCTTTTCAATATTAGAAGTTGCAAGAAAAATATTTACCGTATTAGCATTCTTATCAGTTTGCTCTATACTTAGCGCATTCTTAAGTAATGTTGCTTCATAAATCGGTTGCGTAATCGTTGCAATAATTTGATCATCAGCTCTGAATGGAATATTGGAGCTTCTTGAAATTTCAACTTTACCCTCCGGAGTTTGAATGGTAGCAGGTAGTTTTTTTAATGAATATGTAGATCTATAAGTATCAAACCAACCTTTGTTTATTCTGATTTCAGCTGTAATTCCATTTTTTTCTTGTTTTAAATAGACCTCTACAGGATAGTCTAATTTCTCAATATCACGTAGAGGCATAGAAACCAAAATCGGGGTATTATGATACAGGTCAGTCTTTCTTAACCCGTTCTTTTGATAATATGAAGTATATATCCCCAGATCATTAACAACTCTCTTCAATAATGTTTTGCTACTAAATGAGTACACTTCATCTGATACTTTATTCTTTCCTCCCAAAATATTCATATTATCAATAAAATCCAGTTGCGCTTGAATAGAAGAGTTTTGACCTTCTTTTTCTTTTATAACGACAACTGAAGACACCCGGTACATGTATTCCTGAAACTGGCTGTAAACGACAGCTCCAATAATACATATCAGAGTTGATATAACAAACCACACCCAATTGCGTCTGAATTTAAAAAGAAGATTTTCAATCTTTTTGGTTTCATTTTTATCTTCTTCACTCAATAGTCTTTTCAATTCATCAAGTTTCATCGTAGTCGGTTTTAACAGGTTATTTAAGTACGGTTATAATAAGCCCTGTTAGAGAAATTAAGGTTCCTATAACAGAAATAGTCAGGGTTTCGGCTGTGCCGATATTCGAACCACGCGCCCGGGATTTGTTGGGTTGCACATATATAATATCATTTTGTTGCAAATAGTAATAAGGAGATAGTAGTAAACTTTTATCTGTTAAGTCAATCTTCACAGCTTCTTTTTTTCCATATCCATTCTCCCTTAATAAAAGGACATTATCTCTTCGACCGTAAATTGTAAGATCTCCGGCAAGGGCTAATGCTTCCATTATATTAATTTTATCATTAGTAATAGTATAGGCTCCCGGACGGTTCACCTCCCCTAATAAAGAAACCTGATAATTAACAAATCGAACGGTCACTATAGGGGGTTCTTTTAGATAAGTCGGATAGATTTTTCTTTTTATCATATCCTGAACCTGAGATTTACTCATGCCTGAGATTCTAAGTTTGCCTAAAATCGGGAATTCTATTTCGCCCTGTTCATTTACCAAATAGGTTTGCATGCCCAAAGTATTATTTATCCCCAAACGGCTATTATCCATATTTGAAACAGGCACCAGTGGTAAGTTAAATGGGATAGCAGATTCCGGTGTAGATGAGTTCACAGTAATATACAATTGATCAGAAGGCATTATTTTCTGAACCTTTATTTGGGTTTCCTGATTTGACATTTCCAGATTTAACCCAAAAGCACTCTGTAAATAGGGTATCTTTTTATAAGATGTGCATGATCCCAGAACAAATAGGGCCAATGAAGCTGCAAGTATTGAATATGCTTTTTTCATAACTGTTATGTATTAAAATTGTGTGTTATAAATAATACCTATCCCCGGTATTATTTATAATTGTATTTTTGGGAATTAGGAAGGGGATGAATTTCTGATTTAGGATTTAGTTTATTATATTGAGAATTAAGACATAAACTATATTGACCTTACAAAGAAAGGGGTGGCAATCTATATATGAAACAGTTATAATATGCTTATTGTTGGATTAAAAACGGAAAATTGTAAAAAAATAATATAACTGACTCTTCAGTTAGGTTTATAAAAAAGAAATAATGATTCGTATACTATTATAAATCAGTGGATTTAGGTCTATCCTGGTTTAATTTCCAAATAACTAAATTAGCATATCAGAACAAACAATCGCAATAGATTTTATTTACACTTATTCAGTCTTAATAGATTAAAAAATCCAATAGAATCCACAATACATCAATGAAAAATCAGATCCGGCTCATTTTATATTTATCCTTTTAGATATTCTGATGCTATATATTATTTATTGACAAATATTATTACTTTTATAACGACAGTATCACTACGAAAGTTTGTTTTCCATCAGTCTTTAACATCTGAGACACGTTGTAATAATAAAGCACTATTAAAAATTGGAATACATTATTTTAGAATTTAAAGGTATCCGGGAGAGATACTTTTCAAAACAAAAAACCTCTAGAGATTTGAAATCCCCAGAGGTTCGACAATCTTTTTAAACAACGACGTCACTTAAATACCAGCACCCCACCTTCCACTTCAATCCCGATCGGTTTGGTTTTATCCACCGAACCGGAGAGGATAGCTTTCGAAAGCTCGTTAAGCACATAGCGCTGGATCACACGTTTCACCGGACGGGCACCAAACTGCGGGTCGAAACCTTCGGTGGCAATAAACTGCAAAGCAGCCGGTGTATAAGTCAGTGTCAAACCATTGCCGGCCAGCAGGTCGATCACCGACTTCAGTTGCAGCTCTACGATGTGACTGATTTCCGATTCATCGAGCGGAGTAAACATGATTACTTCATCGATACGGTTCAGAAACTCAGGACGTATGGTTTGCTTCAGTAAATCAAGGACCTGCGACTTCGTTTGCCCAATAATCTGCTCACGGTTGACGTGCGTGATCTTCTCAAAATTCTCCCGAATAATAGGCGAACCCATATTCGATGTCATGATGATGATCGTATTTTTAAAGTTTACCACCCGGCCTTTATTATCAGTCAGACGGCCATCATCCAGAACCTGAAGCAAAGTATTGAAAACATCTGGGTGAGCCTTCTCAATCTCGTCAAACAGTACCACCGAGTAAGGTTTGCGTCGTATCGATTCGGTCAACTGCCCACCTTCATCGTATCCCACATATCCGGGAGGTGAACCGATCAAACGGGTTACGCTAAACTTCTCCTGATACTCGCTCATGTCGATTCGGGTCATCATGTTCTCATCATCGAAAAGATATTCCGCAAGCGCCTTCGCCAGTTCCGTCTTACCCACACCGGTAGTACCCAGGAAGATAAACGAGCCGATAGGTCGGCGCGGATCCTGCAACCCGGCACGGCTGCGGCGTACAGCATCGGCCACCGCGGTGATAGCTTCCTCCTGTCCTATTACACGTTTATGCAACTCCTCTTCGAGGTGAAGCAGTTTCTCGCGTTCGCTTTGTAGCATTTTGTGTACGGGAATGCCCGTCCAGCGCGAAACGATGTCTGCAATATCATCGGCGCTCACCTCTTCTTTTACCATTGCGGAAGCCCCTTGCATCTGGTGTAGTTCGTCCTGCGCTTTAACGATCTCTGCCTCTTTCTCTTTGAGTCGACCATAGCGGATCTCGGCTACTTTACCGTAATCTCCGTTACGTTCAGCCTGTTCGGCCTGAAACTTCAGATCTTCGATCTCGATCTTCGCTTGTTGAATGCGATTGATCAGTGAGCGCTCCGATTCCCATTTTGCCTTGAGGATCTTTTCCTCCTCTTTAAGGTCGGCAATCTCTTTATTGAGTACATCCAGTTTCTCCCGATCGTTTTCTCGCTTGATAGCTTCCCGCTCGATCTCCAGCTGCTTGATGCGGCGGGTGATTTCATCAAGATCCTCTGGCACAGAATCAACTTCCAGGCGAAGCTTGGCAGCAGCCTCATCCATCAGGTCTATCGCCTTATCCGGTAGGAACCGGTCTGTAATGTAGCGGTGCGAAAGCTGAACGGCAGCAATAATCGCCTCATCTTTGATCCGCACCTTATGGTGATTCTCGTAACGTTCCTTCAGTCCGCGCAGGATGGAGATGGTACTCAGTTCGTCCGGCTCTTCCACCATTACAGTCTGGAAACGACGTTCGAGCGCCTTATCTTTTTCGAAATATTTCTGATATTCATCCAAAGTAGTAGCCCCTATGGAACGTAGTTCGCCACGTGCCCAGTGCCGGTTTCAGGATATTGGCGGCATCCATGGCTCCTTCGCTTTTTCCGGCACCTACCAGTGTATGGATTTCGTCGATGAATAGGATGATCCCGCCCTCAGCCTTGACCACCTCGTTAACCACCGATTTCAAACGTTCTTCAAATTCGCCTTTATATTTGGCTCCGGCAATCAATGCCCCCATATCCAATGAGAAAATCTGCTTAGACTTTAGGTTCTCTGGCACATCGCCCCGCACAATGCGGTGTGCCAGTCCTTCGGCAATAGCTGTCTTACCCGTACCCGGCTCACCGATAAGGATCGGATTGTTTTTGGTACGGCGCGATAGGATTTGCAGCACACGACGAATCTTTTCATCGCGGCCAATCACGGGATCAAGCTTGCCGCTGCGTGCCCGTTCATTGAGATTTATGGCGTATTTGCTCAGCGCGTTATAGGTATCTTCAGCCGATTGTGAGTTGACCTTCTCGCCTTTGCGTAGCTCGGCAATGGCTGCACGAAGCTCCTTTTCCGTTACCCCCGCATCTTTCAGGATAGAGGAAACCGTACTCTTCTCGGTCAAAAGTGCCAAAATGATATGTTCTAGCGACACGAACTGGTCGCCCATCTGACCGGAAAGATCAATCGCCTTTTGCAGCACAGCATTTGACTCCCGGCTAAGATAGGGTTCTCCGCCCGAAACTTTGGGATACGATTCCAGCTGTTTGTCTAATATCGTCTGTATGTTAGTGATATTCACGCCCAGCTTCTGGAAGAGGAAGTTGACCACGCTTTCGCCTTCGGTCATGATTCCTTTCAGTATATGAGCCGGTTCAATGGCTTGCTGATTCTTTTCAGCAGTCAGTTGAACCGCTTTTTGTATCGCCTCCTGCGACTTGATTGTGAAATTGTTCAGGTTCATATCTTGATCTCCTTTCTTTGTTCTTATTTTATTAGGTTTATTGTTTTTTTCCGTCCATCCTTCTATAACCACACCTTCACTTATATTGCTACAAAAAACAGACCAGGGCAAAAAAACAGCTTAAACCAGCCATTTTGTCACACAAAACACTCATATCCAACAAATAAAGCTGCATAATATGCCAATATTTCCGAATTTAAATAATCTTTTGACCAAATACTTCGTCCTAATTCGATTCTTTCTTATGCCTAATGAGAACAATCTATCTACCACCAATGTTGTTTTAACTAAATTATTCCCTTTATCTTTGCAATAAACATTTTAGCGATGAAACAAGCATGCACTGGCATTCGCCAATGAGTATGACATTGTATGCGTGTTCCGGGTATAGCCAAAACAAAATTAAAAAGGTCACATGAAAAAATGGATGCTCGCATTATTGCTGTTTATCGGAATGGGAACAGCAATGGCACAAAACGAAAATCTGAAGTCTGTTTCAGTCGAAGAGTTTGAAAAAGCAATTAAACTACCCAAAGTACAACTCGTGGATGTACGTACTCCCACAGAATACAAACATGGTCATATCAAAGGGGCCAGAAATATAAACGTTTCTGACAGTAGCTTCGATAAGCAAATCTTAACACTGAAAAAACGAATTCCTGTAGCTGTTTATTGCCGTAGCGGCCACCGCAGCAAGGTGGCTGCAAACAAGCTTATCGAAAAAGGATTCACCGTTATTGAACTGAATCACGGAATTAACGATTGGATCGGGCAGGGAAAACCGATAGAGTAATAATTGTCAAAGGCGTTTATAGTAAGCAAACACTATTTAAACGCCTTTTTTAATAATAACAACGACGGAAATAGGAGAAAGACACAATGTAATACATTGAAGAAATCAGAATTGATCTGTCTCAACAGTGCAACCGGCATACCATTCTAATGTATACCGTATTGGTTGACTCCTCAAAAAGTAGTAAGTTTGCATTCCCAAAATGCAAATGTGTTATGAAGAGAATATTCTATTTAATCCTGATAATTTTAATGACAACAATCGAAAGCATGGATGCTAAAAAAGACAACAAAACCTACGTATTGATTGAAACGACAAAAGGTAATATTAAAGTTCTTCTTTACGATGAAACTCCGCAGCACCGCGACAATTTTATCAAACTGGCTAAAGAGGGCTACTTCAATGAAACATTGTTTCACCGCGTAATCAAAGATTTTATGATCCAGGGTGGTGATCCTGATTCAAAAAATGCACCTGCCGGCAAAATGCTGGGTACTGGTGGTCCCAGCTATACAATTCCTGCCGAATTTGTTTATCCGAAATACTTCCACAAACGCGGCGCATTATCGGCTGCCCGTCAGGCTGATCAGGTGAATCCTGAGAAACGTTCAAGCGGATCTCAATTCTACATTGTTTGGGGAAATGTGATGAGCAATGGCCAGTTGAACGGACTGGAAACTCAGGTAAATCAGGGAAAACAGAAGAAAATCTTCGACCGTATGGCTGCAGAGCGCAAAAACGAGATTATGGATTTGCGCAAATCCCGCAATCAGGAAGGTTTGATGAAACTGCAGGATGAACTGATCGAAAAATCTGCAGCGGAAGCTAAAGCGACTCCCAACTTCAAATTCACCGACGAACAACGCACTGCTTATACAACCATCGGCGGAACCCCCTTCCTCGACAACGAATATACTGTATTTGGTGAGGTGGTAGAAGGACTTGACGTAGTGGGTAAAATCCAGAGCGTAAAAACCGGAAACGGAGATCGTCCTGCTGAAGACGTAAAAATGAAAGTTTCTGTTATTACAAAATAAATTGTTGATCTAAGTATTCCCGTTTCGTTGACACGAAATCCGGAAAAGAATAACACAATCACCCCATATACACAACAAGTGATCAAAATCAACAGACATACACTCGACAACGGTTTGCGGCTACTGCACCATAAGGACAGCAGCACGCAAATGGTTGCGTTGAACCTGATTTACGATATCGGTTCAAAAGACGAAAATCCTGAGAAAACCGGATTTGCTCACCTGTTTGAGCACCTCATGTTCGGCGGAAGCGTCAACATCCCCGACTTCGACTCCCCTCTTCAGGATGCAGGTGGTGAAAACAACGCCTGGACCAGCAACGACTGCACCAACTATTATGATGTAGTACCGAAACAAAACGTTGAAATTGCCTTCTGGCTGGAATCAGACCGAATGCTGAGTCTTGACTTTTCACAAAAAAGCCTCAATGTTCAGAAAAGCGTGGTGATTGAAGAGTTCAAGCAGCGTAACCTGAATCAGCCCTACGGTGACATATCGTTGCTGATTCGCCCGTTGGCCTATCAGGTTCACCCCTACCGTTGGTCAACCATCGGCAAAGAGGTTTCACATATTGAAAAAGCAACCCTGGACGATGTAAAAGAGTTCTTCTTCTCTTTTTACGCACCCAACAATGCCATTCTGGCCGTAACGGGAAATATCGAATGGGAAGAAGCCAGGGCGTTAACCGAAAAGTGGTTCGGCCCTATTGAGCGACGTAACGTACCTGTGCGCAATCTACCCAAAGAACCGGTGCAAACCGAAGCCCGTTTCCTTGAAGTAGAACGTAACGTACCGCTCGATGCGATTACCAAAGCATACCATATGCCAGCCCGCACATCGCCCGACTATCACGCATGCGACTTGCTTTCTGATATTCTGGCAAATGGCCGTTCCGCCCGGCTTTTCCAACGGTTGGTTATGGAGAAAAAGATCTTTACAGAGGTAAATGCTCACATTACGGGTGACTTTGAGGAAGGATTATTCTTCGTAACGGGAAAACCTGTCCCGGGCGTTTCTTTGGAGGAAGCGGATAAAGCCCTGATGGAAGAATTGGAACTACTGAAAACCGAATTGATCAGTGATTATGAAGTGCAAAAGGTAATTAACAAGTTTGAATCACAGGATCTATTCTCAAATATCAATTACCTGAATAAAGCATCGAATCTGGCATATTACGAGTTGTTTGGCAATGCCGAAGACATCAACACCGAGGTACAAAAATACCAGGCCATTACAGCAGACAAATTGAAATCGACTGCGTGTAAGATTTTCAGACCGGAAAATTGTTCGACTTTGTATTATCGGGCCGCGAAATAGACGAAACATACAAAAAAGCCTCAGAGTATGAAATAGATCATACCCTGAGGCTCACTGAATTTCTATGTATTTTTGACCTTATTCCCCCGCCAGCTTCTCCATCGACTGCCAAAGCCGATCCTCCGGTACAGGGGCAGTAATATCAATCAATTGTTTCGAAACCGGATGAATGAAACTCAACCGACGCGCATGCAGACTGATACCTCCATCAGGATTGGAGCGTTCGGCTCCATATTTCAGGTCTCCTTTGATTGGACAACCCAACTTTGCCAACTGACAACGAATCTGGTGATGACGGCCGGTCTTAAGGTCTATCTCCAGCAGGTAATAGTTATCCGAACGGGCAATCACCTTATAGTGCATGATGGCTTTCTTTGAATCCTTTTTCTCCGTATCGTAGGCAACAGATTTATTCTGTTTCTCATTGCGCACCAGATAGTGCGTGATTTCTGCCTCAGGCTCTTTCGGGCAATTCTTGACAATCGCCCAATAAGTTTTCTTTATCTCATGCGTCTTAAACATCTCATTCAGGCGGGCCAAAGCCTTACTCGTCCTGGCAAAAAGCACCAATCCACTTGTAGGACGGTCCAGACGGTGCGTTACCCCGCAAAACACATTACCGGGTTTATTGTACTTTTCCTTTATCCACTCTTTTACAATTTCAGAAAGAGGTTTATCACCGGTTTTGTCGCCTTGTACAATCTCGGAACAGGTTTTATTGACCACGATCACGTGGTTATCTTCGTAAAGAACTTTCATTCTATGGAGTTAGTGGGAGTTAAAGGAAGTTACAGGGAGTTATACGTAGTTATAGGGGATTAATACAAAATAAGGGAGTTAAAGTAAATTAGTCGGAATATTCTACCAGAACTTTTCTGAACCGGAAATACTCTATCTAACTCCCTTTAACTCCCTCTGACTCCTTTTACTCCGTAAATTATTACTCCGTAAAAAGAATATTACATATACATACCGCCACAAACGTGGATAGTCTGGCCGGTAACGTAAGATGACATATCTGAAGCCAGGAATGTACAAACATTAGCTACATCTTCGGGAGTACCGCCACGACGTACAGGAATTGCTGCTTCCCACTGTTTGCGAACTTCGTCTGACAATTGGTGAGTCATATCGGTAATGATGAAACCCGGAGCGATAGCGTTTGCACGAACACCGCGAGAACCCAGTTCTTTAGCAACAGACTGAGCCAAACCGATCATACCAGCTTTAGAAGCCGAGTAGTTAGCCTGACCTGCATTACCATGAACACCTACTACAGAGCTCATGTTGATGATGCTGCCTGCTTTTTGTTTCATCATGATAGGAGTACAAGCGTGAACGAAGTTGAACGCTGATTTCAGGTTCACATTGATCACCATATCCCATTGTTGCTCCGACATACGCATCATCAGACCGTCACGGGTGATACCTGCGTTGTTTACAAGGATGTCGATACGACCGAAGTCTTTAGCTATTTCAGCTACTACATTGTGCGTATCTTCGAAATTTGCCGCGTTAGAAGCATAACCTTTAGCTTTTACACCTAAAGCGATCAATTCAGCTTCAGTTGCTTTAGCGTTATCGTCCAAAGCCAAATCGGTGAAAGCTACGTTACAGCCTTCCTGAGCAAATTTAAGCGCAATTGCTTTACCAATACCGCGTGCAGCACCGGTTACAATCGCTACTTTTCCTTCTAATAATTTCATGTGTAAAATTTTTAGGATTAGAAATGTATGAATTTTTGTTGAAAATTTTTGTACAAAGTAAACGAATCAGAATTGAATAAGCAAACCACCGCTTGAATATCCGCCTCCAAATACGGTCAAACCGACCAAATCACCCGTTTTAAAAAGATCCCAGTTTTGAGAAACTACAATCATCGAACTGGGCGAACCGGTATTACCCAGCTCATGGATATTATTTATAAATTTATCCAGGGAAACATCCAGATGTTTGGCCACATTGGCTACAATACGTTTGTTTGCCTGGTGTGTTACGATATAAGTCAGATCCTGGATACCTTTTCCATGATTGGCTGTCATCGTATTCAATGCCTCACACATATATTTTGTGGCATTCATAAATACATCACGGCCATCCGGCATCACCAAACCCTCTGTACGGGGACGCAAATACACCCCGTCAGGGCCTTTGCCTACCGTACCCAGACTGCGGGTAAACACATCAAGTATCTTAGCTTCTCCATCCTTAGCCGGTTCTTTCGACAAGAAAACAGCCACGGCTGCGTCTCCCCAAAGGTGTCCCGACTGAGGATCGGCTTCATTACTATAAGCTGTATTATGTTCTGATGCGACAATCAGGGCTTTGGTTGCTTTTCCGGCAGCAAAGAAACATTCAGCGGCCTCAATGGCATTTACTAATGACGAACATGCCGACGATAAATAAAAGGATTTTGCATTTTGAACACCGAACTCTTTTTGCACAACGTGAGCCAGAGTTGCTACGGTATCATATGGAGTATATGAAGCGCCGATAATTAAATCAACCTCTTCAATTGCATATGGTAGTTTTGAAATTGCGTTTCGTACCGCCTCGATGCCCATTGTATTTGTGTTTTCATCAGCGGCAGCTTTCGACCGGGTAGAGATTCCGGTACGTTGAAGGATCCATTCGTCAGTGAGTCCGTTTACATTCAAAAAATAGTCGTTATGAACTCGTTCTGTGGGAATATAAGATCCCGTTGCATTAATAAACATAGTTTTTTCTATCAATTATTTTAGTAAACCTTTAAACAACAGCTTAATTATATCCTCTTTCAGCTGATTACGCTCAATCCCGAGCTCATTAAACACGCCTCTGATATAAGGAACATCCAACCCTTTTAACGAGTAATGCAATACCATTACCATTGACTCAACATCAGCAATTTCGAATATACCCTCGTTGTTACCGTCTGTAAGAATCCGACGGATCAGTTCAATTTCCCTTTGATCGAACTGTTTCCTGACCATCTCTACCCGCCAGATATCCCGGAAGAAATCGGCACGCAGAGTCCCGTTTCTGAATACGGTCTCTTTTACAGCTTCGAGCCTGGTAAAAATAAAAGCCATTAACTTTTCATCTGGCCTGAGATCTTTATTGGCTACTTCTTCAAGTGCTCTGATCAATTGCTGCAGCTCCGACTCAACAACAGCCATATATACCTCATTTTTACTTTTAAAATAGGTATACAAAGTGCGCCGGCCTTTTTTGGATGCAACGGCAATATCGTTCATTGTTGTATTTTCCACTCCAATGCGGGCAAATAATTGCCGGGCCACATCTACCAACAATTCTCGTGTACGGGATATTGACATAATTAGTTAATAATTGCACATTTGACTAAGAACCGTGCAAAAATACAATCTTTTTTGCATTTATCGTTGATAAACGGGGAATAATGATGCAATAAAATCACAACATTCTGATTTCCAACCCTCATATACACAAGGCCTTCCTTTAACAATGCTCAAAAATAATGAAGAATATTAATGTTAGTGTGAATAACTAAAGCAGGATTATCGCAAACAAATAAACAGGCACAGTAAACAAAAAAGCCGCAGATACAATCTGCGGCTTTTTGCTCTTCAGGTAGGACTTGAACCTACGACCCTCTGATTAACAGTCAGATGCTCTAACCGACTGAGCTACTAAAGAATAATACCGTTAAAAAAATTTGCTCTTCAGGTAGGACTTGAACCTACGACCCTCTGATTAACAGTCAGATGCTCTAACCGACTGAGCTACTGAAGAATAATACCATTAAAAAAATTTGCTCTTCAGGTAGGACTTGAACCTACGACCCTCTGATTAACAGTCAGATGCTCTAACCGACTGAGCTACTGAAGAATAATACCATTAAAAAAATGCGCTCTTCAGGTAGGACTTGAACCTACGACCCTCTGATTAACAGTCAGATGCTCTAACCGACTGAGCTACTGAAGAATTAAATATCATTAAAAAAATTGCTCTTCAGGTAGGACTTGAACCTACGACCCTCTGATTAACAGTCAGATGCTCTAACCGACTGAGCTACTGAAGAGTGTTGCACCTCGTTTGAAATTGCAGTGCAAAAGTAATAGGTTATTCGCAATTATGCAATATCTTTGCGGAATAAAATTAAAAAAAATGAGAGTATTAGGAATGGGGAATGCCCTTGTAGACGTACTTACAAGGCTTGAATCAGATGATTCACTGAAAGTTATGGGTCTTCCCAAAGGCAGCATGCAATTGATCGACGAAGCAAAACTTTTTTCAATTTTAGAGGCAATAAAGCCCTTTGAGACCTTCCAGGCGACCGGAGGATCAGCTGCAAATGCCGTTTGCGGGCTTGCACAATTAGGAATTCAGGCTGGATTTATTGGTAAAACCGGCCCTGATCATTATGGGAAATTTTACTCCGATGATCTTGAAAAAAACAATGTGACTCCTCATTTATTGGAAAACCCGCAAGCATCCGGCTGTGCGATGACCATGATCTCACCCGACGGAGAACGCACTTTTGGCACCTATCTGGGCGCAGCTGCTTCTCTTGAAGCTACTGATTTGAACGCAGGAATTTTTGAAGGTTATCATTTTTTCCACATCGAAGGTTACCTGGTCCAAAACCCGGAACTCATCCGCAAAGCATGCAAGCTGGCCAAATCGGCAGGATGCAAGATTTCGCTGGATATGGCTAGTTATAATATCGTAGAAGCCAATCTCGGATTCTTCCGCGAATTGTTGACTGAGTACACTGATATAGTATTTGCCAACGAAGAAGAAGCTTCTGCATTTACAGGAAAAGAACCACAGGAAGCCGTTAACATCCTTGGAGAGCTGTGTGAAATAGCTGTGGTAAAAATTGGCGCTAAAGGCTCTTTAATCAGGAGAAATGAGGAAACTGTTACAGTAAGCGCTATTGAAGCAAGCTGCCTCGACACAACCGGAGCCGGAGATTTATATGCCGCCGGATTCCTCTACGGATTAATTCATAACCACCCGTTGCAGATTTGTGGTCAGATCGGCTCATTGCTTTCCGGAAATGTTATAGAAATCATCGGAACAAAAATGGATGCAGACCGCTGGAACAACATCAAAAACAAACTAAGCGGGATTATTGTCGGCAATAACTAATCTCAACAACAAAAGCATCAGGGAACCTTTTCAAAGTGCTTCCTGATGCTTTTACAATCACGGCCATACCCCTGCAATCCGCATAGCAGCAAATAACTCCAACCGCCTCATTACGCAGACATCACATCTGCTTCTTCTCTAAAACCCGGGAATAGATCAGTCTGCCTTTTCAATATGAAATCCCGCGCTTTCGATCCCTTTCAGGTCATAATCACGCATACCCTGTACAACCTTGAAAGTATAGTTTTTACCAACAGCAGGAAATTGAAAATTCATTTTGTAAGGGAATGAGTATTCATAAAGTGATCCCCATCCCGAACCATACCATTTTCCGAAATTATCGGCAAGTTTTATTTCTATTGTATCGGTAAATAATGTCACCGAATCTTGTTTGCACGATACGAACAGCCAAAGGTTCTGATACGGATAATAATTATTGTTACGGGTATCAATGAAGAGATTATACCTTCCCTGAGATTCTATTTTAGGGCTAAAAAAAAGCGTATCATAACGATTCCACCCCTTTTCGGGAAAATCACGGAATTCAGAAAAAGTATCACTGAATTGACATCCACCTAAAATCAGAAGTAAAAAAAGAGGCAAGACAGATAAATTACGACGAAACATAAAAAATTGAATTATATAATCGAAACAGTTTTTCAATGCAAAAAGAAGTGCCATTCCGCATAATAGCGCAGAATGACACTTGGTTAATTATTTACCGGAATCAGCTGAGTCGTCAGGACGTTGTGGCTTCTCAGGACGTTGCGGACGTTCAATCCGCTGTGGGCGCTCAGGGCGATTCTGTCTTTCCCCTCTTTCCGGACGCTGCGGACGTTCCGGGCGCTCAGGTCTCTCACCACGGTCCGGGCGAGCCTGTCTTTGTTGCGGACGAACGCCTTTTTTAGAGCCGGCATTACCACCGCGATTGTTATTGGGGTTATTATTTGAGGCTGATGAACCCTGAGTCTCTTCACCTGAGGCCTGAGTCTGGCTTTGGCCCTGTGTATTCGGATTACTATTACGATTGCGGTCCCGGTTATTCTTTTTCTTCTTCTCACGGTCAAAACGGGTTAAGCTCTCCTCTCCCACACCATCCTGGAAATCCCGGGGCTGTGCTTTTTTCTTGGGCTCTTCAAGTAAATTATCCGGTTTGATTCCTTTTTTGTTCAGATTAATGATTTCGAAAACACGATCGGCATGCAATGTTGTAAGATTAGCCAACATATTACGATCGCTCGAATAAGTCATCTGACGATTGAAGATGTCTGTTTTGAAATGGTAGAAAGTCCCTTCCTGGGTTTCGAGTGGAATTTCGCGTGAGGGTAATTGCTTCTGTACCTCCACATAACTGTCTACTTCAAAGTTCAGGCAACATTTCAACTTGGCACATTGACCTGCCAGCTTCTGCGGATTGAGTGAAATATCCTGATAACGGGCTGCACTGGTTGCCACCGAAACGAAATTTGTCATCCAGCCGGAGCAACAAAGCGGACGGCCACATGGACCAATTCCTCCAATCCGGCCGGCCTCCTGACGTGCACCGATCTGCTTCATCTCGATACGTACTTTAAATGTTTCGGCCAGCACTTTGATTAACTGACGGAAGTCAACACGGTCATCTGCAATATAATAAAAGATTGCTTTATTTCCATCGCCCTGATACTCCACATCACCGATTTTCATATTCAGATTCAAATCCTCGGCAATCTGTCTGGAACGCAACATCGTATCGTGCTCACGGTTTTTAGCCTCCTCAAACTTCTCCAGGTCGACAGGACGCGCCTTGCGATACACTCTTTTCACCTCCGGATTATCCAGCTTCACGCCCATCTTTTTCATCTGGAGCAATACCAGGCGGCCGGTAAGCGTAACCGTACCGATATCATGGCCGGGGGTCGACTCTACAGCTACCACATCCCCTTTTTCAAGGCGCAATCCATTGCTGTTTTTAAAGTACCCCTTTCGTGTATTCTTGAACTGCACCTCTATGAACTCTGTCTCATTCTGCGACTCCTCGATATCGCAAAGCCAGTCAAAGGTGTTCAGCTTGGTATCCATCTTTTTGCTGCAACCTTTTTTATTCATGCAGCAGCCTTTATTATCGTATTTAAAATCCATTTTACTAGTGTGATATATAGTGATTTTATTGAATGAAAAAAGCTTCTTTAAAAAAGAAGCCTACAAATATAATCATTTTCCAATGTTGACTATCCCATTGATCCTAAAAAAGCGGATACAGGAAAGCCCCCTGGAAGAAATCAGTTTTTCAATAACATTATAGCCTTAAGTGCCAGATCAAAAAAGATCATTTTAGCATATACATTCTGCTCAATCTCAACTTGTGCCCGCTCAAACTCCTCAAGAAATCCGAAAACATTGCGGGAATGAATAAACGGGGCAAACTTTGCCGAGAAAGCCGACTCCTGAGCATTCAGATAACTGATAGAAGGTACCCGCAGATTCAACACAAAGTTTTCGCGTAAATAACGCTGACAATAGCCCAGAAACTGCTTCTGTTTCTCCCTCCCCATACCTGAAATCTCATCCGAAACCTCTTTGAGTTCTTTCAGGGCATTGAACTTTAAAGCGGGATTGTCGGCGCGTTTCATATTGGCTACCGTGTAGGCCAAACGCATATAACGGGTAAAAAAGTCAAAATAGAGTTGATTGTCTTCGCTCAACTGAATGGTTTCCACAGCCTTGAGGTAATTTCCTCCGGAAACATGCGCTACAGCAGCCGCATCCTGATCACTCAAGCCAAAACGGTTATGCAGAACATCGGTCAATGCTTCAGCCGAAACAGGCCGGACATTTACCCGCTGACTACGGGACAATATGGTTGTCAGGATCTGCTCTGTCTGCTCGGCAACCAACAGGAAAAGCGTCTTTTGAGGCGGCTCTTCAAGCATCTTCAGAAGCTTATTGGCACACACTTCATTCATCTTCTCGGGCAACCATACAATCATAATCTTGTATTCTGCCTCGTAAGTTTTCAATGTCAGTTTACGGATGATCTCATTGCTCTCTTTGGCATATATCATCCCCTGGGCATTTTCTGTCCCAATAAAGGTAAGCCACTGACTTAGCGAAAAATACTTGTTTTGCAGATTAAACTCACGCCATTCTGCCAGATAATCATCACAGACCTCTTTTTTCTTTTTATCTATCTTGATAATAGGAAAAACGAAGTGGAGGTCAGGATGAATCAATTTATTATATTTCCTGCAGGAAGGACATTCCCCGCAAGAATCCGTTTCCGTTCTGTTGGTACAATGGATGTATCGGGCATAGGCCAGGGCAAGCTGTAAAGCACCTGCTCCTTCCATACCACAAAAGAGCTGGGCATGAGCAATATGCTCCTCCCGAACCGACTGAATCAATTGATTCTTTAACTCTTCCTGACCGATTACATCACGAAACAACATATTTTATTGGTGTTGTAAGTTTAGGGAATAGGTTTTAGGTAATGCGGAATCTACATTCCAAACAAGCTTAAACCCTAAAACATATCACTAAATAACTTAATTAATATACCCTTTGCGCTACCTCTTTAACACTCTTGGTTGCCATCAGTGTGTAAAAGTGAATACTGGGAACTCCTTTCTGAATCAGCTCCTGTGATTGCAATGTAC
Source organism: Bacteroidales bacterium (assembly GCA_963662365.2). Lineage (GTDB taxonomy): Bacteria > Bacteroidota > Bacteroidia > Bacteroidales > UBA7332 > CAXXIC01. The sequence continues at coordinate 68,838 of CAXXPA010000013.1, forward strand.
ACCACTCCACTCCTACCTGGCGAGCCTCTTCGTCTGTCTTACATTTACGTAACTCATGCGCAAATGCTTCCGGGATATCAACATGGAATATTTTAGGAAGAACGGTCAGTTGATCAAGGACAGTCAATGGCTTCAGACCCGGAATGATTGGCACATTGATGCCTTCCGCACGACAACGGTCTACAAAATCAAAGTATTTCTGATTATCAAAAAACATCTGAGTTACCACATACTCGGCTCCGGCATTTACTTTTTCTTTAAGCCAATGAATATCCGAATCCAGATTAGGAGCTTCGTCGTGCTTCTCGGGATAGCCTGCCACACCGTATGAAAAAGGTGTTTTAAGAGGATCCATTTTTCCGCCATCGAGCAGATGCCCCTGATTAAAGCTATTTACCTGAAGCTGCAAATCCAAAGCATGTGAATGACCGCCTTCGGCAGGCTTGAAAGACTTATCCGACTTGGCCTTATCTCCCCGGAGAATCAACAAGTCTGTAATACCCAGATAACTAAGATCGATCAAAGCATATTCAGTCTCAACCTGACTAAATCCGCTGCAAATAACGTGAGGTACAGCAGTAATGCCGTATTTATTCTGAATCGCAGCTGCAATTGCAACTGTTCCGGGACGACTGCGCTCCACTACCTGTTTGTAGAGTCCGTTATCCACATTCTTGAAAACCACATCACTGCGGTGTGTTGTAATGTTTATATATTTCGGATCGAATTCACGCAGGGTATCAATGGTTTTGAAAACTCTGTCAATGCTGCTTCCTTTGAGCGGAGGCAAAATTTCAAATGAAAACGCCGTCTTTTTGGCGGACTGAATCATTTCAATAACTTTCATCGGATATACATCTTTAATTTTGAGGGGCAAATGTACGAAATTTTGACGAATTCCGGTGAGTGAAGCTGAAAGAATACCCGGGATTACACTCTACTCCTCCTCTAAAAATTGTAAATTTAAAGGCATTCATTCTGCTTTTCATTAACTTTGTCTTCATTCTAAGTACATTACAACTATATAAATCCTGTTTGATTAAAACAGCCAAAGAGATCAAAGTATGAAGAAATTAAAACAATTGATAACCCTATTAACACTCACAGGTTTCACTATGACACAAGCTGCCAATCCCTTTTTAACAAAGCACAAAACCCCATTCGAAACTATTCCGTTCGACCTGATTAAAATCGAACACTATGAACCGGCATTCGACGAAGCGATGAAGCTTCACAACCAGGAAATAGAGGCTATCACCAACAATCCGGAAGCTCCGGCATTTGCCAATACTATAGAAGCACTTGAACACTCGGGACATACCCTGAATCTGGTCTCTTCTGTATTTTTCAACCTGAACAGTGCAGAGAGTAACGACCAAATGATGGATCTTTCGCAAAAGATCTCACCCAAACTGACAGAGCACAGCAACAACATCTCCCTCAACGAGAAACTTTTCGCACGGGTGAAAGCCGTTTACGATCAACGCGATAAGCTGGCACTGAATGCAGAACAGAAAATGTTGCTGGAACGCACCTATATCAGTTTTGAGAAAAACGGAGCCACGCTTAAGGGTGAAGACAAGGAAAAATTCCGCAAACTTTCTACCGAACTGTCACAAGCCACATTAATGTTTGGCCAAAACGTATTGAAAGAAACCAATAATTTCCTGATGCTTCTGACCGATAAGAGTGAATTATCGGGACTACCCGCCGATGTAGTAGAAGCAGCTGCTCTTCGCGCCAAACAAAAAGAAAAAGAGGGATGGGCATTTGACCTTTCCATGCCCAGCTATGTCGCTTTTATGAAGTATGCGGAACGTCGCGACCTGCGGGAGAAACTCTACCGGGCCTATAACAGTAAATGTATGAACGGTGGCGAATTTGACAATCGCGGCTTAGTGAACGATATCGCCCGCTTGCGTATGGAAATTGCCCAATTGATGGGATATCAAAATTACGCAGAATATGCACTGAAAGACCGGATGGCAAAAAACGAAGCGAATGTAACCGACCTGCTCAACAAGCTCCTTACAGCATACAAGCCTGCAGCCTTACAAGAATACAAGGAAATCCAGGGGTTTGCAATCGGATACGAAAAGAAAGATCTGACAATCATGCCCTGGGACTGGTCTTTTTATGCCGAAAAACTTAAAGACACCAAATACCGGATTAACGATGAAATGCTCCGCCCCTATTTTGAACTTGAACATGTAAAAAAGGGGGTATTCGGTCTGGCTACGGAACTCTACGGACTTACGTTCAAAAAAAACCCAAACATTCCGGTCTATCACCCCGAAGTAGAAGCATTCGAAGTATATGATGCCCGGAAAAAGTTTATCGCCATTCTGTACACGGACTTTCACCCGCGTGCCGGTAAACGCAACGGTGCCTGGATGACCAGTTTCAGGGAACAATATAAGCTGAATGGCAAAGATCATCGTCCGAATGTTTCAATTGTCATGAACTTCACCCGCCCTACCGAAACAAAACCCGCGCTACTCACATATGATGAGGTGAATACCTTCCTACATGAATTCGGACACGCGCTTCACGGAATGCTGACCGAGTGTACCTATGAATCACTGTCGGGAACCAATGTATATCGTGACTTTGTGGAGCTTCCTTCCCAGATCATGGAAAACTACCTGACTGAAAAAGAATTCCTCGACCGCTTTGCCATCCACTACCAGACCGGAGAAACCATCCCGGCTGAATTAGTTAAAAAAATCAAAGAAGCGGACAACTTCAATGTCGCCTATGCCTGTGTACGCCAACTCAATTTCGGATTTCTCGACATGGCATGGCACACCCTCAAAACACCATATACCGGCGATTCCCTAGCCTTCGAAACCGAAGCATGCGACAAAACGCAAATCCTGCCCAGAACAGACGGCGTCTCCATAAGCACTGCTTTCAACCATATATTCGCAGGAGGTTATGCCGCAGGATATTACAGCTACAAATGGGCCGAAGTACTGGACGCCGATGCCTTCTCCGTATTTAAACAAAAAGGGATCTTCAATAAAGAAACAGCCCGTTCGTTCCGGGAGAATATATTACAAAACGGAGGGACAGAAGACCCCATGCTGCTTTACAAACGTTTCCGCGGACAAGAACCAACAATTGATGCCCTGTTGGAACGAACCGGAATAAAAAAACAATAATAATTACCGGGCCGCCGAACAATTTCCAAAAGTGTGATGTTATTTCAATCGTAACAAACAAACTATTTATACTGATTATAAAAACAAATTGATTTATGGCAACAGTAACATTGAAAGGAAATCCCTTTAACACTTCTGGAAATCTACCCGCAGCTGGTAGCGAAGCTCCCGTTTTCGAATTGGTAAAAAACGATCTGAGCAGCTTAAACCTAAGCGAACTGAAAGGAAAGAAAGTAATCCTTAATATTTTCCCAAGCTTAGACACATCAACTTGCGCAACCTCCGTTCGAAAGTTTAATGTAGAAGCTGCAAAGAAAGAAAACACCATAGTTTTTGGGTATTTCCAAAGACCTGCCATTTGCCAGCGGACGATTCTGCGCAACAGAGGGAATTGAAAATGTGGTAACCCTGTCAGCTTTCCGCGACACTCAATTCGGTGATGCATATGGCGTGCAAATCATAGACGGACCATTAGCCGGATTATTTGCCCGGTCAGTTGTTGTGATTGACGAAAACGGCAAAGTGGTTTATACGGAACTTGTTCCCGAAACAGTCGACGAACCCAATTATGAAGCTGCCCTCGCCGCTTTATAAACAATAAACAGCCTTCTGTTTTTACATGAAATGCGATTCAATACTGACTTTTGTCAGAATTGAATCGCATTTTTTATTGATGGTACCCACACAAGGATGAATCCTGTTACATATACTTTTCAAAAGGAGTTTATTATAGGTTTAAACGCATTTATAAAGTAAATATCAAAAAAGAAATACAGTAGTATCACAGTGATATCACAGTCCTATATAATACTGTGATATCACTGTGATACCACTGTGACACCACTGTGATATTACTGTGATATCTCCTTATCAACCCCATTTATACTACCTGTATACAGTGTACTAAGGCATATCTCCGGATCAGGTAAATAGCGGGATACCCATTTCACAATGTAGGGATGTCTCCCTTCACCCACATTGCGCATATTTACATAACGATATAATTATCAAAAGGCCGCTTTCATTCTAACGCATTTCGTTGAATTCAGACAATGCACCCCCCATTTTATACATTCGGCACTTACACAACGCTGTAAGACCAATATTTTTTACTATCTTTGCAGTCCAAATCGCTTAGATTTTTTTAGAATGAAAGCTACTAAAGTTTTATTTATCTCACAAGAGGTAATGCCTTATCTTCCGGAATCGGAAATTTCCACCATTTGCAGACAACTTCCCCAAGGAATACAAGAACGAGGAAAAGAAATTCGCAACTTCATGCCAAAATTCGGTTGTATTAACGAAAGAAGAAACCAACTGCATGAAGTAATCCGTCTTTCAGGGATGAACCTGATTATTGACGATACAGACCACCCTCTGATCATCAAAGTTGCTTCAATCCAGTCTGCCAGAATGCAGATCTACTTTATTGACAACGATGACTATTTCCAGCGTAAACAGACTGTTGCCGACGAAGATGGAGTTGAATACCCCGATAATGACGAGCGCTGTATTTTCTTTGCACGCGGTGTATTGGAAACTGTAAAAAAATTGCGCTGGACACCTGATATCATCCACTGCCACGGATGGATTACAGCCTTAGCCCCCCTTTACATTAAAAAAGTATATTCCGACGATCCTTTCTTTAGCAATTCAAAAATTGTTTATTCGGTATACGATCACGACTTCCAAAGCAAGTTTCGCTCTAATTTTAGCGAGATGTTACGTCTTGATGGAATCGAGGATAGTGATGTTGCATCAATCGCAGGAAAAGAGGTTACGTTTTCAGACTTATCCAAATTCGCAATTAACTTTTCCGATGGTGTAATACAGGGTAGCGCCAACATTAATGAAGAGGTAAAATCATACGCTCAAAGCTGCGGACTTCCCTTCCTGGGACATCAGCAACCGGAGGCTTATATGGATGCCTATAATGAATTTTATGACAACATCTGGGCGAATGCTAATAAATAAAAATTATTGATTAGACTCCTTTTAACCTACAATTTAATTGTTACTTTTGGGCACTCTTATATAAAATCTTATTCTAACAATGAAATTAAAGTATTTGATTTTAGCTTTGGCTGCTGTAGCCTTCATTTCATCCTGTGATGACACTTTGGACCAGATCGGCTCAAGCATACAGCCCGACTCAGATAAATTAACAGTATCTACCGATACTTTTGATGTTGCATCTTCTACTGTAATTGTTGATTCAATCTATGCCAAAACAACTATTGGCCTGCTGGGATCATACAACTCGAACAATGAATACGGAAAACTGGATTGTGACTATCTGGGACAATTATATTGCCCTGAAAATTTCAGATTTAATAAATACTTATACGGGGATAAGCTGGATTCTGTAACCGTATTTCTGACATACCAGTCTTATGTAGGAGATTCTCTGGCGCCTATGCAGGTTAGTTTATACAAAATAAATGACGCTAATGTATTCAACAATGGTGGTAATGCCTACTCCAACTCCAATGAGCCCTCACATGACGCTCTGCCTTTAGCTAAAAAAAGCTATACTGCATACAACACTTCATTAGGCGACTCACTCCGGAACCTTTATGGTACTACTAAATTTGTTGAAATTAAGCTGCCTCAGACTTTAGCCAATGAATTCTATGATAAAGTCAAGAATAACCGCGACATTTTTGCAAATAACGAATCATTTCAAAAGTACTTTCCCGGATTATACCTTAAGACAACATACAGTAGCGGAACAGGATCAATTATTAAGGTTCTGAGCACGGAACTCAGATTCCACTATTTATACGAACCCCATTATACCGATTCAATCGGAGAGCCCCAATACACCTATAGCTATATGGCTTTTAACAAAGAGGTCTACCAGGTAAACCGCTATCAGAACAGCAAAGAAGATTTGCAGAATCTGATTAACGATCAAACCGCGACTTACATTAAAAGCCCGGCCGGAGTATTCACCAAATTAACTTTCCCTATCGGGAAAATGGCCAAAGTAATCAACAAACAGGATCAACGTCTTAATGGCGTTAAGCTTGAATTAGGCTCTTTCAGGGTAGTGAAATCTAAAGAGATCCTTCAACCGCCCACCTACCTGTTAATGGTAAAAGCGAGTGAGATGAAGGATTTATTCAGCCATAAAATTGCTTTTGACCCCAATAAGCATCTTTATGCGACCTACAAAAGCAGCGATAACTCATATACATTCTCAAATATCAAAACCTTCTTTGAAGACGATCTGAGCAGCAATCTATCCGAAACAGCCACGGAAGATGTTTACCTGGTACCGATTACAATCGCCAATACCAGCTCAAGCGGGGTCGTAACCAAGATCAGCCATTACTTTGAGCCGTCAGCTGTAAAGCTTAATTCAAAAGGACTGAAAATATCTATCATTTATTCCAAATAAATCACTTTTCACATTTATAGAAAACGCTTATCTCCATATCTATCCAAAGTATGGAAATAAGCGTTTTTTTTGTTTTAACTACAGTCGCAGAGCCGGTAAAATAGATCATTCAGAGAGGGCGGTTTCGTTTTATTTATTAAATTTGCGGTTCATTACTTTGATGTATGGCAAAGAAAACAAGAGGTAAAACTTTTTGGCAACATATCCGTTTCAAATATAGACTTTCAATCCTCAACGAGAAGACATTAGAAGAAGTATGGGCATTCCGGCTTTCTTTATTGTCTGCATTCTGGGCTGGGCTGGCTTTATTTGTCGTTACAGTCTTTCTGGTATCAACAATTATCGTTTATACGCCAATAAAGAATTTACTGCCCGGCTACCTGGATGTAAACGCCCGCAAAGATATTATCAACAACGCCCTGAAACTGGACTCTCTTGAGAATCTGATTCAGATACAGGAGAAATATCTGACAAGCGTGAAAAGTGTACTCAAGGGAGACATTAAACTTGACTCTATCTCTACCATCGACTCTCTGACCAATATCAAAGCTGATAAATTAAAAGCATCGGAAACTGAACTGGATTTTCGGAAACAATATGAAGAGGAAGAAAAATACAACCTTTCTATCCAGCCCAAACAAACCGACCAGACAGAAACGGTTGCTTTCATCCGTCCCGTAAAAGGTGTGGTCACAAAACAATTTAATCCCGCACAAAAACAATTTGGCGTAAGTGTAACCACACAACCGAATAGTCCGGTAATGGCAGCACTCGAAGGCGACGTAATCCTGTGCGGAAGATTGGAAAACGGGACAGAGTTTATTCAGATTCTTCATCCCGAAGGATATGTATCAATTTATAAAAATTGCAGCCGGATATTGAAAGCCCCCGGTGAAAGTGTAAGAACCGGAGAGGCAATTGCGACCAGTGCGGCCCGTTCAGGCAACAAACCGGCACTTCCTGTAGAAATCGAGCTCTGGCACAAAGGTAAACCTGTTAATCCTACTCAATATATAGTTTTTTAAATCAATGAAGAAGAAACAATTGGCCATTCTGGGCTCAACCGGTTCAATCGGTACTCAGGCTCTGGAGGTGGTATCAGAAAATGCAGAACTTTACGAAATATATGCGTTAACTGCGAATAATAATGTAGAATTACTTATTGATCAGGCCAGGAAGTTTCAGCCTGAAGCTGTTATTATTGCAAATACAGACAAATACTCAATACTGAAAGAAGCTCTTAAGGACCTCCCCATTAAAGTATACGCCGGGCAGGACGCTATTGCCCAGATCGTCGAATCGGATCCGATCGATGTTGTACTCACGGCGATGGTTGGTTTTTCAGGACTTCAACCCACGATTCACGCAATCCGTTCCGGTAAGGCAATTGCTCTGGCCAACAAGGAAACCCTGGTAGTAGCGGGAGAACTAATCAATGAACTGGCACTTAAGTACCGGACTCCGATCCTTCCTGTCGATTCGGAGCATTCGGCTATTTTCCAGTCTCTGGTCGGGGAAGCCGACAACAAAATCGAGAAGGTCATCCTGACAGCTTCAGGAGGCCCGTTCCGCACTACTCCGCTGGAGCAATTGGCACATGTCACCAAACATCAGGCCCTGAAGCATCCCAACTGGGATATGGGAGCGAAAATCACAATCGATTCTGCCACAATGATGAATAAAGGATTTGAGGTGATTGAAGCCAAATGGCTTTTCGATGTAAAACCGGAAGAAATCGAAGTGGTTGTGCATCCCCAATCGATCATTCACTCGATGGTACAATTCGAGGATGGCTCAATCAAAGCTCAAATGGGAATGCCCGATATGAAGTTACCTATCAGTTACGCGTTCTCGTTCCCCAAACGGCTTCCCAACAATTCCCCGCGTGTTGACTGGACCACCTGCACACAATTCACCTTTGAGCAGCCTGATCTGAAAAAGTTCCGGAATCTGGCTTACGCTTACGAAGCGATGCGTATCGGAGGAAATATGCCCTGCATTCTGAATGCTGCCAATGAAATTGTGGTGGCTGCGTTCCTGCAGGAAAAGATCGGATTCCTGCAAATGTCGGACATCATAGAAGAAACGATGCAGAAAGCCTCATTCATTTCCCAACCCGGATATGATGAATATATAGAAACCGACCGCGAGGCACGTGAGATCGCATCATCACTCTTTTAATCATTAAACAAAAACAAACACAAAAGTTCAAATAATGGAGACTTACTTAATTAAAGCCTTACAACTTATTCTCAGCCTTTCAATTCTGGTGATTGTTCACGAATTCGGGCATTTCATTTTTGCCCGCATCTTCAAAGTCAGAGTTGAGAAGTTTTATTTGTTTTTTAACCCCTGGTTTAGCCTGTTTAAATTCAAGCCCAAAAACAGCGAGACAGAATATGGAATCGGTTGGTTGCCACTGGGAGGATACGTGAAAATTGCCGGAATGATTGACGAATCGATGGATAAAGAGCAAATGGCATTGCCTGCGCAACCCCACGAGTTCCGGGCTAAACCAGCCGGGCAGCGACTGATGATCATGGTTGCCGGTGTCGTCATGAATTTCCTTCTCGCAATATTTATCTACTCAATGATCCTCTTTACCTGGGGAGATAAATATGTACCGCTTAAAAATGCATCATTGGGAATGGATTACAGCGAAACGGTTCAGAAAATGGGATTCCGCGATGGAGATATCCTTCTCCGTGCAGACCAGAAAGAATTGGTTCGTTTCGAATCATCGACAGCTCAAAGTATAGCAAATGCCAAAGAAGTAACTGTCTTGCGTAACGGACAAGAAGTGAAAATTGCTATTCCGTCTGATTTTATGCAACAATTGCTTCGTGACAAAAAAGGTTTTGCTGCTTTCCGTTATCCGATGGTTGTAAAACGTATCATTACCGGCAAACCGGCCGCAAAAGCAGGAATGCAGGAGATGGACAGTATAACTTCGGTAAATGGAGCAACCACTGTGACGGCTTATGACGTGATGATGGCATTGCAGAAAAACCAGGGTAAACAAATTCAACTCGGATTCTATCGGAAAGGTATCGCTCAAACCATCTCTATCGTTCCTGATCCAACCGGTAAAATCGGAGTGGAACTGATGAATATGACCGAGATCTTTAAATCTGAGGTTCAAACTTACGGGTTCTTCTCATCCATTCCTGCCGGAATCAATAAAGGAGTCAGTACTCTTGCCGGATACGCCGGTAGCATGAAATATGTGTTTACCAAAGAAGGCGCTTCCAGTTTAGGCGGATTCGGCACATTGGGCAGCATCTTCCCTTCGGAATGGAACTGGCTTGGCTTTTGGGAAATCACAGCTTTCCTGTCGATTATCCTTGCCTTTATGAATATATTGCCAATCCCTGCACTTGACGGCGGACACGTATTATTCCTGCTTTACGAAGTAATCTCAGGCCGCAAACCCAGTGAGAAGTTTCTGGAGTATGCTCAGATAGCAGGCATGGTGCTATTGTTCAGCTTACTGATCTTTGCCAACGGAAATGATATATTCCGCTTCTTCTCGAAGTAAGGATCTTTTCTGATAATAAAAAACGGGATGAAAATGGTATTTTACCTTTTCATCCCGTTTTTTATTATCTTACTTCTGTTTCGTTCCCGTTGCCGTCAACACAAACTCTCCGTTCACCCGGTACCAAACCGGAAAAACAGATTGCTCTTCGGTACGGAGTTCCCGTATATTGAAGGTTCCTTCAGCCGCCGGTAGAAACGGATCAGAGATTAATTGTTCCCGAAAATCCACTCCCTCCTTGCCCAGCGCTTTGAAAACACTCTCCTTGGCAGACCAAAGAATTAATGTCTGAATACTCTGATTACCGGGCTGCAAAGCCGCAATTTCTCTTGGGCTGAGAAAGCGGTTCTGAATGCGCATCACGCGGGAAGAGATATATTCAATATCGATGCCGGGCTCCTGCCCGGGATGGATAAACGCTGCAGCATATCCATCGGTATGAGAGAGGCTGATACGACAACTATTGTCTGCCAAATAGGGTTTGCCTGAAGAATGATATTCAACCTGTATAAACTCACCGGTCAGTCTTTGCAACAATAAGCGGGTTGCAACCATCTCCAGCTGACGTTTCTCCAACACCTTCAAAGAAATTGCTTCTCTGAGAGCATCCGGATTCAAAGACTGAGCAATCAGTTCATCAAGACTCTCATCGATCTTCCACACAGCAAGGCGGCCACCATCAGGAAACCATTTTTCTAAAACAATTGCCATAATCCGGATTTTATCGCCATTCAAAGGTTTGCATCAGATCGAGGATATCGGTTCTGATGTATTTAATAACAGGTGCCAGGGAATCGGGCTGAGGAGCACAATCAAAATAAAGAGAGCCCCGGAAATAGTTTCTCACACTATCTGTCAGCATAAACTGACAAGGCGTTGCAGCTTCCCCTTTTAATTCATAGAACATACCGAAAACCCTCTTCTCCGGGTGTTGAAACAACTTTTGATTAATCGCTGACGCTTTTACCGAATGACGGTAAACAAAGTTACGGTTCTGCTCAGAAACCAACCGGAATGACTGTCGGTTAATCATCTGGTAAGTACATAATATCTTAGCCCGGTAACGGGGATATTCGATGACAACCCAGCTTCTGTCTTTCCCGGTTGTATCGTATTTCACCAGGCACAAATCGGAAACGCCAAAAGCAAAAGGAAGAACTTTTGACTGAAACAAGACAGTCTTATGTGTTGGTGTATCAATCCGGAAATAACCGCCGGGCTTAGGCACAGATTCCTGACATGAATAAATAGAAAGGGATAATAACAGGATTATCAGAATATAAAAAGGCTTCATAGGTGATATATGTCATTAAAATACAAATGCATTTGGGGTAACCGCAAGGGGTTATATTGGGGCAACCGCAAGGGTTATATCGGGCAACCACAAGGATTCTGTAGGGGCAACCACAAGGGTTGCCCCTACAGAATCCTGAATTTGATTTTACGGATGCGCCGCTTATCAATCTCCAATATCTGAAAGGAATAACGGTTATGATTAATAACTTCACGACGGGCAGGGAACTCGCCTTTCATTTCGAGGATGATTCCGGCTAATGTCTCAGCATCGCCGGTTACATCAGCAAATTCTTCTTCATCAATTCCCGTCACTTTATAAAAATCATTCAGTAAAATCTTCGCTTCGAAAATAATTGATCCATCATCCAGACGAATATATTGACGTTCCTCTTCGTCATACTCATCACTGATCTCCCCGACTATTTCCTCCAGAACATCTTCCATCGTTATTAAACCTGAGGTTCCGCCATATTCATCGACTACGATTGCCATGTGAATCTTATTGGTTTTGAACTCTTCAAGCAAATCATCGATTTTCTTGGTTTCCGGCACAAAATAAGCAGGCCTTATCAGGCTTTGCCACCGGAAATTATCCGGTTTTTTCAGATGAGGAAGCAAGTCCTTACTGTACAGCACTCCTTTAATAGTGTCTTCTACGCCTGAATATACCGGAATGCGGGAATAGCCTGTCTCAATAACCCGGTCAAGAGCACCCCTGAAATTCAGACGAATATCTACGAAATCAATATCTACACGAGGTGTCATGACTTCGGCCACTATTTTATCGCCAAACTTAATGATTCCCTCGAGAATATCTTTCTCGTCCTGAATCTCTTCGGAGGTAAGTTCCAGCGCCTGGGACAATTCGTCCATCGAAATATTATAGCTAGTTCGACTCACACGGTGAGAAAACAGATGAAAGATAGCGATTACTCTACCGGACAGCGGGCTAAACAACAGATAAAATACACGAATGATCCCTGAAGAACGACGGACCTGGGATAGAGAATGCTCAGAAGCATATATTTTGGGTACGAGATCTCCAAAAAGCAAAAGCAAAAAGACCAGCAAAAGGATTTTACTGACATACGCAATTGCCGTAACATCAAACCGGACTGCATGGTCAATCAAATAATTACTCAGGATAATGAAGCAGATGTTTATAAAACCACCGACAATAATATGGGTAACCAGTAATTTGTCCGGATTCTTAAGTAATCTAAGAATCAATCCGTCACGGGGATGTTCATTTTCATCAATAGTTTTGAGTTCATCAGATGAGAGGGAAACAAAAGCAATTTCTGATGCGGAGATAAAGGCTGACACCAACAGCAATAGAATAGCTGCAGCGGCTAAAATAAAAACCTCAGAAGATAAAGGTAAAAAAGTAAAGATGTCTCCAATCTGAGACAAATAATGATCCGGATCCAAGCAGATTAAGTTTAATTAAACACGATGACAAGCATAAAACTAAAGATGCTGCTGTTTGGCAATATCTACAAAACAACAGCATCTAAAGAGCTTCACTTATCGACAGCTTCTGATACAAGAGCTGTTTATGCAAAGGTATACAATTTTTTAGAACGGCAAATCATCAGTCTGACCATTTGAGCCGAAATCAGGCATCGATTCCGAGACCTGCTGCTGTTGTTGTACAGGAGATGCCGATTGAACCGACTGAGCTAGCGGAGAAGCTATTTCCTGCGCCTGACCATTACCTTCCCGGCGTCCCAGTAATTGCATATTATCAGCAAAGATCTCGGTAACATAACGTTTCACACCATTCTGGTCATCATAATTCCGGGTGCGGATTTTACCTTCAATATAAATCTGCGTACCCTTTCTCACATACTTCTCGGCAACCTCTGCCAATCCGCGCCATAAAACTATATTATGCCACTCTGTACGCTCTGGCACCTGCACACCGGCAGATGTGGTATATCCTCTTTCAGAGGTAGCCAACGGGAAATTGGCAACTGCCACACCATTATCTAAATACCTCACTTCCGGATCTTTCCCTACATTACCGATTAAAATCACTTTATTTACTGACATATGAATAAGGATTTATTTGTTAACTTCTCAAATATATGAATTTGAATTTAATTTGCAAAATATATTTTATCAAATCTAAACAAAACAATATTACCCGGCAACGCCGGATTGCTGTTTTATTCATTTTCTCAATACAACAGGAATCCGGCAATACCAGCCGCTACAATTGCCGGAATAGGCCCGAGTCTTGCATATCTGACCAATAAAAAGACTGAAAGACAGATCAGGACACTCTTGTAATCGATAAAATTCTCGCGGGTCATCAGCAACAGAGCCGCAGCAGCAATCAATCCAACCGCAGCCGGACGGATCCCTGTAAAAGCTGCTTCCACCCATCTGTTGGACCGATACTTAAAAAAATACCGGATTATGATCGCCATGATAATCACTGAAGGCAGACAAAGAGCAACGGTTGCCAGGAAAGAGCCCCAAACAGTTCCTGTAACGGTATATCCTATATAAGTAGCGCTGTTGATACTAATCGGCCCGGGAGTCATTTGAGAGATGGCAACAATATCGGTAAATTCCCGCATGGACACCCAATGATGCACATTCACCACCTCATTCTGAATCATTGACAGGATGGCATATCCACCCCCGAAGGCGAATATCCCGATTTTAAAATAGGCCCAAAATAGCTGAAGATAGATCATGAAAGAACATTTCCGATTTGATATTTATGGTGACATTAGCTTATCCCAACCATCCGACACAATGTCACTTTTTAATTCTAATTCCCAAATATAGCATGCCACCCATGGCTGCACCCAAAAAGATATATGCAGGAGAAACATGAAGTTGCCAGATAATCAAAGCAGCCAATACAGGCACAATTATATTTCGCCGGTTTATGCGGACTGATCTGGCCGTAGTAAATACCGGCACCAGAATCAGAGCGACCACCGCAGGACGGATTCCTTTAAATATGCGCTCTACAACCGGATTATCCTTAATTCCCCTAAAAAATACGGCAATTATAAGTATAATGACAAAAGAGGGCAACGCACTCCCCAGAATGGCAACCAGGGATCCTTTCTTTTGCTTCACCTGATACCCCACCATATTAGCAATATTTATCGCCATTACACCGGGGACAGTCTGCGATATAGCCAGCGCATCGAGAAAATCGGTTTGGGTCAGCCACTTTCTTTTGTCAACCACCTCGCGTTCAATCACCGGAACCATCGCCCAACCGCCACCAATGGTAAAAAGGCCGATCTTCAGAAAGGTGTAGAATATTTCCCAATAAATCTTCATCCCGCAAAGATAGTTGATGTTTCCGAACCGAAAAAGCAATAAATTGCTATCTTTGCTTCCAGGATATTGGAGATCTTACAAAAACATTTCACACCATGAGATTTCGTTGTATTTGGAGTACCCCGGTAAAAGTCATCACCATTGCTGCCCTGGCAATTATTGGATTCGGATTATTCAAACTGGAAAATGACGAACACTTCGGATTTTTCATTCTGCTCTTGCTTGCTACACTATATTGCTCTTCCTACTCCCCTGTTTATATCGAAGTAACGGAAGATGCTCTTTTAATCAAACGCGTATTCGGAACAGTTGTAATTCATCGGAAAGATATCATTGCCATCAATGCATACAAGAGCTATTGCTCTATCCGGAAGTTTGGCAGCGGCGGATTATTCGGTTATCTGGGCTGGTTTTACAACAGCGAAATCGGAAACTACTTCTCATACTCTACGGACGAGAATAGTCAGATCCTGATAATCACAAAACAACGTAAATATGTCATCAGCTGCGAAAAGCGGGAAGAACTGCTCAGGAAGTTTATATAGCCACTGAAAATTCCATTATAAAAGGATCTTAAACGGACAGAAGAGTAACCTATTCTTCATCCACAACCGCCGAATCAATCTTCGACAACCGTTCCCGCAGCCGGTCGGCTTGTGCACGACGAATCCGCAAAACCATCTCGCAATCCATATCAAAGGATTGTCTTACAATCTCAGGACACTCCTCTTTCACTACCCGCATCACATCGTTCATAAAGGGATATTCAAAACAGACCTTCACTTCATCAGCCACTGTTTTCTCAATGATTTCGCATTCCTGTAAAGCCAAACGGGCAGCTTCCCGGTAAGCAACAATCAATCCTCCGGTCCCCAGTTTGATTCCTCCGAAATAGCGGATAACGACCACCAGAATATCCGTTAACCCCAACGAGTTGATCTGACCCAATATAGGTTTACCGGCTGTCCCCGAAGGTTCACCGTTATCATTGGCACGAAAATCCGTACGGGCATGACCAAGCATATAAGCATAGCAGATGTGCCGGGCATCGTAATACTCCTTCTGAAACTTATCCAGATGCTCCTTTACCTCCTCTACCGTACGCACAGGAATGGCAAACGAGATAAAGCGGCTCATCTTTTCTTTAAACAGGGCCTCCGAAGTCCGGGTTATGGTTTTATAGGTATCTTCCATTTTTACAAACAAATTAAACACCGCCGGCTAAAACCGGTCGTCAATAACAAAGGGAATCACAATCACTCCTGCAAAATTAGCCAATCACAACGGGGATTGCAACCCAACACAAAAAAAGAAATCCGGACAAGAGGCTTTTCCTTGTCCGGATTAGTACCATTTTAATGTCTTTTCATTTCATCAGGATTCAATGATTTTACCAATCGCCACTACCCAACTATCACTGTCATTCAGACTCTCCACCAGGATAAGCTCCTCTCCCCCGTTTTGAATAAACAGCCGGCGATTTGTTTTAGCGATCTCCTCTATCGTTTCGAGGCAATCTGCCACAAAGGCAGGTGCAACAACCAGAATCCGTTTTTTACCCGAAACTGCCAGTTCAACCAGCGTTTTATCGGTGAATGGCGTGAGCCAGTTTTTCGACAAGCGCGACTGAAATGTTGTAGTATAGCTGCCTTCCGACAAGCCCAGACTCTTCGCCAACAGCCGGGTCGTGGCATAACAGGTCGCCCTGTAACAATGATGTCCGTGTGCCGGTATCTGCCGCCCGCAGCTACAATCACCAAAAGGTGTATCGGGATGCGTCTTCTGTACCTGCCGCACGGGCAAACCGTGATATGAGAAAAGAATATAATCAAACGTCCCGGGTTGATAACTCCGGATACGCGCAACGAATGCTTCAATAAACGCCGGATGATCGTAAAACTGATCGATCAGATGCATCCGGGGTATTATATCCCAGCCCTGAATATGCTTCAGGATATATTCATGTACTGATCCCGTCACGGAGGAAGCATATTGCGGGAAGAGTGGCAACACGCTAATTTCGTCATATCCATCCGTTTTAATCCGTTGCAAACACCGTTTGAGCGATGGATTACCATATCGCATCACACCCATCACGGTGTATTCACCTGGCAACCGGTTTTGAAGTTTGGCAACCAACTGTTCCATATATACAGACAGAGGCGAACCTTTTTCCGTCCACAATTCCCGGTAAAGTTTAGTCGATTTGGCCACACGGAAAGGTATAATGATCAGATTGACCAGCATCACACGAAACAGCCACGGCAGATCGATCACCCGGGGATCGTTCAGAAACTGAAACAGGTATTTCCCCACGTGCAAGATTTCCGGCTTATCGGGCGTACCCACATTTACCAATATCAATGCTTTTTTCTTCATAGATTGAATGTTTAACTCCTTTGAATACGTAGATACGCAAAATACAGGACCAATTTTATCCAGAACGATACAAAATCACAAAACTATCTATTTTAATGCAAATGTAGGTTATAATGCCTAAAAGTAAACGTAATGAATGAGAAGAAATGATAATCCGGGAAACATGAAGTTAATTTGCGCATGGTTCATCT
Source organism: Bacteroidales bacterium (assembly GCA_963662365.2). Taxonomy (GTDB): domain Bacteria; phylum Bacteroidota; class Bacteroidia; order Bacteroidales; family UBA7332; genus CAXXIC01. Next base: position 86,121 of record CAXXPA010000013.1, read on the forward strand.
AAAGTTAGCTTAAAGTTGAGTATAGGTTAACTTTACCCATAACCATCCACACCAGCACATGTACTTTAACACATTCTTAATATATTTAAAAAATATCACTATATGTTTGGTGTTTTTATACTCTTTATTAAATTCGCATTAATTTATTTTACATCATAAACTTTTATGCTTTAATATTTATATATATTAAGCTATAGTATCAATCGGTTGTATAGAAAAGAATGTGAATTTATGAGAAGCATAACCAACTGTCCAGATCATCATCCGGCTCGATCAGATAGTAATATACTATTATATATCAGTATCAAAAACACCAAATACGCACTCAAAATTTTTAAAATACTTTTGATATACGCATTGGCTGTATGGATAGTTCCACTGCTCACGTCGGTCGTTCTGGCAACAACCTGTTATTCCGGAGTTAACAATAAATGGAATAACGACAAACAGTTCCACTTATCAAAAGGAAGTATATCTGCTACGGATTTAACTCTCTATCCGGTAGAAATAAAACGCTACGGAAGGTATTTATTCCGGAGGCTATACGACGCTTAGAGCTGCGTTTGATAAAATCAACAACGGAACTCATAAGGGTACTATAAATATTAAATTAAACCACAGTACCACCGAAACATCCTCAGCTATACTTTATGCCAGCGGCTCAGGTTCTGCAAGATATAACCGGGTCAATATTTATCCAGCAACTTCGGGGCTTAGTATAAGCGGAGATTTACCCGGAACTCCCACTATAGATCTTAATGGTGCTGACAATGTAATTATTGACGGCCGGGCAAATGGCAACGGGATCTATAAAAGATCTGACTATTATGAATACAAGTGTCTCAGATCTGAAAGGAACTTCTACTATTCTTTTCCGGGAATCGGCACAAAACAACATCGTAAGATATTGCAACATCAAAGGCTCGGAATCAACAATTTCAAGCGGTGTTATCTTCTTCTCCTTTGCTTCCATCGGAACAGGAAACAACAATAATACCATCGACAACAACAATATCTCCTGCCAGACTGAAGACAAACGTCCGGTTAATATAATCTATTCATCCGGGCAACGATCGCGTGGAAATAACAAGAACACTATTAGCAATAATAATATCTACAATTTTCTGAATCAGAAAGCTGAATCAAATGGCGTATATATTTCAACATACAGTTCTGCCTGGACTATAACCGGGCAATAGTTTTTATGAAACTACCTCATTTACACCTATATGCAGCGTGACTTATTATGGAATACGAATTGACAACCTGGGTTACAGACTTCACGGTAAGCAGCAATTATATCGGTGGTAAGGCAGCACAATGCGGAGGTGAAGCATGGTCAAAAAGCAATACTGCAAACTCTCCTTTTCATGGAATCTATCTGAATGTCGAAACCTCTGTGCCAAGTAATATCCAGGGAAATGTAATACGAAATTTCAACTGGACAAATTCAAGCAATGCAAACTGGACTGGGATTAACATTGCCGCAGGAGCCGCTAACATCGGGACAACAACAGGAAATACAATCGGAGCTGACACAGGCACAAGCTCTATCATATTTACCGGAGGAACATATACCGGAGCTCCGGCATCTTTTTACGGCATTTATATTGCCAGTACAAATACAGTAAATTGCCAGAACAACATTCTTGGATCTGTAATTACAGGACGATCTTCCGACTCCTATGCTGCAAATTTTTATGGTATCTATAAAACAAATAAAACAGAATCTATTACCATAAAGTAACAACACTATCGGGAGCTCTACCACAACCAACAGTATTAATGCCAGTTCTGCCAGCACTGTATTCACTGTAATGCGCAGTCTGTATATGGCATTTACAACACCGGCGCAGGC
>CAXXPA010000014.1:0-15440 GCA_963662365.2 Bacteroidales bacterium
CAGACGGTCGGCATAGAACGGTGCAATCGGCGACATCAGGCGGGCAACTGTCTCAAGACAGGTATACAGGGTCTGATAAGCTGATACTTTGTCCTTATCCAGCACACCACCCCAGAAACGTTTACGGTTCAGACGAACGTACCAGTTACTCAGGTTATCGTTTACGAAATCAGAGATCGCACGTCCGGCTTTCGTCGGCTCGTAAGAAGCGTAATATTCATCCACATCTTTCACCAGCGTGTTCAGCAGGGAAATAACCCAGCGATCGATTTCCGGACGCTCGCTGTAAGGAATTTCGGCTTCTGCAAACGAGAAGTTGTCGACATTCGCATATAACGCAAAAAACGAATATGTATTATAGAGCGTACCGAAGAATTTACGACGGACTTCTTCAATTCCTTCAATATCGAATTTAAGGTTATCCCACGGCGATGCATTGGTAATCATGTACCAGCGCAACGGGTCAGAACCGTATTGTTCGATTGTAGAGAACGGATCAACCGCATTACCCAGACGTTTCGACATCTTGTTGCCGTTTTTATCCAGAACCAGGCCGTTTGAAACCACAGTTTTGAACGAAACGCTGTCGAATATCATAGTCGAAATCGCATGCAGGGTAAAGAACCAGCCGCGGGTCTGATCCACCCCTTCGGCAATGAAGTCGGCAGGATAAATATCCTTGCTGTCGAATGCCTCTTTATTTTCGAACGGATAGTGGATTTGCGCGTAAGGCATAGCACCCGAGTCAAACCAAACGTCGATCAGGTCAGTCTCCCGTTTCATCGGTTTGCCGGTTTCTGAAACCAGGGTAATATCATCCACATACGGACGGTGCAGGTCGATTTTATCGTAGTTCTCCGCTGTGTAAACACCCGGCTCGAATGATTTGAACGGATTTTCACTCATCAATCCGGCTGCAACGGCTTTTTCGATCTCATTGTAAAGTTCTTCAACCGAACCGATGCATTTCTCTTCCAGGCCATCCTCCGTACGCCAGATCGGCAGCGGGGTTCCCCAATAGCGGCTGCGTGAAAGGTTCCAGTCCTGAAGGTTTTCCAGCCATTTACCGAAACGGCCTGTTCCGGTCGATTGCGGTTTCCAGTTGATGGTGTTGTTCAGTTCGATCAGGCGGTCGCGGCAAGCTGTGGTACGGATAAACCAGCTATCCAGCGGATAGTAAAGCACCGGCTTGTCGGTACGCCAGCAGTGCGGATAGTTGTGCACGTGCTTCTCGATTTTGAATGCCTGGTTTTGCTGTTTCAGCATCACACAGATATCTACGTCGAGCGTAGCATCATCCTCTTTCAGGTTGGCATCGTAAGCGTTTTTCACGAAACGGCCTTCGAATTCTTTATAGAGTTCAATGTTGATGTTGCTTTTCACGAAATCGGCGTCCAGATCCGCCAGATTGAAGAATTTACCGCTGAGATCCACCATCGGACGACGGTTTCCATCCTTGTCGATCAGCATCAACGGCGGTACGCCATGCGCTTTGGCTACGCGGTCGTCATCCGCACCAAAGGTAGGTGCAATGTGTACGATACCCGTACCGTCTTCAGTGGTTACGAATTCACCGGTGATCACGCGGAAAGCACCGTCTCCGGGGTTCACCCAGGGGATTAACTGTTCGTATTCAAGTCCCTCAAGATCAAAACCTTTACATTCCGAAACTATATCAAACGGAATCAGCTTATCCCCCTGTTTGTAATCCTCCAGTTTCAGGGCATTGGCCTTCGCACTGAAGAGCGTTCCCACCAACGGTTTGGCCATGATCACTGTTTCAGGGACATGGGTATACGGGTTGTATGTCTGAATAGCTACGTATTCGATATTCGGGGCCTACGCAAGAGCGCAGTATTTGAAGGCAAGGTCCATGGAGTGGTTGTCCAGGCCAGGAAGTAAGTCTCGCCCCATTCCGGCAGATTCAGTTTTTCCAGCGAAGAAGCCTTTACTTTAAACTGAGCCACACAAGTGGTATCTTTTACATCTTTGTAGCAGCCCGGCTGGTTCAGCTCGTGCGTACTCAATCCTGTTCCCGCAGCCGGTGAATAGGGCTGAATGGTATATCCTTTGTAAAGAAAATCTTTTCTGTAAAGCTCTTTAAGCAGGTACCAGAGTGTCTCGATATAACGGTTGTCATAGGTGATATAAGGATCGTTCATATCCACCCAATACCCCATTTTATGCGTCAGGTCTTCCCACTCTTTGGTGTATTTCATCACGTCTTTGCGGCAGGCAGCGTTATATTCGGCCACCGTGATTTTTTTACCAATATCTTCTTTGGTGATACCGAGCGCTTTTTCCACGCCCAGCTCCACGGGAAGCCCGTGAGTATCCCATCCGGCTTTACGTTTTACGTGAAAACCCTTCATGGTTTTGTACCGACAGAAAATATCCTTGATCGAACGAGCCATCACGTGGTGAATACCGGGCAAACCGTTGGCAGAAGGAGGTCCTTCGTAGAATAACAAATGACGGTTTTCCTTCGCGGGTAGCTAAACTCTTGTGAAAGACATCGTTTTCATCCCATTTCTTCAACATTTCCTTGTTGATTTCGGATAAATCGAAGCGGGAATATTCCTGAAATTTTTTCATATCGGTAATATATGCTTGGTACGTCTAATAAATGCATGTTATAATGAACGCGCGAAATTAATCATTTTTCGGCAAAATCGAAACGGTTTCATCCATTAAACGCGCCGTGGCAATCGCACACAGATGGCACAGATGCAAGCAGCGCAAATTTTCAGGATACCTTTCTCTGTAAAAATCGATTCAAATCCGTGTCATCGGTGTGCTCAAAAAAGCTTTATCTTTGCATCCCAAAAACAACCCCATGCTCGAAATACTTTACCGGGACGATACCCTGATTGCAATCAACAAACCCTGCGGACTGCTTGTACACCGCACATCCATTGCCGAAGAGAATGAGCGCTTCGCCCTGCAGATGCTGCGCGACCAGACCGGTTGCAAGCTCTTCCCCGTGCACCGTATCGACCGGCCGACTTCGGGCGTGCTGCTTTTTGCCTTTTCGGCCGAGGCTGCCCGTCAGCTGAATAACCAGCTGACTAACGGCGAATCGCATAAACAATACACGGCTTTGGTGCGGGGATGGTTTCCGGAAGAGGTGATTTGCGAGCGCCAGGTAAAGAACGACCGGGGCAACCTGCAGGATGCATCCACCCCGGTTTGTTCCAATCAGGCAACTCGAACTCCCTTTGGCGACTGACCGCTACCCTACCGCACGCTTCTCCATCATTGACGCTTATCCCCTCACCGGCCGCTGGCACCAGATCCGCCAGCACCTGGCCCAACTGCGCCACTACATTATCAACGACCGTGTACACGGCGATGGCAAGCAAAACCGCATTTTCACCGAAAAGCTGGAGATCCGGGAAATGTACCTGCATGCCCGTTCATTACGCATTCAGCATCCGGTATCTCAGCAGGAGCTTTATATCGAAGCTTCGTATCCGGTACATTGGGATCGGATTCTCCACAAATAATTCACGAAACCTTCCACTTCATCCTCTCCGCTTTTCTATTTAAATCAAAGACTTTTACCGGCAGATGCAGATGCGTTTATCGCCCTGCATCTATGCATATTTTCTTCCCGGGTTTACTATAGGTCTTGTCTATGTTTACTCTATTTTGACTTTACAGTAATATAGATATAACACATCTATAAAATAGATATAATATATATATAATATACCCTTTATAAGGAGTATTTTATATATGTGTTATTACTGTATTTCATTACTATTATCTCTTTTTGATTATAAAGTCAACCTATACACAAGATATAATTAAGGGCGGGGAAACCTCATTCTGTGGTTATTTCTCCGGGCAATATATTACATAGGCACATCTTGAGTTTCTAAATCCCGACGCAACAAACCTTCTTTACGTAGAATAAGTTAAATAAATACACATTTTTACTTGTTGTTAGATATTTAAAATGTAAATTCGCATGCGTTCACTAAAATCGACGGAAAATTGTCTGAATCAGAATTTGCAGAATTATTGAATTTGCGGAATAATGGAAAAGGATCTATTGACTTACGGGATTATTGGTTGTGCTATGAAAGTACACAACACTCTTGGCAATGGGTTTCAGGAGGTAATCTATCAACGTTGTCTGGCCATAGAATTAAGGAAAGCCGGTATTCTATTTGAGCGGGAAGTGGAACAACCGATTTATTACGAGGGCATACCTGTAGGGACTCGTCGTGCAGATTTTGTGGCGGAAAACAAAGTTATTATTGAACTTAAAGCCGTGGTTAATCTGGAAGATGTGCATTTGGCGCAAGCAAAGAATTATGTAGTGGCTTACAATTTTGACAAAGGTCTTCTTGTTAATTTCGGAGCTACCAGCCTACAGTATAAGCTGATATTCAATAACCGTCTGAATCAGAATTTGCAGAATGACGGAATAGGTAGAATACGTTAAAATTGTCTGAATGAGAATTTGCAGAATTAAAGAATCGGTAGAATTGTGTTTATTGTTCTGACTGAATCACTTTTATAATTGCTTTAAATAATTCTACGAATTCTAAAATTCAGAAAATTCTGATTCAGACAATGTGCCATGCTATCTGCGTATATCTGCGTTCTATTTTCGCATCTCAAGTAGGCCTGGCAAAGAAATCGCACTGATTAAAAATACAGTTTTCAACTAATCCATGAAATAAATGAAAGCACTAAAATTTATTTACTCACTCTTAATATGCGCTATTATGACAGGATTATTCTCTTGCGCTACTATACCGAATGGAGCAGTCGCGGTTAAACCATTTGATAAAGAAAGATATCTCGGCAAATGGTATGAGATTGCAAGAAAAGATTTTAAATATGAACGGCATTTGAGTAACACCACTGCAGAATATTCTTTAAATGATAACGGAACTATAAAGGTTTACAATCAGGGGTATAATACCGAAAAAGGAGAATGGGTTCATGCAATTGGCAAGGCCAAATTTATCGGAGAAGAAAACATTGCCATGCTTAAAGTATCATTCTTTGGACCATTTTATTCCGGATATAATGTAATCGCAATTGATGATGAATATAAATATGCTCTTATTGCCGGGAAAAGTCTTAAGTATTTATGGATTTTATCTCGCGAGATCAATATACCTGTGGAGATAAAAGATAAATATCTTAAGATTGCAGAGGAGATTGGATATAACACGTCTGACCTAATATGGGTTAAACATGACAAGAAGAAATAAGGCCAGCACATAACCGGTCAGACGGACGATACGTTGCTGTTTGGCTTCCCAGCGTGAGTTACGCTTCACTAAACTCGCACTACAGGGGTCTTCTTGTTAATTTCGGAGCAATGAGGTTACAATATAAGCTGATATTCAATCATCGTCTGAATCAGAATTTGCAGAATTATTGAATGTACGGAATTGCGGGAAAATGGTCTGAATCAGAATTTGCAGAATTAAAGAATCGGTAGAATTGTGTTTATTGTTCTGACTGAATCACTTTTAATAATTGCTTTAAATAATTCTGCGAATTCTAAAATTCAGAAAATTCTGATTCAGACAATGTGCGGAGTATGCAAATAGGAAGAAAGACCGATACACTTTGTTGGGAAATAAGACGCTGGAAATACTGCGGAAATATTTCCTTCAAGAAAAAACACTACTTTTAGAGTGATTTTAAACAAACGACAAAACGCTTTACTTACGTAAAACATCAAATCTCTGTATGCGCAACTGTTCAAAAATGGCCAATTTTCATATATAACTAAATACCAGCAGTATAGCATCATCCAAGACCTCTAACAAGGCGGAAACATGCGCAATAGTATTGCGCAAACAGAACTGAATTGAGTATAGGAAAACGTTATGCGGCATAGTAGAAAAAATAAAGAGACAGACTTACGGTTGAAAAATCTTTGACGAGCTGTCCGCTTCTTCTCGACTTTCAGACTATTCTGTAGAGACAGAATTTGTTCGCTTTCGAGGTTCTGCTCGGCGGACAATTCCTCGCAGATTTTCTAAGGAAGAATTGGACTTTTAGCTTCTCAGACTGTGACGAACAACGACTAAAAACTAAAACATGGCAAAACAAAAAATAGAAATTGTCAGAGAATTGATTTATTACTCTTATGCAAACTTGGCAATGGCTCATGCAGCAGTTGACAAGAAACAAGAAAAATATGTAATGTATAATTTCATGATAAGAGCCAAATTATTCAAGGGACTGAAAGACGGATCTATGAATATGCGGACAATTTTCGACGACGAAAGAATTAAACTACAAACCGGACAAATCTGCAATTATTGTGGTTCGGCTGAAAAGTTAGCTTTAGACCACATTTTTCCTCAGAAATACGGAGGACAAGACAACGCAGAGAATTTAATTTTTGCTTGCAAAACTTGTAATAGCTCAAAAGGGAAAAAGGATTTAATGGAATGGATGGCTTACAGGGGAGAATTTTTACCATTGATGATTATCAGACGATACTTAAAGCTAACATTCAAATACTGTAACGAAAACGGACTTCTTGACAAGAAAATTGAAGATTTAAAAGGCTTAGAACTTCCATTTAAAATTGAATTATTGCCGACAAATTTTCCGAAACCGAATGAATTAAAATTAAACATAGAAACGAAATAGACTGACAAACAACAAACTACGACCGCATACACACGCCTATGGTCACAGGCTGGCTGACGTGCACTTAGCAGGTTTAGCGCCCGCATTCACTTTGTCGTTCCACGACAGCGAACGCTCCCGCAAACCGCCAATGCCCATAGCCTCAGTCGTTAGCAGCTATATATTGAAAAAATGAAGAAAGAGAAACACATACCAAATTCGGTCGAAATTATTGACGAGCACCTTGACCGCTTTTTCGACTCTGAAGAAATCTTGGTTTTGCATGAAAAGAAATCCGAAATCATTCATTCGGACATAATTATAGTCAAACCTAGCGAAGAAAGAAACTATAATATATTGCTTACTTGTGGACTTAGTGCTTTACCAATGAAAGTTCCAACCGAACTTGATTATTTGAAGTATGCAGAAATAACGATGTTGTTACCGACTGATTGGAAACTAAACTATGAAGACTTTGCAAGTGAAGATAATTATTGGCCAATTAGGACACTCAAACAACTTTCGAAATATCCTCACTTAAACGACACTTGGTTAGGTGCAAGACATACTATTCCTTTAGACAAAGCACATAAAGTAAACCACCGGTTTGACAGTGTAATTTTATTGGAATCCATTGAATTATCAGAAGACTTTACATATATCAAGACTGACAAGAAAGAAATCTATTTATACGCCGCTATTCCACTTTACAAGGAAGAACTTGAATATCAACAACAACATGGAACAGGCAAACTTCTCGAATTATTTGAAGAATTTGACATTGAGGAAGTGGTTGACATAAACAGAAAGAATGTTTGCATTTAGACGGATTTACGATACAAATAAAAAAAATACAGCTCTGCTAACACATAGGACTTCGAGCGGTCAAAACAACCCAGCATGAAGAGCCAGTTGAACTACATTTCCGATTCACTGGCGGTAATGTATGAGCTTTATAAAAATTGGATTATGGAGAACTGCAGGTTTTGAGAGTTGTCAAATAAATCACACAGGATTAAAATCCGTGTGCTACTATATCGGTCATGCCTACGGCATTATCTTTAAACGAAATAATATAATAACGAATTAGAGATTAGCTAACTAAAGCCATTTCCGGAGGGGATTTAGTTAAACACATAGACATTGGATGGCTAGCGGTTATTTTGACGGTTTTGCGGGAGCTTTCACTTTGTCGCTGGGTAAACAGTAAACGCGGGAATAAACCGCCCAATGCACGTAGGCCCGGGCGTTAGCGGTAATTAAAAAGAATAAAATAATGACAGACCAAATTGAACAGACTTTGACAATTGCAAGTAGAAAAAGACGAATCACTGCGTTTATTATCGACCTTTTTGTAATCACATTTTTAATGGTTACAATAGTTTTTCTAATTCTTGGACCAAAATTCATAGACGAGAATAATTTCGACAAAATGTCAACGACAATGATGCTCGTAATGATTCCCGGTTTAATTCTCAATTTAGGAAAAGAATTTATTAAAGGAATAAGCGTTGGAAAATGGATTATGGGAATTATGGTACGAGTAAAGACAAGAAGGCATATAGAATAGCAGCTTTGGTAGCCATTGGACTAATTTTCTATGGTTTTACAGCATTATTCTCGGGAGTTGTGTTGAAATCTTCAGAAGCATACAAAGCAGCTATAGTCAACATTGAAAACAATAATGAAATTAAAAAACAGACTGGTGGAATTGAAAGTTATGGTACTTTCCCAAAAGGAAATATAAATATAACGAATGACTACGGACAGGCTGACCTCTCAATAAGTATTAACGGAAAAGAAAAGGGCATTGAAGTGACTGTTTTACTTGAAAAGAAACCTAACGAATCCTGGAAAGTAACAGAAATAAAAAAATAATGGACAAATTGAGTTACGCACTATATCGTCAGTAAATATTAGAAAAAACAGCAACAACCATGAAACAGCAGATTATCGAGAATATAAATAGTCCTGAAAATCTCGAAAAATTGTATCGGGATAACAAGCAAGATTTTAGCAAATCATTTGCTGATATCTCTGATGATTATAATTCTGATTTGGTTCAGTTTTGGAAAATCCGGTTAGCTCCTGAAAAAGATCCTGTATTTAAAGGATTTCTAAAATCAGATTTATTAGTAGTCATATTACTATCACTTGTAACAGGATTATTGGTTAAGCTTCCTGAATTTTTCTCTCAAATACACGGTGATTTCTTCTATTCCCGAGATTTGGCAATAATCGTATTCAATGGAATTATTCTTTATACATTTTGGCAAAACCGGATTTTTGATAAAAGCCGAATTTTAATTTACGGACTAATCATATTGATATTAACTCTATTTATAAACTTTCTGCCGGGTACAAAGAGTGATTCCGTGACACTTTCAATGATTCATATTCCATTGTTTTTATGGTGTTTATTTGGGCTTTCATTTATCTCATTCGATTACAAAAACACTGAAAAAAGAATTGAATTCATACGTTTTAACGGAGAATTACTAATAATGACAGGTTTAATTCTAATTGCAGGAGCATTTCTTACCGGCATCACTTTAGGGCTATTCTCTGTAATTAAAATGAATGTCGAAACATTTTACCTTCAATATGTTGTGGTTTTCGGAAGTGTCGCAGCACCAATAGTCTCATGCTATTTAATACAGTCATATCCAAATCTTACCAACAAGATTGCACCCGTTATTGCACGGGTTTTTACACCTTTGGTTCTTATTACACTTGCTGTTTATTTGGTTTCGTTGACTTTCTCGAAAAGCAAGATTTTAGAGGATCGGGATTTGTTGATGTTATTTAATGTCATGCTTCTTGCTGTAATGGCTATAATAGTTTTTTCTGTTTCGGAACTCGATAAGTCAAAGGAGAAAAATCTTAACGTTTTTATCTTGTTCTTATTGGCTTCTTTGGCTATTGTGATAAATTCAATTGCATTAATTGCTATTATATCAAGAGTTGCGAACGGATTAACTCCCAACCGGACAGTAGTATTGGTTTCAAATATCCTGATTTTTGTCAACCTAATATTAATTGCAAAAAGTTTATACGAGTCATATTTTAAAAACAAACAATTAGATTCAGTTGAGCAGACGGTTGCTAAGTATCTGACTATCTATTCTTTTTGGACAATTGTTGTGATTTTTGTTTTGCCTTTTGTATTTAGACTAAAATAAGACGCCATGAAGACAAGAATATTTTTGACTATTTTATTATGTACTAGTTTTGCGTTTGTATTTGGCCAGAATGAAAAAACAAACAGAGACGAATTTACGCTAAAACTTCCGGTGAATGGAACACAGTTCTATGAACAAAAAGTAGATAAATCGCCCTATTTCGTAAAAGAAAATGTTCTTCAAATATATCCGGGAGAAAAACTATTTATTGAGGTTGAAACGACTAAAAGCGAGATTACGTCAATGAAGGTTGTAAAAGACAATCTCAATCCTCAAAAAACGATTATAATTGACTTAACTCAGACAACAAAAGGGCGAAAAAGTGAATCAATGATGCTTAAAATAGAGAATCCGTTCGAAAAAGATCTGGAATATAAAGCCATGATGTTTATTGTCGGACATGACAAATGGATAAATACGAATGTTTATCCCGTTAGGGCTAGATTGACTAGTATTGAAATGTGGAGTGACGTGATAATAACTCTTGTCTTATCGGACTGGAAATTGAAAAACCAACTCTGATTGCTGACAAAGATGATATTCAGGTAATGCTTTACTTGAATAAAACGAGATTGAGATAATGTTAGAAAAAATCAATTAGCTGTACAACAGTGAATAATGGAGCTAACGACCAATGTTCAGAACCTCGATCGTTGGCATTCATTGTAGAATAAAAGAAAGTTGAAAGTATTTGCAAACAGAAAGAAAATACGAGGTTGGCGACACCAAATTAAAAAGATTGAAAATTGGTATCTAGCTAACTCAACTCCTAATACAGATAAACTAAGCTGTTGGATCGACGAATACGTTAAAATATGGATAGACCCTTGGTATAGATTGGAAAAAAGAAATCAACCGTTATGGTATTTTCGACTTATATTAGACAAATTGACTAATCTATATGACCTGTGGAATAAAGAGTTCTCAAACGGAGATTATCCATACGACTTACAAATATGGCTATTTGAAATTAATTATATTGAATCTGAATTAGTTTCAGCGAGAGTTGACAACAACAACGACAAAAGAACTAATTTCTTTATTAAGTGTGAATCTGAACGGACATTTCCTGTAGACAAGTTTAATTCAAAGAAGTTTAAGTTTTCGGATTTTGACTGGTCTTTAAACTACGCAACAAGAAATTACTATGAGAAATCTGATAATTTGTCGGAATTAGAAATAAAGAACTTACTTAAAAGTGGATTTAATCAAGAAGTTATCAGTAAAGACGCCGATAACGTAGAAAGGCTCTTCTGGAAACCATACGACTACGTTTGGATTGGACGAAAAAACATAAAAATGGAGGCTAGTAACCGTTTATTATATGACGACAAAGAACTTCAAAATAAAAGCAGACGAATTAGTTGACCTAGTTCCTACAATGGGTGGTTGTTTTGCAACAGACAAGATAACCGTTGACGGAATGAAAGTTGGTTATATGTATAGAGAAGAGCCAATGGAGGCAATGGACTGCGGTTGGCGTTTTTTTTCAGGGACAGAAGACCAAGAATATGTGGACGACCCTAATAATACGATGATATTTAATGTGAATACAATCGCTAACTATGACAGAGCGATAATTCCATATTTAAACCTTCCATTTGGTACCGAACTTGAAAGAATTGAGAACACTAATGAATTTCAAATAATAACAGAATAACAATGCTTGGATTATTTAAGAAAAAACAAAAAATATCGGTACCTGAAAAATATGAGAATTTGATAACCAACAAGGATTATGAAATATTTTTAAACTTGTGCTTATCAACTCTCAAAGACTTGGAATATAAGGTTCTTAGTTACGACAATGGGGATATCGTATATAAAAATGAGAAAAGTGAAGATGCCCACTTTTACTTAGACAATATCCTAAGAAAATACCTTTTAACTGACAACAACAAAAAAGAAACAGAAATTAGATTACACTTTACCAAACTAAAAGACAATTCTTCTGCATATGATTATCTATATAAAGACTTTGACTATGCAAAACAGTTTCTTAAAGTATTGCTAAAAGCCGATGATATTTTACCAAACAATGACGATTATGTATATAAAAATCATTATCCGGGCTTGTTAACATTCCTGGTTTTCGACTTTAAAGAACAATTTTATTATTTAGAAAAGAGTAGAATCTCAGAATGGGAAGTTTTAGAAAGCGAGTTATTTACTATAGCTCTTAACAATATTAGGCAAGAAGAGATTGAAATAAGACAACTTACATTTGATGAAAAATATGAAATTTATGCCTTGTTTAGTGGAGACTTTTCTGCGTCATACACTCTACTTGCCGAACAAGAATTAGATTTTGTCATTGGACAATTTGGTTCTCTGATTGCCTTACCAACGAAAGGAAGTGCATTTATCTTCCCAATTGCAAATGAAGACATTTTAGATGTTATTGTTGCAATTTATCCGACAGTAGAACAAATCTTTAATGAAGAACCAAGTAATATCTCACTTGACTTTTACTGGTACTATCAAGGGAAGTATGAAGTTTTTAAAAAAACGCCAAATAATGATGGATCTGTAAATATCAATAATCCCCGAAAACTAATTGAGTTGTTTAGGACATAAAAAACCACTGCTAATAGATAGTTCTTGGGGCGATCAGCACGACCCAGCATGATGGACAAGTTGAACAACATTTGCGATTCACTGGCGGTAATGTATGAGCTTTATAAAAATTGGATTATGGAGAAAGCGGCTGGTTTTATGAGTTGTCAAATAAATCACACAGGATTAAAATCCGTGTGCTACCATATCGGTCATGCCTACGGCATTATCTTTAACCGAAACAATATAACTCATTAAATTTTAGCCAACTAGTATCTGAACTATATGCAGTAAAAATCGAACGTACGATTTTTAGGAGGCGTATGCTACCTGGTGTGGCAAGGGTAAAAGAATAAAAATGCGGAGAATAAATGATACTTTCACCGCATTATATGCGGTGAATATTTTGACGTGCGGAGAATAAGTTGTTATTGAAAGTTCAGATAAACTACTTGAAAAAGTTATTTACAAACATGAATTCTGATTAAGACACTCAAATGTGACAATAAATGACAGGCAGCGGAAAATTCTCAACATGTTATTGGACGACTTTGAAGGAGTGCTAAACACAACAAAATGGGCAAAAATCGGAAAATGCTCACAAGACACAGCATTGCGTGACATTCAGGATTTAATTGAAAAAGGAATCATGGCGAGAACCGAACAAGGAGGACGAAGTACAAATTACGAATTGAAAACTAACGGATAAACCAAAGCCCCAACCACTAATCGGGTGGGAACTGGCTTGCATGCGTATGATACCAAGAATTGAAAAATTAGACGAAAAGAAATTGATCGGCAAACGGTTGACTATGAGTTTAGCCGATAATAAGACTAGTGAACTTTGGAGAAGTTTTATGCCAAGACGTCGAGACATAACAAACAATCTGACTGATGATCTGATTTCTATGCAAGTTTATAAACCGACGTACTTTATAGACTTCAAACCGACAAACGAGTTTGAAAAATGGGCAACTGTTGAGGTAACTGATTTTGACAATGTGCCGAATGATCTGGAAACATTCACATTGACAGGAGGGTTATATGCAGTATTCAATTACAAAGGGTTAAGTACCGACAATCGTATTTTCCAGTTTATTTTCGGGACCTGGCTACCAGGTTCAGACTATTATTTAGACGACAGGCCACACTTTGAGGTTTTAGGCGACAAATACAAGAATAATGACCCGACGTCAGAAGAGGAAATTTGGATACCGATACAACCAAAGAACAAATAAAATGAGCCAAAGTTGCGGAATACCTTTGAGCAAAGCCCTCAATGCCGGAGAAAAGAGAGATAAAAAACTAAAATTCAAACCCTAATTCAAAAATAAAATTCTGATGAATCCCTTAGAAGTTAATTGTTTGCTTTTATATGTTTTGGTAGTGCTGTTGTCGGTCATTCAATCCCGCTTTAGGATCGTGAAGGATAATCCTATCACCTTTTGTCTTCTGCTGATCCTTGTCCCTATACTCATACTGGGGAAGGCGGCAAAACTTAACTCATATACCAGTATTACCGGTTTTGAAATCTGGGCCTGGACATTAGTTCTGGCCTATTTAAATCCCAAACGCATAGTTCCACGGATCAACGAAGGGTACATTTATGCCTATACCCTGTTTCATTGGTACTTACTGATCGATACTATCCGGACAGAAGAGTTTACCGGATTAATTACCATTGTCTTATTTATTTCCGTTTATCCGACTTTCCTTATACTGAAAGCATCTCTGGAAAACAGGAAGCTGGAATACAAATACAAACTTATACTTTATTACTGGTTTCTGTTTGCGATCTCCTTTACTTATATCGATCAGGTAGCTCTGGATATAATACAACCCATTGCAGAGATGTACGAGATAAATGTAATGACTACTTTATACCTCATCATCACGGCTGTACAGCTCTATTTCATTGCGACTACCTTTTCGCTGTTGTTCATTGGAATTCCCTTTACCCATTTAGAGAAAAGCGGAGGTAGTTTTGATCAGCGTTGGGCAAAAGCAAAGAGAGAATGGCAAAATATTGTAAACATCAAACTGGCCAACTACATTGAATATCAGATCTCGTTCATTCAGTTTCTCTATATTTCAGTTATTTCCGCAGTCTTGTTTTTTATTGATGCAACCACTGATTTCAGATACTATCTGATCCTGATTTATACGCTGGTTTTTCCGGCTGTATTTTTTTATCTCAAATGGACACCGGAGGATAATCTGGAAGAAATAGAAGATAATGTAGCTCAATGAATCTAAACAACAGATATAACAAACGGGACTTAATCCATTAATATTCTTAATAATATGAGAACATTAGCAACAATCCTATTGACAGCATTCATAACCGTGACAGCATTTGCACAAGAAATTACGGGGCAATGGAATGGAGTACTAAAAATACAGGCCGGAATGCAGCTTAGGGTCGTATTTCACATCGCTAAAACCGGAGCCGTATATTCCGCTACGATGGATAGCCCCGATCAGGGAGCCAAAGGCATACCGGTCACTACCGTCACATTCGAAAACCGGACACTCAAGCTTACAAGTACCAATCTTGGAATGGAATATACCGGAGAATTACGGAACGACTCAATTGTCGGAACCTTTAAACAGGGAGGCTTATCTTTGCCATTGAATCTGTCGAGACTTGCGATAGAAAAACCAACCGTCAAAAGACCACAAGAACCTGCCCGCCCCTACTCCTATTACAGCGAAGAGGTTACATTCAGGAATGAGTCTGCCGGTATTACACTGGCCGGCACATTGACCTTACCTAAAAAAGAGGGCGTCTATCCGGTAGTGGTATTAATCACCGGCAGTGGTCCGCAAAACAGGGATGAAGAGGTTTTCGGACATAAGCCTTTCCTGATCCTCTCCGACTACCTTACCCGAAACGGTATAGCCGTATTGCGCTATGACGACAGAGGTGTAGGTCTCTCTACCGGTAATTTCCAAACGGCTACCACTCCCGATCTTGCATCGGATGTAGTAAGCGCTATTGTTTATCTGAAAACACGAAAAGAGATTGACAAAAAGAAAATCGGTCTGATCGGTCACAGCGAAGGAGGAATTATTGCCCCCATGGTT
>CAXXPA010000015.1:0-28650 GCA_963662365.2 Bacteroidales bacterium
TATTTTTAAAAAAGGAGTAGATATTCAAGACGAAAACGATTTAACCGTATAAGCCATGCCAATTATAGTAAACTTAGATGTGATAATGGCAAAGCGGAAAATTTCGCTGAATGAACTTTCAGAAAGAGTCGATCTTACATTATCAAACCTCTCTATCCTAAAGACAGGAAAGGCAAAAGCAATTCGTTTCAGCACCTTAGAAGCTATTTGCAAAGCACTGGACTGCCAACCGGGAGATATTCTGGAGTACGTAAACGACGAAAAATAATATATGATTCGTTTAGACCTGTAGTTCGTAATACGTGCCACCTGGACAGGCATATTATGACACTCCAGGTCTTTCGTTTTGCTACGATGCATCATTGTGGCAGGGGTGCTTTGACTTATATTCCTCCGGTGCTCAAGTGAAAATTTTAGTAACATACGCATCTATTTTTTATGTGTTAATTAAATCTTTTCGTTACGTAACAATGCAAAGATAGCCTTTAACACTGACTGCCTGTACGAAACAGACACTTATGTCCGGATAGTGCAGTTTATGGGAGAATATGTCCGAAATCAGCAAAAAAGATACTTTTATTTCCGAAATATCTCCTCAATAATTTGCCAATATAAATAATTATACGTATATTTGATTATGATAATCGCAATCAAAATACGGATGAAAAACACAGAAGAAATTCCTGTCAAGAGTTACTCGTTGTCTGAACTCAGTCAGTTGTACTCACCCACTCTTTCGCTTTCGGCTGCCACCAAACAGCTGCTTCGCTGGATGCTAAGGCATCCTAACCTTATTCCCCGTCTGCATGAGACTGGATGGCAAAAAGGGCAAGGACGGTTCAGTCCCAAACAAATCTTCCTGCTATTCGATTGCATCGGGCCACCTTAAGCACCCTAAAAGAGCGTACTGAAATACAGATATCCATCCGTTTTCAATCCTATATCTTTGGAGTTTCATTCATATATCTTTGAAAGTTCATTCCTATATCTTTGATTTGTCAAATATATATCTTTGAAAACAGGATCAGGTATCATTCAAAAGCGCTCTTTTATCACTGGGAAACCTTCCTTTTATCTCCGGTTTTATTCCTTTTTAGGTAGAAAATCACTCCATACTGCTTTGGGAAACAAAAGAAAATGGAGTAAAAAGTCTCTCCTATGTCCTTTTGAAAGCTGAAAAGATTCACGGAACAAGAAGCAGAATTGCCCGATCGGTCGTAAACAGGCCCTATTTAAAGCTGAAAAGTGGACTAAAAATGAGAAAATTACAAAACTAAAACACAGGCATGTGCTAATGCAGAATAAATTTCAATATGACAATAATACTTAAAATACACCTTTAATCTCCAGCTATGTGTGAAATTATATTAAATAAAGACGATTACGGCTTCGTTTTGATCAACAAAATATGTAATCAGAATCAGCCTACTTTGAAGCACCTCAAAGAGCGTATAAGTAACCTTACTGACATACGTTTAAAAAAGACAATCATCCTGCGGCTTATCTCCTGGGCATTCGAAAACACTGAGCACACCTCCAGGCACTGGAAGCAGCTTTCTACCGGCTTTTTGGCTGAGTTCGGTAAAGAGATAAGCAGCTATGTTTGCACGGAAGCAGACAATAAGCCGATCCATATTCAACGTAACAAGAGGATGTTACTCTACTATTGCGTATCTCAGCTGCTGGGCGACGGAGTGTTTGGAGACTGCTCCATAAACAGGATGGTAAGCTTCTTGCAAACCAATTTTGTTCTCAACGCAAAAGATGCTCACATCTACAACTGCCTACATAAATTCAAGAAAAACAAAGAGATAAACCTGATTCGAAATATCGAAAATATGATTAGTATAGCATACAAAGAAACTGGCTGAAAAGAGCTGAGAATGGAAAAAGCAATCTCATATCGTTTTTCTCCAAAAGCCGCATCAGTAAAGGGATTTAACTTTTAAAAATATGAGAACCTTCCATTTTTTATTATCCAATCTTTTAACTGTTCTTTGTCGGTGGTTCCAGAGTTGCAGCGGCAACGGATTTACGGTTTTAAAGCGTAGCCTTATACAGAAATATTCTTTATATATTAATATAGGGCTTGTGATTCGGCTTGTGACTAACCCCCTCAAAACCCGCATCAATGCAGAGAAAAGGTATGTGAATCGGCTTGTGGCAATTCAGGAACTAAAAGAGTGAAATTTATTAAACACTTAAATATCAACGTTATGAGCAATTTTGAACTAAAATATTTAGACAGTCTGCTGGAGTCGGACTACATCATATCGCCACAAAAAGTGGTGAACGACCTTTGGGGGTCCAATGCCCAAGAGAGGATGGAGTTTTCTTTGTCAGAAAAATTTCTTCAAATTAAAAAAAGTTGCTGACATACTGTTGTCATTCACACCATGTATTTTTGCCAATGAATTAATAAATATCAAACATTATGAAACTAACATCTTACCTCGTTTTCAATGGTCAGGCCGAAGAGGCTGCTAACTTCTATGCCGATGTGCTGGGAGGAAAAATCGATAACCTTTACCGCTACGAATCTATGCCTCCCACACCTGAAATGCCGGTGCCAGAAGAGTGCAGACAAATGATTCTGCATTGTTGCATCGCTTTCCCCGGAGGGTCGATGGCCATGGCCGACTCGTTGCCACACGATAAGCGCAACTTCGGTAACCGGGGACATATGCTTACGCTGGCATGCGACTCCACCGCCCAAACCGAAGAGGTGTATGCCAAACTCACACAGGGGGCACAGAAGATAGAATGTCCTCTTACAGAAACCTTTTTTGCCAAACAATATGCCGAGGTAATCGACCGTTACGGCGTGCTTTGGGCAATAATGTATTCCGAAGAATAATCCGCAGCCATGAACCGACTCGACCGCATATCGGCATTACTCGTACAGTTACAGTCGCGCCCCGTTGTAAGGGCGTCCGAAATGGCCCAACGTTTCGGGGTAAGCTTACGCACCATTTACCGTGATATGCATACCCTCACGGAGGCTGGAGTGCCAATATGCGGCGATTCGGGTATCGGTTACTCTTTGGTTGATGGCTATAAATTACCCTCGCTTATGTTCACGAAGGAAGAGGCGATGGCTTTTCTAACTGCCGAAAAAATTATCGAGCAAATCACCGATACCCAGAACAGCATATATTTCCGTCAGGGAATGGATAAGATCAGAGCGGCATTGCGGACAGTCGACAAGAATTATATTCACGAAATGGGCGATGCCATCGCAGTATATAAAAGCCGCAATGCACGGGAAAGCCTACCCAATCTCTTGCAGATAATTTTGAGCAGCATTAACGATAAACTGATCATTGAGATTGATTACACCAATGCCGACGAGAATAAGAGCAGGAGATTGCTGGAAGCGGTTGGCGTTACGTATTCCTATCCCAACTGGTATCTATCGGCCTGGTGCCATTTAAGAGAAGAATACCGGATGTTCAGGATCGACCGCATTGAAAACATCGAGACGAAAACGGATAAGCATACCAAGATTCATCCGCCATTGGAGTCGCTGCTTGGGGCAGATGATGCCCAGTGCCTTACAGAGGTTGTATTGCATACAAGCAAAGAGGTATCCAGATATAATGCCGACAGATGTTATTTTATGGGGCTGACCGGCGAGAAGGAGCTTGCCGACGGACAAATAGAGCAAACCTATATGGCGTATTCGCTCGAACCCCTGGCAAGATGGGTATTGGCGAATACGGATACAACAACCGTGATCAGTCCGATTGAAGTAAAAAATATTATCAGACAAATCATTAAAAAATTAGACTTATGAAGATAAATAGTTCAGAGATTAAAAATCTAAATCCCATCAACACCATAGCAATTTCACATATCGGAGCTTATGCTGGTATTGCAGGCGCATTTGAGAAACTTGCCGCATGGGCGGGTGCAAACAACCTTTGGGCTGCCTCCCCCAGAATGGCAGGCGTATATCATGACGATCCGATGCAAACTCCGGCTGAAAAACTACGTTCGGACGCATGTCTGGAAAATATCTCAGGAATTGAACCCGGCGAAGGGATGAAGCACTATATGATAAGCGGAGGCAAGTATTTTGTGATGCAGGTAGAAGTAACCATGTCCGAATACGGAGAAGCGTGGAAAAAAGCAGATGAGGCTTTTCTTGAAAAGGGATATGAAAATGACATGCGCGATCATTATGAACTATATCTGGGCTGTGCCGGAGATACTCAGGATGCCGATGCTCCCTGGATAGTAGAGATATGCATCCCGGTGAAATAACCCGTGAAATACAAGTAACAGAAGTAAGTATACTCATTATATTTACTTCTGTTATTGAGTTAATTATAATATATATCTAAAAGACCCTATTAAGAAAGTTGCAAGTAGATTTAAAGTAACCGAAAGTTTATTTCGAGCCTTGTTTTGGTATATACGGCAGTTTGAGCCCACAACTATTCATTTTCTTGTATTTTGACCTCAGAATACTTTATTAATCCATGATTCCTTATAATTTATGATAGTCAATTCTACTTGATGATCTTCAAATAGATTTAAACGAAAAAAGCTTTGAAAATCTTGCGACTTTCAAAGCTTTATCTTGTTGGCGGTCCGGACGGATTTTGAACTAAATTCGCCAGTCCGCTAATATTCAGTGCCTTATTCTTTCAAAGACCTTTATGGGGTACAAATTAGGTTAGCATTAATTTCTGAACTGTATTTTGGCAGTTCTGACTGCTATTGTCACCAATTTGTCGTCATAAAATTCAGGTTCAAAGATACAACTTATTTTCAAATATCCAACTACACTGAATCACAATCTTTTAAAGTTAGTGCAAGGTGCAGTTCACTCTGCAGAAACTATTATTTATATTACGTTAGCTGCCGTTATTTGCGGGGCCGAGACATGGAATGAAATAGAAGACTTTGGTCATTGTAAAATTGATTTCTTCTCTCGTACGATCCCTTCTTTTAATGGAATACCCTCACATGATACTTTTAATCGATTTTTCACAGTCTTGGATACCTCATATTTTGAAAATCAATTCAGAGAATGGGTTAAATCCATATGTGGCAAGTATAAAGGTGTGGTTGCGATCGACGGCAAAACAATATGCGGAGCATATGAGTCTGAAGAGGCTAAATTCCTGAGAGGGACCTACCTAAAACCCTCGAGCCCTCAATATAAACTTCACATGGTAAGCGCCTGGGCCGCAGACAATGGAATAAGTCTTGGACAAATCAAGACAGAAGAAAAATCCAATGAAATTACCGCTATCCCCGAACTATTGGAAGCATTAGATATTAAAGATTGTATAATCACTATTGATGCTATGGGATGTCAAAAGACAATAGCATCTAAAATAATAGAAAAAGAAGCAGATTACGTTTTGGCTGTTAAAAAAACCATATGCATTTATATAAAGAAATAGAACATTTTTTCACCATTTGGAGAGCTGAGAAGCCCAACCGGGTAAGCGTTTACGAGAAGACCGAGACTGGACATGGTCGTTTGGAAAAAAGAACATGCATAGCTTGTGACAACCGGTACTGGTTAAATACTAAAGACTACACCCAATGGGCTGGTTTGAAAACATTTGCCTGTGTGATTACAGAGCGTACCGTTCCAGGCGAAAAAGGTCCTCGTAAACAAAAAGAAACCAGATACTATATTTCTTCATTAGCTTTAGATGCTGAATTAATCGCTGGCTCTGTCAGAAAACACTGGTCTGTAGAAAATAATTTACACTGGCAATTGGATGTCTCGTTTAATGAAGATTACGGACGAAAGAAGAACAATGCTGCCGTCAACTTTTCGCTTGTCTCTAAAACAGCTTTATCTATGTTAAAGCACTATGAAAGTAAAAGCAGCATTGCTCGCAAAAGAAAATCAGCCGGATGGTCTGACGACGTTCTCCAAAGCATACTTTCTGTCGATAAATTTTAATGCGTCTGCCCTGTGCCCGTTGCGATCCTTCGGCATTACCCAAACCGGCAACCCTGTCATGGCGGGTGGTAAAGGTTAGGTTCTTGAAGCGGTGGCTCTCATCAACGTACAGGTGGTCTATACCCATAAGACGGAAATCTACCGTGTCATCTTTACGATTTTCAATCTGATAGGCAATATTGCTTAGTTTGGCTTCGAGATTGAGCTGACGTTTGACTAAACCTTTTTCCATAGCACGGGATATTTCCTTTCCCTGAGAACGCAATACTTCCAGATTTTCTTCCACTGAATCCAGTTCTGCCTGTAATATCCGTTGCTGTATTTCGGGTGACTGGGGTATCATGCCGAACTGTTCGTGTGTTAAAATGATAGCATCCCAGTTGTTGTTCTTCATTTCGTTGAATATCCTCGCCCGTTTTGCAGGCGTAAAATCTTCTTTGCCCGGATACAGTACCTTTGCATTTGGGTAAGCCGTACAGAAAGTTTGGGCTATCTCATGCACATTGGCTTTGAGTGCCATAATGAGCGGTTTGTTTACCAGTCCCAAACGTTTCTTTTCGTAAGCACTTACGCACATAATCAGGGTTTTACCGCCGCCTACCTCGTGGTCAATGATCGCACCGCCATTCAATTTGTCCATCCAGACAGCATCTTTTTGACTTTTATACAAGTCGGGAATACCTAAGCCTTTCAAGTCCAGTCCGGGAAACTCTTGGTGACTTCCGTCATAATCAGGACGGACAAAACAGTTAAAAGTACGGTTGTACTTATCCGCCAGCCGGTCTTTGAACTCCTGTGATTGCTCGTTGAGCCACTGGGTAAAACCGTTGCGAATTTCGTCAATCTTGGTATTAGCCAACTGTATGGATTCGGAATCACGTACTTTTACCTCTTTTATTTCCCCGTCAATCATCTTATTGACTTTCTTGGTAATATCGGGAGAGGTATTATGCAAGGCGTGTTTCATCAGGGCTATACCGTCGAAAGTCCGGCTTTCAGCCTTAACAGCGTACTGATCCCAAATCTTTACGTTCTTACTGTCGGCTTTCAGGCTATATTCATCACGGCTTTGTGCATAATGCACCGAAACATTTGTGTCAAATAGATGCGAAGCATATTTGCTGTAAATGCCTGACGGAATCCAGCGTTCTCCGAAGTTGAAGTCCAGATCCTCGAAAGGTATCGGACGGGGTATTGCTTCCCGTAACGCCGTCAGGGATTCTTTTGCAGCTTCATGCTCGGGATGGTTCTCCAGATACCGCTCGACGTGTTCCGCTTTTGAAATAACATTGCCGCTTATGAACTTGTCTTTGATTTCATAAGCGCCTATCATCGGATTGAAGAATACTTGTCCTTTCAGTTCCTCCAGTATTTCATCCGAAGTATTATTCGTAAGCCTTGCCATATATTCAAGGTTTATCTCTGCATACTTATTCAATGATGCAGTCAGGGCTTCCCGTGCGTTATCGGCATGGGTAATCTCGTTGGGATTGAAAGCAAAGGGCTGTTGGAATATATCTGCTTTGACAGCTTTACCGTTTATATATCTTTCCAGAGAAAGTTTTTCCGTTCCTCCGGCATCCATCTTTATCAGGCTAAGATTTTTCGCATCGTTGATATTTCCGAAACGACGAGTAAAATCGTCATATAATCGGTTAAGCATTTCACGCAGGGCGGGATTGGCTTCCAACCTGGTTGCTTCGTTGCTATACAGGTGGTGATAAGTGTCCCGTATTTCGATATAAAGGGATGCTTTCACCTGCTGTGTTCCGGTGAGATGAAGCGGATGGAACATCGGCTGAAATCCATTCAAATCACGTAAATAACCGATACGATTAGTTGAGTCGGTAACCAATGAGCCTTCACGATAATGGGACGGTATATCTTCCAATAGGAAAGGAACAGGTTTCATGCGTTCCTGCTGTTCCCTTTCGGCTTCTTCTTTCAGCCGTTCCAGTTGTTCCTCCCGACGGGCATCGAATACGGGATAGGCTTCGGCAGTTTCCTGTTGTAGCTTTTCCCGTTCCTGTGCTGCGTTATGTGCCATTTCCTCCCGCCAGTCCATAAACGGCAGTTCTTTTGGTTTGCTTGCCTGTGGTTTGGTTTTTCGCCCTCGTTTTTTAGGCTTTTGTACCTGACTGCGTTCCTCTTGGGTAAACCCGAAAAGGTCATAGAGCGTAATTAACGGTTCCTGTGTGACGGACTGGGGTTTCGCCTCCGGAGTCGGCTCTTTTTTAATGGCAGGATCATCCATATCGAAAAGCGTACCTGAATAAGTAGTTTGTTGTTTGGGTGGTTCAGGTTTATTTTCAACCGTAGGTTTAACAGTTTCGGATTGATTACCGTCGGGAATCCAATCATCTTCAATTGCTTGCCAAAAAGGGTCGAGTTCATCCGTCTGCCAAAGAGGATCGAGATCATTAGAAGAGCGAGTTTCTACGGTAAGCGCTGCCTGTGATTGTTGATGTCCCGGAGTGTTTTGCAGATAACGCTGTAAGTCTAAATGTTGGGAGAAATCTTCTTTTAACATTTGCCGTAAGTCTTTGGCTATGCCGTCCACTCCGCCCTCGTGGGTAAAGACAATCGCAGGTTTTCCATAGGGATCGGTATCTATCTTTGATTTGGTTTGTATCACCCTATCAAAGTCACGGAACAGGTTATTAATGGATATACCATTGGACAACTTGCGTGATTCTATAAAATCCTGCTGTCGTTGGCTTGGAACGATATTTTTATTGTTTCGTTGCAGGACAATCAGGTCGCTGCCAACTTCTGTTCCGGCATGATCGGAAAAGAGATTGTTCGGTAAACGGATAGCAGAAACCATATCGCAAGTATTCATCAGGTATTCCCGCACCGGTTTGTTCTGTTCCGAATTGAGTACACCCTGACTGGTAATAAAGGCGATTATCCCGCCTTCTCTGGCCGACATAACACTTTTTACAAAAAAGTAGTTGTGTATTGCCTGTGTCGATTGTTTGACGGCGGGTATCTCATGGTTGGAGAGTAGCGGATCGAATACCGAAACATCGCCAAATGGAATATTGGATGCAATCACATCGAAATGCTGTGAGTAGCGTCCTTCCATTTTCTCGTAACCCTCAATCCTTACCTTATCATCAGGATAAAGGTGTGATAAGATTTTGCCTGTCAATAAGTCTTTTTCAAAACTCGTGATTTTGGCTTCGGGTACAGTTTCTTTGAAAGAATAAATAAATGCGCCCGTTCCGGCACTGGGTTCTAAAAAGCGTGTCGGTGTTATACCACTATCCTTTAGAGCATCTGCCAACGCATCAATAACAGGCTTCGGTGTATAAAATGCGGTCAGGATAGAACTTTTCAGGGAACTGACATAGCGTTTGTAAACTTCCGGTGTGGGGGAATTATCGCGGAGTACCTCGTGAAGTTCCTGCACCAACGGAAAAAGCTCGATTTCGGACTTGGGCCACCGCTGAATATCTTCCGGTTTATCGGCAAGGTTAAGAATTGCCTTAATCCCTCCGAATCCTGAATATTTAGCAAGTATTTCCCGTTCTTCGGGAGTTGCTTTCTTTTGTTCCTTGTCGAGCCTTAACGCCAACTTGATTGCATCAATATTCAGACGCAAATGAGTTCGCTTATTGTAACTCATTTTCGAGCAGAATCAGGATTGTGCCGACAAGCTCTGTGTAAAGAGACTGGTACTCTGTCGTCTCGGCATAATCATCACTAAGGTTATATTTAGCAAATACCGCCTGACATTCGGGCATTAGTTCTTTTGCCTTTGTTTGGGCTTCGCTTGGAGAAACTTCGTCGAAAAACTCATTCCAAAGAATTTCAACGATTACGTTATAAGGAGAAAAGTGTAAGCCTTTGAATAAGGCTTCGTTGGCAATTTCGGCTGCCTGAATATGGTTTAAACCGCTCTTTATGGCTTCACTGTATGCTTCGGCGGCCATATCCCCACGTCCGGCAATAAATGAAAGGTCATTTGCTTTGTCGGGGTGGGAATCTCGTAAGTAGGAAAGTAGATTGAGCCGGAAATACGACATTTCCGCAGGCTCTAAATTTGAATTGTATTTCATACTGATAACTGATTTTGTTCTGCATCACTATTAATGCAGAATAAAATTAGTTGGAATCAGGAAGTTAGAGATTGGTTTCCAATGAAGTGGACGCTTGTGGCTTCGGTTTGGGTGTATGTGGCGTTATGGGGAGACATTTGCCTGAATCTTAAATATTTGCTAAATTTGAAAATTTATTTTATAATAAAATTAGTTTTATGATCAAATCTTTATCAGTTCTTTTATCTGATAGAATTAGTAAGACTGGTGTACGTTTTACTATTTCTGCAATGGAAGATATCGTTTGGAAAAAAAGCATTAATGGGGTTCCTATGCACTTAGGACATGATATGCATAGGCCTATAGGTGTAATGAAATCAATAGGTTTATATTTCGAATCAGATTTAGTTAGAAATATTGGACTTTGTTTAATACCGGAAACAGACGAAGAAGTTAAACAAGTAATAGATTTCAAGAAATATTCGCATGTTAGTCATGTAAAAGAACTGATTGATACGAATAATGACTCCTTATACAACCAAGTTAAGGATTATATCGAAAACGATTATGATTACTTAGAAGTTGGAACATTAGCTATTTTGAATAAAAACATTGTTAAAAGAATTTTTCCCAGCATACATAATTTCTCGGAATCAGATAAAAATAACTTAATCAACATAAAAGACTTAGAAAAAGATTTTGATTATAAATATCAAGGAATCTTCATACATAAAAAACTTCCTCTTTGCATTTTTTGTCACCAATTTTTTAGACGCTCGTTGTCTCATCTGAATAATTTTCATTATATATTTTTGGACGAGCTACTATCTCATAAAGGGAATGAGGATATCCAAATTAAAATTTCCATAGATTGGAATTTAATCGGCTATGCTCCTGATGTACTACAAGGCATGGAATTTGAGTATTGGTTTGGTCCTAAATATGATGATGATATTAGCAATATACACAACGGTCTAACAAAACACTCTACTAATCAATTTGAAAGGGATTATTATGGTATTTCCACTACAGAATTTTTCTGGAAATCAAATGATAATTTAAAAGAATTTGAAATGGAAGAATTGCGAGAAAGTGAAAGTCCAACGGAAAAAGATTTTTTTGGATGTAGATATATTCATTCAATTTATGATATGAAAAGATCCAATTTTATTCACTTCGATGGAGCTATAAGAGGTTACGATTCTAATTTATATCTTGATAGATTGGATCATAATATGACAGAATTTGGTAGAAAAAGTCAATATGAAAAACTTTTTAGAGTTGATGGGAAGTTACCACTTAGTTCTTGGAAAAGTTTAGTAACGAATTATATGCAAGATAATCCATTGATTTATGAGTATTTTGGAATAGACAAACCTGTAAGTCAGTTTGAAACGACTAAAGAATCTCCTTCTTTAATAGAAGAACTTATCCCCAATAAAATGGATAAAGAAGATGGCATCAAAGTTCTTGTGTCATACCATGAGAAGAATGAAAAATTTAAAAACCAAACACACGCTGTTTCAATATACGATTGCATGACTATAGATGAAAAGCAGGTCGACATATTAGAAGATGAAATTATTGAACTTAAAAAAACTTTAAAAAAGAGAGGGAAACAACTTTTTATAAATGACGATACAATCTTTGTTAATTGTAAGGATGAATATTGGAATATCCCTTGCATCTTTCATGCTGCCGAAAATCCCCAAGAAGATATTAACGATACTATATTAGCTTTAAAATCTATTTTTCACCAAAAAGTAATTAGGAAGCTCAAAACAAACATTTCTTTTTCGATATCATGGAACATTGAGGATAAGGAAATAATTATAAGCTGTATTGGCAATGTGGAAAATTTGCTAAATTGGCTCAATAGTTTTAATACTATTCCAATTACTCGAGTTAATCTGAAGTTATGGTTAGAAAGTCTTCGAGATTATTTAAATAAAAACTCAACAGGAAATATTGATAAACCTTCAATAAATAATTTGTGTCAATATGATGGTGTCTTATACTTCAAAAGGAAAGTAGTTGGAGAGGAATTTAAGATAACTCCATATGTAGATGATGAAGCTTTAAAATACACTATGACTATTCCAAATAATGATGAGATAAAATACAAAGCTATTATTAACCAAGAAATAATGCCTGCGATGTCATACATAAATAAATTTTCCAGATGTAATAAATGTAAGGGAAATTATTTTGAATGCGATCATTCCAAATGGTTTGACAAAGATTGTCATTTGATTGTTGAAAAAATAGAGGCACTCTCATTTTACTGGACAGATAAAGTAATAATATAGAATAGGCACCGGGGTATCCCTCCCCAGTGCCACCACTAAAAAATCCTAAGTAACTGACCTTAACAATTTCTCATTAAAACAGTTTACCTATGGATTTTAATAGTGGCAAAGATAATAGTTTTTATTTGCGTTTCTTATTAAATCCCGTTTTCGGTGGAAACAAAAATATCACCTTATACTCTGCATCAAAAGCTACCATTGCATCGAAAGACTTATTCTCCTTGCTTTTGAATCCTTTGATTACTCCTGTCTTGCTTTTGGTAAGCAGGTCTTTGAGTTGTCTGTCTGTCAGGTCTTTACCTGACTTATTCCTGAATACAGTTAGCCCACATCCTTCATTATTACACTTGGCTACTTTCTGATAAATCATTACCTCCCCACTTTTGCATTTGGGACACGGACAGCTCTCCCTTTGGTTACCGCCTTCGATTTTGTTTTCCAGTAATTCCGTGGTGATCTGTGCCGCATACACTTCTATCGCTTTATGGAATGTTCCGGCATCCATTTCGCCTTTGGCCATCTTGTCAAGTGCGCTTTCCCACTGGCCTGTCATCGCTACGTCCGCAATCTTTTTATCACGGACAGCCAGATATACTACCAGCCCTTTGTTGGTCGGGACAAGAGATTTTTTCTCCCTTACGATATACTCGCGCGAGAATAGCGTTTCGATAATGCTTGCACGGGTGGCAGATGTTCCGATACCCGATTCTTTGAGGGCTTCTCGTTCCGCTTCGTCGGTTAGTTCTTTACCACAGGTTTCCATAGCCGAAAGCAAACTTGATTCAGTGTGAAGCGGTTTGGGCTTGGTTTGCTTTTCCAATAAATCCGTTTCGCTAATGGGAAGTACATCGCCATTGGTAAGAGACGGAAGTGCCGGAGCATCGTCTTCGCCTTTTTCGTCATCGGGTGCGTTGAGTACGGCACGCCAACCGGGAATAATGATAACACTACCTTCGACTGAAAACGCTACGCCCGAAGCATCCAAAGTAACACTTGTGTTCTCTTTGGTACATTTCTCCGAAAATGCTTCCAACATACGGGCTGCAATCATATCATATATGATACGTTGGTCAGGAGATATATCCTTCGGCATATTCTCGGTTATAATCAGGGCATGGTGGTCGGTGACTTTTTTATCGTTTACAGAACGCTTATTCAGGTCTTTACCTGAAAGAAATTTTGCATAACTTCCGAATGGAGTATGGGAAGATAACTGACCGATAAGGTCGGGTATTTCGGCAAAAACATCGTCGGAAATATAGCGTGAGCCTGTTCTCGGATAAGAAATGAGTTTCGCTTCGTAAAGCGATTGAGCTACGGACAGAGTTTTATCTGCCGAAAAACTATGCCGGCTATTCGCTTCTTTCTGCAAGGTGGTCAGGTCGTAGAGTAAAGGCGGTTCCTGATTTGCTTGCTTTGTTTCTACATTAATGATGCAGACTGATTCTGCGGAGCGGATACGCTCTAAGATTGTGTCTGCGTTCTGTTTTGTATCGAATCGTTCTGTGGAAATGGCAGCAAACCGGGTTGCATCCTTTACCGTATGGAGTTTTACCTGAAAATAGGTTTGCGGCTTAAAATCCTTGTTTTCGAGGTAACGGCTGCAAATCATGGCGAGTGTGGGTGTTTGTACCCTGCCTAATGACCAGACCCCATGCCCGGCAGATATCGAGAGGGCTTACGAAGCGTTTATCCCGACAACCCAATCGGCTTGGCTCCGGGCTTTGGCGGACAGATAAAGGTTGTCATAATCGCTTCCCGGACGAAGATTCTGTAACCCCTCTCGGATAGCTTTATCGGTAAGCGAATTTATCCAAAGGCGGTCAAAAGACTTGGTACATTCCAGATAATGATATATGTATCGGAAAATTAAACAGCCTTCTCGCCCTGCATCGGTAGCCACAATGATACGATCGCATTTACCGAGCAGTTCTTTGATAACTTTGAGTTGTTTCATTACCTTGGGATCATTCTTGTACTCCTTGCCGTCTTTAACTTGGCGGGGTATCAACTTAAACTCTGACGGAAGTATTGGCAGGTTTTCTGCCTGAAATCCCGTGATACCATAATCAGCGGGCATTGCTAATCCTATGAGATGTCCGAATGCCCATGTAACGGCATAACCATTACCCTCCAGATAACCGTCTTTGCGGTTACCTGCACCTACGATAGCCGCTATATCACGGGCTACGCTTGGTTTTTCTGCAATTATTACTTTCATTTACTATGGATTTTTTAGTGGTTGATTACATTTTATGACCTGTCGATTTTTTCACAGGCTTTTTGAAGCCTTGCTGTTGCTTCTGCTCTTTATCCTGCTTTTCGGTAGGATTCTGCTGACCTTGTTTCAAGGGTTCTTTCACGTTCTTGGTTGCTTCACTGGTCTTACCCTGTGAATTAACAGCCACCTGTGTTTTATTTCCTTCGGCAACTTTTACTTCCGCTCCCTGCTTTTTGGCTTTGTCAGGATTCCATTTGAGAAAATCAAGTTTGCCTTTTTCATGGTTTACCTTTACATAAGCATTAAAAGGTTCTCCATTTCCGTCCTTCATCATGCCCTGAACATAAACTGCCTTGCTGTCACGCAACTTGTTCTGTTGGTCTTCGCTAAGAACTACACCCAGTAGTTTTTTAGGGATACGGACTTTGTTTTCCTGACTTTGGTTTTGACCTTGCTCCTGTTTGTTGTCCTGCTTGTACTTATTGCGGTCTAATCCATCATAGGAAAAATCATAACCACCTTTGGCCGCATTGAACTGTACATAGGCATCGAATTTATTGGGATTATCCGTGCCGATTGTCATTTTAGAGGTCATACCTTCAACCAATACCTTTTTCCCTTCCTTTAGTGCCTGTTGTTGTTCGGGAGAGAGTTCAACGCCTTTCAGGTTTTGAGATACGGTGAGTTTATCAAGCGGCACGGCTTCCAAACGGTTGGTTAGTTTATCTATGGAAACAAGCGAAGGTACTTTTTCTCCCGGTCTTGGTTCCAAATCAACAACACGCCCGGCATTGCCTGTTGCCAGAAGATTCTCCTTTACATCATTGGGGAGCATGATACCCTGAAAGGGTTTATCCAAATCAACCTGCTGTTGCTGCGGATGCGGAATAAATTTCAGACTGCCGTCCGGTTGTTCTTCCAATGACATACGGGCTTTCATCGGATAGTCCACACCCTCGATATTAGGATTGATATCTACAAGGTGCGGGGATTTATACCCGTAACTCATGGCTTTAAGTTCACCTTCTAAATTTTCGGGCTTGATACCGTATTTCTGATATTCGCTTTCGGGAATACGGCTGGTGTCGAATTGCTTAAATTCGGTTTTCTGCTGTGTTGTTGCATCCATTTTTTCTTTCTTTTCTTCTGTTACTTGTTCTTTAGTAGATTCTTGTTTGGTTTCCTTTGTAGATTGCTCCTGTTCTTTATTCAGGTAATCTCTCGGATCAATACGAAACTTTTCCAATTCCTTATCACTAAGCGATAGGACTTTATCAAGCATATCAACCGTAACAGCATAAAAGCCTGTATGCGAAGGATTCTTTGCCTGATTAAAGAAATTTTTGAAAAAGTTTTCGATAGGATCGGCGTGTTTGTCGATTTTTATAAAATCGGTCTGTTTTGCCTTCAGGGGATCAATGGCATCAATCTTTCCTTTCTTATCAATGCCTTTCACTACTTTGAGTTTGTTTCCTTCTCCTTCATCGCGCATCAGGAGAACTTTGTCTTTCGGATTTAATTTTTCATCCATGATTAAAACTGTTTTTTTGTTCTGCATCACTATTAATGCAGAATAAAAGTAGTTGGAATCAAAGTGTTGAGTGCTGCTTTTTAGGCAGGTGGATGCTTGTGGCTCTGATTTGGAAGCGTGTGGCGTTATGAATAAGTCAAATCACATAGGAACGAAAGGATTACAAGTGATTTTTATTATAGGTCACTAATATTTAGTATTTTTGAGCCAGTAAGAAATCAGATACAACTTTAAAAAAAATACATAATTAGATGTAAGCATAGTGAACGACTTTACCACAATAACAACAATGAATAAAAAGGCAATAGATGAATAAAAAAAATATAATAGACGAATTATACCAAAAGCGTTCGGACTTCAAAGATCCTGACCAAGCGGAAACAATGTCAAATTTACTCGACACCGTTTCAAGCGACATTTATTCGGAAAGTCAGCGATTTGTTTTTGAGTTGATTCA
The DNA here is from genome assembly GCA_963662365.2 of Bacteroidales bacterium. Classification (GTDB taxonomy): domain Bacteria; phylum Bacteroidota; class Bacteroidia; order Bacteroidales; family UBA7332; genus CAXXIC01. The sequence continues at coordinate 16,494 of CAXXPA010000015.1, forward strand.
AAATGCTGATGATGCAGCTAAAGATACTAATAATGAAGTTCACTTTGAATTTTATAGCGGTTGCTTAATAGTTTCTCATAGTGGACAACCTTTTTCGCAGGATGATATAAAATCTCTTACAAGTGCAGGTTCAAGTACCAAAAGGGCAGATACAACAAAAACAGGATACAAAGGCATTGGGTTCAAATCTGTATTTGGTAAATCTGAACGAGTAACAATCTTTTCAGACGGATTTCAATTTCGCTTTGACAAATCTAAGTTCAAAACAATTCTGCCTTGGCAAATAATTCCTATTTGGACAGATCTAAGTGATTTGCCAAAAGAAATTCAAGAAAATGTTTCAAAAAACAGATATGCGGTTTCTACAATAATTGAAATAACGAATGTAGAGTTACTTCAAAATGATTTGGATGAATTGCTTAGCAACGGGCAAATACTTCTATTTCTAAGAAGAGTTTCAAAAATCTCTGTTTCAAAAAATAGCAAGCCAATTTATTCAATAGAAAAAAAGGTTATCAGTGAAGAGACCAATTTTAATGAGGTTACTCTTTTCAAAGATGGTAAGGAAATCAGTTCTTGGATAACAAAAACATTTGGAGATATTCCTGTTCCAGCTAAAACGAAAGAAGAATTAAAAAAAGATGAAAAGACACCAAAAAAGCTAAAGGATGCTGAGTTGACAGAAATTTCATATGCGGCTAAAATAGAAGAGAATAAAATTAAATCATTAAGGGAAGGGGATAGTTTGATTTTTACATACCTTCCAACGAAGGTAAAGGATTTCAAATTTCCGTTTTTAGTTAATGGTAGCTTTCTTACCAATGCAGCAAGAGAAGGAATTCACGAAGATAAAATTTGGAATCAGTGGCTCTTTGAACTTATTGCAGAAAAAATATTTGATTGGCTAGTTTTGCTCTCAACAAGCAAATACAAGTTTCAAATTCTTCATTTACTGCCTCGCAAATTCAATATTCAACAAAATGAATTAAAAAGCTCCTTCGATAATAGTTTTGCAAAACATTGCTCTACTAAGAGATTTATTATTACTGGTAATGAAAAGATTAGTATAGCATCTGAGGTTGTTTTAGATAAGACGGGGTTATCAAATCAAAAATTCATTGACACTAAGTCTATCACTGAATTTCTTAAATTAGAGAAAAAGTTAATCCTTTTGGATGATTGTTTTGTAAACCCCAAAGTAGAAGAACCCAATAAACTAAAAGCTATTGGAGTTGAAATTTTTGAACTTGACAACTTTGAAACTTTTTTTGCTTCAAAATCATTTACAAGCCGACATAAGGTTTCTGAAAATTTCAGTTTAATAAAATATTTTAAAGAAAAGTCCGAGAATGACAAGCAAGGACTCTGGTTTCAGAGCCTGAAAACACTTCCATTTATCTATGATGAGAAAGGTTTACTCTACAATCCTTCAAACGGAGTTTGTTTCCCGACTGGTGTTAGTTCAACAGAATTAGGAGATATTCCAATTATCCATCCTGATGTTTTTGATGAAATTCAGAAAAACAAGCCAGTCTATGAGTGGCTTAAAACAGTTGGGGTTAAAGAGCCTTCGCAAATTGCATTTGTAACCAATGTAATAATTCCAAATCTCAAGAACGAAGACTTTATTAATGCTTCCAATTTTCTTCAGATAACGCATTATTTATTTCGCTTATACAAAGATAATCTACTTGATGAAGAAATGCTTGAATGTTTAAGAGAACTTAAATTAAAAACCAAAAAATCTGAATTGACTTTTAGGGAAGCGCAGTTTTGTTTCCTCTCAAATAAATATCAACCACAGTTAAAAATAGAAGGCATTATTAAAGATGTATCTTTTGTCTCTGAAGAATATCTATTTTCTGACAGTAATGAACTAGAATGGAATTTGTTTTTCAAAGCAATAAAGGTTAAGGATAGAGTTGAGATTGATACTATCAATCAAAACAATTCCTTAATTACTCTAAAACAAATTACTGATGAAGTTTGGGTTAATGAATCTGAATCAAATGCGATGAAAAAAGGAGGGTTTGGATTTGGGAATCACAATGTTATCAGTTCAGTAAAGTTGCCATCCTTCATAAATCTAATATCATCAAACATAGATTATTCTATATTATTTTGGAAAAGCATTATCTCGAATTCAAATAATCTTTCAGAGTTAATAGGAAATGCGGTGTACAAATATGGTGTGGGATTTGGATTTAATAGCTATTCTACTTCAGTTCAAAATTATTTCCCTTGGTTCATTAAGAATAAAAAATGTGTGCCGACTTCTACCAAAGAAATTCTAAATCCCGAAAACGTATTTATAAATACAAAAGAAATAAAAGATATTGCGGGTAACTATTTACCTGTTTTTGATTTTGATGAACCACTACCTGATGACTGGAAAAATCTACTTCAATTCAAAAGTAGGTTAGAGTTAAACGATTATCTTTCTGTCCTTTCCAGAATTGTAAAACATTCAGAAGATGTAGAAGGGAAAGATTCAACTTTTAAGCCGCCATTAAGAAGGATAGGATTGATTTATAACAAATTGGCTTCGATTATCCCTGATATGACAATAGAGTCCAAGCAAATTATCTCAGATTGGGCTGCAAACAACAAATTGTTATCTGTAAATGGGCGTTTTGAACCAGCCGATCAACTAAAGTGGATTACCGTGGAAGGATTTTCAACAGAGTCAGACAAATTAAAGATTATTCAATTACCTGAAAATTCCAACAAAAATTCACAGACTTTTAAAGAATTAATTTCACTCTTTCAAGTTCAAACAATTGACAAGTTCATTCCAATGTTTGAAAAGCCAATTCCTGATAATACACTAAAAGATAAACTTGAAAAAATTCTTCCCTATTATGTGGCATTGATTGAAAAGAAAAAGATAGAAGAAAGCAATCAAGAGTTTGAAAGAATCTATCAGTTATTAAATGTAACTGATTTTTTTACTACCTCTGAAATCAAACTTTCCTTTAACTTTCAATCTGAAACTTTTGATGGGCCTTCTTTGACAGTTTACAAGGGTGAAAATAAATTCTACTTTAAAGGAAAATGGAAAAGTGAAAGAACATTGTTGAGTTTGATAAAAGAACTTTCAAATCTATTAGGAGTGTTCGGGCTTAACGAGGAATTGCGATTTCTCTTATTGGAAACAGAGAAAAATGAAATTCATGAATGGTTAATTGAGCAGGGAATTAGTTTAACCAGCATTAAACCTATCCGTTCATTTACAAAACAAGTTTTAGTTATTCCTGATAATGTAATAGAAAAAATACCTATTCAAAAAAATAATGTAAATGAGCCAGTTGAAGAATGTAGTTCAGAAGCAGAACAGACAATGTCTGAAAATTTCGAACCAATTGCAACTCCAAAAAGCTTTGATACATCTAGCATTTCGGTTAAAACAAAAAAATTCACTAATGCAACAGCTAAAGCAGAAGTAAACTATTCAAAAATTCAAAGTCAAGAAGTTAGAGAAGATGTTGGAAGATGGTGTGAGGAATTCGTTTTTGAATATTTGACAAATCAAGAAAGTAAGTTCACCGAAGTAATTTGGCTAAACAAGGATGAAGAAAGTGGTAAACCTTACGATTTTAAAATTATTGAAGATGGAAAAGAAAGATTCATTGATGTAAAAGGAACTCCTTCGGGAGTCAAAGACCTTATTTATCTTTCACCAAATGAATGGGTTTTTATGTTTGAGAAAGGAGAGAGTTATTCTATCTATCGAGTTTATAATGCAGGAAGCAATGCAAGAATTGAAATAATAGAAAACCCAAGTGCATTATTGCAACAAGGAAAAATATTTCCGAATCCAATTACATTGCAAGTATAATTCTAATTCAAACTAATACTGCGACAAGGTAATAACAACAATAGTTTGCAAGTATATTGGACAGATAGATATCAGCACCTTATAGGGCTTGAATGTGTTTTAGTCGTGGCTTGACTGCTCGAACAAACGTTATTAGAGCCTCCTCCAAGGCTCTAATATTTTGTATTACTCCCCCTGTTGCAACAAATGAACTAAAGCAGGGTCATTTTTAATCCGTTCCAGTTCGTCAGCTACAATCTGTTTCGTTTCCTCTTTGATGCGGTTGTAATTGAGTTGTATCTGCTCTTTCATGGTATCTACTCCGTTTTCGTCCGTAAAATCGGTAATAATCGGAATTGATTTATAAGCCTTTGTTTCAGCGGCTACCTTTGCATTATCTACCACAATTTCGCAATGGAACATTTTCTGTTCGATGCGTTCATCGAAGTTATCCGCTATTGCTCCCACGAACATACCCTGTGTCAAGGTGCTGATTTTGGATTGCGGTATCAAGCTATCCATTTGCGTACTGATAGACGTCGATTTATCATTGCGGTTAATCGTCATGCTTTGCCGTTTTTGTAAAACTTTTCCAAAACGTTCCGATAATGTTTTGGCAGTTTCTCCAACTACCTGACCACTAAAGATATTACCGACGGTATTCATAACTACCTTGGCTTCTTTATCTCCGTAATCCCTTGTTAATTGTGAGAAATCCTGAAATCCTAAAAGTACCGCTACCTTATTGCTTCGGGCGGTTGCTATCAGGTTGTCCAGACCTTTGAAGTAGATAGTCGGTAACTCGTCGATAACTACCGAACTTTTTAATTGCCCCTTTTTATTTATGAGTTTCACAATACGACTATTGTACAATCCTAAAGCTGCACCGTAAATATTTTGACGATCAGGGTTGTTCCCGACCACTAATATCTTGGGATCATCAGGATTGTTTATATCCAAGGTGAACTCATCGCCTGACATTACCCAGTAAAGTTGTGGCGAAATCATACGGGAAAGCGGGATTTTCGCACTGGCTATCTGTCCCATTAATTGGTCGGCAGCACCTCCCAACCATGTGTCCATAAAAGGACTCAGATAGTTTTCCAACTCCGGTTTACTTGTCAGTATTGGGAAAATATCTTCATACCGTTTGTTTAGAAATTCGATAGCGTGTGGAAACGTGCAATACTTCCCGTCCTGATAAATCGTAGGCTCGGCACCCAGCGCCTTGCCGCATTTCTGCGGCAGGTTTCCGAAAGCCTGCCCCCGAACCGTGCTTACATGTCTCCATGTACACGGCTCTCCATTACACCACAACTTAGTTATCATGTATCTGCGCATAACAATTTGGACACACCGCCAATGATTTTCTGTGCATCTGTAACATGACCCTTTCCCATACGGTGTTTTCCGTTAGGGTTTTGAGGGTTCTGACATGATGCATGACAGTTTTACCCTTTGCTCCACACAATTCACAGACTTCAGCCCTGAGCCTTTCAATCAGGCTCGGAGAGGAAATCACGAACGGATTGGGCAGGCTGTCGCATTTAGCATCGGTGGTAGGTTCTTTCTTTTTGAAACCCTCGTTATAAAGAATAAGGCATCTTTCCCGCCCTTTTGCATCCGTGTATCTTACCACACAGTCTTTCCCCTCGCGATATTTCTTTATCACCTTAGGAGTGCTGATGTTAAGCTTTTGAGCAAGAGTGCAGTAGAAGCTGTATGACATAACGTAGCCAAAACGTTTACCAAGTGTGGAAATGTTCTGCGCAACAGCATAGTAGTTGTAAAATCCTCTGATTTCCGAGTTGACTTTGGCGAGTATATCCTCGGGGTTGCAATTAGTCATTGCTCCACGCGACTAGGGTTTCCAATCTTCTTTTCCATTGACTTGAATTACGGTCATGGAATTATAAGATTGAAGCCGTTTCCTCACAACGTCTCTCGGCAAAAGAAGTATGATTCACCTCTTTCAAAGAAATATCTGATATATTATAATACTCCTTAATAAAGTCAGCCATACGTTTATAGGCAACCTCATACTTTTGAAGTGTTTCTTTGGATTTGCTAATACCAACCAATTTGGCAACGTCGTCATTGTGGCGTTGAAAAAGTTCGAGAACAGTTTGATGTTTTACTTCAATGCCCAGAAAGATATTCTTAACTCTTTAGGAATTTACATCATTTTCTTTTGTCTGTAAGTCGTGATACACATTATGAATACTTGTTTTTATAGTATTCAATAAGGTGTTGATTTCCACAGCATCATTTGATTTTCCGATGGTGACACCTGCTTTAGCATCCCAAATGCTGGGATTGACACTTACTTTCGTATTAAAACGACTTGGTTCTCCGTCGATAGTGATCCGACACATGATCGGATAAGTGCCATTGGCTCTTTTTTTGTCTTTCTTTACATAGAAAAGAATGCGAAATGTACTTTTCATAAACTCATTTTTTAATGTTACAAAATTACTGATAACTATCTGAAAATGAATTTTATGAACTGTGCCAAATTAGGACAACTAACTCCCAATTTTGGACAAACTGTACCCCCTTCGCTTCGATTTACTGTACCCCCTTGCGTTTTTTCGGGAAGGGGGTACAGTTTAGGTTAGATGCTTTGTCTTTTTCTGTCTTTTTCTTGGCTTTCGACCAAGACAGAATAAAAAGAAAAAGTCCTCCATATTCACTGAATATGAAGGACTTGTCTTACTTTTGTCGCCTCTTGTCTTAGGCTTTCTGCGGTACGGACGGGACTCGAACCCGCGACCCCATGCGTGACAGGCATGTATTCTAACCAACTGAACTACCGAACCATTTTTTTGTTTTCGTGTTGCACTTTCTCTCAAATGCGATGCAAAGATAGGGGCTTTTTTTGAATTCGCAATACTTTGAAAGACTTTTTTTAAATCTAACAATTATTTTTTTTACTTTTGCAGGAAACATTAAATGATTAAGCATGAAAAATACGCCTGTTGATTACCAAACCGCACGTAAAGTGATTGAAGGATACGGGTTGCCCGACTTTGGTAAAGCTACTATACGTGAGGTGGTTGCCATTTCCAATCAATTGGAACAACTTACTAAAACTGAATTTATTCATATGGAGATGGGGGTTCCGGGACTTCCGGCCGCCAAAGTAGGTGTAGAAGCAGAAATTAAAGCGCTTCAGGCAGGTGCTGCCTCCATTTACCCTAATATAAATGGTTTGCCCGAGCTTAAAGAGGAGGCTTCGCGGTTTATTAAGGCTTTTATAAATATTGATGTAGCTGCCGAAGGGTGTGTGCCAGTTACCGGTTCCATGCAGGGTACGTACGCCTCTTTTCTGGTAAGCGGACAGTGCACTCCGGGCAAGGATACCATCCTGTTTATTGATCCGGGATTTCCGGTGCAGAAGCAACAGATTGCAGTGATGGGCTATAAGTATGAGTCGTTCGACGTGTACGAATGCCGCGGCAAGAAGTTGCGCGAAGTACTGGAGTCGTACCTGAGTAAAGGCAATATTGCTTCGATGATCTATTCGAATCCAAACAATCCGGCCTGGTTCTGTCTTACGGAGGAAGAGCTGCAGATCATTGGCGAAATGGCCAATAAGTATGATGTGATCGTGATTGAAGATCTGGCCTACTTTGCCATGGATTTCCGCAAACCCCTCGGGGTGCCTTTCGAGGCTCCGTATCAGGCTACGGTAGCACGCTATACGGATAATTATGTTTTACAGATCTCAGGATCCAAGGCATTCAGCTATGCTGGTCAGCGTATCGGTGTAACCGCCATATCCAACAAATTATATCATCGCTCCTACCCCGGACTTACCCAGCGTTACGGAGGTGGTACCTTTGGTACGGTGTACATACACAGGGTGCTTTATGCGCTGTCGTCCGGTACAAGTCACTCGGCTCAGTATGCGCTGGCGGCTATGTTTAAAGCAGCATCAGACGGGTCCTTCGATTTTGTGTCTGACGTGAAAGAGTACGGCAAAAGGGCGGCCAAGCTTAAAAAGATCTTTACCGATTATGATTTTACCATTGTATATGATCAGGATTTGTCCGAACCGATTGCTGATGGTTTCTATTTTACAATCGGGTATCCGGGTATGACCGGCTCCGAATTGATGGAAGAACTTATGTATTACGGCATCAGTGCGATTTCGTTAAGTACAACGGGTAGTAATCAGCAGGGATTGAGAGCTTGCACTTCGTTCATCAAGGATCATCAATATGCTCTGCTTGAAGAGCGTTTGAAAATATTTAAAGCCAATCGTGCTCATAATTAACTATTTACCGGCATACCTTAACACTTCTTTAACAGGTATGCCGGTGTAATATATTTGTTTCGTCCAACTTTTTGTTTTATATTGTCGCTGTTTTTCTAACCAAACGACTTCACAGGTATGGCACAATATAACAACATATTCAAGATTACTCACAACAACGTACTTCCTGAAAAGGGGCATATACTGATCTCGGAACCTTTCCTGCAGGATGCTTACTTTCAGCGTTCGGTTGTTTTATTGGTGGAGCACGATAAAAAGGGCTCCATGGGCTTCGTGCTGAATAAAAAGCTGGAAATGAAGCTGAACAGGGTGATTCCTGAGTTTGAGAACCTGCCGGATATCCCGGTTTATTTAGGGGGACCGGTGGCTTCGGACCGTTTATTTTTTATACATTCATTAGGTGACACGCTTATTCCCGAAGCGGTGGAATTCAGTAAAGGACTTTATATGGGTGGCGACTTTGATGCGTTGAAGCGTTACATTCTGGCTGGTCACAAGCTGGAGGGTAAAGTAAAGTTCTTTTTAGGGTACTCGGGGTGGACCGAGAATCAGCTTAGTACCGAGATTAACCAGGATGCTTGGGTAGTTGGAGAATCGTCCTGCAACAAGGTGATGCTTGCGGAGGACGAATCTTTCTGGAAAGCTTCGTTATCCGGACTGGGTGGACGCTACAAAACATGGTCCAATTTCCCCAAAGATCCTTTTCTTAATTAGTCACCTCACCGGCGGATAGGTTATCCGCCGTTAATTCGTTTCCGCAAACACGTATTGCATCAGGTATACATCGGCAAATCCGTCTGGTGTACTGATCCATTGCACCAATCGTCCGGCTATCTTAAAGCCGGCAAGAGTGAACAGCTTAACGCTGGCTTCGTTGTTTACGGGCACATGGGCATACACCTGTTTGAGTTTAAGAAAGGAGAAGGCGTAGGATAGCACAAGCGACAAGGCCTCGCCGGCATATCCCTTACGACGGTAGGCCGGGTCTACCAACACCCCTATTCCGCAACGGCGGTGATGCGGATCTACGTCGAACAGATCGATGGTGCCTACAGCTTCGCCGGTCTGCCGCGGTTGAATCATGAGGCGAAGCTGACCGGTGGTATAGATATCCTGGTGCGCACTGGCTATGTACTCCTTCAGCACATAGCGTGAAAAGGGTGTCAGGGTGTTGCCGTGTTGCCACAATGAGGCATCATTCTCCCAACGATAGAGCACGTCAAGGTCTTCGGGCTCGAGGGCCCTCAGGATGATTCGTTCGTTTTCCAATAGCTTCATATCCAACCTGTTTTTATCTGTTATTTTTTACCGGGCGAGACCAGCACGCCGCTCTTTTTGTTGTAGATATGATAGGTAATATGCTTGTCGGGCATCTTATCCATCAACAGCAGGAGTTGTTCGAATCGTACATCATTGTAACAGAAGGCGATGTCTGTAAATCCCTTCATCCGGTTGCTTCGGTTGATACAGTCCATCACCCGGTGCTCGTCGAGGTTCCAGTGATTTACAAATTCGAGGTTCGGTATCTGTTTCAAACAGGCGGTTCGCACAGTTTCGAGCGACATTTCGCTGCTCAGTATAAGCAGACGCCTGCGGGATGACTTTGTTTTTTTGTTGGCCGACGTATGAAACACCAGGTCCAGCAACGCCCGGAACCACACGGCCAGGCGAATCAGAAGAGAGAACAGCTTTCCGGCTCCGGAATAATGCTTCCGGTAAAAGATGAGCATGGCTCCGTAGAATATCTTTACATATTTAATGTTGCCCTTGCTGGTACTTTCGCCTTTGTAATGCAGGATTCGTTCGGGCATGTAATAATTCTTGTATCCGGCCAATTTAAGACGGTACGAAAGATCGATATCCTCGCCGTACATAAAGAAATCTTCGTCCAGCAGTCCGGCTTTATCCAACGCCTCCTTCCGTATCAGCATAAAAGCACCGGCCAGCACATCTACCTTGTGGCGGGCATCGGGATTGAGATACGGCAGACTGTACTTGGCAAAGCGGGGATTTTTGGGAAACAACTTAGACAGACCGAACATCTTGCAGAACGACACCCAGGGTGTGGGAAAGCTGCGCTTGGATTCAGGCAGAAAAACACCGTTTCCATCTATCATTTTAACGCCCAGAGCACCGGCCTTGGGTTTCTCTTCTAGGAAATAACACAAGGAACGTATACTGTCTTCACCAATAACGGTATCGGGGTTAAGCAGCAGGATATATTTTCCCTTAGCCAGACGGATGGCCTGGTTGTTGGCTTTGGCAAAGCCAGGGTTGTCGCTGTTTTCGATAAAGGTAACCTCGGGGAAATTGGGTTTGAGGTAGGCCACCGATCCGTCGGTGGAGTTATTGTCTACTACAAAGACTTCGGCTTCCATGCCCCTGCAGGGCGGCACGAAGGGAATAGAGGCATTGTTCCAAAAAATATTTTACATTGTAATTTACGATTACAACCGATAGTGTTATCTCTTCCATGTTTTGTTTTTAGATTTTGATAGAATCGTTAAAGCTTGTACGGTTAACGATAGACCGTCCCAGCGTGATCTCGTCGGCATACTCGATCTCGTCGCCGATGGAAACTCCCCCGGGCTATCACAGATACGTTGATCTGGTAGGGCGACAATTTGCGGTAGATAAAGAAGTTGGTGGTATCACCTTCCATGGTGGTACTCAGCGCCATAACAACCTCCTTTACATCACCGGCGGCCACACGGTCTACCAGACTGGCTATCTGCAGATCGCCGGGACCAATTCCTTCGATGGGCGAAATAATGCCGCCCAACACGTGGTACACGCCCCGGAACTGACCGGTATTTTCGATAGCCATCACCTCTTTGATGTTCTCCACCACGCAGACCAGGGGAATGATCCCGTTGCGGATCGGCACAGATTCCGCACATCTCGTCGTCGCAGATATTATGGCATACCTTGCAATACTTCACCTCTTTACGCAGGTTCAACAGAGCCGAAGCAAATCCTTCGGCATAGGCTACATCGCGCCGTAAGATATAGAGAGCCAGACGTAAAGCGGTCTTCCGCCCCACTCCCGGCAAACTTGACAATTCATTTACTGCGTTCTCGAGTAACGCAGATGGATATTTCTGATTCATTTATTTCTGGTTGTACGCTACAAATATACGCGAAATATAAACGGAATACAAAAGGTAGGTGGCTGAACTGTTGTCTCATTAGAAATAAAAACTTAGCTTTGTGTCCGGCTATCGGATGCATCCGCCAGCTAATGTTAATCGACTAAAATAAGATACCGTGAGTAAAGTAGATGAAGAAAAAGTAAGCGGATTACCAGAGAACGCTTACCGTGAATTAAAAGAGGGGGAAACTTACACTCCCCTTATGTCGCCAACTAAATCGTACAGGGAAGTTACCCCGTGGTCTGTGCTTTGGGGTGTGCTGATGGCTGTACTGTTCAGTGCTGCCGCCGCTTACCTGGGACTAAAGGTGGGCCAGGTGTTTGAAGCCGCCATTCCCATTGCCATTATCGCCGTGGGATTGTCCGGAGCCTTTAAACGCAAAAACGCACTGGGCGAAAACGTGATTATCCAGTCAATCGGAGCCAGCAGCGGCGTGGTGGTGGCAGGTGCCATCTTTACCTTACCGGCTTTGTATATCCTGCAGGACAAATATCCCGAAATAAGCGTAAACTTCTTCGAAGTGTTTATGAGCTCGTTGCTGGGAGGTGTACTGGGTATCCTGTTGCTCATTCCCTTCCGTAAATATTTTGTATCAGAAATGCATGGTAAATACCCCTTTCCCGAAGCTACAGCAACAACCCAGGTGCTTGTATCGGGCGAAAAGGGAGGCAACCAGGCCAAACCACTTATCTTTGCGGGTATCATCGGTGGGGTGTACGACTTTATTGTAGCCACCTTTGGTTGGTGGAGCGAATCCATCAGCACCCGCATTGTAGGTATCGGCGAAATGGTGGCCGATAAATTCAAGGTGGTGATGAAGGTTAACACCGGAGCTGCCGTACTGGGACTTGGATACATTATCGGTTTAAAATATTCGATGATTATCTGTGCCGGATCATTTCTGGTGTG
>CAXXPA010000016.1:0-19362 GCA_963662365.2 Bacteroidales bacterium
AAGATGATTGTGGCCGTAGGCGAAGATGAGGTTATTCATCACGTCAACAACGCAATGCCCAATTCCCCGACCCTTGAGAAGTTAGTCTCTGTTGGGCCGGTTGTACCGGAAGGTTGGGTCGATTTTGCCAAAGGAACTGAGGAGGCTGCTCCTTTTGTCCGTCCCGAAAAAGCTAACGATAACGATGATATTTCGCTTATGTACTTTACCTCGGGTACCACCGGAAATCCCAAAATGGTGGCACACGATTTCACTTATCCGTTGGCGCATGTTATAACAGGTTCTTATTGGCACAATGTAGGCGAACACAGTCTGCACCTCACTCTGGCCGATACAGGCTGGGGGAAAGCCGTTTGGGGAAAGCTCTACGGGCAGTGGATTGCCGGTTGTAATGTATTCGTTTACGATTTTGACAAATTTGCACCGGTAGATGTATTGCACATGATAGAGAAGTATAGCATCACTTCATTCTGTGCTCCTCCCACGGTGTTCCGGTTTCTGATACGTGAAGATCTGACCCGTTTTGATCTTTCTTCTTTGCAATATTGCACGATTGCCGGTGAAGCGCTCAATCCGAAAGTTTATGAAGAGTTTCTCCGGTTGACAGGTATTAAGCTCAAAGAAGGATTCGGACAAACCGAGACTACGCTGACTATCGCAACCTATCCCTGGGTAGAACCGAAACCCGGTTCTATGGGCATTGTGAATCCGCAATACGATGTGGATCTGCTGACCGGAGACGGTCGCTGGGCAGAAGACGGAGAGCAGGGTGAGATTGTGATCCGCACAAATGGAAAGAAAGTGTTGGGGCTGTTCAAAGAATATTACCGCGATCCGGAATTGACGAAGGAAGCCTGGCGTGATGGTGTTTACTATACCGGAGATGTGGCCTGGCGTGACGAGGATGGTTATTTCTGGTTTGTCGGTCGTGTGGATGATGTGATCAAAAGTAGTGGATACCGTATAGGTCCGTTTGAGGTGGAAAGTGCCTTAATGACACACCCTGCCGTAGTGGAATGTGCTATAACAGGTGTTCCCGACGAGATACGCGGTCAGGTAGTGAAAGCAACCATCGTTTTAGCCAAAGATTATAAGGATAAAGCCGATCATAAGCTGGTTCACGAGATTCAGGAGCATGTAAAAAGCGTAACGGCTCCTTATAAATATCCCCGGATTATCGAGTTTGTAGATGAATTGCCCAAAACCATCAGTGGTAAAATACGTCGTGTGGAAATCAGGGAGAAAGATATTCAGTAGTAGAAATAAGGCCTGCCATATTTCAAACAATATTTTTGCAAAAGCGTCGGAGTTATCCGGCGCTTTTTGTATTTTTATGTTTTTCAAAATACACGATCATGAAGAAACTATTTTTACCTTTTCTGCTGATTCTTTGTTGGGGAACGGTAAACGCCCAATACCTCCCGGATGAATTGGATAAATTGTTTGTAAAACGAACGCTCGTGATGCCGGACGATTACGAAGGAAAGGTGGTCTGTACGATCGTAAAGCAACTCAATTCCCTTAAGACAACCAAAGCGGTTCTTTATGTGCATGGTTACAACGACTATTTTTACCAAACCGAAATGGCTGATCGCTTTACCCGTTCCGGGTATCGTTTTTATGCAGTGGATCTGCGCAAATACGGACGTTCATTACTGCCGAATCAATCCTTCAATAATGCCCGGAATCTGAACGAATATTTTGCAGACCTGGATACCGTATTGTCAGTGATGCGTAGTGAAGGCTGCCGTGATATTATTTTGATAGGACATTCGACCGGAGGGTTGATTTCAGCACTTTATCTCGATTCTAAAGGAACTAATCTCCCTGTAAAAGCGTTAATCCTGAACAGCCCTTTCTTTGATTATAACGAAAGCTGGTTTAATGAGCATATAGCGGTTCCGGCAGTCTCATTTTTAGGGAAAATATTCCAGAATGCCCTGATTAAATCGGATAAATCAACTGCTTACGGTTATAGCCTGCATCGCAGCTTTAAAGGAGAATGGAGTTATGACCTGAAGAAGAAAAGACCGGGATCAGCCGATAAATGCTGGAGTTGGATCGGAGCCATTCATTACGGGCATGAAAAAGTACATAAAGGGTTACATATTGCATGTCCGGTACTGTCGATGCATTCCGACCGGTCGGTAACCGGTAAGGTGTGGACACCTGCGTTTCAGTTAGCTGATGGTGTGCTTGATGTAAAGGATATTGATAAATATTCCCATTGTTTAGGCAAAGATGTAACGATCAGGACAGTCCCCGGTGGCATGCACGACCTGATTTTATCCAAAAAGAATGTTCGTGATGCTGTTTATCGCGAGATGTTTCGTTGGTTGAAGGAAAAGGGTTTGTGATTTGGGTATAATAATCAGATTTGAATGTTCATTGTGAAGTCTGATTGTCTGTCAATAATCATAGAATAGATATGAAGCAAAACCTTATTATTTCCTTCGACCTTAGTAGGAATTATGTATAAAACCACATTTTACCTTATTCCCTTATTAAGAAGTATTAATATGAGTTCCATGTGAAGCTAAATTAAAAATAAACAATATCACATGAAGATTGAATATAATAATCTCTATACCCATTTTGTATTTACGACATTTCATCGTTTTCCCATGATTTTAGAAGAAAACAGGCAACGAATTGAAAAATACATAACGGGAATTGTCAATAATAACGATTGTAAGATGTATGCTATTTATGCCAATCCGGAACACATGCATTTTATTGTTTCGCGTTCGCCTGATATGGATGAAGAGCGGTTAGCTGGAGTTGTATCATCTGCTTCTACACGTTTTATTAATGATAACAAACTCTGTAAAGGTATTTTTCAATGGCAGATGTCTTGTTCTGCATTCTCTGTTTCAAAAAGAGATGTGGATAAAGTGTGCAAATATATTTTGGGGCAAAAAGAACATCATCGTATTCAGACTTTTGCTGAAGAATATGATCAGTTTATGAAACATTATCAACAGACTATAAATCCATATAAAATAAGGGAATAAGGTTGGAGGTTGGAGATCTTCTTTTTTTCTACTAAGGTTGAAGGAAAGAAATAAGGTTAAATGAACACCTTCTACTAAGGTTGGAGGAAAAAATAAGGTCTAATGAACATTCTTCTTCTTCTTCTTCTAAGGTTGATGGATTGATAAGGTTAAATGAACGCTTTCTACTAAGAATGATGGATTAATATGGTTTATGACACTTCGATATTGAAGTTAGGAGTTGTTTCAAACCGATAATTATTAATATTTTATACGAGAACATGACTACCGTAATCAGATTAAATTTATTAGCAAAAAACAACTTGAAATATGGTACAAAGTAAATCTTTTTTATTGGAGAGTGAGCTTCCCTGGGAGCCTTTGAATGAGGGAGTCAGCCGTCAGATCCTGGGATATGATGTTCAGGTGATGATTGTAAAAGTCTCTTTTGAGGCAGGAGCTATCGGCTCATTACATTGTCATCCCCATTCGCAAAGCAGTTATGTGGCTTCCGGGAAGTTTGAGGTAGAGATTGACGGCAAAAATAAGATTCTTGCTGCCGGTGATGGCTTCTTTGTTGCACCGGATCTGATGCATGGTGTGAAGTGCCTCGAACCCGGAGTGTTGGTTGATGCTTTTAGTCCTGTGCGGGAGGATTTTCTGGATTAATTATGAAACGAGCATGCACTATTTTCGCTGAAGAATATAACATTGTATGCGAGTTCCATGTGTAGCCAAAACAAAAATAATAAATGACACATGAAAATAGTATTTCTTGATGCCTACTCTGTAGGAGAGATTGATATAGCCCCGATTTCAAATCTGGGTGAATACATCCAATATGAAAACACTTTACCGGAACAGGTTATCGAACGTTGTACCGGTGCCGATGTAGTGATTACCAATAAAGTAAAGCTGATGCAGCCCGAACTGCAGGCATTGCCCGATTTGAAACTTATCTGCATAGCTGCAACAGGCATGAATAATGTAGACCTGGAATTTGCAGCCGGAAAAGGTGTTCTGGTAAAGAATGTAGCCGGTTATTCAACCGATAGCGTGGCGGAACTGACCTTTACACTAGCATTGGGATTAATTCATCAAACTGTCTATTATGATCAGTATGTGAAAAGTGGAGAATATGGAAACAGCGGTTTGTTTACCCATCATGGACGTCCGTTTTTTGAGATTAAAGGCAAGAAGTGGGGAGTTATCGGAATGGGTAGCATTGGAAGCCGTGTGGCCGATGTTGCTTCCGTATTAGGAGCCTATGTCTCTTATTATTCGACTTCGGGAAAGAATCTGGATACCGGTTATGCCCACAAACATCTCGATGAATTGTTAAGTGAAAGTGATGTGGTTTCTATTCATGCACCGTTGAATGACCGTACACACAATCTGATAAACTACGAAAAAATTTGCCTGATGAAGTCCGGCGCTTATCTGATCAATGTCGGAAGGGGAGGAATAGTCAATGAAGCCGGTCTGGTGCAGGCATTGCGCGAGAACCGTTTAGCCGGAGCCGGCCTTGATGTGTTTGAACAAGAGCCCTTAGCTGCTGATCATCCGCTTCTGGAGACAGATATTCAGGAAAAGCTGTTATTGGCTCCTCATGTAGCCTGGGCATCCGTTGAGGCACGCCAACGTCTGGTGGATACGATGGCCAAACATATCACAGAGCAATTTGGGTTGAAGTAGTAGTCATATATTACTAAAAGCAAAACCATGAGCAGAATATCAGAAATCTATGATTCGGTATATCAGGACGAATACATAAAAGAGATTGACAAATTCCTGGCTATAATCGAGCCTGAAATCAGGTCAATAATAAAAGCTGAATTGTCCGGTAATGACGATAGATATAAAGCAACCCGGTTGATCGCCGATTATGCACTGAATCTGTCCAAAAAAGGGCAGTGGAAGAAGGCATTGCCCTATCTGGGCCGTGCGATCTATCTCTTTGAAACGGATGAGAAGTTAACCGGTCAGGATTTACTGAATGAACCGGTGTATGAATCGCTGATCTGGATGCGCGGAGAGATTTATTTCTACCTGAAAAAATACTCTCTGGCCAAACAGGATTTTAAACGGCTGCATACAAAATGGCCGGAGAATGAACGGTTTAAAAACTGGTACAATGCATGTGTCAGCCGGAATGCAACCCGGGTGCAATGGGCTGCAGCTTCGCTGCTTTTGATCTATTTTATTGCCAGGTATATGTTGGGTATCGAGAGTGATTTGTTGTTCTGGGTTAATCTTGTCGGTGTGTTTTGTTTTTCCGCCAGCGTTATCTCGGAATTGATGATGAGAATCAAATAGATTTAATGTGATTAATACCTTAAAACCATACGATCATGAATGAAGATTTTGTCCGTTGTAAGCCCTGCGGTTACGTTATGAAAGAGAGCGATCTGAAAGATGTATGCCCTGCCTGCGGAATGCCGAGAAATGCGTTTGAACCCTATCGTGAGCGGGTCTCTGCTTACCGCAAACTGATTCTGGGATTTGATATCCACCCGATTGCCATTCACCTGTCACAAACTTTTGTTGCATTGATTCCCATATTGATCATTTTACAGGTGATCCTTCCCGACTTATTCTCAGATACATTGGTTGCGGTGACTAATTTTAGTATTTATATTTTGCCATTCACACTTATATTGTCTGCCATTTCAGGGGCAATGGATGGGTATACACGGTTCAAGACACTGAAATCTCCATTATTGAAGATTAAGATTATTTACAGTATAATCATTCTGGTTTTATCGTTTGTCCAGTTCTTTGTTACCAGACCGGGTGTATTTACTACGGTAACGCTGTTACTAAGCCTGCTGTGTCTTTTCTGTGCTATTCGGTTAGGCCTCTGGGGGAAAAAACTGATCGATGTCATTATGCCGGGATCGCTGATTTTTAATTACAAAAATCGGAAGATAAAAGTGTAACTTTTAGACTGTATAGTTTGTTTTAACTAGACAATGTTCTTTTTACAAACCAAAAAACTATACAAACATGGGAAAACATGGCGTTGAGATTCTGGAACTGGATGTCAACAAATTGATTCAACTGCTCAATGAAGCATTGAGCGAAGAGTGGCTGGCTTATTACCAGTATTGGATCGGATCCAGGATAATGGAAGGACCGATGCGTAGTGAGATTGAACCTGAACTGTTGCTGCATGCTACTCAGGAACTGAACCATGCAACGTTGGTGGCAACCCGTATCATCCAATTAGGAGGAGTTCCTGTGACTAATCCTGCCGAATGGTTTAAGCTGGCTAAATGCCAATACGGTGATCCGACTGATCCTTATGTAGAAGTGATTCTGAATCAGAATCTCGAAGGAGAACGTTGTGCTATACAACGCTATAAAGATCTGGCGGACTTCACCAACGGAATAGATCATGCTACTCACCAGATGGCGACGACCATTCTTAATGAAGAGCTGGAGCACGAACAGGATATCGAAGAATTCCTGACTGATATAAACCGGTTGAAGGAGGATATTAAGAAGTTCAGGCTTTGAATGTTGTTGATTTATAATAAAACGTGCTGTTTCTTAAAAAGAAGCGGCACGTTTTATTTTTGTCATCATGTCTTAAATTAGTAAGTCCAGATAATCGCCTGATGGGATTAATGAGAGATTCAAAACAGAGTGATTATACAAATAAATCCAGGCCTCTATTTCATTGTTGTAGCAGTAAACCTTAATCTTTTCTCTCCGATATTCGTTCGGAGATGGGAATTTCTCTCCAACCTCCTCGTATTCATCTAAAACTGAGAATATTTTGCCGGGATTCTTTAATTTGAATATATTGCCATAAACTCTTTCGTTGGGATTCGTGCCGGTAATTGCCCCGGGATATTCTCCAAGATTATAGAGCCGGCCATAAAAATAACCCTTGCAGTAAAAATCTGCATGCCGGGATAAATAGATCGACATACTGTTTTCTATATCTTTCAATAATGTTCCGTAGACAAATAAAAATTCCATATTGAACATCAATATATCTACGTTAACTACAAAATATAGAGTCTCACCAACAAGATCAGGATGAACAGAATTATCCCCAGAAATACTGTTTTCGGAATCTCCATAAGTCCCGATCTCATTCTCTGTTCCAGACCCAGCAGTAGAAAACTTCCCATCGCGATCCAGAAATAAGCAGAAGAAAAGGAGGGTTTAATATCAAGAGAGAAGATTTTCAGATTCTTACCGGTCATCATTGATATTGAGCTAATGGTTATATAGACCGCTACATACAGAATCATTATCATTCTGACAACTCTGAATAGTTTCATTGTTTCTTGTAATTAAATGTTGTTTCGGATACAAATATAAGAATACGCCAATGTTTGGCCTACTGAATCATCTCAATCATAGATATTGTAGCATTGTTTGTTCCGTTGGTAAATTTAGTTACTCCTCTTTATTTTGCTCTCCCCATTTTGCAATAGCCCGCTTCATTGAGATCACTGAACCGAAACCTCCTGCATGCATCAGATCTTCATTCGAGGCTTGCGGATGTGTTTTACGATATTCCAGAACGTATATTACCCGGTATTGATTAATAAATGCGTTGAAGTTTAATCCGAACTGTTGGTTGATAAGGTTAGACAGATAGGTTCGGTTGGTACCAATCTCTTTACTGAGTGTGGTTAATGAGAGGTCCGGCTGTAAAAATATTTCGTTGGTTTCAATCTGTTCCATTAGTCTGGCTATCAGGGGATCATCATTTGTGATGACCGGTTCGTCTATGAGAAAAGAGTTCGAGTCCTGCTCCGTCAGCATAACTGTGATTTTTTGCTGGCGCATAGACAGAATTCCGATAATCCAGATAAATAATGATATCAGAAAAAGAAAAGAGATCAGGAAAAACTCATTTTCTTCTTTGAATGGATTAAGAATATAGAATATAATACTAAGAATGCCCACGACAACAAAGGCGATATCGAATCCTTTAATCCAATCCAGCGAGAATCCGTCGATATTCGAGAACTCATCCAGTAGCTTTTCGCGATAGCTTTGTGGTAGTTTTATTAGCATTATGGAGTAATAAATGATCTGAAGTACGATAAGCGTAACATCGATTGCCCGGAAAATGTAGACTGCTTCCAATCCCGGGCTGGTAAAGTGGATTCCGCTTCTGTATGATATCAGGTAAAATAACCGTTCGTTGGTATTTAGTAATCCATAAAACAACAGTGCGGAAATAAGTCCGAATGCCATACCCGGATATATATGTCTTAACTCTTTGCGAAAATCATTCTCATTCACGGTAAGCGCTTTAATGTAGAGATATACTGAAGGAAAAAGCCATAGGACAGAGGCGATATGCAGGCTGTGAATGGAAGCGTAAAGGGTATAGAACTTTTCAAAATAGAAATAATTGAAAAGAAAGGCTATTCCGGAATTGAATAATGCAACGACCATTACACGTTTGGCAATGCTCTTATCCGATTGTGCCAACATCGTAAGAGATAGGGCGAAAGGGAGAATAAAAGATGAAACCAGCAGGGTCAGTTTTATATTGTGCATAAACCGATTCTTTTCGGGGTTGATTTACATAGATGAAATTCTTTAATAGCAGTTTCTTGCATTGCTTAGGTTAATTATTTCATCGTATAAACTAACTGATTGTTGTTATGAATAACATCAGAAATTTCAATAGCAACTGATAGGAATTGTTTGGATACTCCTTATTTGCATATTGGAATGTTACGTTGGGCTTTGGTGCAAAAATACTACTAAAGTAGTATTGTGTAATCTTTTCGATGTGGATATTTTTGTATAATATTTATAACACTTTGGTGATATTATACTTTATGGCTCTGCTTTAGAATTTTTTTACCTGAATACTACTGATTTTCAACCTGTTTTGAAGGGTATTTGTTGATATAACTCAATGAAATATATTAATATCTGTTGTTATTCAATTTATTAGGTTGTGTATTGTTATATCCGATTTTATAATTGTACGATTTGTCAGATGTAATTTTACGATTTGTTCAGCCGGTATTTAGAAGATTATATAGTTTTGTTGATGAAAACGGGCCTGGTTGTAAATAAATCTGATCTGAATGCATTCTTGTAGCCGAAACCTGTTTTTATTGTATTACTGTCTGAGGTGTTCATTCATAGTTATTATTAGGCTTGAATATAAAATATTGTGGCTTGTCAATAGATATTAGGGTGAAAATAAGGGTTATCGACAAAATGAAAAGCCACGTATCCGGAGTGCTAAAGAAGGGGGCGCTCCGGTTTTTTTTTCTCAGTGGATCCACATGAAAATGCAAAGCTTAGCGTATTAGCAGAAATGTTTAAATTGGGACATACGGAGTACCCGAAAATCCGTAACAGAGTAGGGAGCGGATGCCGAAAAGCTGACGAGTAGGCCTGTCTAAAAAAATAATTGATATGAAAAGGAATGTTACTCTATTCTTGCTCATTTTTCTCACTGTTGCAATTCATGCACAAATCCCCAATGGTAATTTTGAAACCTGGACAACCGTCACAAATGACTGGCACCTGAGCTATTACAGACACAGTAACTATGAAAATGAAACACTGCAAAAATACCAACCGGCTCAACACGGAAATTATGCAGTGAGACTTAAGTCAAAAGCTAGTTCTCAGACACCGGGAAGCATTGAAAGTGGTATGTTGTCAAATACTTTCAATCCTCAACCCTTGAATGGAGGAAAACCTTATAGCCAAAAGCCAACCAAATTCTATGTATATGCCCAATATGACATCAAAAGCGGAGATGCGGCTTCAATCGGCGTAATCTTCAAGAAAAACGGTTCTGTAATTTCAGCTAACCTGCTTGATTGCATATTCCCTATAACAGGGATACATACCGGCGATTATCAAAAGCTGGAATTTGACATTAAGGGATTATCCGAAACGCCGGATGAAGTGGTGATAATAGCAAGCTCGGAAGATCTGAGAAATAAAGTAAGTAGTACTTCGTTTTCCACACCTCAGGCAGGAAGCTATATTATTATCGATAATATGTCTTTTGATACTTCTGACCCGATACCTTATGGCGATTTTGAGGAGTGGGGACGTCCGGTAGAACAACCTTCAAACTTTATCATGAAATTAGCAAACGGAACCATCGTTGATTACGATATTGCTAATCCGATGCAAAAAACGACAGATAGTCATAGCGGAACCTATGCCCTGAAAGCAACAACCTGGTTTAATCCCGATTGGGGCAACGGTGTAGATGATAAAGGCACGCCTTGTTTCTGGGGAATTAACGGTAATTATCCGTCTGACAATCAACAGACAACTTTTGCATGTACCCGGCAAAATGGAAAGTTCACAGGTTGGTATAAATATATCCCGACATCAACTGATAATGCTTTCATTAAAATAACCTTTTACAAGAACGGTGCCGAGATCAGTTCTGCCCAGAAAGATCTGGCAGCAGCTTCTGTTTACACCCGATTCAGTGTTCCTTTTAATTGTCCGGAAACACCTGACGCTGCATCAATCAATTTTAATACATCATCAAGCAGTTTGGCCCAGAATGTAGGAAGTGCACTCTATCTTGATGATTTGGCACTTGAGAGTTTTACAACAGGGGTATCCGATAATAAGTCTTCCCTGGTAGACATCAGCATGAATCAAATGACAGGAAGTCTTCAGATCAATGGAGTCACAGAAACTCTGTTGCTGACGATCTATGATCTGAGTGGTAAACAGGTGAAACAAACATCTATTCTGGGAGACTCTTCTGTCTCATTAAGTGCATTGTCTAAAGGAATTTACATTGTCAGGGTTACAGGTGATAATGTGATGGCAACGACAAAAATCAATAAAGAATAGGTTGCTGCCGGATATTAATGAGAATTAACACAATCCATTCTTAAACAGGAACTAAGATCCTGTTTAAGAATGGATAGATGATGCGAGCATGCCGAAAAGCCTTTAATACACCCCGCATTCGATCGCAAAAGCGACCAATTCCGCCGTATTCTTCACCTCCGTTTTGATAATCAGGTTGGTTCGGTGTTTTTTGGCGGTAGTAACGCTGATAAAT
Organism: Bacteroidales bacterium; assembly: GCA_963662365.2. GTDB lineage: Bacteria > Bacteroidota > Bacteroidia > Bacteroidales > UBA7332 > CAXXIC01. The sequence continues at coordinate 11,038 of CAXXPA010000016.1, forward strand.
AGTTCGGAAGCGATCTCCTTATCGGTTTTCCCTTTTGCGATAAGTCCCAATATCTCCTTTTCCCGTTTTGTCAGGTGGGTTAACCGGAGTTCACTTTTCAGTTTTGAGATCTCTTTCAACGCATTGCTTAACTGATTTTCCGTATGCATGATTTCAGAAATCTCCATGGCTACAGATAGCGATTTCTGAGGAGAGCCGTCATCGAAATAGCCGATTACAATTGTCTTGTTATAGAGCCAGATATATTGACTGCTATTCTTTGGTTTTATCCGGTATATACCGATGTAGGTCAATTCGGAATGATCGTCATCATGCCAGTGATAAGAGGAGGGAACGATATCCAGATCATCGGGATGTGTAATCGTATTTAAAAAATTATACTTCAGCTGGTCAATCTCATCTCTTGAATACTTAATCAAATCATGACCTCTCTTGTTATACCAGATATTTCGCATGCTTTTATAATCACCGGGTACATCCAGTTGGTTGATGTATATAATCGCGGGAATTGATTGGAGTATGTCGTTGGCAAACGTTGCGCTTTCGGCATATATTCTGTAGGGTTCAGGTGTATCTTCGATATTCATAATCAGCCAGTCTAATACTCAGGTTTACGCAAATATACTACTAAAGTAGTATTGTGAAAAGCTTCAGATATAGATATATTTGTGAAATATATGTAATGATTAGTGCTGATACGCCGGATAACCCTAATGTAGATCATTGATTTGTAAAATGTGCAATCTTTAATTCTTGTATATGTATAATGAGCTAAACTGATTGTATGTTTGTTTGTGTTTGTCTCTGATCTTTGTCGTTATTTATCTATAATCAAATAGTTGAGACTTGTACTGATATATATTGTTTTAATATTTGTACAATTTGTCAGGTATTATTTACGATTTGTTTATCTCTGAATGGAGATGTTGTATAACTTTGTTGACAAATTATGCTGTATATGTTAAAATATAAATTAATTTTTGCTCCAATGGCTTGCTTGTGATTTTTAATATTATAGTGTATTTATTTATAGTTGTTGTGATATCGATTGTATAGGTTGAGGTATAAGGGTTATCTAACAAAGATGAGGGTCATTTATCCGGGAAGATTAGAATGGTGCATCCCGGTTTTTGATTTTGTTGGTTGTTTGGGCCTTTTATAAAGTCCTCATGAAAAATCCAGAGGAAAATAACTGAATGGAATTATTATAAAATCAATAATGTATGAAAAAACTATTAGCTTATGTAGTATTGATGGTTGCTCCAATACTATTTTCCAGATGTTCGCTAAGTGAAGATCTGACAAAGATCCAGGATGCAGTAGATAGTCTTCGGATTGTTGTTGGGACTCCCGAGTTTAAGAACATGATTCATTTTGAGTTTGTAGATGCCAAAACAAAGAATCCGGTCCCCGATGTTAAACTGAAAATCTCCGGAGCCGGAGCTTCTAAAGTGTTTAGCAATATAGGAGAACAAGAGTCAGAATATACAGCATCAAACGGCATGCTCGACCTGGTGCTTGATCCGCATCTCGATAGTGCTTACCTGGAAGAAAACCCGGTCAGATTTGAAGTAACACCTGTTATCTCAGGATATTTGGGGCAGACACAGCAAGTGGAAGTTTCTCATGAACGAATCAAGAGTGTTCCAATGTCGCTGATTAACATAAATGATGGAAATACAGACGGAGTGAAAGTTTCTGTTCAGACCTTAACTCCAACGTATGACAATACTAATAAAACCACGCAAGCCATTGCACAGCAGATTGATGGGACGAAGACTACGATTGAGGTTCAACCCGGAACAATTCTAAAAGATGCATCCGGAATACCCCTGAAGGGAAAAGTAAAGTCTCAGGTTGTCTTTTTTAGTGCAGCAGATAGCGCTACCCAAGAGATAATCCAGGGAAGTCTTACCGGAGAGGCACAATTGAAAGATGGATCTACAATCCAGACAAAGCTTATATCTGCAGGTATGTTTTCAGCTCAACTCACAGTTGAAGGTAAATCGGTAAAAACATTGGAAGGCGAAGGGTTAAAACTTCGTACGAGAATTTCGGCTGATTTGTATAATCCGGAAAAAGACCGTACAGTGCAGGAAGGTGATACAATCCCGATGTGGAGTAAAGAAGAGGGTAGTGGTAAATGGGTTCTTGAGAAATATTCTCTGGTAAAAAAAGATAATGAGGGGTTGTATCTGGAAGATGTGGTAAAGCACCTTAGTTATTGGAATTGGGATTGGTTTACTCATAAAATTAGTAAGAGTTATTGTAATGCTTTTCCCCGTATTTTATGGGGGGTGTCGGGCTTGACTACTGCGGATGTAAATATTGTAGTTACATTAAATAATGTAAATTCTCAATATCCGATTATGCAGGAAAGTATTTACCAAGGAGCATATTCCCAATTCGGATTTTTCCCCAACAATGTAAGTGGTACGATTAAATTCACTGAAAGAAATCCGAAGCCGGGAACAAAGTTGGTTTTTAGTCCCGCATCCATATCTTTTACAAGCCTCTGTGGAACTACCAATAAGGTTAATGTATCAGTTGCCTCTGATCCTAATCTTTTGACCGTTAATCTGAATCTATCAGCCAGATCGTCTGACCCCAATAGTAAAATTATAATTCGTCCAAGTACATATTTATATTATAAACCCAGTAATCAGTCTTACTGGAATTACATGTATTTGTACAATGGAGTCGCCTCTATCAAGTTGATTCCGGGTCAGGATTATGACGTATATGGTTGTTTTGGGAAAAATAGCGGATACGGTAAATTGCGAATTGATAAGGTAGGAACAGATAAGTTGCAGGTAAAACTTACCCCGACTATAAATCTGACAGGAGGATCGATGGGAAGTCCGATTAGCCTGGATCCGATAGCAAGACCGGCTAATAATATTGTAAATGTAAATTACAACGCTATTTTGTCACCAGATATTTTTAATAAACTGAAATAAGAACGGATTATGAAAAAGAGTATAATAATATTGTTGGCTTTTATGTTTACAGCTGTCGGTTATTCGCAAAACATAAATGAAGTATCTCAATCAGGAGACTTGGATAGTACGACTATACTTCCGAAGAAAACCTCAGGTCTTAAGCGTTCATATTTTGGATTAGCATTGGGGGCCAGCGCCTCAACAAATGGTTTTGGTGGTAATTTAACCGCAGCATTAAACAAACACTTTGCTCTGCGACTGGGTTATGAGAAAGTGGATATGACTTTTAATAATGCGTTTACTTTCAAACAGGACGATCGCTCATTTAACGTTACCCCAACCTGGAAATCGGGAGGATTATCAGCTATAGTTGACTGGTATATGTTTAAAGGACTTTATTTGTCGGCAGGTGTAATGGTAAGTGATATGAATCCAGCTGCTAAGTTAATGTCGGCAGATCCGGTAAAAATCGGTGATATAGAATTTGCTCCGGATGAGGTTGGAGAAATAAAGATTGCCATTAAACCGGAACAAAAAGTAGCCCCGTATACTGCTCTGGGATTTGGTCGTAATATTTCGAGAGACCATCGCTTAACGATGAACTTCGAATTGGGAGCATATTTTACAAAAGCTTATGTAGTGGATGTAAACGGTACTAAATTTCTGGAAGGTAATAACTCGAATGAATCCATAGATAATTTGAATAGAACGCTTAAGGATGTAAGTTGGAGTGGATTGTATCCGGTTTTAAAGTTGGGTGTATCGTATAAGTTCTATGGAAGTAATAAGCCGAAAAAAATTCTGGCAGAGAGAGCTAAAGGAAAAGCAGAGTCTTTGGCATATCAGAAGCGATGATCCTTCTGTGAATCGATTTATCCAAATCGGTTTCAAATAAAAAAAACTCTGGTTTAAAAAGAACCAGAGTTTTTTTATTTCATTTTCTTACCACACTACAGCCCGTTTTTCCGGAGCAATATACATTGGATTATCCGGCAGGATATTAAATGCGGCATACCAGGCATCAACATTCGGCAAAGCGCCGTTTACACGCCATTTACCCAATGAGTGCGGATCGGTTTGCGTGCGGCGGATAATCTCTTTATCGCGGATATTGCCTGCCCATACGGTTGCGTAGCCGAGGAAGAAGCGTTGTTCTGGTGTAAAGCCATCGATCTTTCCGGTCTGAGGATTTTCTTTCAGCGCTTTCTGCAAAGCTGCGTAAGCTACTTGTAAGCCTCCCTGGTCGGCAATGTTTTCCCCTAAGGTAAACTCACCGTTCGCGTGCAAAGTATCCAGCACCACGATCTTATTGTAATGATCCACCAATGTTTTGGCGCGGGTAGTAAACTTATCGGCATCCTCTTTGGTCCACCAGTCATTCAGGTTACCCTCTTTGTCATACTGGCGGCCCTGATCGTCAAATCCGTGTGTCATTTCATGACCGATTACCACACCGATAGCTCCGTAGTTAACTGCATCATCCGCATTCGGGTTGAAGAAAGGCGGTTGAAGTATAGCGGCCGGGAAACAGATCTCGTTGGTTGCAGGATTATAGTAGGCATTTACCGTTTGCGGAGTCATCAACCATTCATCTTTGTCAACAGGCTTATTTGCTTTTGAGAGCATATAATCGAATTCAAATTCACTGGCGCGTTTTACATTGCCCCAGTAGGAAATCTTACTGTCTATATTCAGTTTGGAATAATCTCTCCATTTATCGGGGTAACCGATCTTTACGCGGAAGGCTGCCAGTTTCTCTTCTGCTTTTTTCTTGGTAGCTTCGCTCATCCAGCTCAGGCCTTCAATGCGTTCGCCCAGTGCAATCTTCAGGTTATCCACCAGTTTCAGCATCTTGGCTTTAGAATCGGCCGGGAAATATTTTTCCACATACATTTGTCCGATGGCTTCGCCAAGTACACCGTTTGTGACGTCGAGCACTCTTTTCCAACGCGGTTTGTTTTCCTGCTTTCCTGATAACGCTTTACCGTAAAAATTAAAGTTCGCATTTTCCGCTGCGTCGTTGAGGTACGAAGCAGAGCTATTGATCAGTTGCCAGCTCAGGTAAGTCTTGATATCTGCCAGGGAGTGCTCTTTAAGGATAGCGCTTACTTCACGGATTGGCTCAATCTGTGCCACGTTCAGATCTTTCAGGTTGTTCAGTCCGACAGCGGTGAAGAATTGGTTCCAGTTGAAGTCCGGAGCCTCTTTTTGTAACTGTTCCACTGTGATCTTGTGGTAGTTCTTCACCGGATCGCGCAAGGCTTCTTTGGTAAAATGGGCTTTAGCGAGTTGGGTTTCGATTTTCAATACCGTTTCAGCTTTCTTTGCGTTGCCGGTACTTCCTTTTTCTGCCAGATTAAACATCTCAGTCACGAATTTAACAAACTCCTTACGAATCGCAGCATTTGATTCGGTCAGGTAATAGTCGCGGTCAGGCAGAGAAAGTCCGCCCTGCATAATGTGCGCGATATTCATCGAGCTGTTCATATCGTCGGCATAGATGTAAAAGTTGAACGGAATGCCAACCCCGATTTTTATCGAATGAGCGAAATAAGCGGGCAGTTCGTCTTTGCTTTTGATTGCCTGGATATGAGCCAGATCTGTATGGATAGGAGCAAGTCCGTCATGATTGAGCTTCTTGTCATCCATCCCCATTGCATAGATCGTTCCGATCTTTTGTGCCACAGAGCCTTGCGGATTGTTTTTGTGGCTTAACTCTTCGATCAGACCTTTGAGTTGTTCGCGGTTATCCTCACCCAGTTTGTCGAATGTCCCGAAGCGAGAGTATTCGGGTTTCAACGGATGTTCTTTCATCCATCCCCCGCAGGAGTATTGGTAAAAATCAATACCGGGCTTTATGCTGGTATCCAGATTCGATACCGCAAATGCGGGTGTTTTCTGTGCTAAAGTATTCATTGTCATTGCTAATCCCAATAGTGTTAAAGGTAAATTAAGTTTCGTCATACCTCACTGTTTTAAGTTGATCCGCAAATTTATATTTTTTCTAATCCGGATCATTTATTCTTAATCAGAATTGCCTTCGACATCCCCTCATTTCCATATATTTAACGCTTCGGAAAAATGTAGTATCTTTGGAGCGGAGTAATGATAAAAGATATAAGACCAGAGACAAAAGATCTAAGATGTTAAGAAGCAAGAAAAGATTCATATGGTTGCTTGGGTCCTGATTCTTTAAGTCCTGACTCCTGGCTTAAAAACAACAAATCAACACATAATGAATAAACTGACTATCGTAAAAGTAGGCGGAAAGATTGTGGAAGAGGAAGCTTCTCTCCGTCAGTTGCTCGAAGATTTTTCAAAAATAGAAGGACGTAAATTGTTGGTACACGGCGGAGGACGTTCTGCAACCAAGGTAGCTTCGCAATTAGGTATAGAGAGCCAGATGGTAAACGGTCGACGCATTACCGATGCCGAAACGTTGAAAGTCGTAACTATGGTGTATGCCGGATTAGTCAACAAAACCATTGTGGCCCGCTTACAGGCTCTGGATATCAATGCACTGGATTAACCGGAGCAGACCTGAATCTGATCTGTTCGGATAAACGTCCGGTGAAAGATGTGGATTATGGTTTTGTGGGTGACGTGAAAGCGGTAAATGCTGACTTGCTGGCCGATCTGATCGAGAAGGAAGTTGTACCTGTACTTGCCCCCCTGACACATGACAAGCAGGGTAACATGCTCAATACGAATGCCGATACTATTTCAGGAGAAACTGCCAAAGCTTTGTCGAAACATTTCGAGGTATCGCTGGTGTATTGCTTTGAGAAAAAGGGCGTGTTACGCGATGAAAATGACGATGCCAGTGTGATTCCTGAAATCACTCCGACGATCTACGAACAATATGTAAACGAAGGTGTAATCCAGGGTGGCATGATTCCAAAGCTGGACAATGCTTTTGATGCACTGAAAGCCGGCGTAAAAGAGGTGGTTATTACACAGGCATCCGAACTTGGCAAACAAGGCGGAACCCGCGTTATTATTGATTAAAATCAAGATAATGGGCAAGACGGTCAAAGTCTTGCTTCGTAAATTCTTCATACAGGGAAAATTGACTCAGCGAGGTCAGTTTTCCCTTTTTCTTTCTGAGCTCCACGATAGCTTTAGCCTGATAGAAATTGAGGTAGGGGTGAGACATTAGTCGTTCGATACCGGATTTATTAACTGAAATCCTGCGAATCCCGGATGTGTTGCTTATAGCAAGAAAACGACTGAATTTATCCACCTGTTCCGGTGAAAGTAGCTTTATCTCCCGTAATTGAGTAGTGGCATAAAATCCACCGAGTTTGTTTCGGTAATTCACTATTGCATGAGCAATACCTGAACCGATTCCCGGAACCTTTTTCAGCTCTGAGGTATCGGCTGAGTTGAGGTCAAGTGTGCCTTCAGTCAGTTTTTCCTGTTTCTGGTAAACAATTGGTTTGTATTTAATCACGGTGTCCCGGTGAATGGCTATTAACCGTTGGTCAATCTTGATATGTGGCAATAGTTTTGCGTAAAGTGTTTTATCCAGATAAGGCACTCTGGCAAAATCCTCCGCTTTCCGGTATTTCCCTCCTTTTGAACGGTATTTCAGGATCATCCGGGCCATGAATGGTTTTAATCCCAAACGGATAAAAGTCAGTGAATCGGCAGTGTTGGGGTCAAAGTCAAATGGCCGTACATCGGGTTGGTTAAAACCGGTATACTTTGGATGAATGTAATAATGCTGAGGATAAACTTTCTTACGTGAAATTTCATAAGCACTGATCTCCCGTTGAAAAACCAGCATGGCTTTCCGGTCGTCTTCATTGGTTTTTTCAGGACGGCTCAGATAAAAGCGGACTCCGATACCAATCAGAATAAGTATGAACAATGCTGTGACTGCTCTTTTTTCACCAGTGGTGAAGTTGAAGTAATTTTTCCACATAATCCAATGATTATTTGTGAATGAAGATTTCAGAAAAGGCCAGGTTGAATGTTTCTGTAAATTCAATCCGGTTGCAAAAGTTGTTGTGTATGTGAAATTTACACAACAAATATATAAATATTTTGTTGGTTATTCCCGAAAAAGTAATTTTGGTAAATCAAAAGAAAAATAGTAATGAGAAAGTTTCGGTTCATATATCTTTTGGCGCCATTTGCTTATTCAGTGGTATGCTACCTGTCCTTAGTGCCGCAAAATTTTAAGTGCCCTGTTTCTCTGGGTTTATTGCAGCCGGACAAGGCGGTACATGCAGCGATGTATTTTACAGTGTCGCTGATGTCTATAATCGAGATGTCGAAGCTGGGTAAACTAAAAAGCCCAAAAGGTGTGATCTTCTGGGCTTTGCTTGTTCCGGTATTCTTTGGCGGGTTAATTGAAATTCTTCAGAATTTTATTCCT
>CAXXPA010000017.1:0-29567 GCA_963662365.2 Bacteroidales bacterium
AGTATAAGCCCAATTCGTTAGGTTACTTCCACAAAACAGCCGATGTGGTGTGTAATATCCCCGAAGGATTTGTGAGGCTGAGTATCAGTGGTATAGTGGTGGAGAATTAAGATAGCGGTTAATTTATAAGAAATTCCAACGAATAATGATTATGATGAAAATCCGTGTATTCCTGTCAGGTATCGGAGGGTTACTGCTTGGCTCACTTTTGCTTAGCAGTTGTACGACCAAAGCCGAAGAGGTAAAAGAAACTGCCACGCAAACCGTGCTGAAAGAACAGGCAGTAGCCGATGTGGAGGTGATGAAGCTTGAAAAGTCGGTCTTTAATCACGAAGTGGTGAGCAACGGAAAGCTGCTTGCCCGTGGTAAGGCCGATCTGCGATTCCAAACCTCCGAAGCGATATTGCATATTTGGGTGAAAAATGGTGATCATGTGCGGCGCGGACAGAAGATCGCCGAGCTGGATCGGCAAAAGCTGCATATTTCGCTGCTCAAAGCACGCGATAGCAGGGAGCGTGCACGATTGGAACTTCAGGATGTGCTGATCGGGCAGGGGTATCGCCTGGCCGATTCAGCTAATATCCCGCCTAAAATCCTAAGGTTAGCACAGGTGAAAAGCGGTTACGATCAGGCTTGCCTGGAGTATCAGTCCTGTGCGCAAGCTTACCGTCAGTCAACATTGACAGCGCCATTCGATGGAATTATCGCTAATCTTTACACCAAGCCTTACAATATGGCTCCCACATCGGAGGCATTCTGTACTGTCGTGGATAATCTGCACTTAGAAGCTGATTTTACCATCATGGAGAATGAGCTGGCATTGATCCGTAAGGGAGATGCAGTGCAAGTATTGCCGTATGCAATAGACGGTGTGGTAGCTCCGGGAAGAATTATCGAGATCAATCCGCTGGTGGGCGAAAATGGTCTGGTACGGGTAAAAGCGGAAATAGCCAACAATAGGAATCAATTGTTTGAAGGCATGAATGTGCGGATTAATGTCCGGAAGTCAATGTCTGCCCAATGGGTGGTTCCTAAGAAAGCAGTCGTACTACGCGACGGCAAACAGGTGGTGTTTACGTTGAAAAACGGCTTAGCCTACTGGAATTACGTGAAAACGGGCTTTGAGAACAGCGCAAGCTATACCATTACCGAAGGCCTGGTCGCAGGCGATAGTGTGATTGTGGATGGTAATCTGCATCTGGCACATGATGCTCCGGTGAGGGTGAAGAGATAATGTGTCGATTTGAAGATTCGGGGATTTGAAGATGAAATGCCCGCTCCAGTTATTCAGTTACTTGGAAGAGAGCAAAACAAAGAGGCGACTCTTGTCACCACGCTTGAAAAACAGTGAACAATAGGCCGCCTCCGCCTCTTCCTTCATTAAAAAGAAAGGAGGCACGAATGTAGCAATTATTTTTGATTTGAAAATCGGATAAATAAGGGTTAATCGGTTTTCCGAATCTCAATCTGTCGAAATCTGGTTGCGTTGATTACTGGTCGCAACGATAAAAATGAATCAGGTTTTATTTAATCGAAAAATATAATTCAGAATATGAAAAAGAAAATAATGATTGCCGCTTCTGTGGCTTTGATTGCTTGTGGCGCGTTTGTGGGTGTTAAGAAAAGTGTGGCAAATAAATCTGGAGATTTATTGTTGGCGAATGTGGAAGCTTTAGCAAGTGAAGCAAGTAGTGGTCCTTATTGTTATGCGGGAGGAAAAGGATCAAATTCTTGTTCGATTTCTGCAGGTGTAACCATAGCCGGATATGGAGTTGCTGGGGGGTGTTCTGTTTCTTGTGGAACAGGATATTATTCTTGTTGCACATTAAGATGTACATGTGAAAAATCATAATTACGAAGATTGGACCTATGCTTATAAACAAAATATTGCATAGGTTCATTTTTTGAGTGTTTATTTATTCTAGTATAAAAGTAATTCTAAAAAACGAAGATATGTTGGATATTAAGTGTAGATTAATCTTGATCGTTTTAATAGTGTTTTCGGTGTCATGTAAAAGTCAAAAAAAAGAACTGACGGTAATTCCTATTGATCTTGACTCTGTTCAGTCTGTCGATGTCAATAATGGAAAAATAGTTGAACTTGAAACATCAGATTCTTCATTGTTGTATGAAATTGCGTCAATTGATGTAATAAAATCAAAATTGGTTATACAAACTAGGGATAAATCGGTCGTGTTTGATTCGAATGGGCGGTTTCTTTACAATGTTGGAGCAAAAGGGGATGCTCCTTTCGAATATAAGAAATTCACGGGAATCTTTGTGAGAAATGATAGTATATATCTATTTGATGGTTTATCTAAGAAGGTTTTGTGCTATGATAATACAGGACGTTATTTATTTTCGAGGAGTGTAGATTCAAATTCGGATAAATTATTTCCTACTCAGATTTTTCCGATAAGTAATTCTGCTTTTATAGTCAAAAATACGTTTCGTGGAAACTTCGAAAAGGTACCTGTGTTAAGTGTCTTAGATGATAATTATAAGTATGTAGCCAATATTGATGGGAGGTTTCTGAATACGGGTTTTACAGTTGCGGACAATTTTAGCTTGTTTGGTAAGAATGAAGTTTTGTACTGGGAGACACTTAATGATACGATATTTTCGGTTGTAAATGGGGAAAGTATTGTTCCAAAGTATTTTGTTGACTTTAAAGAGCATGCTATTCCTTTCTCGGTTAGAAAGGGTAAAGATGTTTATGATTTGATTGATTATACAAATAAACCACAAAATATAAGTAGAATCGCTACTTTTATAAGAAATGTTTATGAAGATGATAAGCTTGTTAGATTTATGTTTGTTTATAATCATAAGATATATTATACTAAGTATGATAAAGTAAAGAAGACAACCAGGGTGTTTTGTTTTGAGGATATGAAACATCGGTTAAAACCTCAGCCTTTTGTTAAATATATGAATGGGAAGGTGTATTTGTCTGTGACTTCGGAGGGTAACTTTGAAAAGAATCCGAGTCTGGTAGTCTTTAGTGATAAATATTATAATTGAGTATGTTTTGTTTTAATGTAATGTATATGAATTTTAAAGGGTTGGTGTATTGGGGGGCTTTTTTGGTGCTGATGAGTATTTGTCTAATACTATATATTCAGTATGATAGACAAAAAAAAGAGGTAGGTCAAACGACTAGTGTCTTAAAGCATACTCAGGGGTTAGTTGAGAAAATGCTTAATGAACAGATCGCCCTGGTTGGAAGTGAAGGTTTTCTATTAAATAAAGAGCTGAGTATTGTTAGCTCCAATAATAGTGGGAAAAGTTTAATAGATGTCGTAGGTAAACGTCGAGTGTTAGTTTTGTATTTCTCTTTGAATAATTGTAGTGATTGTTATAATTATTGTTTGGATGAGCTTAAATCTCACTCGTTGGAAAAAGCTCTAGTCTTTGTTTCTGGTTTTAATGTTAGGGATTTGTATGTTTTTTCAAGATCAAATCATTTTAATAACGAGATGTTTTGTGTTAAAGGGTTGGGGTTGCCTACTGAGCAATTAAATATGCCATTTATGTTTGTTGTTGGCAGTGACTTAAAACCAACGCATTTCTTTATTCCGAAAAAAGAGCATCCAATTCAGACTGATAAGTATCTTGAATTGGTTAATGATTATTTGAGTGGAAAATGTGGTTGAAAATCAACTGTTTACATGATTGGATTGCTTATTGATGGTGTAAATGATTATAGTGTTTAAATCCAAGTTCCTTGAATGTGGTCAGAACCCATTTCGGATTAGCCTATTAAGCGACTCATTGTTGACCTTCGGAAGTTTCTCCCACAACTAAAGAAATGAAAAAACAATGAGTCGATTTCAGACTTCCTAAACTATATTGCACATCAGGCTGAAAAACGGAGATCGTGTGCGTGGGGGGATTGCCGGGTTGGATCGGTAGAAGTTACATGTGAATTTTTATAGAAGTCAGCTAATCAGTGTGTTTATTCATGCTGATTAGCTGACTTTTTTGAATTTGTATTATGCTTTTAGGTGTCTCTGTATGTTTTTGTCGAAAGAAAAAGCATGAAAAATGGAATGTAAAAGCTATATGAAGGCATTTTATTTCTTAATAGTTTTGTCTGCTGGATATTAGCACGTAAACAGAGCGGTTTTGAAGAGGGTTGAGTTTTTAGGCTCTGTTTACTGCTGATATTCTGGAGGTGCAGGATCGTTAGTTAGAGAAATAGGGGATATGAGGATTCTGTAATTTTGTCAGAAATATAAGTGACACTAACTTTTGAAATAAATAGACATCAGCCTGTATGGGTTCAAAGAAACGGACGAATGACAAAGAGGCGACCTTTGTCACGATGCTTGGATACAGTGAACAATTGGTCGCCTCCGCCTCTTCCTTCATTAAAAAGAAAGGAGGCACGAATGTAGCAATTATTTTTGATTTGAAACCCGGATAAACAAGGTTTAAATGGTTTTGCGTTTCTCAATCTGTCGGGATCAGATTGCGTTGTTTGCTGGTCGCAACGATAAATATGAATCAGGTTATATTAAATCGAAAAATATAATTCAGAATATGAAAAAGAAAATAATGATTGCCACTTCTGTAGCTTTGATAGCTTGTGGTGCGTTTGTGGGTGTTAAGAAGAGTGTTGCGAATAAGTCTGGTGATTTGTTGATGGCTAATGTGGAGGCATTGGCTAGTGAAGCAGGAGATAGCGATTGCACTTTGTGTAAAGTGACCTATTTGGGAGCTACCTTGTTTTCATGTAAACCCAAAATTGGGTCTTCGTGTTCAGCTACCAAAAAAGGAGCTACAGTGAGTTGTTCAAATGCAATTGAGTGTTAAGCTAATCAAGTGATAATTTCGGAAAGGGTGTTGTAGAGGTTGTTTGTTTTGACTTTTCAACCCCTTTTCTTTTAACTATATTAAAGATGGTTTGTATAAGATATTTGTTGATTGTGCTCATTGTCCTGACAAGCTGTTCTGGAAATGAAAAAAGAGTTGGAGGATTTAGTCGATATGATTTTAAGGATAGTGTCTCTATAAAAGGAGAGCCTATAGGATTTAATCCCAATCCAGATGGTGTACTATATTATGTACTAAGAGATACATTATTGTTTGTAAATACAATGCATGGAAATCCATATTATATGGAAGTTTATGGGTTGAATTCAGGAAAAGAAATATATAAGTTTGCAAGGCGGGGAAATGGACCCAATGAGTTTTTAGGTTGCTACCTCAGGTATAGTTCAAACGAGGATAGTCTTTTGTATTTATTTGATATTGTAACCAAAAAAGCAACAAGTTATAATATAGACTCATTGATGAAAATGAAAGATAAATATGTACCGAGACAGATTCAACTTCCGGATTATTTGAATAATATCGGGTATTATGATAAGAATGAATTGATTGGGTATAATTTTTACCATTTTGAAAGTCCAGAATTTAAGAATGATGCAGAGTGTTTAGTAAAAGTCAGAAATATAAAGAATGGTCGCTCGGGAGTGCAATCCAAAGAATCCAGATACTTTACTGCAAATGTATCATGGTGTGGTCTGTTTAAATCACCAGTAAACAATCAAATATGGGTAGCCGATTATTATAAAGATAAAATAGACATTTATGATGATCGATTGATGAAAGTGAAGACTTTGTCTGGCCCGGATCAAATTAACCCTCAATATACAGTTAGGGAAAATAATCATGTTTCATTTAGTAACCACAAACAATATAGTGGGTACTATTCGGGATTTTATAATAAAAGATCGATCTATTTATTGTATCAAGGGGTAAATGGGATTCCTGGAAATCAAGATTATCACAAACCTGTCGAGGTGTTTAAGTTTAGTTGGAATGGCGATTTAGTTTGTCGGTATCAGTTAGATCGTTGGGTGAATACTATAACAATAGATAGTAAAGAAAAGTATATCTATGGATCTGCCGAGGGTGTCGATGGGATGGGGCAACTGGTCAGGTTTAGAATGTGAAAAGAGAAATATCTATTCAAGAAACAAATTCAATTATTTATGAAGCTCAAGTCTGTATCAATAATCTTTTTTATAATGCTTACTGTCGGTTGCAAACAAAACAATTCCGATAATTCACTTAAGAACCAGAAAACGTCTCATCCAACAGCCCAAAATGAAAAAGGACAAAGATTTGACTGGTCATTTGTTCATAAGGTAAAGAACATAAATGGCTATACCACTGAAGCTGGGGATGTTGATCATACAATAATCATTTATTCTGATGGGGAGTGCTCTAATTGCATAATTGATATAATCGACTGGATTGAAAAGGTGAGAAAGTTAAAGAATAACAAAGTGGCTTTGGTTTTAGTCGGGAAAGGGCAGGATGAGTACCTTTTAAATTACAACTTTGATAAGTATGGTTTAAAATTAGGCAATCAGGAATATATGTTAATCGACAGTTCTCTTGCCTTAAGCAAGTACAATTCATTTATTGATCAAAATGGAGGTGGTGCAATTCTAATTGACAGAGACAGTAAAGTCCTTGTCAAAGGGGATCCATTTATTGATAAAGATGTATTTGATATCTATTTAAAGAGAGGTGTGTTTTCAAAATAATTATCTTTTTGTATTCGATTCTTTATAGTGAGGTCTTGCGAATTATTAAGAGTTTTGAATATTTGTTGCATGCAAATTACTACTTAGCGCACCTTATATAGTAATAGTTATTTTAACAATCTATGATCAAATTCCTCATCCATCGTCCCATTTCCGTTTTTATGGCGTTTACCGCCTGCGTGATATTGGGTGTAATCACCTATTTCAATATCCCGGTGTCGCTATTGCCCAATATCCCGATACCAGAAATTACCGTGCAGGTAACGGGGAAAAACATCTCTGCCCGGGAGTTAGAAAATACAGTAGTCAGGCCACTTCGCCAACAGTTGATGCAGGTGGACCATTTGCGTGATATTCGTAGTGAAACCCGTGATGAAACTGCCCGGATAAAGCTTAGCTTTGAATATGGAGTCCGTACCGATCTGGCCTTTATCGAAGTAAACGAGAAGGTGGATGGGGCAATGAATTCCCTACCTAAAAATGTGGATCGTCCGCGTGTAGTGAAAGCCAGCGCAACGGATGTACCGGTTTTTAATCTTAACCTGACATTAAAACGGGATATTCCTTTCAGAGAATCTGATGAGGCCGCTTTTCTGCAACTTTGTGAGTCTGCACAAAACGTGATCAAACGACGTCTTGAGCAATTGCCGGAGGTGGCTATGGCGGATGTCTCAGGTGTAGTCAGTAAACAGTTGGTCATCGTGCCGGATATGGCTAAAATGGAGATGCTGGGGATCACACAGCCGGATCTGGAATCAGCATTGGCA
Source organism: Bacteroidales bacterium (assembly GCA_963662365.2). Taxonomy (GTDB): domain Bacteria; phylum Bacteroidota; class Bacteroidia; order Bacteroidales; family UBA7332; genus CAXXIC01. The sequence continues at coordinate 7,331 of CAXXPA010000017.1, forward strand.
GCCAACAATGTGGAGCCCGGCAGTACGACAGTACGGGACGGACATTACGAGTATAAAATCAAGTTCTCGACCGTGTTGCGTACTCCACAGGATGTGGAAAATGTTTATTTGCGTATCAAAGGGAATTCCGGTAGTACCCGAAACCCGGTACAAGCTACAAATGACCGGCTGATACGATTGAAAGAGGTCGCCAGGGTGGAGCTTGTTCCGGAAAACGAAAAAGGAGCCTGCTATTTCAATGGAAAGCGTGCCGTGACTTTGGCGCTGGTGAAACAATCCGACGAAAATATGCGGACCTTTAATAGTACTACCGGCAAGGTCTTGAATTCGCTCAGAAAACAATATCCCGATGTGGAATTTTCCCTGTCACAGAATCAGGCAACCTTGCTGGATGTAACTATCGGAAGTCTTCAGCAGGATCTGATTATGGGATTGATCCTGATTTGTCTGGTTGCCCTGTTTTTTCTGCGGGACTTCAAGATGCCGGTGGTGATTGCTCTCACCATGTTGGTGGCGCTGGTCGTGAGTATGCTGGTGCTTTATCTGTTTCACATCTCCCTGAATATCGTATCGTTGTCCGGCCTTATCCTTTCACTGGGGATGATGATTGACAGCGCCATTATTGTCACGGACAACATTACGCAGCACCGGGAAAAAGGATTCTCACTGGAAGAGGCTTGCGTGCGGGGTACAAATGAGGTAATTACCCCCATGTTGAGCTCTACCATGACCACGGTTTCGGTATTTGTACCTTTGGTATTTATGAGTGGGATAGCCGGGGCCATATTTTATGATCAGGCGGTATCCATTGCCCTGAGTCTGTTCGTGTCTTATTTTACCGGGATTTTATTTCTTCCGGTGCTGTATAAGCTGGTCTTTGCCCCGGAGCGGATCTGGAACCGTAAAAGGTGGAATTTGCCGCCTGCCAAACACGACCGGCTGGCGGAGTGGTATATTCAAGGTGTGGATTGGGCTTTTGCTCATAAAAAAACGATGTATGCCATCGCAATTCTATCTATTCCCTTATGCGCCGGATTGTTCAGTATTATAGAAAAAGAAAAGATGCCGTCCATCGATCATAACGAAATGGTGATGCAGGTGGACTGGAATGAAAATATCCATTTGGAGGAAAACAGGGAGCGGATGAATCGGTTTTTGCAACATCTGAAGCAAATTACCACAGAATCGTCGGCTCAGCTTGGGCAGCAACAGTTTCTGCTTAACCGGGATCGGGAGCAGGGAGCCTCGGAAGTAAAAATCTATCTGAAAACACAGGATGCTCACACTTTAATCCGTTTGGAAAAGATTGCGCAGGATTATTTCAGGAGTAAATACCCGATGGCTATTGTTTCGGTTTCACCTCCTGAAACCGTATTTGAAAAGATATTTACGACTGCCGATCCCGATCTGGTGGTGGAGCTTTATCCGCGAAATGGAACTCAAACCCCGGGTGTCGATTCATTACAGCAGTTGCAGCGGGAACTGGAACAGATGTCAGGAAATAAATTAACCGGACAGCCTGTCGCTCAGCAACTGAACTTAACGATTGACCGGGAGAAACTGATGTTGTATGGCGTTTCGTATGACGAACTGATACGTAAGCTCAAAACATTATTCAGCGAAAACCAGTTTGCAACGTTACGTTCCTATACGCAATATTTACCTGTGGCAATCAGTGGCGGTTCGTCAACTGTCAGCGAGGTACTGGACCAGACTTTGCTGGAAGGCGATAATAACCAGATGTATCCACTCAATTATTTTGTAAAAGTAACACCGGGAAGTGGCGCCAAAGAGATTGTGTCGGGCAAGAAAGGCGAATATATTCCCTTTTATTTATCCAAAATAAAAAAAGATGATGGGAGTACAGAAAAGGTATTGTCTGCCGGATTAAGTGGTCATCCGGAATGGGATTTTGACCTTACCGGAGGGATCTTTCAAAACCGGGAGATGCTGAACCAGCTGTTTATTATCCTGATGGTATCCATTTTGCTGATGTATTTTATTCTGGCCGCTCAGTTTGAATCGTTTTTACAGCCGTTGATCGTTTTGGTTGAAATCCCCATTGATGTAGCTGCTGCCATTTTGCTGTTGCAAATAACCGGGCATACGCTCAATTTGATGTCGGCTATCGGGATTGTGGTTACCTGCGGGATCATTATCAACGACTCCATCCTGAAAATTGATGTTATTAACGAATTGCGAAAGTCCGGAGTTCCGTTGATGGAAGCGATACACGGGGGCGGAAAACGTCGTCTGCGGGCGATTCTAATGACAGCGCTTACCTCTATGCTGGCATTGGTTCCCCTTCTGTTTTCCCACGATATGGGCTCGGAACTGCAAAAACCGCTGGCCATAGCCATGATTGGAGCTATGGTGATCGGGACATTGGTCAGTTTGTTTTTAATCCCATTGGTGTACTGGCTGATTTACAGGAGGGAAGAGGCATAGCTCTGATCCGCCCCATAATAGAGGGTTTAGGTTCAATGTATGGATTCTCTACCCAGGACGTTGCCCTGGGCTAGGATATGTCAGGATTTCAGCCTTCTAAAGCCTCAAAAAAATATATTTCGAATGAAAAACAAATTATTAGTTCTTGCATTAATCGTTTTTCAAACGGTTAAAGCACAGTCAGCAGAACCGTCATCGACAAAAGTTTTGTCCCTCAATCAGGCGATTGAGGTGGCGGCAGACAGTTCGTTGGCTTCCTTTAAAGCCAAAAATCTCTATCTGTCCGGCTATTGGCAGTTTCGTACCTTTAAAGCGGAGCGACTACCGTCATTGACGCTGGATATGAACCCGTTGCAATATAACCGCAACTTTGTGAAGCGCTATGATTCGCAAAATGATGTGGATGTGTATAAATCCCAGCAAAGTCTTTATTCATCCGCTAACCTTTCGATTAAGCAGAATCTGGACCTGACCGGAGGTACGTTTTATATAGATACCGAATTGGGCTACTTGCGCAATTTCGGGTTGAGCAGGCAGGATCAATATTCATCGGTTCCTTTCCGGCTAGGGTATTCGCAGTCGTTGTTTGGCTTTAACAGCTTTAAGTGGGAAAAGCGGATAGAACCCCTGCATTATGAAAAGGTGAAAAAAGAGTTGTTGTATAATCTGGAGGGGATTTCGGAGCAGACTTCTACCTATTTCTTTGACCTGGCTTTGTCCCAGACCATTTATGATCTGGCTCAACGGAATGTTATGAATAGCGATACTTTATACAAAATAGGACTGGAGCGTCATAAGATCGGATCGATATCCAAAGCGGAGCTGCTTACCCTGAAACTGGATGCGCTTAACGCCAAAAACGATTTTAGTAATGCGCAAATCGATCTGAAAAGAAGTTCGTTTGCATTGGCTACCTTTTTGCGGTATGATACCCAGACTCAGTTTCGGCTGCTATTGCCCGAACGTCCTCTGGAGGTGTTTATATCAGCCGAAGAAGCATTAAACAGAGCAAAAGAGAATAATCCACAAATTCCGGAACTGAAAGAGAATATACTAACTGCTCAACAGAATCTGGAAAAGTCGAAAAAAGCAAGCCGTTTTTCAGCATCGTTATCGGCTAGTGTGGGTTTTAATCAGGTAGCAACCAGTCTGTCGGATGCTTACCGGAGGCCACTGCAACAAGACGTAGTGGCTGTCAGCCTGAGTGTACCTGTTTTAGACTGGGGAGTGCGTAAGGGCAAGGTCAATATGGCCCGGAATAATCTGAATTCGGTAAATATATCGTCTAAGCAGTCAGAGCAATCTTTTGAACAGGATGTAATCATGACCGTTAACGACTTTAATGTGCGTCAATCCCTTATTCAATCGGCTGAAGAAGCGAAAAAGATAGCCGAATTGGCTTACGATGAAACCCGGCAACGCTTTATGATCGGTAAGACGGATGTAAACGGATTAAACCTGTCACTAAACCGGCAAACAGAGGCTCAGCGCAATTATATTACAGCTTTGAAAAACTACTGGCTCAGTTATTATAAGATCAGGAAGCTGACGCTGTATGATTTTGTTGGGAATAAGCCGGTTTCGGCGGAGTTTGAACAGATTCAGGGATTTTAGGCCCTAGAAGCTGTCCTAAAAGTACGAAATATAATATCCTAAACGCAAAGTTACGAAGATATAGAGGCGCAAAGTGTTTATTTATAACCCGATAGAACTTTGCGTTTTTGTGCCTTTGTGTTCTTTGCGTTCAAAATAATTCTTTTTAGACAGCCTCAGAAAGATTTGTGTTTTTAGTGAAAATATTTTAGCAATGAAATCTCAGTTATCCTCTTTTTCCATCATAGTCAGTTTTGTCTGTTTAATACTTACCGGTTTAGCTTTAACACCGCTATTACCGGTAAAATTGTCGCCTTCGAAAGAGTTGAACGATATTTCAATCAGTTTTTCGATGGCAGGTCAGTCTCCCCGGATTGTGGAAAGTGAGGTGACCTCGCAGATAGAAGCCATGTTGAGCCGGATTGACGGCGTAAAAGATGTTCGTTCAACTTCAGGGAATGGGTGGGGTAGAGTAAATATCGGGATTGACAAATATGCAGATGTTGATGCTGTCCGTTTTGAAGTCTCAACTATTATCCGCCAGCTTTGGCCACAACTCCCTAAAGGCGTAAGTTATCCGGGTATATCTTCCGGTCATTCTTCCGGTGAAGCAGACCGCCCTTTCCTGATCTATACCCTGAATGCACCGTCAGAACCCAATCTGATATTTCGGTATGCGGAAGAGACGCTAAAGCCTCATCTGGCTCAGATAGCAGGGATAAATCGTATAGATGTAAGCGGTGCCATGCCTATGGAATGGCAACTGGAGTATGATTATGGCCAAATGAGAAAGTTGGGAATTTCACTTACTGATTTACAGAAAGCTATTTCACAGTCATTGGAAAGTGGGTTCCTGGGAATGGGGAATCTGACCGCAGGTGGCAAAGAACAGAACTATTGCACTTTGGCTCTTTCCCCGGAAGCCGGTAAGCGATTTGATCCGGCTGTTATTGCTGTAAAAAGGGTAAATGGGAAACTGATATTTCTTAATCAGCTGGTAAAAGTATCCCACAGGGAAGAAGCGCCTCAAAGCTATTTCCGGATAAACGGGCTTAATTCCATCTATATTTCCGTTTATGCGGATGAGCAAGCCAATCAGTTGGGGTTGGGGCAGAAAATCAAGGATGCTTTGGCCGGCATTCAACATAAATTGCCCGGGGGGTATGAGTTGCATAAGAGTTATGATGCAACGGAATATATCCGGGAGGAACTTCATAAAATTGTAGTACGAACGGGATTGACTATCCTGATATTGCTCCTGTTTGTCCTTTTGATCAGCCGGAGTATTAAGTACCTGACCCTTATTGTCCTCTCTTTATTGGCAAATCTTGCTGTTGCCGTTATTTTCTATTATTTGTTACGGTTGGAGATGCAGCTTTATTCGTTGGCCGGTATTACGATATCGCTGGGATTGGTTATAGATAATGTTATTGTAATGACCGATCATCTGTTACACCGGAAGAATAAAAAAGTTTTTGTGGCTATTTTAGCCGCCACGCTAACTACCATTGCCGCGCTTACCGTTATTTTCTTTCTGGAAGATAAGGTCAGGTTGAATCTACAGGATTTTGCCCTGGTTGTTATTGTAAATCTGGCAGTCTCTTTGGTGATTTCACTGTTTCTGGTTCCGGCGTTAGTTGATAAACTGGGATTAGATCGTGTAACAAACCGACAGAAAAGAAGAAGGTTTACTTTGTGGAAACGTTTTCCAAGACTATCAACCGCAGGAAGACGGATTATTTGTTTTAACAAAGGGTATATTGCATCGCTGCATTTCATTCATCGTTTTCGTGTGGTAGCATATATCCTGATTGTTTTGACATTCGGGTTACCCGTATTTATGCTTCCTGAGAAGTGGGATGGGAATAAAGCCTGGCATAAGATTTATAATAAAACTTTCGGAACCGAATTTTATAATCAAACGCTACGGGAATATGTCAATATGGCATTGGGGGGGACATTGAGATTGTTTTCTGAAAAAGTATATGATGGCGGTTCTTTTTCTGACAGGGAAGAAACCTCCCTGTATGTAACGGCTTCTATGCCTAACGGCGCTACATTAAAACAGATGAATGAAACTGTCAGGCAAATGGAGGCTTATATCACTTCCTTTCGGGGTATCCGGCAGTTCCAGACTTCGATATACGGAGCCAGAAGAGCTGATATATCCATTACCTTTACCAAAGAAGCCGAACGTAACGGCTTGCCTTATTCCCTTAAATCGCAGTTAATTGCCAAAGCATTGACCTTAGGTGATGCGAGCTGGAGTGTATCCGGACTTGGTGATGGATTTAGTAATGACCTGAAAGAGTCGGCCGGATCATACCGGGTCTCGATAATGGGATATAATTACGATGAACTGATGGCTCAGGCAGAGACGCTTAAACATCGGCTATTGACTCATCAACGTATAAAGGAGGTACTGATAAACTCCGAATTCAGTTGGTATAGGGATGATTATCAGGAATTCACATTTGACTCGAATCCGGAAAAGCTGGCTCAAATGAATTTAAAGACATCAGATCTCTATTCGACTATTCGTCCGTTATTAGCTCAAAATGTATCTGCAACCAGTATATCTGCACCTGGCGGAACAATGGAGAACATTCGGTTGTGTTCGAGGCAGTCACAAGAATATGATATATGGAGTATGAATGATGTGCCGCATGATATCTCGGGGCATACCATCAAAGTTTCCGATCTGGCATCTGTTAAGAAGGAACAAACGCCACAGCAGGTTCAAAAAGAGAATCAACAGTACAAGTTGTGTCTGCAGTACGAATATATCGGTGCATACGAACAGGGTAGTGAGGTGTTGAAAGAGGAAATAGATTCATTTTCAAAAAAACTTCCCATGGGGTATTCTGTGAAAAATGAAAACGATCGAATGGATTGGGGCAGTAGTAAGGATAATAATTATAAACTGTTGTTTCTGATTGTTGTTATGATCTTCTTTATATGCAGTATCCTTTTTAATTCGATGTTGAGGCCTCTGGCTGTGATTATGACAATTCCCATTTCTTTTATCGGAATTTTTATCATGTATTATGTTTTACAAATCAAATTTGATCAGGGAGGACTTGCCGCATTTGTGCTGTTGAGCGGATTGACCGTAAATTCAGCTATCTATATTTTAAATGATTATGATTCATTATGCCGGGAGAAAGGACGGCGAGGATTACGGATTTATTTGAAGTCATTTAATGGAAAAATCATTCCGATATTACTCACTATACTATCGACTGTTTTAGGTTTTGTACCGTTTCTTATTGGTAGTGATCGTGATCAGTTCTGGTATTCACTGGCAGTCGGGACTATCGGCGGATTGATTTTTTCTTTATTTGCCATTGTCGTTTATTTACCGGTAATGATCGGGGTAGGGAAATATTCCAGTGTAGTCTCACTGGAAAAGTGAATACATATAACCTGTTGAAGCACCTCTGTCGGAGATCCCGGCGGAGGTGTTTTTATATGATATTTTTCAACGGTAGCATTTTTTTTATATATTGAGCGTTAACCAATGAATAAATATTTGTTTTTTATATATATTTGCTATCTAAATGAAAGAAAATGTTCGATTTAGATCGTTGGCAGGAAATTTGGATTACGATCACTCGTAACAAAATGCGCAGTATACTGACCGCTTTTGGCGTATTCTGGGGAATCTTTATGCTTGTAATTATGGCAGGTTCGGGCAAAGGACTCGAAAATGGCATTATGGAGGGAATTCAGGGGTTCTCAACTAATTCCTGCTTTTTCTGGGCAAATTCTACATCAGAGCCGTATAAAGGTTTTCGCAAAGGACGTTTCTGGAACATGAAAAACAGGGATGTCGAAATTATTCGTGATAAAATACCTCAGATTCAATATATCACACCGATGGTCTTCGGTGGAAATTCATCAAACAACACTATTCATAAAGATAAAGGCGGTTCTTATTACGTAAAGGGCTTTTATCCGGTATATGATAAGATTGATCATCAACAACTGATCTACGGCCGCTTCATCAACGATATCGATATTCATGAGAAACGAAAGGTGTGTGTAATCGGACGCAGGGTCTACGAAGAGCTTTTTCCTAAAGGTTCGGATCCGATAGGAGAGTTGGTGAAGGTAAATGGTATGTATTATAGTGTGGTCGGGGTAATTAATCCGATTACAATGATCAATATTAACGGACCGATGGAGGAGAGTGTGATTCTTCCTTTCAGCACCATGCAACAAGCTTACAATTATGGAGATCAGATACACTTGCTTACCATTACAGCCAGGGATGATTATAAAGTGAGCTTGATTGAGGAAGAGATAAAAAAAGTCCTGAAAGAACAACATAGTATATCTCCAACCGATCCTCAGGCGGTGAGTAGTGTAAATCTTGAAAAACAGTTTACCATGTTTCATTATCTGTTTCTGGGTATTGCCATCCTGATCTGGATAGTGGGTTTGGGAACGCTTTTCGCCGGTGTGGTGGGGGTAAGTAATATTATGTTGGTGACAGTACGCGAAAGAACAAAGGAGATCGGGATTCGCCGGGCCTTGGGGGCTAAGCCGGGAGTGATCATTGGTCAGATAATAAGAGAGAGTTTGATATTGACTTTGCTTGCGGGTTTAGCCGGACTTTGTGTTGGTGTGGGTGTATTGTATGTTGCAGATATACTATTGACAGCAGCCCGCGAAAATACACACGAAGGGACCTTCTTTGCACATCCGCAGGTTGGTTTCAGCGCTGCTTTTCTGGCGTTGATTATTTTGGTTATATCAGGCATTATAGCCGGTTTTATTCCTGCCTGGCGCGCTTTACAGATTAAGGCGATTGATGCTATTCGTGAAGAGTAGTGTATTAGCCTTATATCTTTGATATATTGAAAAGCTTTACATAAGAAATATAAAAAAGGTCACATGAAAAAAGTATTGAGGATTTTACTTCTTGTTTTTATAGGTGTTGTTGTAATCGGTACGTTTGTTTTTCTGTGGAAAAAATCGCAACCAGAAAAAGCCGTTTTCGAGATTGTATCTCCTAAAACCGGAACAGTAGAGAAAAAGACAGTTGCTACCGGAAAGGTAGAACCGCGGGATGAAGTACTGATCAAACCTCAGATTTCCGGAATTGTAGCTGATGTCTATAAAAAAGCCGGAGATATGGTTAAGGTGGGTGAAATTATAGCTAAAGTAAAGGTGATTCCTGAAATGGGGGCGTTGACATCTGCTGAATCGCGTGTTAATCTGGCGAAGATCTCAGTGGATCAGGCTAAATCGGAATATGACCGACAGAATACGCTTTTCAAAAAGGGAGTTGTATCAAAGGATGAATTTGAAAAGACAGAGTCTTCATACAAGAAGTCGGTAGAAGAGCTGGAAAATGCCAAAGAATCATTGCAAATTGTACGCGATGGCATATCGAAGCGTTCAGCAAAATACAGTACGACACAAATAAAAGCGACAATATCGGGTATGCTGCTTGATATTCCCATAAAAGTGGGGAATTCCGTAATTCAGGCGAATAACTTCAATGAGGGTACGACTATCGCTTCGGTGGCGGATATGAGTAATATGATTTTTAAAGGTAAAATAGATGAAACAGAGGTTGGGCGCGTACATGAAGGTATGCCTATTTCGTTAACGATAGGAGCTTTGCAGGATAGGCGATTTGATGCGGTGCTGGAGTATGTTTCACCCAAAGGTGTGGAAGAGAATGGCGCTATCTTGTTTGAAATCAAGGCTGCTGCTAAAATACCTGCCAATGTGTTTGTTCGCGCCGGTTATAGTGCTAATGCCGAGATAATCCTTGGAAAGCGCGAAAAGGTGATGATTATCCCGGAAAGTACAGTAGAGTTCAGTAATGATTCGGCTTTTGTTAATATCATGAAGCAGGAAAAGCCGGAGCAGCTTTTTGAGCGAAAGCATATCAAAATAGGTATGTCAGACGGAATTAATATTGAAGTGATATCCGGACTGAAGATGAAAGACAAGCTTCGGGGAAATAAGATTGAAAAAGCTAAAGGTTTAAAGAAATAAACTGTAACCCCATTACTATATCATGAAACCGATATTGCACATACGTTTGTCAGGAGTATGACAATGTATCCGGGTTTCGTGTGTAGCCCAAATTAAATAAATATTGATACATGAGAAAATACAGCGTGGTTTTGTTGTTTTGTATTTTAACTTCCTCAATGTATGCTCAGGATAAATGGACACTCCGTCAATGTATTGATCATGCCATGAAATATAATCTGCAAATCAGACAAAAGATAATTGATAAGGAGTCGGCTGAAATTCAACTGCATACAGCCAGAATGAGCCGTTTGCCGGATCTGAATGCCGGAATGAGTCAGAACTTTGATTTTGGGAGATCCCAAAGCCGGGACAATCTGATTGTAGATAACAACTCGGCATCGGGAGGATTTAGTTTTAGCTCAAATATTCCTTTGTTTACCGGATTCCGGATTTCAAATCAGATTGAAGCCGGTAAATGGAATCTGAAAGCAACATTGGCTGATTTGGATAAAATAAAAGAGGATGTTTCATTGAATATAGCCTCTTTGTATTTACAGATACTATTTAACCGGGAGGTTTATAAAGTCGCCTGTGAGCAGGTGTTGTTAAGTGGTGATCTGGTAAAACGGGCAGAAGAGCGCGTAAAAGCCGGAGGAGCTCCTGAATCGGAAATTTATGAAACACGATCTACTCTTTCAGGTCATGAAAGTGAACAGACAAAGACCTTGTCCACTTTAAAGCTGTCCCTTATTGATCTGGCCCAAATGTTGGAGCTTGAGGATATTTCAGCTTTTGATGTGGCAGATCCTGAAATTGACAGCCTGTTATTGGCCGGCATGTTTAGTTTATCTGATCCGGATGAGGTATTTGGAATTGCGATAAAGAACCGTCCTTCCGTAAAAGCGGCAGAATACAGGCTAGAGCAGAGTAAGAAAGCCTTATCCGTAACAAGGGCCGGATATTATCCGACACTCAGTTTGGGAGCCTCGTACAGCAATGGTTATTACCATACTTACAATGCCCCCAACATGTCCCTGGCTGATCAGTTGAATCAAAATAGCCGTAAAACTCTCGGTCTTTCGTTGAATATTCCCATTTTTAATCGATTTGCGACAAGCAACCAGGTGAGATTAGCAAAAAATGAGTTGTACTCTCAAAAGCTGGCTCTGGAAAGTGTCCGAAAAAGTATTCGAAAGGATGTGCAGCAGGCTTATTATAATGCGGTGGCAGCCCGTGATAAATTCAGTGCCGCCCGCAAGTCAGTGGATGCATCGGAGATGGCATTTCGTTTTACCCGCGAAAAATATAATGCAGGTAAGGCTACTACTTACGAATATAATGAAAGTAGTAATCGCCGTTTGAAATCCATATCCGAAGAACTTCAGGCTAAATATGAGTTTATTTTCCGTTGCAGGATTCTCGATTATTATAAAGGGAAAACGTTTGCCGGGTAATGAATTTTTGTTGATGCTTAAACTGGAATTTGTAAGGTAGATAAGTAAATGATTATTTGCTGGTTCGCTGAATAATTTGTAATTTTGCACCGCTTTTCGTAATCTCTGACAGGAAAAAGAGTTACCTGTGTATATTGCGTTTCAGTCAAACATTTTAATTCAATTAAAAAATGGACTTTATTAAAATTGCTGAGCAAGCATTTGAAAGCGGAAAACAACATCCGAAATTCAAAAGTGGTGACACAATCACTGTTGCTTACCGTATCAAAGAGGGTAACAAAGAGCGTATCCAGGAATATCGCGGAGATGTAATCCGTATTTCCGGACATGGTCAAAACAAACGTTTTACTGTACGTAAAATTTCGAACAACATTGGTGTTGAGCGTATTTTCCCGATCAACTCTCCGTTTATCGAAAGCATTACCGTAAACAAAGTGGGTAAAGTACGTCGCGCTAAGCTGTACTACCTTCGCGCTCTTACCGGTAAAAAAGCAAGAATTAAAGAAAAAAGAGTGTAATCGATTTTCTGATTCAAAAAGACAAAAGGCTCTCCGATTTATTTCAGAGAGCCTTTTTTATTTAATACCACCTTCTTGCCGGTATTAAAAAAGGAAGTTCTCAGATTGCCTGGTAACTTCCTTTATATTCATTTCTATTTTGCGTTTCAGAAAGGATTAGTCATTCATTGATAGAAGCAACTCTTCGTTATTATCTGTTTTATTCATACGGTCTTTGATGAACTCCATAGCCTCGATAGAATTCATATCAGATAGATAACGGCGCATAATCCACATCCGGTTGAGTGTATCCTGATCCAGCAACAGATCGTCGCGGCGAGTGCTTGAAGCGGTAATATCCACAGCAGGGAAGATACGGCGATTGGCTAGTTTACGGTCTAATTGCAATTCCATATTACCGGTACCTTTAAACTCTTCAAAGATTACCTCATCCATTTTTGAACCTGTTTCTGTCAGTGCCGTTGCAATGATGGTAAGACTACCTCCGTTTTCGATGTTACGGGCAGCACCGAAGAAGCGTTTAGGCTTGTGCAGGGCGTTAGCATCAACCCCTCCTGAGAGGACTTTTCCGGATGCGGGTGAGACTGTATTGTAGGCGCGGGCTAACCGGGTGATAGAGTCTAGAAGAATAACGACATCGTGACCACATTCAACCATACGTTTTGCTTTTTCAAGTACGATGCTTGCGATTTTTACATGACGTTCGGCCGGTTCATCAAATGTAGACGATATAACTTCGGCACGTACGCTGCGAGCCATATCGGTAACCTCTTCAGGGCGTTCATCGATCAATAATATGATCATATAAACCTCAGGGTGATTTTCTGCAATCGAATTGGCAATTTCTTTCAACAGCATAGTTTTACCGGTTTTGGGCTGAGCCACGATAAGACCGCGTTGACCTTTTCCAATCGGTGAAAACATATCTACTACCCGCATGGAAAGGCTGTCTCTTTTTCCGCGGCAAAGGTTGAATTTCGTATCCGGGAAAAGTGGGGTAAGGAAATCAAAAGGTATACGGTCGCGCACATATTCGGGTGAACGTCCATTGATTTTCTCAACCTTGACTAAAGGGAAATATTTTTCTCCTTCTTTGGGTGGACGGATAGATCCTTCCACTAAGTCGCCTGTTTTTAGACCAAACAGACGTATTTGTGATTGAGAAACGTAAATATCGTCCGGAGAAGTAAGAAAATTATAGTCGGCAGAACGAAGGAATCCGTAACCGTCAGGCATAATCTCGAGTACCCCATTTCCAATTAATATACCTTCGAATTCGTAAGGTTTTTCATGCTGGTGTTTGCCGTTTCCGAAACGGGCACGGTTTAAACGATTTTCCGGAGCAGCCTGTGGTTGAGGTTCTTGTGGTTGTTCTACAATAACCTCAGTCTCTGAAACTTGCTGTGGAATAGTTGATATTTCCTCTTCTTCATTTTCTGAAAAAGCAGGAACTTCAGGTAGGACAGGTTGTTCTTCTATCTCTTTTTTAAGTGATCTGTGAACAACAATGTCTTTTTTGTTATGAAAGTATTGTGATAGTTTTGGTGCGGAAAAACCTCTTTTATCTTGTTGTTGAGGTCGGATTGGCTCTTGTTTAGTAGCTTTTTCCTGTTTGGCCGTAGTTGAGTCTGATGTCTCCTTTTGTGGAGCCTCTGTGGTCACCTGTGGCTCAGAAGCAGGATGGGTTGCTTCTTTAGAAGGTGGCGTTTTGATACGAGTCCTACGTTTTTTTTCGTCTGAAGGGGCTGTCTCTGTTGATGGTTCTGTTACTGTCGGCTTCGGCGTTTCGGCCTGTTGATTTTCTATGATTTTGTTGACTAAATCCTCTTTTTTGGAGGCATCAACACGTTTTATGCCCATTCCTTTAGCGATGGCTTTTAGCTCGGCTAAAACCTTGTGGTTTAGTTCTTCGGGTGTAAACATGGGTGTTTTAAATAAAATACTGTTGGGATAACGATAAAGAAAAGCCAAAAGTCGGCTAAAATAATAACCTAAAAAGGTGTACTGAAATGTTACTGGATTTATAAAGTCGGTGTGCCGGAGTGGCACGTACGGCGGTAAATCGAAACAAAGATAGAATAATTTTGAAATACTTGCTAATACTGTGCGTTTTTTGTGTGTTTTTTTGATTTCTTTATTAATCGTTTGGCGGATTATTCTATCTTTGTCTTTAAATGAAGTAACCGATTGTGGTATATACTCATATTTCGTTTAATGCGTCTTGTAAAATAATATAACGCGTTTTTGTCTATATAATTGTGAATTGCAATAAAAATCTATATTTATGAAGGGAATTATTTTGGCAGGGGGAAGTGCCACTCGCCTGTATCCGCTTTCAAAAGCTATTTCAAAACAGATAATGCCGGTGTATGATAAACCGATGATTTATTATCCGCTATCAACCCTGATGTTGGCAGGTATTCGGGAAGTATTGATTATATCTACGCCACGTGATTTACCTATGTTTCGTGATTTGCTTGGCACAGGAGAATCATTGGGAATGAGTTTTTCGTATATAATTCAGGAAAAACCGAATGGGTTGGCTGAAGCTTTTCTTTTAGGCGAAGAATTTCTTAATGGGGAAGCCGGATGTTTGATCCTGGGGGATAATATGTTCTACGGACAAGGCTTTTCTGCTATGTTGAAGCGTGCTGTGGAAGTTGAAAATGGCGCTTGTATTTTTGGTTATGCAGTGAAAGATCCCAGGGCTTATGGCGTTGTGGAATTTGACGATAATAATAACGTGATTAGTCTGGAAGAAAAACCGGAACAACCCAAATCAAATTATGCGGTGCCGGGTTTGTATTTCTATGACTCTAATGTAGTGGCGAAAGCAAAAAGCCTGAAACCATCTGTGCGTGGAGAATTGGAGATTACCGATCTGAATCGTTTATATCTGGAGGAGGGGACATTAAAGGTGGAATTGTTTGGTCGTGGTTTTGCATGGCTTGATACGGGTAATTGCGATAGTTTGCTTGAGGCTTCCAATTTTGTCGCAACTATTCAGAACAGACAAGGATTCTATGTTTCCTGCATTGAAGAGATTGCATGGCGTAACGGTTGGATCTCCGATGAGCAGCTTACCAAATTAGGTAAAGCTTTAGAGAAAACGGCTTATGGCCAATATTTGTTAGATCTTCTGCATTAATCGGCTGTTTAAAATATTAGAAAATGGGCTGTTGGCTATTGCTTTCAGCCCATTTTAGCGTTAGATCATCTCTTCTTCAGGGAAATTTTACAGTACTTACGGTTTCTTAATCACTCCGATCCCCTTCTTTCCATTAATCATAATGACCATTGGGTTCAAAAAACGGACATGCCGTAAATATTCCGATTCATATATTGCAGGTTGTATTTGCAGATAGGCTTCATCAATGAATCCATTTTTCAGGACTGGATTGACAGTGAAATAACCAACACCAAACGAGGTGAGATTTTGAAAAAAATGGGTTCCCTGACTTGGATCTATGCGGTAATTTTCCAGAACAGTCTCTACAATTAAGCGGGCGGATGATATTTGTGCCCATTTTACGGGTATGCCCAGTGCATGATCACTTGAACCCCAACGGCCCGGACCAACAAGTATGTAGCTATATCCTTTTTCAGTCATTTTTCGGTTCAGTATTTCAATTTCTGTGGCTATGGCTTGATTGTTTGCAGACGAAAACTGATTGCTTTTTACATACACAATATCGGTAATGTCTGTAATAACAGTATGCCCAAGGGTGCTTTCGGAGTAGATTAATGCTTCGGTCGTATTTATTTGACTTAGGTCTTCTTCAAATGCTTTATTGAGATTTGCGATCGGACGAATCTGCAACCAGTAAAACACTCCTTTTTCAGTATCTGGCTCATTTAGGTTAACAGCAAATTCGATCTCTACAGGACATCCCATCTCTTCCTGTCCAATTTTCAGAATGTCTTGCAAAACCTCTGCTAATGGGAATATATTGTGTTTCAGAATATGGGCGAAAGTTATGATTTTTCTATTGCCTTCGTACCAGCCATCCCGGATTGCCTGACTTTGAAAATCAAAAGTTGACGCCAAAGGTTGTAATGTTCTATCCTTCTCAGCTTCATTTAATGGCAAATGTAACAGGTTGAAGCTGTCGTTTACAGGAAATGGCAATTCAGGCATATGCAGGTCGAGAGCATAGAATAGTGATTGTGTTTCACGTAGAGCCATCTGAGGTGTGCTTAGTTGCAGTATGCTGTGAGGATGTTTCGGTGAGAATCGTATAGTAGTACCTCCATCAACAATGTACTTGCCTAATCCCAAAGCAATATTCGCAACCCCCTCTTCAGCTTTTTCATTGTTGATAGGGTAAAAATTGAGCGATCGTGCGACACCTGAAAACGACGGATAATAGCGGTTGCCATATTGATTTCCTGCCACTTCCTGCAGGATAATCGACATTTTTTCTTCATCTACCATATTTTGCGTAGCTTGCAGATAAGCTTTACTTTCTTTATAAAATACGGATGCATAGACTGATTTAATGGCTGCTCCCAACATTCGCAATACAGTCGGTCTATCTTTGCTGTGAGGAATCATGTAGGTAGCATATACTCCGGCAAAAGGCTGGTAGTGAGAATCTTCAAGAGTGCTGGAGGAGCGGATTGCAATAGGGGAGTTGATAACCTCCGCAAATGCAAGGCAATCGTCCCGTAATGAATCGGGTAGTTGAGCTTGTAGGAATCCGGAGAGAATTTCTTCGTCTGAAAGGTTGGAAAGAGCTAGAGGGTATAGGCTATTGCTTTCCATGAATTCATCAAACAGGTCGCTGCACAACACCAATGTTTTTGGTATGCGGATGGAGATTCCGTGTTGCTTTTCCAATAAGGGATTTCGCTTAACGATACTATCTATAAAGGCCAATCCGCGTCCTTTACCACCTAATGAACCATTTCCGATTCTGGCAAAATGACTGTATTTGTCAAAGCGATCTTTTTGAAAAACAGCTACAACCCCCTGATTCTTCATACGTCGGTATTCCACAATAGCATTGAAAAGTTGCTGTCGACCCTCTTCGAAATTTTCATAATCTGAGAATTTATGTTGACGGATATATTCAGCCAACGGAAACATAGCCCGTGAATAGAGCCAGCGTGAAATGTGATTGCGCGATGCGTGAAAAAGCAGCGACTCTTTGGGTATGTCGGGTAATATTTTTTGCAGTTCGTTGAGGTTGTCGATTGAAGCGATTACCTGATTATTTGCCGGATTAATGATCTCAAAATTTCCAAATCCGAAGTTGTGAATCACAGCCTCCTGCAGATCAAGAGGAAACGTCTTTGAATTTTTGTCCAGAAAAAAAGCCTGCAGTTCTTCAGCCTTTTGATGATTCTGCATTTCTGAAGATTCAATGATAATAGGCAAATAGGAATCCTGTTCGCGGATGTATTGACAAAGACGAATTCCAGCCTGTCTATCTTTTACCTGCTCACGCATAAAACTCACGTCAGAAACAATTCCCAGCAGGTTATTCCTATATTTTTGATAAATATCAATAGCTTCTTCATAAGTCCGGGCTAATAGTATCTTGGGACGCCCTCGCATTCGCAGCATCTTTTCATGTTCATTGAGTGCTTCTTTGGAGAAGAGTTGCGACTGTTTCAAAATGACTTTATATAAATGAGGTAACATGGAAGAGTAAAAGCGGATATTGTCTTCTACCACTAATATAGCCTGGACACCCACAGAGCTCATGTCTGCCTCTGCATTCATTTTATCTTCAAGTAGCTTGATGATTGCCAAGAGCAGATCGGCATTTCCTAACCAGCTAAATATATAATCGATTGCGCTAAGGTCTTCTTTTGCCAACAGCAAAGCCACTTCCCGAAAGAAAGGTGTAAGCACAACAATAGGAATCTTAGGGAATTTATCTTTGATGTGTTTGGCACCGGTAAAGATGTCAAAGTTCTCGCTTCCGGGCATAACAATCACAAGATCATAGTTGCGGGATTGGAGCTCTCTGATGGCATCTTCTTCCTTTACAACCTGAGTGAAGCGGGGGGGATAGCGTAAGTTAAGCGAAACATATTCGAAAAAAATCTTTTCATCGATGTGTCCGTCATCTTCTAACATGAAAGCTTCATATTTGTGAGCAATCAGTAGAACATTGTAAATCCTTTTTTGCATTAGGTTGGCAAAAGAAGTGTCTTTTTGGAAAAACGATTTGATGTCTTTAGTTTTCTCGATCATGGCATAGAGTGTGAAGGTCCGTGATAATTAAATATAACTATCTTTTTGACTAAATGGTTTGAAGTTTTTCAATTTATTGAAGTGAAAAAAGAGTTCGTACGCTGAAATATTGAATAGTTATTTTTGTTGTAATAGATATAGTAATCTGATCGGTACAATGTATTGCGGGAAAATATAATTCTAATCAAATTCAAATCTGTTTTATCATAAGGTTTTTAAATTAAGTGTCTTTCGATGCTGTTTTTATAACCAGGAACAGTTAGCAGAGAATATGGATATGTTTGTTGAATCATTAATATAGTATATCGTATGATTATAGAGAAGTTAATGTTCGATCTGGAAGCCAGGCATCCGGGCGAAACTGAATATCTGCAGGCTGTAAAGGAAGTTCTAATATCCATCGTTGAACTGTATAATCAACATCCTGAGTTTGAAAAGGCTCAAATTATTGAGCGATTAGTGGAACCTGACCGGATTTTTACATTTAAAGTGCCCTGGGTAGATGATCGCGGTCAGATTCAGGTAAATATCGGTTATCGCATTCAATTTAACAATGCTATCGGACCTTATAAGGGCGGTTTGCGTTTTCACCCATCAGTTAATCTTTCTATCCTGAAGTTTCTTGGCTTTGAACAGATTTTCAAAATGCACTTACCACTTTACCAATGGGAGGGGCAAAAGGTGGTAGTGACTTTAATATAAAAGGCAAATCAGATGCGGAAGTGATGCGCTTTTGCCAGGCTTTTATGCTTGAACTGTGGAATAATATTGGTCCGGATACTGATATTCCGGCAGGAGATATAGGTGTTGGAGCCAGGGAAATTGGCTATTTGTATGGGATGTATAAAAAACTAAGTCGGGAAAATACAGGTGCTATAACCGGCAAAGGTCTGGAGTATGGTGGTTCGCTTATCCGCCCTGAAGCTACCGGCTTTGGCGGATTGTATTTTGTAGATCGAATGTTGCATACAAGTGGGTATGATATTAAAGGTAAAACCATTGCGATTTCAGGTTTTGGTAATGTTGCGTGGGGGGCAGCGATTAAAGCAAATGAAATGGGAGCGAAGGTTGTAACTCTTTCCGGTCCTGATGGGTATATCTATGATCCGTCGGGCGTCTCGGGTGATAAAATTGACTATATGCTAGAACTCCGGGCTTCAGGTGACGATGTGGTAGAACCCTACGCTAATCGGTTCGATGTTGAGTTTTTTGCCAATAAAAGACCCTGGGAGCAGAAAGTCGATATCGCCCTGCCTTGTGCTACACAAAATGAGCTCAATGGTGATGATGCGAGAAATTTAATAGAAAATAACATTCTGTGCGTGGCTGAGATTTCTAATATGGGATGTACACCCGAAGCAATTGATCTTTTTACCGATCATAAAATTATGTATGGCCCGGGGAAGGCTGTTAATGCCGGAGGCGTTAGTACATCGGGATTAGAGATGACTCAGAATGCGATGCATTTGTCATGGCCGGCCTCTGAAGTTGATACAAGATTACGCCAGATTATGTCCAATATTCACGATCAGTGTGTCAAATATGGTAGACAATCTGATGGCTATATCAACTATATGAAAGGGGCAAATATAGCAGGATTTATGAAGGTGGCTCATGCAATGATGGAGCAAGGTGTTGTGTAATTCGTTGAAATTTATATCTTTGTAAAATCTAATACGATTTTACATGAGAATACAGACCTTGTTTTTGAGTTTAATGATGCTTTTTGCGATACAATCTTTTTCGCAGGAAATAGGGAAAGTGTCTTATTATTCGCACCGGTTAGTGGGGCGGAAAATGACAAACGGAGAACGCTACAATGCCAAAGATTTTGTGGCTGCGCATCGTGATTATCCTTTAGGAACCGTATTGAAAGTATCCAATCTGGATAACGGGAAGTTTGTAATTGTTCGGGTGACGGACCGTGGGCCGTTTCACCGAAGCAGAGTGATTGACATCTCATATGCCGCTGCTGAAAAGATAGGTTTAACTTCGACCGGCTATGCACAAGTGAAGGTGGAAGAGGCAAATGATCTGCGATTTCTGTTAAAGCCGGAAACAATCCTTACCGAGAAAACTCCGAAGTTGCACTTGCGATTTGCTAATCCGATTTCTCTTGACTGAGAGTTTCTGAATTTCAGGATATAAAAAAAACCTGCTTCATTACTGAAGCAGGTTTTTTTGCGTTATAAAGCTGTATTATTTTTCTACTTTATCACTTTTAGGAGGACGGGGAATTAAAACCTTTCTTGAAAGTTTGAATTTTCCGGTCTTTTTATCGACATCAAGAAGTTTAACTTCAATTTCGTCACCTTCTTTCAAGCCTGATTCTTCCATAGTTTCAAGGCGTTTCCAGTCAATTTCAGAGATATGAAGCAGACCGTCTTTTCCAGGCATGAACTCAACAAAAGCACCAAATGCCATGATTGATTTCACTTTGCCTTTGTATACTTCTCCGATTTCAGGTACTGCAACGATTGCTTTTACGCGGGACAGTGCAATATTGATACACTCGAGATTGTTACCTGCAATTTCTACGCGACCTGTGCCGTCGATTTCTTCGATGGTAATAACCGCTCCTGATTTTTCCTGGATATCCTGAATGATCTTTCCTCCCGGGCCGATTACAGCTCCGATAAACTCTTTCGGGATTATAACAACTTCAATACGCGGAGCATGAGGTTTCAGATCTTCACGAGGAGTATCGATTGTTTCAGTGATTTTGCCCAAAATGTGCATACGGCCTTCTTTAGCCTGAGCCAAAGCTTTTTCCAGAATTTCATAAGAAAGACCATCCACTTTGATGTCCATCTGTGTAGCAGTAATACCATCTTTGGTACCGGTAACTTTGAAGTCCATATCTCCCAGGTGGTCTTCGTCACCAAGAATGTCGGAAAGAACGGCAAATTTTACATTTCCTTTGGTCGGTGATCAATCCCATAGCGATACCAGAAACCGGTTTTTTGATTTTTACACCGGAATCCATCAAAGCTAAAGGTTCCAGCGCACACTGTTGCCATTGATGATGACCCGTTTGATTCCAGGATGTCAGATACAACACGTACTGAATATGGGCAATCTGAAGGGATCATGCGTTTCAATGCGCGGTGAGCCAGGTTTTCCGTGACCGATTTCACGACGGCCTACACCACGTGAAGGACGAGCTTCGCCGGTTGAGAAAGGAGGGAAATTATAGTGTAACAGGAAGCGTTCGCGACCTTTTTCCAAAACTTCATCAATGATTTTTTCATCAAGTTTGGTTCCTAATGTAACGGTGGTTAAAGATTGAGTTTCACCACGGGTAAACAGAGCTGAA
Source organism: Bacteroidales bacterium (assembly GCA_963662365.2). Taxonomy (GTDB): domain Bacteria; phylum Bacteroidota; class Bacteroidia; order Bacteroidales; family UBA7332; genus CAXXIC01. The sequence goes on from CAXXPA010000017.1 coordinate 28,862, forward strand.
CCGTGAGGTCCCGGAAGGTAATCTACCTCACACCAGATAGGACGAATCTCTGTAGTCGTACGTCCATCGAGGCGTTTACCTTCATCGAGGATGCTCCGACGCATAGCTTCTTTCTCTACGTCGTGGTAATATTTTGCAATCATAGCGCCTTTAGCAGCCAGATCATCTTCGCTTAATCCAGCTTTATATTCAGCCAGTATTGATTCGAAAGCTTCAGCACGTGCATGTTTGTCAGGATTACATGAAGTTGCGGCAACATAGGCTTTGTCGTAGCATTTCGCCCAAACATCTTTGCGCAAATCTTCGTCGTTTTCTTCGTGGCTATATTCACGTTTTTCAGTGCTGCCAACCATTTCGGCAAGTTCAAGCTGAGCTTCGCACTGTACTTTGATCGCAGCGTGAGCCACTTTCATCGCTTCGAGCAATTCAACTTCAGAAACTTCTTCCATTTCACCTTCCACCATCATGATGTTGTCGATAGTTGCTCCGACCATGATATCCATATCTGCATTTTTCAATTGCTCAAAAGATGGATTGATGATGAATTTACCATCGACACGGGCAACGCGTACTTCTGAGATCGGACCATTGAAAGGAATGTCAGAAACAGCAAGAGCAGCTGAGGCTGCCAATCCGGCCAGACAGTCATGGCATATCTACGCCATCAGCCGAGAAAAGCATGATGTTTACAAAAGTGTCAGCGTGG
>CAXXPA010000018.1:0-335639 GCA_963662365.2 Bacteroidales bacterium
CAAAAACAGCAACCTCCTTCACAACTTCAGGAATTAATGTTTCAAGAGAAAACTTAGGATCATGAATTTGTTCACTTTTAAATCCAAGGTGACCACCCGCTTTAGGACCCTCTACCACAATCATATCAGGTAAATAATCGTAAAGAGACTTCCATTTTTCGCAAATCAACTTAGCTGCTCTGGCTGATGATACAATAGGCACAAGCTTTGTTGTACAATCCGGAGTACGATATTTTGGAAGATCCAAAGGTAATCCTGCACCGGCAAATACCACATCCGCTTTTTCCGCAATAGCTGTTTTCACCATATCAGCAAAATTTGTCAGGGCCATCATGATATTCACACCAATAATACCCGACGATTTTTCTTTTGCTTTTCTAATTTCTTCTTTCAGCCCGCAAATACAAGCCTCCATATAGTCTTTTGCAGTATTGCGATAAATCAACCCCAATCCCGCACATGAGATCACCCCAATGCCACCTTCGTTAGCTACCGCCGAAGCTAATCCGGATAATGAAATACCTACTCCCATACCACCCTGAATAATAGGCACACGAGCAGTAAGGTTTCCGATTTTTAATGAATTCATATATTAAGATTAAATATAAACTGGACAAAGCTACATATAAATATGTCATCTATTTCAGTCAGACAATTTTACACGCCTATTTTTAACCGAATTTAGGTATTTAGAATGCGTATTACATATTTTTACAGGCAAAAATATATCCAATCACGACATCCATTTATCAGATAATGAAAATAAACCGACAAATTTGCCTTTTACCAGACATAGACAGAATAAAAACAGAATCGAGAGAAATAAAACAGAGCGGAACTACATCTCAAAAAAAAACAAAACCTCTCCACAAATTGTAATTTACAACTTGATATCTTCCACCACCCTCAATATCGTTATACAGAAACAAAAAAAGCGACTTTCTCAAGTCGCTTTTTGCGGTATGGACGGGACTCGAACCCGCGACCCCCTGCGTGACAGGCAGGTATTCTAACCAGCTGAACTACCACACCGTGGAGCAATTGTTTCTCTCAATTGCGATGCAAAGATAAGGGCTATTTTTGAATTGTGCAAGCCCTTCTAAATATTTTTTCCATCTGAATGACCGATCAGCAGCCACATTCACAAATAACACACTGATTTCAAGAGAGATCAGCCGCAAAAAAAATTCACCTACCAGACCTTATTTTCCATCTCTATAAAAGACATCTTATTCTAGTCCATCATAAACAATCTCAAAGAACAACTTTCTCCATAAACAATTCCTGATTGATTAATGAAAAACGAATCGGTTTTTCAATTCCTGTGGCTTGCAGATATTCAACCGTATTTTTTAAATGATTAATATAATCGGGAGAATACAGCTTTTCCGGCTCTTCAAAAAGCTTCAGATGATAACCCGTTTTCTCTTTCAGCAACAAAACATTCAACTCCCGCTCATCCGGGAAATAGTTTTTGAAACGCTCAAATGTCATTTCTACCTTTTCAATATCATTATCCGGGATATCCGGAGCACAATACAAAGTATGTACAAAACCAATGTGTTTTTCGATAAGAGAATTTACCTGTGGATAATCATCTATACTCTTTCTGGGTAAATCAGGCAGATTAAATTCCATTGTTCGGTGCAAATCAATAAATTTAAACCGAATGGGCTTAGACAATAAGTAGGAACTGTTCATTTTCCATTCAAGCACCGAGTATTTATGTATGAAAGAGGTATCGGAAAGCAAACTTCTTTTGGACAAAGGCCACTTTAACACGTATGTCGATTTAATCGACTGAAGTAATATGTCTCCATTTCCGGAGACAGCCAGTTCCTGATTCAGTCGCAATGCATCAACAATCTTTTTAGAATCTTTTTCCTCGACTCCATGACTGTAATACAGAACATTCTTTTTACTGACAATAATCCGGCTTTCGTAACCGGGGTACTTAGACTTGTGCGATATCAGGCCAACCAGCAATAGTAACAATACAACTCCGGCCATTAACACATAAACACGTATTTTAGACGTGTTACCATCCCTAAAGAGCAAATCATTTCGCTTCATGTGTCAATAATGTTTTTTGTTTCAGCTACAGATTTCCGTAACAGACAACCTGATCTACCGGTTACTCAGGTCACATAGTAATTTGCAGCAATAACTTCACTGTCGGGCTTCTTCATGCATCTGATCCAGAATAATATATTGCACTACCGGTAAAACAGGGCGACAAAGTGATTTGTTCGTAATATAAAAAAAAATAAATCCCAACCGGCTTAATAGCCAATCGGGATCATATCTTTTTTGTCTGTAAGAAGATTTCTTAGCTGGTTTTCTGTGTAGCTAATACCATCTTAACCTTTAAAGAAGTTCCAATTTGCATTACATCAACCAAATCCTGAACATTCAGGGTTGGAGAGAAACGAAGTACAACCGTAGGCGATTCAATGCCCTGGATTTTTGCCTGTAAAGCAGACTCCAACTGATCAAAAGGCACCTCTTTCTGGTCTATATAATAATGTTTATCATCCGAAACTGTGAGTGAAACCTGTTGCTTATTCATTTTTTGTGCCGAATGAGCTTTAGGTAATAAGATCTTAATAACATTCGGATTACTCAATGTCGAAATAATCAGGAAGAACAGCAAAAGGAAGAACATGATATCGTTTAACGACGATGTACTCACCTCGGGCTGGAAATGTTTATTGCGTCTGAGTTTCATTGCTGAAGCGATTTAATAAAGTAAAGTTCTTCTTCCTGAAGCTTGTGCATAAATTTATCGATCTGCATTTGCAGGTAGTGATAGCATGCATAAGCTACTACCCCAACTAAAAGTCCGGTACCGCTTGAAACCATTTTCTGATACAAACCACCGGCAATAAGTCCAATACTTACATTATCTTCCATTGATATATTGTAAAAAATGGTGATTACCCCCGAAATGGTTCCGATAAAGCCCAACATCGGAGCCACCCCGGCAATTATACCAAGATATGCAGTATGCTTCTCCATCTTCGAGATTTCAACATTTGCTGTTGTCTCCATTATCGCTTCAATTTCACGAATGGGTTTACCTACAAACGAAATGCCATTTTCGAAGATTTTACCCATTGAATTATTACTACGGCAAACATGCAAAGCCTCATCGGTACGACCTTTTGTTAGCTCCCGCAATATGCGATTAGTAAAATCCGCTTCTACTTTAGAAGTTTTAGATATAAAAAGAAGTTTTTGAACAAATACGTAAATAGTGAGAAATGAAAGCAATATGATCGGAATCATAATTACACCACCTTTCATCAATAATTCCAATAACGAAATGCCACCAGCTGCCGGCTGAGTTACCGGTAAATCTGCAAGAATAACCATAAACTGAATGTTTTACTGATTAATGTTTTATATTCTAGATAAATATTCACTCTATTAGAGTAGGGCAAAATTAAGGCGAATTAATCACAAATACAAGTTATTTAAGCTAAACCCCCAATGAAATATCCCCCTCAAAAATTAAAAAAGGAGAAGCCGAACCGACCTCTCCCCTATATTACGTAAAATAATATTATTTATTGCTGAGCAATGACTTGGCAATACCCATTTCCAGTCCGCGAAGTTCTGCCAAACCCCGCAAACGACCAATACAGGAATAACCGGGATTGGTTTTCTTCTTAAGGTCGTCAATCATCTGGTGACCATGGTCAGGACGCATTGGGATAGATTCACCACGACGCTGTTGCAATTCAAGAAATGCTTTCATCACACCATACATGTCGACGTCACCTTCAAGGTGATTGTCTTCGTAAAAGTTACCTTCTGCATCTCGTTTGGTACTGCGGAAATGAACAAAGTTGATACGATCGCCAAATTCGGTCATCATCTTAGCCAGTTCATTGTCGCTACGTACTCCAAACGATCCGGTGCAAAGGCAGAGACCATTTGACTCGTTAGGTACGGCAGTAATCAGGTCACGTACATCCTGTGCTGTACTGAGGATGCGTGGCAACCCGAGGATAGTATAAGGTGGGTCATCCGGGTGAATTACAAGTTTGATGCCTGCTTCGTCAGCTACAGGAGCTATTTCGCGCAGGAAATAGATCAGGTTGGAACGAAGTTTGTCAGCATCGATGCCATCGTAACGATCAAGAGCCTGCTGGAATTGCTGAACAGTAAAACTCTCTTCGGAACCGGGCAGACCTGCTATCATATTACGGGTAAGCAATTCTTTATCCGCTTCACTCATTTCGGCAAAACGGGCTTTAGCTTTGGCTATCTCTGCTTCAGTATAGTTCTTTTCAGCGTTTGGACGTTTCAGGATGAAGAGATCAAAAGCAATGAAAGCGGCACGTTCGAATCGTAATGCTTTAGACCCGTCAGGCATAGTGTAAGCCAGATCGGTACGGGTCCAGTCCAGTACGGGCATGAAGTTGTAAGTAACAATGTAAATTCCGCACTGAGCCAGATTACGAAGACTTTCTTTATAGTTTTCGATATACTTCCGGAAATCGCCTGTTTGTGTTTTGATGTGTTCATGTACCGGAACGCTTTCCACTACAGACCAAACAAGACCGGCTTCTGCAATGAGATCTTTACGTTTCTGAATTTCCTCAACGGTCCACACTTCACCGTTGGGAATGTGATGCAGCGCATTCACCACATCGGTTGCGCCGGCCTGACGAATATCCCACAAACTAACGGGATCGTTAGGGCCATACCAGCGCCAGGATTGTTTGCAAAGTATCATTTTATCGCTTATTAGTTATTTAATGTAATGAACAAAGTTAATTGATTTACTTTGACAAAACACAATTAAATTGAAAATGAATCAAATCCACCATCGACAACCAGTAGTGTACCGGTAACAAATTTAGATGCATCGCTGGCAAGGTATTGCATTGAACCAAGTAGTTCTTCAGGTTGACCAAAACGGCCGAAAGGCGTATGTGCGATGATGGTTTTGGCCCGATCAGTGTAAGAACCATCCGGATTTGTTAGCAACGTGCGGTTTTGCTCTGTCAGAAAAAATCCCGGAGCAACGGCATTCACACGAATCCCGGAACCAAACTTCGAAGCCAATTCCCCTGCCAGATATTGGGTAAAGTTTACCACCGCAGCCTTGGCCGTGCCATATCCACAAACGCGAGTCAACGGACGAATTGCAGACTCAGAAGCAATATTAATAATCCCCCCTTCTTTTTGTTGTGACATCGCCAGGGAAAAGACCATCGTCGGAAGAATAGTTCCAAACAAATTGAGATCAACTACTTTCTCAAATGCTCCAAGATCCAGATCAAAGATGGTTTTATCCGGTGGTATGGTAGCACCCGGCATATTACCACCCGCACCATTAATCAACACATCAATGCGTCCAAAACGATTAATGATAATATCGTAACATTCTTCCAATCGCTCCCTGTCCAGTACATCTGCCTGTAAAAAGAGACTATCGTTTCCTTTTGCCGTCACTTCATCCTCCAACTTTTTACCGGATTCAGGATTACGGCCAAAGAATACAACGTTTGCGCCTTGTTCGGCAAAGTGATGGACCATACAAGAGCCCAGAACACCGGTTCCTCCGGTAATCAGAACCACTTTGTCTTTTACGCTGAATAGATTTCTCATAATATCTTTCTTTTAAATATATCCTGATTAAATAACTATACGATTTCACTTTACTGCCCCGAAGACCAAAGTCTGTCCGGGTCGTGTGGCTACATCATAGAGAAATGTTTTCTTTAGAGAGACCGGATTAAGCTTCGCACTGTCCGAAACCAACGGTTTCTTTACAGATTGGATCGCAAAGAGTGGATTCGAATTATCCCCCTTAGCTATTTTCAGTCCTTTACCTTTGATCGGAGTTAATACCCGTAGACGGAGATTTCCTCCAATGCGTGAGATTACAGTTAGCTTTTTCAACTCACCATTATCCCAGGAATAGGATAACTCAAACCCTCCGCGGGAAATAAGCCCTTTAACCTCTCCTTTTTTCCAAACTGAAGGTAATGCAGGCAGAATGTAAATAAAACCATCATGGCTCTGCATTAGCATTTCGGTTATGCCGGCAGTACAACCAAAGTTCCCGTCAATCTGGAATGGAGGATGGGCATCGAACATATTGGCATAAGTACCTCCTTTTTTCTTCTGTCCGGCATCGACCAGGTCAATCTGATTTTGAAGAAGTTTATAGGCATGATCACCATCGAGCAGACGGGACCAGTAACAGATTTTCCACGCCATAGACCAACCGGTAGATGGATCTCCACGGTGAATAAGCGAGGTTTTTGCTGCATCATAAAGCTCCGGGGTTCTGAATGGCGAAATCTGATTTCCCGGAAAGAGTCCCCACAGGTGGGAAACGTGACGATGTACATCATTCGGATCATCCCAGTCTTCTATCCACTCCTGTAACTGTCCGAAGTGTCCGATCTGCATCGGAGCCATACGGTTTATGGCTGTTTGTAATGTATCACTGAACGACTTATCAATATTGAGAATCGCTTCTGCTTTTTTCAAATTGGTAAACAAGTCGAAAATCAACTGATTATCCATCGTACAACCGGCTGCAATAGTAGCATTGTGTCCTGCAGGAGTATTTTCAGGAGAAGATCCAGGAGCCAACACCAACCATTTGTGTTTTGGCTCCTCCACCATTACATCAAGGAAGAATTGCGCAGCTCCTTTCATCAGAGGATATGCTGAAGCAAGGAATTTGCGGTCGCCGGTATAGCGGAATCGTTCCCATAGGTGGTTGGAAAGCCATGCACCGCCTGTTGCCCACATGCCCGAAGCGGATCTATCGACAGCTCCTGTTATACGCCAGATATCGGTATTGTGGTGCAATACCCAGCCACGGGCTCCATACATAATCTTTGCTGTCTCTTTCCCGGTTTCAGCGACTTCACGTACCATTTGGAAAAATGGGTCCTGAAGTTCTGAAAGGTTGGTTACCTCTGCCGGCCAGTAGTTCATTTCGGCATTGATATTGGTGGTATATTTACTATCCCAGGCAGGTAAAAGCTGATTACACCATTTCCCCTGAAGATTAGCCGGCTGACAACCGGGCTGAGATGAACTAATCAGCAAATAGCGCCCAAACTGGAAATAAAGTGCTGCCAGTTGCGGATCATATACTTTGGCAAAGTCCCGGATACGCTCGTCAATTGGTTTGCGGATTGCATCTGATTCTCCCAGATCAAGCGATACGCGATTAAATTGTTTCTGGTAATAAGCGGTGTGTTCGATTTTAACTTTCTCGTAATCACGTCCAAAGGCTTTATTGAGGTAAGCAAGGCATTTAGCCTGCTCATCTTCTGTCAGATCTTTGTAGTTTTTGAAATTGGTGGCAATAGAGACATATAGGGTCAGGGAGTTGGCTTTCTCTACTGAAATGATATTGTTTTTTGCTAAAAGAGAACCGCCATCGTTCAGTGCTTTTATGCGGGTCTGATATTTTACCTTACCGGAATTTTTCTCGTGCGCGTCAGTCTTACCGGTCATAATGATGGTATTATCTTCCATCGACCAGTCATATTTTTCCTGAGCTGGATCCAGCATGATATTGCAACTGATGTTACCCGGATGATCAGCCGTAAAACGAACAATCATCACCTGATCAGTAAACGAAACAAAAGCTTCACGACGAAAACGCACCCCATTTACCGCATAGGTTACGGAAGAAATAGCTTTGCTTATATCAAGATCCCGGGAGTAATCTGTATAATTGAGATGGCCGGGAAAGTTAATATACAAATCACCAACCGACTGATATGGCATACCACTATTGGTTTTCGCCATTACTTTTTCATTGGCCAGCGCTTCGGCCTCCTGATATTTTCCCTCGAAAATGAGTTTACGAATTTCGGGGATAGCCTTTAAAGCATCCGGATTTGCATTATTATTGGGGCCTCCTGCCCATATTGATTCTTCATTGAGTTGCAGGTGTTCGATTGCAGGTACACCGAAAATCATTGCAGCCAAACGTCCATTGCCTAATGGTAACGCTTCGTTCCAGTTTTCAGCAGGACGATTATACCAGAGACGCATATCAGCAGCCTGAAGTCTAACAGCTGTGATGAGAATTAATAATATAAGTATGTGTTTTTTCATGTGTCTATAATAATTATGGAATTTACATTCCCAATATCTTTCTCAAATTATCAATTCCTTTGATGGCATTTTTCGGAAGTTTTTCTCCTTTTTCACCGAATACATACATGGCCGGATAAGGTTCAAGTTTAACTTTCGATTCATCTATTTTACCATTAGCGTCTTTGATCTTATTGATATCAAGGCCAAAATGCTTCGCTACAAATTCATACATCGGGAAGCGTTTGGTAGGACCGTAATCGTGACCGTCTTTCGGCAAATGCACATTCTCTACATGATCACCCTTTCCATAGAAACTATAGATGCGTTTCAGATATGGAAGATCAATATCCGGAACATTAGCCGACCAATCGCTGCCATCAGAGATCACCAACTGAGGCTTGGGAGCAGCAAAGGCTGTCAGCTCATCGTTATCGGTACCACCTGCGCAGAAGTGAATAGGCAAACCGCTCTCGCAAGGACATCCTCCGTAGAAATAGCTCGACAAAGAAACCACAGGGACACTCAGTTTCACCCGATCATCAATCGCATTCATGAGTTCTGTAAGACTACCGCCTCCCGAACCACCGGTCACACCGATCCGGCTCTTATCCACCTCTTTCAATGATGAAAGATAATCAAGCAGACGAATACTGTTGAGAGCCTGCACAGTCATGGCAACCGAAGTCTGGTGATCTTTGCCTTCAAACTGGAGCAACGATTCGCCCCATGCAAACAGGTCATAGCTGATTGCAATCACACCAAGACGAGCCAGCATGGCACACTGATACTGCTGATCAGGACGGTAGCGGCCATCACCCCAGTGTCCGTTCGGACAAAGCATTGCGGGAATTTTCCCTTTGATAACGGCAGGACGGTATAGCGAGCCACAAACATACACTCCCTGCAAAACCTCAACAGCTATATTTTGCACATTGTACCCGTCGAATTTACGAATGGGTGTCAGGATAGGTTTTGAATTCGGTTTGGCAGGAAGAGGAGAAAGATGCAGCGCATCCAGCACACAAGGCTTCAATTCAGCTTTGCGTTTCTCCCAGGAGGTCACGTCGTGATATTTCGCAGCAAGTGAATCAAGTTTCTCTTTACCGTCGGCTACCGACCAGCGGTGAGGCTCGTAGTTTTTTATTTTATACTTTCCGTTGGAAACGACATACGACAGATCCAGTGGCATAAGCACATTGGTAAGTGTTTTTTCCACAGTAGGACGGAAACGCCACGGAGCTTTTGTAACCCAACGGTCGGCAACGGTTTTTTCATCATATTTAATAGAAACATGAAAACGGGCTTCGATCTCTGTCAGAACCTCCTTCAGCGGTTTGGTATAGGGATCTCTAACCTGAGCTTTCACAACAGAATAGCAGGAAAGCAAAAGTATAAGCAGTAAAGCGTATTTCTTCATAACTAACTTGTTATACAATGGTTATATCAACGAACGATAATGTTGGTATTCTTAGCTCCATTACCTAAATCCACCCTCTTCATCAGACGGTCGAGATAATTGTTGACTAATACTATACCGGTTGTTGCAGCGCCTTCCACCTGAAGGAAAGACTGGCTACCACCTAACGGATAGCATCCCTGAATGAGAATATCTTTTGAGTCGGAAATTTTAATCACAGGAGATGTTGAACCCGGAGTAGTTGTCTTCACATTTGTAAGCATCACGTTCTCCGTATTCTTTAGCTTAAACGGAGCTCCGATCTCTACTCCTACTTTGACATTATTCAACTCGATATCTTTTGCATTTTGAATATCAAAGCCCGATTTACCTTCAATATTTATATTATTAAAGGTAAGATTGCTGATGGCAATTTCATCAAGACCGATAATCGTACAGGCGGTATTCACATTTGTTCCGGTAAGGTTGGAGATATGAATGTTGCGGAACGCCGGAGTTTTCTCCGATACAGGTTCCGGCTTGGTGTCGCCATACACCAGATTAACAGTAATAGCCTCTTTCTTGATATTATTCATTACAATATTATCAATGCGGATATCTTCCACATGACCACCGCGTCCACGCATCGATTTGATACGCACCCCCCGGTCCGTACCATCGAAAACACAGTTTGAAATAGTAACCTTGCGCACGTCGCCCGACATTTCACTACCAATCACCACACCACCGTGACCGTTTTCCATAGTACAGTTGGTGATTGTGACATTCTCGCATGGAACACCGATCTTACGGGCCTGTTCGTCGCGACCGGACTTAAGCGTAATACAGTCGTCGCCTACACTGATATGGCAATCCGAGATATGTACGTTTTTGCATGACTCCGGATTGATACCATCTGTGTTAGGAGATGGCTTGTTGATCACGTTTACAGCATGAATGGTTACATTCTCACAAAACTCAGGATTGATGGTCCAGAATGGTGAATTGGAAATGGTAACCCCTTCGATCAGTACGTTCTTACATTTATATGGTTGAATAAACGGCGGACGGAAAAAGCGACGTTTGATGACCGGTTTGTAATCATCTGCCATCTGCTCAGGCAACCCCGGGTTTTCCTTTTCCCAAAGCTTGTTGTATTTGTCCACATTCTTCAATGCTCCATATTTATTAACCTCTCCTTCGGTACGGAAAAGCTCAAACCACCATTTCTTGCCCTGGCCATCGAGTTTTCCGCGTCCGATAATAGCGATGTTTTCCTGACCGTAAGCGTAGATAAACGGACAGAAACTTTTCATAACCACTCCTTCATAACGCATCTCCACATAAGGAAGATAGTCTTCAAAGTTATCAGAGAAAAGCAGTGTTGCTCCCGCTTCCACATATAGGGTAATGTTGCTTTTCATCACGATTGGTCCGGTAAGGTATGTACCTGCGGGAAAATAGAGCGTACCACCTCCTTTACGCGAAAGAGTCTCTATCGCCTTTTTGATGACAGCTGTATTTTTGAATTTACCATCGTTTTTACCACCGAGATCAAGAATGTTGATGCGGTTTGCATAGGTTGCCGTCACACAAAACAGCAACAAAACAGACAGGATATGTTTGAATTTCATTTTCGAATTAATTAAGCACACGGATGACTCTGATTTGAATCGATTTACACAGATTTTTTTTCACCACTAAGACACGAAGAGCACGAGGTTCAACAATGAGAGATTCTCCATTTAACTACTTATCCCCTTATAATTCTCTACAACTCCTCATAACTCCTCATAACTTCTTATAACTCCTTATAACTTCTTGTTACTTCATGTTACTCCCTATTACTCCTTGTTACTCCCTATTACTCCTAAAAAATTAATATTTCACCTCTTTCCATTTACCATTATTGATCTTTTTCATCTTCAGGTGAGAAGGATCGAGTGATACATATTTAATACGTTTGCGTTTCCACGTGTACACAATATGAACAAGACCATCTTTCGACTGAATCACAGACGGATAAGAATATTGTCCGGGTTCATCTTCGAGTGTAAGAGCAGCATACCAGCTTTTGCCATCTTTGGAAAGTGCAATATTTAAAGGAGAACGCTCACCTTTAGTCTCCCCTTTGGGAGGAAGTACGTGATTATAAACCAAAAGTATGCGTCCATCTTTCAGTGTCACGGCATCGGTTCCCGAATTGTTGTTTGGTAAAGACGTTTTCTCCATAGGTGTCCAGGTTTTACCATTGTCTGAGGAAAATGACTGCAAAACCGCACAGTTTCTACTACGGCAAAGCATCTGCAAACGACCGTCTTTCAGGAAAACAATGCTGGGTTGAATAGCGAGCAACTCCTTACCATCGTTGATTGGGCCCACTTTCTTCCAGGTTTTACAGGAATCGGTTGAAACTTCGAAATGTACTTTCCAACCGTTGCCTTCAGTACTTGAAGGAGATATAACCGTACCATCTTTGAGCATAACGGGCTTATTTTTTACAGGCCCCAGAAAACCTTCAGGAAGCACTTCGGGAGCAGACCAGGTATTTCCGCTGTCTTTTGAACGAATTACATAGCCCTTCCAGTCAGCCACATCAAGTCCGATTTTATAGAATAAAAGAAGGTCTCCTCCGGGAATCTGAAACAATACCGGATTCCAGCAAGCTTTTCGGGAACCATCAGGCTGAATTCCATTAGCCACCTCAACGGGAGTACTCCACATGTCTTTTTCCTTACGGCTAAAATAGATACAAACATCGGGATTACGCTCTTTGGTTCCACCAAACCAGGCTGCAACTATACCTTTTGGGGTTTCTTCCACAGTAGAGGCATGTGCTTCTACGAAAGGAGCCTGTTCATAGATAAATTCATTGGCATATACACCGTTTTTCTTCATGCGCGCAGCAAAGAGAGACGTCGTGGCAATTAAAATGAGTAGAAATGAGGTTAGATAAATTCTTTTCATTTGACCTTTTTTATTTTTGATTTGGCTTCATATGGAACTCGCATAAATTGTCATATTCTTTGGTGAACGACAGTGCATGCTCGTTTCATAGAGATTTTGAATGTATTATATTTTCCGGATCTGACAGATTTTGAAACCTGTCAGATCTTATTCCAATTTATTATTTACTAACGAAATGATAATCACCGGAACCAAGCTCAAACACCGCCCTATCGTTTTCCAACCTAAGGAATTTCACACCTTCGGTTGCGTTGGCAGGTTTACCGCTTTCCAGTACCTGCTCCGCTTTAACAGCAGGAATATACACAACAGCTTTCGTGTTGGCTGGAACAGTAACATTCCAGATAAATTCAGTATCTGATTTCTTCCAGTCGCTAACGATTTTACCCGAAACCGATTCATATGAAGCGTTTACAGAATCCAGGCCTTCGGGGAGAGCAGGATTCATGACGATGGTGCTGAAGCCCGGTTCTGCGGCTTTGATCCCTGCCAGGTTTTCGTAATACCAGATCAACAGATCGCCCAGAAGCATGATGTGATTTTGAGAATTCATCCACTTATTAGCTGTATCTCCGTTCCATAACTCCCAAATGGTAGTCGCCCCTTTTTCAATCATATATCCCCAACTCGGATAATCTCGTTTAGTGGCGATGGAAAAGGCTATATCTGCACGACCATTTTCGGTCAATGTACGCATTAACCATTGTCCACCGACCAAACCGGTACTGACATGGCCCTTGTTATCCACGGTGATCTTGCGAATCATATTGTCCAGCACACGCGCTTTGTTTTCCACCGGCACCATTCCAAAGTGGTAGGGGAAAAGATTAGACGAAACCGTATTGTTTCCATAATAACCCTTTTCCGCATCAAAAAATTTAGCGTTGAAGGCCGATTTTACCTTTTCAGCCTGATCCTTGTAAGATGCCACATCTGCACTATTTCCTGTCAGTCGGGCAAATTTTTCCATTAGGTTGCAAAGGTAATAGTAATATGAAGTAGCAATCAACATACCATCGGTCTGACGGGCCGGATCTTTGGAGTGGATCAATTCGGGTGATTCCGGCGGCATACACCAATCACCATATTTATCTTTGGTCATAATGAAGTTTTTCATGTACTTTTTGCGCATATAGTTCATCCAGCATTTCATCGAATCGTAATGCTTCGCTATGGGCTGCACATCACCAAACTGACGATAAAGCATATCCGCAATTAAAAAATAAGTAGCCGGCCAGGTCATATTGTCACTGTAGTAATTCCAGTAAGCCGGTGCCACATCGGGTATTGCCCCCTCTTTGGTCTGTGACTGATGAATATCATCGAGCCATTTTGCATAAACAGACTGGTTGGCGAAAAGAAAACTCTCGCCATAGGAACCAATAGCATGGTCGGCCAGCCAAGGTTGACGTTCGTTACGCTGCGGACAGTCCACTGGCAAACCTTTATAATTAGAGGCAATGCCCCACCAGGCATTTCGATGAATTTGGTTTAATGTCTTATCGGAAGAGATAAATGTACCTGTACTCGCCATTTCATCATATACCAGGCGGCCATCAAAGTCATTTATCGTAGGTACGCCGGGCCAGCCGGTGATTTCCACATAGCGGAATCCGTGATAAGTGAAACGTGGTTCCCACATTTCCTGAGCACCACCTTTCAAAGTATAGATATCGGTTGAACGGGCATCCCGAAGATTCTCCACACTGATTTCGCCTTTCTCATCGAGTGACTCGGCAAAGCGTAAAGTCACCTGATCACCGGCATTGCCTTTTACGCGAATGCGTAACCAACCAGCCATGTTTTGTCCCAGATCGAGTATATATTTACCCGTAGAAGTTTTCAAAATGGCAAACGGTTTAATCGTTTGCATCACCTGCATATTGGGAGTCATTTGCGGTTCGGGCTTGCCGTCAGGCGCTTTCACCATCTCCACAGGTTGCCATGCACGGTCATTGAAACCGGCAGTGCTCCACCCCGGCATCTCTTTGGTAGCATCATACTCTTCTCCGTCATACTCGTTATTGGTACGAATAGGTCCGTCGGAGGTCACTTTCCAGGTATTGTCACTGACAAGGGATTGTTTGCGACCATTGGCATACTCCACATCAAGCTGCAACAGCATACGCGGCATACCCCAGTTGCGGATCTTATAGGTCTTGTAATTTTGACGCATCGTGAAGAACCGGCCATTACCCAGAATAGCTCCTACGGCATTAGCTCCTTTTTTGAGCTGAGCCGTTACATCAAAGGTATTGTATTTTACCCCTTCTGAGTAATTGGTGGGCACAGGAGCCAACACCTGACTACCAATGCGCTGACCGTTAATATAAAGTTCGTACAATCCAAGGCCTATGATGGACACGGTTGCCTTTTTAATCTTATTATTCAGTTTAAACTCTTTGCGGAAGTAACGCGCCGAAAGACGTGACATCTTAACGTTTGCGCTATCCCAGGCAAAAGATTTATCGAGACCGATCCATTGTCCTTTCCATTGGTCGGCAGAAAGAAGTCCTGTAAGAAAAGTAGCAGGTGCGCTCCATTCGCTTTCACCCCGGGTAGTATAGCTTTTTACTTTCCAGAAATAAAGTCTGATGGCTCACAAGGGGCTTTCCATTGTAAGCAATCAGTTGCGTTTGACCGGAAGGTACTTTACCTGAATCCCAAATATCACCGGTATTGGCAGCCAACTGCTGAGCCGTAGATGCAACAATAATCTGATAAGCGGTTTGTCCGACACCTCGCAGGGATGAAGATATTTGCCAACTGAGTCGCGGATATTGCACACCAATCCCCTGTGGATTGGTCATCATTTCGCATCGCAGTGATGTCAACGTTATCTTGTTCCCGTTATCTTGGGCAAAAAACATTAACAAATAGCGAAAAAACCAGGACAGATAACAGGAATCTCGTGTTTTTCATTTTGAATTATTTAAATAGATAAACCTGACAGCTTTTGAAACCTGTCAGGTTTGGTATTATCGTTATAAATCTCCTACAATACGTTCCAGTTTACCGGAAGAGGCCACCTTTCTACCATCCACCAGCACCTGAAGACCTTTGCCTTTTGGGTATTTCTTTCCATCTTTGTCCCAGATAATAGTTACCCATCTTTCCATGGTAAGGTACCCGGTCTAGGCAAAACCATGCCCATTTGCGGCAGGAACAAGCGGGTTAACCTCTATCTTATTATCCACACGGGGACGGAGACCTACAAGTCCGGTAATGATCAGATCATTGAACGTAGAGTGATTGTAATAACGGCTGCGTTCCTGATCGCCTTTAAGCAGTAACCGGTCACTTCATCCAGATATTCGCCCACATAAGGACGACCGCGGTGGTATTGCGATTCCACATACACCTCCAGTTGATGGAAATAATCAGAATCGGCGACTACGGTTTGATGATAATTATTGAGCAGATTGGCCATAGCAGTCAAAGTCTGTGCAGTAGCGAAAGGCCAAACGGCACCATCCATTCGCATTTTCCCACACCGCGGGTACGGAAGGACGGGTGACGGCGCTCAGCAGTTGTCAATCCGTAAGGAGCAAGGAAACCTTTTCGTCTTTCACTTGTGACCAGGCCTTTTCATAACCTTTGCTGGCATCGGGAAGGTTGAAGAACCAGGGAATAAACCGATCTCTTCACGTACTTGTGCCAGAGTATCACCTTTTTCTTTCAACGTTTCAAAGAAATCCTGTTTATTGTTCCAGAGTCTGTTTTCAACGAACTGTTTCAATGTATCGGCTTTGGCTGCGAAGAGCTTTTGCCTTTGCTGAGTTTCCTGCCAGTTGACTGATTTCGAAATTGCTTTGGCATTTCCATACATATAACTGTTGATGCTAGGACGATTATTTTTCTCGCGGCGTGCACCTGAGATGGTCTCCTCCATACCGTCTTTCACATCCGATTGCCAGAACATACCGTTAGGTGTACGATGGTCACCTTCCCAGGCAGCATACTCGGCTTCGAGGTCAGGCAACATATCAAGCACAAATTTAGCGTTACCATCCACCATATAGCGATTATAAAGCGCTGCGGCAGTCCAGCCTGCTGAATCCGCGAAGCTTATTCATCGGTTTACCATTATTGCCGCGATACCATACATGCACATACTGATCGAGGTATTTACTATCCCAGAACCAACGCGCCTCTGCCATATGGTGTCCGAAAGCACAACTGATGAGGTTGTATTTGTCTGCATAATTACGATTCACAAGAAACTCGGTGAAAGCATATCCCACCGGAGTCTGTTTGATATGTTTACGGATAGTCCACCAACGATAGTAGAACATCTCCTGAAAGTTATCCTGCGGACACTCGAAGAGCGGAATATTCGCCTGCATCCACTCCCAGGCCTGAGCATTGGGTATGGCTTGCGCAATATTTTCATCTTCCATGCGGTTAAAGTAGTCGGCATAATGTTTGAAGTTTTCAACTTTCAGCACAGGAGATTTCTTTGGTTTTGCAAATGTTTCGACAGATGTCTTTTGCTGGGCACTCACAGATACCAAAGCAAGTATTAGGGTAAGGCAGCTCAACAGTTTTTTTTCATAGACAGGGATTTAATAAGATATATGGTATAATTACTAAGCTACAAATTTATACCTGTTTAACGGCATGCAAATACACGAATTGTCGAAATAAGGTTGCAAATTGGCAACCTCCGGAACCATACATAAATTGACAATAATGAACCATTAGCATACATGATCGACTTATATAAGCGGTCAATGGGTATGCAAAACCACGATATATAACATCTACCCTAAAGGTTCTTAACTTTTACTGGCTGAATGCGTTATAACAATATACCCAAAACCTAATCCTTACAATTATGAAAAAACATCTATTCAGTCTCATTGGCGTTGCATGTACATTGAGTATGCTGAACGCGCAAAACATCATCCCAAACGGAAGCTTTGAAAATTGGGTTTCAAGTAACTTCGAACTACCGGCAAACTATCCGATATCGTCTGCAAACGAATTATTCTTCAAAGGAATAAACCCCAATGTAGAAAAGACGACGGATGCTTATCAGGGGCAATATGCGGTAAAACTCACTACGGTTAAATTTGCATCCGACACAACCGGGGCATGGTTTGCCGATGCTTCCAAAAACGTAGGAGGAGATCCTTCGTTATGGAAAGGGGGAATTCCGTACGATCAGATCCCGACTGGCTTTAAAGGCTACTACAAATACAACGTGGAATCGAAAGATTCTGCCCTTGTAGGACTGGTATTTAAAAAGAATGGAACCAGCTATGCCCATTATTACTATGCCATCGGAGGCATCCACACCAGCTATACACCATTTGAATTCACCTTTAAAACACCGCTTACCCAAGCGCCTGACACGATTATCTTTGTAGCCACATCCAGCAATTTACTTGTCTTTAGTGGCATTCCGGGAAGCACTATGATATTGGACAATGTTTCACTTACAGGAGTATCTTCGCAACCGGAACTTTTCAAACGGTGACTTTGAGATCTGGGCTAACCAGACAAACAATCTTAAAGCAGTAGACTGGAATACCGATGATACCCAAAACCAGGGAGTCAATCGCACGACCGATGCATACGCTGGTAATTACGCACTTGAGCTTCGTACTTATCAGGGACGTGATGACTACAATCAGCCTATAGCCCAAAACGGCTGGATTGAAATTGGCTATTATAACAATGGAAATACTTTCCTGAAAGGTTTTCCGTTTAATAAAGCGCAAGACAAGCTGGTGTTTTACTACAAATATGCCCCACAAAATCCGAACGACAAAGCGAACATTACTATTCAGACCAAGAGAAACGGAATAGCAACCGGTGGAAGCGGCTTGCAATTGACAGCTTCAGCTACCTACAAATACACCGAATTAAACATCAATACAAATGACGGACTACCACCGGATTCTGCTTATATCTCTATTAACTCTTCCGACTGGAATAACCGGGATCTGAGTTATGTAGGAGCCAGCCTGAAGATCGACGGATTGGTTTTCAAATCACAAATTGCAGGTAATCAGAATATCTATTCCGACAATCTTTCTATCGGAATCTCCCCAAATCCAATCAACACATCTGGTGTATTGGATATACAACCTGCAACTGACTTGTCAGGTTTCACTCTCAACATTTATTCGACAGATGGTAAATTGAAGAAACAAATAAATGTAACCACTCAACAAACAACAATCAATAAAAGTGATTTTCCCTCCGGTATCTATTATTGGGATGTAGTAAAAGAAAACGTTTCGCTAAAAAAAGGTAAGTTAATTATATTGTAATGAAACATTTGCATTCGCTACTGTTTCGTTATAGCTTCGTAAAACGGTGTTTCTTTTCGGGGATTCACACAAGGTTTGTTTATGGTTTAGTCTGGGTTTACTATAGGTTGACTTTACGTATATAATGTAGTTATACTTTTCTGATACAAACATAACACAGAGATAACATAGTCCTTATAAAGAGTATTTTATCTCTATTTCATCTCTATTTCATCTCTATTTTATCACTATATATAGGTAAAGTCAACCTAAAATGAACCTATACTGAACCTATAGGGAATATTCGTTAAAAGAACAGGCAGGAGACTATTCCTGCCTGTTCTTCGCAATATATAGTGGCTTGACTAAACTTGTATGAGAAACTAATTAAAGCAAGAATTACTAAAGAGTACAGCATCTGCATATAGCGCCTTACAATTTACAGCATACAAAACTGCCGATGTCAATCGACTCGATTATTTTGTCATGGGAATGGAATACTTTATGCCTATCAAAGATTGTAAGTTCCAATCTGATAAAATGGATATTCCGGAAGAAATGAAACCGCTGATACTGGAAAATCTTAAAAAGCTGTTGAACTATAAAGTAGATTATTTCTTATCAGAAACCGGGTTAATATCATAAGGAATCCTCAGAGACAGAAATAAAATGACCAGACTTACGATCAATCCTATAACAGATAGCCCAATCATCTTTGTTTTTATATCAATCTGATTCTTTTTCATAATCTATCGTAATTAGAGTTGCAGTTGGAGCTATTAGGAAGGTGCTCTATAAAATAAGCCTATCGTTAGAGAATTGTTATATAATCAGGGTTCACCCTGTTATTCCAATCAGATAACGGACAATAGAAAAACAATTAAATTTTTAATTTTGTTTTTGTCAGGTCAGCAAAGCTGATTCATCAAAACTGATATTTCTTCCGAACACGAGTAATCACAGTTCACGCTCCGATGGTATAACCACTTTCTACGGTTTTATATCCGGCGTCGCAGGGTATATTCCGGAAGATAATTGCCACAATCAATCAAACAATACACCCTTGATAGGAATCAAGAAGAAGACGAATGAACCAATAGGCAGCGAACATTCCCCTTCTCCTGAATGTTTTTAATCTATTCCTCAGAAATAAAAAGGAAAACAAGAAACATCAACCTTAAATTAAGACTCTTATGTTCGTATTACAAATCATCCTGACCGTATTGCTAGGTCTCGTTGCATTGGTGTATATTATTGCTCTTTTCTCCCGCAAAGAGTATATTGTGGAGCGCACCGTTATCATTAAACGCCCCAAACAGGAGGTATTTGACTATATCAAACTGTTGAAAAACCAGGAATACTACACCGTCTGGTCAAAAATGGATGCAAACATGAAACGCGAGTACCTTGGAACTGATGGCACTATTGGAGCTATAATGAAATGGAATAGCAAAGTTAAAAACGTTGGTGTCGGTGAGCAGGAAATCCTGACCATCAACGAAGGTAAAAGCATCGACTGGAAACTCCACTTCCTCAAACCATTTCGCTCTACCAGCCGGGCCTATATGCTCATAGAATCTATCTCTGCGAATGAGACGAAGGTGCGCTGGGGATTCGATGGTCGGATGGGGTATCCGATGAATGTGATGCTGCTCCTGATGAATATGGACAAAATGTTGGGTAATGACCTGCAAGATGGCCTGGATAATCTTAAAAAGGTGTTGGAATCGTAATAGAGTGTGTGATATGGACGAACAACTCAAACTACTGACCGACAATACCTATATGCTGGAGAAATTCCCCGGCAAAGGTGGCTGGACTTATGCGGCCATTCCGGAAATTGCGCCCGATAAGAAGTCGTGGTTCAACTGGGTGAAGGTAAGAGGAAGCATAGACAGCTACGAATTCAGCAATTATCACCTGATGCCGATGGGAAACGGGATGCTCTTCCTGCCCGTGAAAGCCGAAATCCGGAAAAAGATTAAGAAAGAGGCGGGTGATACGGTGCACGTCATACTTTATGCCGAAGAAATTCCTCTCGAAATACCGGAAAACCTGCGTCTATGTCTCGAAGATGAGCCCGATGCCCGGAAATTCTTCAATCAACTCTCCGACAATGAACAGCAAGCCTATATCGACTGGATCAGTTCGGCCAAACGGGAGGAGTTGCAAATCGAACGAATGGCACAGACGATTAATCGGTTGGCGCTGGGATTAAAGCTTCTGGAAAAAGGAAAGTGAAGATAGTCAAAGCAATCAAATAATAATCCGTCGACTGAAATCGAGGGAGAAAGAAAAATAAAGGAGTTGAAGGCCGCAATCTTCCACTCCTTTTCGTGTATAATAAGGTCGGAAATTATTTCGCAAGAACTTCTGCTCTGAGATCGGCAACCGTTTGCAGGATAGTTTCGATTTTATCGTCTGAAACCTGATCATCCATATTGATACAACAGACACCGGTCAGGTGAGGATTGGCCGATTCCGACACCATACGGGTGATGGTTTCCCGAATCTCCTCATTCGACTGATTCACAATCTCCACAGGACTCAGGCGTAGGCTGAAAAAAGTTTCAGGCAACTGTGCACGCAATGCTTTGATGTCACCACCCCAGCCGAGATCAAGGAAATCGAGGTGAGGCAAAGAAGCAAAAGTCTCACCATAACGGTGCGGATCAATACCGCAATAGTGGATGCCGAAGGGGCTTTTCGATTGATTCCACGCAACGTCATATTCTTTCAGCAACGCATCGTAATCTTCAGTCGAGATCATTGTATGCGAACATTCAGAGTGTAGGAATACCGGTTTCGGTAAATGACGGACCAGACGGGTCACGGAGATAGAAGTAGAACCGGTTTCGGCAAAGACACTGCCTGTAAAACGATCGATCACAGAAGCAATGTTGGCAAAAGCTGCTTTTACATCATCCGGCTGCAGCATCATTCCCATAAAAAGGTTCTGACCAAAAAGATCAAGTGCAATGTTAAGCACCCCGCCGAAGTTGACATCACCGGTCAAATAGCCGTGAGTCTGCTTGAGCGACTCGGTCAGTTTGACAAATTCCTTGTAAGCAGGTGAATTAAATGCAGCATCAACATCGACGGTGTAATCTTCACGATTTGCAGACAGCACCTGTGGGGGATGGTTCCCGGTATAATTAACTTCACAGCCCAGCATCTCCGAAAGCAGGTAACCTGCTGCCAGGTGAACGGCACCCACTTCGGGACGTTTCTCTGCATGATGCTCTCCTAGGCCGTATTTTCCCCAACGGGCATAGAGTTCTTTCTCCATGCGTTGTTCGGATTCGACACGTTTCAATGGGTGAAAGAAGAAATCACGGTCAAAAGTCAATTCGGTATTTTTTGCCCACCACTCGGGTGCGAGGACAATATCAACGGGTAAAAGGGTTTGAATCATAATTTTTTTAAGGAGTTATAGGGAGTATAAGGAGTTAAAAGGAGTAATAAAGAGACAATAGAAGAATCGTTTGATTCAGTCCATTATCCCCTCAATCCTTTATTCTTTGACGAGTTTTACTGTTCCGGTCAGTCCCGCTTTGAGCAGAGGTTTACCCTCCAGACGAAAAGCAGCATTGGTTTTCGCAATGCGCTGAGCATCCGGCAGACGCTGATCTCCGATCATCCGGTTGGCCCAGGTGTTGGTTACTTCGATCTCCAGTGAATTTTTGCCTTTCTTCACTGCGCGGGTAATGTCCACACGATACGGAGCAGTCCAGGCAACGCCACAATCCACGCCATTTACCTTCACAGAGGCAATATTATTCACCTCTCCGAGATCAAGGAACATCTTATCGCCGGCTTTCACCTTTACTTTATTGGTAAATGTAATCGCATAGCGGGCTGTTCCCGAGTAATAACGGATGCAGCTGTCGGCATTTTGGCTCCAGTCAGTCAATGCCGTAAAAGTCACCGGGGCTTTCGGTCCACCCAATGCAGCATCAAAGGTCACCTGCCAGTTTCCGGAGATAGGTTGCACCACAGATGCTTTTGCAGCGGGAGCAACAGCTACCGGTTTATCACCATCTGCCTTATGACGCAATACAATGAAGATGGATCCGCTTGCATCCAGTTTTACCGGTAAAATAGTGCGACCGTTTTCAAACTTCCATTCGGTAGCGTCGGCACTTTCACCGGACACTGCGTCAAATAACTCTGGTACTTTACCGGTAACACGTAAAGAGATATTCAGTGTACGGGCATTCTCCTGCTGATTGGAAATAAAATAGATATCCGTATCCTTATCACGACGGTGAGTCCAGGCTATCTTCGGAGCCTGAGCTGATGAACCGCCTTCATGTGCAATTACATCCTGAGGAAGATTGATTTTATCAAAGGTATTATCGGTGTAAGGCAAAGAACCCACACGACCTGTACCCACTTTTCCGGCTGTCAATTGAGCAATAGCAGCACGAACCGCAGCAGTACCTTTTTCAGCATCCAGTCCGTTCTGTACGAATTTAGGTGTTGCCCCGAAAAGGATAGTAGCACCCTCTTTAGCTAACTGAAGCAGCTTTTGCGCCACCTCAACAGACATATAGTCTGAATCCGGATTCATCGGATGAGCACCGGGAACCACCAACACGCTGTAAGATGCACCTCCCGGTAAAACAATCTTGCCGTCTTTCACCGAAGCAAGACGAAGCAATGCATCTTTGTTAAACGAGTCATAAGCATAACCGCGCAATGGATCGGTCCAGTTCTCCGGATCGGCCATATTTGCGGAATGTGTTACCCCAACAGGACGGATTCGCTGTGGTTGATTAACATTAGCCAGACGTAGTTTCTCTGAAGCAATACGGTCTGCACCGAAAATACCCGGAAGTGAGCCAACCAGTCGATCGGGCAGGATCGATCTTCTCGGTGTATTTTCACCGGTGAATACAGCAATATCGACTACCGGATCGCCGGTTTGCAATAAACTTTGACAACGGGCAGCATAGTCTACCCATGCTTTACCCGGTTTCCACCAGGTCTGATCACGTTGAAAGCATAAACCTACACCACCGAGTGTCATCCCCGGTTTACGATCAGGCCACGGATTAAGCATGGATACGTGATAAACCATCTTATTTACACCTAAAGCATAGTTGCGGTCCTGCAAAGTCTTGAGCATGGCAGGATATTCATTCCATTCCAGACGAAGTTCTGTAAAACCTTCCGCCTGAATTATTTTTTTTCCATAAATATGCGCACCGGAAATAGCATCCAGCATATCATTAGGCTTGTCATGGGTAGGACTGTTGAGCCAGAATTCACCCATCGGCACATCCACTTTATCATAATGCAGCATGCCGTCACTGGTCATAGTAGGACAAACACTCTCGGCAGTAAAAGCGACACCCAGCTTGGCGGATTCCTGTTTAAGCGTCACATAAAAGACATCAACGATCAGTTCCGCAATGGTCTGACGCACATCGTTCAATACATTTTCTGACAATTCTGCACTACCAAGAGGTACACCTGCCATTACCGGCAGGTAATTGTATATATCGTAACCGCGACGTTTTTTAAACTCTTCACGGAAATAAGGAGACCAGTTCTGACTGCCGCATTCCCAGCTATCTACATGGAAGATGGACAATACCCGTTTTGCAAGCTCCGGTCCGGCTACACGTGCAGCTTCACCGTACCATTTATCGAATTGCAAACGGATAGCGTCTGGATTAAATTTATCACATTCGAGACCTTTTCCTCCCCCACCGGTTGCATTGGTATGACCGGTAGAGGTATGTCCGATGCGCAAAATTGTCCAGTTACCGGCTGGAGCTTTCCAGTCTAGCTCCCCATTTTTCACATAAGCGGAAATATCGATCAGTTTGCCAAGTGGCACACAAAGCGAATCCGGCAACTGAGCCGAAGTTGTACGCGGAGCCACACGCCATATTTCACCGGCCTTCCCTTCATATTGGTGAATAACCGGTTCGCCCGAAAGCATTATTCCTTTCAGTTTGATGGTCGGTTTCCACTTCGCAGCATCCAGGTCTTCCGATCCCGGTTCGGTACCGGATACATCATACACAAAGCGGAAATATTTAGCCATCGTCGATGGAATTGCATAGGTATTGTCGGCATCGGTATCCTGCCAGCCGTGACGGGGTGCCTGCAAACGGGTAACGGTACGGAATATTTTGCCATCATCACTCACCTGAATCGTCGGACGCTGTGCCTGATAGTTATTTCCTCCTGTAAAAATCTTCACCTGACGACAGATGAAAGGTTTGTCGAATGCGTATTGAATCCAACAGGAGGTGCCACCTTTGAAAGTCTCCTTATTACCTTCTTTTGCCAAAAGCGAAGCATTGGCATCAGCCACGCTTGAAGTAACTTTAGGTATAACACTTAAAGTTGTTTGCACAGCTTTTGAAGGAGTCGGATATGCATAGACAGCAATATCTTTATAATAGCTTTCGATAGTTTCCGGCTGAGCAAGCGATTTACGGATACGTTTTCCTCCGGCAACCATGGTCCTGGATGAGACTACTTTTTGCATCGAAAGTTCAGGAGTAATCCACGGGCCACCGGCAAGTGCAAAACCATCACTCACGTGCATGGCAACTTTCAGCCCCACGCGGTCAGCTTCCGTCATGGAAAAGCGAACCATCTGCCACCATTCGGGAGTAAGCTGCTCAATTGGATGCGCAATCAACGGAGGATCAGTCTTGCCATAGATTGGCATCAGATAAACACCTGCGATACCATTTTGCTTAAGCGATTCCAGGTCGGCGGTAATGGCCTCTTTGGTTACAGCAGCCTGCATCCAGTACCAAAATACCCAGGGCTTTGCCTGCTCCGAAGGATTCTGAAAATTCCGTTTCAGAAGATCTTCTGCACGCATCGATACAGATATGATGCCCAATAGCAGAAAAGAAAAGATTAATGTGATTTTTTTCATGATAAATATTTATTCGCATCGTAGAGACGTGGCATGCTGCGTCTCTTTATAATGGCATGCCGTGTCTATTTATAGTGGCATGCCACGTCTATACAATGCGTATTTTGTTACAATTTGCATTTAAAATAAACGGCAAAGGCACAAAACGATATCACATCGATTGTACCCTTGCACCATTTAACTCACCATTATTTATCTACTAACACACAAAAAACAAGTCATATTTATGATCGGAAACTTTTCCAAAGTTTAAATTTGGAAAAGTTGATTCGATAATCTCTTATTGGAAACGGAAGAACAACGTTCCGTTTTGCAGACCACTTACCTGTTTGGCCTGAGAAGACGGACCTACAAGATCAGTTGCATTTACCTTATTACGAACAGCAGGAATCACGTCGAAAACAGCCAGTCCGGTCTGCGGCAAAGTGTAGAGCAACGCATCTCGTCCGTCACGCGGAGTGTACACACCGAGATAGCTGCCCGGTTTTTCATTCGCCATGATGATATGACCTTCTTTTGTTGTAAAATTAGCCCAGCGCCAGTCGTTAAAATATCCTTTAAATTCAGGATAAGTAAAGCTTTCTCCCGGAATCGGATCGTTGTAGGAATTGTCATATACATCCAGCGTAGTTCCATGCAGACGGTTTTGCCATACACGGTAAGGACCTTTACCCAACCAACGGATTGCCTGCATATTTTCTTCCGGATAATCGAATTTCACACCCATAAGTTCCACTACTCCATCGTATCCATACTGGTAATCAAGGCGAAGTTTTCCATCAGGAGACAATGTCCATTTTACAGAATTCATCGCTCCGAAATATTTGGCTTCCATCACCAGGTTTTCACCCTCCATTTTTGAGGTGAAGCTGGTCAGGGTACTCGGGTATTTTATTTCGTTGTAAATACGGTCAACAGCTTTAGTATTCTCTATATTTATATCTACATAACCATCTAGTGAACGATCACCGCGACGAGCTGCTACAAAACGCGGTCCGTTTCCGAAAGAAATGGTCTTTCCGTTTTGTTTCACACCTGCAAGTTCGCCAGATTTTTTGTCAAATACCAGTTCGGTTGCACCTACGGTTGCAGTGATTTTATCTTTTTCTTCTTTTACGTCAACTTTACCTTTCTGAGCCGTAGCCAGATAATCAGCTTTCGGTTTCCAGCTCCACGACCAGGTGAAGAGCTCCATGCCCTGTGGATCAACCACAGTTACATACAGCACATCGGCTTCGCGCCAGTTGCCCGGCAATCCAAGTTTGATATCTCCTTTGCCATGAGCAGCCACATTAGGACCGTCAAATTCGCCTTTATCCACAATCTGTTTGCTACTCTTAGCATCCATCGGAGAAGCGAATTTCGCCAGTGACCATTTGAAACGGCAGTCTTTCAGATTATCGAAATCGTAGCGGTTTTCCACCTGAAGCACACCTTTAAAATCAGTTGGCAATACTTCCGGGAAAATCTGAACCGGTGACCACACCTGACGGATGGTATTGTAACTACCCTCTTTTTCGTGGTGAGGACCTACGATTCCGTCAGCAGCAAAGTTTCCGTAGTTGTCGATACGACCGTTTTGGTCAGCACGGGCAACGCCTTCATCAGCCAACACCCAAAGGATACCACCACCGCTGCGGGGATGTTTGCGCATCATTTCCCAGTAGTCGTACAAGCCGGCACCGTGACCGCCATCGTATAATCCGTGAAGGAATTCGGTCGGCATGAAAATATCTTTTCCCCGGAAATATTCCTGGGTTTCTCCATAAGAACGATAGTGCATGGTTTCCAATCCGTTCAGATTGCCTTGCGGGTGAACAACCGGACGGTTTTGCGGGTCCCATTTGGCAAATTCGCCATCCAGTTCCACATTCCAGCCACCTTCATTACCATTTGACCAGAAAACGACAGATGGGTGATTCACATCGCGGGTGACCATTTCACCAACCAATACTTTACCGATGCCGGTATCGTATTTGCCGTGCCAGCCGCCCAGTTCATTCATCACATAGAGTCCCAGCTCATCACAAGCTTCAAGGAAAGCCGGATCAGCCGGATAATGAGAAAGACGAACGGTGTTCATATTCATGCTTTTGATGAGCTTCACATCGTCATAGTTGGCAGTGCGATTGAGTGTGCGACCTGATTCAGGACGGAAACTGTGGCGGTTTACTCCACGCACCATGATGCGCTGACCATTCAGGTAAAGACCTTCTCCTTTGCGGATTTCGAATGTACGGAAACCGAATTTCTCAGTTACGGTATGCACGGCATTGTCTCCTGAATATAAAGTATAATTTACTTTGTAAAGATTCGGCGTTTCAGCAGACCAGAGTTTTATATTATCAAAGTGTGAGCTCAGGATAGCTTTGTCACCACCTTCACGCACTTCCGTTTCGAATGGTTTGCCAACCGGTTTGCCGTTGACATCAGTTACCTGAGCAACTACTTTTGCACCTTTAGGAGCACCATCTCCCAGATAAACCTCAGCTCTGAAAGTACCATCCATCTCAGCTTTCAAACGCTGTTCTGTCAATGAACTGAACCGGTAACGCTTCCAGATACACCGGACGGAAAATTCCACCGAAGTTCCAGTAATCGGCACGACGTTCAGCCAGATTCACACTTGGGTTTGAAGATTCTTTGCTTACAGTTACTTCAAGCAGGTTATCTTTACCGCCATAGAAAAGACGGTCAGTCACATCATATCGGAAAGTGTAAAAAGCCCCTTGATGGGTTCCTGCTTTTTTACCATTCACGCGAACTTCTGTATCGGTCATTGAGGCTTCAAAGACAATGCGAACGCGACGACCGCGCCATTCCTCAGGCACTTTGAAGTTATATTTGTACATCCCCTGCTCGGTAGGAATACCCGGGGCAGTCGCTTTTCCATAGAAAAGAACACCGTAATTATAGGTACCGAATCCTTGTTGTTCCCAGCAGGAAGGCACGCCGATTTTGCTCCATTTGCCGCTGTTACGACCGTCGGTACACATAAAATCCCATTGTACCATACTGTCGGAACCTTTACCGGAAAGGTATTGAATTTGTGTTTCGTTAGCGGCCGATCTGGTTAAAGCCGATAGATTGAATGTTGACAACAGGCTCAACGCAAGTGCTGCTGCAACAGAAGAAATCTTTTTCTGGTAGTGATTAAAACTCATGATATGATTTTGCCAAATTAGTCAATATGCCGGTAAGCCAATAAAAGGCGAACTTTGACGATTACAAAATTAGAGTAAACAGCCACCAAGGTTGTATAATATTTGGCGAAATAGGATAAGAGATTGACAATGCAGATTATTCCCAATATTTATTGAGTTTTCCGGCAGATACAAGCTGACCGTTCATTCTTTTAGTGGCATACCGCCAATTCATAGCCTTCAATAAATCCATAACAACTTCATTTTTGTTTATATCATAGTGATATCATATCAAAATATCAATGTCTAGTTGAAAAGATTGAGATTTAAACGATCTAATATTATTTATGCGCTTTACATTTACACAAATTATATTAAAAGCCATGAAGCAAGCAGCGATGCAAGCTGCCATTTCATCTTTTAAAATATTGATCAATCACCCGAATTGAGCGTAGGAAGTGACATTTTTTATCACCGCATTGTTGTGATGCAATACTTTTACTATATTGCCAAAATAAATGAAGAAATCCGATTAACTTCTTGCCCCAACGCTAGTCTAACATCATATAATGTAAAAAACAGATTCTCCTGATTGATTAACAATACCGACAGGATTAACAATTCAGAATTATGAAACGAACATACACTAACACGTACGCCAAAGTGTATAACATTGTATGCGAGTTCCATACGTAGCTAAAACAAAAATAAATAATGACGTATGAAAACAATCAGATCATCCATTTTCGTGGCTACCATGTCCCTTTTGAGTCTGGGATTAACAGGGTGTTTTACCCCTTATGCCACTACTACCGTCGTTCATGAACAGAACGAATATCCCGATTGGGCTCCGGCTTACGAATCAGGTGTCAGATATTATTATTTTCCCGATATCGAAGTCTATTACGATATTTACAACAGGGACTTTATTTATCTGTATGATGGACGCTGGTTTTTCAGCCGGACTTTCCCATCCATTTATGCAGGTTTTGACTTGTATAACGGATTTGTAGTAAGCCTGAATATAAATGTGTATCAACCGTGGCTTCACCACCAGTATTACATTTCACACTATCCGCGCTATTATTATCGTAATTATTATCGCAACTATGATCCTCAACGTATGAGGGGATTTGATGAAAACAGAAGAACGCCTTACTACCGGGGTAATTACAAACCGGACAAATATGAACAGGAACAATACCGGGGAGGCCGACGTTCCGATCAATATCAACGCGACAGCAGACCTGCCACACCTCGTCAGCAAGAAATTGACAGAAGAAACCAGGAACAAAATTACAACAGAGACAGACAGAATCAGGATCAACGGAATTCCGATATACAAACACCACGTCCATCCGGAAAAGAAGGCAGGGGCTCTGATCAAAATGATCGCGAACGTTATAATCAACAGCAACAACAACAACAACAAAATAACAATATAACACCGCGCCCCTCAGGAAAAGATAGCAGAGGTACTGATCAAAATGTTCGCGAACGAAATAATCAGCCACAGCCACAACAACAACAACAACAACAACAACAACAACAACAACAGAATAACAATATTAAACCAACAGAAAATCAAGGTAGCGATCGCAAAATAGAATCGACCCGCGAACCACAAAATCCGAACTATTATGGACGACAAATCGGCAGGCCGGTAAAAGTGGAACGTCAGATGCGGGAGCCAAGGACTTCACAACCTGCAACCGGTACTCAGTCGGAAAATAAATCTGATAATAAGTCTGATAATAAGGAAGGATCTGGTCGTGGCCGACGCTAACAAGCTATGAGAAATAAAAAGTCCCGCTCCTCAAAGTGATTTTCATCATTAAGGAGTGGGACTTTTAAATATCGGGACCCTCGAATCACGCATCGTTGCCCAACCAAAATCAGAAAATATCTTGCCGGAGCTTTTCTTTATCTCTTTTCAAATTTCACATCCTCAACATACTTCCCGATTTTAATACCGGCGGATTCTGCATCCGGAATCAGTTTACCATTAATCCGCAGATTCTGAAAAGTGATCCCCTTTACTCTCCTCTCGTCATTAAAACCTTCTATTACAGACATATTAGCACCTACACCATTATACGAAACATTCCTGAAAACAATATTTTCAATATTCCGACCTGCTCCTGTGGTATATTTGGGATTCTCATAAACACGCAAATTAAACAATTGTCCCTCCTCGAAATCATCGATACGAATATCTTTATAACGAACATTCCTTACCAGATTAAAATCGCCGGTATTGATAGTAAGACATCCCTGGTAATTGCGGTCATCCTCATCATGCTCCAGGATATCAATATTTCGGAAAGATATGTTTTCAATCGTATCACCTTTATGTGTGGTATTGCCATGTAACCCGATCATGGTGGGGTGCGCAACGTCCGCCCAGAGAACCGCATTGGAGACATTCACATTGCGACAGTTTCCATAAAAATCCCAACGATGGGCATAAATGGCAATGCAATCATCGGATGTACGCAAAAAAACATCGTTGATATTGACATCCGAACAGCTCATCATATCCAGTCCATCGGTCCATCCCCCTGCGCTGAACGATTTCAGATTGGATATGGATATATGATCTGACTGCCCCATGTAGACTGTATAATGTTTCGGATTGATCACCGTGATTCCATCTATCGAAATGTTTTTTGAATGGGCGATCTCAACACCACGTACAGGTTGATCGATCATACCCCGACCGCAGATTCTGACATTTTCCACTTTATTACAAAGTATTTTTCCCTGAAGGACAGCTCCACCGGCCAGATAAACCGTTTTATTTGAAGGTATAACAAAAACATCTCCCGGTAAATCTTTGGGTTTATGAATTCCAGGACCAAAATAGATTACATTGGAATCATTCGGATTCGGAATATTCGTTTCCAACGGATTGGCAAACAGGTGCAGGTTGTGACGGGTATCTCCGTTGGTTTCTATCGAAAGTTTTTGCGGCTTGTCCAGGGTAAAATAAAATACATTACCCTCTATTTTAGGTTGAATTCCTGTTGCTGTCGGACGAATGCGCACATTATGCAGCCCCCCGTTATTCACCCGGACTTTCACCTCAACTACCCCGGTAAAGTCAAACTGTACCATCGTAGCACGCTGGGGATTATCCAAATCCACCGTTACGGAATATTCAAACAAATCCTGCCACTCTTCACCTTTCTGGCGTACTTGAACGGTATAATCATCGTTATGACGTGAATAAATGAATCCATTAGGAACCGGATGTACAACTAATTTCTGCGCTGAAACACTGACAATCAAACAGAATAAAGAGAGCAGTAACATTTTTATCTTCATACAATTTTATTTGCTGTGGTTATATTCGAAAGTTCTAATTCCAATAGTGTATTGCTGATACTTAAGAAACGATTAGGGAGACAAATTCCCTGTTCTTTATAGCAACTCAATGCCCCGAATCATATAAATTCTACCCGAAAATCAGTAACATAGAATCTGCCATTTCTACCTTTTACAAGATGAAAAGTCTCTATCGCGTGACACCTTAGGTAATTATTGTCCAATACTATTTTATACGCTTTTACAGGAACTCTATGAGTTGTCTGTGTTCTGACAAATCGCTTCAATCGACTTGTCAACAGCGGGCCAATCTCATATTTATTATTGAACAACTGAGACTTTATCTCAGCCAATCTATTTTCATTCAATGATTCATAAAAATACAACCCGGTCAAATCATTCCAGTTTTCATTATTATAAAAGGCATGGAATTTATTTACAACATCAATTGCTGAAGCTAGTTCACTCACCGGATTCTCACTCTGATTATACCTTTTCGGACTGCATTGCACAAGAAAAAGTGATAAAACAAAACATACCAAGAGACACCGCATACTTAAGGATTTAGATTTGATAATGACAAAACAATCTACATATTACAAAATTATAGGGATTAGCTCAAAACAAAATCAATTGTAAAATGAAATGGGATTCAATTTATAATCTGACACCTGATTTACCTGCTTAAACCAAAAGAACGGTTACGTCTGGACTTTTATGGACATATACCGGATTATCGACAGAATCAGAGTTAATCCAGAAGAAACTCAAATGAGCTTGCTGCAACACTCTTTCTGATTCGAATTACACAACTAAAAAAGGATGTCCTCAAACCTGAAGACATCCCTTTTGCTGATATAAAAAATAGCTTTTAGGTCAAAATCAAAGATTACAATTTAATAATCTTTCGAACCTGGTCTTTTCCGTCTATTTTCAGGAAATAAACTCCCGGCGATAGCGCTTTCACATTTAATGATTTAAGCTTACCTCCGGCTAATTCGTCAATCTGTTTTACCTGACCGTTTACATCAAATAACTGGATCTTATATGTTGCATTAGAATCCATATTCAACATTACATTAAGCTCATCTTTTACCGGATTAGGGTAAATCCTCCATAAATCAGATTTAAGGCTACCAACTTCAGTAGCAACTCCTATTGAAGCTGAAACTTCGTTAGATGCACTTCCTTCAATTCCATTAGATGTTGCAGTTACTACGTAATAGTACATACCACTTGTCGCGGTTTCATCAGTATAAGAATTTACTGCAATATCAGTTTTTATAGTTGTATATGGCCCTCCTGATGTCGTTGCACGCTTAATGGAATAACCTGTTGCGCCCAAAACAGCATTCCAACTTAACACTGCTTTATTCGAGACAATAGAGTATGAAAGATTAGTTGGTGTTCCGGGAACAGCTAAGTTATACAAGTCTGTCACTTCAGAAGCAGTCAAAGCACTATTATAAATCCGGATTTCATCAACAGCTCCTTTTAACATAGCGTCAGCAGTATATTGAGATTTTCCAATATAATTCTGATTTATATCACCCAGATTTGAAGGACTCAGAGTCATACTGGCATTTCGCCCGACTTCAACACCGTTTATATACATTATTCCCGTATTACCAGATTTGGTTACCACTATGTGAGTCCACTTGCTGACCGGAATAACATACGAACAGTTAATTACTTGTTCGCCTCCTCCTGCTTTAATTGAATAGCGGACAGGCTTTGTTGAACCGCCAATATTAGAAGCAAGGAACATATAGTATGAAGTTCCACGTCCAAAGTCCCAGATACGAGCCCAATTAGCTTGTGCATCTAGTTTCACCCAAACCGAAACCGTAAAATCGGTCAGAGTATTTACAAATCCGTTAGGCATCTGAAGATATGAGGCTGTAGTTCCATCCAGATGAGCAGCTCTTTGTTGTATTCCGGAAACCCATGTATTACCATAAGCTGTAGCATTACGACCACTCCAGATATCTGTTGCAACAGTTCCGCTTCCTTCATTCAATGGCCAATAACTCCAGGCTTTGGCAGATGGCATCACTGTAACCTCTTTACTATTGTCAGATTCATACTGTGCATTCTGTCCTGACACTACATAATAATAGGTTGTACCATTCACTGCTGTTGCATCTTTATAAATAGTATCCGTAATATTTGCGATAGTCGTGTATGGGCCACCTGCGACTGTGCTGCGTTTCAGATTATAGGAAGCTGCCTCATTAGCCAATGACCAGCTTAACCATACTAAATTCGGACCAGCCTGAGCCTTTAGATTAGCCGGAACCTGAGGTACAGTTACTGGCTGGGTTGTTGCCATCAGTGATGCTGATTCGGCACCATCTCCCATGAAGTTAGTCGCGAAGACTTTATAATAGTATTTCGTCTCTGCGGTCAGACCGTTATCAACATATTCATTACTCTTCAAACCTGTACTTAAGGTTTTGTATATACCATCTGATGATGTCGAACGTTTAAGAGTGTAACCTGATACATAATCCGAAGCCGGTGAAGCGTCCCACTTTATTTTGATTTGTGAGCTTGACAGGGCTGTTGCTGACAGGTTTTGCAGGACAACAGGTACAGTATTTGTAATAGCCCGGTTATCGAGCAAAACAACATCATTACCATCCCCGCCTTTATAAGTAATCCGGAATTCTAAATCACCTACTTTAACTATAGCCATATCAGGCAAATCTTTGAATGTACCGGTTATCGGAGTAGAACCCGTATTGGAAATTAGGGTAAAGTTTGTCCCCAGTGGCAATGATCCGGTCACTTTTTCAATTAACGACAGTTGCGGGTTATTCAGGACGACATTACCCGCAATTACCTTATCCGAAGTACCACCGTTGAAATCCAGTTCCACGTTGTAGGTTGCATCCTGATTCAGGGTCAGCGTCGATGTTGTGGTAAAGGTCCCGACAGCCAGTTTACCCGGTTCCAGTACAGCTCCACCACCTGAACCGGTGCCCACTGTCACTGTGGCTGAAGTCTTTCCTGTACCGCCGAAGGCTCCTTCATACACAGTCAACGGACTGTTAAATACACCTGTAGAAGTATTATTGTCCAAGAGTAAACGTCCGCTTCGGATATTTGTAGGGCTACTATAAGTATGGTTTCCTGTAAATTCCAGATCGGCTGTTCCGACTTTTTCAACACCAATCGTTCCATTTATTGTTCCCCCAAACCAGGTAGAGATGTTCAAGGCCCCAATACTCATAACAGGTGCACCTCCTGCATTGTTACGAAAATACCCTCTACCTGATAAGGCACCAAAGCTAATTGTACCTGTAGCAAATTGGAGACTCTGACAATCAATTCCTGTAGCATCCAGATTCCAGGAAGCATTAGCACTCCCTGATTCGGGAATTTCAAACCTAAGACGGTTATTTCCACTGCGCAATGCACAGACAAAGTAGCCCGTAAATCCACTATTATCACCAAACAAATGGAGGCCGGCATATGTATTACCATCCTGCCAGATTGTACCGCTACCTGTCAGGTGACCATATAAATTGATTGCATTAGATGTTTGAAAAATCCGGCTCGTTTTGCCAGCTGCAATTTCAATATCATTATACAAGGTTGCATCTCCACCCGTTGAATAAAGCGAACCACCATTCATTATAATCTTTCCTGTACCCAGAGGCCCGGATGTCGGAACTCCCGTTGTACCCGTTCCAGTGCCAGCAATAGCTATCGCATAAGTTGGCGGCCAGGTTCCAGCAGAACCACTTATTATTGTATTTCCTGAGTATGTATTATTTCCTGTAACATATAAAGTCCCGGTACCCAAACGGGTAAGATCCCCTGTACCGCTCAGAACTCCATTTAAAGCTACGCTCTGCGCGTTGACATTTACAGTTAAATCATCATTCAACACCAATGGAGCAGTGATCACCTGTGCTTTTGTTGAATTATTTACAATATCCTTTCCCATTGCGATACTATTGCCGGATACTGTATAACTATTTGCATCCGTATCAAAAAGAATCCGGGATACAGCTATGTCGGTCTGATCATTACTTGAGACGGAGTCATTTGTTGTTTTATAAGTAATGATAGCCGGACTCACCGGTACAGTATTTTCCTTCCAGTTGGTTGATTGACTCCACGACTCTGTTATCGGATTAGGACTCCATGTTAACGAATTAGACCCTGGTACGCCGAAAACCTCGACAGAATTGCCACTCTCTGATTTGCTACCTACAGATGATACTACGTAATAAAAAGCATTCCCGTTAGAAACAGACAAATCACTATAGCTGGTCGTAGAAACATTGGCAATCGAGGTATAAGGCCCCCCCATTGTCGTACTACGTTTTACATTGTAGGTAGATGCACCTAAAGCAGACGTCCAACTCA
Organism: Bacteroidales bacterium; assembly: GCA_963662365.2. Classification (GTDB taxonomy): domain Bacteria; phylum Bacteroidota; class Bacteroidia; order Bacteroidales; family UBA7332; genus CAXXIC01. The sequence goes on from CAXXPA010000018.1 coordinate 36,472, forward strand.
AATCTATTTGATTGTCTTTATTTACGACAACAGGTGTCGATGGAATCGCTGGTGGTACAGAAGCAAAAACTTCCAGTGAGTTCCCGCTCTCCAAAGATCCGGATAATGCCGTTATAACGTAATAATTGTTGACTTCAGGAGCAGGTGTAGCATCAACGAATGATGTTCCGGTAATGCCTGATTGGATTACAGTATAAGGCCCTCCTACTGTTTGAGAACGTTTTACCGTATAGAAGTTTGCATTGGCAGAGGCTGTCCACGACAAATTAATCTGACTGATATTTACAACATTCGCAGATACATTCACAGGTGCATTCGGTGCTGTGCTACCATTTACAGTTAACACTATAGTTGCCATTCCTGTACCACTGGTATTTGTTGCTGATACAGTTACAGGGTATATACCTACCGTATTTACCGTACCGGAAATTACACCTGTAGTATTATCAATGGTCAAACCATCCGGCAAATTAACCGCGCTGTATGAAGTAGCTCCCCCTGTTGTATTAATGGCATAGCTAAATGGGGCTCCCACAATGGTTGTTGCTGTAAGATTACCTGATATTTCCGGAGCACCTGCAGGAGAAGTATTGGTAATAGACACATTGGAGAATGTAGCCGTATTTAACACAGATGTGTTATTCGAAAGAGCAAACATTCCCACATAAGCATCGGTAGCAGTCGCTTCGTAAATCTGATTGTGATTCGACCAATGAACGCCGTCAGCAGAGTGGTAGGAAAATATACGGCTACCCACCCGTTCCAGTTTGAGCCACCAGGGGGCTTTCGGCGTGTAATGGGTATAACCGGATACATTACCGTTATATCGGGTATTTACGGTTCCATTGTACAAATTGAGAGAAATGTTTTTAGCTGTGGTGGACAATGATTCCCGAAACATTAATCCGGTTGCACCTGTACTTATAGAACTATTATCGACCTTTGCAATAATACAAAAATCGCCATGAACCGGTTTAAAGGTGTAGTTTACTGAATTTGCAACAGAAGTTCCGGCTCCATTCAGCGTCCATATACCATTATCATAAGTAGCACTCCCCACAAGTCCCGGATTTCCGATATTCAGGTTGCTCAACCGGGTTACCGGTTCTGTAACCGGAAAGACAATAGGAGTCAAAGCTGTAGCAGTCGAATTATCAGCTGATTTCAGATATAAAAAAGATAATGCTCCTTCTCCGACAGCTTCCCGCATCTTATCAGTCCAAGGTGTCGCAATACTTTTTCTTAATGAATAAGCACCCTCAACAATATTATTAAAGGGTCCCTGATGTCTTGCGCCCTGGCTTATTCCCCAATTTGACCAATATGCGGCATATCCGCCAAATGGGATAAATGTCATCGTATTGCCTTCAAAAGCATATCTATTATATAACTCACCAATAGACAATAAACGATTATCAAGCTCTGCAAACATGTCCACACCCTGTTTCCATGCAACTTCAGCACCCCACATCAACGCCTCTCCTTGTACATACCAGTGATCGTCACGACCGGTATCACCCAGCTCACCATTATCAAGGCTACAACGAAGTCCACCTCCGGCATCAATACGAAAGCCTTCTATAGCATTATTCCATTTGGTCTCATCGTCCAAAAAAGCGGCAATACTGAGTGCTGTTTTCAATTGAAGTGCCCCTTTATTGTTATCCCTCAGAGGATAAGGAACACTGGAGGTAGGATATAACACATTGGCAAAATAATTATTGACATGCGTGGTATTTGTAGACGTCCAACCTGAATATAGACTTTTCAGGATATCTGCGGCAGGTACAAGATAGGAGACATAGTCACCTATATCAAGTAGATTCTCACTCCCCCCCCACACAGTATTAGTTACCGCCCAGCTATCCAGCATCTGGGTCGCTTTGGCAGCATAGGCGTCATTCCCGGTAAACACCCACATGAAAGTGAGATTATGAATGGCAATCATGTCGTTTATCCAGGCAGTATTATTCAGGTTTGGAGATCGGGATACCGAAGCAAACGGTCCTTTCATACCATAATCCAGGGATGACCGGTAATCTGCTGCCAAAGCCTGATAGCCAGTCTTCCAGGGTTCCCGGGTAATATTCGTCTTTAGCAAATCAAGGTCATTACGGGTAAAAGGTATCCCGGGATGTACAAATGTTTTTGTCGCATGAGTTTTCATGAAACAAGTCATTAGCACTAATAGTAGTAAGATTAAAATTGATTTTGATTTCTTCATGGAATAAATGTTCTGATTAAATAAAATGAGATGGGATAATGACTATTCCCGAGAATAATCATCGTAAAATCCGGGTAAAAATACGTCCGGAACAAGTTGTGTTTTTACAATACTTTAAATACTTGTATTACTTCAATAGGCATTAGTTTTAGATTTGACAATTAAATAGACTACATTAGGAGGCCACACTAAATAACTGTAGATGAGATACAAATGTAATAGCTAAGAAAAATCCTGAAGAGAAAATCAACTGATAATGGGTACCACTTTAGAAATTGAGACCTATTTGAACAACAACGAAAGAGACTTGATCTCATATTAAAAGCAAAAAACGGTTTTAGCAAGAAAATGCTAAAACCGTTCCTGATACATATTGAGTTCTCTTATTTCGTTTTCACCCTAATCACTGTAAAAGAGTAGGCCGGTAAAGAACAAATGAACTCTTTACCAACTGAAATAGTTCCGGTTTCCGGCATCACGCTCACATTCCCAACAGCTCCTTTCAACACCGTTTTAGTAGCCTTTGAAACAATATTTTCTGCACCTTCGAGATTAACCTTTGTGTTTACTTCTACCGGGAGGATATTCACCAGTTTTATGATCAGATCATTGGTCTTGCTATCCTGAACAATAGATACGGACACACGCTTTCTGACCTCTTCTTTATTATCTGAAAGTTTAAGGTCGCTCGCAATGTAAGTATTCCCTGGGTTTTGGCCGAATAACTTCTGTACATAATAGTTTACCGTAGGTTTGAGCTCCGAGTTATTGAAGAAGATCAAATCCGGTTTCCAGCTGACATGTCCCTCTTTTGCCAACAGAGGAGCATATGAAGTCATGCTCACCACATCACCGTTACGTTCAATCGAATTTAGATACAGCGCTTCTGTAAGGGCATTAGCAAGTGTATTTCCTTTTGAAGCATATTCACCGAGATACACTTTCGATTTGTTTCGGTCATATTTGTCATAGAAATCCTGGTTATTGAGAAACCATCCGACAGACTGGTAATAATGCTCGTCCACCATCGGCACTTTTAGTTCTGTTACCACTCTCCAGCCCTCAACATAATCGGTTCCTTCAAAAGTCGGCCCTACCGTACCAATTACTGTGATCTCCGGATGTTTCTCTTTTATCGCTTGAAAGATCATAGCAAAACGTTCCTCGAAAATATCGGAGATCAGGTCTTCATTACCAATGCCGATATATTTCAGGTTAAAGGGTTTCGGATGCCCGGATTCGACACGTACTTTTCCCCATTTAGTCTTCACATCGCCATTCGCCCATTCAATCAGGTCGAGAATATCCTGAATGTATTGTCCCATTTCGCTCATAGGAATGCCACCTTGCTGTCCTGCACCTCCCACAGCTGAATTCTGGCAAGGCACACCGGCTGCAATTACAGGCAGCGGCTCTGCTCCCATATCTTCACAGAACTGGAAATATTCAAAATAGCCCAGTCCCATCGACTGATGGTATCGCCAGATGTTTTGCAACGGGTTACGTGCCTCAAGTGGTCCGATTGTGTTTTTCCAACGATAGATATTATGAAGGCCATCACCGTGTGTAACACACCCCCCGGGAAAACGGACAAACTTAGGATGAATATCTGCGATTAACTGGGCCAGGTCGGCACGAAGACCATTTTTGCGGCCCATAAAGGTCTTTTGCGGGAAAAGAGAAATCATATCCAGCGCCAAAGTTCCGGTCGATTGGGATACTATCTCTAACCGGGCATCAGCAACTGTTTTTCCGGCAGTCAGTACCGCTGTATATTTCTTCCAGACAGGTGAATTGGTATTTACTGTTGCTTCTCCATACACTTCATGGTTAGCACCCACCAGACGAATCAACATTTTTTTCCCTTTCCCATCGGTGTTACGGACAAATACCGAAAAATCATATTTGTCTCCGCCTTTTAAGGCTATTCCGTCAAAGCCTTCATTGACTAATCCCGCACCGGGGGTATTGATTTTCAGTACGGCGTAATGCAGGTTATTTGGATGAATCGGAGAACCGGAATCAATACTAAATATTCCGTTATTTCCATTCAGACTCCAGGATTTGGTGCTGTTCCAGGTCAGGTCTTTACCGTCTTTATCGCTCAGGGCGTATTCAAAATCACGGTTCTGAACCAATTCGGCATAAAGGCCACCATCGGCGGCATAACTTAAATCTTCAAAAAAAACGCCGATGAGCTTGTCACTGATTTTTTTACTGTTCGCCAGATTAGCGGTGATAGTCGCATCTACCTGTTTCAAACCTGCAAAACGAGCAGAATCATCACTCATATTTTCCCGGTTCTGCTTATTCCGGTAATCGGCTAAATACATTCTGGTCTGTAAACCCGCAACAACCGTCCAGGCTACTTTATTTACTGTACCTGCATAAGTGTTTCCTTCAATCTGCACATTCTCTCTTCTATTCAGGCGAGCCGAAACAGGAATGGATTGCGCAGGCGAGTAGGTTTTAAAATCCCGTGTCGTTACCCGGTAAGGCATACCAGAAGCATTATTGCTTATCCAGGTAATGACATACGATTGAGTCGATTTATCGAATGAAATCTCCGGTTGCAGGCAATTTCCATCCTTCAATACCATCGGATAAGACTGCGATTTCCAATAAACCAGATCGCTGGAGGTCGTATGGGCGAAAACACCATCCCTATCGTTGACGGACCAGACACAATGCCAGAGCTTATCCGGCCCCATAAACAGATATGGGGATATCATTTTCTTTTCTGTACCGTGGTTCCCATAATCGCAGGTAAGGAAACGAAACTCAGGCCCGATGGTATTCCACGCTTTCCGGTCTAAGCTCCAGGCAAAATGCAAACCATTTCTCATCTTATTAAGCGACGTAGAATAGGAAAATAAGTAAACCGAATCAGGTTCGTTAGTCGGTTTCGACCAGATGCTTTGGCTGGACAGAATAGTCAGCAGGCAAAGCAATGAAAGCAGTTTTTTCATTTCTGAATGAGTGTGTTTATTGATTTATGGTAAGTTTAAAATTTCATCTTGCATCCCCAACGTTTGGCAAGCTGTGCAGCCTCCTTGCGCGTCAGATGTATCACTGCACCATGTTTTACATTATCGAAGTTGGTCGTTTTCATTACGCCTTCATTGAAGTGCCCGATATTGGTAAAATGCACAAAATCAGAAGTCTCACTAAATCCGAAATTGTGAGGAGATATTCCATAAATATCGTACATCAGCACCCATTTATCCGAACCAATACGTTTCCACACATTGGGAGCTTCACAGGATTTGGGCTCGGGGTCAACACTTTCGGGAAGATATACATAGCCTGAGGTCAGGGAATCCGAAACAGCCTGCTTAATCCCCGGAGTTCCATCGTGAGGCACGTAAAACATATGGTATTTATTTCCCACGTAAGTTATATCTGCGTCGATATAAGAAATGTCCTTCGGATATTCGAAAAGCAGTTTGGGTTCGGTTTCCAGTCTGGTGAATGCGTCATCCACATAGGAGTAGTATAATTTATTCTTTCCGTTACCGAAACGCATGGTAAAATAGATCATCAGCTTTTTCTTCACCGGATCATATGTCGTTTCGGGCGCCCAGGCACAACCTATATTTTCATAACCCGGAAACGCTTTATCGACTCTTAAAATCGTGCGCGACCAGTTGATCAGGTCTTTGGACTTCATTAAAACCATGGAGCGGTTATTCCCCCAGCCAAATCCCTGGCGGTCACGCTCCCATTCCGTATCCCGGTATCCCGCCTTTTGGGCAAAAAGATGCAAATCGGTCATGGCCAGGTAAAACATCCCATCCGGTCCGCGAAAGATGTGCGGGTCACGAATTCCCTTTTGTTCCGAAATGGTGTCTCCGGCCATCACCGGCTTTCCATTATTTACATCTGTGAAACTATAGCCATCGGGACTCAATGCCATATACAGGCCGTGTGTCTCATCTGTAAAATAGACAAGCAGATATGCTTTCAAATCTTTTTCACCCGGAGTTTTGAAAATTTTCTTTCCATGCACTGTTCCAGTTAATAAGAGTACTGCCAGTGCGATTAAACAAAATCGTCTCATTTTTGTGTTACTTTTACGGTTTATTTAAGTTTAAAAATCAGTCCTTTATCGAGCAATAAACGTCACCCCCTCGACGTGTTCGCCCGTAAAAATCCTCGCCATATCTCCGGTCTTGTACCATGCCGGCTTGTTTTGCATACTGTCACTGATTACTGTACCATTAATTACCAGATTCTCAAACACAATGTTTCTCACTTTTCGCGTTGAGTCATAGCCAGCAATGACAGACATTTCTGCATTTTTCCCGTTATACACAACGTCTTTAAAAAGCACATTTTCAATACCTCGCCCAGGTGATGTACAGTACTTCGAGTTGTAGAATACTCGTAAATTAAATAATTGACCCTGGCGAAAATCCTCAACCCGGATATTCTCGAAACGCACATTCCGGATCAGATTGTTATCTCCCGCGTTCAAACTCATACAACCCTGATAGTCAATCTGTGCTTCTTTATGATCAAGGATATCGATATTGGTATAACAGAGGTTTTCCAGTATTTCCGGATTTTGAGTATTTCCGTGAGTCCCTATCAGGATCGGATGTGCGACATCAGCCCATAAAGTTGAATTTTGCATAGTAATATTCCGGCAACCGCCACTAAAACCGCCTCTCGTTCCGTAAACAGTAGTACAATCGTCAGAGTTCCGGCAAAAAACCCCATCAAACAGCACATTATTGCATGCAAAAACATTCATCCCGTCACCCCAGCCATAATAACTAATACTCTTTACATTGCGGATGGTTACCGAGTCTGATCCCCCTGTGGAACACTGAGTGCATACAATGCCCTCTACCTCTACTTTTTTTGAATTGGCAATACGAACCCCCATCTTTACGGTGTGATCAATTATCCCCCGTCCAAGTACCTTCACATCACGGACGCCTTCGATCTGTACCTGACCCATCAGGATAGCTCCTCCGGCTAAATAAACCGTTTTTCCAGATGGTACATTGAGTTTCCCATTCTTAATCTGATGTATACCCGGGCCAAAATAGATCAGGTTCTTATCTTTTTTACAGGGGACAAAACTATCGATTGGATTGGCAAAAAGTTGAAGATTGTGAAAAATATCACCGTTCACTTCAATTGACAGGTTTCTCGGTTGATTCAGTTTAAAGGTCAATGTATTTCCGTTTAGCTGTGGTTCAATGCCGTAGGAAAGCGGACGCACCCTGGCGGTTCGGACTACCCCCTTATTATATGTGACTACAACTTCGACCTCTCCGGAAAAATCGAAATAGCTCATCGAGGAATTTTCCACATTATGTTTACTCCCCCTTACTTCATCCACTTTGACCAGGTAACCGGGCAAAGTCTGCCACTCTTTACCCGCCTGTCTTACCCGAACTGTAAAATCGTTGTTCAACGACGCTCCTTCAGGAGCCGGATATGCTATTAGCTTACCTGCCGGATATCCGAACATACTTGTCAAAAAGAAAATGATAAATAGAGAAACTGTTTTCCCGAAGTTTCGTGCTTTATTCATTGATTTTATATTTAGTGTTTTTCATTCTATAATCATGGATATGGACATCCTATTTTCTAAAGCAAACTTAGTTCTCTTCTTTCGCAGACGCAAAACAATCAACCTATTACAGGATTCACATTATAATATGACACCTATTTAAGTATTATATTTTCTACATATTCCCTCTTAAGCTATCTTTTCATAATAATTTGGAAATAGGGAATAATAAATCAAGTCCGGAAAATCCCGGACTCAAACCGATCCTGAATAGATCAACCACCAAAAACTCAGGGCTCTCCCTCTGCTTTTCACAAAGTTGGGTTCCTTACATATCTATGAGACTAAATTCAGAAAAGAAAATCGGCGGCAAATGGAACCTATTTTATAAATCGGGACTTTTTTAAGTTATTATTATCAGAATAGAGCCCACAATAATAAAGGAAGCAGCTTCAGTAGTAAAACCGAAACTGCTTTCTTGGTTGTAATCAGGTACAGTTACTGCCAATTTATCATCATTTCCCCATTTCTGGTATAATGCAAAAGCTATAGGTATAATTCTTTAATGGCAACAGATACTGATTTAGCGGGCGTGTACTCCAGGAGTCAATGCCACCAACTCCCATTTGTTTATAGTCAATATGTAATTGAGTTTGTTGAGTTTTAGGCACATCGGTACCATGCTGATTTGATATTTCGTCGCCCATATCGAGTTTTGCATCCAAATAATGAAGAGCACTGACACTCAATAGTGAGTCTGATTCCACACACAACCCATTACCTTTAGTATCGGTTATTTTAAGCCATCTTACATCAGTTTTATTTCCTGTTTCCTGAGGTAATACGTAAGGGAAATACTGCTCTGCAACCGACTGATTGTAAATACCTACATGTGCTGCAAAATTTCTATCCTGATAATTTTCCTGTGGTCCACGACCATAGTACTCCAGCTTTTCAAAACCTTGAGGCAATATCCAGTTTAATCCAAAACGGGGAATTAATCGATCATTCATGTTGGCTGCCTTAGCTAGTTTGTCTTTATCAACTTCAAAGTTCTGTTTTACCTGCATTTTCCCAGTACCAGTTATACGATATTCCACACTGAGCTTACTGATTTCATCAGGCAAATTATAACTTGCCTTAATTGTTGCAATCCCATCCTTTACACCTGCAGTGAAGTTCACAAGTTTTGATTTTGAAATTGCATCTTTCCAGACCTTTAATTTGGATGGGAATCTTGCTCCAAAATCATTTTCAGTCAGTGCTCTCCAGAAAGAGGGTTTAACCTCTATGGTATCAGTAAAGTTGATACCTTCAACCTGATATTTCTTCAACAAACCGGTAACGGTATTAAAAATGATTGTGGTATTATTCCCTGTTATTAATAGTTGATTTTTATCTTGCTTGATTTTAATCTCACTTTCTGCCTTCAGGCTATTGGTAGGTTTATATTGACCAGCAAGAAACAACTGCTCACGGGCAACAATATGACCTGCTTCCAATAATGGTTCTGCTTGCTTTAGCGAATATGTAAGGTTCAAAAAGGCTTCACCTGTTGTTGGCACAGTGTACGGAATATCAACAAAGGCTATTTGTCGTGGAGCTACGTTAAGTTGATGAAGCACTCCTGACTGCTCAACTTTCCCATTGACAATTACATCCCATTTCAGTTCCACATTATCAAGTGTAGTAAAAAATTTCTCATTGAATATCTTTACACCTCCATTGCGTAAAGAGGTATGGATATCCTGATAAACTTTCTTCATTTCCCAGGCATGAGGATATGGTTTACGATTAGCATAAAACACACCTTTTGCTGTAACATTTCCCGGCGTAATCGATTCTTTAGGGCCATAATCTACTCCATAAGTATAAACCGTATCTCCTCTCTCGTTGATGCGTTGGAAACACTGGTCAACCATATCCCAGATAAAGCCACCCTGCAAATGTTTCGGATTCGAACGGATGATATCCCAGTAATCTTTGAAGTTCCCCATAGAATTTCCTTCCGCATGGGCATACTCACACATGATAAAGGGCCGTTCAGGTATGGGGTTATTCCTGACGTATGCTAAAATATCGTCAGGAGACGGATACATCGGGCAAATAATATCCGAGTTCCACTCACTCGCAAAAGTCTTATAATTGGCAATTGCCCGCTCATAATGGATAGGACGGGTCGGATCCGTTTTCTTGATATAGTTATAAACCTGATAGAAGTTATATCCGTTTCCTGCTTCATTCCCCATACTCCAGATAATGATAGATGCATGATTTTTATCACGACTAAGCATGCGGGCATTTCGCATGATATGTGCATTTTCCCAGGTAGGACGGTTTGCCAGCGAACGGGTCACATCAAAGCTCATTCCGTGGGATTCGATATTCGCTTCGCTTACCACATAAATACCATATTTATCACACAGGTCAAGCCAATAAGGATCGTTCGGATAGTGGCTTGTACGTACTGCGTTAATATTAAATTGCTTCATCAGACGGATATCCTTCAACATCATTTCCTTCGAAATAAAGTGTCCGTTAACCGGATCTGTTTCGTGGCGATCCACTCCTTTGATCAAAATCGGTTGTCCGTTGACGAATAACTGTGCATCTTTGATCTCCACTTTGCGAAATCCCACATTTTGAGGTATTGTTTCGATTATAGCACCGGTTTTATCCTTTAAAGTAACAATCACCTGATAAAGGTTTGGAGTTTCAGCGGTCCACAATTTGGGTGAGGTCACAGGTATAGCCAACTCTACATTTTTCTTAGAGCCGAATGTAGCTGTTTGTTTCAACACCGTTTTGTCTCCATCGTTCATCAAAATATCTGCACTGTATACATTTTTAAGTGGCTGAGCATTGAGAGCCAATTTCACATTTAGAATCGCATTCCTGAATTCATCATTCAAAACAGGCGTCAGGGCAATATCATCAATATGAACAGGATTCCGGGCCATCAAATAACAATCGCGTTGAATACCACTCAATCGCCACATATCCTGATCTTCCAGATAACTGGAAACTTCCCAACGCATGACCTGAATGGCCACCATGTTTTTGCCATTCTGATTCAGATAAGGAGTAATATCAAATTCAGAACTTAGTTTGCTATCCGTTCCATATCCGACATACCGTCCATTCACCCAAACTATATGATTGGCTCTGGCTGCGCCTATATATAAAATGATCTGCTTGCCTTTCCAATCAGGACTAATCGTGAATTCTTTGCGATACATCCCGGTCGGATTAAATTGCATGGGAACCATCGGTGGGTTGGGTTTCTTATTGGGCATCAGGTATGTAAACTCGAAACCTCGTGTACAGTAAATCGGAAATCCGAATCCATTCATTTCCCAGCTTGCAGGAACTTTTATTGTTCCCCAATCCGCATCACTAAGAGAGGGTAACCAGCTTTTCTCTGGCAAATCATCCGGTTTTTCTACAAACTTAAATTTCCAGTCGCCATTTAAGCTTTGATAATTAACGGATTTATTCCAGTCTCCGTTTTGCAGTTCTTTAGCATTTGCAAATACAAAGTATGCACTGTGCATCGGCAATCTGTTTTGTTCGGTAATCCGTTCATCAAAGGCGATCACCCCTCTGGTAGCGGTGGGGCTGATTATGCTTTGGTAGAAGTTTACACCCTGGTCCACTGGTAATAATTGTGCCATTAGGGAAGTCAGCCCCGAAACGAACACAAATGCGGATAAAATATATTTTCTATTCACGTGAAGGATAATTTACGATTTAGATTAGGGTTGATTCATATTTACAAAAGTCGGTTTATTCCGGTTAGCCATAATCCAACCGGCATCGTTCAGCTCCAGCTCAACGACCTGAATGGATGTCCGTCGCTGTTCAAAGGTGTCTTTTTGTTTGTCGTTACCTGTGCGGCCGGGATGAGTAAAGTAATACATATAGACCCGGTCATTGCTGATTACCACGTTGGCGTGCAAGCCGTTGGGGATATCATCTTTTCCGATACCTTCATCGTCTGGCAATAGGGTACCTCCCGGTTGTACGATCCAGTTCCCGCCATCTAATGAACGATGTACTGTTTGTCCATTCCAGGTATCGATAATCAGCCAGTAATATCCTTTCCACTGAAAAGCGATTGGTCCTTCACCCATGATTCTCATTGCCTCTTTCGGGTCTGACCAGTTGTAGAGATCCTTGCTTTCAGTCATATTGATATGAGAATATTTCGTCTGATCTTTATAGTACATTCGCCAGGTACCATCAGGCATTTTCAGGATATCCGAATCAATGACTTTGGTTCCCAACTGTGTGAGCCGCTTTTCATATTTCCAGTCACGCATATTGGTACTGGTCAGGTGAGCGATAAAACCCGGCAATCCCCATTTAGTTGCAATTCCGGGAACAGCACTCAGGTACATGTGCCATTTGCCATCATCTCCCGGTACAATATCAGGTGCCCATAGCGTTGCATCTTTGCCTCCGCATTCTGCAGGGAGATCCGGGAAATTAGCAATGCCAAGGTATTTCCAGTTTGCACCATCTTCCGATTCGGCAATCCCGATAGGAGTTCCGAATACCCAACTCACTCCGGGCAATTCGGTCATCGTTGCACGGCGGTTGGTATAATACATCCACCACCTCTTCACGAGCGGATTCCATACGACAACCGGATCGGCAGCTCCATCATACACCGGGTCACGGAATACGGGTTTAGGAGCGATAACACCTTCTTTGGAAGCCTGTTTCTTCGCCTCCCGTTCAGTGGCTTTCTGATCAAAAATCAGATCATCGACCAGGTCAAGTGGAATCCTTACCACCGAATCATGTTTGAGTCTTTCGGGCAACGATACCTTATCAGTTACTGTATTCCGATAGACCTGCTGCGGTTCATAGACAAAGTCATTGAATTTTACGGTTCCATTCCCTGCAGCTAACAGGCCGGGGCGCAATGCAAAGAATCCTTTGTATTTATTGTGGTGCATTTCCGATACATCCAATCCGTTACTGAGTGTTTCCCAGGTTTTCTTATTTTTACTAACCTGTATATCGCAACTGTTTTTTGTATTCACGATTTTCAGGAAAAAGTGATTCCCCAATGTATTGGGTTTGGTCACCTGCTTTCCGGCATTTTCATAAATCGTAAACTGCTTGCCGTCGGAACTGATCCCGGCAAACGCTTTTTCGCTGTAAAACAAGAGCAGTCCACCAATGGCGCCTTTACCCACAGTAACCTCAACCTGAATCCCATAGTTCTTATCGGTTGCAGTAGTTAGTAGTAACTGAGCGTCTTTAGGAATAGAGCCTTTTCCTTTCATATAAAGAGCTCCATTCTTCAGGAATACATTATTGGCATCAAAGTTCTGCCAGGTTGTCCATTGGAGGCCTAACGATTTTTCTTTAAAATTATCCGAAAGCACCATGCCGTGTTTCACCGGTTCCCCTTTCGGTTGGATTGGTTTCGCTTGCTCTTCGGCATAAAACCAGCCGTCATTGGTCCATTTGATCGGTTGAAGTAATGTCTGGCGACCTAACGGATAAGCTCCGTTTTCGTAGGAATGATAGACAATCCACCAGTTACCGTTTACATCATCAATGATGGTTCCGTGCCCTTTGGACCACCAACGGTCATCGGCACTGTAAGTGTGGACAATCGGATTATAGGGTGAATTCTCCCAGGGTCCGGATATGCTTTTTGATCGGGCTGATACGACCATATGGCTGGTGGCCGGTCCGGCTGTACCGCCTTCAGCCGTGGTCATATAATAATACTCCCCTTTTTTGACAATCTTGGGTGACTCCAGAAACTTGCCTTCAGTAATCCAGGTTGTCGGATAGTCCCATCCATTGTATATTTTTTTTATTTTCCCGATAACCGAAAGTCCGTCATCTGACAATGGAACCACATTTCCTTCCGATAAATGCAAATAACGCTTGCCATCCTCTCCCACCGAATGACCGGGATCGATATAGCCTACATGCAAATCAACAGGTTTGCTCCAGGGCCCCCGTATATTATCGGCCCAGATCACCCAGTTACTTCCTGCGGCAGGATAATAGATGTAGAACCGGTTATTGTATTTCACCAGATCCGGGGCCATAGCCGAACCGGTATGCCCATATAAGGTGCGGCAAACCGGTTCCCAGTTGATTAAATCCTTTGAGTGCCAGATCAGGAATCCGGGCGAATAATAAAAGGGCGAATGGGTCATGTAATAATCCTCCCCGTCCCGCAGGATAGAGGGATCGGGATAATCGCCTTTGAGAATAACCTTGGGATAACTGCCTTGAGCCTGAATGTAAGTAAACAGGCACAAGAAAAATGCGAGTAGGCCAATACGTGTTTTCATTTTTAATATTATGAATATAAGTAATTTTTGCTTCACGAATTTACAGGGTAATGTTTGATTAATAGTTTAGTAAAAGGACCAAATAAGATTCACTTTGTAATATGAGACCTTATTTTGAAAAAACAATATATAAAATATATGGAATCTTCAATACCCATATTAGAAACTGAATATACCAAACAGAAAGGGCGCCTTTTCGGACGCCCTTACACTGTTCATAACCTAAACTTATTACCTTAAAAACTGCTAATATTCCTATATCTGTATACCTATTTTCCCTAATACCAATTACCAACCCGGATTTTGCTTTAATGCACTATTGAGTCTGATTTGACCCAATGGTATTGGGTTCAGATAATCACGCTGTAAATAAAGTAAGTTACCGGGAACGGTTGCAATAGAGCGTCCATAATCAGGATCTGTTGAACTTACGCCTTTTGATTCATCATATACACCGTACAAAAGCGGATATTTGGAAGGCTGGTATGCCGGTTGACCATGATAAGTCGCATCATTTGCAGTCGCTGTCATATATTCTGTCCCATAAACGTGACGTCCCAGTTTCTGTCCCCTGAGATTGATATGCGCCAATCCCCATCGTTTCAGGTCATCCATACGGAACCCTTCGCCAAACAATTCACAGGTTCTTTCACGACGAATCTCATCGAGCATGTTCATTTTTTTACATACCGTTTTGTTTTGAGCCTGATCCCACCATCCGGCATCCCAGACATTAGCTATTAAAGCATTAGTCAATGGCGCAATTCCGGCACGTGTACGGTTCTTATTGATTGAGAAATTCAAATCTTCATCAGAGATAGTTCCATTGCCCAATTCTACCGCAGCTTCAGCATAAATCAAATGTACCTCTGCGAGGCGAATAAGTGGATAGTCTGCCGATTCTGTATTGGCTGTAGAACGACCGGCCCCTTCGGGCATAAATTTACGACAACCGTAGTTATTATTATTTCCACTGTATAAAGTAGGGACATATATAGCAACTTTACTACTAAATGCAGGATCATTAGCGGCATATGTAGCCTTTGGATAAACCGGCGTCGGGTAAGGTTTTCCTGTTGCAGCACAAGCCAGACCATAAGCAGGATCACTCATCCAGGACACTCGATCTGGTAGAGCCGCACATCCGATAAACCGGTAATCACGGTTACGGTATTCATCGTTAAAATGAGAGAATCCCTGAAATTGAGAGTTATTATGAGCATCTGCCATACTACCTGTAGTACTTATACGAATAGGCAATCCATTCCGACAGAGAAACATTTCCCCCAGATAAGTACTGATATTCGCCCCCCCCGATGTAGGAATAGTATGTCCCAGGTTAATACCGCCCTGTTTGACCAGATAATCATATTTCACACTGAAAATAAACTCTTTATTCGTAGCTTTTCCTGCCCCTTTAAAGTTAGAGATATTACCACTTTGATCATCAATATTGAAAAGGTAATAGTAACTCAAAGAGTCGCATTGGCTCCATAACTGGAATGTTCCGGTTTCTGCTTCTGCAATTACATCTTTAGCCATTTGTTTGGACTCAGTCAACATATTGGTAATAGAAGGATATCCGGATGGTTTTGTTTTACCGGCGCCTTCGGATGTACCGTTCCCATCCAGGTCATAACCAACACCAGGGACATATTTTTCCCAGGTTGCTTCGTAAAGCAATACGCGCGCAAGAAAAGATTTAGCAGCTTCCTGACTGACTTTTCCTTTATCAGCTGCTGCAATGTTCTTCTCTTTAGGAAGCAACGGAATGGCAGCCCGAAGATCATTTGCTATAAAATTAGCAACTTCATATCTACTGTTACGGGCTCCAAACAGTACAGGATCATTCAAATCAAATGAATGATCGGCAATGGGTACACCTCCAAAATTTTGAAGCAGATAAAAATGTTGCCATGCCCGAAAGAAATAAGCTGTCCCTACAGATGAATTTAGTGTTGTTTTATCACCTGTATATTCATTTGCTTTTTCCAGCAGGATATTGCAATTCCGGATATAACTGTAAGGTTTTGTCCATCGGTAATCACTCTCAACGGAAGACGCCCCTCCATTTGTTGTAAAACCGGAGATATCCGTACCTTGATCCATCTTATAATAAGTGGCTGCATTATTATAGTCTTTCCATCCTTCTAAATTGTATAACGCATTTGCTGCTTGTGCAAATTGAGTAGGTGTTTTATAGAAAATGGCATCAGTACCTGATGATAAAGGCTCTTTATTCAACAGGTCACTACATCCGGTCATTAAAATGACCTGTATTAAAATTGGGAATAATATAGTTATACGTTTCATATTTCTTTTATTAATTCTGTTTGCATTTAAAACGTAACATCTAAGCCGCAAGTAAGTAGTCGACTAAAAGGGAATGTGTTATTTGACGCTTCTCCAGCTTCCGGATCATATCCGTCTTTAATCCTGGTCCACTCCCACAAATCATCCCCGGCGAAATAAACCCTTATTTTACTCAGGGAAAGTTTTTTGGTTAATAAAGTTGGAATTGTATAACCGACCACCAGAGACTTCAGACGGATATACTGAGAATGTTGTACACTAACATCTTTATTTTCATAGTTCCATTTATTGAATGCCGCATCTCTTGAAGCTACAGTGTAAGTTGCATTTGGATTTTCTTCTGACCACATCTTACCCATAAATGTGCTATTTTGCAATGTATAGTTAGTTACCCAGGGAGCATAAAGGCTGCCACCTCTTAATACCACCTGTTTTCCAACGCCCTGAAAGAACGCCTGGACATCAATACCTTTCCATTCCAATCCGGCTTTGATACCGAAGTTCAGGTGTGGAGCGGCATCACCTGCATAAACCAAATCGTTGGAAGTAATTGCTCCGTCACCATCTACATCAACTAACTTACGGGCTCCCGGACGAAGTCGATATGTACCTGATGTCTGTGGGGCAGGGATGATATTACCTGATTTAACCCCTGAGTGAGCAGCGTCTTTCCAGTAGTATTTTTCGTAGTATGCATCAGCCTCGGCTTGTGTTTGGAAGATTCCGTCTGTTTGATAGACATAAACCGCATTAATTGGCTTTCCAATCAGACGAGACTTATTTGAAGCACTACCCGGAAGTGGTACCAGATTGTTATTTGCAAGCTTCAATAATTCAGTCGATGCATCTGTCAGCGAACCACCTATATTGTAATTTACCGAACCAATTTTGTCTTTCCAGTTAAGAGATATCTCCCAGCCATTCGTTCTCAGTTTTCCATTATTAGAAGTTGGTGCTGTAGCTCCAAGAACCGCAGGATATTCAACACCTATAAACATTCCATCGTTGGTTCTTGAAAAATAGTCGAATGTTCCGGACAAACGATTTCTGAATAGTCTGAAATCAAGTCCGGCGTCATGGCTTAAAATAGTTTCCCAGGTACGGGTAGAAGAGGTCATTCCACTGCGTGCCATAGCTGTTTGAACTGCTAATGTGGTTCCAAAGTATGAGTTTGAGGAGGACATTAAAGAATATGGTTCATAATTGCCAATACCTTCTACACTACCGGTTTTACCATAGTTATATCGGATTTTCAGGAAATCTATCGATTTAACATTCTTCATAAATTGCTCCTGACTAATCACCCATCCACCAGAAACTGAATAAAAGTTCTTCCATCTTTGATTCGGATACAATCTGGAAGAGCCATCGCGACGGCCAAGCATTTCCAGCAAATATTTATCTTTATAACCGTAGTTCAGGCGTGTAACGTATGATAGAAGACCCATTGAACTTTGACCGCCGTCTGCTATGTTAGTTGTACCGGTTGTCATGACATTCAGGTCAACCAATCCGGAGCCTTCAAATAATGGACCCTGATTACGTGCAGCCTTTACCTCTTTAAAATTTTCTTCTTCAGAGGTTACACCAAACATGCCTGAAACATGATGTTTTTTGTCGAACGTTCTTTCATAGTTAATAAAACCTCCAAGAGTCTTATTTTCCCATTTATTCAGATCTTCAGTCAGAGACCCCGGGGATTGTCGGTTGGTGGTTGCAACATCCGCCCAGTCATAATACTGAATCTTTGTATAAAGTGACTGGATATTCTTGTCTATAGTCCTATAGGCTCCGGTTCCGGATAGAGAGAGGCCTTTAGTTATAGGTGAAAGATCCCACGTTGCCTTCAATGTGGAACGGGAAGTCGTATACCCTGTCTTTATCTGGCCACCTCCAACAAGCCCTCCTACAGGATTACGGTTTCCAAAGGTATCATAGAAATGTCCCTGAGGAGTATATACCGGCCAAAACCATGGATCATAATATCCGGATCCGACATCGGTACTTGGATTGATGATATCACGCTTCTCGTATGACATCCCGGCTTCCAGTTTCAACAACCGTGTTGCTTGATAATCCATATTTATACGTCCGCTATATTTTTTCTCACTATCATCTGCAACTTTTAATTGCGATTGTGCATCAGAATACCCTAAAGAAGCCATATAGCTAAACTTTTCATCTGCTCCGGAAATACTTATAGAATGCTTTTGTGTAAAAGCCTGTCCATACAATTCATTCATCAAATAGCGATTGGGATCATAACGATAAGTCTTTCCACTATTTGTCAGGGTTAATGTTTCTCCGTTACGCAGGGAATTCCACAGAACATCACGCGTGTAACTTGTTCCATTCGCATCAACTCCGGCCAATACACTTCCAAAAATCCACCAGTCAAATTGCTTCATGATATCATCTTTAGAGGTCAAAGTCGGATACTTTGCTTTGGCATCCTGATACTGAGCCTCATAAAACATATCGAGGAACTGAGCATTGGTCGTTACCGCCGGTTGAATACCGTCGATTGTAGTACTAATAGAGCTGTTATACTTAATTACTGCATTACCTTGTTTACCTCTTCTTGTCGTAACCAATACAACACCTGCTGCCGAACGCGCACCATAAATGGCAGCTGATGCATCTTTTAGCACTGAAATATTTTCGATATCGTTCGGGTTCATTCCGTTCAATTCGTCCAGAGACCCGGCAATTCCGTCAATTAAAATCAAGGGCGAAGAGGTACCATTGATAGAAATATCTCCACGAATTTTCAGAGCTGCCCCTTCGCTACCTGGGCGGGTAGAGCTACGGGTTACGACCAATCCCGGCACTTCACCCTGAAGCGCAACTGCCGTATTGGTAATTCCTCTGTCCTTGAAAGCTTCTTCTCCTTTTATTTGGGAGATAGCACTCGTCAGTGATGATTTCTTTTGATTACCATACCCAACCACAACAACCTCATCCATCACTTTGGTATCCGGTGACAACCTCACTTTAAAAGTCTTATTGTTTCCAACAGGTAGAATCTTACCTTCAAATCCGACATAAGAAAATTTTAGTGACTCATTAGGACCCGGCACCTGTAAAGTAAATTTCCCGTTAATGTCGGTAATAGTCCCCTTAGTGGTACCTTTTACAGAAACATTTACGCCAATCAGGGGTTCTCCTTTCTCGTCCGTAACAACACCGGAGACAACCTGTCCCTGTTGCTGAGAAACCTGTTGATTGGCAACTTCGCTTTCTCTCGGATCGGCATACAAGGCCTGAACTGAAGAGAGAAGCATCAAACATAGTAAACCGGAGGTTGCCGCTTTACCTGTAAACCGTCTTAGATGCAACGGTTGATTAATTGATCTGCTTTTCATGTGTCAAAAATAAATTTTGTTTTAGCTACACATTAAACTCACATACATTGTCATACTTTGGGTGAACGACACTTCATGCTCGTTTCATGCATTTGAAATTAATAGTTAAATAAAATGGTTTTGAGTTTTTCACCTGATGTAGTTTTCTTTCTTTTCATGTGTCATTAATTATTTGTGTTTGGTGTTAAATTGCTTTCCTGATTTGAAGATTCTGGATTTCGGTTTCGACATGACAAACTTAATCTGTTATCCCCCTAAAGCCATAAAAAAAAGGCTGTTTTGAGAACCACTTTAGAATATGAGCCCAAGTTTTTGATTTATCCACTGAAATACCAACCACATATCCAACTAAAAAACAGCCCATTACCTCAACCAAGCCAATAATCCCGATCCTTCAGTTGAAATACCCCGACCGGAGAAGATAAACAAGCAGTACGATGTCGTTGATGGATAACGGATTATCAGCTGTAAAAACCGGGATCACACTGTATGCACATAAAACCATCTAATTATGGAATACTATACCGGAATAAACAGGCTGATAACCGTTACATATATACAACCATCAATACTAAATAAAAGAGGAAATATGCCAAACCGCCTCTTATTGCGAATACGCAAACATAATCCTTCACAGCATTATATTATTCAAAAACGACTCAATTTTGGGGCCATTTTATAATATGCGCCCAAGTTTACAGGCAAATAAGAATAGTCTGATACTTACATTAATTATTAAAAGTAAAAAGAGAGCCTGAAAGTGTTCTTTGTTTATTATAGTGTATTATCAATCGGTCTTTTAATAAGAAAAGGAGGTTAAAATCACTCTGTCATATGTTCAGAAAACTGTATCTTTGTAATAAGATAACCTTATACGATTATACTAAAATAAAATACAATCCTGCGCTTGCATTCTCCTTAGATTATGACAATCTATGCAAGTTCTATCTGAAGACATTTCGAACATAATTGATATATAAAACGAGCATTTACAATAGGTTAGTCAATTGAGAATGACCTTTCATGCAAGTTCCATATATAGCCAAAACAAAAAATAATAATGACACATGAAAAGCATTTCGAAAAATGTTTGTCTCCTTTTTATACTATTTCATAGTACAATCTGCTTTAGTAGCAATTTATTAATCCACAAGGTGAATATTGAATCAGGCCTCAGTGGTAACTATATTAAAGGCATTTCCAAAGACTCCCGGGGCTTAATATGGATCAACACCTTAAACGGATTAAACAGCTTTGATGGAACTCAGGTCAATACAATCAACAAAAGATTTAAGACACCGTTAACCAGTGCCATGCAATCGGTTCTGGAAAATGAAGACGGCTCTTTCTTGATCGGAACGGTGACAGGAGCTTTTATATATCAAATCAAAGAGAATAAAATCACCAATATTAAATTCGGCTCATCTTCGGTTGAAATCAGAACTATCTATCGATCCTCCACCGGCATTACCTATTTTGCGACAGACAAGGGTTTATTCACTTATAAATTAAAACAGAACCAGGCTAATCTTGTTTTTCCCGACTATAAAGCAATCGAACCCGGAGGAATTGTTGAAGACCAGAAGCATCAAATATGGTTAGCTGCATCCAACGGACTGTATTGCTATATCCCCGGTCATAAACCGGCTTTTCACACCTTCCCGGAAATAACTTCCGGAAATAATAAAATCCGCAGCCTGTTGCTTATCGGAAATAGTATTTTCATTGGAACCAATCAGGGATTATGGATATTTAATACGCAATCACGGAAATTCAACCCGGTAAAAGGTATTGGAAACAATGCCGTTCTGTCATTAACTACCGATGGCAAAAAAACGCTTTACATCGGAACTGATGGCGCCGGACTTTTCAGTTGTGACCTTTCCTCTCATTCGATTCAGTACATTTCTGTTTCAGGATTAAATACAACCTCAGCAAAGACTATTACCGCTTTATACTACGATCGTTCGGGAATCATCTGGATAGGGACTTTCTCCGAAGGTGTAATCTTTTATAACACAAAAAGAAAGCTACAATTCAATCAGATTGAATTTACAAATGGGCCTTCTCAAATTGCGATCCGTTCACTTTATGTCTCTTCAAAAGGGACTAAATATCTGGGGTCATCGGAAGGTTTTTTAGTCGTAAACCCATCGAATCAAATAACAGCTCAACATAAATATAATCAAACCCAGGGACTACGTTCACGCATTATCACAACCATTTTCCCCTTTCCGGGAAAAGAGGATCTGCTATTGGTCGGCACCTTCGGGGGAGGCGCCTCATTGTACAATACCCGGACAAACAGCTTCAGCACTTTTTTAAAGGAGAAAACCTTTCAGGAAGGTACAGTGTACCGGTTTTCCTGCGATAATAGAAAAAATCTCTGGATAGCAACATTGAACGGGTTGTATAAATATAACCAGAAAACCGGTGCGATAAAAAGATTTGACTTCTCCTCTACGCTGGGGAACAACGACTTATACTGGGTATTGGCTGATCGGGCCCACAGAATCTGGCTGGGGACTAAAACCGGGGCCTATTACCTCTCTCCGGATGAAAAACATCTTGTACAACCGGATGTCTGTAAACAGTATCGTTACCAGTGCCCCGCAATTTTAGAAGACAAATCCGGTAACATCTGGTTTTGCTTTAATATGGGTGGAATCCTCCAATTATACAGTAATTTGAAACTGAAGTCCGTTACGACCTCAGCATCCGGATTACCTGATAATTCCTCATTATCATTAATCGAAGATATATATGGAAATATATGGGCTAGTACCCCAAAAGGGTTGAGTAAGATCAGCCCATCGGGAGAAATACGGTCTTATGGACTGGGTGATGGCATGCCTGGCTTAGGGTTTAAACCCGGTGCTGTAGTTACTGACAAATCCGGTAACATCTGGTGGGGTAATGAAAATGGGATTGTCCATTACTCTCCGGCCAATGGCGCAACCAACAGAGCGGTTTCGTCTATTATTCCCACTGATTTATTGGTAAACGGCAACCAAATAAACACCGATACTTTAGCCGGTTTTGAAAAAGTAAGCCCTCAAAAATATAGACTCTACATCAAGGGCAAATCCAATAACAACCTGGAATTCAGGGTTGCTGTACTGGACTATAATAATGCACAGGCAAATCAATACTCCTACCTCCTTGATGGTGTAGATCAAAAGTGGAGTAATCCATCGGCAAACAATACAATTGCATACAATCATCTGAATACAGGCACTCACACATTAAAAATAAAAGCATCAAACAGTGATGGAGTGTGGACTCCTATCCCTATGGAAATTGAGTTTACAATTACCCCATACTTTTACGAAACAACTACGTTTATCCTCATTGTAATTTTTGTAGTTGTCGGTCTTATCGTTTATTTTACCCGCGCCTACATTACCCGGATGAAAGATAAAATGAAGGATGTAATTGCGGCACATATAGAAGAATCAAAAAAGAAGCATAATGTGGGAACCGGAACTTTAAAAGTTTCGGAAGAAAAAAGCGAACGCATTAAAGAAAAGCTGCTCACGTACATGACTGAGGAAAAGCCGTATCTGAATGCCGGACTTAAAATGGCCGATATTTCTGCCAGCATTGGATTCCCGGTTCATGAGATTTCACAAGTGCTGAACAGTCAGCTTAATCAGAACTTTTCAGACTTTATCAATTCATACCGCGTTGAAGAGGTTAAACGACGGGTTGAAAACGGGGACAACTCAAAATTTACGTTGACGGCAATTGCCCAACAATCCGGATTTAGTGCTAAATCCTCTTTTCTCAGAGCCTTTAAAAAGATTGAGGGTGTATCTCCTTCCGATTATTTTAAAAATCAAAAACTGGCTGATGACTAATCCGGTAAATCGATTATTTAAACCTCATTATTGAATGTATTGCGGTACTTCACGGGGGTAAGTCCATACATTGCCTTGAAGGCCCGACTGAAATATCTGGGATCACTATAGCCCACGCTATAAGCAATATCTGAAACTATTGCGAATTGATTGGTTAATAATTTTGCAGCATGATTCATACGTATTGTCCTTAGTAATTCTATTGGAGACATTCCGACAAAAGCTTTCAGCCGTCTGTAAAGCGTTGAGCTTGAAACATTCATAAAAACAGCTAGTTGCGTTTCATCTAAGGACAAATCGTCCAGTCTGGACTCTATAAACTCAATACATCTGTGTAAAAAAGTCTCATTGGAAGTAAGAGGTTTATCAGGATAAACAGGTAAAGTCAGACTTTTCGGATAATTCTTTATCTTATGAAATGATCGTTTTTTTCGTATCTGATTTCTGATCATAGCATGCAACACCCTGTATTCAACCGGAAAAGATAACAAAACATCGATATTGGCATTGTAGCACTCCACCTGATTATCAACATTATCATGTATAAGGAACATGATTATTCCCAGATGATTTGTACGCTCTTCGTTTTTGAGAAGACGGGACAAGGTTAATCCGTCTTCTCCATGCATTGATTCACCGAGTATAATCAGATCAATATTAAATTCCTTTGTGATTTGCAATGCATGCATCACATTCATTGCCCATACCAACTGGTAATTGGTCTCTAAATAATCCTTGAGAGCATCTCTGAGATTCCGGTTATCTGCCAAAATCAGGATCAGTGGATATATGCGTTTATCAATCTTTTGCCTGCAAACCAGGAGTTCTGAATTATTATCCATACAAAAAATTCAATTATAGTTCAATTGGTATTGAAAAATTAAAGCAGAAATAGTTTGATTTTCGCGGTTCCGGGTCTCGTCCTCTACCTCTTTACAACAAAAGTATTTCAATTGAATTTTTAATCAGCTATTTTATTAAAGCAATAGGATTCATTTTAGAATATGGTTCTAAATACTCCTTTCAGAAGAAATAATGGAATTAATTTAGGGTCTGCTGAAAAAAAATTCCATGCCACGAAGTGGCTAAATCTGCATCCCCCCCAGTGAAGCTTGCGGAACTGGGGGATGGAAGATAATGCAGAAACACAGCCCCAAAGTGGGCTGAATAACATTGTAATAAGTTGTTATTGAACTATTTTAGGTACTACCGCATCAGACACAGCATTCAACTTCAATGTCCTGATACCGGCTTTTGGATAATCACCGCCTGGCCACTTTTAGCTTTTAGACTAAGCGATAAAGCATCTCCTTTTTTCACATTCAGCGTTGACTTACGGATACTTCCGGCTCCGTTGTCTTCGTAAACGGTAGCTTCATATTTTACACCCGGAGTCAGGAAGTCTAATTTCACGCTGCCATTCCAGTCTTTCAAACCGGCAACACTACCCATAAACCAGGTATCGCCATTGCGTCTTGCCACAGAGATATTCTCTCCGATCTCTCCGGCTAAATAGTGAGATTCATTCCAAACAGTAGGTATCCGGTCAAAGAATTCCAATTCTTCGTCGTTTTTATAGTCCAGCGGTTTACCGTACCAATACAATGATTGCAACGGACTGAAATAGATCACCGATAAAGCTAACTGATGAGCTTTGGTCACCTTCAGATTCTTGCTGAAACTCTCTCTTGAGTTAGGATAGCAAAATGTAAAATCTGCCGACCCAGCAATGAAGCGGGTAAACGGCAAAGTAGTTGTATGAAAAGCATCGGGACTATTCTCATCACCACGAATACCTTCCTGCGTCAGCAATCCCGGATATTTGCGGCTCAGACCGGTTGGTTTGTAGTTATCGTGAATATCGAGAATAAAACCGTATTCATTTACCTTACGGATTGCCTGATCCAACCATTTGATGCCATATTGGGTTAATCCGTCCACAAAGCCGAATTTGAATCCTGCTACACCCCATTTTTTATACAAAGGCAATATGGTATCGAGTTTGGCATAGAGCCCTACCTTATTCACGTACAGGATCACCCCTACCCCTTTTTCTTTTCCATAACTGATGATTTTCGGTAAATCCATCTGCTCAATCACCTGTGTAGGATCAGATGACGAGCGGAATTCGTGACCATACCAGCCGGCATCAAACATAATGTATTGCAGGTTGTGCTTTGCCGCAAAATCGATACAATCGAGTCCCGATTGGGTATTCAACTGTGACCGGATCAGTTTACCCGGCTTAATCCATGCTGGCACTTCTTTTACGGTTGTTGAATTAAGCTTCAGATACAGGTCGGCAAATTCGTGCAGGCCGATAGCTGACTTAGAAATTGCCACTGTACGCCACGGCGTAGCGTACTCATTGTCCGCAGTCAATTCCTTATCACGGGGATATGCGACAACCAGGGTATTTGATTCACTTCCATTTTTCAACTCAGCTTTGGTAAACCAATTGTTCTCGGCCTCCCCAATGCTGTAATAAAAGTCAGCAGTGCGTAGTGTAGAGGGAAAATCAGACGTTTTATGAAGCGTATCGAGTTGTGTTGGTGTGAATACCGTCTCCTGATTGTACTGATAAATTGTAGTTGATTTGGGTAAATGGAAGGAAGTCAGTTCCCCATAGATACGATTGCCTTCTGCATTCAATGCACTGGATACTTTATAGCGGAATGCTACAGCTCCGTTAAACACACGCACAACTACATCAAAAGGCTTACCTGCTGAAATACACGACAAAGTCAGCTCATTATAATGGTTGGTGATCTGATCGTTTTCACCTAAAGTCCAGGTAAATCTTTCGTTTACCCCAATTACAGTACTCGCTTTAATTGAAGTGTTCTCCCCTAAAATACCGGCATTGGTATTCAATCCGAGGGCAGACCATGCAATGGCTTTTTTCCCGGAATAAGAGATTTGGTACTGAAGCTTTCCTTGTTCATTGACAGAGAATTCGGCCTTTGTTTTTTTATCCGGAGCCTCAACGGTTACAGACTTCTTTGTCTGGGCAAAAAGCTGAAAAGCAAAGCTTAACAGCAAAAAGGATAGAAGTGTTTTTGGAATAGATGTCATCGGTATAAATGAATTATGATAGGTTTTTATAGTTCTGATTTATTCAGTTGCAAAAAGCAGTGTTCCGAATCCGGGCTGGTCATAAGGTCGAGGTCCGGCATCTTCGGGACGCATTCTATTTACCACTTTCTGAATATAAGGCGTCAGTAAATGCTTCCGGTTTTTGTAATGGTTGAGTACCAACTCAAATACCGGGCGGAAAGTACCACGACCTTCATCAGATATTTTATCGTGTTTATAGTGACCGGTTTTATCCACAAAGGGAGTAAACGGCACCTCTTCACCCAGATTGTATTTTGCTGTGTATTCAAATCCTTTCAACAAGCGGTTATCGTAAGCACCAAATAAGTCCACTCCCTGATTCCAGGCGATCTCGGCAGCTTCAGCTAAATTGCCAAGGCCTAGTTGAGTATGCTGCTGGTCTCGACCACTCTCCTGGCACTGACCATCGTCATTGATCACATAATTCGGCAAACTACCATTCCCGTTTCCATGAAGATAATAATCAGCTCCCCGTTGGAAAATCTCACGGTCATTGCAAAATACGCCAATGCCCATCACCATTTTGACGCAGGCATTTCCCCAGTTACCATTGGCAAATTCTGCAAAATCCTTCACCACCGGATAAAAGACTTCCCGAAACATTTTTTCAGTTTGGGTAATATCTTCCTGCTTCCAGCCTTTGTAGGTATATCGTAGGATTTCTGCACCATTGATAAATTGATCACCGTTTAGTCCGGCCATCAATTCTGCATCACGCGGCAGTATAGCTTTCAATGTATAAGCGTAAGCGTTGAGTATCTCCACGGCTTTGCGGGCATGCGCTTCGTTGCCGGTAGCCACCCACATAATGGCATTGTAGTAAACGGCATTACAATCGTTATCCACTTCAGCTTTATGCAGACCTTGCTTTGGATCACGTGATATTTTCTCAAAAGGCCCCTTCATTACATAATCAGCTGAAGCCTGGGGATAGAATTTCAGCCGTTCAAAACCACTTTTCCAGGGCTCTTTCCCGGCTTTGATCTTTTCACGGATCCGATCTAATGATTCTTTTGATTGAAGGATGCCCGGGTGAGCAAATGGCTGAGCCTGCAGCAATGAGATGGATAGCAAAAGACACAAGATTAATAGTGTTTTTTTCATTTGTATGATATATATAATTGGGATTATTTCTCTTTTTGACCGGTAAGTAGCCTGAGGCTGTCAGGAATATTCTGCACGATACTGTCATTGGTTGCCCCGAAATCGAGAATGTTATAATTAAAAAATATCCCCTTTAGCCGGACAAGTCTGGCAAAAAGGGGATAAGAAATAATAAGCTTAACCAGCTACATTTTTCATTGTTTTCAAACGTTATTTATCAGATTCTAACAATTGCAGCGTGTAAGAAAACTCTGCATTATCGGACCAAACCAGATAATTCGCCAGAGGTCTCGGACCGCAACCTGCCGAACCTACTCCCAAAGTTTTGGTAGAAAGGGTAAATACAGTAGCTGTACTTGCCGGCAAATCAATCTTGTATTGAACCGGAAACATCTGTTCGTCTGTATGCGGTAGTGCTGAAATCTGCATCAGGTTTTCATCCGCTTTTACAAACAGAGACGGCATCTCTTTACCAGTCAGTTTAGCCCAACGCACCTCTTCGTGATTGCCACGCTCCATCGGTTTTTCATATTCGTACTGGTCATTTACGCCCAATTCGTAAAGGCCGACATCTGATCCGGTTTTTCGGTCTGAATAATTTTCAAGCGGACCACGTCCGAAGTAAGTCATCCGGTCGAGTTTTTTATCCAGCAACATTCTTACTCCGATTCGTGCCAGGTTAATGCGTAAGCCTACAAACCGAATCTTATTGTCAACCTGGATTGAACCGTCACCTTTAATCAGATAGGTTGCTGTATGATATGCGCCAAAGCCTTCTTTGCCATCCGCTTTTACAGTTGAAATCACTTTTACAGTGGTTTTATCAACCGATTCCACTTTCAAATCCACCAACGAATATTTCAGTTCATTCAGACCAAAGCGCTCCCAGAATCTGTATCCCCACATATCGTCATTGCGGTGGGCTGCACGCCACAAAATAAGTCTGGGAGAACCGTCTGTAGTCAACAGATCTACGCCGCCTTTATTCAACTGAGTCATAAAACCACTCTTTTTATCAAAAGCTACGGCAAAACCGGTCCCTGATATTTTGACTGATTGCGGTTCCTGAATAAGTTTAACCGGTTGTGCTACACCAGGCTCATCAACGGCAGGCGTATTAACAGGCAATTTGAATTGTTCAGTGGCAACTTCAAAACCTTTATCAGCCCACAAAGTCTTTTCTTTCTGAGTATAAGAAATGCGCAGGAAATATTCGGCTCCGGCTTTAGGCTCTGTAATTTTATAGGGAACTGTAATGGTTGCTGACTTACGGGCATCGATACGTGGCAACTTAATGATTCCTTTATCGATCTCCTTTCCGTTTTCAGTCAGGCTCCATGATGCTTCATACCCTTCCAGTGAAATAAATTGAAATTTATTTTTGATTTTAATCATTCCGGCAGCGGGTTCAGTCAACTCGGTGCCAATCCACTGAAAAGCTTTTTTCATTTCAGGATAATGCGGCTTGGTCTGAGGTCCTTCTGTGGTACGATCCCAGGAAACGACACCTTTATGAATGAAATAATCGTTATTCGGAAACTCCCCGAAACCACCACCATAAGCCAGTATCGGGTGCTTAGGATCCCGCTTGTTCCACAATGACTGGTCCTGATATTCCCAGATAGCACCACCCACAATCTCCGGATTATTGTCAAAAACCTCCGAATACTCAGCCAATGAACCCATTGAATTGAACATGGCATGTGCAAATTCGCAGATATAGAAAGGTTTGGTCAGCTCTTTATTTTGAGCAATAACTGCAAACTCGTTCGGTGTTCCATACATTTTCCCGTCAAAATCGGACGGATTCTTTTTACCGATGCCAAAACGTTCGTAATGGACAAAACGGGTGGGGTCAATCGATTTAACAACCGCTTGCGCAGCTACAAAATTTGAACCGACTCTACCACATTCATTTCCCAGAGACCAGATAATAACAGAGGCGTGATTCTTGAAATTCTCGACATTGGCTACATTTCGATCAATAATAGCCGCTTTCATGGTCGGTTCTTCATCGAAACGACCATCGTAACCGTGACATTCAATGTTTGCTTCGGCAACCAACCAGATCCCCCATTCGTCACACAACTCGTACCAGCGCGGGTCATCAGAATAGTGACAGGTACGGACATGGTTACAGTTTCCCTGTTTGATTACCTGTAGGTCACGGATCATCTGCTCTTCGGTAACGGCATGACCGACATCAGACCAGTGTTCGTGACGGTTCACTCCCTTCAGTTTAACCGGAACACCATTTACCGTAAACACACGTCCCTGAATCTCTATTTTTCGAAAACCGACTTTAGATGATAGGATTTCGCCTTCTGACGTAGTCAGGACTACCGTATAAAGATCTGGCGTTTCAGCGGTCCATTTAGCGGGATCGGCAACCTTGAATTTCACTGCAAGCTGCTCTTCCTGTCTGGCACTCAACACCTTTCCCACAGCGTTGCTTTTTGCAATTTCCTTTCCGTTTTTATCATAAAGGGTAGCTGTAATGGTTTGCGCTTTAGCTGCTTTATCCCCGTAGTTTTTGATTTTTGCTAGCACCTCAACGGTGGCATCTTTGTAATCTTTGTCAAGATCCTGCTTTACAAAAAAGTCGCGGATATGTACCTGTGGCGCGCTCCAGAGTGTTACATTCCGGAATATTCCGTGCAGACGCCACATATCCTGGTCCTCAAGCCAGGTTCCGGAACTGTATTGATACACTTCCACAGCCAGCGTATTCTTCCCGGCTTTCAGATATTTAGTCAGGTCAAACTCGGCAGCATTACGGCTGTTCACGCTGTAACCTACCTTTTGACCATTTACCCAGATAAAAAAGGCACAGTCCACACCATCAAATGCAATGAAAACCCGACGACCGTTCCATTCTGCCGGAACTTCAAAATCACGGCGGTAGCTGCCCACCGGGTTACGCTCTTTGTAGGCGGTATATTTTTCTTCCGGCTCGCTCATCACACGGGGAAAATCCTTTTTAATAGTATATCCCATATTGCGGTAAAACGGCGTTCCGTAACCATAGATCTCCCAGTTTGACGGTACGGGTAGCTCTTTCCAACCTGAAACATCGTAAGATGGTTTGTAAAAATCCACCGGACGTTGTTCAGGACCCGGTACCCAGTTAAACTTCCACATCCCGTTCAGACTCCGGCTATACGATGAAGCGTGTCGCCGGGCTGCCAACGCCTCCTGCAAACTGGCATAAGGCATCAATACCGCATGATAAGGTTCTTTATTAATCCCTAAGCATTCGGGATTTTCAATTTCCGCCGGATAATCTATTCCGGGCTTTAATGGAGCATTTTTAGCTCCGCTTGCTGTTATCAGCATTCCCCCTGCTGCGAGAAATAAAGACAACAGTGCAAATTTTAATCGTTGCATTTTTCTGGATTAATTATGATTTTAAGTTGATGTCCTATTACACAGAGTTACTCAGATAAAGCACAGATTTACAGCGTTTTTATTTCAAAAAAGTAATAACCCCCTCTCTCTGAGCCTTCTCCGTGGAACGCATTTTTTGTAATGCACTGCCCCAAAATTCATTGCCGTCTGCTTTAGCAGACAGATAAGAGAGAATGAATCCCCATAACTACCCATAAGAATTACCCGAGACTCTCTGAAAAAAAGAAAAAAACTCTGTGGCTCTCTGCCTTCTCCGGGATATCTGTGTAATCAAATAACGTTCAAACAATATAAAACCCCTAATATAACAAAAAAAAAAGAGCCAGGGCAATCCCTGACTCTTTGAGTAGTATTATTGAACGTTTTATTCTTTCTCGTTGATCGATTTAGTTACCAATCCGGCCAGAGTGAATCCGAAAATAGCCGGAATGTGAGAAGTAGTGCCGTTAATCCGGGCTTTAAGACTACACCATTCATGATTGACCAGATCAGGGTCACCGGGACCCTCTTTCGATTTAGGGCAAAGACATTTATCGGTACCACAAGCTGCAACTGCACCTTTATTCTCCAGTACCTCATCACTATATACACAAAGGAACTTCTTCTCCAGCTTTTCGCCCTGACGGACTTTGCGGCGAAGCATAGCCCCCAACGGACAGCCTTGTACTTTCCAGAACTCTGCTACGCGGATACGGGTAGGATCGATCTTCAATGCTGCACCCATCGAAGAGAAGAAGGTTGCATTGGTCTGAGTAGCCATGCGAATCAGGTGTACTTTATTCTCCAGGCTATCGATAGCATCTACAATGTAGTCGTAGGTTTCAATCTGAAAAGAGTCATGTGTCTCTTTACTGTATATCTTCTGTAAAGCCGTAATTTCAGCCTTTGGATTAATTTCGAGCAGACGTTTCTTCAGCACTTCGGTCTTTACCTCTCCTACTGTTTGTGTAGTTGCAAGTAACTGACGGTTGATATTCGTAACACATACGCGATCTGAATCGACAATGGTCAGATTACGGATTCCGGAACGGACTAAGCTTTCGGCACACCAGCTTCCTACGCCTCCGATACCAAAGATGATGACCCGTTGTTGGGCCATTACGTCCATTCTTTCTTTTCCCAACAGCAATTCCGTACGCTGAAAAATGCCTCTTTCAATACCCATTTTATATTTTCAGTTTAGATTATTGGAACAATCAGCCTGTGACAGGCTCAATTGAACCGGTTGCAAAATTACAAAAAAGGGAAATCCGATTCTGCAACTCAATTATTTTTAACGGATTATGAGATTTATTGGAACACCAACTCATAATCCAGGATCTTTATTTTATTGAATATCCGGATAACCACCTATTAATCTATAGTCATAGTTAGACATTAGGACGGAATTCAATTTATTTTATTATTTCAACCGGTTAAAGAATTCCTGTAATCCGGCATTAGCATCCTGCAGTTTATCCTCCCAATGCTTCACCGAATTTTCACCGATCTTGTCTGTAATGTATTTCACGGATATCAGGGGTATGGAGAGACGTTTGCATAAAGCTGCAACTGCGAAATTCTCCATATCGAAAGCATCGGATTCATCAATTATTTCAGTAACAAACGAATCACCGGTATTGCAGGTGTTGCTCATTTGCCATCCGGACAATAAGGGTATAAAACTCAGCTCTTCGGAAAAATCATGCTGATAATCCACCCCAAACTCTTTGCACTTTTTCATATCGCGATCTACAAACCTGCTGCAAATCACGAGTGAATCAACCTGATGCTGCACAGAACCTGCTGTACCGACATTAAGGATCAAATCGGGTTTGTGTGTCTGGATGAATTCGTAAACCGAAAGTACCGCATTTACCTTGCCAATACCGGTCTGACAATACGTTATCCGGCATCCTTCTAATTTTACATCCACACGCTCCTGAGGTATGGCATATGTAACTAATATGTTCATCTGTAATGTTTAAAATAATCCTGCTTCATCTGATGAATGAGAGATACAACAAAGGTACATATTTTTGTAAAACACTGAAGATTATCAATATTAATCCTTCTAAACGAAGCTCCTTCAAACATTAAAAAAACCGGAGCGATTTCACTCCGGTTTCTTTGAAAAACTATTAGGATTTTGAATCCCTTATAGGTTTGATGAATTTACTAATCCGATTAAGCCATTTCTTTTCCGTGGCAGTTTTTGTATTTCAAACCGCTTCCACACGGACAAGGATCATTCCGGCCTACTCTTTTCTCAACATGCACGGGTTCGCGTTTAGGCTCAGGACGTTGCTGTGGAGCTGCACCGTACTCATCCTTTTGAGTATGGTATTGGCTGTAATCCTGTTTAGGTTCGTGCTTGGCTTCATGTACCTCTTCCGGCTCACGCACGGGAATCTGGCCACGCATCAACACGCTTGCCGTTTTGCGACTCAATGAATCAACCATCTCTTTAAACAAACCAAACGACTCCAGTTTATAAATCAACAGCGGATCCTTTTGCTCGTAGCTGGCATTCTGTACAGAGTTACGAAGTTCATCCATTTCGCGCAAATGCTCTTTCCATGAATCATCAATGGTATGCATCAGAATGGTTTTCTGGAAGGTTTTCACAATGTCTTTACACTCTGTGTTGTACGCCTCCTTCAGGTTGCAGGAAATATTGTACATCAGCTTACCGTCAGTTACGGGAATCATAATGCTCTCGTAAACATTACCCTGTGTCTCGTAAACCTCTTTGATAACCGGCTTGGCCACATGTGCCATTTTTTCCGTTTTGCGTTTAAATGACTCCAATACGGAATGGAAAAGCTGATCAACAAGTTTCGCTTCTTTCTCCGATTTGAAATGGTCTGCATCAAAAGGCATCTCAATTGCAAACACGCGGAATACTTCTTCTTTCAATCCGAAGTAATCATTTGCATCCGAAAACTCTTCGATGATGCTTTTCGATGCATCATATATCATATTTACGATATCCAGCGTAATGCGCTCGCCTCTCAATGCGTGACGACGTTTGGTATAAATCACTTCACGCTGTGCATTCATAACGTCATCATATTCCAGCAGACGTTTACGGATACCGAAGTTGTTTTCTTCCACTTTTTTCTGAGCCCGTTCGATTGATTTCGAGATCATGCTGTGCTCGATCATCTCTCCTTCATCGAACTTCAGACGGTCCATAATCGCTGTAATACGTTCAGCGCCAAACAGACGCATCAAATCATCTTCCAGCGATACATAGAATACAGAAGAACCCGGGTCTCCCTGACGGCCGGCACGTCCGCGCAACTGACGGTCAACGCGACGTGACTCGTGACGCTCAGTACCTATGATCGCCAAACCACCGGCTTCCTTCACAGCAGCAGAGAGCTTGATGTCAGTACCACGACCTGCCATATTGGTTGCAATGGTTACGGTTCCTGAAAGTCCGGCCTGAGCCACAATTTCAGCTTCACGCTGGTGTAATTTTGCATTCAACACGTTGTGTTTGATCTTGCGGAGGGTAAGCATCTTACTCAACAGCTCGGAGATCTCCACCGATGTTGTACCTACCAGCACCGGACGGCCCTGCTCAACCAGTTTCACGATCTCTTCAATAACGGCGGTGTATTTTTCGCGTTTAGTGCGATACACACGGTCGTTCATATCGTTACGGGCAATAGCTCTGTTGGTTGGAATAGTTACCACATCCAGTTTATAGATGTCCCAGAACTCACCGGCTTCAGTCTCTGCCGTACCGGTCATACCAGACAGCTTTTTGTACATACGGAAATAGTTCTGAAGCGTAATGGTTGCAAACGTCTGAGTGGCTGCTTCAACGGTTACGCGCTCTTTGGCTTCAATCGCCTGGTGGAGTCCGTCGGAATAACGGCGGCCTTCCATGATACGGCCGGTCTGCTCATCCACGATCTTCACTTTATTGTCGATCACCACATATTCGTCATCTTTCTCAAAGAGAGTGTATGCTTTCAGCAATTGATTAACGGTATGAACACGTTCCGCTTTGATCGAATAGTTTTGGAGCAATTCGTCTTTTTGACCCTGCTTTTCATCATCCGACGATGCTGATTGCTCAATCTCGGCAATATGGGCGCCGATATCAGGCAACACAAAGAAGTGCGGATCTTCCGAGTTTCCGGTCAACACATCGATACCTTTATCAGTAAGCTCGATGCTGTTGTTCTTTTCGTCGATTACAAAGAAAAGCGGATCGGTTACGATATGCAGATTACGGTTATTATCCTGAATATAGAAATCTTCAGTTTTTAGCATTTGCGCTTTGATACCGCCTTCGCTAAGGAATTTAATCAAAGGTTTGTTTTTCGGCATACCTTTGTAAGAACGGTAAAGCAGCAAAGCTCCTTCCTCACGTTCTTTATCATCTGAAGAAGTCAGTTTTTGACGGGCCTCAGCCAACAACTTGGTACACAATGTACGCTGTTCGTTAACCAAACGTTCTACACGGGGGCAGAATTGCTCAAACATCTGATCTTCACCCTTGGGCACCGGTCCTGAAATAATCAACGGAGTACGCGCATCATCAATCAACACCGAGTCGACCTCATCGACAATCGCATAATTGTGTTTGCGTTGAACTAAATCTTCGGGACTCATAGCCATATTGTCACGGAGGTAGTCAAAACCGAATTCATTATTCGTTCCGAAAGTAATATCCGCTTCATAGGCTCTGCGGCGCTCATCTGAGTTAGGTTGATGCCTGTCGATACAATCCACGCTCAATCCGTGGAACATATACAATGGCCCCATCCATTCCGAGTCACGTTTAGCCAGATAATCATTTACCGTCACCACGTGTACCCCGTTGCGGGTCAGTGCATTCAGGAACACCGGCAGGGTTGCAACCAACGTTTTACCTTCACCGGTCGCCATCTCTGCAATTTTACCTTTATGTAAAACTGTACCACCAAACAACTGGCAGTCGTAGTGAATCATATCCCATGAAATCTGATTACCACCGGCTAACCATTTATTGAAGTATACGGCCTTATCGCCTTCTATTTTCACAAAATCATGAAAAATGGCCAAATCACGGTCGAAATCTGTAGCAGTAACTTCTACTCGTTCATTTTCTGTAAAACGACGTGCGGTTTCCTTGACAATGGCAAACACTTCCGGCAACACCTCTTCGAGCACCTTTTCCTGTTTGTCGTAAATCTGCTTTTCAAGATTATCGATTTCAGCCCACGAATTTTCGCGTTCTTCAATATCCAGTTGCTCTATTTCAGCTTTCTTTTGGTCAATATTCTGACGTTCTTCGGCAACGCAATCCTGCAATTGCTGCATAACGGCTACCGAGCGAGCCCGTAATCCGTCATGATCCAATTGCTCTATTTCAGGATAAATAGCCTGAATATTTTTAACGTACGGATCAATCTCTTTTAAGTCGCGCTGTGATTTATTTCCGAATAAACTCTTTAGAAAATCATTAAATCCCATAATATAAATGTGTCTGATTGTTTAAAATGTAATAGTACAGGCAACTGCCATTCCACGTGATCTGAAAAACCGGTCCATAATGATATCAGAACAGACCATTCAGAAAAACGGAATAAATAAGCGGTTAAACCTGGAAAATGCCGGACAAAAATAAACTAAAATAATGGTTTACCCTATTTTGTCTTAAAAATTTATCGGTCCGGCAAAGAAGAAGAAGGCCGGCGAATTAATACAATTCGCGCAAAACACTTTGAGAGCAGGCACTCGGGGCCCGGATACGCAGATAGTAGGCAACAGTGGGCGCAACTTCGGTTGCTTTCACTTCACGATTTACCTTTACGGGTTTAATATTATTTCCAAAGAAAAATAACGGAGTCTGGATTGCCGATTTACGCACTTTCACAGGATCGGATTTACGATCCTCCACCGACTCTTTCCAACCGGGTTGCAATTCCAGCAAAAGATCCCCGGATATTTTGCGGTGAGCACCGTTACGTATCTCGCTGATATTGTCATTCGCACGTCCGTGAAGCAGGCTGAATGATGTCACTACATCCTGAACGCCGCTCATTTGAATAAGAAATTCGGCGGCCTTGGTTTGTACCTGTCCCAAATCGAGTTGCTTATCATCAATCAATTTGTGATTCAGGTAAATCTCCCGGTTATAATAACCTGTCACCCAGTCTCCTTGTCCGTAAATGGGCATAAGAAACATATTGAGCAAAGCCGTCGCACGGTTAACATAGAATTCCCCCGAAGGTATATTCAGTCTTTCCGGAACATATTCATTTTCTTCAAAATAACCCGTTGAAGCGACAAATATCAATGCATTTTTCAGGCCTACATTCGCATCAATGGCAGCAAACAGCATTTCCAGCTGCTTATCCAGACGCAGATAGGTATCCTGAATCTCTATGGAGTTATCATTTTGCGCTCTGTTCTTAAATGCACCGGCATGAAAAGTTACCGATAGAAAATCCGGATAACTTCTTTTTCCAAAAGTTTCGTTTTTAAAGAAATTCAGCACCAGACGATTCACCTCTTCATTCACCAAAGCTCCTGATTTAAACTGCTCCAGATTGTCTTTAGGCTTACGAAAAGTGTATTTAAAACCGAAATCTTTTTGCCGGTAAGGCATGTATTTATAAAAGGATGGGGTATAGAGCGGTTCCCACACCATCGACTCTAAACGTTCCGACAGGGAATTCTTAGTATTATCTGCGTCAAAATGAGAGGGGACATTGGTATAATAGGTAGAAGTAGCCCAACGACGATTGCGGTTATCAATCCAGAAAGCGCCATCCGCTGCATGCCCTCCGCCCGGTATAGCTTCATTGAAATCCGGCGCAAAAGCATACACCGATCCGAATCCTTCGGTAGCAGTCTTTAACTCATCGGTTATAGTCGAAACCAGCAAATTACGCGGAGAAACGGTTTCATCACTGTAGTTACCCATATACGCGGGATCCTGCAATGACAAAACGGGCTTTTTTGTTTCACGGTTGTAACGGTTTTCACCCGTAATTCCATGATACCAGGGATATGCCCCTGTATAAAGCGTTGCTATTGCGGAAGCTTCGTCCGGATTGGGAAAACCATATTTCATATCACGGTAATAAGCGCCTTCCCGCATCAAACGCTTGAAACCACCCTCGCCGAACATATTATAAAACTGACTCAAATAATCACCCCGAAGTTGATCGACAACAATCCCCACCACCAGTTTTGGCTGATCGGGAGATATCTGCGCATGCATTTGGGCAGCTGTCAGAGCAACGATTATCGAGGTTAAAAATTTCTTCATTTTATAACTGGTACACAAAAGAGCTGAAAATATTATCTGATTATGGTATCTGTTTAGAGCCTGATCGTGATCATTAAGCTATCTGAATAGCGCCCTTGCTTTTAATAAAAGAAAGAGTTCGAAACAATGACCGGAAAAACAGAGTAAACGTCAAAAAAAGGAACGCCACCGAAAACTGTTGAGGCAAAAACCATACCAAAAGCAGAAAAACAGCCAAAATGGCAGTATTTGCCATATGATAATAGACTAAATGTCTTTTTAATGGTGGTATCAGACAGGCTATTGCAAAAAACAGATGTAACGGATGCATCACAAAAAGCGCATAATTGGGATAGGTAGCCGGATGCGTCGAGATAAAAGCCAGAAAGAATATCAACGAACCGGCAAGCCCGTAAATCAAAAACAGGGCTGTATCCATCCAGGTCTTTAAACGATCTTTCCGAAATCCGAAAAAGCTGACAATAAAAATCAAAACCATAAAAAACGCAGTTACCGCATTGGGTGAAAATAAAAAAGGCTCTGTTTCAGCAGCTAACGGCTCTGCAGGCAGAATTTCCCGATCTGAAACAATCAGGGGGCGTTCCACACCTGTCGAATCGACAATAACAGCACGTTTGTAAGCATCTTCCAGATACTGTGGAAGGAACATCTGCTCCAGATATGTTGCTTTACGATCAAGTCCGCTTCCCAAAACCAGGTCTATGCCAAAGGTCAGCCATTTATGCTTGCCGGTACAATCATGAATTAACCGGCGAAATGTAAGTGTGGGAATAGAATCTTTATAGAGAATTTTGCCTTCCACATTATTTTCGATAATAATGCGCGGTCGGGTAGCACAGTTATCGAAGAGGAAGTTGTATTTATAACTGCGGTTTTGTGGTTCGGCATTGACCATCAGGGCTTCAAAGATACTCTGCTTTTCTTTTTGATTCAGGTTTAGAACCTGTTCCCTCACACTCATATGCCGGATATAGCTCTCTATGGGAAGATATTCATAACTGGTCACACTGAGAATATAATCGGCATCTCCTTTTGTGAAACGATAAACAAAGTTCGGACTCTGGAAATCGAACGTCCCGTAATTGAATATCAAATCTACATGGTTAACGGAATCCTTCACCCGGATAGCGGTATGTCCGTACATAGCATGTATTTCGGTCGTTTTGGCATAAGTCAGCATACTTACAACAGTACTATCGCTCAATGTGGGATAGGCATGCAGCGACAACGAAGCCAAAATCGTCAAAAAAGAAAGTATAAACTTTTTCATCCAAAGAATGTTTTTATTGGGTGTACCGGGACCTGTTATAAATAAAGATCCGAGATTTCATCGGGACTTTTGTGTGATTCATCGATTTTAAGACCTTCACGATATTTCAGATGATCTATCTTTGAATAAAATCGATGCAACGGCTGCAAAGATACAGCAAAATGTATTCCTGAAAAGGGTAAAAGATGCAAAAACCGGGGAATCCGATTGTAAAGAAAGTCATAAAATAACATTCAAACAGAGGATATTATCGATTCCGTTATGATCTGTTCATTATCGGATATCTCAATTCGCTTCCAATCAAACAAATATTTAAACCAAACACTTTACATATGAAACGAAAATTCTTCACCCTTTCACTAATGCTGATGTCCTTGATTAGCACAACCTTTGCTCAGGACATTATCCTGCCCAAACCCAGGACAACAGGAGGCATGCCACTTATGGATGCTCTGAGCAAACGAGCTTCAAGCCGGGAGTTCAGTACCACTGACATTGACAAACAGATGCTATCCAACCTGCTTTGGGCAGCCTGGGGGTATAACAGAGCTGATAAAAGAACTGCCCCGTCATCACGCAACCTGCAGGAACTGGAGTTGTACGTAGTAAAAAAATCCGGCGTTTATATCTATGATGCCCGAAAAAATATCCTGAAACAAATATCCAATCTTGACGTACGCAAATCAACCGGTAACCAGGAATTTGTATCAGTCGCTCCTATTAATATTGTCTTTGTTGCAGATCTGTCCAAAGGCTCAGATATTGAATCCTCTCACGCCAATTGCGGATTTATTTCGCAAAACATTTATCTGTTTTGTGCATCCGAAGGTCTTGGCACTGTGGTCAGGGCTTATTTCGATAAAGATGAAATCAGTAAGGTTCTTTACTTGAAAGACAGCCAAAAGCCCATATTGGCACAGACTGTGGGATATAAGAAGTAACCGGTAGATATACGGAAATTCTTTAGAAAAAGAATGGAACGCGGATTTACGCAGATTAAGCGGATATTTACGGATTAACTATCTGTTAAACATAGATAATCAGAGTCTGATGAAAAATATTCCCATGCCACAAAGTGGCTAAATCTGAACCAACGGTCAGCGTAGCTAATCCCCCCAGTGAAGCTTGCGAAACCGGCAGTTATTTTGATTTAGTCCTTTCAGGACACTAATCCGTCCTATCAGCGTAAATCCGCGTCCTATTTCATTTGAGACATTAAAGATCACTTTATATCTTCGTGACTTTGCGTTTAGATTATTACATTTCGCACTTTTGGGACATCCCCTTTTTGTTTTCAGTCATTTTTCAAAGCATAGGTTTTAGCTTTGAGAAAAGCAGCCAGATCGGCTGTATTTTTATATTGTTTCTGAACCTCCCAGGGAATAGCTTCCCCAATGGTTACTTTGATGACCTTTCCCTGCTTATTAAAAATCTCATAAGGCATCCTCATACTTCGCAACTGCCAGTGTATACGCCCCAGAAAATTAAAAAACCAGGAATTTTTCCCATGTACATAAATTGGAATTACCGGTACATGCGAAGCCTGAATCAGCCGGATAACCGTAGGTTGCCATTCCCGGTCAGTCACACGCAGCCAGTTACTTTTGTTAAAGTTGGAAACAGCCCCGGCAGGAAAGAATCCCATCGGATGTCCATCCCGGATGTGTTGCAGGGTTAATTTCAGCCCCTGCATATTTTCAGGAGAACTGACATTCTTACTGGTGGAAGGTTTTACTCCGATAAAATTACAGGATATCGTTTTCACCATCATCAGGATCGAATTAACCATAAATTTATAGTCCCTTCGACGTCTGGTCATCATATCAATCATGATCAGGCCGTCGAGTCCCCCGTAAGGATGGTTGGAAACAGTGATAAAAGCCCCCTCCGGCAAATTCCTCAATCGTTCCTCATGTACAATCTCGTATCTTACACCCACTCCTTTTAAAAAAGAAGTGGTAAATTCATGCCCCTCAAGATGCACTGATTTAGCATATTGCCGGTTAACCCGGTCTATTGCTAATAATTTCAACACAATCCGTCCTATCTTCTGTCCGGTCTTACCTCGTAATAACGGAGTGGATTTCGCCAGATCCGTCTCATCAAGAACTACCTTTCGCATCACTTTGTTTTGATCTTCATTAAAATTATCCCAATACCAATCCAGATCATTTCCCGGATACGTGTCACCAGACTGACATAAATACCCAATCCTCCTACCGGTCCTGCCAACGGAGTAATTTTCAACAACTCCAGGGCTCCGGTGTATCCCAATTCACGTGGTCCCACCTGCATTGGAAAAAAGAAAAGAATATTGGCCAGTAACGTAGTAATCGCAACCATTACAAAAGCTTGCATATAGCTGACATCAATACCAATGGCATGGATGATAAAATAAACTTCGGTACAATTAACCAACCGCCCCAGGAACTCCAGACCCAGAGTTGCGTAGAATGTTTTACGACGGTTGAGATATAAATCAGATATCTGAGTATCTATCTCAATGAGTTCTGCCTCTTTTTTCTCGTAAAAATCGGCTGTTTTCTTTTTGAAAAAAGGCTGCTTTTTCAACATCGAAAAGAACTTCAGCAACAGTCCTCTTTTATATCCGCGGAAAAAGAGGATGATCAGTCCTACAAAAATGACAAAAACCAGAGTCAGAATGACTGACAGCTGATGGGATACCGCTATAAACAGAGCGATCGCAAGTATAGACGTCAACCAAAAGAAAAAATGCGCCATGATATGAATCATGGTGTAAAGCACTACAGACGATGTGGCTTTGTGACCGCCGACCAAACGCTGTAACTCCATCGCACGATAAGGCATTCCGCCCATCATTCCGGCCGGAGTGGAATAGTTTAGTGCAAA
This sequence comes from Bacteroidales bacterium, assembly GCA_963662365.2. Lineage (GTDB taxonomy): Bacteria > Bacteroidota > Bacteroidia > Bacteroidales > UBA7332 > CAXXIC01. The sequence continues at coordinate 79,118 of CAXXPA010000018.1, forward strand.
ACCGCTTATGGTTAATTGAAATGATTTAAGAAAAGTAACTTTGCCTGAATGTTTATCATCATTGATGATCAGATGAAAAGCTTTAGCATTTATCAAATAAACGATAACCCAGACTCCAACAATCGGAAAAAACCACCAACCTGTTTTTCGGATATTTTCAATAATGTTTTCGATGCCTATTTTCCAGACAATCAAAGAAATGGCAGCTAAGGCAATTATAAAGAAGATGTTTTTGGCAATCTTACCTATTTTCATATATACCGTTTAATATATTGACATTAATGGTTTTACAAACCCTTTCATATTGCTTCAATCCTGCCAGCAAAGCCAGGTTAAGCAATACAACCTCAAAGATAAAATAAAACCAGGGATGACCAATTAACGTAAATCCAAACAAAAACAATGATCTGGAATTGAAAGATAAAGAGTGCATCCAGAAAATAATTCCTTTCGACTGTGCTCTGAAATCATTTTTGAGTTTTTCGGATATAACATTTCCGAATTTCGAGGAAATAGTTTTCCGCATTTTTTGAATTTCAGGAGTAAGACCCTCCTGACCTTTGGTATAAAAGCGGTAAAAGAACTGAAAGAACTTCTCTGCAAAATCCTTTTTCCAGGACAATGCCTTGTATTTCTTCTCTAAAGTCTCTGTATCATCAAGCTCACTTCCCGATGTGCCTTTCAGGAAAAAGAGGTGCACATTCTTGAAATAATCGGCAATGGCAGCCTGACGGGAATGAGAATACCCGGACAACAACGCCAAAGCAAAGATGTAGACGGGAGCTCCCTCATTCATGGTGCGCAGACAAATGGCAATATAGATAGTGGTAAACCATAAATCACCGGCAAAACCATCCAGAATACGGCCTATTTTTGATTTTATACCGGTCAACCGGGCCAACTGTCCATCTACACAATCGAGTATATTAGCCAGGATAAGCAATAAGATGCCCGTGATATTGGTCCAGATATCATCAAAGTAAAATCTGGTACCGGCAGCAATACCTACAAATATGGACAAAATTGTAACCATATTGGGGGTTGCCGGGGTATGTTTAAGCAAAAGTGCTATTTGAAAACCAATTGGGCGATAGAAATAACGGTCTAAAAAATTTTCTATCTCTAATGATTTAAGAGAAGATTCTAATGTGACTTTCCCTGTAGTATGTTTTGCCATTTATCGATACAATTTATTATATTAGTCGACTAAACGGCGGCAAAGGTAGTAATATTATATAATTTTCGGAGAACTCAGCCCGGTTATTTAAATGAATAGCCTCCATCCACAACGATTATTTCGCCGTTGATGTAACGATTATTCAACAACATGAGGTAGACATCTGTTAACTCCTCAGGCTCGCAAAAACGCCCAAGGGCTATCTTACTGTTAATATTAGCTTTTATTTCGGCGGGTTTGGTTTTTTGCCACTCGGTATCGACAAATCCTGGAGCAATCGCATTTACCCGAATGGCTTTGGGGGCAAGAAATTTAACGAGATTCTTCACCAGGGCATGAACAGTCGCTTTGGTTACTCCGTACACTAACGAAACGGAATGAGGATAAATCCCCATCAATGAACCGGTAAATACAACCGAAGCTCCGTCATTGAGTTGTTCATAAATTTTCTGTAACAAAAAAACGGGGAAATGAACATTGGCATCAAACACTCGTCTCCACACCTCCGGATCTATGCTCAGAAAATCCGTTCTATCGGTAACCCCTGCATTAAAGACAAGAGCATCCAACCGTATCTGGTTATTTGCTAAAAATTCACTGATCAGGCCAACACTTGATGTTTCGGTAATATCGGCCTGCAAAATATGCGTTTTATTGGATGGGTAAGCCTGAACGAATTCACTTTGGACCAATTGTGCTCTCTGAATATCGGCACTGAAGGTCAGAATGACATCAAAACCTTCGCTCAATAATCTTTGGGCAACCGCTTTACCGATGCCTTTCGTCCCACCGGTTACCAAAGCCTGACGATTCTTCATGACTATTCTTCTTCTTTTGAAATTACCGGTTTTGCGTTGCGCTCAACACGCAGACTCTGATTGTAATTCTCGTAAATCGATTTTTTCAGGCTGGAAGAAGAAACGCCATTTCCATAGGGAAAATAAAAAACATCGACACCTAAATCTTTCAGATAATCGTATTTGCCGTACCAGTCATCGCCTACAACAAAAGCATCGATATGCAACTTTTTCACAATCTCTGTATGATCAAGCGTATGTTGGGGAATTACGATATCGGGAGCTTTCAACGCTTCCACGATCTGCAAACGTTCATTGAACGGAATAGCCGGTTTGGCTTTGTATGAGCAAACCAGTTCATCTGTACTAACCCCTACGATCAATAAATCACCCAGATTGCGTGCATAATTGATCATTCGGAGATGGTTGTAATGGAACATATCGAATGTTCCGGATGTATATACTACTACTTTATCTTTAAACATTGCTTTTATTTTTCTTGGCTGTATGCCTCCTGTTATTTTCCAACGCAAAATTAATCATTTAATCCGAAGAATTGCCGGTAAGGTTGAGAACGTTTGGTTTTGTTACAGAAGGATAAAGTATTAACGCGTTCCAGAAACACGGATAATCACGTTTGAACGGGCCGGATCATTTGAGATAATACTAATGCGTTCATTAAGTCCACTTCTTAATTTTCCGGGAAGCAGGGTAATATTCAGTTTTGCTATTTTGCCGGGAGCAATGCTCATCCGATCAATTTTGGCTTGCAGATAACCTGCCTCACAGCTTAACTTATGAATATGAAGCGTACTTTTTCCGGTATTCTTAATGGTTACCGTCTGACTGCTCTTTTCGCCGGAAACGATTTTTCCGAAATCCACATTTTGAGATGACACTTCAATACGGGCTGCCTGTGCACGTTGTTCAGGCGTCAGTGTTGCAAAATCTTCAACAATATTGGCACTTACAGAAATCTTACGATCGTTGGCTATACGCGATTCATTGTTCAACAACAAAAAGACATCATCGGTACGGGCCCCCCAGTCTTTAATTGCATTTCCCTTGTAAGTAATAACAATCTCACCCTGTGCACCGGCATTCAATACTGCGGGATTGGCAGTCACCACTAAATGCGAAGGAACGCGACTGAAATGTACAGACAGCGGGGATTTCCCGCTGTTGTAGATTCCGATTTTGTCTGTTTTCATGCCTTTATTCGAAACATCATAAAAAGGAAGATTGATATTTTTCAATTTCAGATCTCCGATTGAATATGGATATGATTCTCCGATACTGGCTGTTTTAGGTGTTACATTTCCTTTAATAGTCAAAGTCACATTACCATCTTTGGCATTACTGTAAACAGTAATCTGTTTAACGAACTGTCCGGGACGCCCCTTAGCATTGTAAGTTGCCTTTATAAATCCTGTTTTACCAGGGGCAATGGGCTCTTTGGTCCAATCCGGTGTAGTACACCCGCACGATGCTGAAACACGACTGATCACTAAAGGAGCATCACCTTTGTTCGTGAAAATAAACTCACAGGTCACACTTCCGTTTTCTTCGGCAATTGTACCGAAATCATGCGACTTGTCTTTAAAATCAATTACTGCGCCGGTTTGTGCATACATCGATACAGCAGCAATCAGGAACACAGCAAATAAAAATACTTTTTTCATAATCATCAATGGTTTTGAGATTAATACTCGGTTAATTAAACACATATGCAAATGTATAAAAATGCCGACACTTTAAACCGCCTACAATCTCTTTTTTTCTTACCATAGGCATCCTGACATTTACCTAACCCGGATATTAACGTAGTATTAAAGGGGTTTTAATGAGGTTGAGAAGGAGATATCACAGTAATATCACAGTGGTATCACAGTAGTATCACAGTGATATCACAGTCTTATATAGGACTGTGTTATCTCTGTGATACCACTATAATTCTATTTTGATATTTTCATTTTAAATACGCTTCAACCTATAATATACCCCGTTCATAAAATGACAGTGACCGTAAAAAATTGATATAACCGACAAGACCGATGAATGCTTAAGTCTTCGCCTGATATTCCGTTGGTGAAATACTTAGCACCTCTTTAAAACACTTTGAATAATAGGACGGAGAAGTAAAACCACACCGGTATGCAATTTCACTTATAGTGAGATTTTTGGCTGCCAATAAAGGCAATGACTTTCTGACCTTATAGCTTTTGAAAAACTCACTGGGTGAATATCCGGTGATTTCTTTTATCTTCCGGTATAGCTGAATGCGGGAAAGCCCAATCTCTTTACTTACTTTTTCAATACTCAGTTCACTTTCACTGAGGTATTCATCCAACACGGCACAGACTTTTTTGATAAACTGCTTATCAGAAGAGTCAAGTTCCATTTCGCTGTAACTGCCGAAAAATTCATTTTTGAAGTAGTTTCGGATTTGCTTCTTCAGACATAACATATTCCGGACCTTCAGCAAAAGTTGTTGCGCATTAAAAGGCTTATAGAGATAATCGTCCGCACCAACGGATAGTCCGTTTATCATTTGCTCATCACCGGTAAGCGCTGTCAGCATGATAACTGGAATGTGACTGATCGCCAGGTCACCTTTCACGATCCTGCAAAATTCGAAACCATCCATTTCGGGCATCATTACATCGCAAACAATCAGACTGATATCCGAATCCCGAAGTACCTGAAGTCCCTCTTTTCCATTCGTAGCAATCAATACATTATACTGTTTCTGAAAACGCGACCGGAGATATTCACGCAGGTCATCATCATCTTCCACGATTAAAATATTATATTCCTTATTTTCAATCTCAAAATCAGCCAACTCATCCTCCTGTGGAATACCGGGCATCACAAACTTAACTTCCGGAGTAGCTTCCGCATCAGTTAAAAAAATAGCATCCTGCAAATTCAGATGTCCTGAGCCTTTCTTCAACACGACAGTTAAAGTGCTACCCTGTCCCGGTTCGCTTTCGACGGTAATAGTTCCGCCATGTAGCTCTACATATTCCTTCGACAGATTCAGACCTATACCTGTACCACTACTATAATCACCTGATCCCTGGAAAAAACGATCGAAAATTCGTAACTGTTGTTCACGGGTCATCCCTTTCCCGGAATCAGAAACAGAAATCAGAACCTCATCCTGTTCTTCAATCAATGCAATATGAATTCTTCCGGATTTTGGAGTAAATTTGAAGGCATTGGAAATGAGATTTAACAGGACCTTTTCAATTTTATCTTCATCGCCATATATCTCTATGGATTCGTCCGGAACTGAAATCTCATAGTCTATCTGCTTAATATGAGCCTGATAATCAAAAGCCGACTTTGTATTTTTCACCATCGAAACAATGTCCAGTATTCTGACATAGAGTTTCATCTCATCACCTTCGATCTTTCTGAAATCAAGCAACTGACCGATCAAACGCAATAATCGATCGGTATTATTCTTCATAACAACCAATTCCCGGTTGATATCCTGATTTTTATTGATTTCCATAATACGCTCGATCGGTGACACCAATAATGAAAGCGGAGTTCGGAGTTCGTGGGAAACATTCGTGAAAAAGCGCAACTTCTGGGCGGTAACCTCTTCAATCTTTTGATTCATTTCAACTAATTGCTCCCGCTGTTGGGCCAATTCGTCCCGTTGGTTATTGATTTCAGTATTCTTCTGTTGCAATTCGAAGTAGATCCGCTTCATGTGCAGATAAGCGAAATAGAGCAGAATTGCTAAAAACATTGCCAGACACAACAACACCGCTGTAATATACAGGAGCGTCCGCTGATTATTATACTTGTAATCGAGGAATTGCAATTTGAGCAGCTGGTTCTCTATTTTACCCAGATAATCATTGATTTGTGTGGATTGCAATTTCAGGATCTCCGCATTGGTTTTATCAACAACAGCTGTATTCAACAAATATTCCTTTCGGAAAGGTTTGTTTTGCAAAATATCCAGTGCCACCTGAATTGCCTTTCCCCCACCAGTCGGATACAAAAGAGAAGCCGTCAATTTTCCGTCAATTACAGCCTGGATACCACCCTGTGGTCCCTGCAACGCATCCACTCCCACAATGATCATTTTATGCGGATCAATACCCCGTCTGATACAAGCTTCATAAGCGCCTAAAGCCATTTCATCATTATGGGCAAAAATAGCCTGTATATTATCCAGGTCGGAATAGGTTTTTACTTTTTCAAAAGCTCCTTTTCTCAACCAGCTACCAACAAGCTTTCCTTTTATATTCAGATTACTTTTAGTAGAAAGATTTTCAATAAATCCTTTATGACGTTCCCTGGCAGGTGAAGATCCTTCCAATCCCCATACTTCCAGAACATTCATCTTCTTGTCAGCCAGATTATCCAAAAACAAAGCTGCCGATTTACCTATAGCGTGATTATCCGATCCAATAAAAGAGGAATAATTGTCGCTATCAATTTTGCGGTCAATAAGAATTGTGGGGGTCCCCTGTTTAAAGGCTTTTTGCGCTATGGGCGTGATGGGTTTTGATTCATTGGGTGAAATAATAAGCAGATCGACTTTCTTATTGAGTAAGCCCTGAATCTGTTTCACCTGAAGATCGCTGTTCCCCTGCGCATCCTCAACGATTAATTGCACGTTGTCGTGAAAAGAAGCTTCTATCTTCATTTCATTAATCATCTGTTTTCGCCAATTGTCATTACCGACACATTGGGAAAATCCAATGGTATAAATCCGTTCCTTTTTATTGGTACAAGAAAATGCAACCAACAGGAACAGGCTGATCAGGCCGATTTTTATCGCTGTGTTTAACATGAGTAAGGCTTTAGAGATAAGGTTATAATAACAAAGAAATGCAAAATCATACTTCCGTACAATATGTTCTACAGTACTAAACCATAAATGCAGGTTGCTCACAAGGAGCAACCTGCTTCACAGTTAACCACTAATAATCACCTAACACACAAATCATTTACCTTTTAAACCAAACCTATTAATTCTTCAATGATATTGCTGTATTCAGGGGTTGCCCCATGGTTGGTACAGACAAATGCTGAAATCTTCACTGCCATCTCGTGACATTCACTTAAAGATTTTCCATTAAGCAATCCCATGGTCATGGCAGCAGTAAACGAATCACCTGCTCCTACTGTATCTTTCACTTCAACAACCGGCGTTTCTTTGAATGATTTTTTATCCGGTGTAAAGAGATAACTTCCTTTAGTTCCACAGGTATAGGCCAATAATTTAAGATCATACGCTTTAATTATCTGGCGGCAGATGGCTTCATCATCACCTTCCCAGCCAAACATCTTAGCCACTATAATCAATTCATCGTCATTAATTTTCAGCACGTTGGCCAACTGTAAGGAGGCTTCCAGCAACTCTTTGCTGTAGAAACTCTGACGCAGATTGATGTCAAATATCTTCAACGCGCTATCGGGAACCAGTTTTACAAAATCGGTAATGGCTTTGCGGGAAACCTCATTCCGTTGTGCCAGGCTACCGAAGCAAACTGCATCCGTTCGCATTGCCAATGCTTCATGCTCCGGGGTAAGCGTAATATAATCCCACGCCACCGGTTGCAGAATCTCGTACTCGGGAATACCATCCTTTAAGGTTACATTGACAACACCGGTCGTATGAGGAACGGTATCAAGTCTTAGATTCAAATCAAATGCTGATAAAAGAGATAAAATCTCTCGTCCCAGTTCATCATCACCGATGGCGCTGACCACATAACTCTCCGCGCCCAACTGATTGGCATGATATGCAAAATTTGCCGGCGCTCCACCCAACACTTTACCCTGTGGTAATAAATCCCACAAGATCTCACCTAACCCAACGACTGTACTTTTTGTTTTCATGTATATTATTATTTTTTTGAGGGTAACAATGGGGTAACCACAAGGGTTACCCGTACCGGTCACCCCGATCATTTATTTTACCAATCCCAATTCTTTTTCAATTTGTTCCAATGATTTGCCTTTGGTTTCAGGGATATAAATCTTGATAAAGATAAAGGCAATCAAACTGAATACACCAAACATCCCGAAAGTGATTCCACCACCCAGATTGTTGAGCATCCAGGGAAAGAACTGCACCACCAATAAGGTACACGCCCAGCTTATTGCCGTTGAAAATGACATGGCAACTCCGCGGTAACGGGTCGGGTACATCTCGGAAGTTACCACCCACATAACCGGAGCCAGTGATGCGGCAAAGAAAGCAATGTAGGTCAGTAATGAAACCAGAATACCGAAACTATTTCCTGAATTAAAGGCAAACGAACCAGTCAGGTAAGCCAATGCCAGCGTCATTCCGGCAGCGCCCCATAGTAATAACGTTTTGCGGCCTTTTTTGTCCACCAGACGAACAGCTACTATGGTAAAAACAAAGTTTACAAACCCAACCAGAATAGACTGAAGAAGAGCCGTATCGCCACCAACACCCGTTTGCTGGAAAATGGTAGGCGCATAATTCACCACAGCATTGATACCGGTGATTTGCTGAAGTACCGCCAACGTGGTTCCTAAAAGCATTACGTATGCCAGTTTACCGCGGAAAAGCTCTTTGAAGCGAACCGGTTGATCGGAGTTATGCGCTTTCGATGAATTATCGATAGTTGCCATTTCCGCTTTAGCATAAGCTTCTCCTCCAACCTTCGCCAATATCGCTTTTGCCTCTTGATTTTTACCCACTTTGGCCAACCAACGGGGACTTTCAGGGAAAGCCGTAATCAGCAGAATCAGATAGATCAATCCAAAAACGAAAGGTACCAGCATCATATAACGCCATCCGCCATCCACACCGACCAGGCCGAAGTCGATCACATAAGCCAACAGAATACCGATTACAATCGCCATTTGGTTATTGGAAACCAAGGCTCCTCTGCGTTCTGCCGGAGCAATCTCCGAAATATAGGTCGGACAAAGCACCGATGCCGCACCTACGGCTATACCACCTACAATACGAGACGCCACAAACAGCCAAAGTGAATCAGCCAGACCACAACCCAGAGCCGAGATCATAAACAATACCGCCGTAATCATCATCAGTTTTTTCCGACCGTACTTATCACTCAACGAGCCGACAAACAGCGCTCCGACCAGGCATCCTATCATAATCGAACTCACTGCCATTCCCAAGGCAATATCATCCAATACAAAATATTCCTGCAGGAAAGGGATAGCTCCCGAGATACCGGCCATATTCAACCCAAACAATAATCCACCGTTGACCGCGACAAAGGTCACCCAATTTACAAATCCTCTGTTCATTTTAGTATTTAATTTAAGGAGTTATTCTATTTACTATTTGTTCATTTACAATTTTGTGATCCAAAAGAGTTCCCTGGGATAAAGTTGTAAAATTCTCGGAAAGCGACCCCTCCCAACCTCCCCAAAATGGGGAGGAGTGGTGCTAACATTACGGAAGTCAGGTAAAAACCTGATTAAATGTGCAAATATTCATGTTTAGAACTGCGTTAAAGCCCCCATTTTGGGGGTTGGGGGTCTGAACAGCGAGATTTACACACATATGCGTCAAGAACTCAACAACCCTACCCTTTTGGGGGTTATGGGGTTTTCAGTTTCCACATCTTACATTCGCTTACTTTGGTTTTTCCCTTTTCAGAAAAAAGCAACAGCTTAGAATAAGGTTGCGTGGGGAAGACGATGTTCGTCATGACCACTTTGCCCTGTTGTGCAAATACCTCAACTGACGCTTCGTCAATTATCACATTCAATTCTATCTTTCCATTTTCCACCGGACAAGCGGCAAAGGTTACCGCAGGAAAGTCCTTCGAGAACTCCATTTTACCGGACTTGCGACGATCCAGATAGAGTTGTTTTTTATCGTTGTCATAACCTATGACAACTTCCTCATTCAGTCCGTTGGTTAACTTTACTCCAAACTGTTTTCCAGATTTGGGGGTAACGGCAAAGGTTAGTTTCAGTTGAACCGGCGACACAGTGGTCGAGATCTCTTTTTCACCGACGACTTGTTTTACGACCGGCCGGATCTCTTTCAACCTCAATGCCTCTAATTCTTTTACAGGTTTAGCCACCAAAGAATAACCCTCTTTTGAGGCTATCAGTGATAACTCGCGCGGCAAGGTCGTTGCACTTCGCCATGCGGCTGTAGGTACCTTTTCTGCATATTGCCAGTTACTCATCCAGCCGATAAATAGAGTTCGACCGTCTGATTTCGGAATATTTGACCAGGTTACCCCTGCGTAATTGTCTTTACCATAATCCATCCATCGGGTATTCGTGTTATCCGGAGTAAACGTTTTTCCGTCAAAATCCCCCACGAAATATTGGGTAGCCGAACCACCAAAAGGTCCTCCGGGATTGATGCTAACAAACAGCACCCACTTGGTTTTTCCGGTTTTATCCACTTTAAGAGGAAAGATATCGGGACACTCCCATACGCCACCGTGTGCACCAACATTTTGGCCAAATTCACTTTCAAAGGTCCAGTCCAATAAATTGGAGGAAGAATAAAAGCGAACTCTATCGGCTGCCGCAAAAACCATCGTCCACTTCTGCGTTTGCTCGTTCCAGCTTACTTTAGGATCCCGGAAATCACGAATGCCCGGATTTGCAACGATAGGATTCTTCGCATATTTAGTCCACGTGCGACCGTTATCGAGACTGAAAGCCATTCCCTGATACTGATACACGTTGCTTCCGCTTCGTTCCAGTTTGGGATTGTGGTAAGTGAATACTGCCACCATCGGAGGATTTTCTTTTGTTCCCAATCCCGAAGTATTGTTTACATCCACCACCGCACTACCCGAGAAGATCATGCCCAGGCTATCCGGATACAACGCAATGGGTAAATGCTCCCAGTTCATCAGATCTTTGCTTACCGCATGCCCCCAGTGCATCGGTCCCCAGGTAGTCCCATCCGGATAGTATTGGTAAAAAAGATGGTATTCCCCGTTATGGTAAACCATTCCGTTGGGATCGTTCATCCAATGGGCTTGTGGGGTAAAGTGAATTTGCGGACGGTACGGTTCCTGCCCTAAGGCCTTTTGCGTAGCCGCTTCCGCCCCGAAACATACAGTAAATGCAGATAGCGCAAATGCCGCTAAACTGAGAATTGTCTTTTTCATAGAGTTATGTTATTTAATAGTAGATTCAGGTTATTTATTCCAAATGGAGGTCAAACTCTTTATTTCAACTTCCGAGACTTTTATCACCCCATTTTCAGCAAATAATGAAAGTTTATTTAGTTTGTTTTTGGTTGAATAGTTCTGGGTCATTACCAATTTCCCATTTTCGGTAAATAATTCGACAGATGAATCGTCCACAATCATTTTCATGATCATTGTTGTATCTGTATGCCAACATTGCATTACCTGAGTTCCACCGAATTGTGGGCTTTGTTTCACGTTTTCGAAATCAGAACGATCAATATAGTACCACTCCCTGAACCGGTCAAATCCCACTTCAAGCTTTTCACCCTTATCATTCCCCAAACGAATCCCAAACTTTGCAGGAAATGATAGTCGGGTCATTGAGGTTGTTTCAAATTTCAGAGTGATCAATGAAGGGGTAATCGGGATCATTACTTTATTTGAAAAATCCACGCTATCTTCCAGGGTAATATCTCTCAACTGTGTGCCTGTTTTTGTTATATCCCCAAGGGATTGAACCGGATTGCAGGCTAATAATATTTCTCCATAAACAGAGGTTGAAGAAACCGTTCTGGGGAAAGTCATTGATCCTTGAAGCGTTTTCAAATCACCCAATAAAGGATAATCCAGGTTGTTCTTCCATCCGATAATTACGGGTAAAGTATCCGTAGCTGATTTGAAACAAAGCGTATTAAAAACATTGTCTTTTCCATAGTCCAGCCAGTGCGGTTTAGAGGACTGGTTATGAAATGCTTTCCCATCAAATGAACCGATAAAATACTGCACCGCAGATCCTTCACGCGGATCCTCAAATTCCTGATCAACCAGTAACGACCAACTTTTTCCGTTTCCAATTGGCAAAAGAGTCGCTTTGTGCCAAATATTATTTCTGAACTTCGGTTCCTTTTCAAACGCGCTTTCATACTTCCAACGCTTTAAATCCTGTGATGAATAGAACTTCACTTTTTGATCGGAAACAAGTGACATGATCCATTTGCCTGACCGATGATCACGGATAATCGCAGGTTTAAACTCTTTTTTCACTACTTCTGGAAATAAGACCTTATCCGAAGTAATCCTCCAGGTCTTGCCGCTGTCATCACTCCTGCTGATTTTAAATTCAGCAGCCGGTGTTAACAGTATAGCCAGGTAAGAAGAATTCGGTTTCGTTATCAAGGTTGAATCCTGAACCAAAGCAGCATATAGGACGCTCTGATTATCATTAGCAAAAACAACTTTCTCGGCTTTTCCCCAATGAATCAAATCTTTGCTGGTCGTCCTGTAAAACACAAAAGCTTCCTTTTTACTGGAATCAAAGTCCTGATAAAACAAAGAGTAAATCCCATTGCTAAACAACAAAGCAACCGGTGCACCGACTTTGTGCTCCACAGAGGCATAGTGAACCTTTGGAAACTCAGGAGAAGTAACCGATAACGTTTCATTTGACTGAAACTTACAGCTTTGAAGCAGGCATAATAGGAATCCGATGGTTAACAGCTTTTTCATACTGATTTGGGGCTTTGTGTTTTTTCGTGAATAACATGTAGTTGACAACATGTTGCTATTCGTTCATTTGTAAAGATTTACTGAACAATAAGTTTCTGAGTATCTGTAAATTTCGCACTTATCAGATTCACCAGATACATGCCTGATACTAACTGATTAGGTATCTGTAAAACTGAATTACCGGTTGATATACAATTTGTTTCGGAAATCAATTTCCCTCAAGGTTTAAAATGCGAACAGAACAGTTTTCTCCGTCTGCCACCTGATTATTGGTGTTGATCAAAAGCTTCTGCCCCTTTTGTACCGGATTGGGAAACAAAGAGATTTCTTCTTTTTCGGTCATCTTTGTTTCATTAACAGCAGATGGGGATGTCTTCCAGATTGATTTCAGATTATAAGCCTTCATGCTCTGAACCGTTGTCTGTCCGTTAGTGGAAAACAACTGAATACCTTTACTGGTCGGTTCTGGAAAAATCAAAGAAAAAAACTGAGCACTCTTACACCATCGTTAGCAAACACTTCAATAGAAGACTGATCTACGAATATATGTAACTTGATTTGGCCATTTTCCGGGGATAATGGTGCAGCAACTATATTGGGAAAACTACTGCTGAAAGATACATTTCCGGAGTTTCTGCGATCCAGATAAATATTGGAAGTGGCGGCATCATAGCCAAGCACCACCTTATTTCCACCTTCAACACACAGATTCAATCCGAAATTTGCACCGGCCGTAACATTGAATACAGCATCCAGTTCATAGTAATTATTTGCCGGAACAAAGTCTGAAAGCGTTTGCACATTTCTGAATAGTGCGATTGCTGATGATCACGCTATCATTGCGCAATTGTCTCAGTGCAGGAATTGGTTTCTGGACTAACCGGATGCCATCTGAAAACGTTTTCAATGCAATTTCGCGTGGAATCGATTCATGCCCCCTTCCCCAGGAAGTAGGAGTTAAATTCGCATAATCCCAGTTGCCCATCCATCCCATCCAGACGGTTCTGTTTTCTACATTATCATAATCGCGGTATGTGCGGGCGGCATAAAAATCACTGCCAAAATCGGCAACTAAAGCATGCTCATAGTTGTAGTTCCACAAAACATCAGAGAACAGAATATGGTCAACATTGACATGCCCCCATCCTCCGGTATTGTTATCAACAATTTGTATATAAAGCTTGTTGACCTTTCCATTGTGAAACATCCCATCCCGCCCATTTAAGGGTTTCTGAATCTCTTCCGGTTGTTGTTTTTACCACAATTCCATTAACGATCAGATTAATACAGGTTTCTCCCGGATGGTTACCACCACTGATCAGGAAGTTGATGCAGTTTTTACTAATTGTAAATGTGGAAGAGGTTAGCTTACCGACAGAAGCATCGCCACCGTTATATGAGTTGACTAGTTTGTTACCCAAATATCCAATTACTGCCTGTTGACCTGGCAGATTTCCACTTGCAGGTGCTGAGCCAAAAGCAGTTCCTGTTACAAACCATCCGGTGTAAGCTGTCATTTCAAAATTCGCAAATACATCTCCGATTATTCCGGTTCCGTTTCTCAAATAAGAATCGCAAGCCGGATCAATATCAAAGCCATACAGACCATCAAAGTCACCTAAGAAATACTGCGTTTTGCCACCCGCCCCACAGATCAAAACCCATTTCTTATTATTGACATTTCCATCTACCGGAAGTTGGAATAGGTCGGAACATTCCCACCAGTTTTCTTTAGCCCCCAATGGACCGAAAGAGTTCAGAATTCGCCATGTCTTCAGATCTTTGGAGTAATAGAACTGTACTGTTTTACTGTTTGCATTAGCTGCAATAGCCATGACCCATTGGTTGTTGGCTGCATCCCAGAAAACACTTGGATCTCTGAACCCATTCGCTATAGGCATAACCGGATTACCACTATTATAGAGATAAAAATTGGTATAGTCTGTGAGGTAATCGTTGCTAGTCGATAACGCAGGAGCCTCGAGACCCGTCGTCTTATTATGGTTTGTAAAAATGGCAACCATAGGGGCATAAGTGCCCGTTTTAAAGCCGCCGGTATTCTTGGTATCAACTACTACACTTCCGGAATAATAGTCAAACGTGCTATTATCTCCCTGCATGGGCCAACTTTTTTCTTTCCAGTAAACCAAATCGTTTGATATAGCATGCCCCCACCAAAAAAGGTGATATTTATTATTATATCGAACGGTTCCGTCCGGGTCTCCTATCCATCCGGTATTCGCTGAAAAGTGGAATTGAGGTCTGTATTTCTCGGTATACTGAGAATAAACAGACTGAAGTGTTACACTAAACAGAAAAATTAGAGACCACAATTTGCACCATGCTTTCATCTTGCAATGTACTGCTGTCATATGAGATATTTGTTTGAAATGTGTTTTCATTTTGAGTAAGTTTTAAAATCACCTGAGTAAACTGCGCCTGATTTCTTTAAGGGTAAAATTGCTAATCAAAGGCATATTGCGATTACCCTGAATCTTTAAGTAGTTATACTGATACCTTGGAAAAAATAATGCGGTCATGGTTTTCTCTCCATTATTCCAGAATAATTCCACCGAGGTTTTATCAATAAACATTCTGATATTTACTTTCTGATCTGAGCCCAATGCCAAAGATGGGCATATAATTTTTTCACTAAACTGATTATTGAAATCGATATATCCGGACCGACTTCTATCAATTGACACACGTTTTGACGGTTTATCAAAATTAATTTTCAGGTTTTCCGCATCATTGCCTATGCTAAGCAGAAGACTATCGGTTTTGGTAAAGTCGGCAGTAAAATTTAGCTCGTAACTCCCGGTTTTGATAATTTTATTGTTGATCAATCCTACTGTATTGACGGTTTGCTGAATGGTAGTATCGGCGGTATTATTCTTATACGCTCTCAAATCCTCAACGGGGTTAAAATTCAGATTGAAGTTCTGACCCTGTTGAATCAATGTTATTACCCTGGGAATTGTCATCGTGCTTCTCCATGCTGTCGTAGGAACCTGGCCTGCATAAATCCAGTTACTCATCCACCCAATCATGATCCGTCGTCCATCTGATGCCGGGATATTGCTATAGGTTACACCTGCATAATTGTCCGTTCCCCAATCAATCCACTTCGTATCGATTGTTTCAGTAGTAAACTTTTGTCCGTCGAAATCTCCAATAAAATATTGTGTAGCCGAACCACCGTTTGGCCCTCCGGGATTGATGCTGACCAGCAATACCCATCTTTTTAAACTTGTTCCTTCGACCGGCAACTGAAATAAGTCTGGACATTCCCATACCCCTCCGTGGGCTCCGTATCCAACACCAAAATCGCTCTCAAAAGTCCAGTTCTTTAAATCTCCCGATGAATAAAAACTAACTTTATTCCCGCGTTGCCAGGGTCATAATCCATTTCTTACCCTCCTCATACCACATTACCTTGGGATCTCTGAAGTCAGGGATATCTGGATTTGGCAAGACCGGATTCCTGGGATATTTTATCCAATTGCGTCCTCCATCAACACTATAAGCCAGACTTTGAACCTGTTGTTGCTCCTGCATGCGTAAAAATTGCGACTAAAGGATCTTCATATCCACTTTTCAATCCGGAGGTATTTGCTTTATCTACTACAGCACTTCCTGAAAATATTGCCCCCAGATTATCTGAGACAAAGCTATCGGCATATCCTGCCAGTTCAATAAATCTGTACTTACAGCATGACCCCAGTTCATCGGCCCCCATGTACTTGAATTCGGATTATACTGGTAAAACAGGTGATATAGACCTTTATAATAAACTAATCCGTTGGGATCGTTCATCCAATGCAATGCCGGAGTAAAATGAAAGTTCGGTCTGTAACTACTTTCTCCTAATGTAATCAGGCCATTACTCATTAAAATACTACCTGTTACGGGATCATCTTCTTTACAAGAATAGCACAGGCTGGTAATTGTAAGTAAAAAGAGTAAAATTGGCTTTTTTCATTAGGTCTTTTCTTTCTGTGATTCTTACGAAATTCTTCCGGGGATTTTCCCCGGAAGAATTGAAAGTTTATTTTGTTTTTAAGTACTCAATGCTGTTCTTGTAGAGCAGCTCAACATTTGATTGATAGAGTTTTCCTGAATTCTGATTCCATTCAACAGGGCCGAGTCCAATGAAGATACAAGAGCCCTGAAAATCATCTTTTGGCATAAATTCGAAGATACCACCCATCCAGAAGTCTCTGATTCCATCCAGGTCGCCAACCATTTCGACATTGTTGTCTGTATTGAATTTTGCATATGCATCTTCACTGTCGTTAGGAAGCTTATAATATTCAGGGATATTAACAATAACTGCATTATGGTTTTCCTTCCATCCCGGCCCAAGCATCGGGATTACTTTGCGATTGCCATCTCCAAGTCTGAATTTGACTCTCTAAACCTTTGAAAATCGGATGTGAACTCCAATCGTGCGTACCATTGATATTTACATTTACCCACCAGGTACCACCATCATTCCATCCGCCACCATCTCCAAATTCAGTTTTATACTGATTGATTATGCGACCAAGCGTCCACAAGTATTGCAATGCATAGGTATTAAAAAGCATATTTCCACCGTTTTTGTAGTACTGCTTGATTTTAGCTACCACATTAGCATCCGTAGAGATTGCAGGCAAAGCATGTCCCGTTTCTACATCAAAGTTCCACCAGATAATGCGGAATTGACTTAAATCCACCTTGTTGTTCTTAATATCATCGAACGAAATATACTGAGCCGTTGGATAAGTCTTGAACAACCATTTCGCTCCGGCCATTTCATCGTCATCTGCAATAGAAAGAGAATCAGCAGAAACTCCTAAATAAGCAACGGCAGTAGGTCCAACTTTGAAATCGAGATAAACGGTGTGAGAAACCTGATTTTGTGCATTCTTGGTCACCAGACTAAATGTGTACTTTCCTAAAGATGCATTATTGATTTGATAAGTAGTGGCTGTAGGTGCAAGAGCAACAGATTGTGTTCCAATCTTCAAAGTCAAACCACTCAACGTTTCATCGGGCAAAGTCCAGGTCAACAATACATTGTTATCATTCTGCACTGCTTTGAAATCAGTAACCGGTTTTGCGCCTGCTCTATTGAACCGAATTGTCTGTCCGAGTGATTGATTGCCTTCTGTATCTTTAATCTTCACTGTGAAACCGTAATCCTTGTTTACTTCAACTATACCAAAAGTGTAAGAAGTTGGATTATTTCCACTTAAAGAGAAAGATTGATCATTGCATTTTACTGTGGCAGAAAGACTGTCATGTCCCTGTGGCAAACTCCAGGAAAGCTTTACACTATCACCTACAAGGGTATATTGCAAATTACTGACCGCTGGTAATTGAGGTGCAATACTATCGATTTCGCGATCATAGCAACCGGTAACTGCTAACAGAATTCCTACCAGATATAAAGATTTTAAAATATATCGTTTCATCTTTGTTGTTTTAAAAAGTTCGAACTATCAATATCCATAATTCTGCTTATATACCCCTTTACTGAAGTTGATTTGGTTATAAGGAATGGGCAAATACTCATCACGGTTTTTGGTAAAGAGGCCGTTCTTCAAATAATCCCGTTTTGTCTTTTCTACCTCAAAATAGCTATTCATATAAGTATCAGCAATTCCCCAACGTACCAGATCAAAGAAACGAGAGCCTTCCATGGCAAATTCCAAACGTCTTTCCCAACGAAGAGCATTGCGGGCAAAGTCCTGAGTCCAGTTACAATTCACACCAGGTTGATAAGTACTTACATTAAAATTAGACTCATAACTGCCATCTGCCATTTTCAACTGAGGAGTACTTCTTTTTGCTCTCGTTCTGATTTGATTGATTAAAGGTAGAGCTTCGGTTTGACGCCCCAGTTCGATAAGCGCTTCGGCTTTCCACAACAACACATCAGCAAATCGGATAATGATTCTGTTCTTAGTATTACCGTAGAATGGATCAACCTGTACGAAACAATCACATTTGGGTGAAACATTTTCTTTCAATGAAGCAAAGACTCCATATACATCCGGTGATCTGTTCCAGCTTTTTTGATATAATAAAGTCGGATCATATTTCCATGGATGACCAGGCATTGCAATGGTATGATTCAGACGCGGATCAACTGTATTCACACTTAAGTCCAGATCCGCACTATTGAAACTGGTGAACATCGGCAGACCATCAGCTCCTGTTTTGTAAGCATTGGCCAGGTTCTGGCTAGGTTTATGAAAATCACAACAGCCTAATCCTTGAGGAGTTGATAATATATCACCATAATTCAGACGACCTTTAGTCGTACCATCGTTGTGCGAATACTGAACAGCAAATAGTGATTCACTACCATTCTCATAAGCGCCCGGCATAAAATTGTATCCAAAGTCTGTTTCGAGTCTGTAAGACGATTGCATAACAGAGTCACACAAAGTAACTACCTGATTCAGTTTATCGGTATTGATATTTGTGACGTTGTTTTTCTCATCCTGTTCGTAAGCCTGATAAAGTCTGGTTTTTGCCAGATACGCCTGAGCGGCATATTTATTGGCACGACCCACTTCAGCCTGACTTGCCGGAAGGTTTTCTGCAGCAAACTTGAAATCAGCAGCGATTTTATCCCATAATTGATCATTTGTCAGATCCCTGTTTGAGATCTTTTCGTAATCAGTCACCGCTACATTTTCATCGATGTAAGGAACATACTTAAACAGATTCTTCAATTGAAAATACCAGTGTGCACGCAGGAAACGCATTTCCGCTTGTCTCACTTTTTTCAAAGGGAAATCAGCATCAGAAAGATTATTGATATTTCTCAATGCTGTATTCGCACGAGAGATTCCAATATAGATATTATACCAGATGCCATCCGCTTCACCAAAATCCGTTTTCACATTCTTGAAAGTTTCCATGAAATAGAAGGCCTGAATATCAGCTTCGTCACGACCACCTTTATAAGCATCTCCAGAGCGCACATTACCATACGGCCAGAGACTGAAAGGAATATTATAGTGGTCATTACCCAGACTTGCATAGGCTGCTACAGCAAATTTATCAGCATTATCTGCTCCTGCTACCTGATCTTCACTTAAAATTGCCTTCGTGGGAACGTCAAGAAAGTCGCTACAAGAAGAGAGAAGAGCAGATATTAAAAATATATATGCAAATTTTTTCATCATCTTATGTTTTAATTATATTAGAAAGAAAGATTAACTCCGGTAGTAAATGATGTCGGTAGAGGATATGCAAAATCGGCTCTTTCCGGATCTACTCCTGTAAATCCACTACTGCTAAGTGTCATTATGTTTTGGCCGCTTACATAGAAATGCAGATTGCTCAACCCAATTTTCTTCAACACTTTCTGAGGCACAGTATAACCTAACTCCGCATTTTTCAATTTACAATACGCACCATTCTCAACATAATAAGTTGAAAATCTGGATTCGTTATTGATATCCGTTACTGTTAAAGCAGGAATTGACGAATTAGAATTTGTGGGACTCCATGCGTTAAGCAATCTGGCTCCTTTATTTGAACCGGTTTCACGAACACTCCAGAAATCGGTAAAGCTCTTTACAGCATAGTTATTCAGATCAACCTTTCCAACGCCATTGAAGAACAAGGTTAAGTTGAATCCTTTGTATTCCAAATTAATATTCAAGCCATAGGTATAATCGGGGTGAGGAATTCCAATCCAGGTCCGGTCTTTGTCATTGATAACGCCGTCACCGTTTAAATCGCGATAGCGAATTCTGCCTAATCCTTTTCCATTCTGCTCTGCCGAATTGTCAACATCATCTTGTGTTTTGAACAAACCGTCAGCTACATACCCATACATTGTATTAATAGAACGTCCCTAGAATATTATCTGTAGTACCATTACCGCCGTAGTTGTTTACTACTTCAGCCGGAAGAGAGGTTACTTTATTTTTATAAGTTCCCACATTACCGGTGATGTCATAATTGAAATCAGAACCAACTTTCCCTCTATAGCCAACTAAAAGCTCAAAACCTTTATTTTGCATAGAAGCACCATTCACCCAGTGGCCACCACCATCTCCAATTGCAGCCAGATAGGGAGGATTAACGAGAATATCTTTGGTGTCTTTTATAAAATAGTCAACCGATCCATAGATTTTCTGATCCAGGAATCCAAAATCCAAACCAATGTTTGATTGTGTGGTAGTTTCCCATTTCAGGTTATCATTTCCGCGCTGCGTAATCTGATATCCGGATTGAAGTGCACCTGTTTCAGCACCTGCAATATCATAAGCTGTGCTTGTTGAAGGATCCCATGTCGGATTATTACCTGCATAATTTGTTACATAAATGGACCGAGTTGCCACATTTGAGATTTCCTGGTTACCGGTTTGTCCCCATCCGTATCTTAGTTTCAAATCAGAAATGAAATCTACATTATCTTTGATAAAGTGTTCTCTGTTCATTCTCCAACCTAATGAAAATGCGGGGAATGTACCGAACTGATTTGTTCTTTCCAAATCGTGAAGAGCCGTCATAACGAACTGTTACCGATGCCAGATACTTTTCATTAAACACATAGTTTGCTTTACCGAAATAAGACATTAGGGTATTCTCAGAAGCTCCACCGCCAAGATTTTTTGTTCCTGTTCCTGCGTCCAGATACATATAATTAGGATCTTCACTTACATAACCCTCACGGTATGCCCAAAAACTGTCACCGTGTTCTTTAAACATTTCATTACCGGCCAAAATATCGAAGGCATGTTTCCCTGTTTTGAACTGATAATTTAAAGTATTACTCCAAGTCCATTTCATATTATGACTTTGTTCATTGGCAACACTATTAATATCATTTTTCAGATAGCCTGATTGGTAAGTCAATTGCATCGTTCTCTTGTAAAAACTACCATAGTCAATACCGTAACTTGATCTCAGGTGCAAATTCTTAATCAACTCCAGATCAGCATATACATTACCAAACAATCGTAAATAATCGTAATGGTTCTGTTTTATTATCTTCAAGTAATCTCACCGGATTCTGACGGTCATTCATACCTGAAACCGGGCCACCCCAACCAATGCCATCTACAGTATGCACCGGTATAAGAGGCAAAGTCTGGAAAGTGAGATCCATTACACCAGGATCGGTTGTTTCTTTTGTTTTATTCAACGAAAGATTCTCTCCAATCACTAATTTATTATTCAATAGTTTGGTATCTGAGTTAATACGTGCTGAGTAACGCTCGAAATTCGTAGTCTTGATAATACCATCATTGTTGGTATAATTCAATGAAAACATCGTATTCCCTTTATCCGACCCTCTCAGGACTGACACATCATACGATTGCGAAACCGCATTTTGGGTAATTTCTTTATACCAATCGGTATTGGCTGTTCTCATTTTTTGAGTAGCATCCAGATAATCAGGCAAAGTGATTTTATTTAATACCGCTACACCACTTGCATTTTTTGCCCAATCGTACTGATACAATACATTATTCGAATTCGGATCTTTACCACTATTGACATAGGCTTGCCACATAGCGCGACCATACCCTTCTGTATCGAGCATGTCCATTTTATTGCCATACCAAGAGAAGCTGGTACGTGCGCTGGCATTTACTTTCAGCTGACCCTCTTTCGCTTTTTTAGTCGTTATGATAATTACACCATTCGCAGCTCTTGATCCATAAATTGAGGCAGCTGATGCATCTTTCAATACCTGAATCGATTCGATATCATTCGGATTCAACTCGTGCATTCCTTGTTTGGTAGGAACACCATCAACAACATACATCGGATCATTATTATTTAATGTACCAATACCGCGAATACGAACTGAAATTCCTGAACCACTCGGTGAACCGTCTGTGGTGATATTCACTCCCGGTGCACGACCTTGTAGTGCTTGTATCGGGTTGTTGGCTGTTGCCTTTTTCAGGTCATCAATATCCACAACGGTTACTGCACCTGTTAAATCGGCTTTCTTTTGAGATGAATAACCGGTAACAACAACTTGTTCCAGCGTCTTAACATCCGTAGACAAGACTACATTAATGACTGAATTCTCTCCGACTTTGGCCTCAACAGATTTCATACCCACCATTGAATAAACCAGGATGGAACCAGCGTCTGTTTTGATTGTGTATTTTCCATCAATATTGGTTACTGTCCCCGTTGTCGTTCCTTTGACGACAACAGTCACCCCAATTAGTTGCTCCCCATTATCTGAGGCTTTTACAACACCTGAAATTGTTTTTGTTTGAGCCATCAATGCAGCACTGAGACTACAGAAGAAGGCCAACAAACTCAACTTTCGGAATAAATTGCGTTGAAATTTGCTTTTAACATTCATGATTTTCTAGATTTAAATTGATAAGAATTTAGCTTTCGTTATTCAAGATAGTTTTCTTACTTTCCTATTTAATTATTTCAGAAAGTAAAAGAATACATCAATAGAGGTAGAGTAGAATTAAGTAGGTGTTTTTCATGATTATTGTTTATAAATGGTTCAACTTTTTATCATCGGGATGATGAAACAAAAGTACAGCGGCAAACAGAATTACTATATAACAGATGTTTCATATGCGTGTAATAGGGTTACATGGGTGATATTTAACACATCATATCAACCAAAAATCCACTATAACAACCTGATATAAAACAACATAGCAATACATGATTTACAGCATAATTTAAACCAGATAGAAATAGCCACTGTTTAATCTTCTTCATACTGATTATACCGGATATAGATAAATGAAAGCTTCCAAATAGAATTCCATACAGCCATACTTAAGGCTAATCGAAAGGAAAAAGCAAGGGGAAAAAGAATCCAGCCAGGCGTGGCCGTTTCTAGGGGAATTGAACAATGTAGAATTAATCACCAGAAGTCGGATGTATGATACGACCCTAGGTTGATAAAGAATATTTCGGTTGTCCCAAAAAAGATGCTGCTCTATTTTAATTCACATTAAATAAAACAAACAGAATCAAGTAATGTTTCTTTCAACAGTCAGTTTAAGTTCCTAGCTACATATAATGCCTAAAAGAAAAGGAGGTGAATAAAATATATACACCTCCTTCTCAACTTATATCTATAAGTGAATTTCAATAAATTATAGATCAGTTCCCCCGCCTTAAACAGGGCGTCTTAAGTTCCCTTATTCTGATACTTTAATTTACAAACATATGGACTATGTATTAGCGGTATTCTTTATTTATGAGTTTTCAAGTCTTTGTACATGATGAATGCATCTACAAATCCTAAAGTTTTATGTCGAAATCCTTTGGGTGTTTTGCCTATTATTTCAGAGCCAAATTTCTTCCAAAGTCTTACAGCAACTTCATTTGTACTAACTACAATGTTAAACTGTATTCTTAGAAATCCTTTTTCTTTCGCAAAATCTATTGAGTGCTCACAAAGTAATTTTCCAACTCCATGACCTTGAAATTTGGGATTTACCATATAACTGCAATTACCAATATGGTTACCCAAATCAATTTGGTTTGGTTTAATAATATATGTTCCTAATATTTCATCGTTCTCAACGGCCACAAATATTTGTACACCTGCTACTCATCCATTCAAAGCTTGTGCTGCATTTACAAAAGGAGCACCTTTCTCTTAGTCAACTTTTAAACCGAAACAGCGCCGGTCAAATCAGCTTTCTTTTGAGAGGTATAACCGGTTACAACCACTTGTTCAAGCAACTTAGTATCCGGAGCAAGCAATACATTAATAATTGACTTACCTGCAACTTTCAGTTCGGTAGATTTCATACCTACCATGGAAAAAACTAATGTAGCATTATCGTCCTTATCTGATCGAGAATACTTACCATTAATATTGGTTACAGATCATGTAGTTGTACCTTTTACGACAACAGTAACGCCGATTAGTTTTTCCCCATTCTCGGAGGATGTCACTACACCTGAGATTGTTTTTGTTTGAGCCATCATCGCAACACTGAAGCTGCAGAAAAGGGCCAACAAACTCAACTTTCGCAATACAATGCGTTGAAATTTGTTTTTGACATTCATGATTTTGTAGATTTAAAATTTAGACTCTCAATTTTAGTTGCATTCATTTTTGATTCATTGATTTCAGTTTCATGGTAACATTCATTTTAATAGAGATAGAATAGAATTAAGTAAGCATTTTTCATTTCTCATCAAATTATAGAGCATAGCTCCGGTTGGTTAGTATAATCTTTTTGTACCCGCTCCAGAAAGTCTGTAATGGGCGTGATGGAATAACTCTTTTTATTTGAATTCTCAGAGTTACGGTTCAATTCGATGATTTGGATTCTGATTGCTATCCTTTCATTCAGAGATTGGGCTTTTTGCAATCTGGCGATGAGTTTATCAATCGTTTTCATAATTGTAATGGTATTAGATTGTAGTGTTAAGTTTATGTTTTTCTTTTTAGTATTATCCTGTTATCGTTTCTATAGAACAAAGCTACTCTCGATTTGAATTTTGATAGATAACAGATGTTTCACAAGCATGTAATTATGTTACAACCCCTACGATTTAACAGTCAAATGAACAGAAAGAGAATATGGTAGTATTGAAAGAAGGGTATATCATCATTAATAACAAATCTGATCACATTAACAGAATCAAAGTTTCAAAATTTATATTCCACTAAAGGCTCCTGGATTACAAGAGTCAGGGATAACTGACTCTCTTATATACATAATGATTAGACCCAAAGAAGGAAATGCCTCAACGGGCATAGCCAATAAGAATCTATACTCTTTTCACCTTGAATAGTTATTTGTTTAATAAATCGGGGTAATTCGATGAAACAAAAGTATATGCAATGTCTTTTTCGATATATAACAGATGTTTCATATGCGTGTAATAGGGTTACATGGGTGATATTTAGCACATCAAACAAGCCTACACCACACTAAAACAAACTCACATATAGACCCTTGAAATCATATAATATCAATAGTTCGTTAATCTTTTTTTATTTAATCACTGACTGTTAATACATTTGCCCTGGTTTTATTTATTAAGTCATTGGTAATAAGCATATTTATAGATATTCAAACCCCTATTAAGGCATGATCTCCAAGACTCAAATTTCTTATATATCGTTATGCGAGCAATGTTTTAAATTCTTCCCCAGCCATTGAATAAGTGGCATAGGGACTTTTTAAATGACGTTCTTTGGCTTTTTTTGAGTGTGAATGCACCTATCAACTTCCTTCAGCTAGGAAGATATGGGCTGTATAGCGAACAACATTACCGACAACAATTTGAAGGTGATTTTGACTTCTTCAACTTCAATGCAGCGATTGTCCGGGAGTATGCCGGCTCACGACGAGCAATAGGCTTTGCCCCAAGCTGTATCCCCAAATCGGGGCGCAAGACCGATGGCGTCGGTTGGTTTTGGTCGGGTTGTGCCAACAAAGCCAAATGGGGCTTAGAGATAGGTGGTGTTGCTATTCTTGATATGGATAACCATACAGCATTACATCTTGAGGCTATCCAAACGCTTCCGCTGGAAGGAGAAACTCTTCTTGACTTTTATGCCCGCATCTTTACAGAAAGAGCCACAGAGTTTAAAAAAGCTATCAGATGTAGTGGTTGCCGATGGATATTTTTCTAAGGAACCCTTTGTTTCTATGCTTGTTGATTGTGGACTCGATGTTATATCCCGCTTTCGCGACGATGTAAGATTGCACTACATCATCCAAATGTAACTATTCAGCCCAATAAGGCCGAAAAAAAAATAGCAAATCAAATAGGGTTTCTGTTGATAACAAAAGTCACGGAAGCCCTATTCTGTTGAAATCTCTTTGCCGGATTACTTTCCATATTCCTTTGGCAATATTAGCTTTGCAAAGCAATGGGGAAAGTACAACGACTAGAAAAATTAGTGTCAGAATTACTCGAACGGATTGATGTTTTAGAGGCTCGGATTGTAACTCTTGAAAAAGAGAACCAACATCTCAAAGCCGGTTACTACTATTTTAGTGTAAATAAGTTTAGCGCTATCGAAACACAAAAAAAATCAAAAATCAGTCTTTACTTTTGCCGGTTTCAGTATCCAAACATCAGCCTTTGCATTGATATTTGCTCCTTCTGTGAAAATTTCAACCTGATTGCTGGTTTCTTTCAATGGGAATATTCGGGTGGTAAAAGCATCACCGTCATTTACAAAAATTTCTATCACCGAACCATCAATAAATAAATGAAATTCAATTGGTTTTGATAAATTCAAATCGTATTGATCTCTTTTTGTTCTTAAGGGTATATGTTCTTTTAAACTGGAATGCGCTTGATCAACGACCATCTCGCGGGTTTCGGCATCGTAATAAACTCGAGTAAATTCCGAATGATCAGGATTCTCGCTAACCAAAAATCCAAACTTCTTTGAATTGTCGGGTTCAATAGTAGCTTCAATTTCGACTTGCTGATGACCGCTACTAATAAGCAATGGCTTTTCGTTTTCGATTTGTTGATTTTGAAACGATTTTTTTTCTTCTCTCAATTCCTTTAATGAGGGATGTGGTGACTGAAGAATCTTACCATCTTTCAATGTCCAAATCCTTGGAATGCTGTACAAATGGGTCCACCCAAGTTTAGAGGTAGCCTCACCGCCAAATTCGTCCGGAATAATGGCAATAGCAGTTAGTAGACCGTTTTTGTCAAAAGCAACCGAGGGTGAAAGTAGTCGGTTTATCACTTCCAATTTTTTTGGGACGGGATTATCAGGCACAAATTTCTCGTTGATAAAATCACCAACCCAATACAAGGCTCGGGCTGGAACCTCTTTGTTTGGAACTTTGTTTACAAGCAACACGTATTTCTGTCCGATTTTTTGAAATACAGGCATTTCCCAGAATACACCAGAATTATCAACTTCCGGATTACCTTCGAACAGCAGATGCAAGAAGTTCCATTTTTTAAGGTCGAGAGAGGAGTAAAGAAGCAATGCACCATTTTGCTTTCCATTTTTTTCGAGCCCAAACCCAATACACATATACCATTTGTCACCTACTTTCCACAAATATGGATCGTGCATGTCGGTTCTGGTATAGCCTTCAGGTTGCCCCAAGATGACAGGATTACCGTTGAATTTCTTCCATTCAAGGAGACTGGAATCTTTAGGCAATGCCATTCCTATTCCAAATTTCGCTCCGCCTGCCGAATAAAACGCAGCTGGAATTCCCTGATCATTCAGAACAACATGACCTGACCATATTCCATTTTCATCAAATCCCGGCTCCGGTCTTAAAATCGGCTTGTGTTCTGTCCAGTGAATCAGATCAGGACTGCTGTAATGACCCCAATTAATCTGACGAAGCATTAAGTTGGAAGCATTTTTCTGATTAAAAATGTGATATTGGTTTTTATAATAGATCAATCCATGGGTTTCGTTCGTCCAGTTTGCAGCCGGGAGCAAGTGATATTTCGGACGGCTAAAATCGTCTTTAAATCGACTTTCAGGAATAGCCAGCACTGGCACTTTTAGACATAACGCTGACACTTCTGCTTGCAAATCAGTGCCTTTAATCGGTTGACTCCAAAGTTTGATTTCGTCAACAATTCCGTTTATCTGAGTCAAATCATACATCCACTCTCTTTTATCCCGAACATCTTTTGCGATAATCAATTCGTCTATTTTTATTGGTGTAAAAGCAAAAGGATTATTGACGATCACTTTTTTCCCATTCACCCAAAAGTTAATCTCCTGTTTAGTGATTGAAGAAGCCAGATGAATCCATTTAAATCTTTCGATATTTTGATTAGTCGAGAAATACGAGAACTTATTGTTGATACCATATCCTATCAACAATTGTCCAAACCTATCAACACATATGGCAATGGAAGCATTGGCAACATTGTCTTTTATAGAAAAAAAAGCGGCAGTATCTGTGGGAAAGGACTCAAGGGCAAACCAACCCGATATACCGGACAGTTTCTGAAGTTGTTCATTTTTACAGTCCAACCAGGTTGAATAACCATCTGTTCGTAAACCATTGCCTATAATCCCTTGTGTTAATTGGGGTTGAGCTCTTACACTGTGCAAATTGAATACGAATCCACCTTTATTCGATTTTAAAACATCTTGGCCATCAAAGCTAAATACTTGCTCTGATTTCGCGAAAGAGGAATTGAGTAGTAAAACTGATAAAGATAAAAATCTCATCAGAATTTTAATGTGTTGGTTCATGATGATTTAGTAATGAGCTTAAGATTAAAAATTTATTTTTATTAACCGAATAATCCAGAAAGACTTACATTGAAATTTTCTTCGCAAGAAAGGAGTTGTTTCCAGATATTTCAACGATATAAATCTGACCTTTTATCAATCGATATGCGCATTGGACTTTCCGTTATCCTCGCAATATAAAGGAAGAAAATGAGACTAGTCGATACCCATGAAATCTCTAATTGGCCCCAATCCACAAGCATTCTCATTTTAATTCTATTCGAAGAATCCGGCTTTAGTTCTTCATCTAAAAGAGTTTGGCTTTTGATCTGATAAGCAATGGTCTTGTTATTTACCTGAAATACAAATTTAGAGGCTGTGGTATTAGTCTGGTCAGAATCCACAGACCAAGCTAAACATGTACCAACCTTGGTTCCTGTATAAATAGCAATTATTGCTTCTTTTTTTGTACCGGTAATGCGTTTTGATATATCCCCTGAAACAACAACGGCGCTTCCTGAAAACATCTCTCTTCCTGATACATTACCATATAGACCTCAACTTCCATGCTTTAAATGAAATTGTTGTATTTCCTTTTTCAGAAAAAGTTTCGATTCCAGTCTGAGTTTCACTGGGAAAGGTGAGTAGGGTAAACACTTCTTTTCCTTCATTTGTAAACAATTCCACACTTGACTTATCTACGAAGACATGCATTCGTAACTGTTTATTTTCAGGTATTACTTTAGCTGATGATGTGCGGGAAAATTTTTCAATAGTAACATTAGCACAATTAGTGCGATCAATCGACAACATTTGAGTACGGGTATCATAGCCGATCACAACTTTTCGGCCCTCTCCTACGCAGAGATTGAAACCAAAGCTATTTGGTTTATCTGTCGAAAAAACGGCATCAAACTCATACACATTTTCCTTGGGTTCAAATTCCGTAATGATAGATCTTCCCTTCGCCAATCTTCGATGAAATGAGACTGGAGCATAACGAAGTGTCTGTAATGCAACAATTGGTTTTTGAATCATGCGAATTCCTTCCGGAAACGTTTTCAACTCCAGATCGCGGGGTATGGACCAAAAACCTTTCCCCCATGAGGTCGGTACCAACGGTGCATAATCCCATGTTGCAACCCATCCCATCGTAGTGGTTGTTTTCAAAGTATTGTCATAATCCCGAAAGGTACGCGATGCATAGAAATCAAGCCCCTGATCGACATACAACGGTTCAGACGACTGATTTTTATCGAGTGTAAACTTTGTGCCGTCAAAATCACCGATAAAATATTGCTCGCGGGCCCAATCTATCGAAACCACCATTACCCACTTTTTGCTTTTCAGATTTCCATCGACAGGCAACTGAAATATATCAGGGCATTCCCATGCTTTCTCTTGTGCCCCGGCTGGTCCAAAATCACTCATCCAGATCCAGTTTTTCAGGTCTGGGGATGAATAGAACTTTATTTTCTTTTCAAGTGCTTTTGCCACAACCATCACCCATTTTGATTGCGGCGCATACCAGAAAACAGTCGGATCCCGAAATTCTGTACTCCCGATATCCAACACCGGATTTCCTTTATAATAATTAAACGTCAATCCATCATTGCTATAAGAAATACCTTGCGACTGATTCTTTGTCTCTTTCTTAAATATGGTATAGGCTGCGATCATGGCATTCTCTCCCAGAGAGGCTGTATTATTTTTATCCACCACTACCGACCCTGTAAAATACGATATTGACCCATCATCACCAGTCATCACCTTAGGTGATTCTTCTTTATAATGGACCAAATCGGTGGAAGTAACTTTTCCCCACCAAAACATATGGTATTTATTTTGATAATAAATGAATCCACAAGGATCACCAATCCACCCCTTTGAAGGGCTAAAATGGTATTGTGGTCGATACGACTCGGCATAATTACTGAGAAGGTTATGCTCAGCAGAAAAAGAAGAATTTATTGCAAAAACAATACTAATAACAGCAAATAGACAAGTGCGTTTTTTCATGTTACTTTTATGTTTATTTGTTTAGAATCACATAAAACTCGCATACAAAGGTCACATCTGTTGACAAACCTGTGTGCTAGTCCTTTTATGCGTGGTTAATTTGCTTTCATGGTTATATCTCAACTAATTGGAGTATAACAAAACTACAGACACCTATTTATCCAGACTACAATACATGTTTCATTATTGTATAATGTGGTTACATTCGTTTTCTTAAGAAAAAGAAAAAAAGATTCGTTCCATTGTAATTGTTTTTCAGTTTTAACGATCGGGTTAATTCGATGAAACAAAAATATATGCAATGCTATTTTTGATGTATAACAGATGTTTCATAAGCATGTACTAGTGTTACATCTGAGATTTTACAATGATGAAAGCTGCTAAAATGGGTCATATCACACAAAAACACAACACTTTAGTCCTATAGATGACAAATGATTCAATAGCATTCCAATTGTTACGTGCTTTCAGCTATCGCCAATAAAAAACACACCAAAAGCTCTGTTAAACTTTTGGTGTAGTGTAGTACAGAGAAATCAGGGATATCTCTGTTTTGGCTATAATCTGTTTTATTTCAATCGGACCACCACAACCTGATAAGGCGCCAGCCTTACCTTTTTATCTACAGTTTCAATATTCCGGTAATTATTTATCAGAACAGATGCAGGGTTCAGTTTTTTAGTCAATGCAAAATCAGCCTTATCAGCGGAAAAGTTCAAAAGAATCAGCAACTGCTCGTTCCCAAGCGTGCGGGTGTAAGCATATACCTTTGTGTCATTAGGTACCAATAACTTATATGCGCCGTAAACAAGCACGGGATTGGATTTCCTCAACTGTACCATTTTCCGGAAATAATTCAATACCGAATTTTCATCTTTTTCTTCTGCGGCAACATTCACCGTGCGATAATTGGGATTTACCTTAATCCAGGGAGTACCCGATGTAAATCCGGCATTCTCCGATGCATCCCATTGGAAAGGAGTACGGCTGTTGTCCCGTGCCGAAATTTTCTGAGCATCTATAAACTCTTTCAGGTCGCCTCCGTTATTCTTTATCTGTTGATATACTGATGGATTCTATATCACGGTAATCCTCAATCTGATCAAACTTGATATTATTCATCCCCGAAGTAATAATAAGGTGTGGCTCGCATCGTCATCAGGAAGGTGGTCAGCATTTTGGAGGATAACTCCCGGTATTCGGGTGAATCATTACCCCAACGGGTTACCATACGAGGCTGGTCGTGATTACCCAGGTAAGGGGAAAAAGAATCCAGCCAGGCGTGGCCGTTTTTATGGGAATTGAACAATGTAGAATTAATCATTAGAAGTCGGATGTATGATACGACCCTATGGTTGATAAAGAATATTTCGGTTATCCCAAAAAAGATGTTGCTCTATATCAATTCACTTTAATAAAACAAACAGAATCAAGCAATGTTTCTTTCAACGGTCAGTTTTAGTTTCTGGCTGTGTATAATGCAAAAAAGAGGGTGTCACCTTTTTGACACCCTCTTTTTTTTCGCCATAATACACATACTACCTTTGGTAAGTACTTGTATAATTGATATTAACTACCGAAATTTGCGGTACAAATGTAATATAAAGAGAATAAACCACTAACGGATAAAAAAATGCGAGTAATTGCTATTAATGGAAGCCCACACAAAAAAGGGAACACTTATCATGCACTGACTATGGTCGGCAAGCAACTGGAACAAAACGGAATCGACTTTGAGATCATTCACATCGGCCACAAATCCATCAGAGGATGCAGTGCCTGCGGACAATGTTTCAAAAACAAAGACGAAAAATGTGCCATGAAAGATGATGGAGTAAACGAAGTTATTCAGATGATGAAACATGCTGATGGCATTATTCTGGCTTCTCCTGTCTATTATGCCGGCATTGCCGGTACCATGAAATGCTTTCTCGACCGGGCATTCTATGTAGCCGGCAGCAACGGAGGACTTTTCCGCAATAAAGTGGGAGCCTCGGTGGTGGCCGTTCGCCGTACGGGAGGCTCAATCACGTTCGACAACCTCAATCACTATCTGCTCTATTCGGAAATGATGCTGGCCTCTTCCAACTACTGGAACATTATCCACGGCCGGATTCCGGGTGAAGTACATGAGGATGCCGAAGGAATTCAGATAATGGAAGTGCTGGGAAACAATATGGCCTGGCAACTTAAGATGAAGGATGCGACCAAAGAGTCTGTACCTGCCCCTTCATCTGTAAAGAAAGTAATGACCAATTTCGTTCGTTAGTTATACATTTCCAAATGAATAAAAAAGATCAGGTACAGATAAATAACCCTTTATAAGGAGTGGCTTATCTGCACCTGATCTCTGCATTTACGGTAATTTATTTGTGATTACTGCTTCACCTCAACTCTCTCCCCGGAGGAATTACCGACAAATTCAGGAGCATAAAGGCATTGCACTGAAGCCATCCCACCGGTATAACTTCCTGCACGATTTACCCAGACCGGATATTCGAATACATAAGTCCCCTTATTCAACCGATCAAAAAAGAATTGTGTCGAAGCATCCTTCGTTTCCTGATAATAACACACACCATCTTTCCAGCGACAACCGGAGAGTTGCTCTACCGGTTCGAGACAGGCCGCCCGACTGTCTTTCAGGTGAACAAATTCGAGATCGCGGTCGGCTTTTACAATCAAACGAACGATTGCCTTATCCCCCACCTTAAACGGAGTAGTTGCCGAAACAGGTTCCAGCGTCTTCTGATTTCCTGTTATAACTTCCCGATACAGCTTTTTACTGACAGTCAGGGCTCCTTTTTGCGCCGCTATCTTATCCATATCTTCGAAATACTGTCGATAAACTGCTCCCCAGGTAATACCGGGACTAGCTTTGGTAAAGGTAATCTCCCGGTTGGTTTTGTTGAATTCCTCAACGGGAATAGCGGTTTTATATTCAAATGCAGGGGATTCGTCATTCGACTTCAGCACCACTTTATCACCGGCTTTCACTGAGACCTTACCCGTTGCGCTGAGCAGATCGCTGTCTCTTTTCAACAAAGCATATACGGCATTCACCGTTTCGGGCAAAGATTGCCAACGCTCTGTTTGTTTCTGTTTCAGGAGCCATATTTGCATCTTTTTAAGCGTTGCAGTCTCTGTCCCCATCAATTCAAGAGCTTCCATGATCTGTGTGTGGATCACCAATGCCGATCTGCCCCAGCGATGATCCGGTACTAAAGAGGGAAAGAAATATCCCAGTTCAGGCGTTTCGGTCCCAAACTCTTTGATCGACTTGACAATACGGTCGGCTACCGACTGGTTCTGTCTCTTTTTCATCAGAATCAATGTTACTGCTTTTTCCTGCAACGAACCCTTCACCCATTGTTGCTCAGCCAATGTCTGATAGAAGCTATAAGCCTCTTTTACCTTCGGGTTCATTTCGATCTGCGGATAATAAGAGCGTAACATCAGGGTTTGCAGATCAAAGAACGACAAGGTAGCGGTCCGTGCCCAATCTTTATTACTCTTTTTTAATTGTTCATATGACTTCAGCAACTCATTATCCAGGTAACTTACGGCTTTCGTCAGTATGTTTTTACGACCAGCATCCTGCTCTGTAGCGCCCAACGATTCGAGACGGGTAAAAGCCAAGACGACAAACTGCGTCAGCCATTCGCTTCCGCTCATCTTCGGGAACCATGAAAAAGAACCGTCGCTATTCTGTAACTCCGTAATGCGTAATAGCGCCTTTTCAGACAACTCTTTTGTTCGGTTCTTGTCGAGCAACTCTGACAAGCTTTGCTTCTGCCGGGTCTCGTCTATTGCTTCATTCAACCACGGAGTTTCCGAAATAATCACCGATTTAAGCTCTTCATTCTTCTCCAGTTTCGAACGTAAAGATGCTGACGCATCGGCTGCCAGCGGCGCTGTTTTCAAGTACCCCTGAATACCGGGATTGGAAGCCACAATGTGAGTGGCCAGGGCATTTGCATAAAAGGCCGTTAC
This sequence comes from Bacteroidales bacterium, assembly GCA_963662365.2. GTDB lineage: Bacteria > Bacteroidota > Bacteroidia > Bacteroidales > UBA7332 > CAXXIC01. The sequence goes on from CAXXPA010000018.1 coordinate 113,921, forward strand.
CCAGGATATCAGATCTTCCGAAGCAGGAGCTGCTACCACGGGCAATGCCTGTACTGCATACCAGGCCGGATTGGAAACTACTTCAAGTGAGATACGATAATCGCTTTGAGTGGCAGTGGCCAACGGTAAAGCAATTTTCTTCTCACCCATACCGCCCAGATTAACGGGTATAGCTTCCGTAACTAATTGTCGTTTGGGCAAAACGGGAAATAGTTGCTCTTCCCCGTCACTAAATTGCTCTGATTCGGCAAAGAAGCGGCAACCCAACATCTCTGCCCCGGCCGGAATATCGAGTGTCCAGGCAACTGTAGTATTCGCTCCAGCCTGCAACTGAAATGACTGATCTTTCAGTTGAACACCTTCCAATGCCTTTCCGGTAAAGGGATTGAAAAACTCGGCACGCACCTTACCCGACATCGCTTTCTCAGACAAATTGGATACTCTGGATGTAAATGTCACCTGATCGCCCTGACGTACAAAGCGCGGCAGGTAAGGCTCTATCATCAGTTCCTTACGCACAGACACCGTATCGAGCAGTTGCACACAACGCATGTCTTTGGTATGCGCCCGACCGATAAACTTCCAGTCGGTCAGGTTGTCGGGCATAGTAAAGCTGATAACGACCTCTCCTTCGCGATTAGTCTTTAATTGCGGATAGAAAAAGGCGGTCTCGGCAAATTCCTGACGGACAGCAGGGACCGGTTTTTGTGCTGACAAACCGATCGCTCCGGCTTTTTTAGTCATAATGCCACGTAATTGCACATTTTTACTTATCGCCGATTCAGATTCCACTATCGTGAATGGTTCTACAGCTTCTTCGGAAATCATAGTAGTAGTAGTTGCCACAGGAGCAGCTATATCATCGGTTCCTTTATCAAAATCCACTGCACTAAACCGCCCTCGCCCTCTTAAAGTTTTATCAAAACTGAACCGATCAAATTCCAATTCACGTGCTCTATATGATTTATACGAAAAGTTCATCCAACCATGTCTATAATTAAATCCATCCCCTGTCGAAAACCAGGGATTCAAAGCATGGGTAGTGAAAGAGGGAAGTGTAAATTCGGGTTGATAGGGCTGGATCTGATCTAACGAGAGATCATACATCTCAGCCAATACCTCAGCTTTTAGGGGATATTCCTCCCGGTCTAGCACCGTCAGTCTCCATTCCTCTTTCTGTCCCGGCATCGTTTTATCACGGAATGAACTCCAGCGCATGGAAATCTTTCTTTCAGGATCGGCCTGTTTTACATTAACTGATTCATGAAAGAATTTCCCGTTTTTGAAAAAGCTGAATTGTACGGTTATTGATTTGCCATAACCTGACAAGAAAGGCACCTCGACACGACGAACGTTATTATTCAGGTTCAACCGTTTCCGGTCAACCAGCATTTTATTATCATACACCTCAAACAGCACATCTGCATCAGCAGACGATCCGAATAGAATTACAGCAGCTTCCCCTACCCGACATTCCGTTACCGATTTATACATCCAGTAATAGGCTGTTTTAGGCATATTCGTCTCGTCGAAGTGAAACAGGGTAAACTTATGTTCCTCTTTGATCGGGCGGCCTTGTTCGTCTTTGGTTTCTGCCACAATCACATAGTCGCCGGATGGCAACGCAGCCCAACGATCAACATTCAGCGGTTTATTGGATTCAAACTCTCCTTCGAACCGGGCTTTCTTTTCGAGGACAGCCTCTTTCTCCTGATCCAATTCCTCCAGTGAGCGATTTTCATAACGAAACAACTGATAGGTACCATGAGTTGTTACGGGTATCCCACTGAGATTATCCGCTTTAATAATAATCCTGGGCAAATGCTCCCGATCAACCTCTTCGGGCATATCAAAGTTTAGGGCCAGAGAGACATCACCCACCGGAATGGAAATTTCCGATTGTTGCGTTTCACCTGTCTGATCCGTTAAAGAGGCCTCTACGCTGAAATTATATGCGAGCCAGGGGAATCGTGCGTTATTCTTTTCTTTTTCGGCTAAAAACGAAACGGAAAATTCTCCTTTTGCATCCGTTTGGACAACTCCGGTAGAGATAATGGTCTCCGGCATTCCTATCCAACGACAAAACCAGTGCAAACGGCGCACTACCTTGTATTTAACGGCCTGACCGGCCATTTTCACTCCGGAAAAAGTTTCAGCGTTTCCTTTTACGGTTATTAAATCGCCGAAACGGTAGCTCTTATCGGCTTTCTGCATCATCATACGGAACTTTGGCAATTTATATTCCGCTACCGTAAACCAGGCAGAGGCATCGCGCGTCCGTAATGAGAAACCGCCGTTCAACGCCTGTTTCGGCAAGACAAACTCTCCGGCATACGATCCGAATTCATTGGTTGTCAAATCTTTTTTATCGATTTCCTTACCATTTGCATCAGACAAGATTACAGTTACCCGTTTCAGCTCCTGAGCTTCCGATCCACGCTCCAATGAACTGCGATAGGCTATTCCTTTGAAGTAAACCGTTTGCCCGGGCCGATAAAGCTGACGATCGGTAAATAACTTTTCATAATCAGATCCGGTTGCTGTCGATATGGGATTTCCGGCATAAAGTAATGAAGATATCGGAGAGTAAACATCATCGCCCATTACAACCTGATAGTAATTTTCTTCTTTTGTCCTGGTTACGGTAAAAAGCCCGTGCAGGGCCGTTTTTCCCCGCGATGATTCGGTATATTGACGATGATACCCCCCTTTATACAAAATCACGGTAGCATTGGTCAACGGTTTTCCGGTGAAGAAATCTGCAGCGATAATCTCTGTTGCACCTGCTGCCAAACGACTGACTGCTCCGATTCGACTTACACTAAACTGAGTACGGGAGGTATCCCCTTTGCTTTGAGAAGAGATACTGTTTGCTTCCGCCATATAATTACCAATTTGCGGAATAACCACCGTAACAACGGTATCCTGTTGCAAATAGGGTTTTCTATCTGAAACGCGTATCTTCAACTCCTGAACCATTCTGCGGGGATAATACGATTTCTTATCATTTATATCGACTGTCAGGGGAGCATCGACCCGATAAAAGCGCAACACGATCTCACTGAGATTCTTATAACTGATCTTTACCCGCGACTTCTGATCGGGATAAAGCTGCGAAGGCATTGAAAAGTTCATCGAAGGGGCGGTTATCTGATTAGCTAAAGACTGAACCAATCCAATTCGATCATATTTGGGAAAACGGGAGATTGCTTCCTTGCAAATACGGAGGACTTTTTCAGCTCCCGCTTCTTCTTTGGAAGAATAATAGTTCGCCAGTTTCAGGTCTACTTCTACAGAAATAGGATTATCGCGATATTGATTCTGTAATGCCAACAATGATTTTTCATAGTCCTCATCCGTCATTTGCTCATTCCGGTCAAGCTCCAGCAATTCCAGTTCGGCCATTAAAGCAGCCTCTTTATTTCCTTTTTCCACATGCCTCGATTTCAGGTCTTTCAATGCAGATACTGCCACAGGACGATGTTCCCGAAAATTATAATCACCCAGCATTTCCGCCAATCGGTAGTCCAGTAAGTCCAATAAGGTCGGACGCAATCGGGGTGAGTCTTTTCCTTTCTCGATAATCAACCTGTACGAATCGGTACTTGCTGCGTATAATAAAGCTTGCTTCTGCACCGAAAGCTGAAGATGTTTAACAATCACCTCCTCAAACCTTGCCGAAGTCCATTCATTCATATTCTCTGAAACATCACCGGCTACAGCTGTGCGCTTGTTGATTTCCCATTGTTTTTCGCGGAAATAATCCATGTAGCTTTCAGCTAGAACAGAATGTAACATACTTTGAAACAACGGATCCTGAGCCTGCGAAACTTGTTTTTCCATTTGCCCGAATACGCTCTTTACACTATCCGGCTCAATCTCCTGTTGAAATCGCAGGATTAACGCTAACGATTTCAACATAGCCGGGCCATTTTTTTCACTTTGAGCTAAAGAGAAAGCAATGCGGCTCTCTTTGAGCGCAGTTTTAGGTAAGCCTTCATCTTCAGCCTTTATGATTCTTTCCCAACGCTGCTGATACTTATCGGTCACAACCGGTTTTGACTGCGCGTACAAGTCACTCCATACGCCACGGCACAACAAAGTTACAACCAGTAATAAAAAAGTCTTCTTCATAATCATTTTGTATATGATGGATATTTTACAACAAACACAATGACACATTATCTCCATTTTAGGTTGTGATTACAATCTGTTCAGAGCTTCTTTGCAATCATTTTTACACTTTCTGTAACCCTAATACCTGTTATAGTAACGAAACAAAGTTAAAAAAAGTGAGTTATCAACTGATATTTAAGCTATTATTTAACCTCAGTTTGCAGAGAGATAGTTTTTAGCTATCTTCGCGCCCGAAATTTTTAATCCAAAATTTTTTATGCACGAACAAGGTAAGTACATTAGAATTGAAGTGGCCGACCCAACTCCGTTGGGCCTGACCGGCCTCGCGATGGTGACACTAGTAGCGGCATCGCAAAAATTAGGCTGGACAGAAGGCCTTTCAATGGTTATTCCCTGGGCGATCTTTTTGGGCGGATTTGCTCAATTGATGGCCTGTGTGTATGACTTCAAACACAACAATCTATTTGGTGCCACAGCATTCGGAGTTTACGGATTCTTCTGGATCTCTGTTGCGTCAGCCTGGATGATCAAACTGGGCGTTTTCGGTGAAACACTGGCGCAAGCTGTTGATGTACGCCAATTGGGTATGGCCTTTCTGGGCTACCTCATCATCTCGGTTTTTCTAACCATTGCCGCTTTTAAAACAAACAAGGTTCTGATCGCGATTATGATCCTGATCGATGTTCTGTTTTTGGGGCTAATGTTGGATTCATTCAAACTAGGTGAGTTTTGGCACACAATCGCTGCATGGTCTGAGCTGATTATTTCATTGCTTGGATTTTATGGAGCCGGAGCCAACCTGCTTAACAAGTTCTACGGCCGTGTAATGCTGCCCGTTGGAGCTCCGATTATGAAGTAAGAAAAGAAAAAAACATTTTAATCCGGTGAAATTGGGATATACTCATTTCACCGGATTTTTTTGTATTAATACGACGATCTGATTTCGGGCTCTCCCCCCTACTTCGTAGCGACCACAAGCATTTCGGGCTCTATAAAATCACATTCTCCCTGCGTTCCCTGAGTGAATATCTCGTTATATATTTTTCACCGAAGTTTTCAAACAAAGCCTCGTACCATTGTTGTGTTTTCATAGTTCATCGTATTTAATTAATCAACAAATTAGTCCCGAAAAATATCAGGTAAAAACACAAAAAACCCCGATACTTTTTACAGTACCGGGGTTTTTTATGCCGTTTCCGACAAACAAATTATTTTTGTTTGTTTTGGATGTGTTTTGAATAACGGTTCATGAACTTATCTACACGTCCTGCTGTATCTACCAGTTTCTGTTTACCTGTGTAGAAAGGGTGAGATGAGCTTGAAATTTCTAATTTTACCAAAGGATACTCAACACCATCAATTTCGATAGTTTCACGAGTGTTGATAGTTGAACGAGATACGAAAACATCGCCGTTTGACATATCTTTGAATGCAACCGGACGATAATTTGCAGGATGAAGATCTTTTTTCATTACCTAATTATGTGTTTTTTAATTAATAATCAAATGTATAGCTGGTAACATGTGAAATGGCCTGCAAAGATAGCCATTTGATTTCAATCACACAAGAATTTTATCGTTTTTTGAATAGGGAAAACAATCAAAACGGATACCCCACTGCAAAATGCAAAGCTAAATCATTCATAGTCGGAGACCATATACGCCATTTGTCTTTTCCATCACGGGAGGGGTCATATGCTTTTACTCCCAGATCAACTCGTATTATAAAATAGCTAAAGTTCAGACGCATCAGACCAATACCATATGCAAAGGCAATTTGTTTATAAAACTCATTGATACGAAAAACGCCTCCCGCCTGAGATAGATAATCCCGAATCGTCCAGATATTACCGGCATCAACAAACAAAGCTGTTTCGACAGGTCCGAATAATTTCGCCCGATACTCCATACTCAGGTCCAGTTTAATATCACCCGACTGATTCAGATAATCAGCAGTAGTTCCACTCCGTTTGAAAATACCCGGACCTAATGTGCGAACCGACCACCCACGAACACTGTTTGCACCACCGGCAAAGTACCGTTTCTCAAAGGGTAAAATCTGAGAGTTTCCATACGGACACGCAACACCCAAAGCGGCATGCCAGGCCAGTGAATTTCGCTCATCCAGGATTTTTGTCTGTGCATAATCAACATCTGCCTTAGCATACTGTGCAAAACTTACTCCAAGAAATTGATATTGTTGCCCTTCTGTCTTATTCGCCTTAAACAATTTAGAGAGTCCGTAAAGCGTATTACCCGCGCCCTCTACACCTATGCGTAACGAATAGAGATTAGTTTTTGCCGAAAGCGCTGACTGGTTAGTCAGGTTGAAAGTATATCCGGTACGCGTAATAAGATGGTTTTCATAACTGTACTTCAGCAACGGATAGTCGGCTACACTGGCAAAAAAGTCAGCGGATTTCCAGGGCAGATAAACATAATTTACATCAATAAAGTCCAGGTTATGACGAAACGCTCCCCGGCTGGAAGTCCACTTATAACGCCAGCCACCACCTCCGATCACCCGGGTATATTCAGGTCGTTGTTGGAAATTATATGAACCGAGCAACTCTGAGGTTGCTCTTACCCTGCGCTTCAACTCGGTATCGAGAAATGGAAACAGAAACTTTGGGAATGCCAAACCCACTTCGGTTGAAAACTCTGTAAAATTAGAATTAATGCCAGCTCCGGTCAAACGTTCATACGCACCTCTGACCTTTGCAGAAAAAGTTTCAGAACCATGAAATATATTCCGGTGCTGATAAGTAACACTGACGGCTGCACCAAAATCACCGGCTGAGTTTGTGCCTTCCACCTCTGTAGAGACTGACTGGGTCTTGGCCGGGCTAAGCGCCAGAAAACAGTTAAGCTGACTGGAATCGGCATGGCTAACCGGTTCAAATCGGATCGTGACATATTTCACGGCTTTGAGACGACTGAATGAATTATAAGTCAACTCAACCATCCGCTCATTATACAATCTTCCCGGCACTATATAACAACTACTCGTAAGAACCTCCGGACGAATCCAACAGTTGTTTCCATGCACAATCCTGTACCCTTTATGCACAATGGTATCCGATGCTATCCGGACACTATCCACACTTTGCGGATCACCTTCAAGCTGCATATAGATATTTTTGATATGAAAACGTGATTGCTCCAACGGTAGTTTTTCGATATTTTCACTTTCGCTTGCAGGAAACAACCTGACTTCCAGATCCAGCTGATTGGAATTGAGAGAAGAGTCGGCCACATAACTGATCATCTCCTTTGACACGCCATAATAGCCATTTCTCCGCAGCATGGATACGATGCGTTGTCGTTCCTGTTCCAGTAATGCCCGGTCAAATAACACACCTCTCTTCAGTAAACTATTGACTGTATCCTTCTTAACCAGTAATGCAACCGTATTATTTCCTATCTCATGTGTAATCTGACGTACCCGATAAGGTTCCCGGGCATTAATACGGTATTCAACAAAAGCTTTCTTCTTTCGTTTAACGACATTTGCAGCTACCGTCACATTCAAATACCCTTGATTGAGAACAGCCTTTTCCAAATCCTCCCGTGATTTTTTAGTTAACTCTTCATCGAAAATCACAGGTGGATTACCTGCTTTCCGCAACACCCGGTTTAGCCATTTTGACGAATCCCGCCCCGACATATTATAAATATGCAACGATGTCCGAAATAAGGTAAGTATCCTGAAATTGGGCTTTTGTTTCACATAATTCTCCAACAGATCCGTTTTTATTTCTTTACGATCTGCCTTAATCCTGACTTTATCGAGCAAAAACTGATCCTGAGGCACATACTTTGTCACCCGGCATGAGCAAAACAACACGACGATCAGAAACAGAAGATATTTGAGACGATTATTCATAATGAAACAAGGACGGCCAAAACAACCGACTGATTTTTATATTATTTTTGCAACAAAGATAACGTATTGGTTATTTCCTACATAACCTTCGTTTAAATTAATTCGGCCGGATTCGCTTAATCACTTACCCCAAACCATGCTCAGTAAAAATCAAATTAAATTTATTCAATCTCTTCAGCAAAAAAAACACCGCAACGAAACAGGTTGTTTTGTTGCAGAAGGCAATAAACTGGTAGCTGACCTGGCTCCTGTATTCGATTGTGAATGGCTGATTGCCACAGATGAGTGGCTGGCTCAACATCCTTTTTTAACAGCAAAACAAACCATTACGGCGAATAAGGAAGAACTGCGAAAAGCTGGTGGACTGACTACCCCACAAGATGCAATAGCTGTTTTCCGCAAGCCGAAATATGAATTCTCTGCAACAGATCTCAAAGGAAGGCTCACACTGGCAGTCGACAGAATCCAGGATCCGGGCAATCTGGGAACGATTATCAGGCTGGCAGACTGGTTTGGGATTGAAAATATTCTTTGTTCTCCCGACACCGTCGATCTTTACAATCCGAAGACAGTACAGGCAACCATGGGTGCGCTGGCTCGTGTAAAAGTCCACTACCTACCATTAGATCAGCTCCTTGAAAGTCATCCTGAAATACCGGTGTATGGAACATTTCTAGATGGCGACGATATGTACCAAACGGAATTAACGGCAGAAGGTATCATCATTATGGGTAATGAAGGAAACGGAATAAGCCCCGAAATAGAACCGCTTGTTACCAAACGACTCTATATCCCTAATTTCCCGGAAGGACGCGAAACATCAGAATCTCTAAATGTTGCCATCGCCACAGCTATAGTTTGTGCTGAATTTCGTCGCCGCATTCGTCAGTAAACATTTATATCATGATAAAATTCCCAAACGCAAAAATAAATCTCGGACTTAATATAGTCGCGAAACGCCCGGACGGTTATCACAACATTGAGACCATCTTCTATCCAATCGGCATTAAAGACGCGTTGGAAGTTGTACCGTCCAAATCAAATAAAGACTCTTTACATATCTCCGGCATCCGGGTAGATGGACCACCAGAAAAAAACCTGGTGATGAAAGCCCTGCATCTGGTCAAAGAAAATAACAATCTTCCGGTGGTTGAGGTTTATCTGCATAAACAAATCCCGTTCGGAGCCGGTCTGGGAGGTGGCTCGGCTGATGCAGCCATAATGCTCCTGCTTCTTAATGAAAGATTTGAACTAAACATTCCTGACGAAAAGCTTTTATCAATGGCTTCTTCATTAGGCGCAGACTGCGCTTTTTTCATCAAAAACAAACCGGTATTGGCGACCGGTATTGGCAACGTATTCCAGGAAATCGGGCTTTCTTTAAAAGGCTATTCATTAGTTTTGGTAAAACCCGACATCCACGTATCTACACCGGAAGCCTACTCCATGGTAAAACCGACACCTCCGGAAATACCTTTAACCGAGGTTATCAAACGACCTCTCACTGAATGGCAACATTTAATGGTAAACGATTTTGAACAAAGCGTTTTTGCCAGATTCCCGGCTATTAATGATATAAAGCAAAAACTCATCTCAGCGGGTGCTGTTTATGCAGCAATGTCAGGGTCCGGTTCATCTGTATTCGGCATTTTCAAAGAATTACCTCAATCATTGCCTGGTTTTGATAATTGCTATATCTGGAAAGGCATATTATAAAAAAGTAATTCTCTAAAGCGATGTATACTGGCTCTTTAACCAGAATATATCGCTTTTGCTTATTTTTAAACAAACACCCATCTCCTTTATTTATCTCATCAATTCTAACCAAAGAACGTTCTAACGCCAACAAATCAACCCTTTTCACCCTTTTTTACATTACAGACCAAAGTCTGTGCTAAATATTTGGCTTATCTTTGCATATCAAATAATTAGCAATATGTATAAAAATATAGAAATCGCTCCCGGCACTTTCTACGTAGGAGTAAACGATCGCAGCAAAGCACTTTTTGAAGGACTTTGGCCTCTGCCTTACGGAGTGTCGTATAACTCTTATCTTATCGTTGATGAAAAAATAGCCCTGGTTGATACGGCTGATATCTGTTACGGAACCCTCTTTCTGGATAAAATAGCAAGCGTCATTGGCGACCGCCCAATTGATTATCTGATTATCAACCATATGGAACCAGACCATTCTGGATCAATACGTCTGATTCGCCAGACTTACCCGGACATCAAGATAATCGGCAATAGTAAAACTCTGGGAATGGTAGAAGGTTTTTACGGACTAACTGATGGATTTGAAGAGATTAAAGACGGTAGTAAACTTAACCTAGGCAATCGCACACTCAGCTTCCACCTTACCCCTATGGTACATTGGCCGGAAACTATGATGACATATGACGAAACCCATCATATCCTTTTTGCCGGAGATGCATTCGGATGCTTCGGAACTCTAGACGGAGCTGTTGTCGATGAAGATCTGAATACGGATAAATATTGGGATGAAATGTATCGATATTATGCCAACATTGTAGGCAAATATGGCGCACCTGTACAAAAAGCCCTTAACAAACTGGCACACCTCAAAATAGACATGATCTGCTCCACCCACGGCCCTGTATGGAAAGAACATCGCCAGAAAGCGATTGAGATATATGATAAACTCAGCCGTTACGAAGGAGAAAAAGGAGTCGTGATTGCTTTTGCATCCATGTATGGCAATACAGAACAGATGGCCGAAACTATTGCTATGGGCATTGCGGAAAGCGGTATCAAAAACATTGTTATCCATGATGTATCAAAAAGCCATGCTTCGGATATCCTGCGCGACATTTTTAAATACAAAGCGCTGGTAATAGGTAGCCCAACCTATAGCAATGAACTATTCCCTTCTGTTCAGGGATTAGTTGATAAAATAGAGACCCGTGACATAAAACATCGCATATTCGGCTATTTTGGCAGTTTCACCTGGGCTGGTGCAGCTGTTAAAAAACTGGCTCATTTCGGTGAAAAGATGAAATGGGATGTAGTAGAAACACCTGTTGAAATCAAACAGGGACTCAAGGACGAAAAATACCAGGAGTGCCTGGAATTAGGTAGAGCTATTGCCCAAAAACTTAATCAGGAGTAAGCTTTCTCAATTATATTTCATTAAAAGAGGAGGTCCAGAAAAGAGAGGAATTTGAACGCCGGGACGTGAGACCTTATTTACAGACAGGTTTGTCCCTGCACTTATACACCATAGCAATCATTCTCTCTTTTTCAGACCACCTCTCATTACTTTATTTCAAAAACTCAATCTTATACACCCCAATACTGCGGTCAATAACTACAGGCTCCAACACTTCCACGCCATTAACTTTTACCTTGTTCCATCCCGCTTGTACGCTAATGGTAAAATTGGCACCTGCAAGCAGTAAATCTTTAACTGCAAAGTCAACGGATTTGAACGGGGTCAGGTAGAAATTCTTTTCGTCCATTTGCAGTCCTAACAAGCGGATCAAAAACTCCCAACCCGACTTATAACGCGGGTATGCCGGAAACCGCGGACTATCTTTAGCCGGCTCCTTTGGCATAGTCATTGTTTTCAAATCCTTATCAAACGATTGATTCCACTCACCTGCTGCCAATAGGTTATTTTTCAAACTGAATTCAACAGACTTCATTATATCAAGCGAGGCATTTTCTTCACCTATTGAAGCAAGAAGTGAGGCAAGGTCAAATTGTGCACCAAACCAAAACATATATGCATGGTCACCGGAACTATCAATTATACGCCCGGGCTTAAGCCCGTTTGCCCATCCACGAAAGCTTTTTTCTTTATCTTCTATCAGATTATGCGAATAAATGGTTTTGAGGGCTTGTTTCACTTTATATTCTGGCAATACAACATCTGCTTTAGGGTCAATTCCAAGCATCCATTTACCAAACAACTGATCTGAAAATATAGTTGCAGGCTCACCCATTTTCTTTGCCGTGGAGGTACGGTAAAAGCAGTTCCAGTATCCGGGGGCTGGATTCCACAGTAAACTATCAAAACTTTGCACAGCTTTGTTTTTCAAAACAGTGACAGGAATATTCTTAACCAGCACCGAAGAGTTTATGGCTTTTGACATGCTTTCGAGACCATGTAAACCATATATCCATGCCACATTTACATACGAACTGATGCCTGGCATTTTCCATAGGTCGTAACTTTGATTGCCATGATCGGAATTTATAAGATAGCCCAGGCCATCTGACTTATATACACGATTAGCAGCTAATACAGCAAAAGGATATTGCTTTTGAAGCCAGGCCTTGTCATTATACCACAAATAGTCCCGATACATGCGGGTAAGATAACAGGGCTCTTCAACATAGTCCGATTTATCCTTAATCATCGAGTGCCAGACAAATCCTGCATTCTTTCCTTTTCGATCGATAATGGAGGCATACTGCTCCATATCCAACCTTTCAATTTCAGGCCAGTTAATCATATATACCCAACTACTGTAACAAACCACATCCATAGTGTTCAGAAAAGGGTGTGGCGTTTCTATTTCGTAAAACGACGGACCTGCACCAAGCATAGTTGAGGTTATTACCGAGCTTAAAGAAGAAAACCACAGGCGTTTCAGATAAACAGGCACATCATATGAATTTTGCCATTGCTCGATTCGGCTCAACCACTTGTCGGCCGATTCAATGGCTGTATCAATAACCTCCACTGCACTTTTGTACACTTTGGCGTAGTAACGTGTATCCGGAGCTATATTTTTAAAGGCAGGATAATACCAGGACAGAAAAAAACGTGTGGTTTGTTCTCCTTTTGCCGGTATATTTAAACGAATTTCCACACCATTACCGACAACCTTACCGTTTACAACTGCAAATGCAATATGTCCGGCAATATCGGAAACAACGAATTTATTACCATTGGCGACACCTGATCTGGCATGTTCCAGACGAAGTGTTAAATTTTTATTTTCCGCACTTAAATTCCTGACGGTAACATCGAACACCTGAACAGGAGTTGTAGAGGTAAGGAGATCATGTTGAATAAGTGGCGTAAATGCCTCAATGAATACATTCACACCTGCCCTTTTACTCTGAAGCTTAAATTTACTTTTAGGAAGGAAAGCATATGCCTCTATGGTATCGAACGGTTCGGCTTCGGGCTTCCACAGCGCGGCTTCTTTCTGGAACACATATGATTTTACACCATCGCTCAGGAAGAAGCCAAATGGAGCGTAATCTTTTTCGACAGGGGGAAAAATATAACTCCAGTCTTCTTGTTTATTCGGATTATACTTAATTTCATCGGGGCGTCCGTTGAAATTTACTTTTACAAACCCATACTTTCCGAACATCGAATAACCGCACCCCAGGCCTCCGAGAGGTACACCACGGCTATGTGATACGTTAACCCACTCATTCTGTGCAAATGCGATGTTACCTATTAATAACAGGCACAACAACAGACATATATAATACCGTATTCGGTTCATAAAACCAGTGTTGGTAATAAATAAAAGCTTATTTATTACCAACAAAAAAACAAACTACATAGTTTAGGCAGCCTTTGATATCTATGACTCCGATAATCCAGGCACACTTTGCCTTAAATCTACCAATTAACCAACTACCTGCCAGCGAAAACATAACAAACCATACGGGATGTTTGATTTCGGTAATCTCTCAAGAACTCAAAAAAAAAGGAGAGCGATAAAAATATCACTCTCCTTTTTTGCTATATAAGTTATAATTATTTAGCGCTGTCACTTTTTGCAGGAGCTTCTTTAGCAGGAGTTGCAGCTGCAGGAGTTGTAGTTTCAAAACCGGGATTTGCAACTCCGGGAGCTGTCTGAGTAGCTTGCTGAACCTGTTGTTTTAAAGCTGCATCTTCTTCAGAGCTGACACCAGCCTTGGGATAGAAAGCGGCAGTCAGAACACTTAAAATCAAAATGGCACCTGCCAGGCCCCATGTTGCTTTTTCCAAAAAGTCTGTCGTTTTACGAACACCCATAATTTGATTGGAAGAGGCAAATCCTGATGCAAGACCACCGCCTTTTGAGTTTTGTACCAAGACAATCAGGATCATAAATACAGCTGCAATAACAACGAGAATAGTAATTAACAAATACATTTTACTTATGCTTTTTTTATGTTAGAAATAAGTTTCTCCAGAAAACGGATTTGATCCGCAAAGTAAATACTTTTTTCCGGATATTTCAAACTTAATTTTTTAATTATTTCAATCGCTTTGTAATAGCGTTTTTGCTTAATATATATTTTAGCCAAACTCTCGGTAAGCAAATCCTCTTCTTCCAAAATATCAATCTCATTGTCAACCGGTTGAGACTCAACAACGGTTATTTCCTTCGGACTCATCAATTGCTCACGGATGGAATCGCCCGTACTAGCATAATTGATAAAATCGTCAATTAAATCATGATGCTTTAGCTTCGTCTCTTGCTGTGGCTCATCAGATACTACTTCTTGCTCTTCAGCAAGCAACAGACTGGCATAATCCTGGGTCGCAATAGCCATTCTGGCAGCTTTCTGGGTAGGCCTGGGTATTGTTTGTTGCAGACGGGAAGGTGCGTAATCCTGCAAAAAGGTATCAATCAATGAAAAGGTATCCGCTTCAGCTGTTTCTCTTTTCTGTGTCTTTAACTCAAGATAAAAGTCAAATACATCGTTCCACAAATCCTCCTTAATGGATAAATAATAAAATAACCGGTGACGATCCGACACAAAGACCGATGAACGCTGCACTTCCGAAAAAAAATCGGGATGACGTTGCTGGTATAGATTCTTGAGGTACAGAAACCGAACAGACTGACAATACGGATAGGCATCCAGCATACGCTTCAACTCCGGCAAAGTATCGGCATTAAGCAGAGACGGATCTTCAATCCACTTATAATAATCTTCAACCATCTTAATTAATTCCGGATATAGATCGTTAATTACCAATTAGCGACACTGGCATTATAAATATTATCAGTCAACTCGTCGACAATCTCTTTTATCAATTGATCCTGAACCTGAGTCAGCATCTTAGTACTGCTAAAGTCACGATACGCTGAAAAGGATTGATCAAAACTTTGTTTTGGATCTATCTTATTGGTAAACTTAACCCTTACAGTGACTGTCAAACGGGTTTCCGAAGCATATGCATTTTCCTTAACAGCCTGTGGGGTTAGATTATAGCCTGTAATTTCCCCCTCCAGAGTCAGATCTCCATTCTGTTTAACAGGTCGCAAACGGGTCTGGCGATTAAATATATCACGCAATCCCTCCGTGAAGGTCTGAGACAACGGGGCATAAACCAATGCTGCTTTAATAGGAAATTCCGTAATGGTAAATGTCTTTACCTTATTATAGTCTATAGATGCTCCATTAAACTTATAGGCCACTGTACACGATTGCACCGATATGATTAAGGCAAAAAGAAAAAATATTTTTTTCATTCAGATTTATATATTAAATCCCCGAAACAAGCCGGGGTAAGATTCTATAATTTTGCAAATCCGCCAAACAACTTAATCTATGTTATTTTCACTACTTCTGTTATTATCGGGAAACTCAGAAGGGAGCAAAATCAATTTAAAACACTCAAAATCAACCCTCAAGCCCGTACTCTTTTATTTTACGATAGAGAGTGCGTTCGGATATATTCAGCTCCCGGGCTGCCGGCCGTCTTTTCCCCTTATATTTATCCAAAACTTTTTTGATCAACTCTTTTTCCACATCATTCAGTGTAATGATCTCCTCTTGCTCATGCTCTTCCTCATAATCATCCATATACTGAACTTGAACTTCCGACTCCTGTGGTTTTATCTGAATCGTGGGAACATGGGTAGTCGGAGTCTGTACAACGGGTTCTGCCGGAGTATAAATATTTACTTTCGACAAGTCAGGCTCGTTTCCTGACATGATATCATGCACTAACTGTTTGAGTTCATGAATCTCTTTGCGCATATCAAAGAGTACCTGATAGAGAATTTCACGCTCCGAACCAAAAGTACGCTCTTCTTTTCCTTTTCCGAAAAGAGCTGGTAACCGTTGCTCATTGTAGTTGGGCAGATAGCTCTGTAATATCAGCGCAGATATTTCACGATTTTGTTCAATTATTGAGATCTGCTCGGTAATATTCTTCAGCTGACGGATATTCCCCGGAAAACGGTAATTGAGCAACATATGCTGAGCATCCGAAGTCAGATAAATAGCAGGCATTCGGTATTTCTCTGCGAAATCAGCAGCAAACTTACGAAAAAGCAGATTAATATCGTCTCCCCGTTCACGTAAAGGTGGCACCTGGATAGGCACTGAATTCAAACGATAAAATAAGTCTTCACGAAAACGTCCGTCTGCTATAGCCTCCTCCATATTCAGATTGGTGGCAGCCACAATACGTACATTCGTTTTCAGCACTTTAGAGGAACCGACTTTAATAAATTCTCCTGATTCAAGTACACGCAATAATCTTGCCTGAGTAGGAAGTGGTAGTTCTCCTACCTCATCAAGAAAGATAGTCCCACCGTCTGCAACTTCAAAATACCCTTTACGATCGGACAAAGCGCCTGTAAACGAACCTTTTTCATGACCAAACAATTCTGAATCTATAGTCCCTTCCGGAATTGCCCCACAGTTAACAGCAATGTAACTACCATGTTTGCGACGACTATTCTGATGAATTATCTGCGGAAAATACTCCTTACCTACACCACTCTCTCCTGTTATGAGTACAGAGAGATCTGTGGGCGCAACTTGTATTGCAATATCTATGGCACGATGGAGAGCTGCCGAGTTTCCGATGATTCCGAAACGTTGTTTAATTTGAAGAACTTCAGAATTAGCCATATCAATCTTTCTTTCAACCCTTTTAAATTTTAGAAACAATAATCTATGCAAAGTTAATAAAAACAAGACGAAAATGACACCATAATCACTCCTTTTCGGAAATTTTGGCAGAAAACGAATACACAGAGAGTCGACATCTTTCATTGAAAAAAGAAGGCTAAACCAGACTAAAGCGAATCTGGTATATCAAAGTTGAGTATATTTGCCAAATAAAAAGCCCGTTACACCGTCAAAAAAAATGAATCTCATTATCGATCAGGGAAATACACTAGCGAAACTTGCTCTTTTCCAGAATAGCCAACTGGTTAAATGGGAAATCGCACCATTAGCTATTACTGATAGTATAACAAACTTCATTGGAGAAATATCAGTAAACATGGCCATTTTATCTACGGTCAAAGAATTACCTGAAAACACAATCAGCTTTTTAAAAACCGTTACGCCAAATCTGATCATACTGAATCATAAAACAATGCTTCCTTTCACAGTTGCTTACCGCACTCCTGAAACCCTGGGGCGTGACCGTATTGCTGCCATAGCCGGCGCCTGGTTTGCCCATCCCGGAAGAGATATCCTTGTAATTGACGCAGGAACAGCTATTACCTACGATTTTATTGAGGCCTCCGGTATTTATCCCGGAGGGAATATTGCCCCCGGACTTGAAATGCGCCTCAAAGCTTTGCACCAATTTACAGGGAAACTACCTTTAGTATCAAAAAACGGAGATATACCCTTACTCGGCTACGACACTGAAACAGCCATTCGCTCAGGAGTGGTACAGGGACTGATTTTCGAAATTGAATCCTATATCGAAAGACTAAAAACACACAAACCCAACCTTTTGGTTTTTTTAACTGGCGGAGACGCTTTTTATTTTGACAAAAAGTTAAAAAACACCATCTTTGCAGATGAATTCCTTGTCTTGAAAGGTTTAAACAGTATACTCGAATACAATGCACAAAATTAAATCTATCCTTCTCAGCATCTTCGCTTTAGCCTCGACTGCTGCTTTATTTGCTCAAACTGGTACAGACTCTCCTTATACCCGATACGGTTACGGCCAATTATCGGAAAGCGGATTTGGCGCAAGCAGGGCTATGGGTGGTGCAGCACTGGGATCAAGATACAATAACCGGATTAATCCGGCTAACCCGGCATCTTACTCAGCGATTGACTCTACCACATTTCTGTTTGACTTCGGAGTATCTGGCCAAATAGGATATTTTAAAGAAGGAAATCAATCTGCTTCAAAATACAACGGAAATATTGATTACATTGCCATGCAATTCCCTATTAAAAAAGGAATTGGGGCTAGTGCCGGTATTATACCATACTCTTTTGTCGGTTATCAATTCGGCGATTCCATCCATAACCCCGACGGACAAACCAGTTATTTTGGCAATGGCGGTTTTTCACAAGCATATGTTGGCTTTGCCGGAAAGCTTTTCAATCACGTATCAGCCGGGGTAAACCTGAACTATTTCTTTGGTACAACCAACCATACCAGACAGACAATATTCAACAGCAACGCAACATCAGATATCATTACCAATCAAGTCAGAGCCAGAGGGTTCAAAACCGATTTTGGAGTGCAAATATTTGGTAACCTAAATAAAGAGAGCAATTTCACGCTTGGTCTTAAATACTCACCAAAAACGAAGTTGAATACAACAACCACAGAGATGGTTTATTTGAAAGATACAACTACACTGAATAAAAGTTTCGAACTCCCTGAAACCTACGGAGCCGGTCTTTCACTTCAACTGAATAAAAAATGGACTATTGCTGCCGATGGGCTTTATCAGAAGTGGTCTGATGCCAAATACTACAGCACAAAAGACACATTGAACAATAAATTCAGAATTTCTGCCGGTGCAGAATTTACTCCCAACTCTGTTGGACGTTATTACTATGAAAGAATTCATTATCGCTTTGGGGCATATTATACAAATAACTACCTCAATGTAAAAAACAGTAAACTTAATGAGTATGGGGTGAGTGTTGGATTAGGATTACCATTTAAATCATCCAGATCACAACTCAATTTATCTGTTGAATATAGCAGACTTCAACCTGAATTCGCCTCTTTTCTTAAAGAGAATTACCTGAAGTTCACCCTCAACCTGACATTCAATGAATTTTGGTTCTTCAAGCGAAAATTGGAATAATAAAACAATAATCGAAATAAGCTCCAACTATAATAAGAAAATAATAAGCCCTACCCTTCTCCGGGGTAGGGCTTAACAATTAAATACGATGCAAGCATTTATTTCAAAAAACATAGGACTCACAGGACTGGCAGCCCTAATTATCTTTTTTATTTCGGCATGCAGCAAACAAGAGAACGAAACAATTAAATCGTTCAAAAACCTCAAACTCGTCCCGACATTATACACCACAAAAGTTTCCTCATTAATCTCAGACTCCGGTGTTACCCGTTATCGTCTTGCAACCGATGAATGGGCTGTCTATGAACGGGGCAACGAACCCTACTGGCATTTCCCCAAAGGTGTATATGTTGAGAAATTCGACTCTTTACTCCATGTCGAAGCAAGTATCAAATCCGACACTGCCTATTTCTATGAACATAAAAAACTTTGGGTACTTAAGAAAAACGTTAAAATATTAAATTTACAGGGCGAGAAATTTGAAACAGACGAACTTTTCTGGGATCAATACCAACAAAAAATTTACTCAAACAAATTCATAAAAATCCGTCAAAAAGACAAAATCATCACCGGACTCGGATTTGAATCAAACGAATCAATGACTCGCTACCAAATCCATAAGACTCAGGGGATTTTCGATATAAAAGAATCAAAAACCGACACCGTAAAATAATCAAGTCTTGGTATTAATTATTAACATAGCCCTTGCATTCGCTCTTTCTATTTTCTTTTCCGGAATGGAGATAGCTTTTCTTTCATCCAATAAACTTCGCTTTGAACTTGACAAGAAAAGAAGCAGTTTTTCAGGATGGATCCTAAACCATTTTTTTGAACGTCCGGACTTTTTCACTGCAACTTTGCAAACAGGATATTTTCTGGCTATGATAAGCCTCGTTATTTTCGCCGTAAAAGCATCCATCCCCTATTTAACAATATTCACAGACAACGATCTTATCATTGGACTATTACAGGTACTGATCGCTACTTTTCTGATTTTATTTTCCGGAGATTTTATTCCCCGAACTATTTTCCGTATCAATCCCAATATAATACTTCGTTTCTTTGCTGCACCTCTCTTTATTTGTTATATCATTTTATACCCCTTAAGCAGGCTTATTTCATTCTTATCCGAACTAATCTTAGTGATATTCGGTATAAAAAAGAATCATCAAAACAAGGTCAAAAAAAACTTCGGCAAAATAGACCTCGATTACTTCATACAACAAAGTATTGAAGACATCTCCGGAGAAAAAGATATCGAACCCGAAGTTAAGATATTCCGTAACGCTCTCGATTTTTCAAATATCCGTCTGCGTGACTGCATAGTCCCCCGAACCGAAGTAGTTGCAATCGAATGGAATGAAAGTCAGGAAACTCTGCTCGAAATATTCATAGAAACCGGACTTTCTAAAATCATTGTATTTCGTGAAAACCTGGACAATATCATGGGATATATCCATTCTTCAGAAATGTTTAATGGGCCATCTGACTGGCACACCCGCATCAATCAGATCCTGATAGTACCAGATACTATGACTGCCAATAAATTAATGAAACAACTCATGCAACAAAAAAAAAGCATTGCGGCTGTGGTGGATGAGTTTGGCGGAATATCAGGAATTGTCACCATGGAAGATCTTGTTGAAGAAATATTCGGAGAAATCGAAGACGAACATGATACTAAATCTTTAATTTCAAAGAAGGTCAACGATACAGAATATATTTTCTCAGGAAGACTGGAAATCGACAAAATCAACGAAAGATATGAGCTCAACCTTCCGGAATCAGAATCATATACTACGTTAGCCGGACTAATTTTACATTATCACCAGAATTTTCCAAAGCTGAATGAAACTATAGAAATTGAGCATTTTAGCATTCAGATTTTAAAAGCCTCTTCTACCCGTATAGATCTGCTTCGGCTAAAAGTCCACTAAAGAATTCATTTTTTTTCACAGCCATATTTTTATTCATAGCATTTTTTGTATCTTCGTGCCCTAACTTAAAAATAATACTATAAACTAAATTCAGAACTTAAATAAATGGCTACATTAGAACGAATCAGAAGTAAGGCCGGCCTCCTGGTGGGGATTATTGGGGTGGCTTTATTTGCTTTCATTATTGGAGACTTCCTAAACTCCGGCTCAACGTTTTTTCGCCAGGCGAAAGACAAAGTAGTAATCATTAACGGTAAATCTTTTTCATCAAGTGAATTTCAGGGTCGCATAGAAGAACTGACATCAGTTTACAAGATGGAAACCGGACAATCTTCGCTACCTGAAGAATACACTGCCAATATCCGTGAAACTGTTTATGAAGGATTAGTACGCGAAACATTGATCAACGAACAAGCAGAAAAGGTTGGTCTTAGCGTTTCTGCAGAAGAGATGTTTGACCTGATCCAGGGCCAAAATATTTCTCCGATGATCCAGCGTCTGCGTATGTTCACAAACCCCAACACCGGAATGTTTGACAAAACAGCGTTACTAAACTTTTTGAAAGTAATCAATGACGACAAAACAGAAAAATACGGTGCTGAGCAGGCTGAACAAATCGCAGAACTTAAAAAATACTGGGCGTATTGGGTAAAAACCATCAAACAACAACGCCTGGAAGAAAAATACAGCATGTTACTGGCTAAAGCAGTAGGTCCGAATACTCTCGAAGCCAAAAACGCTTTCGAAGGTTCTAAAAAAAGCGTGGATTTTCTTTATGCTGTTAAACCTTACTTCTCTATTCCTGATTCTTCTGTTTCAGTCTCAAAAAGCGACCTGACTGCATTGTATGAGAAACGTAAAGAAAGTTTTAAACAAGATGAAACCCGTTCAATCAAATACATCGCTCTCCAGGTAAAACCCAGCAATGTTGACTTCCAGGAAGCTGCAACCAAAATCAATAGCGTTAAACAGGAATTCTCAACCAGCGCAACGGTATCTGATGTTGTTAATGAAAACTCAGATGTTCAATACGTAGATGCATTTATTCCTGTAAGAAATTTACCTGAATCGGTTAAATCTTTTGTAAATGGAGGACAAGTTGGTCAGGTTTACGGTCCGTATCTTGATAAAAACACCTACATGATGCACCGTATTATTGCCAAAACAGTTTCTCCGGATTCAGTTAAAGCCCGCCATATTCTTTTGCCTATCAATGATGAAGCAAAAACAAATCAACTGGCAGACAGCTTACTTAACGTGTTGAAAAACGGAGGCGACTTCAATACTATTTCGGCTCAGTTCTCATCAGCACAAAATGCAAAAGCAGGTGGTGACTTTGGCTGGTTCAATGAAGAAATTGCAACAAAAAGCATGGGGGTTGAATTCAAAGATGCTTGCTTTAACGCTCCCGTAAACGGATATGCTAAAGTAAAAACCATGTACGGTATCGATTTGATTCAGGTTACTGCTAAAACATCTCCGATCCAGAAAGTAAAACTGGCCTCAATTATCAACGAAGTGATTCCGAGTAAAAAAACAACCGGTACTCTTTACAACAACCTGAGTCAGTTTATTATCAACAACAATTCGGCTTCTTCTTTCGAGGAAAACGCAGCTAAAAAAGGATATGTACTGTTAGAAAATAAAGCCATGACTCAGAACGACTATAACCTGGGTGATGTTCGTAACGCTCGTCAGGTTGTCCACTGGGTATTCACTGCATCGAAAGGTGATGTCTCAAATATCTATGAAATCGGAAACTACCTTGTTGTAGCGGCAGTAAAAGGTATTGTAAAAAAAGGATATACTCCGCTTGAAATGGTTGAAGACCGTTTAAAAGCTGAAATTATCGCTGATAAAAAAGGAGAAAAGATCATTGCTGATCTGAAGAGCAAAAATATTAATTCATTACAAGGATATGCACAGGCAATGGGTAGCCGTGTTGACACGGCTAAATTCGTAAGCTTTGGTACTTCACGTATCACCGGATTAGGTGATGAACCTGCTCTTTGCGGTATTGCTCCTTATTCAGCAAAAGGCAAACTGACCGGCCCTATCAAAGGACGCAATGGTGTATATGTATTAACCGTAACAAATGCAACCACCGGCAACCAAACCTTCAATGCTAAGAATGAAATCAAAACACTTCAGGGCAACTACATGTACCGTCTGATGTACCAAATGATGGAAACATTGAAAAAAGGAGCAGATATTGAAGATAACAGAATCCGCTTCTATTAATCAATAAATTATTCAAATATACTAAACGAGGATGCTTCTTCCATAGAAGCATCCTCGTTTGCATTTAGCTATCTGCCAAAATCTTCGTACCTTTGCTCTTCAAATCTAAGCAACAAAGTCTTATGGCCAAAGAAATATTACTAGGTAAAACGCTCTCTGATATAACATTTATCGTTAAAGCGCTGGGGCTTCCGGCATTTTCTGCCAAACAAATATGCGACTGGCTCTATCAAAAAAAAGTAACGAGTATCAACGAAATGACAAACCTGTCGTTAAAAGCCAGGAATTTGCTGATCGAGAAATATGAAGTTGGGGCCACTACTCCTGTTTCATGCCAGAAATCAGTAGACGGCACAATCAAATATTTATTCGGGACTTCAGATAAACAA
Organism: Bacteroidales bacterium; assembly: GCA_963662365.2. Lineage (GTDB taxonomy): Bacteria > Bacteroidota > Bacteroidia > Bacteroidales > UBA7332 > CAXXIC01. The sequence goes on from CAXXPA010000018.1 coordinate 137,528, forward strand.
TTTATTGAATCTGTTTATATTCCGGATAAAGAAAGGGCAACGCTTTGCGTTTCATCACAGGTAGGATGTAAAATGAATTGCCTTTTTTGTATGACCGGCAAACAAGGCTTTAGCGGTAATCTGACATCCGGTGAAATCATCAATCAAATTCAATCAATTCCTGAAAGTAATACTCTGACGAATCTCGTCTTTATGGGTATGGGAGAACCACTGGATAATACCGATGAGGTTTTCAAAGCCCTTGAAATACTTACAGCTCCCTGGGGTTACGGTTGGAGCCCCAAACGTATCACTGTATCAAGTATTGGTGTAAAAAAAGGATTACTACGTTTTCTGGAAGAAAGCCATTGTCATGTGGCGATTAGCTTACACTCCCCATTCCCGGAAGAACGTCTCTCCATAATGCCCGTAGAAAAAGCATTTCCGGTAAAAGAGGTTATTGAAATATTACGGGGATATGACTTTTCCAAACAGAGAAGATTATCGTTCGAATACATAATGTTCAAAGGGTTCAATGACAGTATCCGTCATGCTTCAGGGCTATGTAATCTTCTTAAAGGGCTGGATTGCCGGGTTAATCTTATCCGGTTTCATTCCATTCCCGGCATTGATTTAAAATCATCAGATGAAAAAAAGATGATCGAGTTCAGGGACTATTTAACCAACAACGGGATTATATGTACTATACGCTCGTCCAGAGGTGAGGATATCTTTGCAGCTTGTGGCATGTTGTCATCTGAAGAATCACAAAAGAAATCTACGGACAGTCAGTAACTTCAGTAAAAAAATTGTAATTTAGGGCAAATTCTTTTTCTGCCTGATAACTTGACAAAAAAACATTATTGCTCAAAGAAAATAATAAATATATGCAGGATAATAAAATCAAAGTAGCCATTACACATGGCGATATAAACGGAATTGGTTATGAAGTAATATTAAAAGCTTTTTCCGATCCACGAATTGTTGAAATCTGTACACCTATTATCTATGGTTCGCCGAAAGTAATGGCTTACCATCGTAAAACACTTGAGTTACCAAGCATAAATTACAGTATAATCAACTCAGCCGCAGAAGCAGCAGATAATCGCATTAATATTGTTAATTGTGTAGATGAAGAAATTAAAGTAGAACTTGGAAAGCCTACAGCTGCAGCTGGTGAAGCAGCATTTCTTTCCCTGAAAAAAGCAGCTGATGAGTATGAGAAAGGACTCTTCGATGTTTTCGTTACAGCTCCGATTAATAAGGAAACTATTCAGTCGAGTGAATTTGAATTTCCCGGACACACTGAGTTTTTTCAGGAGAAGTTAGGTAAAGGTCGTAAGGCTATGATGATTTTATTGAAAGACTCTCTGCGAGTTGCTTTGGTTACTGGTCATATTCCCTTATCAAAAGTTGCATCAGCAATTAATAAGACCGATCTGATCAACAAAATCAAGGCATTCCATAATACCCTTACCATTGACTTTGGAATACAAAAGCCCAGAATTGCAGTTCTGGCATTGAATCCTCATGCAGGAGACGGAGGTGTTATAGGTACAGAAGAACAAGAAATAATCTCTCCGGCTCTGAAGGCAACACAGGATATGGGGATTATGAGCTTCGGACCCTACCCTGCTGACGGATTCTTCGGCTCCGGACAATTTTCAAAGTTTGATGGAATACTGGCTATGTACCACGACCAGGGATTAGCTCCTTTTAAAACTCTGGCTATGGATCTTGGGGTCAATTACACAGCCGGGTTACCGGTAATCAGAACTTCTCCGGCACATGGCACCGCTTACGATATAGCGGGACAGAACAAAGCTTCCGAAGAATCATTTCTACAAGCACTATATCTGGCTATAGATGTTTTCCAATCACGCCAAAGATATTTTGAGGCTAAAGCCAATCCTCTTCGCAAACAATATTTCGATAAAGGCAATGACAATGAAGTATTGAATCTGAAAGAAAATGAAGATGGAGTAGAATAAGACAAAATATAATTTAATAAAATCAAGACACCGTAATTTGGCAAAACATACTGCCAAATTTCAGTGTCTTATTCATTTAGATAAACATGGAACATATAGAAAACAGCGACGAATTCGGAGGATTATCCGTCAATAAAGGCATATCACAACCACCTTCAGTAAATCCATACCTGAAGACCCGGCTCAAAAAGAAACATTACTCATCTGATGAATATGTGGAAGGTATTCTGAAAGGCGACCGCACAATATTGAGCCAGGCTGTTACTCTTGTAGAAAGCTCTAAAAGCGATCATCAGAAGATTGCTCAGGAGGTTATAGAGAAATGCCTGCCTTATGCCGGAAAAGCAGTACGGGTAGGCATTACCGGCGTGCCTGGGGCTGGTAAAAGTACATCGATTGATACTTTTGGAATGCATCTCCTCTCACAAGGGAAAAAGCTTGCTGTCCTGGCCATCGATCCAAGTAGCGAACGTTCTAAAGGAAGCATATTAGGGGATAAAACGCGGATGGAACAACTATCCGTTCAGGAGCATGCATTCATTCGCCCCTCTCCGTCGGCTGGATCTCTTGGTGGTGTGGCTCGTAAAACCCGCGAAACTATCATATTGTGCGAAGCTGCCGGATTTGATACCATATTTGTGGAAACCGTAGGAGTCGGGCAATCTGAGACAGCCGTTCACTCTATGGTAGACTTCTTTATGTTGCTTCAGGTACCTGGGACCGGTGACGAACTGCAAGGCATCAAACGAGGCATCATGGAGCTGGCTGACGGCATTGTAATCAATAAGGCTGATGGAGGTAATATTGAGAAGGCTCAACTTGCCCAATCGCAATACCGCAATGCCTTACACCTCTTCCCCCCCACTCAGTCCGGTTGGTCACCCAAGGTACTTACATATTCGGGATATTACGGCTTAGGTATAAGCGAAATCTGGGAAATGGTGTACGCATACGTAAAATTCACGCAAGGTAACGGCTATTTCGATTTCAGAAGAAGCGAACAATCTAAATACTGGATGTATGAAACAATCAATGAGAATCTGCGTAATAATTTTTACAAGAATCATCAGATTGAAGCTGAGTTAAAACAAATGGAAAAGAAAGTTCTTAAAGGAGAGATTAGCTCATTTATAGCAGCAAAAGTTCTTCTTGATGATTACTTTAAAAACAAATAAAAGGATTGACCCTACAAAAAAGAGGCTACCAATATTGGCAGCCTCTTTTTATTTTAAAGAAATGAAATTACTACTCAACGTTCAAAGTAACGCGTTTGAATGCAGTTGCAGTCAAACCTTTGCTTTGAGAATTCATATAATCAGCTACGCTAACTTTTCCGTCTTTGATAAATGACTGAGCCAGCAGAGTTGATTCCTGATAGAATTTGTTCAAACGGCCCTGTGCGATTTTGTCCAACATGTTTTCAGGTTTACCTTCTTCACGTGCTTTTTCGCGACCGATAGTCAATTCTTTTTCTACGATATCAGCAGGTACATCGTCTTTGCTTAATGAAACAGGGTTCATAGCTGCAACCTGCATTGCAATATCTTTAGCAACCTGTGCATCAACTCCAGCCTGGTTGAATGCTACAATAGTAGCCAATTTGTTACCCGGGTGAATGTATGCTACAGTAGAAGCTGCCTCAACGATTTCGTAGAAGCCCAACTCCATTTTTTCACCGGTGATACCAGAACGGTCAGTGATGATTTCAGCAATAGTACGTCCGTCAACGGTAACCGCTGCCAACTCTTCGATAGTTTTAGGTTGGTTAGCCAAAGCTGCATCCAAAACCAATTTAGTCATAGCAACGAAATCAGCATTGATTGCAACGAAGTCAGTTTCACATTTTACGCCAACGATAGCTGCAAAACCATCATTTGCACCAGCCAAAACACAACCTTCAGAAGCTTCACGATCAGAACGTTTTGCTGCGAAAGCCTGTCCTTTTTTGCGAATTACTTCAATTGCTTTTTCGATATCGCCTTCTGCTTCAGTTAATGCGTTTTTGCAATCCATCATACCTGCTCCGGTCATTTTACGAAGCTTGGTAATATCAGCCAATGATACTGCCATAATATTGAATATTTTTAATTTGTTAGGATTCTGATTTGAAATAAAAAAAGCCACTTAACACAAGTGACGAGCTACAAGCATTCGATTCGTTAAAATGAAAAGCAGGTAGCTCGTTACTCGTATTTGTAGCTAAGATATATTATTCTTCGTCTGTAGATTTGAATTTATCAGCGACTTTAGCGTTCAACGCATCTCCGTCTTCTTTCAAAATTCTCTCTTTTTTTACAGGCTTAGCTTTTCTATCTCTTTTTTGAGATGGAGCTTCAGCAGCTTCTGTATCAATTTTCTCTGCTTTTCTTTCTTCGAGTCCTTCTGCTACAGCAGCGCAAAGAGCATCAAGAATTACTTCGATTGATTTGGTTGCGTCGTCATTTGCAGGGATTACGAAATCGATATCTTTCGGATCAGAGTTTGTATCAACAATACCGAAAACGGGGATACCCAAACGTTTTGCTTCAGCTACTGCGATGTGCTCTTTCATTACGTCGATCACGAATACTGCGGCCGGAAGACGAGACAAATCAGCAATTGAGCCTAAGTTCTTTTCCAGTTTCGCACGTTGACGGGTAATTTGGAGTTTTTCTCTTTTTGAAAGGTTTTCGAAAGTACCATCTTTCTCCATTTTGTCGATTACCGACATTTTTTTAACAGATTTACGGATGGTGGTGAAGTTGGTAAGCATACCGCCCGGCCAACGTTCGATTACATAGGGCATATTTACGTTTGCTGCTTTATCGGCAACAACTTGTTTAGCTTGTTTTTTTGTTGCAACAAAAAGAACTCTTCTTCCTGATTTCGCAATCGATTTAAGAGCGTTTGCTGCTTCGTCTACTTTAGCAACTGTTTTGTAAAGGTCGATGATATGGATACCATTGCGCTCCATAAAGATGTAAGGAGCCATGGCCGGGTTCCACTTTCTTTTCAAGTGTCCGAAGTGACATCCGGCTTCTAACAATTGTTCAAAATTTACTCTTGACATTTTTCTTTGTTTTAATTCGTTTACATTCTACTGAATACAATTATCAAGTAGTCCCCGCATACAAGCTGGAAAGTCCTGATAATTTGGATACTAAACGCTTTATGCCCGCCAGTACCGCGTAAAAAACATTAACGTTTGCTGAACTGGAATCTTTTTCTCGCTTTGGGTTGACCCGGTTTTTTACGTTCAACAGCACGAGGATCACGAGTTACGAAACCTTCTTTTCTCAAAGCAGATTTGTCTTCCGGATTGATTTTAATCAAAGCACGAGCAATTGCCAAACGCAATGCTTCAGCCTGACCTTTGAAACCACCGCCACCAACATTTACTTTGATATCGTATTGTTCTGCAACACCTAATTTATTCAAAGGTTGTTTTACGATAAACTGAAGAATAGTTGAAGGGAAGTAATTTCCGAGTTCACGTTTATTAATGGTAATTTTACCGCTTCCTGCGCTAACGAAAACACGAGCTACTGCCGCTTTCCGTCTTCCGATTGCATTAACCACTTCCATATTGATTATTTAAGTAAGTTTATATCGATTGACTTGGGAGTTTGAGCTTGATGAGGATGCTCAGAACCTGCATAAATATAAAGGTTGCCCAATAATTTGTCTCCCAACTTGTTTTTAGGAAGCATACCTTTAACTACTTTTTTGAACAAACGCGCTTCTCCTTTTTTCAATAATGAAAGAGGCGAGTTTTCTCTTTGACCACCGGGATAGCCAGTATAGCTCAAGTAAACACGATCGGTCAACTTGTTTCCGGTTAATCTTGCTTTGTCGGCATTGATAATAATCACATTATCGCCGCAATCAACGTGGGGAGTAAAGCTAGGCTTGTACTTGCCTCTCAACAGCTTTGCCACTTTTGTGCAAAGACGACCCAAAACCTGGTCTGTAGCATCAACTACAACCCACTCTTTTTGTACAGTTGCTTTGTTAGCAGAAATGGTCTTATAACTTAAAGTATCCACTGCTTTTTGGTTTTAAAATTGTTAGTTACTAAAAATCAGATGTTTTCAAACGTCGGACACAACATTTTCAACACCCTTTTAATCTTTCCTCTCGGTCAGATAATAATCGGCTTGCAAAAGTATTGCTTTTCTTTGAAATACACAACTTTTCCCACAAAAAAATCACCGAATGAAGTGATTTCCAATCCGGTGATCTGCAAAGAGTAAGTATCTTTTCTTCTAATTCAACGAATGATCTTTAAAAGCTAAGACCGACATGAGTAATGAGTTGGAATTACTCACCCAATCAACAAAATCGGCTGTAAATTTAAAGCTTTTCTCCCCTTCATTCTCCGTTAACACCAAAACCGAGAAACGGGAAGCTGTCTGCCCGCCAATCAACTGATTAGCCAGGTCAAATGAAACCAATCCATGAAAGCGCTGTACTGCTGCATCATTATTTGCATTGTGTCTCAACTCCAGATAAATACAATTATCCATTGGATGTGCAACAGTCGTGTTATTGACCAGATTTATAAAATGCGTCTTATGGCCACTCCCCCAATACCCAAACATCACATTCAGATACTTACCTGAAAACCAGATATCTTCTATCGAAACAGCATTATTCCCGATGCTATCCTTATTCGATTGATTCAATTCGATGACTGATTTCAGCAAGACTTTAGAAATCGAATTTATACGTATATAGTGATCATAACCTCCCACCCGGTCTGACAACAGGGTATAATTTGCCAGTACCCGGTTACCCTCCTCAGGCGTAAAATAGACTTTTTGTGCAGCAGGCCATAGTTTCTGCCGGTTATCCAATAACAAATAATAAGTTCCCGCATGTTGATCAATCATCTTCACGGTGGCCAGATTCACACTATATTTATCCAGTGAATATCCTTCGTCCGTGTCGCATGAAGAAAAGACCAACAACCATAGCGGCAAGGTTAATATAAATATCCATTTTTTCATAACATCACCCTCCTGATAAACTAGTTCTGAAAACCTGATTATATTTTGTAAGACGCAAAAACCACCTGATCGCTGCATGATCAGGTGGTTTTTAACAGAAAAAGCCGCTTTGATGTCAAAACGGCTTTACTTTTATCTATCGTAGAAAGGCTATTAATCCACTTTAATCTTGAATACGACTTTACGCACGGTTGCTTTCTCCCCATACTGAATATTGGGAATGTGAGCATCACTTGGAAAATAAATCAGAAATCGATCGGGAGCTGCCACATGATAGTTGATCACAGGCGTTTTATAAAAACCCACATCCTTTTTCTCATCAAACGGTGTTACCTCTTTCGTTTCGGACAATCTGGCTATACCTTGTAGTTCTTTACCGACAACAACATATTGCAAATCGATATACTGGCGGTGCGCTTCCAGTTTTTCTTCGCCCGGTTCACGGGTGGTATACTCCGATACATTGACAGAAATATCGTCGCTAAGCACAGTTTTCCCCAAGGGACAGGTGGTAAGATCATTTTCGCGCATAAACTTAAATGCAGCCTCCCATCTTTCAGGGTGTTTTTCATAATGACGGATAAACGCCTCTTTATCCAGACAAGGATCCGGCACAGCCTTGATACCTTTCAGCCATTCTTTTTTGGCAAACCAATCTAATTGTTTTTTAATTAACGGTTTTTGTTTTTCGCCTGCCCATGCAGTACCGATAACAAACAGAGCCATACAGGCTGTCAGTAATGTAATTTTCAGAAGTTTCATTTTTATAACTGGTTATTTAATAATTCAATCGTTCATTTATTTTGAATAAAAGAGTTCTGAAATCTTCGGTTTCAGAGACTTCTGCTATTGCACGAACAGGAAGCGGTTCATCGGGCAGCCCGGCAAACTGATATTGCATCCAGTCCACATTGAGCCAACGGCCAAATTTATAACCAACCTGCTCCAAATGCGCCGATTTCACATACCCCATTTTACTGTGAAAATCGACACTGATTGTATTTTCTGAAGTGATCACTCCAATACCCTGGCAGACACCCTGCAATTTCAGGACTTCAATCAAAGCGTGGTACAAAGCCTGCCCCAGCCCATGTCCACTGCAATCGCGACGAAAGTAAATCACCGTTTCTGCAGTCCACTGATATGCGGCGCGGGGTTTGAATGCTGTGGCATATGCATAACCAACAATCAAATCATCCAGCTCCATCACCAGTATAGGATAAGTCCGGGCAATAGCGTTCAATCTTTGAGCAAATTCGACCTCCGTTGGCACATCATATTCGAATGTAACTGTGGTATCGGTTATGTAAGGTGCATAAATCGAAAGAATCGCCGAAAAATCATCCGGTCCTGCCAAACGAATCCGTTTTCTGGCTATCGGATTTTCCATCATATAAGTTTTGGGTAAAACAGTTTTATCTATTTTCCTGATATAGACATCCATCAATTAAATATTTATCATTAAAAATTAAACCAAGCTATAAATGGAGATGGATTTCTCAAAGCGCAGCAAAGATAGTGCAATTTATAATTTGGCAAATATCACCATCCTACTTTAATGTAAACGCGCGAGAATAATTAAAAAGGTCCTGCATTTCCCTTAACCTGAAAATATATTGTAGTTTTGCAATAAAATAGCAGTTATGAACGATCAATCAGAAAACGGGAAAGGATTTTTGGGTGGATGGAAAGGGCTTATCGAGCTAATTCCAAACAATGCCAATGCGATCCCGGGAGCCTTTTCGTCGTTACGTTCACGCAATTACCGCCTCTATTTTTACGGACAATGGATCTCTTTGATCGGAACGTTTATTCAGCAAATTGCATTAAGCTGGCTGGTTTACCGACTGACAGGATCGGTCCTTCTGTTGGCATCCGTTACCCTGGCGGCACAATTACCAAGCTTCTTTCTGACTCCGGTTACCGGGGTTTTAATCGACCGGTTCGACCGTTACAAGTTGCTGGTTATTACCCAGGCAATGTACATGTTGCAGGCTACCATACTGGCAATGCTGGTCCTGACCGATCACATTCAGGTATGGCACATTATGACGCTCAGCCTGTTTGTGGGCATCAACAGTGCTTTTGACATGCCCGCACGACACTCTTTCACCGTGCAACTGGTGGAGCGAAAAGAGGATCTGAGTAATGCCATCGCCCTGAATTCTGCAATCTTTAATGCCGCCCGGCTAATCGGCCCCTCTATCGGGGGAATACTGATCGGATTGATTGGTGAAGGAATGTGTTTTACCATAAATGCAGCCTCCTATATTGCTGTGTTGTTCTCTTTCTTCAGGATGAGTATCGTTCCTTTTGAAAAAAAGGTCTCAAAAAAAAGCGTAATCCAGGAGATGAACGAAGGCATCAGTTATGCATCCCACTCCCTGACCATTCGTAGTATTTTAATAATGGTAACCATAATCAGCTTCTTCGGATTCTCGCTATTGGTGATCCTCCCTGCATTTGCCAAAGACATTTTGAAAGGGGATAGCGACACCTTAGGCTATATGATGTCGTCAATTGGTGCCGGAGCATTAGTTGCGGCCTTATACCTGGCTGCCCGTAAATGTGTGATCGGTCTCGGAAAAATCATCATGATATCCACTTTTATTTTAGGTGCGGGGATAACGGTTCTGGCTTTTACCCATATCCGGGCCATCGCATATCTGGTCTGCTTTCCAATCGGATTCTCACTAATTGCCTCGGTTGCCTCGCTTAACACGCAACTTCAGACTATCTCGGAAGAACGAATGCGCGGCCGGGTAATGAGCTTCTATACGATGGCTTTGATGGGCGTCAGTCCCATCGGGGGGATGATGATGGGCGTATTGGAAAAATGGATGGGCATCCCCATGGTCATTCTGCTGAATGGCATTGTTTGTGTAATCGCGGCATTCGTGTATGAAAGACGCCGCCCACTATTACGCAAGCATATGCGCCGTATTTATGTGGAAAAAGGCATTATTCCGGAAATCGCCACAGCGATTGAATCTGTAAACGGTAAGTAAAAAAGCCTTAACCAGCTCCTCCAAAGGAGGGGAGAAAGAGATAAACTCAAGCATGACTGCAAATCATTAATAACTAACAATATATACCCGGCCTTACCCCCTCCCTTTTGGGGAGGGATGGGGAGGGGCCACTTATTCACAACATCATGATCCACGAAGAAACTATATGCGCCGTATCCACAGCTCCGGGAGCTGGTGGGGTAGCACTGATCCGAGTGTCGGGTGCAGATGCTTTTGTCATTTGTGATAAAATATTCCGCCCTGTCCGCGAAGGTAAATCCGTATCTACTCAAAAACCTTACACGCTGAGTTACGGATCAATCATAAAAAACTACGAAGCCATCGATGATGTGCTGGTAGCGGTTTTTAAAGGACCAAACTCGTTTACCGGGGAAGACACAGTCGAGATTACCTGCCACGGCTCGCTCTACATACAACAGCAGATCCTGCAATTACTGATTGAGAATGGCTGCCGGTCAGCTCTCCCCGGAGAGTTTACCCAACGTGCTTTCATGAACGGGAAGATGGACTTATCCCAGGCCGAAGCCGTAGCCGATCTGATTGCCTCAACATCCGCAGCGACACACAGGCTTGCCATGAATCAGATGCGCGGCGGATTCAGCGCCGAACTTGAAAAACTACGCAGCCGGATGCTCGATTTCGTTTCACTTGTAGAACTGGAGCTTGATTTCAGTGAAGAAGACGTGGAGTTTGCCGACCGTTCTCAGTTAAGGATCCTGGCCAATGAAATAGAAGATATCATCCGCAATCTGGCCGATTCATTCAGCGTGGGTAATGCTATAAAAAATGGAGTACCTGTTGCCATCATCGGTGAGACTAACGCAGGTAAATCAACATTACTCAACTTACTCCTCAACGAGGAAAAAGCCATCGTATCGGATATCCACGGCACCACCCGTGATGTGATTGAAGACACGATCAATATAGGGGGTATCACCTTCCGGTTCATTGACACTGCGGGAATCCGCGAAACGACAGACGTGATAGAATCACTCGGTATTGAACGCACTTTCCGCAAACTGGAGCAAGCCAGCGTTGTACTCTGGATGATCGACGGTACCAGCGACAAGGATCAAATACTTGCTTTATCTAAAAAAGTACTACCCATGACCGAGGACAAGCATCTGGTACTAATTTTCAATAAAGCGGATCTGATTTCGGATGCCGACAAACAGGCTCTAAACAACCTCTTCCCCACCCTTACTCCGCTATTTATTTCTGCCAAAAACAGAACAAACACCGATACCCTGCATCAAAAGCTGATCGAAGCAGCACATATTCCCAGCGTAGGACAAAACGATATCATCGTCACCAACCTACGCCATTATGAAGCTTTGGTAAAAGCGCTTGCTGCTATCGAACGCGTACAAGGCGGACTCGAGACACATATTTCTGGGGACTTCCTCTCTCAGGATATCCGGGAATGCATGCACTATCTCGGAGAGATCACGGGACATATCAGTACGGATGATATTCTGGGTTCTATTTTCTCTAAGTTCTGTATTGGAAAGTGAAACCCAATTTTCACAATGAAAACAAGAATCAAAAATAAGATAAGAATAGGATAATAAAACGCTTTAAATACAGCATATTAACACACATTACTATTCTTTCTTATTTTTCATTCAATTTCTTTTTCATATCCAATTTTTATCCTATTTTTGTCACTGGTTTGTCACTCTTGAATAATGAGAGACAAAAAACTGTCACCCAGAGACAAAAAACTCAGCGATATGAAAACAAATAAATCTAAAATTCAAAAGGAACCCGTTAAGCTCAGAGAAAAGGATCTTACTAATGGGAACAAAAGTCTTTACCTGGACATTTACAGAGATGGTAAAAGAGTGAGAGAGTTTCTAAAGCTCTATCTAATCAAAGCTACTACTCCAATCCAAAAGGAGCAAAATAAGCAAACCCTGCTAATGGCACAAAGCATAAAAGCCAAAAGACAGATTGACATCCAAAACGGAGAATATGGTTTTTCCAGCCATTTTAAGATAAATACACCTTTCCTGGAATACTACAGAAAACTCTGTGAGGACAGACATGGCAATAAAGAAAGCAGAGGTAATTGGGGTAACTGGTATAGTTGCTTACAGCACCTGCAAAGATATTGCGATGAGAAAACCACATTCAAAGACATCACATCTGATTGGATTGAGGGCTTTAAGGATTTTCTGGAGAATGTGGAGAAAGATGCATATAAGAGGAGAAACAACACTTTGGCTGAGGCAAAACCACTTTCTCAAAATTCAAAGGTTTCATATTTCAATAAACTAAGAGCTTGTATAAACCAGGCGTTTGAGGATCGGATCATACCTATCAATCCATTAAGAGGAGTAGATGGATTCAAGCAAGAAGAGACAGAGAGAGTATATCTGACAATGGAGGAAATTACAAGACTTGAAAAAGCAGAATGTAGATACCCTGTTCTAAAACGAGCTTTCTTATTTAGCTGTCTTACTGGATTAAGGAAAAGTGACATTGAAAGACTAACCTGGTCTGATGTTGGTAAGTTTGAAAAATATAACGACAAAGGAGAAATTGAAAAATTTACAAGAATTACATTTAGACAAAAGAAAACAGGAGGTCAAGAATATTTAGACATACATCCTCTGGCAGATCAATTTTTAGGAAATAGAGGGAACAATGAAGATCGTGTTTTTTCTGGGTTCAATTATTCTGCTCAGCTTTTATTAGAATTGAAACGCTGGTGTATGGATGCAGGTATAACTAAAGCTGTCACATTCCACAGCGGTAGGCATACATTTGCCGTTATGATGATAACACTAAATGCTGACATATACACAGTATCAAAATTACTGGGTCATAAGGAAATAGCAACTACTCAGATCTATGCAAAAGTTATTGATAAGAAAAAACAAGACGCTATAAACCTTATCCCTAACTTATTTAATATTTCTAAAGATTAAAGTGCAATGGAAGTAATGAAAAAAACTGATAGATGTATTTCTGTTATACAGAATGCAATATCGACTTTATCTTATTTATCTGGCATATCAAACCTTAATAATGGAGAGCTTCAGGAACTTAAATTATTGCATGATGAGTTTCAAGAACATTGGGGAAATTTTTCATGTGATAAATTCAAGCGAATGGAAGATCTTTTTCCTAAAAGGGCACTTATTAAGGAATTAACCAGGTTAAAAGCTATTTTCTATTATAGGATATTACCTGTTTGCAATTATGATATAATGTATAGAGATGAGGATGATGTTTATACAAACCTATGCATGAATAATCATTATACAGGTGGAGAGTATTTTCAGGAAGTATGGAAAATATTACAAGAGGATGCAGTAAGTCTAAATGATTTAGAAGATGAGTTTTGGATCGTTTGCCCTGATATTAAAAGTATAAACGATTACTTGAAAATTACAAGAGTAAAATTTAATCAAATAAACTCGAAATTACCCCTCCTTGAAATATTAACAATAGAAGATCTATTCTGCAAACCTAACAAATACAGAGATACATTTGATAGGCTTTCTACAATAGGTTTAATAACGGATGATGAGGTAAAACTTATTTTTACTTTGGCTATTTCTATAGCTAAAAGTATTAAAATCAATATGAATCTTATTTCCTCTATGTACAATAAGCTAAAATGTATGAATAGGGATAATGTCATAGAGGATAATAATTCAACTTCACTACCAGCAGAATTATCATCCAATGAAGCGACAGAGATATTTCAAAAAGCTATTTCGGCAGGTTTTTGTATTGCTAATGAGAATGGATACAATTGGAACTTTGAAAAATTTACAGGACAATTATTAGCCTACTTCTGCCAGGTATTGAGTTGTTATCTAAACCTATCAAAGAAAATCGACAAAGACGGCAATAAAACGGTAAGTTGGAAACCTTTTGAAATAGCTTTTGGCATTAAAAACATAAAAAGCTACAAAAACGATTGGATGAAATATAATACAATGTTTACACCTAACGGGTATGAGCAAATAGATAAAATCTTTGAATAACTCAATCTCCTTAACATTACCCCACCCACCCCATCAGTAGCCCACTGGTGGGGTTTTCTTTTTCCTTTCTTACTGATCTTTGCACTATAAGAAACCCGACAAAGGGAACGGTGCACAGTTCCTAAAGTCATAACATTAAGACTTATGGATGAAAAAATTTTAGAGAAGCTTAATCGAATAGAAAGATATAGCCTTTTAGCAGCAAAGAATGTACTTTGCTTAGAAGATGTTGCAATGCTGACAGGATTGTCAAAATCATGGCTCTATAAAGCAACCTGCAATCATCAGATTCCTTTTTATAAGCCAAACGGCAAACAAATCTATTTTGATCGTACTGAAATTGAATCCTGGATGAAACAAAACAGGATTGCAACCGCTCAGGAAATAGATCAGCAAGCAACCTCCTATGTAGTAACTGGACGTATGCAGAAAGGAGGTGCAAAATGATCCTCACAGACTACTATATGTTAGAACGTCTACCCGAGTTCCTTAAAAACCGCACCCCCCGTTTTGACTGCACAGCCTCAACAGGTGAATATCCTCCTTTTGAAGATCTTGCAAGTAAAAGCCGTGTTAAACGCTTCTTCTGTTACTTCAATGGTTTACCCAACTCATTTAGTGAAAATGCCAAGAATAAGGCAGAAAGAGCTATTACCAACACTAAAAATATAAGCAGTGTTTTTATTCCAATCCTTAATAAGCGTTGGCTGGGATATGGAGATACAAAAGGAACTCAGGATGCTTTACTATTTGTCTTTTCATGGGATTACTCCAGGATGGAAATATTTGTAGCCAGAGGCTATAAGAATAACCAAAAAAGACTATACAACCTCCTTTACGACAACGAGCTGATGGAGGAAATGGATAAGTTAAGAAACCGAGCTGTTAACCTGGTAAATTCTAAGTAATATGGACAATGAGCTGTTAGAGGAGTTTCAGGTTGCCCTGAATAAAATAACAAATAATAATACTACAGAACGATTCAGGATTACCCAGTTTGATGAACCGACTATATGCAATATGTTGATGCGGTGTTTTCAGGCTGAGGTGGAAATGAGGAGGATCCTTTTTGTAGCTGATAATGATACGAGACGAAACGTTTCTAAGGCTGCCAAATGGCTTACTGGTGATTATAAAGTGGGGCTCATTCTTTATGGTGGCGTTGGCAATGGTAAAACAACACTGGCAAGATCTATCTGTAAACTTATTGCTATTCTCTGTAAAAAAGAGACCTGGACAGGCAAAGGCGTTGTTACAGTTTCAGCTTTGGATCTTTCTAAGATGATTGTAGATGCACCTGAGCAATACAATGAAATCAAAGAGAGTGAAATGCTTTTTATTGATGATATGGGTATTGAGCCATCAACTGTTAAGAGTTGGGGTAATGAGCTTTCACCAGTAACCGAATTGCTTTATTTCAGGTACGATAAACAGCTATTTACCTTAGCAACTTCCAATCTGAATGATGAAGAATTAAGTAAGTGGTATGGAATTAGAATTTTAGACAGATTTAATGAGATGTTTGATAGGGTGTATTTCACTGGTAAAAGCTACAGAAAATGAGAGACTCTTTTATATTCTACAGAAGTTTCCAGGAAGCAATAGAGAGTTGCCCTACAGAGGATCAATTAGCAATATACAGAGCTATTGCTGATTATGCTTTGAATAGAACAGAGCCAGTTCTAACTGGTATTGCTAAAGTCTGCTGGGTACTTATTAAGCCTCAACTTGAAGCTAATTGGAGACGGTTTGAGAATGGTTGTAGAGGTGCTGAATTTGGAAAAAAAGGAGGTGCTCCAAAAGGTAATGTAAACGCTTTGAAGCAAAACAACCCCAAAACAACCCCTATTCAACCCCAAAACAACCCTATCACCGTTGAAAAAACAACCCCTAATGTAAATGATAATGTATTAAATGTAAATGCAAATGATAATATAAATGATAATACTAAGGAGTTAGAAACTAAAGTTTCTACTAAACGTGAAACTAAACGTTTCACTAAACCCTCTCTTCAAGAAATAAAAGATTTTATTCAAGAAAATTCATTATCTGTAGATCCTGATACTTTTTATGACTATTACCAGGCTAATGGCTGGATGGCTGGTAAAAATCACATGAAAGATTGGAAAGCGACTATTAGAAACTGGAACAGAAAAGAATGGAACAAATCCCCCCAAAGCCATAGAATGAGTTTTGAACAGGCTGGCGATAACTCTGACAGTGGCTACAAGGACACATTGTAAAACAATTAAAATCAAACAAATGGACATAGAAGAAAGATTAAACGCTATAGAGCAAAAGTTTCAGAGCGTTGTGGCAGAAAAGGAAGCAAAGATTAAAGAGCTTGAAACCGAACTGTCAGGCTTGAAAGAAAAGCCAAATGAGCAACAGGATCCAGAGGATGTATATGCTGATGAATTAGTAAAAAAATACTCAGTCCCAGCAGGATCCAAAGTAGGCACAACATCAAACGGTCACAAAACGGCTGATTTTTGATAGTATTAACTCCTGTAGAGCTTAAAACTATTTTGTTGGATAAAACCCATGTGGAATAGGATAAATGCCATACAGGGCAAATTATTAAGAAAAATGGAAGAAAGAATTTTAGTATATCGTGATAAGAAAGATGTAGAAGCTTATAAAAGCGACTATGAAAGAGCCAGAATTTACTCACAAAAGATCTTTGATTTCCTCAAAAATCAAAATATTGAGGTAAGTCTTAACCTTGTTCGGTCTCTAATAAAGGAGAATTTCCCTGTAGCTCCTCTAATTCAAAATAGAGATAAAAAGAAACTCCAGGAACTACCTGAGGCTTTAAAGAAGTTAGTTGAATCCGATAACAATAAGTTGATCCAGGAATGTAATGCACTTATCCAGGAGGCTCAAAGATCCATGAATGAAAACGATCAACATCATGTTGATTTTTCAAAATTAGATCTGGTTGATGGGAAAGTTATCATAACCGATGAGGCTATCAAAGAGGCTGAGGATCTTGGATCTATTTATGTAGATACCGACAACAGGAAAAAGGTTTATGAAAAGGCTTTAGCTGCTAAAAAAGCCCTGGAGGAATTGGATCAGACAATCAAAGAGGTTTATAGTGATCCAGATCCTGTTCGTGGTATTGCTCCACGTAGTGGTCAGGGGGCACGGATCCTAAACGTTGACTATGATGGTGAGGTGGAACTTGATGGCTATTTCCTCAAATATATTCAGTAAAAAAGATGGGGGCTGAGGCTCCCATCGTTGGAAAACGATATTAAAACGATATTAACGATGGAAAAGAATAAAAAAGGATTTCAGCCAGGACACAATCTGGGAGTAACCTTTTCCTCTACCAGGCAACCTAAAAATAGAGGCAGAAAACCAGCTTTGTATAAGCAACTCCTAAAGACTACAGATAAACGTGTAGAAATTGAGCTAAGCAAAGAGGATTACTACAAGGTGATCCGTTACCTGATGGAACGTACACCAGGTGAATTAAAGAGAATAGCTAAAGATGAGAATATCCCTGTTTGGGTATCAAATATCATTAGTGCCATCTTTATGGATGTGAAAGCTGGTAGGATCAACACACTCAACACTGTTTTTGATCGCTTGTTTGGTAAACCTACTCAGGTTATTGAGGGTGAAATAGAAAGTACTGTTAATCATAATATTGAGGTGGATGTATCTATTCTTACCACAGAGGAACTGCTACAGTACAATGTACTCCTGGAAAAAATTAGAGAAAACAGTTAAAACAAAAGTATTATGCTAATAGAGAAATATACTGATTATGAGGTACACCAGGGAACCGTTGATGTAAATGGTGTGACATATCCAGTTACTGTTAGGATCTGGAATAATGGCAAAAGAGAAGTTCAAGTAACACAGGAATTGATTGATGCTGGTGTTGTTTACAAGGGAGAAACGAGTGAATCAACTCCTATGATGCGTTCCGCTGTTGCAACAACACTATCAGAAGAAAGTATTGGAGATGAATGGGTTACTTATACTGCTAACGATGGATACGGTTGTAAAATAACTCTTTCTGCTGCTGATGGAGCTATCATATTAGAAAGCAAAACCACGGGTGGAGATTATGGATATGATGGATATTACCCGTCTGATATTAAAGTAGATGCTAAAAATGGAGTTATTGAGACACGTAATGAAAAAGGAGTAGCTCAGGTATCCGCTTCTGGAGTATTTTGCAATAATGCTGGAACACAAGCAGTAGCAGCCTCAACAGGCATTGACAGAAAGGCTGCTATCGTTGGACTTGGATATGGTTATGTAGATAAATATGATTGGGAAAATGAAAACTTCATAGCTGGCGTATATGGCTATTCAAGCAACAGCGGTACAGCTCCAGCTTATGGTGGATTTTTCCAGGATTTATTAATCTCTGGACTGATTCTAAAAAGTACGTCTGTATCCGATAGCTCTGGGACAATCTATTTATCTAAATCAGACAGTTTTATTCTGGGGCTAACAAATAGCGGGGTTACAAAAACTCTTTACCTCCCCAATGATGGAATAATTGGCAGGACAATCCTGGCAAAGCAAATAGGTCAAGGAACTATTAGGTTTTATCCCAGATCAGGTCAATATATCCATGATGATAGCACCCAAAATGATTATTATGATATTCCTGAGGGATGGTTAGGGATATTCATATTTACTCGTTTTAATCTTAACGGTGTAACAAGAGATGTGTGGACAGTTAGTATGTGTAAATTCAGGTAATTATGTTAGAATACGGTTATATAGAAAACGGCTATCTAATATCTAAGATATTGAAGCCAGAAACTGAAAAATATAAAGATGAAGTAACTGGGAATATCAAAACCAGAACTATCTCCATCAAAGAACAAATTGAGATGTTAGGATCCACCTGGAAACCTGTAGCTCTAATAGATGAGGATAAGAGAAAATGTGAGGATGGTTATATCATACGCCTGGTGCCTTATGATGCAGCAGATCACATAGATTATGAGTATCAGAAAGTCCTGGATGTTCAAAAGATCAAAAAGGACATAGCCGAACAAAGAGAGTTTTTAGATAGTACCGACTATCAAATAACAAAATGTAATGAGGCTTTTATGTTAGGTGATCCTCTCCCCTATGATCTTAACGCTCTCCACATCGAGAGACAGACTGCCAGGGATAAAATCAATGAGTTAGAAACAATTTTAAATCAAGCAAAATGAAAGAGTTTATTAGATATGGTTGTAACGATTACTATGAGACATTAGTAGTTGATGATGAGGCTGCTGAGGCTGCTGGTGTAGAGATCTCTATTCCTGATGGATTTAAGCCATTGGTAAAACTGGAAGATAACAGACCAGATCCAGAGAATCCCCGTTATGTAAAACTAATCTTTCAGGAGGATAAAGTATATTATAAGCTTTACGACCAACTATTAGAGGTTAGTGCTGATAATGTACATATAGTTCCATTAGAACAGTTTTTATATGTTGATCTTTCCTATGATTTAGCAACTCCTACAGAAGAAATACAAAACGATATGAAAGAATATTTGTCTTTGTTGCTCTCTCCAGAGTATCAAGAATGGCGTACTAAGGTAGCTAATGAGGACTATTTACCCCAAATACTGCAAAATCCCCAGGGAAATGCTTTAACTGCTGAGGAAAAAGTATAAAAACATCCTGTTTTGTCACTGGATTGTCTCCAGAAGCAAACACGATTTGCATTATAATCTAATAATCAAAGTAATAACATGTATTTTTCACATTCTTATAAAGAAAGTGAATAGCTAAAAAGAAGAATTATGATAGATGATAAATTAATCCAATGCGCTCTACAGGATGTAATCCTGAATGCCAGGAATAAAGATACAGCTCACTTAAATAACCCAGAAAATCAAATAGTAACATTAGGGTATTTGGTGGATGATCTACTAAAAAGCAATGAGAATGGAAAGAATGAGGCTTTAATAGGATTCTATGCAAACATTGGCAGATCCTTAAAACAGCTCATTGAGTATCAAAAACAACAAAGAGTAAACGATCATGAGTGAAAATATTGGTGGAGGGTTGGCTTTTCAGGCAACCCTCAATATAGATGATTTTAAAGTGTCTGCTGATGCTATGGAGCGTAGGATCAGGAACGTTTCTACTACAGCAGTCCAGGAATCTGAAAGAATGGAGCAATCCATAGCTGCATTTGCTCAAAATGGAGCCAGGTATATCATCGGCACTCTGGTTGGCGGTGGTATGATGGGACTTGTGAACAGTATCGTTCAAACACGTGGGCAATTCCAACAGCTACAGATTGCATTTGATACAATGTTGGGCAGCGGTGCTAAGTCAAAGGCTCTCATGGATCAGCTTACCGATACAGCAGCCAAAACCCCGTTTGACCTTAAAGGGGTTGCAGGTGGAGCAAAACAACTGTTAGCTTATGGTACATCTGCTGACAAAGTAAATGATACGCTTGTAAGACTTGGAAATATTGCCTCAGGGCTTTCCATTCCTCTGAATGATATTGTTTACCTGTATGGTACCACAATGGTACAGGGGCGTTTGTATGCCCAGGATGTAAGGCAGTTTACTGGTAGAGGTATTCCATTGGTAAGAGAGCTGGCTGCCATGTACGGCAAAACTGCTGAGGAGATCAACACTATGGTATCAGAGGGAAAGATCGGTTTCCCTGAGGTTGAAAAAGTCATAAATAAAATGACAGATTCGGGTGGGCAGTTCTACAATTTGATGGAACGGCAAAGCAAATCCCTTACTGGCATGATCTCTAACCTGGGAGATTCCTGGGATATGGCTCTGAATAAACTTGGTGAACAAAACCAGGGAGTACTTGAATCGGGCATTTCTGGAGCTATCACAGTAGTTGAACACCTGGATGATGTTCTTAGAATTGTCAAGGCTATTGCTATTGCTTATGGATCCTATAGGGCTGCTATTGTTTTGAATACATTAGCGACTAAGGGATACACTGGTGTTTCTCTGATTGATAATACTGTTAGACAGGCTAAGATAGCCCTAATGAAAGCAGATGAGGCTGCTACTGGTAAAACAGCAGCTATAACTGCTAAAATGACAGCAGCCCAGGAAGCTCACACGGTATCCTTGCAAAAGCAGCTTACTGTTGAGGAACAGGCAAACCTGGCTAAGCAGTTGAGAATAGCTACCATTGAGCAGCTTCTTACAGCCCAGCAGCAGGAATATCTTTCAAACTTGAATGTAACCACTTCCAGTGCAAACTATGAGGCGGTTGCTATGGGTGTGCTTTCTGTAGAACAGAGAGAGGCTCTAAGCAAAACGGATCTTTCCACTAAGAGTGTCATTTACCAGGCAGCTCTTGAAAAGGAAGTACTGGCAAAGAACCAGAGCACAGTTGCTACAATGGCAGCTATGCGTGAAGATGTGAAAGCAGCTGCTGTTAAGATGGAGGCTGCAAAATCAGCAGCCGTTTCATCCATGCAAGCAGTTGAATCTGCCAGGTATGAGCTCTACTGGGCTAAGCAATCTGGGGAAGTCACTCGCATTGCAGCAGCAGAAAAAAAATTGGAAGGGGTTATAGATAATCAGGCAATAGCCCGTAAAACAGCTTTGGCAGCATCCTCTGACTTCTACACAAAAAAGAAACTCCTGGAAACAACTGCTACCAGGCAGTCAACCGTTGCCAGTGCAGCCGACACAACAACAAAAGAGGCTCAGACAGTAGCCACATCATTACTGGATGCTGCTACCACCAAATTATCCCTGGGGCTTAAAGCTCTTTGGGCTACCATGAAAGCTAATCCAATAGGCTGGATAGTAAGCATTTTAGGGATTGCTTATAGTGCTTATGAAATGTTCTTTAAAAAGCAGGAGGATGGAACAGAAACCATCACAGGACTGGCTAAAGCGACAAAAGATGCAACTGAGGAGTTTGGCAAGCAAGCTGCTAAAGTTGACACGCTAAAGAAAATTATTAATGATGGCAATATCGCTTATTTTGAAAGGAATAAAGCCCTAAATGAGTTAAAACAGATCATACCAAGCTACAATGCTGAACTGACTAAGGAGGGAAAGATCATTAATGATAATACAGATGCAATAGAGAAGTACTTAACCCAGCTTGAAAAGCAGATAAAACTAAAAGCTGCACAGGATGAACTGGAGCAAGCTTATAAGCAAAAGAGGACTTTGGAGAAAACAGAATCATCGCAAAGTGATAAATACTGGGATGTAAGACAAACTAATACCTTACAAGGCTATGACCGCAATGGCTTTACAGCAAAAATGTCTCGTTTCTTTGGCGTGGAGGAGGAAAACAATACAAAGAAAGCTCTGGATAAAACTCAAAATGATATTAAATCAGTAAACACAACTATTGATGATTTGAATAAAGAGATCTCTGAAACTTCACTTAGTCTTAACGAATCAACTAAATCAGCAAAAACATATTCAGAACAAATATCTGAAACCAGATCACAAATTAACAGTATCAAAAAAGAGATTGGTGATTTAAGGTCTGGAAAAGTTCTGAAAGATAATATTGCTGAGGAAATAGAAAATAGAACTAAAGACTTAAAAGCAGCAGAAACAAAATTAAGTGTTCTTACTGGTAAAAGTACACCAACAGCCAAGAGTGCAGACACAGCTGCTAACAAAGCACAGCAGCTGGCAGAAAAGCAGATCCAGGCTGAACTGAAAGCGGAACAGTCCAGGATTGAGATTATGGATGAGGGATATGCTAAGAGAAAGGCACTCCTGGAGCTTCAGCATAAACAAAATATTGCTCAGATCAATAAGGAGGAGAAAGAACTGGAGAAAGCCAGGAGAGATGCTGGGAAAGGTGAATTATCCTCTAAAGAGAAAAGCGAATTTAACGCCCGTAGGACAAATGAAGATACCAGCTATAGCAAAGCTCAGAACAAACTATTTGATGGTGAAATTGAGTACAAGAAAAGCCAGTATGAGCTTTATTTCCGCTGGGTAAAGAATATGGGTGAGGATGTGGCTAATAATCGGTTTAAAGACTTGCTTAAAAGCGGTACATCTTACAAGGATTATGTAGAGAAAGAAATACAAAATCTCACATCCAAAAAGAACGATGGAACCATTTCAGAGGGTGAATCTAATTACCTTATCAATTTGAATACCCAGCTGGATGAGATCACTGGCAAAAAATCAGCTCTTGATACATTCAAAGAAAGTTTTACCCAGGCTATCAATAGATCTAATACGCTGGCTGAAAAATTAAAAGTCATAGCTGATTATGAGGATAAGATTAAAAACGGTAAATCTGGCTTAGTAGGAGCCGATGATAAAGCAGCAGGTAATTTAGTTCTTTCTGAAAAGAAAGATGATACAAACAACCAGGTTCAAGAAAAGATATTAGCTGATTTCAAATACTATGAAGAAAAGAAAGATGCCATTATCCAAGAATATAATGTACTAAGGATCCAAAAACAAGTGCAAGATAACCAGGAGCTACTTGCAAGAATAAATAAAGGTGAATCGGATGCTATTTCTGCCTTGAATGCTGAACAATTGAAAAGTTCTCAATCCTGGACGGATCTATTTACAAACCTTGATTCTCTTTCTGCTGGACAGATAGAAAAGCTCATTGCTGATATTGAAAAACAAATGTCAAGTGCCAGCTTAAAGCTGTCTCCTGTTGACTTCCATGCTTTAATTGATTCACTTAATCAAGCTAAAGATAGGGTTGTATCTCTGAATCCATTCAGGGCTTTAGGTAGTGCTTTTGATAACTACATAGTAGCATTAAAAGCTCTAAAGCAAGCAGAAAGAGAAAACCTTACTCCAGCACAATTACAAGCCAAAAAGAAAGCTGTACAGGATACTGCTGCTCAAATGGCAAAGTCTATTGCTTCAATTACAGATATAGTGGGATCTGTTGGGGATTCATTATCTACACTTGCTGATTCTTATGGAAATGAAGATCTCTCTAATACGATCAGCAATGTTACTGGAGCTTTGGCTGGAGCTGGGCAAGCAGCTGGAGGTGTAGGTAAAATTATGTCTGGAGATGTAATAGGTGGATTGATGGATGTTACAAAAGGGGTAACCTCTGTAATAACATCATTCAATAAGATGCACGATGCAAAGTATGAAAAGCAGATCAAGAGCCTCCAAAAACAAATTGATTCACTTGCTGATTCCTATGAAAGCCTGGGGGATGCAATTGATAAAGCTTATTCAACAAACAAGGCTGATTTATTGAATCAGCAAAACGAGAATCTCCAAAAACAAAATGAGCTGATCCAGCAACAAATTGAAGCTGAGAAAGCCAAGAAAAAAACGGATAATGATAAAATAAAAGAATGGCAGGATCAGATAGCTGAAAATAACAAAACCATTGCCGATAACACAAAATATTCAATTGTTGAGGCTATTATGGGCACTGATATTGCCACTGCCATTGATGATTTTGCAACAGCATACGCTGAGGCGTGGGCTTCTGGGGAAAAAGCAGCCAGTAAATCTGCCAATGTTGTTAAGAACCTGATAAAAACAGCAATCATAGACCAGCTAAAGAATAAACTACAGCCAGAAGTTACTGCATTTATGGGTTACATGTCAGAGGCTTTAGCAGATGGGCTCATATCCGATTCTGAGCAGGCTATGCTTGATAAATATGAGAAAAAGCTTGAAAGTCTCAGCGATGATTATCTGTCTAAGACTGGAAGCTGGTTAACTGATGATTCCACTAAAAGTGAGGATCCATTAACTGGAGCTGTAAAATCTCTCAGTGAAGAAACTGGAGGAATTGTAGCGGGTAAATTGAATGCTGTGGTGATAAACCTGGCTGATGGTTTATCAGTACTCAGGCAGTCGCTTATTTATCATCAGCAAATTGCCACTAACACGGGGGTAAGTGCATCAGAACTGAAAGAGATAAAATCAGCTCTCAACGAGATTAAAAACAACGGTAGCTCTTTGCTATCAAAAGGAATATCATAATGAAAACAATACAAGAACTCAAAAAAGATGGCATTGCAAAAGGGCTATGCCGTCAATGGCAAATGAAACTCAAAGATGATTTGAATGTAGAAGATCTTTCCAAACTGTTTATACAAGGAATAGATTTCTGTATCTCAGAGAATTTTCCAACATTAGATTATTTCAGGACACATTTTAAAGGCAAATGTGAACCTTATGGAATTTTCATTGATGAGAAACTAAAAGGTGAGACAAATATTTCAGATATTGTTCTAAATGGATCCTGTAAAGCCGATTTGAATTACAATGAATATTCTGTATCCAGGCTTTACATCAGACACAATTCAGAGGTAAATGTGAATGTTTCAGAACATGCTATTCTGACTATAGATGCTTTTGATGATTCAAAAATAGTAGTTAACTCATCTGGAACAAGACCAAAAGTATTTGTCCACTTATATGGCAATGCTCAGGTTCAGTGCATTGGTGATGGTGTCACTGTTAGAAAATACAACAAACTTTATTACTAAAGTGTTATCATAATAAAAAATGATGTATATTTGCTCAAAATCGTGGAATATAGCGTTTGCTATTGTTTTTGGGTAAAGAAAATCGCCAATTTTATTACACTCCAACAAACAATAAGTAAAACGCCCAGATATACGTGGGCGTTACTTATATGGAGTGTGGGCGTTTGGCGATGCCTCTTTACCAATATGGGTAATTGCCCACGTACCTTTTTTATGGGCAATGGCAGCAAATAGATGTTTACTAACTTCAAATATAATGTTATGAAAAAAATTCTATTAGTGCTTTGCCTGGTAGCTTTGACAACAGGAAATATTTTTGCTCAGAGTTTCTCTTTAACTTCAAACGGGTTTGTTGATTCCAAAGATCAAAGTAAAAATTTCATTGTTATAGATGCTACTGGTTCACAATCTGAGTTATTCAACAAAGCAAAAACCTATCTGACTACCATTTACAAATCACCAAAGGATGTATTAAGTGAATCTGCTACAGATGTAATAACAATCAATGGAATTGAGACAAAAGCTGTTATAAAAAAAGCTATGGGGATGGTTGCTGTTGCCTATGACATGAATTATACAATAGTAATTAGGTTCAAGGATGGTAAGATAAGAATTGATGCACCTGCTTTTAGCCTCAGCGATTATGAAAGTGGATCTAAACCAATAAAAATGATTTTATTAGGATCCTCAAATGGAGGTTTTGGATCTGAGATTATCAATTGTATCTATAACAAAAAAGGAGATCTAAAAGCCGAATATGCAAAGAACCAACTGGAATCATATTTCAGCTCTTATATTGAAGCTTTCAAGAAAGGTTTAGAATCAAATAAACAGGACTGGTAAATTCAAACAAAATAGTCTTACCTGGCGTGTATTCCTCAATGCACGCCTTTTTATTTACCAGGTAAATACTCCAGGAATCATAGTGATAGAGGTTTTAGCTGTAATTTTGCACGGCAATATTGCAAATAACTAAAATCAAAGGAATCATTATGATTAGAAAAATCAAAATCTTTTCAATGCTGTTACTGCTACTAACATCATGCAGTAAATCTATGGAGGATGAAACTCCAATAAGTAAACCAATCTCAGTAACATTCAATTTAAACCCTCTCACTGTCAATGTTGAGCCATTAAGTAGCAAAGCCAGGGTACAAACCAGAGCAGCAAACACGGCTGATGTAGTAAGTTCCATTTCTTACTATATTTACAATGCAACAACCTCAAATATCGTTGCAAAAGGAAGCAGTTCATATACACCTGGTGTTGATGCTGTTCCTGTAGATTTTGGCAAAGTCACTATAAAATTAGTCCCTGGTACATATAAAGTTATATTTTATGCACAAGGCAAAGGAAAAGGCTATTTCTATGCTAATAACTTTAGTGATAAACTGTACTATGACAGCTATTTCAAGATGTCTGATAAAGAAGTATTCTATTACACTGGAGATCTGACAGTATCAGCAGAGAGCACTAATTTTGATATTAATTTACCTCGTATGGGTGGATTAATGAGGGTTAATATATTGGATGATCTTATACCAGATGTTAAGAAAGTGACTGTAACCATTAGCGAGTACAACAGATGGTACTGCCTGGGATCCAGTGGAACCGATCTGCAATATTTTGTAACCAATACCTATGAGGCTACTCTGGGGGCAACAAAGATGGATGTGTTTGATTATTATGTAACACGCCCTCAGAACATAACTGTTACCATAAAGGTATTTGGGGTTAATGATGTGGTTTTATTTGAGAAACAACTAACAGTACCCATTTATGATAATCGTAGGAGTATTATTAGTGGGAATCTGTTTAGTACCATTGGGAATAAAGATTTAACTATAACGGTAAACGATCTGTGGGGAGAGGACAATAATATTAATCTTTAAAAGTGTGTTTGACAAACACATATTTGCATGATAATCAACAAAATAGCTATGAATACTTTTTTAATTGAAAGAAACTTTCTACTTTTGTCACGCTATCACATATTACAAAGGTGGATATATCCACTGCTCTTATAACGGTGGATTTTTTGTATTCATTGGTCAGATCTGCATGCTAAGATATTAGCGGTGTGTACCCCCGTGTGATTGGTTAATGCCATCACAGCCTTTGTAATAGGTGATAGCAAACGGGAAAGGCACACCGTCTTTTTTTTGTGCGATAATGCTATCAAAATTACAAAAATGATTAATCT
Source organism: Bacteroidales bacterium (assembly GCA_963662365.2). Classification (GTDB taxonomy): domain Bacteria; phylum Bacteroidota; class Bacteroidia; order Bacteroidales; family UBA7332; genus CAXXIC01. The sequence goes on from CAXXPA010000018.1 coordinate 165,162, forward strand.
TGAACTTTTTGAGCTAAAAAACATCTGCATGGATATGTCAGAGCTTGGAGTAGCAAATTATGTAAAAAGGATTTCTCCTGCAACGGATCAAATTTCACAAAGAGAAGCATACAGGCTTTATGGTGAGGGACGTATTAAAAATTGGGTAAAACGAGGATTGATTACTGAAAAAACCAGAAGTGGATCCAGTATTAAATCAAAGATCCTTTATTCCAGAGCCGAACTTATAAGCATTGAAAATGCAATTAAATTAGATTGCATCATAAATAGATAATTCACTATGACTTATATATTAAACTCAAATCAAACGAATAGGCTTTACACAGGTATGGCTGAGATTGGGAGAGCACAATTTATTAAACTTATGGATCCTAAAAAAGATTTAATTTCAAAAGGAATGGCTATTTGCACTTTTGGAAAAGGCTTTATTAATGATATGATTGATGCTGAGGAAATAAGCGGAAACAAATTTTCCAGAGTTATGTTATTAAATTTGTTCTATTCTAATACTATTGAGCATGGAATATAATGAACCAGATAACTACCAGCAGGTCAGAGAGAGTATGCTGGTATTAATGCAAGATCTTAAAAGAGTGAATGATGGTTTAAAGGATCTTGGTGATAATCCTCTATTGAGTGAATTTTTTGGAGATCGTATAACAGGATCTACTCAGAGTATGAGTAATGCTATAAATATGCTTGGTGAGATGTATGGCTTTACCGTTGCTGATGATATAATGGAAAAACGTTTTAATACAGTATGAAAAGGACAGATCAAACTTATCTCTCAGGAATAACAGAGGATTACTCTAATTATCGCTGGTACAAAGGAGAGGCTGAGAATCCCTACATAGGGGACAAAGAAAAGCCTTTTGCTGCCAGACTATGGGAGTATGAGAGAGAGTTCCATTTCAATTACCTGGATTCACGAACAAATAAGCCATTGAAAGAGACTTACCAGGAATGGAAAAAGAGCTTTATTGAGGACTATTTACCAGGTAAATCACCTAACCCCTATGGAGATCCAACCGACTGGAGCCAGTCTTTTGAAACTGGCATAAGAAAACAATATAAAGGAGATTTCTAATGCAACATATTTTCTGGCAATGATCCTGGTAGGTGAAAGATCCTATCAGGATTTTTATTTATATGAGGATCCAACATAAAAACAAAAAAGCCTTTGAATATTTCTTTCAAGGGCTTTTCTAAAGTGTTGTCCTCTGTCTCTAACCTGGAGAACAAACTTCAATAGCTGTAAGAGTTTACAAATATACATATTTTTAAGTTCATTGTTTTATTCCATCTCAATAATTATAAAATGGATCATATACTACCTGGGTGAAATTACTGGAGAAATAACAAACAATGAGGCTAAAAATAGAGATTGCAATCAAAACAAGCATTATCTTTGTTGTAGTTTTTGTCACTGTTTTGTCACCCAGTCAAATATAAAAGGCTATATAACATTGTATATCAGGCGATAACAGCAATACAATCACATTTTGTATCGGAAAGTAATTCCTACAAATTAAAAAGCTGCAGCAATCACTTTGCTGCAGCTTTTTAACCAAAACGCCAGTATTACATACTATATTACATCTATAACAAACACCCACACCATAAAACCTTTGTTGTTCGTAACCATTCCACCACACAATCCCCCCCTTTGCACCCTTCTTTGTCCGCTCTTCATTCCATATTGAACTGTAGATATTCCAGAGATATCCCAGAGATATTCCAGTGATGTCCCAGAGATATCCCAGTTTATATAAGATCTGGGATATCTCTGAAGCTTCATAGGAATAACAATATGATGACATAATTTTAAGAAGAGATCAACAGCGGAACAACTATACGTAAAGAAAAGCTTTATCAGTTGTCATAAGCTAGCACTTCATCTTCAATAATATCTTTTCACGGGGATATGTTATGTTTAACGCATTACTTTTTGTAAGCAAATTTCAACCCTTTGAGTTTACTCCAGCTGCCACGGGTAAAATCGGGAATAGTAACCGGAATAGTTCCATTTTCGATTGAAATGCCGGTCAGTTCAGTCAGACAACACCATTCAGCCAAATCATAAACATCCATATCCAATGGGAGGCCATTGCGAAGACAATACACCAGGCGATAATCCATGATAAAATCCATGCCTCCGTGTCCGCCGACTTTTTTAGCAAACTCGCCGATTTCTTTTTGAATCGGGTGTTCATATTTCTTCATCAATGCTGTTCTGGCCGAATCTGACAAAAAGCTGTGTCCGGATAGATTTTCGTGGTTTTTGATTACGTCTTCACCCACCTGGGAACCTTCGAGAGCATAACCCTCAACCGGATATTTATTCGCAAATCCCTTAGTACCGGTCAACTGGTACATTCTGTTATAAGGACGGGGAGTTGCAACGTTGTGTTCAATTAAGATGGTTTTACCTTTTTCCGTGCGAATCATCGTAGTTACATGATCGCCGTTCTTCATATTCTCCAGCTTTTTACCGGTTGTCTTTTCGATGAATTCGGGAATACAAACTGTTTTAGTCTGCATTGAAACCAGGTAATTCATCTTATCGCCACGGTGAATATTCATTGCCTGACAAACCGGGCCTAATCCGTGAGTAGGATATACATCGCCGCTGTGTTTAAGATTCCAGTCCAGGCGCCAGTTATTCCAGTAATCTTTCCAGAATGGCTCCAGGTTATGGATGTAAGCGCCTTCTCCGTGCAGGATCTCGCCCAAGCACTCCTTGTTGAGCCATATTCAAAGTTGTCAGTTCGAAATAGTCATACACACAATTCTCCAGTTGCATGCAATGTTTCCGCGTCTTTTCAGAAGTGTTGATCAGGTCCCAACACTCTTTCATTGACATCGCGGCAGGCACCTCTATGGCTACATGTTTTCCATCCTTCATGGCCTGAACTCCGATTAATGCATGGTGAGCCCAATCGGTAGCCACGTACACCAGATCAACATTAGGAAGAGCGGTTACTTTTCTCCAAACAGCCGTGTCTCCACTAAATTCAAGGGCTTTGGGTTTCCCGGCTTTTTCGAGTCTTTTATTTACCAAAGCGACCCGTTCCGGCCGGACATCACAAAGAGCAACAATCTCAACACCGTCGATTTTGGTAAAACGTTCAACTGCACCCGGCCCCCGCATACCCAGGCCTATAAATGCAACACGTAGATTTGGAATAGGAGCTGTTGTTAGTTGAAGTACATCTTTTTGTCCTTTGGGACGTTCGGGGACAGGTAATTCAATCCGGCCATTGACAATGCGATAGGCTACCGCTGATGTTTTTGCCTTTGGATTAGCAGAAAAGCTCATGGATATTGACAAAACACCCGCAAGCACTAAGGTTAATAGTTCTTTTTTCATCTATCATTATTTTTATTGGGTTTAGCTACACATAATACTGATAACTAACAGTATATCTGAAAATCATAAAGGTTATTCGCGGGTTGTAATCCGGACTGATTCATCAATGATATTTCTCACTTTATCCGCCGAGGTAAAGGACTGTTCGTATTCATTGATACAGACAGTCCCCCCCATTGAAACAGCCGGATTCCGGTAAACCATTTGGCTCTTTCCGGATTCACGTGCCGAGAAATGAAACTCTCTGATTCCGGTTTCGGATGCTATACGGTGAATGTTTGTTTCGTTTATACCTGATCCGGCAAGTAAAATTATCCGGCCTCCGGCTTGTTCATTTAATGTTCTAAGTAATGGAATACCTTCTTCAGCTGTGGGGCGTTGACCGGAAGTAAGAATGCGGTCAGCACCCAGACTAATAATTTGTTCCAACGCTTCATGCGGATCACGACACATATCAAATGCACGGTGAAAGGTAACAGACATTCCTTTTGACGCATCCATAAGTTCTTTCATCAGTACCAGATCGACATCCCCGGCATTATCCAGGCATCCGAAGACTACACCATCAACACCGAGTTTTTGGCACATCTCTATATCTTTCAGCATACTTTTCACTTCCCACGGTGAATAAAGAAAATCCCCCCCCCGGGGACGGATTATGACGTGCAGTCTGATCTGCAGTAGTTCCCGCGCCAAAGCTATTTCACCAAAAGATGGAGTCGTTCCTCCTTCGGGAATGGCGGCACATAACTCAACGCGATGTGCGCCTCCTTCCTGTGCAGCAAGACAGCTTTTTACTGAATTGGCACATACTTCATAATAAAACATAAGCTTTTATGATAAAAAAAATTGAATATCCGTTTATCGGCCTAATGTCTAACTATCACTATAGATTAACAGGTCAATATCCGGATATTCATTTACGGTAATTCATATAGAAATAGAATGGAACGCGGATTTACGCAGATTATGCGGATGTATACGGATTAACAATCTGTTATAATATAGATATTTGAGGATTTAAAATTGACTTCGTCAATTGATTTAGTAGAAAATCAAAAATGCTTGCATTTTTTCTTATCCGTTTTTCATCCGCCATATCAGCGTAAATCAGCGTCCTATTCTTTGATTATCATTTGAAACATTAAAGTAACATCCACATTCTACAGATAGATTAATAGGTGGTTATCCGGATATTCAATTAAAAAATATATTTAATGCACCGGATCTCATAGAAAAAAAGAAAAACTCTGTGGTTCTCAGTGACTTTTCTGAGCAACTCTGTGTAATAGAAACCTTCGAAGAAGATTACAGGTCTATCAAGCGAAATGTGACAATAAATTAATCCGACTGCTTATACAACCCGATTTCCGAAAGAATCGGATTTGCACGCACTGAAGTAAAGGTGATTCTTATTTTTTTTGCAGGCACTTTCGGAAAACAAAGGATGCGTTTGTAACCGATTGTTTTACCCTCGGCAATCTTTATCCATTTCCCATTGTCCATTGTTTCGACAATGAAACTCTCGACACGCTGCCCCTGTGCTATATTTTCCTGAAGTAATACACGGTCAAATGTTTTCAGATCGTTAAAGCTTAGTTCTATTGATATACCCTTTTTCCGGGGTTTTAATTCGCAGCCGGTAGTATTGTTTCCATCGACAAGAGACTTTACCTGTCCCGGTTTGGAAATATTCTCAGACGAGATCTTCGCTCCAACCGCCAGATTAGTTTTAAAGGTTTCATCTATGCGCTTTTTGAATAACATCAGATTTTTAATATCGTTTTCGTGAATCAGCCCCCGTTTATCCGGTGGAATATTCAATAAAAGAGAGGCATTCATTCCAATAGAGGTGTAATAAATTCCCTCCAGTTTCTCAGGGCTTTTCACTTTATCATCCTGCTCCGGATGATAAAACCAACCCGGACGAATGGAGACATCAACCTCTGAAGGATACCAAATCAAGGATGGAGAATTAAGTAACAATTCACGACTACCCAGATCATTTGCAGTGGCATCTTTGGGAATAAACATACCCGATCCCGCTTTTTGTTGTGAATTTTCAGCAATCACTTTTTGCGATGTTGCCGTAACAGGTAGTACACTCCACTCCAGATCACGACCTTTACCGGCTTCGTTGCCACACCAGCGTACATCGGGCCCCATAACGGCTATTACGGCATTGGGCTGCAAACGACGAATCAGTGCATAATATGCTTCCCAGTCATACTGCTGCACTTTTCCGTTAGGTCCTTCACCGTTTGCACCATCAAACCACACTTCAAATATTTCGCCATAATTGGATAACAACTCGGTAAGTTGTTGCGTAAAAATACGATTGTACGCCGGTGAATCCCCATAATTCGGATTATTCCGATCCCAGGGAGATAGATAGATACCCATTTTGATCCCTGCACGATGACAGGCATCGGCGACCTCACGCACCAAATCCCCATTTCCATTGCGCCATGGAGAACTCTTCACGGAATAATTGGTCGTTTTAGTCGGCCACAGGCAAAATCCGTCGTGATGTTTGGCGGTTAAGATTAGCCCTTTCATACCGGCATCTTTTATGGTTTTCACCCATTGATCTGCATCCAGGGCTGTTGGATTAAAAACCGACGGATTAGCGGTTCCATCGCCCCACTCCTGCCCCAGAAAGGTATTGGGGCCAAAATGAATAAACGCGTAATACTCCATTGACTGCCAGGCCTGTTGTCGTTTGGAAGGCTTAACCGAAACGGCAGCTTTTAGAATATCTTCCGGAGACGAATTTGCCGGAATGCTCACAAAATTTTGTGCATTGAGTGTTATTGGCAATAAAAGAGTAAGCAATAACAGCAATTGAAATTTGATTCTCATGGTTATGTTTATATCTATATCTTTAAAATCAAGCTATTAGTTGGTATTAAAAGAATATGCTGAAATGTTGACAACAGCGTTAAAAGTCAATCAACTCTTATTTCTGGGAACTAAGCGTGAACGTGAGCTTTCCTGCCCGAATCAAATCATCGTGGCTTATCCTGAAACCATTCAGTTTATTATTTCCGGATTGAACCGTTTTAATAAAATCGCCAGTCGAACTAGTTTCAATAATCAATTCATTGGATTTAAAATACTCAGGCTGTAACCTGATGGTGATTCTATTAAATACCGGAGTGGTAAGTGTGTATGAAGGTTCACCCGGACAATCAGGATAAAAGCCTATCATACTGAAAACGGCCCAGGCTGAAAGTGTTCCGGCATCATCATTACCCGGCAAACCATCCGGTTTGTTGGAATAATATTTATTCAGCAATTCTCTGGTCATCTTTTGAGTACGCCATGCTTCATCATTGAAATAACTGAATAGATAGGGGTAAGCAATATCCGGCTCATTCGAAGGGTCATACAAGGATTTGTCAAAAACGCTTTGAAGCTTATTCACGAATTTCTTTTCCCCTCCCATTAACCTGGCAAGTCCGTACACATCATGTGGTACATAGAAAGTGTAATTCCATGCATTTCCTTCGTGAAAACCGGGACAAGGTTCAAAATTTGCCCCCTGCATCGGATCAAACGGTGTGTAAAATTTACCATCCGGAAGTACAGGGCGAAGGGTTCCAAAATCTGGTGAGTAATACTTCTTATACCCCATTGACCGTTGATGGAAAAGTTTTGCATCGGCAGTTTTCCCCAGTGCTTTTGCAAAATTCGACAAGGCGTGATCTGCGATATAGTACTCAAGGGCATGTGATACCGATTTATCATATTTTTCGCGAAGCGGAACATATCCCATGTTCATATAATCATCGTTATCCGGCCGCATCAGATTGTCTCTTCCCGGAGTAGTTGCCGACTTATACATAGCTTTATAAGCCAGTTCGGCATCAAAATTCCTCAACCCTTTCAGCCAACTGTCCACAATTACCGGAATGGAGGGATCGCCTTCCATAGTCAATGTCTCACGACCATAAAGTTCCCATTTAGGGAGCCAGCCATGTTCTTTGTACATATCCAGCATGGTACGGATCATGGCAGTCTGACGTTCGGGATAAACCAGCGTCATCAACTGATGCAGGTTCCGGTATGTGTCCCACAATGAAAAGACCGTGTAACGATTGCCGTTTTGGGTTAGAATCTTATTTCCTTCCATTGCGGGGTATTGCCCGTTTACATCATTCAGGATGTTAGGGTGCAGCAAAGTGTGATACAGAGCGGTATAAAAAATGGTTTTCTGATCGGTGGTTCCGCCTTCTACCAGAATGCGTGACAAATCATCATTCCAGCGTTGCCGGGCTTCGGCATGAATATCGTCGAATGATTTTCCGGCCTGTTCTTTTTCCAGATTAAGTCTTGCATTTTCGATGCTTACAAACGAAACTCCCAGACTCACTGTTACCGTTTCATTGGCTTCGGTATCAAAAGAAAACCACACTCCGATATCGTCTCCGCTGATCTCTTTGCTGTAATTGTTGTAGATTTTGTATTTACCGGCATTAACATCCCATTGTGCCTCGGTTCCCATTGGTGGCATTTTTTTCCAATAGCCCTTTTCAATAGGCGTTTTATGCATTCGCATTACAAAATAGACAGGGAATACAGCCCCGGGATTGTAGCAGAAGTTTCCAAGCAACTTGCTTCCTTCAATTTCCTTATCATTCACAAAACGAACAGTAGCTCCCGTTTCATTGGTTAGCCCCTGGCCTAGATTCAGTATTATATGGCTTTTTCCTTTGGGGAAAGTAAACTTCGAAATTCCGGTACGCATAGTTGCGGTTACCTCCGCTTTAATCCCGTATTTGCTCAGATAATTGCTGTAATATCCCGGTGATGCCTTTTCTCCGGAATATTCGCTTCCGTAATTATGATAATCAACCTCCAGGTTACCCATGGTAGGCATCAATAATAAAGAACCCAGGTCAGGACAACCGACCCCGCTGAGATTAACATGAGAAAATCCCGTAAAATAGCGGTTTTTGTATTCGTACGGAGTTGACCACCATCTGTCATCTTTATCGGCTTTGTTTAAATTTGACCCCATCACGTTGAATGGGGAAACAGACATCAATCCTCCCGGGCACACGGCTCCCGGATTGGTCGTACCGTAATTGGTCGTACCGATAAACGGATTTACAAAATCAACCGGGGTTGACTGTGCCTGTAATAAAGTAACATGAAATGCTACAACGAATAAAAGTAATATTGTTCTCATCTCCCTATTCTTAATAGTCTCAGTTTATTCTAATCTCATCCGTAAATACCCAGCCGCCAAATTGTGGTGAAGCGATAGCTTTTACTTTGACATAGCGGCCTTTTGCACTACCCTTCCAGTCAGCATCGTGGTATTTGATTCCTTCGGATGTATTGACCGCATTATCTTCAGAGTAAAGTTTTGTGAAATGCTCGCCATCTTCCGAAATGGAATATTCGATACCGGAAGGCAGATAGACCTCAGCGCCTGTACTCTGCAGGAAACAAACCTGTATTGCACTAATCTGCTGTATGCTATCCAAATCGACAACAACCTCAAGGCGTTTTGGACCTATAAAACCCTGCCAGCGCTTGTCATTATAGCTCCATCCACCACACAGACCGTCGGTGAGTGCTGTTTCTCCGCCTGCGGGATAGGCATCGGAATATTTTCCTGCATAGAAAACTTTCTTTCCGACCGCTTTGTGATTGACCGGATGTTGAGCATTTTGACGGTTGCCGGTCTCATTACAGAGGTCGAACGTATGGTAACCTTTTGCTTTCAAAAAACCGACCGCCGAAAGTGCCCGCCGGTGAAAGTCAGGCCATGATTTCTGACCGGGCTCAGACCATGCCACCTCTGAAAGTGCCAGCAATCTTGGCCAGATCATATATTCTGCGTGTTCGGGCGTAGGAACATATTCCGTCCACAAATTCGCCTGCACTCCCCGGATCATGTTCTGCTGCAAAGTCGGAACCACTTCCAACGGATTGTATGAATAGACTTTCTCTAGCGGAAGATACCCTCCGATAGCCTCAGGCTGGGTCAGGGGAGCATCCTGGTAAGCATCCAGATAGCAAAACTCACCGGGTGTCATAATAGCCTGATTACCGTTTTTGAGAGCATTGAGTGCTCCTTGCTCACCCCGCCACGACATAATCACAGCATCACCCGGAATCTGACCTTCGGTAATTTCATCCCATCCAATCATTTTCCGGCCTTTGAGATGCAGGTAATTGGCAATACGTCCAATAAAACAGGCTTGCAGGTCATTGAAAGTTGTCAGCTTTTCCTTTTCCATACGGGCTTTGCAATACGGACAATTCTTCCATGCTGTTTTTCCTGCTTCATCGCCTCCGATATGGATGTATTCCGATGGGAATAATTTTAGGACTTCTTCCAGCACATTTTCGAAAAATTCATACGTTGAATCTTTTCCGGCACATACATCACCATTCCTGAATTTCACATTAGGGCAAGACAGAAACGGATATGCGGCCATAGTTTCTTCAGAATGTGCAGGCATTTCAATTTCCGGAATAATGGTAACGTGGCGTTCTGCTGCATATTTGACCAACTCCCTGATCTCCTTTTGCGTATAGAAGCCTCCCGAAGCGCTGTCATTATCAAAGCTGACATAACGGCGGTCGCCATTCCACCATTTTTTCCAGTTTTGTTGGGGACGCCAGGCTGCATACGAGGTCAGGCGGGGATATTTTTTGATTTCAATGCGCCACCCGGCAGCGTCTGTCAGATGCAAATGCAGACGGTTCAGCTTATAATAGGCCATGGCATCAATTTGCTTTTTCACAAACGCCAGAGGGTAGAAATGCCGTGAAACATCAAGCATCAGGCCCCGGTATTCAAAACGGGGCTTGTCGACGATCTCCGCTCCCTGAATTACATATAGATCATTCTTCCGGATCAGCTGACGCAGGGTCTGTAAGCCGTAAAACAAGCCGGCTGAGGTAGCTGCATTAAGTTGAATCCGTTTATCGGAAACATTGAGAGCATATCCGTCATGAGCATACACCGCGCTATCGGAAGCTTGCTTGAGAAAAGCCGCATCGTTTTTTATCTTATTGCGGGTCAGTTTCCAGGCAAAAGGCAGCTCCTTTAAAGAGAAAAGCAGGTTTTTCTTTTCAGTCCCTTTCAGGTTGGTGTAAATACGAATTTCCTTATTTACAACAAAATCATTACTGTTTGTCCCGAATTGACGTGGAACCGGTATAATCCCCGTATTTTCTGTCTGGCTGAATGCTTGTGCTGACAATAGGATCAGCACAAGCAGAGTCATTTTCTTACGGATGAATCGTCTCATTATTTTGTTCCCCATTTAGTTGGTCTGCTACTCATGGTGATGATCATTTTTCCTCCGTTCATGATGTCTTTATGAGCAAAAAAGGGTTTATTTAACGGTTTTCCGTTGAGAGTAACCGACTGTATATACTTATTTTGTCTCTTTTGACCAATGGTAGAAATTTCAAATATCTTTCCATTCGGCAGATTGATCACCACCTTATCGAAAACCGGACGCCCGATAGACCAGGTTGGATTACCCGGACATGGCTGATAGAAGCCCATGGCATTCAGGATGTACCAGGCAGACATTTGTCCGCAGTCTTCGTTACCCGACAGACCGTTCGGATCATTGTGGTAAAGAGTGTATAGCACACTATCCACCAGTGCCTGGGCTTTCCACGGCTGGTGGGCATAATTGTAGAAATATATAATGTGGTGGCTCGGTTCGTTACCGTGTGCATACTGTCCGATTAATCCGGAGATATCGGCTGACACATTTTCTCCTTCCATAGAGGCATTCAAAGTGAATAAGGAATCCAGTTTGGTAATGAATTTTTTTTCACCACCCATCAGCTTTTTCAGACCATCCACATCGTGAGGAACGAACCATGTCCATTGCCAGGCAGTTCCTTCGCAGTAGTCGTCACTGCGGTGCGTTGAAGCAAGCGGACTGAAAGGCGTACGCCATTTTCCGTTAGAATCCTTTCCGCGCATAAACCCAACGCCCGGATCGAAATAGTTCCGGTAGTTTTTGGCAAGCTTATCGTACTTGTTTTGATTAGCCTTATCTCCCAGACTTTCGGCTAAACGGGCAATACACCAGTCGTCATAGGCATATTCCAACCCTTTGGCTACCGACTCATTCTCTTTATCACACGGTACATAGCCCAGGGTATTTTTGTAATATTTCGAGATGGGCATCAGGCCGTTATCTCTTACATATCGGGTCGCGGCAATGTTAGTCGTGTCGTACATCGAACTGCGTTGGCAGGCTTTGAATGCTTCCGCCACATCAAAATCGCGGTTGCCTTTCATATACGCATCTACAATCACCGGAACCGCATTGTAGCCGATCATGGTACCCGTATAATTGGCAGCCAGTTCCCACATTGGCAAAATACCGCCTTCCCGGTATTTCTTCAGCAAAGAATTGATGAAATCAGTATTGAGTTTGGGATCAATAATGGTCATCAGTGGATGAAAAGCTCTGAAAGTATCCCACAATGAGAAAATAGTATAAACCGGTTTATCGGGAGTCGTTTGATGTATTTTTTTGTCCATTCCCCGGTAACGTCCATCCACGTCTGAAAACAAATTGGGTGAAATGCCGGTGTGATACATGGCTGTATAAAAAATCGTTTTCTGCTCCTCGTCTTTTGTACTGATTTCTATTTTCTGTAAATATCTATTCCAGTCTTTGCAGGCATTGGCCTGGATATTATCAAAATTCCAGTCAGGCATTTCAGTAGTCAGATTCTTACGGGCACCTTCTGTATCGACCGGTGAGATTGCAACTTTGACTAAAACCTGTTCATTTTGTGTGGTTTCGAATTGCAACAGGGCTTTCCTGAGGACTCTTTTTTGTCGGATAGCCCCCACAGAAACCGTATCTTCAATTAACTTACATTTGAAAGGTTTCGAGAACACTGCATAGAAACAGACCTGATGATCCCATGCCCAACCGGCTGTATTTTTATAGCCTTTTATCACGGTATCGCCAATGATCTCGAGCTTCATGTCGCGGTTACGCTGATCCTGAAGACTGTAATCCAGATCAAATACAAATCCTGATTCCTTTGAAGCCGGGAAAGTGTAGCGATGCATGGCTGCCCGTTTGGTAGCAGTGAGTTCGGCCTGCACACGATACCGGTCTAAATAAACGGAATAATAACCCGGAACCGCTGTTTCATTCGCATGCGAAAAAGGGGAAGCATAAGGTAATATCTGCGTTTCCGGAGAGGTTTGGAGATATTGCTGTTTACCGACGGTAGGCATTATTAAAATTTCACCGTAGTCGCCGCAACCTGTACCACTCAGGTGAGTATGCGAAAATCCGTTTATGGTAGAATCGTTGTAATAATAACCCGAACAGGCATCCCAGCCGTTTATACGGGTATCAGGACCGGGTTGGATCATTCCGAAGGGAACAGTTGGTCCGGGGAATGTATGTCCATGACCACCCGTACCGATCATTGGATTCACAAATCCGGTATAATCACCTGAAGAAACCAGCTTTAACCTGGTTATTTCAGGAGTCCGGATTCCGGGTTTTAATTCACCGTTAATCAGGTAAAATGTATTTTTATCGCCTACAATGGAAGCTCCGGCTCTTGCCATTAATGAATTCCCGGAAACCTTGCGCCATTTCCCCCGTAAGGTATTATATACAAATACTTTGTCATTGAAACGATACCATTCAGCCGGATGGGAAAGGTATTCAGCGGCTTTTATTTTCGCCTGTTCACCTTTCAACAGGGATTCCCGTTGCAGAGCCTCCAGAAAAATATCTTTATCGACGCCCCCGGTACAAAGAATCAGGCTATCATTCAATCTGGTGGCAACGCCCCCGCCCAAAGAAACGGCTTTTCCCTGATTGTCTTTAGGCGCTGGCAATTGGGTCCACTTTTTTGTTTCCGGTGAAAACCGGTATCCATCGGTCGAAAGTGTAGGTCCCTTACCGTCAAAAGCCGGTGCAAAACCACCCCACAAATATATATTACCCGAATTCGCTGCCATAACAGCCTGCATACGGGGTCCTCCGGGTATCTCCGGTGCACTGCGCCACCCCTCCTTTAAATTATCCAGATTGAGACAGAACATGGAAGCTGACGACTTGCCATTTACTTTTCCACCGGCAATATAAATTGTCTTTCCAATGATTGCTCCTGACATATTATCCATCGGGAAAGGCAGAGATGGCAATGTTTCAAGTTTCAGGGTATTATTTATACTGACAGTCAGGCTGTGAACTGCCGCCAGACTTCCCTGTTCATTCGAACCACCGATAAAGATTAAACGGTCATTATCAGCTATTGTAACACCATAAGCCGCCGGCGCAGGTAATTCACCTGCTTTTTTCCAGTGCAATATCTGGTTCGCATTTAAATTTGCGACATAAATTCCTCTGTAGAAAACTTTCTTTCCACCTTTAGCTGCCGGTATTCCCGGGAAATTGCAACCGCCGGCCATCACCATTTTCTCCTGTAACTTTCCGGCAAAACAAGCTGACACCCCATTAGCATATCCGGCTTCATCTGTCGGATTTCCGCTCATTTTTTGAAAAACAAGGGTAGGATTACCTGAAACGGAATTAGCTGTAGCCGTAAAAGCTGCAAACAGACAAACAGCAATCAGCTGAACAGTAAAAAGTTTTATTCTCCGCATATAATTTGGTATTTTTTTATTCAACATAGAGAGATGTATATCCAGCCAGTTCTTTAAATAATAAAACATATTTTTCGACGACTGCTTTTGCAAATGTTTCTCCTTTCAGGGCGGTTGATTTTCCCGGATTACCAATCCCTGTATCTGTAGTCACTTTCTGCCAGTGGCGTGGCATCCAGGCTGTTTTATCTTTGAGCGATTGCAACGCAAATGATTTGGATTGTCCTATCCCGGCTTTTGATAAATCCACTAATTCGGGATGATAATACATCATTACCGAAGTTTCAAGTTCATCGGCATGTTCTCCCGGTTCCTCAAAATAGCCCTCTGGTGATACAACCGAGAACCAGTCGCTTACAACAATCAGAAAATCAGGATAATCTACCGCCAGATCCCGTATCATATTTCTAAAGTTGTTACCTCCATGCCCGTTGATGATTACCAGTTTGTCAAATCCCTGAGCATTTAGCGAGGCTACAATATCGGTCAGAATCGCTTTTTGTGTTTCATACCGGGTGTGGATGCAAAACGGAAGTTCTCTTTGTCCGGGATTTTGCGAGCCCATATTTACGGGCGGCAACACCATGCAGTTTATACCGGCACGTTGCTGAACCAACCGGGCCGCATCACTTGCAATTTCTTTTGAAAGAATGGAGTCTGTCAGGTAGGGCAAATGCAGATTATGAGGCTCTGTTGCCCCCCAGGGCAGAATAACCAGATCGTAATTGTAATCTTTTACCTGTCCGTAGTTAGTATCTTCAAGGTTCAGTGTTTTCATAACTTTATATTTTAGGATAAAACATGAAGGGTAAACTCAACGTTACAGCCAGTTTACCCTCCGATATCCACTTTACAATGACTAATTTGTCAACCAGAGCTTTGTCAGGTCTGTAAAATAGTTAATTCAATGTAATCTCGTCAACAAAAAGAAACGCCGGATTTCCTTTTCCTCCGTGCCAACCGGGAATTGATTGCTCTGAAGTGGCAATCACCTTTACATAACGGGTTTGCACAGGATTAAAAGAAAGTTTGTGATTAAATATGCCATTGGCATCCTGTTGTTGCATAGCCGGATAACTTTCGGTGGCCACACGGGTAAATTTGATTCCGTCATTGGATACCTCAACGGTAAAACTACGTGCATCAAAAACCCAATCGCCTTTTTCCACGCAAGTCGAAATAGCTGCATTTTCAATGGTTGTGGTTTTTTGGAGGTCAATAACTACTTCCATATCATTTTTATAGAATGCGATCCAGCGACCGGTTTTGTAGTTTCTGCTACCTTTCAATCCATCTACCAACGTAGAAACACCTTTAAACTGATACTGCTTGTTCAGGGGTTGTAAAGCCGTAACCGGTTTCAAACTGGATTTACTGAAAGCTATGGTTTCGGATAACAACCGGCTGGCTTGTTGGTTGCGGAATATAATGGCTTGTAAATTGGCATTTTGATTAATCTTCAATGCCCCTGAACAGACCGGTGAATTTTCTGTTGGAGTTGTCCCGTCAAGTGTATAATGAATTGCTGCATTATCCAGGGTCGATAATGTTACATCCAGACAACCATCTGCCGGATTTGAACTGAAATCAGCCGTGATATCATACAAATGTCTGGCATAATTGTATTGGTACAAATTATAAAGATCAATCATACGAGGAATACGATTCAGAAAATCAGCGTAGTTCTTTTGTTCCGGTTTTGACCATTGCACTTCAGACAATGCTGCTATACGCGGCATGACCATGTACTGTACCTGTTTGAAATCAGGCATATATTCAGTCCACACATTTGCCTGTACTCCGATAATATGGCTCTTTTCCTCAGCAGTAAGCGAGTTGGGTTGCGGTTCAAAACCATAAACATTCTCAATCGGTGAATACCCACCAATGGCTAGAGGTTCCTGGTCAATGTCACGGGTTTGGTAATGGTCAAAGTACACATAAGAATTAGGAGTCATGATAACATCGTGTTTTTGTTTGGCCGCTTCAATGCCACCGCCCATACCGCGCCATGACATTACAGTTGCATCGGGAGCAATTCCTCCTTCCAGTATTTCGTCCCAGCCAATAATACGGCGTCCTTTTTTATTAACCACCTTTTCGGCATAACTGATAAAATAGCTTTGTAAACGTTCCTCGGCCGAATGTTTTTCATCTTTAACCAGGCCGAGTGATTTTATACGAGCCTGACATTTCGGACATTTCACCCAACTTGTCTTCGGACACTCATCTCCTCCGATATGAATATACTTTGAGGGGAAAATGTCTACTATTTCACTCAGGACATCTTCGATAAATTTCAAAGTATTGTCATTCCCTACACATAAAACATCTTCCGAAACGCCCCATTGTCTCCAAACACTGTAAGGACCACCTGTACATCCTAATTCCGGATAAGCTGATAATGCACCCAACATGTGACCCGGCATATCGATTTCAGGAATTACCGTGATATATCGCTGCGCGGCATAGGCGACTATTTCGCGACACTGCTCCTGTGTGTAAAAACCGCCATAAGGGATTCCGTCGTACTTACCGGTATTACGACCAATCACAGTTTCAGTTCTTTTTGAACCAATCTCTGTAAGGCCCGGATATTTTTTGATTTCAATTCTCCAACCCTGATCGTCTGTCAGGTGCCAGTGAAATGCGTTTATGTTGTGCAACGCCAGCATATCGATATAGCTTTTCACCTCATCTACTGTGAAAAAGTGCCGCGACACATCCAGCATCATTCCGCGGTAAGAGAAACGGGGCGCATCGTTAATCACCACACCCGGAAGATTGATTACAGCGGCATCCGAAACCGGAATTGATTTACGTAATGTCTGAATGCCATAAAATACACCGGCCTCTGTAGCTCCGGTAATGATAACATTTTTCGAAGTGACATTCAACTGATACGCCTCCGACTGATTACTTTTTAATCCCAATCTCAGGACAATGGCTTTTTTGACGTCCTTACCTGTTTTCGTTTTGAGTGCTTTGCCCGTAATATCTTTCAGAGACTGTGCCAGGAACAATGCATTTTGCTTCATTTTTTTATTTCCTGCCGGATATACAATCTGTACATGTTCATCCAATAAGAACGATTGATTCTGTTGTACCGAGATTTCGTTAGGCAAGGGTATTACCCGATAATTGGCTACTGGTTTTGTGGCGGGATTATTGGCAAAAATGCCGGTAAGGCAAAATAATCCTGCAATTTGAAGAAGTGTTTTTCGCATGACTTTTTTATTTATAAGTTTGTCTGATATGTTTGATGTTAATTGTGTAATGATCTTCTTTTTTAATTAGTGGCGAAGTAATAATGACTTTTTTCTTTTCTCCGGGCAGCAAATCAAAAAAGTTATCGCTGAATTTAGCACCTTGCACCGGGATCTCAATAAACAGATCTTTGGCAAGTTTATCTGTACTTAGAGTTAATTCGCACGAGCCTGGTTTATAACGAGCCTGAACTGAGATATTTGGCACTGGCAGATCCAGGTCTTTGGTTTTATTGATAAAATACACCTGTTCCGCAAGAATCCTCCCCTTTTTATTAACTAACGAAAGTTGAAGGTAAGTGGTTTTACGTTGATCTGTTGTTACAAGGTCATTGATTGCCTGCCCAAATACTTTTACCGAAGCGTTTGCAGGCAATTCGGCACTCATACTGTTTTTCTTCAGCAATTTCCCGCTAAAGTCTTTCCATTGCATCTTCAACTGAAGATTTTTGTGGGATCTCAGCTGATCGGAAACCAGATAAATCAACAGGGAGTCATGCTTTTGTACCGGACTGATCAGAATCGGTTCAAAAGCCCGTTTTGCCTGATAATGCAGGGCTTTCCAGTTACCGTAATAATCAATACCCGACCAGGATACTACCGGCCAGCTGTCGTTCAGCTGCCAGTAAATGGTCCCCATGCAATAGGGTTTATTCCGTCGCTGGGCTTCAAATCCGTAACGCATACCTTTGCCCTGCAACACCAGCCCGACATAGACAAAATCCTCAAATTTCCCGGGTATGATGTAATCCCGTTCCATGTAGGTTTTTATAAGTGAATTGCCTATGGAACTTTTCTGATGCGCATTCATCACTTTGGATTCCAACGCATAATCCTCAGGATTGGCAAACGTTGCAATCGTTTTCATCTCTGGAAATGACTGAAAGCCAAATTCACTCATAAAGCGACCGGTTTCGGTATCAAAGCTTTCAAATTTCTTCTTTCCATACCATACCCCCCAGTTATGGCTGTCGCCGTATGCCCAGGATTCGGGTTTGCCCCAATTGGAAGAAAGCGGTGAACCGTGTATATATGAACGCCCGGCATCTAATCCGGCAACCTGCGCCGGAAGCAAATTCCGGAAAATCTCGTCATACCCGGCAAACATATCTTTATAGACATCTGGTGTGTAGCGTTTGTCCCAGCCCCAGTTATACATTCCTTCGAGAATTTCATTGTTCCCGCACCACAAGGCCAGGCAGGCATGGTTGCGTAGGCGTTTGATATTGTATGTCGTTTCTTCCGTTATCCGTCTCAGGAATGTAGAATCATGGGGATATGTGGTACAACCGAACATAAAATCCTGCCAAACCAGGATTCCGTTTTCGTCAGCCAAATCGTAAAAGCGATTGTCTTCGTACGCTCCTCCTCCCCAAACACGCACTATATTCATGTTGGCAGCTGTAATGTTGCGGAATATTTCCTGATAGCGTTCTGTTGTAACATGGGGAAGTATGGCATCTGAGGGTATATAATTTGCTCCTTTGGCATACATGGGAATTCCATTTACTTCGAAATAGAATGACTCTCCTACTGCATCTTTTTCATTCACCAGACGGATTGTTCGCAAACCGATGCGTTGAGACTTCTCTGCCACTGCATTCCCATTACGAATAACCTGGGCTGTAATAGTATACAACACCGGGTTACCCCAACCATGAGGCATCCAGCGCTGCGGATCCGGGATCTCCAGCGGAACGGAAATTAAGTTTTTTCCGGGCTGAATATTGATTGTAATGTTTTTTGCGCAAACAAGCTTGCCTTCAAGCCTACACTCTACGTTTAGTTCCGCTTTTTCAGGTTGAGACAAGACTCCGCTTATTTCAAGTTCATTTGAAAGTTGAGCCGATCTGTCTGAAAGTGAGAGTTGACGAATGTGCAAATCTTCAATCGTAGCCAGATTGTAGAAATTTAAGGAAACCGGACGCCAAATGCCACTTGTCACCATGCGAATCCCCCAATCCCAACCAAAACTGTAAGGTGCTTTTCGGGTGAAAATACTCAGCTTCTTATCTGAATGATCATTATCTGCCGGATAATCGAATCCATTGGAGGCCCATTGCGGAAGAACTTGTTTAATGGGGGAATGAAAGTAAATATGAAGACGGTTTTCTCCAATTCTGAGCAACTTGTTTACCTGACAGCTGTATCCGACAAACATATTATCGGATTTCAGCAATAATGCTCCGTTTAAATAAACATCAGCATAGGTATCAAGTCCTTCAAAAACAAGAGTGGCGGCATCATTTTGTAATTGCTCTTCTGTAACATTGAAAACCGTTTTATATTCCCAGTCTTTATTTTCAACCCATTGAATTTTTTCCTCGTTATTACCAAAGAAAGGGTTGGGAAGTAACTTATGGCTGAGCAAATCCCCATGGATAGTACCGGGGATAGCGGCAGGTAACCATTTTTCAACACCTGCTTCTGTAAATTGCCATCCTTTATCCAATATAATTGTTGTTGATTTTAAAGACCAGGGTAAAATCATCAAACAGAAAATTGTAAAATATAATAAATGAGATTTCTTCATAAATCTGAGATTAAAGAATCGAATGTTACCAACTCCCACTGAGATATTCAGTATTCAAATCCATAACAAATGCCATCAGCATTGGATCACTATAAATAACCAAATAAATCTCTAATTATTTTCCCGGATCGTCCCCACTACAAAAAGTCGAGGCAGGCAATTGAGAACCATTCACCAGATTTGCCCGGGTAAATGGCTGCCATCCATATCTGACATATCTTGGGTGCCGAACCTCTTTTGACGTTAATTTGATTTTTTCTCCGATAACCTCGGCTTTAGCTGAATAATATACACCGTCAAATTCAGCAAGTTCAAATGTGAGCAATGGTCTCCCATCTGAAGAATGCATGCCATTGGAGTAATCGAAGGATAAAACAGCAACACTGTCCTTATATTCCACTGATCTGAAAAGAGGACCGGATGGAACTACCGGTTTCTGATAACTCTTATTCAATGCCCATCGTGCCAACCGTTCTCCAATATCCCTTTTATCACGTGGATGCACGTCCAATGAATCCCCCCTGTCACTTGAAACAGTCATATACACTCCCGGAATTTTCTCCATCATACGGCGCTGGCTATCTCTGAAACGAGTCCATGATGGTCGATTAAGTCCGGATAACTGCACATAATAAAAGGGAAGATCTTTATTCTCCCAACTCTTTCGCCAACTATTTACCAGCATAGGAAACAACTCTTCATATATTTCCATGTTATGTGCATTCGATTCTCCCTGATACCACACTATTCCATTTATCGGATAATGCTCCAATGGTAATATTCCCGATTCGTACAGGTAGCAAGGTTCATACGGATGACGTTGTAACTTGGTCACCGATTTTTTCACATTCAATGCAGCTCGTCCACGTACCCAGTCCTGTATCATATCATTTTGTTTCCAATCAACGAGGATATCAGGAAAATCATATTCTAAGGTTTTGCGGTCTATCCAGGACTCACAGGGAGAACCACCTACAGCATTGCAAATGAGTCCGACGGGAACACCCAAACTATCTGCCAGCATTTTCCCAAAATGATACGCCACTGCCGAAAAAGTTGCTGCCGACTGACTATTACATTCCACCCATTGTGTCTTTTTATAATATTGCAGGCGGTTCAATGAATCAAGTACCGAAGCATCCCATTCTACGGCGTTTGTTTCCCAACGGGGTTTCATATCAAAGAACCGGAGATTCGGATTCTCGGCTTTGGCTATATCCCCACTTGCATTATTAGTTTGTTTCAACATAAAAGCCATATTTGACTGACCGGAACAAAGCCACACCTCACCAGCCAAAACATTTTTATAAACCAGTTTTCGGCTTTTGGTTTCAATACTCAAGGTATATGGTTTTCCGACTCGTAAAGGCTCCAGGATTACCGTCCACTTTCCATCATCGCCTGCTGTCGTTATTTTCTTTTGGGCGGCAATTTTCACAGTAACCTTCTCCCCTGCATTCGCACGACCGGAAAGCGGAAGTGGTTTATTCCGCTGCAATACCATATTGTCGGTATAAAGCAACGACATCTGCAATCCGCCAAAATCTCCGGTCAACGCAGAATAGACTGTTTTGGCCAGAATCCCGGCACCCTCTACATTGGGATGAATCGCATCTGGCAACAAATCCGGTCTGTTATACAGACTCTGCTGAAAATCGATCAATCGTACATTAGCATAAGCAGCAATGTTCCCGATTGTTTTCTGAATCTGTCCATACCAGTCCCGCGTACCCGAGCGAAAACGGGGATGCCGGTCGGTAATAGGAGACAAACGACAAATCCATATCTTGCAGTTCGGATTCACTTTGCGGAAAGAGGTAATTAATTCCATATAATCCCGGACAAATTCATCCCGGAAGTTGGGCCAGCTACGGGGATCTGTATCGTTTAACCCCAGATGAATCACTACAATATCACCGGCAAATTCAAGTGCCTTTTTGTATTCCTCCTGCTGAGTGTAAGGTCTGTGTCCTTTATTTAATAATGTCGCACCGCTCTTACCAAAGTTTCCGACCTCATATTTATCCCCGAGCATGCGTTGAAGCTGAAATGGATATGCATTCACTTCCCTGTCTGGAAGCAGATACCCATAAGTAACACTATTACCTATGCAGGCAACTTTTATTTTTTTTTGAGCGTAAGTAGTTGTAATACTCAATATGCAACTAATCAGTAAAATCAGTATCTTATTCATGCACCGCATTATTATCATTCATGTAAGAATGTACTTTCTGTATATATTCTCAGAACAAAGGAAATATTAGAAAAGGGGTTCTTGTGTATCAAAATGTATAAACAATGTCTGTATTTGTTCAAAAAGGCTTATACATAAAATTCCGGGGGGCTTTTAAACGCTATTCTTCAGTAGTCATCATGCATAAATTAAACCTTTGACTAAAACCAACATTTATTTCTGCTTCACATAAGGAAGTACAATATCACGCCACAACAAATACCCTTTACCCAATAGATGAAGTCCGTCATTTGTGTACTCAATATTCATTTTGCCGGTTTGCTGATCTACAAAATGAGAGTACAAATCAATGTAGGTCACAGCTTCCTTTGCGGCAAGTTTCACCAACAGTTCATTAATCTGTAATACCACCTGCCCACGTGAAGTATGATCGGTAAACATTTTAAAACAGTCATTTACGGGAAGTACGCTTTGCAAGTAAAGTTTTGTTTTGGGAGAATCTTTCTTAACCTTGTCCACAATCATCCCGATTTTTTGTACGATAGTATCAGCAGAAGTACCACGCGCTACATCATTAATCCCGATCAACAGAAATATTTTAGCCGGTTTACCTTTCAGTATAGGATCCAGACGATCATATACCCCCGTTGCAATGTCGCCACTGATACCCCGGTTCTTTACGTATTTATTATTAAATAGTTCGGCCCACTCTCCTCCATTTGTAATGCTGTTACCCAGGAAGACAATGTCTTTGGATGTAATGGGAAGGGATTCAAAAAGTGTTGCCCGTTGATAATAAAATGTAGAATATTTTCTTCCCTGCGCAAAACCGACAGATGTCAGAAGAAACATTAAAGCGATTAAATATATTGTTCGTTTCATTGGTAATCCAATTATTAGATTAAGCGTTTTAATAATTTATTTCGTTGTAATGTTATGTATAACTCCCCGTTGAAATTTGCCCGCTATCGCGAAAATTCTTCCAGGAAGTCTGAAAGAATTCAATTCTAATAACCACGGGTAAAACCCGGGGAAGAATGTATAGGATCAAAACGGCCCTCTGGGAGCGAATAAAATAAACTAAATTCAAAGATGTTCTTACCTGACGGCTCTTTTGATTCTTTCAGGTGAATATACCAGACCCTCTACAGCTTTCTCCCCATCGGGAGTTACGAAAACAGTCGTAAACATCCATTTCTGCAACCGTATTTCCGGTATTGAAAATTTCCCAACCGGAAGCTTTAGCAATACCTTATTCCAACCTTTATTCAGATGAACCATCAGAGGTGGACGGGCTACACAATTTTCATTTCCCAATGCGATCTCATTCGATTTTACGCGATGGGTAGCTGTCCATACCGGAGGATGAATCTCCTGATCGTTTAACCAGATCCGACTCTCTTTGTAATCCCATTTCCCGGGTAGCGGAGCCAGATCCATTTCCGACCGGCTATAGTTTTGAAATTCTACCCAAAGACCTGTCTCCTGAGATTCTGGAGAATATACCCACGTGTAGGCATAGGCGGTATGATTTTCCTGTGGTTTCTGATAAAACGAGGGAACCATTGTACCCCAAACGTGACGAAGATATATACCTGCTCCGGTTGCCTGATGTGTTTTATAGGTTATTCCCTCATAGGTATAACTCGCTGCCAGTTCCTGTTCGGGAGGAAAAGCTTTGGTCAGTTCTCCACCATTGGGGAAAGCATCGGTTATGTTCCATTTTACATTTGTCTGCTTTACATAGGCAAATGGGTATCCTTTAAAGTTATGCTCTTTATGCCAGATCATACGCCTTTCGAAGTCGGCAAATGCTTGAAATTCTTTGCTTTCCGGAGCAGGGAGCATAGTCCCGTTTTTATCAAAATATTCCGTACCGCCACCAAGCCAGGCTCTTTCGGCCATAGCCAGCATATTGGGATAAAGGGCATTCTCCAGTATCATATTCTTTTCGGGAGTCACCAGACGATCATTCCATATAGCAAGGATGGTTCCGGCTATATCATCACTCCCCTGCTCTGCGTTGCAAATGCGACTGTTATATAGCGCCACAATATCGGCAAAGGTATCGAAGTGATTCAGGTAATGAAATTTAGAATCAATCGCAGGAATCCCTTTTTGAGCCTTTCCGCGATAGCTCCACAAGTGGGTCATATCAATTTCTCCGGGTTGGTATTTCCAGCCCGGATTCCAGGAAATCACTTTCTTTCCTTTGGAACGAACGTAAGCGATCATCTCGGAAACAAATGTCGGGTTTGTAAAGTGAACTTCATCCGTACCAATATGCAGATAAGGCACATCAAAAGTTTCACACACTTCATCGATCAATAGCTTCAAAATCGCCATCCCCTCCTTACTTTGCATGTCATGGCGGAATGTACGAACGAAAGCTGCACTGTGTCCGGGCATATCTATTTCCGGGATCAGCAATACATTGTGCTGTTTGCAGAAATTCACCAGCTCTTTTGCCTCTTCAAGCGTGTAATATTTTCCGGGCATGCGAAGTGTATTGACACTGTCATTCAACATCGGAAATATCTTGCTCTGTAAGCGCCACGCCTGATTTTCGGTCAGATGCCAGTGAAAAACATTAATCTTATATTGGGACAGAATAGCAATTTCGCGCTTAAGCTCTTCGACAGAGATATAACTGCGTCCCACATCCTGCATAAATCCACGCACCCTAAAAGCCGGCCAATCGGTTATTGTGCAGCCTTCAATATATATATTTTTGCCTGTCTCCTCTTTCAGTTGGCGAAGAGTTTGTATCGCCCAATAGACACCTTTTTCGGTAGTTGCTTCAATAAGAATACGCTTATTGGTTACGATCAGACGATATGCCTCTTCCGGATCCAACTTCACACCATCGATTCCGTTGACCAGACGGATCTCAATCTTCTGAGAAGCTTTGTTTGTGACTGTTGCCCCCATCTCATTCAGGAAGACTTTCCACTCATCCGCCCAAACCGGGGTTATAAGTTGCGTCTTCCCAATAATGAAATGATCTCCATTTCCCTTAACCATCTGTGGGACGGGCAACAAATCAGAAATACCTGCTTGCATTCCCAGTGAAAGCAGAGACATCCCCAATAGTATTATATACTTAATGCTTCTCACCATTTTGTACGTTGTAATTTTATTTTATAAGATCTTTTAGCTTCACTGCCTGAAAGGTCATATGAGCCACACTTCCTTCATAAAGAATTCCTACTGATTCTTTATTGATCATACTCAGGCATGAATATCCCCAGCCATTATCTTCATCCAGTAATACCTGATGTTCGGGTAACCAGGTTACTCCTCCATCCAGACTGGCTTTGATGGTTATACTGTGTCGACCTTTCGTCGTATTGGGATTTGAAAATAAAAGAATGTCTTTATTCAATACGTTATCTTTTGCCTGCACTTTGATGAGGCTGGCCATACATACCGATTCGGGTAAAGCTCTTCGTGAAGACGAATGTTCTGTCCATGTTTTACCCAGATCTTTGGTAATGGATACTGCACGGCTACCTCCACGGTTATCCCTCATGTTCAGCATCAGCACACCCGGCTCAACCTCGGCTACCTGCGATTCTGTCGTATTAGTCCGGGCATAATTGTTCATCTTCCACGTTTTCCCGTGATCCTTACTATACATAATTCCGGCATTGGGTACACGGGTCGAATCGATGAACTGAGTTGCAAAAACCAACGTGCCGTCTGTCATGGTAATGCCACTGCCAGGTCCCTGAAGAAGAAAGTACCACGATGAAGACTTTACCTGTTGTGTAATATTAATAGGCTTAGACCATGTTTTGCCATCGTCCTCACTTTTGGCTAAGACTAACTGTGCAGTATGATTGGCATCCATGCCGGGCTGTGAACTCCACCAGGCTCGTGCATTACCCATTCCATGTGTCCAGGCTGCTACAATCCAGATGGTACCGGTATTTTTATCTACCAGGATAGCGGGATCTCCAACACCGTTTTGAGCCAACGGCAACCCACCGTTTTCCCCAAATGCTAATGGTATACGCATCTTTTCCCATGTCTGTCCACCATCGATACTGCGGCTTAAGCCAATATCTACCCGTTCCTGCAAATCGACACTGCTGTTATAACGTACATCGTATACGCCCAGTAATGTCCCTTTGTTAGAAGTAACTAATCCCGGAATACGGTAAGCCGCTACCCCGTCGTCACCTGCATGACGAACACCTACACCCATGCGGTGTACAATATTTCCGGGAGAAACGTTACTTATCGGAGCTGTTTTATTATCTACTATTACAGATGTGATTTGTGCGGTAAGCTTGGATAATAAAGATGTTCCAGGCTTCATTTGAAGACTAACCCAGAAATAATTGACTCCCGGGAAAAGCTTCTGGTTGCATCTGAATGTAATTTTATGTGTTGTAGCATTTGATGCAGCTTTCAATATTGAGTAAGAAGTATTTGCAACTCGTGTTTTACCCGGAATATCCCGTGAAATATATTCTACCGGGGCAAATTGCACTTTATTTTTATTTTGTACGCTTTCAGTTCCGCTATAGTATAATTTCACAACCTGGATGTCTTTCAGGTTTACCTCATTTCCGAACTTCAATTCCAGTTCATCGAGATTTCGACTTTCTTTTGCATCAAGCCTCAGGTAAAAAAGCACATTATCCTGACGATCTGTCAGGATCGGAATTTGTGTCTCTTTTACTTGAAGAGTATCGGCCGCATGAATAGAAAAGTTTGCGAACCAGCATAGAAATGCAGTAAGAGTAAAAATGATTTTTTTCATGGATAATTTGTTTTGACCTGATTACTGGATATGGTTGTGTTGATGGAATACAGATAATTATACTTTAGGAGATTGAAATTTTGATTAAATAAGGAACTGTCCTTATTTAAAGACAGTTCCTTTTTATGAAAAGAATATTCTAATACCTATTGAATAAAAAACTTCGTTTACTTTTTCACCAAACCTCTTCAGGTTGACCGGCAACTGAATAACCCGGTGTCTGTTTCAACAAAGGATCAGCATTCAAAGTTCCTTTATCAACCGGCCATAGAAGTTTGTATGTTTCAGTTGATTTCAGTACAGGAGTTGTTGTATAAGCTGAAGCTGCATCAAATGCCAGCGGTTTTCCACTTACAGCATCTTTCATCCGGCAAATATCAAACCAACGTTTTCCTTCGAATACAAACTCGTGGTCACGTTCTGTAAGAATAGCATACTCATTTGTCTTGAAATCTGCATTTACATAAGCATCTGTAGCTGCATTCCAGTCAGCTCCATAAGCACGTTGACGAATCTGGTTGATATATTGTGCCGGATCTCCACCTTTCATATTTTCCACTTCAGCCAGCATCAGCAATACATCGGCATAACGGTACATGGATTCGTTGGTATCATAAACCCGGTTACCGGTTGAGTTGATTGAACCAATGTATTTTTTCATCACAGTACCTTTGAGCACCCCATTTTTATCATAGTATTCCATGAAGGTAGCAGCACGTCTCTTATCTTTCGTATTAAAAGAGTTCCAGAAATTCAAGGTGTATTCATAGCGCTGAATAGCAGTCCCTTTCAGATTCAACGGATCACTTAACTTAACACCTGTTTTATCGTAAAAACTTGTAATACTTTGATCTGCATACAGGAAGTTTGAAACACTACTGGTAGCTTCGCCATCGGCATAATTTGTTGCAAAGATGATTTCTTTATTACTTTCATTGGTACTTGTGAAGATTGAAGCGAAATCAGCAACCAACCCAAATCTTGAATTGTTTTTAACATCATTCAGGAATCCCTCCGCTTTAGTTAAGTCGTCGGCTGCTGGCACCTGAGTTCCCAAAGAGACTTTGGCCGACCACAAATAGACTTCAGCAGCAAGCATCTGTGTAGCGGCTTTGGACCAGGTTACATTATTTGTCCACTCTTTTCCGGAAGAAGCATAGTAATCAAGCGATTTCTGCAAATCCGCTTTAACAAAATCCATAACCTCTTTCGGTGTGGAACGTGCTGTATAAAGATCCTGAGGAGAAACCTGCCCATCAAGTACTTTAACACGGGTAATCAGAGGTACTCCACCGTAGGTTCTGTACAATGTAAAATAGTAAAGTGCACGGATACCATAGGTCTGAGCCAGTAGATAATCAACACTTTGCTTGTTGTTTTTATGGATATCGCTTCCTTCCACATTCTGAATCATCAGGTTGCAGTCAAAAATATTTCCATACAAACTTCCGCCACCACCCCATTGGGTCAATCCGGTATTGTCTCCTGTAAGAGTATTCCCTTTAATGATATCATCATTGGTAGACACTCCCTGTGAACTTGTCCCAGTCAGTTGAAGACCACCACGGGCCTCACCCAAAAGGAATTTACGGTTGAAGTTGTTGGTGCGCAAGTCCAGATGCATTCCGTTAACGTAGGTTTCAACCTGGGCTAACGTTTTCCAATAGTTGGCACTGCCATAATTATCAATCGGGCCCAAATCAAGGCTGTTGCAAGCAGTAAGCAACAACATGGAGCTTACCAGCGCTGATAATAGATATTTTAATTTATTCGTTTTCATACATGATATTAATTAAATGCACTGAATCGGTTAGAATGTTATATTTAAGGCCAAATGTAAATGTTCTTGGCAAACTATAGCCAGCATCAACAATACCGCCGCCTTCGGGACTGGACATTGTTTTTGCAGCTGTTAAGTAACCTAGGTTTTGACCGGTAACGGACAAATCCAGCTTTTCAATTTTGGCTTTGTTTATCAATTTCCGGGGCAAAGAGTATGACAATGAAAGCTGACGGAATGACAGGTAATCACCCTTATAGGTAAACAGCGTTGAGTTACGGAAGTTACCTTTACCCAACTGGTCTGCCCACAAATAGGTCGGATATTTAGCATTGGGATTCTGAGGCGTCCAGGTTTTTTTCTACATCGGTAGTCATATTATAAGTTCCCTGCATGTTACCCAGAATCCAGGGCAAACGGTAGTCCATCATAACAAAGCCCAACGCATAGTCAAATGCAGAATAAAGAGAGAAGTTTTTCCAGGTTACTGTAGAGTTGAAGCCGCCAATCCAGTGAGGCGTTGTGTTACCTACTTTTACCTGATCATAATTATCAATAACACCATCACCATTTACATCTTTCCATTTCACGTCTCCCGGTTGGATAGGATAACCACCACTAGCCAATTTTTGAGCTTCAGTCATGGCCGCCCAGTCAGCTTTGCCATAAAGAGTTTTGGTTGTTGACGTTCCTATAGTAGTCGGTTTAACTGTCAGGTGATCGGGTATTTCACTTTCATTTTTGTAAATACCATCTGCCTGGAATACATACAATACGCCTGGTTCCTGTCCTTCCTGATAACCTCCAACGTATATCAAATCTGTTTGATTTTTTCCAGACCAAACTTGCGTTGCATTCTGGCGATTTCGCTCAAGTCCGTTATTCGGCAATTTTACAACTGTATTTTTGTTGTATGCGATATTTGCAGAAATATTCCAGTTCCACTCTTTGGTTTGGATGGGTTTTGCTGCCAGTTCTATTTCCAGACCTCGGTTGCGGAATTGACCATTATTTGTTCTGATGCTGCTAATACCTGAAGATATTGGTAAACTCAACGAAGCAAACTTATCCGAAGTCAAACGATCATATACCGTAAAGTTGCTCGAATAACGGTTTTTTAAATAGCTTAAATCTAATCCAAATTCCAATGTACGTGTTTTTTCCCAACGGAGAGACGGATTTGGTACTGACCCCAAAACAAAGGTAGACAATCCATTATATTTGGTTGATCCTACATAACTTCCTTGCAGTTCATATGCACCGATACCTGAAACGTTACCATTCAATCCATAACTGGCTCTTAATTTACCAAATGAAATGATGTCCTTAAATTGATCCATAAATGCTTCTTTGCCAAACATCCATCCGGCAGACACCCCCGGGAAGGTACCCCAACGATTATCAATCAATCGGGAATATCCGTCACGACGCATAACCAATGACAACATGTATTTACCCATATAGTCATAGTTTGCACGACCAAAGAACGACAAAATGCGTTGTTGTGTGTGCCATGAATCGATACTACGCATATTTTTATCTGTGGATGTCAATGCTAAGTCACGGAAATCATCAGTAGCAGCTCCTGAACCTAAAGCAGAAACTCCATAGTTATAGGTATCATAATATTCAGAACCCAACATGACTGCCAAATAATGGTCTTTTATCTGTTTTTCATAATTTAATACCGCATTATAGGTTTGATCTAATAGTCTGTCAAATTTTGCCTGTGAATAGCGATCCTTGTTAATTGTAGTTGGATTGCTTCTGTAATCTTTGTTGAAATTTTCATTATAGCCTTCACTGTAATATATATTTCCTGAAAGCCTCAAATACAACCCTTTAGTCAGATCAACTTTAAAAGCCTGATTCATCGTAAACTTATCAGTCTGATTGAATACGAAGAATTGATTCGGTTGATAGCTTTGGTTACCATCGCCATTACTGTTGCCGAGAAGAGAGGTACCATCTTCAGCCGTAAAACGCACGGTCGGAGGCAATGACAGCACACGACTGAAATAGTTGGGTACTTCTATTTGAGCAAAAGGTTGATTAGCACCTGGATTTGGTAAAACAGGCATAGATTGCCAGTTTGCACGGTTGAAATTGAAATTTGATATAGAGGTTAACCAGGGTTTAACCTTATAATCACCGTTGATAACAAAAGAATATCTTTTATAGAACGAAGAAATGGGCAACCCCTGAGAATAGTTATATCCCAACCCTGCATAGTAATGTCCTTTTTCATTACCTCCGGACATATTCAGGTTATAATCCTGAGTATATGAAGGATCTTTGAAGTTGTAATCAGCCGGATTGGTGTTTTTGAAGATCAGATCTTTTGTCGGATCAATTGGATCTTTCATCGTTTGCCAGCCTTTCTCCAATAAGAATTTGTTTTGATCTGTCAGATACATCGTACTCCAGATGGAAGAGTTTGAGTTAATTAATGGAGTAACGCCATCTGCTGCAAAATAGGCATTTCCGGTACCGTAAGGTGTTGCACCTGTAAGTCCTACTAAATTGGCATATCCAACACCTGTTCCGTCAGCTTTTGTCCAGATATTTGCTGATTTCACATAAGCAGGACGCATCCAGGTCAGGTATTGTTGAGCATTACAGAATTCATACGGATTATTCAGGTAGTTTGCACCGGTCTTAACTTTCACATTAATCTCGGACTGGCCGTTCTTTCCTGTTTTAGTTTTAATCAGGATTACACCATTGTTGGCACGTGCTCCATAAATAGCTGTAGCACCTGCATCTTTCATCACCTGCATATCTTCAATGTCTTCCGGGTTGATATCAGATAGACTACCGCGGATTTGCCCATCTACAATGACCAATGGAGAACCAGTGCCATCCAGATTGGTACCTCCACGAAGGATAATGCTCGGTGTAGCACCCGGGTCTCCGGAGTTTTGAATAACCCGCACACCGGTTACAGCACCGGAAAGTGCTTGTGCCGGGTTAGAAAATACTCCGACTTCAAATTTCTTGGTATCAACTTTAGCAATAGAGTTCGTAGTCCGTGAACGAACCTGTGTACCGGTATAACCGGTAACTACAACCTCATCCAGTTTGGCTGCGTCTTCAGTCATCGTGACCTTCATCTGACGACTGAAGTCTGCTTTTACCCGGGTTGATGAGAATCCTATATAAGTAAACTCCAATGTAGCTCCGGGTGCAACGTTAAGAGTAAAAATCCCATCAAAATTAGTAATCGTAGCATTGGTTGTACCGACTTCTTTTACTGTAGCTCCGATCAGAGATTGATTAGTAACATCAATCACTTTTCCTGTAACTGTTTTTTTCTGTGCCATCAAATTGATTGACAGCATGAAACTCAATAAGTAAAAAAGAAACTTTTTCATGTGGTTTTAGTTTAAAATGAATAAATGGATCATGTAATTAATTATTAGTGAATATCAGATAGTAGTTCATTACATAGATTATTGGATATTATCATCATCCGGGGAATATGAAAGGGCCCCTTAAAGAGATTTCCTTTTGCAGGTTGGGAGACGGTTCCATCCCGATGAAGATAACCATACCACTCGCCATATTCCTTATCCGGGAAATGAGTGTATGTCCATTCACTGATTTGCCGGTGCATCTCCAGGTATTTTTCGTCTCCTGTAGCCTGATAGGCATACAGTGTAGCAATTATTGCTTCAGACTGAGGCCACCAAAACTTCATATCGTGCGCATAATCCTGTGAAGGGAGATTTCGACAGTCCCGGAAGTTGATAATACCTCCAAATTCTTTATCCCAACCCCATTCCCAGGACCAATCCAGAATAGTCGTTGACAATTTCACTAATTCCGGATCCCAGTTTCGATGTTTGGCTTCTTCCATGATAAACCAGGCTGTTTCAATACAATGTCCCGGATTAATTGTGCGACCGATATTGGTATCGATAAATTCACCACACGGGCCTACGGTTTCCAGTAAAGCCCTGAATTCCGGATGCAAAAAATCTTTTTGGATTTCGGTTATTGATTCATTAATCTGACTGGTCAACGCTTCGTCTTCGATAACCTCCCGTATACGGGCTGCCGTGTTAATCAGAATCATGGTTAGGGAGTGACCTTTTACATTGAAATGCTCCGTATATTTTGCCTGCAATGCACCCGGGGTATTTTTAAAATGTAATATTCTTTTGAAAATATCCAGGGCTTTTTGCGCATAGGTTATATCACCCGATGCTTTTGCATATTCCGCCATAGCAATGGCGGCAAAAGATTCTGAAAAAAGGTAACGACGTTTGCGCAAAGGCTTACCTTCGGCTGTTACTTCAAAAAACATTCTTCCATCGGCATCAAAACAATGCTTTTCGATAAAATCGATCGCCGATTTAGAAGCCGCCAACCAGGACGGATTTTTCTCAATTTTATTATAGGCGTATGAAAAAGTAAACCCGGCCCGCCCCTGAAACCAAACAGATTTGGTTGTATCCATCAAACTACCGTCCCGATTCACACAGGTGTAAAAACCACCATTTTCCTCATCGAGTCCATACTGTAACCAAAAGGGCAATATGTCATTCATCAAATCATCGCGATATCGCTGTCCACAGTCCCTTAAATACAAAATATCTGTATTTTTCATTTGTGCATTTTGTTTAGTCAAATATTATCACTAATCCTACTTATATAATATATTATTTTAGTAACAGCACAAATATAACCATATTATTTTATCATACAACCAATCATTATAATAATTTATT
Source organism: Bacteroidales bacterium (assembly GCA_963662365.2). Classification (GTDB taxonomy): domain Bacteria; phylum Bacteroidota; class Bacteroidia; order Bacteroidales; family UBA7332; genus CAXXIC01. The sequence continues at coordinate 198,448 of CAXXPA010000018.1, forward strand.
TACACAAAGCCCAAAAACACATTTATTATACATACAGACACCACATATCAAATATTTTTATTATCAATAACACGGATTATAAAAACAAACAACACACAAACCAGGCTTATACACAATTACCACCTAACAGACGGGTCTTGATCTTTAATCATGAGGAGCTATTATTACTTATCGGAGTAGATTAATTTTGTCTGTAACTATAAAACAAAAAAATGGGACAGGTAGTTGACCTGTCCCATTTTTATAATTATTAATATATCAATACAATTACTAAATATATTAACTATCAAACCTTACAACCAACACAAGCGTTTAATTAAATCAGCTTGTTTCGATAAAGCGGCTTCAATACACAATATCCAGCTTATATTCAACAAAAGCCTCAATAGCTTCATAAGATGCCAGTCCCAGATTCTGATATAATTTTGCAGTAGCCCTGTTACGATCTTCCGATCGTTGCCAGAAAAGCCGCTGGTCATCACCTAAGAATGGCGCACTCTCCATCTGTGATTGGTGTTTAAGGATTGAGTTTCGTTTCCTGCGCAACTGCTCCGGACTTATGGGTACAGCCATTTCAATATGGTCAATCTCCCACTCGGCCCAGGCTCCACGATACATCCAGATCCGGCACTCTTTCATCCACTCTTCAGCCTTAAATTCATGAATTGCACCTAAAGCAGCATTCAGACATACTTTGTGCGTTCCATGAGGATCAGCTAAATCACCTGCTACAAAAATCTGATGCGGTTTTACCGACTCCAATAAATCCTTTACCCTGATTATATCAGTTGCCGATAATTTACCTTTCTGAATTTTTCCAGTCTCATAAAAAGGAAGATCCAGGAAATGAACATTTCTGGGATCAACACCTATATAACGACATGCTGCGCGCGCTTCTTCACGCCGAATCTGAGCTTTAAGAAAAAGAACATCTGCTGTATCAATATCACCTGCTTGTTTAACCACGGTCAGAAAATGAAGAATCTCATCGTACTTTTTCAGAACGGTAATATTGTTTTGATCATAATGATTCAAAACATTTTTCATCAATGAGATATACCGGATCACTTCTTCATCTCCAACGGCTATATTCCCTGATGTTTGATAAGCCACATGAACCTCATGTTTCTGATCCACCAACCGCTGAAAAGTCCCTCCCATTGAGATGACATCATCGTCAGGATGCGGGCTGAAAACCAGAACCCGCTTCGGATAAGGCCTCGCTCGCTCAGGGCGGTAAGTATCATCAGCATCCGGTTTACCTCCGGGCCATCCGGTAATGGTATGCTGCAGATCATTGAATATTTTGATATTCACATCGTATGCTGATCCGAACAGAGCCAACAACTCATCTAAACCATTATGGTTGTAATCCTCATTGGTCAGCTTAAGGATGGGCTTTTGAGTCTGTTCACAAAGCCAGACAATGGCTCTTCTGATTAACTTATCCGTCCACTCACACGAGCCTACCAACCAGGGGTGGCTTATCCGCGTCAGGAGTTGAGCCGCACTCAGATCAATGGCTGCAATTGCATTCCTGTGCAACTGCAAAAATGAAGCAGGTACATTTTCATCAACTTTCCCCTCGATGATCTCTTTCAGTATATTTGATTTATGTTCACCCCATGCCAGAATGACGACACGTTTAGCATTAAGCAAAGTAGAAATGCCCATGGTAATTGCACTAACGGGCACCTCTGATACAGAACTGTAAAAACGCTTTAAATCCCGTTGCGAATCATTATCCAGCAACATAAGACGGGTCGTGGAACTAACCTGGGATCCCGGTTCATTGTAAGCGATATTCCCAATTACCCCAATGCTCACCAAAACCAAATCCAATCCACCCAAAGACTCAATCTTTTGTTCATATTGCCGACAAAAATCATAAATATTCTTACGATCAACTGAAGAATCCGGAGAATAGTAATTATCAGGCTCAAAGTCTACTTTATCGAGCAGTTGTGCAAACAACAATCGTGTATTTGAATGCCTGTTTCCTGTACACACCGGGAAAAATTCAGACACATTAAAAACAATAACGTTCGAGAAACTCAATCCCTCTTCCCGGTGCATCCTCACCAACTCTTCATAAACTCCCAAAGGAGAACTTCCGCCCGAAAGTCCTAATATACACTTTTGGGACTGGCTCTTCTTTTCACGTATAAGTGCAGCAACCTCTGTTGCTATAGAGCGTGACCCGGAAAATTCATCCGGATAAATCCTTGTGGGGAATTTCTCAAACCGGGTCTGACGAATATTTTCAATGACATCATCCGAACGATAATATCGCTCTGGAATTCTATCCAATGTTATCCTTGAACTTAAATCAAATTCCATCCTTATTTAATTTTTGATTTATATAAACAATCCTCACCCCAAAACTTCAGGTATTAAAACCTTTCTTCAGGTTTTCATACATCACCTGTGCATCAGAGTGGAGCTTTTCGATCTCTTTGAAATATCGGTAAGTGCCCACTTTCAGTTCTTCCGTAGCCGATTCGTCGCAAATTATAATACTATGCTGGTGCATTTGAATGGCGCTTATAGTCCAGAGATGATTGATCGGACCTTCTACCGCCTGATATAAAGCACGCGCTTTATTGTGTCCATTTACAATAATCAAAACCTCTTTGGCATCCATAATCGTTCCGACTCCCACCGTCAACGCGCTTTTGGGTACCATATCCAGATCATTGTCAAAAAAACGGGAGTTTGCAATTATAGTATCGTTTGTCAATGTTTTAATCCGGGTGCGCGAAAGCAGGGATGATCCCGGTTCATTAAATGCAATATGCCCATCAACCCCTACTCCACCTAAAAAGAGCTGAATACCACCGATTGCTTTTATTTTATCCTCATAAGCCCTGCATTCTGCTTCAAGATCAGGCGCATTTCCATTCAGAATATTGGCGTTTTCCGGTAAGATATCAATATGACTGAAAAAATTATTCCACATAAAGCTATAGTAGCTTTGCGGATGATCTTTGGGTAACCCTACATATTCATCCATATTGAAGGTAACAACGTGCTTAAAGGAAACCAATCCTTCTTTGTGAAGCTCTATCAATCTCTTGTAGGTCCCCAATGGAGTAGACCCTGTGGGTAACCCCAAAACAAAGGGACGTTCGGCTGAGGGTACAAAAGCATTAATCTTGTTGGCGATGTAGACCGCTACCCAATTGGATATACCTGAATAATCAGGCTCAATTATTATACGCATAAGATATATAGTTAGGTTGTTAGTAGTTATGATTTGTTGTAGCCGGATATTTTAACAAAATAATAATTCCACGACTGTCAGATTGTAGATTCAATAAATTGCTGCATCTCCGCGTAATGCGATTCTATGCTTTGCAATAACCTGAATTGGGCTTTCGATCGCTGTAAATTATGCAATGGACCGTTTATTTTGTAATAAGTATCGCCATTCAGATAATCGGCCAGAAAACGGGTCAACTGCATGTATGTCAGCAACCTGGCTCCAAAGGGTAACAATTCGATCTCAAGCGGGGTGAGAAAACTTTTAGCTGATTCCAGATACCCTTTTGTATAAGATTCAAAAATTTCCATATTGAAGGATACATTATCCGGATCCGGATCATCTTCTTTTCCCGTATTGCCTGCCGTACGCATAAAATCGCCAAAATCAGACATAACAAATCCGGGCATAGCTGTATCAAGATCGATAACACAAAGCACCTTTCCGGTTTTATCAAAAAGTATATTATTCACTTTTGTATCACAATGATTTATGCGTTTGGGTAGCTTTCCTTCCCGGTAAAGACGTTCACATTGACACATTTCATCAGCACGCTTTTCTATTTCATCAACAAGGTCGGTAACCTCATTCAGCCGTCCGGCTAAATTCTCTTTCACCGCAAGACGGAAAGAAGCTAAGCGATCTTCCATATTGTGAAAATTGGGTATGGTTTCTCCCAATGGCTCACCCGGCATATCAGCCAGCATTGATTGAAAATGGCCAAATGCTTTCCCTGCTAAATACGCGTAACCGGGAGTTACAGCTTCGAAAGTCTGTGAGTCAGATATCAGAAGCATCATCCGCCAATAACTACCTCCATCAAAATAATACAACTGACCATCCAACGCCGGAATAATCGTAAGCGTTTTACGATTGGGTTCCGACTCCCCGGATTCTGTTAGCTTCTGACGAATATGGTCAGTTATACGTTTGATATTATTTTGTAGCAGGTCAACATCTTTGAATATATGATGATTTACTTTTTGTAAAACATATTGAGTCGGAGCATCTTTCAGAATGACGCGAAAAGTGGAATTGATCAACCCTTCACCCAAAGGCATAATATCCTTTACAACACCGGCTAATTCAAAATGATCGGTAATGGCGACAAGTTCAGTTATAGGTACCATGATTATATTTTAGTTACATGTAAAACATAGAGATAAATTCTTTTGTTTAATCAATCAATCATCTGAGAATAAAACAGGAATCTACTCTAACGTAGTAACACCGGATATCGGTTGGGCATTATTCTGAAGCAGATCCAACACAATCACTTTGTTAGTTCCTTTTACCATAAAATCAGCAGGGCAATACAAATGTTTTTGCGGACCAACCTTCCAATATCTCCCCAGGTTGTGACCATTTACCCACACAACACCTTTTTTATAGTTACTCATATCCAGATAGGTATCAGCAGGCTCTGAAATAGTAAATTCGCCGGTAAAGAATACACCATCGTGAAGATTCTGTGTGTTATTTTTCAAATTCAGAATACTCTTTGTGCCCATAGGCAGGGAAAATATTTCCCATTGCATCAAAGTCATGCCATTCAGCGTTACTTTATCGGTAATACCTTTCCGGTCAATAAGCATGTCAGCAAAATTAATCCGCCCCATTCCTTCAACCAAAATCTCTAAAACAGGATCTTTCACCTCGGTTTTTGGTAAATTCACAGTCCATTTTCCCCCATCGCGATAAACGGTATCCACAAGCTTCCCATTGAGTAACACCAATGCATAATCGTGTGGTTCGGTAATAGTCAGATTACCGCTTTTGTGTCCGATCAGTTTTGTGCGGTACAAGATAAATCCCGATGACTGATCCAGCATTTCCATGGGAACGGGTTGTGCCGACCTGACCGGCACTGGTAATTCATTCCAGATACTGGTCATGGGGCGCATTGCAAATTCCGGTATCCTCACGGCTTTAGGAGAGGCCGGTACAGGGGGAACCTGATAGTCCACATAGCGGCTGATCAAATTACGTAAAGCAAAGTATTTGGGGGTAGGTTGACCTTGCTCGTTTATGGGAGCATCATAGTCATAGCTTGTTATATCCGGTTTATATTGTGTATGCGACGAAGTGTTGGCGCCTGCCCAAAATCCGAAATTAGTACCTCCGTGAATCACATAAAGATTGAAAGAACGTTTATTGTCCAGCAAATAGCGAACCTGCTTCAGCAAAGATACCGTATCTGGTTTTACGTAATTTTCAAACCAGTGTGTCAACCAACCCGGATAGGTTTCACTACTGAAGACCGGAGTATTCGGATTTAATTTAACCGCCAGCTCATGATCCGAAGGTCCGGAATCGCTGTCCAGTCCTACTGCACAACCCTTTACAGTTCCGGCTTCCAACATATAAGGTGTTGGCCCGTCGGCTGTGTAAAAGGGGACATTTATACCGTTATTCAACCAATACCGGTGGAGTGTATCGAGATAAACCTTATCGTTTCCAAAACTTCCATACTCATTTTCCACCTGCACCATCAGGATTGGCCCGCCATTTGTACACAAAAGGGGCTTAACCAGTTTGGATAGCGTTGTCACGTAGCGTTTCACAGCAGACATATATCGTGAATCCATGCATCTGAGCTTGATGTCCGGAGTTTTTAGCAGATAAGAAGGTAATCCGCCCAAATCCCATTCGGCACAAACGTAAGGTCCCGGTCGCAATAACACCCACATGCCTTCTTTCTGGCAAAGTTTTACAAACTCAGTGATATTCCGGTTTCCGGTAGTAAAATCAAATTCACCGGGCTTCGACTCGTGGTAATTCCAGAATACATAAATAGCAATGGTGTTGCACCCCATTGCTTTAGCCATCCGGATCCGGTGCTGCCAATATATGTGAGGAATACGGGCAGGATGCATTTCACCGCTGATTAGCTGAATGGGGTTACCATCCAGTAGAAAAGCTTGTTTATCAAAAGAGAAAACGTGTTTTTGGGAAAAACTGTTAACTGCAAAAAGAATCGCAACGATTAACGGTATTAGCAACTTTTTCATGCGTATTATTATTTATTTTGGCTATTCATGGTACTGATAATTATCGGTATCAGTATGCTTATAATGCATTTTATGCTTCGAAATATTCAGATTGCAAAGTCGAATTTATAATTATGAGGGTGTCTGAAAATTAAATCTAAACGCCACAACACAAAACCATCAGGATATAGCTCACTATACACACACCTTACACCTTAACAGCTTTGCGCACCATCCTATTAATCAAACCTTCAGAACACCCCTCATTGGTTTTCAATTTTTATTTGCCTCTTACGACAGTAGTACCTGCAATACCCATGTTACTTCCGGCAGTTCCTTCTAATAAAACACGTAATTCGCATTTTTCGCTTACAGCAGGGAAAGTAACTTTAAAATCGGCCGGATCAGCACTATCTTTTTTTCCGATCAGTTTGCCATTTAACCAGGCTTCTGCTTTTCCGCTTACTTTCCGGAAAAGTATTGTACCACCATCGGATTGTTGTGATTTGGACGCCTTGAAGGAAGTCCGAAGCATAACATATGCATTTTCAGTCAATTTCGTCAATGAACCTCCAACCACAGGAGCCCAGGTATTCATATCATTATCGGCCAATACCTGATTAGGATCGGGACGGGTTGCCGAAACCGGTGATATAGTCCATTTATCCAAAACAACCGGTGGATATTCTATGGATACAAAAGGAACCAATGTTGCAGAAGCTACCGGAACGATCAGTTTTGCGGGTTTCAATCCCGGTGCAGAAGCTATCAATACTACATTACCGGCCTCTTCGGTCGTTTGTATAATAACTTGTGCCAATCCATTGAACAACCGGCGTTGATTGCCTTTTTCTGCTTCATGTGAATTCGGGTCTCCGTTACCCAGACCAATAATAGTCGCCGGACCTGAGATTCTGAATGTTACCGGATTTTGTGCAGTCGGGACAGCCCGTCCTTTTGCATCAACAACCTCAACCGTTATGGGCATAGCATCCACACCATCACCGGCCAACGATTTCCGGTCGGGAGTCAAACGGAGTTGTACAGCCTCACCGGTTGTACTCACCTGTGTTTTAGCAGCTAATTTACCCTTGATATAAGCAAAGGCATCCAACCTACCGGGCTGATAGGGTACTTTCCAACTATTCATTTCGTATCGGTCTACCTTCTGCCCGCCAATCAGTTTGCCATTCAGTTTCAACACGACACTGTCAGCATTACTCATAACCATTACCTGAACAGGCTTTCCGATAGTATCTGCCGGCCAATTCCAGTGAGGGGCAATATTTATTACGGTTTTATCATCAACCCACTGGGCCTGATGAATATAGAAAGCTGTTTTCGGAAAACCACACAAATCCATGATCCCAAAAAATGAACCGGCTGAAGGCCATTGAAAAGGAGTCGGTTCCCCACGGTAATCAAATCCCGTCCAGTAGAAACAACCTGCCATATAGGGACGTTCCGCAACGGCTTTCCAGGCATTGCGATGGGTTGCTCCCCATCCGGCACTTTCTGTATCGTATGACGACATTATATTTTTCGACCTGTCTGTTTTGAATTCCCCTCGTGTCATAAAAGCAGAACCATCTTCCGAACTTGTAAAAGCCCGGCCTGGAAATTCCTTGCGGAATCTGTCATAATCGCCCATCTGGTAATTAAAGCCGACCAGGTCGACTGCATTTGCTACATTTTGCGGAGTAAAGAAGCCTCCATTCATAGCGGCTGTTACCGGACGTGTGGTATCGAGTTGTTTTACCACATCCGCCATACGGCGAACCATTTCGTAACCGTTGGCTGTTCCCTGCATAGGCTCTTCATTGAACACAGACCAGAGAATTATACTGGGATGATTACGATCACGACGTACCATCCATTCCAACTGACGGGTATATTCAGGAGAAGTATTGAAAACACGATTTTCATCCAACACCAACATTCCCAGGCTGTCACAGATTTCCAGAAACTCTTTCGAAGGAGGATTATGAGCGCAGCGGTATGCATTCGTTCCCATTTCTTTCAGTTTGCGGATACGAAACTCCCAGACAGCATCAGGAATAGCGACACCCACACCGGCATGATCCTGGTGATTACAGACCCCTTTTATTTTAATATTCTTATCATTCAGGAAAAATCCTTTGTCTTTATCAAAACGAATAGTGCGGAATCCGCATTTGGTGGCTATTTTATCTACCACCACCCCATCGTGTTTTACAATGGTTTTAACGGTGTAAAGCTCCGGCTTTTCAAGTGTCCAAAGGGTTGGATTTTCAACCTTCAGGGTCAGATTAGCAGCAATATTCCGGAAAACAGGGACTGAAGCCAACTGCCTTCCGACTGTAACCAATTTACCCGCAGCATTGTACAAACTCACCTCAACTTCTGCATTCTCTGCAACTTCGCTGATATTATTCAGGGTTACCTCCACCGGGATTTCCCATTTCCCATCACTCTTTTTTATGGGATTTGCATAAACTCCATCGGTAATAATATGCAATGGTGAGCGTTTTACCAGATAAGTATGCCGGTACATCCCGGCCCCCTCATACCACCATCCTTCCATCGGATTGGCATCCACTCGTACAGCGACTGTATTGATGTTATCGCCGTATCTGGCATAAGGAGTAATATCGATATACATCGAAGTATACCCACAAAAATTACGGTGCAGTATGGTTCCGTTTACCCAGATGGTAGCATAGGTTGAGATACCATCGAACCGTAATTCCAAATGCTTCCCTTTATCTTCCTGTGATAATTTAAATGTGCGGCGATACCAACCCCACCCCCGGTCTCGGTATCCCTGCGAAATATTAGCATTGGGATTAAATCCTCCTTCAACCGCCCAATCGTGCGGCAAAGTAACCATCCTCCAATCAGCATCATCATAACCCGGTGCTGCCGCCCCCCATGACTGGCCGGCTTTCGCATTTTCATAGGTCATTCCATGCCCTTTCAGTTCCGGAAAAGGAATATCACCCAAATGGAAACGCCACCCCTTATCGAGAGACAAACATTCACTATTGGATTTTACTACATTTTCAGCAGAAGACTGGGCAATAACGCCACCCACAATAAACCCACAGAACAGATTGAACAAAGTCCGTTTCATAACTATTTAAATCATATTTACTGCAACAGATATCCTCTTAACGATCAAAAATACAATATCATACGTTGATGAACATTAGTGTCTGCCCATCTCATCTTGAGCATTCGACCCCGAGTATATTAATAAATATATTTATTATATAAGGCGAATTACAATCACACAAACCGCTTCTCAGACCTATATAATTATTTATTTTATTGCAAATATACCACTTTACACCACACACGCAACACCAACACCCCGCTATTATGATTTTATTTAATTATTTAGAGGTTAGTTAGCATTTTTTTCAACCAACCACCCCTATGATCACCAAAAACAATTTGTTTCGTGAAGTTATTAAATAGAATATTGAGTAATGACAAGCTCACAAACCTGCCATTTGACTTATGCGAATATTGGGATAAATAGAAAAAAAAACTCCACTTCAAATTTCAGGACAACCCGGGGGAGTCTGAAATCCGAAGCGGAGTTCTATTTTCAATGCTTAATCCATGCATAACCTAACACCGCTAACAAAGGTGCTAAGCACAGACAACATCGCTATTTATACAAACACTATCTACATCATAAAGTAATCCGTTGTTTTCCCACTAAATCAGATCCAGCATTTTACCACGCGCTAACATACAAGCACCAATAACACCTGCTCTTTCACCCAATTTACTAATCTTTACAGAGGTATCATTACTTATCAGATTCAGCGCATACCTTTTAATGGCACTTTTTATCGGGTACAATAAATAATCACCTGTCAAAGCAACTGATCCGCCAACAACAACCAATTCCGGATTAAACAGGTTTATCAATCCGGCAATTTGCTTTCCGAGTGTATATCCTACCTCCTCAACAAGCTCAATTGCCAGCATATCTCCTTTAAGAGTCGCATCTATAATATCATCTAATAAGAGATCTTCCCCTTTATTCACCTTCTTCTGAAGAATTGAAGAGTTACCTTCCTTTATTTTCTCCAACACTCTCCGGTAAATATAGGAACCTGAAGCCTGAGTTTCCAGACACCCTTTTTTTCCACAATGACAAATTACCTCATTGTCAAAAACACTTAAATGCCCAAATTCTCCTGAAAAGCCGGATTTTCCGTAATATAATTTCCCATCGGTAATAATACCTAATCCCAATCCCCAGTCAACATTTACGAATAAAACATTCTTTTCGTCTTTTCCCACTCCACTGATATATTCTCCGTAGGCCATGGCCCGCGAATCATTGTCGATTGAAACCATCAAGCCCAGTTTTTCATGGAATATCTCAGTCAACGAACGTTCACTGAATAAGAAATGGCTATAACTATGACCGGTTACCGTATTCACCCGCCCGGAAATATTTACGCCGACTCCCATGACCTTTGACTTGGGAATAGTCAGACCATCTACAAAATCCTGGATTATCTGACACAAAATATCCAGACTTTCCTGCGTATTCTTCTGTGAAAATGGAATTCCTAAATTAGAGGAAACAACATTACCATTAATATTAATCATAGCGATGTTGACACAAAAACTCCTCACGTCAACGCCAATAAAATAACCGGAGTCCGGATTTATACCATATTTACTGGGACGACGTCCTCCTGTTGTCTCCAGCTTCCCAAAATCCATCACATAACCATCCTCCATTAGTTCACCTACCAACTTGGTTACAGTAGGCACACTCAGATTCATCTCCCTCCCTAATTCAGCAAGGGTATTTTCACCATTCAGAATGTAATAACGGATAATATTGATTTTGAGGGAGGCATTTTTTGAACCCGATTCAATTTCATCTTTCAAGATCTGCTTCATAATAAATATTTTGTATTCAATATACAAATATACCAACAAATTTTATTGACGCAGTTTATTTTGAGATAAAACACACAACATTCTTCCCAATTTAATAGTTATAATTTATTTAACAGGTTTAATTACCTACAAATCGACACAAAACCACACGTTATTAAATTATTTTACTTACATTTGCGGTATTAATAATTTATCACTACTAACAATTCATAGATTATGAAAAAAATTAAAGGTTTAATCAATGCTCCTTTTACTCCATTTTATGAAAACGGAGAGCTCAACCTTTCCCCCATACCTGAATACGCCAGCATGTTGGCAAAAAACGGTATCCAGGGAGTTTTTATTAACGGCTCCTCCGGAGAAGGTTATATGCTTACGGAAGAAGAACGAATGGCACTGGCCGAAAAATGGGTAGAAGCAGCTCCATCCGGGTTCAAAGTTATAGTCCATGTGGGAAGTACTTGTGTAAAAATGAGCCATAACCTGGCTGTTCACGCCCAAAAAATCGGAGCCTGGGGTATTGGTGCTATGGCTAGTCCTTTTCCTAAAGCAGGAAGAATAGAAGAATTGGTGAAATACTGTGAGGAAATCGCATCCGGAGCACCGGAGCTTCCATTTTACTTTTACCATATCCCTGCATTAAGCGGTGTTTTTCTGCCTATGCTTCCTTTTTTAAAGGCTGTTGACGGACGAATCCCCAATTTTGCCGGAATTAAATACACCTTTGAGAGTCTGTATGAATATAATCAGTGTCGTCTTTATGCTGATGGCAAATTTGATATGTTGCACGGACAGGATGAAACTATTTTACCCGCATTAGCCATGGGCGGAGCTCAGGGTGGTATTGGAGGAACCACAAACTACAATGGCCGTGAACTGGTGGGAATTATCAGTGCCTGGGAGGCCGGTGATTTAGAAACCGCTCGTGAACGTCAGAACTTCTCACAGGAAGTTATCAATGTGATCTGTAACTATCGGGGCAACATTGTGGGTGGTAAAAGAATAATGAAATTGATTGGATTGGACCTGGGCAAAAACCGTACTCCGTTCCAGAATATGACTGATGAGGAAGAAGCTGCTATGAAAAAGGAACTTGAAGCTATCGGATTCTTTGAACGCTGCAACGTACTTTAATTGTAATAAAAACATCGATGAAAAACAATAAGATCTATCCCTGGATCGTAGTTGGGCTGCTTTGGGTGGTTGCTTTGCTTAACTATATGGATCGACAAATGCTGTCAACCATGAAATCGGCCATGATGATTGACATCAGGGAACTGGAATCAGCGGCTAATTTCGGTCGGCTAATGGCTGTTTTCTTGTGGATTTATGGCTTTATGAGTCCGGCTGCCGGATTAATCGCCGATCGCATCAGCCGCAAATGGCTGATTATCGGAAGTTTATTCGTCTGGTCAGGTGTTACTTTTGCAATGGGTTTTTGCACTGACTTTAATCAGGTATATTACCTGAGAGCATTAATGGGTGTCAGTGAAGCTCTTTACATACCGGCCGGCTTATCTCTGATTGCAGACTACCATACCGGCAAAACCCGCTCTTTAGCTGTGGGTATTCATATGACCGGATTGTATATGGGGCAGGCTATTGGAGGATTCGGTGCAACAGTGGCGGCAGCGTTCTCCTGGCAGATCACTTTTCAGACATTCGGTATCATTGGCATTGCCTACTCTGTGATTTTGATGTTATTTCTACAGGAGAAAAAAGAACATGGAGAGATAAAAAAACTCACTTTTCAAACTAAAAAATTTGATTTCAGTTCTTTGAAAGTTCTGGGTATTTTATTTACCAATCTTTCTTTCTGGGTAATATTGCTCTATTTTGCTGCACCCAGCATGCCGGGATGGGCTATAAAAAACTGGATACCAACGCTTTTCAGCACATCATTACACTTACCCATGTCCCAGGCCGGACCTCTTTCTACAATTGTCATTGCGTTTTCTTCGTTTGTCGGAGTTATCTTTGGAGGTATTCTCTCTGACCGCTGGGTACAAAAAAACATCAGGGGTCGTATTTACACTGGTGCTATTGGGTTAGCCCTCACTATACCTGCATTGATATTCCTGGGCTTTGGCGCCAATTATATCTCTGTCATCGGAGCTGCTCTTTGCTTTGGGGTAGGCTATGGCATTTTTGACGCCAACAATATGCCTATTTTATGTCAGTTTGTATCAGTAAAACACAGGGCCACGGCATACGGCTTTATGAATATGATCGGTGTATTTGCCGGAGCTGTTACAACAGGTTTATTGGGAAAATCAACTGATGCCGGCAACCTGGGACATGATTTTGCTATGTTGGCCGGCCTGGTCGTAGTTGCATTAATTGTGCAATTATACTTCCTCCGCCCAAAAGTGGAAAATATGGAATAATCAACAAATTGCATAAAACACTATTCAATGATACTATCGACATTAAAAAACAGCGAACGGATAGAATCTTTACATCCTAAGTTTAAACGGCTATTTGATTACATAAAGGATAATGATTTACTCAACCGTGAAACCGGACGAATAGAGTTGGATGGCGACGATTTATTCATCAACAATGTAAATCCGCAATTAATAGCTCCCGAAGAACAGGTACTGGAAGTACATCGTGACTATATCGATATACACATCCCGCTCGATAAAACAGAAATCATCGGATGGAAACCCACCGGTGAATGCATAAAAGAGAAATCGGCTTTTGATGTAATAAACGATTGTGCATTATACGGCGATGCCCCTTCCAACCTGGTAAAGGTTGAGCCGGGTGAGTTTTTGATTGTATATCCTGAAGATGCCCATGCTCCGATTATCGGTGAAGGTAAAATCAGAAAACTAATTGCTAAAGTAAAGATTATCTGATTCAATACCACAATAAGGATCCTGAAGAGGGTTCCCCCAAATACAGTGGAATTAAAAAAGCCGGATTGAAACTCATCAGAGCTCAATCCGGCTGTTGGTAAGCAAAACATCTTTTTCACCAACTAATAAACCTATTGTTTACAGAAAAACCGAGAAGGGAAACACCCTGAATATCGGCCACTGAGATAACTTTCAAAATGGGTAAAACAAATCACTTTGCTCAACTGCACTAATCTTTCTTTACGGAAAAGATCGGAGAATCGGTTCTCTGTTCTTCCGGATAAAATTGTACCGCACTATCGTTCATCTTCGGATGCGTATTTTTAAGCAAACGAATCATTTCGCCTCCTGCTAATAAGACCGGGCCATATCCATGTGCAGCATATTTGTGTACCGGTCGGTAATAATAATAGGCAGCATCAAATCCCATACCGGTTCCCACACATGTTCCATTTACTTCTCCTTTATCATTAACCTGAGAGGATACAGCATGCCATCCCAACATTGCAACCGGACCGTATGCCAATGAATCAATCCAACCTTTATTAATTCCGTGGGCTATACAATAGGTATATATTGCCGTTGCAGAAGTCTCCTGATAAGAATCGTTACGATCCAGCAGCTGATGCCAGAATCCCTCACCCGATTGCAAAGCTGCAAGACCACGCACGTGTTCCCGAAACAGTTCCAATATCTTGTCCCTTCCCGGATAATCGGTAGGCAATGCATCCAAAACCTCTGACATTGTCAAGATAGCCCAACCATTAGCTCTACCCCAGTGAAATGCCGGATGCTCTGACATACCCTCTACCCAACCATGTCGGAACAGTTTTTTTTCCGGCACCCACATGCGTTGCTTGAAAAGAAGGATTTGTTTCACCGCTTCATCATAGTATTTCGCATCACCGGTAAGCTTGCCCATATTTACAATTGCAGGAATAGCCATATACATATCATCCAGCCACACCGTATTTTTCTGAGGTCGCATTCGCCCAAAAATCCCATCACTCAATCGATATTCTTTATGCAGAATAAAATCCATATAATTATCAATCAAGGTGCGGTCTTTTACCTGAATCCCAGCTAAATTAGCTTTTATCATTGCTGAGCAAACAGCACCGGCATCATCCAATGCTCCCGGATAAAGAACTTGCCGCATTTGGGAATCACGAAATCCGCCTTGTGTTAGTTTCTTAAAATAAGGTGCTACATTTGATAAAAAGGAAAATCTATCTGCTACATATTCCAAATATCGTTTATCATTTGTTGTTTCAGCAATCAACAACATCCCCGTATATGTTACACCCCATTCGTAACTGGCCAAACGGAACAAACCTTGTTTCAATACTGAGTTCTGATCGATCTTAGACGGATCTTTTATTTCAACTTTTGTTACATTGTCAATTACACCATAAGGAGTTGAATTTGTGGTAAAATATAAGACTTTATCCAGTATAGCTTTCACTTCATCTGGCTTTACGACTCCATAAACAACCTTATAGGCAGGCTTCATCAAATGCAATGGAGTATTTGAATCGTTAATTTTTTCATTAAAATCAGGTTGCTGCGCATTACCGAGCAGCACTATCATAAACAAAATAAGACTAATGGAATTCCTCATTACAAGTTGCTATTAATTATCACTTTAATCATTTTATTTATATGCTACAGGCCTTTTTCACTTCAGATTTCTTTATCTTATCTTCTTAGACAACCGGAATTTAAAAAGCATAGCCACATCATTGAAAACCATCACACATACAATTAAGATTCTACCACTTTTATGATAAACTCATAACCAGGAGGAGGGTATCTGTAATGACACCCTCCTTTCAATATTTAAACAGTGCTCAAACAATCGTTACCATCCGGGATTTTGCATTGCGGCTTTTTCTTCGGCAGTCAAAGCTTTGCCGTTAACCTGGATAGCATCAAGGAAAGACTGCGGAATAGGTCTCAGGTTATGTTTTTCCTTAATATTAGGTGCCGCTTTTAGGTTAAACGCTTTCACACGGGATACGAGAGTCTTGGTACGGGAAAGATCCTCCCAACGATAAAATTCTCCCATCAATTCACGGGAACGCTCATTGAGCAGGAAGCACATAGCCCGGTCGTATTGGCTTGTATATCCAAGAGTCTTAATAATACCCTCATCTACTGCCGGCAAGTTGTCAAAACCTGAAACATTCAGGTTGGTAGCCACAGTGGTTTCGGGGATATTATTTGATTCATAATATGAATTTTCCGTGTAATACGAGTTAGTGGTACCCATGGAAGCATATCCTGTAGGATTGGACGTTGCATTATAGGCCGCACCCCCATCCGAGTATACTTTTCTACTTTCGCCATCCTTGTAGGTTGCACGGGCTCTTACAGTATTGATATAGGTTAGCGCTTTGCCGTATTCTCCCTGTCTGATGCAAACTTCAGCCGCTGTCAGATAGGTATCTGCCAAACGGGCCAAAATACCGTCGCGATAACCATTCGTATTGGAAACTGCATCGCGCGAACCATCAATAAATTTGCACAGAGGAGCAAAACGGTTCTGGTAATTGTCGCTGTTCAGGTATTCGCTACCTCCTGCATACGTAGCAAAAACATTGGGTACGACCTTACCGGTCTTAGAATCAACCACGGACTTCAGGCTATTGGCATCAGAAAAACGGGCATCATTAGCATTGTTGATAATATACTCTACCCCCAAGTCACCAATGGCATAACCGGAACCGGAGGCCGGGTTATTTACCGCATACTTGGTTTTGAAACTTTTCCAGAAACGGGAATCATTGACACGGTCATACACATTGTAAGCATAGTAGTTTGTTCTGAGTCGCTGATACTCTCTACCACCGGCAATATCCCGCTTCATTTGCGGTAGGTTCAGATATTGCGACAGAAAATAGAGATGACAGTTATTTCCATAAGTACCCTGTGACGAAACATCATTAGAGAACTGGGCTGCCAGAATAATTTCGTCCAGTTTCTCATTTGCGCCATTTACAGCCGTATATTTCCACAAATCAGCAAAATTAGGAGCCAACTGGTGATGTGAAATTACCTCATCAGCATATTTAAGTGAATTGGTAAGGTCAGCTGATTTGGTCTGACTGTTCCAGCTATCGTTTATTTCACTCGCACGGAATAAATAAGCTTTTGACAGGAAGTGTGCTGCCGCATCTTTGGTAATCTTTCCGGTATACAAAGCGGTAGAAGGTAGCAGTGTATAAGCATTGGTAAGATCGGAAATGACCTGCTTCATGACATCTTCTGCTGATGCGCGGGTAAATTCCCGGGATGCAGAGGTACTGGGTTCGAGTTTCAGGGGAACACCGCCATACTGACGAACCAGCTTAAGGTAGTTGTAAGCTCTCATGAAATAGGCTTCACCCATGTAGGTATTTTTCCTGGTCCCGTCAGCAAGTACGGTTGCCGATTTCTGCAAAAGCGTATTGGCGGTATTGATCCCGATGTACATATTGTCAAACAAGGTATTTGCCAACACGGTATTCACATTGACAGCTGTCACCAACGGAGAGAGGTTGCTGTCGTAAGAATCCCACATTTGATTGGAAGCATCACCTCCCACCCGGAATTCGTCTGTACCATAGTTCGTGGTAGCGTAAGCCCATTCATACGAAAAGTGGAATCTCAGGTTGTAATACATCCCGACAGAAAGTGCATCAAGCCCTGCCTCTGTATCGTAATAATCGCTGTTTCTCTTGGTTGACAAATCTTCGTCCAGAAAATTTGAACAAGAAGGTAAGATCGTCAGGGCAGTAACGGCTACTACACCCATAAATATTTTGATGAATTTCATGATAGTCTTCTATTAGTTGTTATTAATACAATCTGGGGTTAAAATCCAACATTGAGTCCGAAAACAAGGCCACGGTTGTATGTCGACGAACCGGTATCAAGATCTAACCAGCTTACCCCTGAGTATATTATGCCCGGATTTTTAATTTGCGCATATATTTTTACGTTCTGGATATTCATCTTATTCAGGATCGATTTCGGCAGATTGTATCCCAGACTAATATTTCTGATTTTAATAAATGAACCGTCTTTATATCCCAGAATAGTATAATAAGGATCACCGCCTGCTACGTTGTATATTGGCTTCTGATAATCCGAATTGATGTTATTCTCGTTATAGTAGCTGATGCTGCGCTGTACATAACGGCCCCCCTGCCACTCACCACCGGTATTATAGGTGTAGCCTAAACGACCGTAAATAAAGCAGGACAATTCAAAGTTTTTATATGTAAATGTATTGGTAAAACCGACAGTCCAGCGGGGACGGGTATGACCAACAATTGTTCTGTCATTATTTGGATCAATTTTATGGTCTCCGTTCAAATCGGCAGGATGCGCCATTCCAACCTGAAACGAACTACCGTTTGCATTGAATTTTGCCATTTCCGCAGCCTCCTCCGCTTTCCAGATTCCGTTTGATTTATAACCATAGATGATACCCAAAGACTGTCCGATAAACCATAAGTTCGATATATCATCAGATTTTCCATTTGACAGCGATACGATTTCATCTTTTTGATAAGCCGCATTTATACTTGACTCCCAGGTAAAGTTTTTACTTTTAAGATTAACCGTATTCAATGTTATATCAAATCCTTTATTCCTGGTTTCACCCACATTGGCATAAGTAGAGGTATATCCCGCAACTGACGGAATCGACATATTCATCAACAAGTCGGATGTATGGGATTTATACAAATCGACTACACCGGAAATCCGGCCATTCAGGAGTGAGAAATCCACACCCAGATTGTATTGAGTGGTTCTTTCCCAACCCAGGTTTTGATTTGCCATTGCGACATTTCCTCCTGAAATCAGAGATTCATAAGGTACATATCCTGACAAAGAAGTACCTCCATACGGATAATAAAGCCCAACTAACGGCCCCTTGGTTGAATAGGGATCAATTGCGGAGTTGCCGGTTGTACCTACCCCCAAACGGACTTTCATCTGATTGATCCAGCTCAGTGGCTTCATCCAGGATTCCTCCTCCATACGCCATCCCAAAGCAGCTGATGGAAAGAATGACCACTGATGACCCTGAGCCAGCTGTGAAGCGCCATCCCAACGGCCGGATACAGTCAATAAATATCGGTCATTATAAGAGTAATTTCCTCTCGCCATATAAGAAAGCAATTGACGTTCGGTAATCCCGGTAGACCAGTCTTTCAGGTTCGCTGAAGGGATATTTGTGGTAGTGAGTGCATTCCATTTCTGGCTGGCCATAGGAATACCAATTGCCTGAATATAAGAATTGGTATTATCCCATTTGGATGCAGACTGCAATAATGTTGCTCCAAAGGTATGTTTTTTGATCTTCTTATCGTAATACAACAAATTGTCCAACGTCCATGAAAAGTCATTCGTATTTCTCAGTGAGGCATAACTTGGAGAACCGGTTCTGATGACAGATTGGGCATCGATATACACACCGTCTTTGTAGTAGCGGAAATCCGGTCCGAAGTTGACCCGGTACTTCAATCCGGGCAAAATATTAAACTGAGTATAGAAGCTACCTATTGCACGAAGCATAGTCCTCTCATCCTGAGAATAATCCCATTCATTTACTGCCGTTTTAATGGCATCATCTCCTCCCGGATAGATTATACGGTTTCCCTGGTCATCGTAAGGTACCGCATAAGGAAGATTTGATCTTGCGGCAAAATAAATACTCGATGGGCCTGAAGATGTCCCCCCTGTCTGAGACTGACCGTATTCCTGAACACTATAAGTTGTATTGATGTTGGCACCCATCTGAAACCATTTCACAGGATTTATATCGACACTCACTTTACTCGAATATCTTGAATATTCCTGACCGATCATGGTTCCCCGGTTATTCAGATAACCGAATGAACCGTACGCTTTAATTTTATCCGTCCCTCCACTTACACTGAGGTTATGTTCTGTCGTAATACCGGTCTGTGTAACCATCCCGGTCCAGTCTGTTGTCTCAACTTTCGAGCCATCCCATGTTCCAGTAGACCACCCTTTCATAATATTATTCCAGGCATATTTATCATTAGTGCCAAGAAAAATAGTCAGGTCATTGGCCATAGTAGGTTGGTCGCCTCTTGGATATTTCTGTGGATTGAGATAGTAATAGCCCCAGCGTCTCCAGGTTATATACTCATTGGCATCCATCATTTTTGTCTTCTCAACAATATTTTCAGAGGTAAACGAACCACTATAATTCAGGGTCAGTTTTCCTTGTTTGGCCGATTTGGTAGTTACCAGTATTACCCCATTGGCACCTCTGGATCCATAGATAGCCGTTGCCGAGGCATCTTTCAGAACCTCGATTGATTCTATATCTGCCGGATTGAGGGTTTCAATACCGGAAGAAGACATAATAGGAATACCATCTACAACGTAAAGCGGAGAGTTACTTGCTGTGAGCGAGCGTACGCCTCGGATATTAATGGCTCCGATCTCCCCCGGACGCTCATTCGATGTAATATCCACTCCGGCAGCCTTTCCTTGCAACGCTTCTACGGCATTAGCAACAGGTCGTGATTTTAATTCTTTCTCACCAACGCTGATCATAGCCCCGGTAACGTCCCGTTTTTTAGCAACACCATAACCAATTGCAACTACTTCGCCCAGGGATACTGAAGAATCGGATAACTTAATATTTATCACCTGTTGTTTTCCTACCGTCACTTTCTGCGACTCCATTCCAACAAATGAAAAATTTAGAACTGATTGTGCTGATGGTGCATTCAAACTGTAATGGCCATTAGCATCCGTGAGAGTTCCTGTCTTGGTTCCTTGAACTGCTACAGTAACACCGGGCAGAGGATTTCCCTGATCATCTTTTACGGTTCCTTTTACAGTGATATTCTGTGCGAAAGTAAACTGTGCGGTCATGAATAAAATCAATAAGAAGACCGTCTTGGATAAAAATAGCTCGGAGACTTTTTTTAATTTGGGGATTTTGTTTTTCATAAATATTCGTTTTCATGATTGATAATTACGCGCTACCATACTGGCAGCATAAGATTAACAGCTTTTATTCCGACGTGTATAATTTGCCACTCTTTAGATTTTAGTTATCACTCAAAAACAAAAGACCATCGGATCGGCAGTTTCCTAAGATCTTATTTCTCATTAATTAGCTATAAATCAAACTTACACAACGTAGATCAAGGAATTTGTTACATCAATGTTCCCTAAAACATACATTGTCACTCTAAACACAGCAAACCGGGGTTAACGAAACAGTCTGACTGTAATACTGGTAATTGTGTATTTAAAATCGGTTAACGCTTATTTTAAAAAGGTCACACAAGACCCTATTCATTTATCTATAATACGAAGGCAAAGTTATTGTCTGACTATCGTTAGTACTTATCATTTCTCGATAAAAATCTATCATTTTTACGAGACCTCCAACCTACATTACACACTAATACGCTGTATTAATGCCACTTGCAAATTAACCCCAGGTAGTAACAAAATCTTATACAAAATGGGAAGCTTGTAAATGGCGATTTGATGAAAGTCAAAAAAAAACGGGAACACATTGTGCTCCCGTTAAAATATCTGGTTTAGTTTCGATGACTAATAATATACTTCTGAGGCGATTCTCCAAACTCCCGGGTGAAGCTTCGGGTAAAGTTACCCGCTTCATTATATCCGACCATTTCAGAAACCTCCGTTATCGAATAGAGACCCGAAAGTAAAAGTTCTGCAGCTTTACTTAACCGAACTGTCAAGACAAAATTCCTCGCAGTTTTATTTGTCAAAGATTTAATTTTACGGCTTAGTTGCATTCGGTTCATATTCATTTGGAAAGCAAGTTCATCTATATCAAAGGTTGCACTTGTTAGATTTTCATGGATCTGACAGACAAGCGTATCCAGAAACGACTTATCCAACTGGTTTACTGCAATTATTTTGGTGTTGTATCCTGTACTTTTATCAAATAGCAATCGTAGTTTATGGCGCGACTCTATCAGATTGTATATGCGGGCAGACAATGTTGCTGAATTAAATGGCTTTGTGATATAATCGTCAGCCCCTGTTTCATAACTGGTTACTTTTAATTCTTCGGATTGACGAGCCGTTAGCAATATGACAGGAATATGACTGGTGCGCTGATCTGTTTTTAATCGTTCACAAAGCTCTATCCCTCCCATTACCGGCATCATAACGTCACTGACAACCAAGTCAGGGACAAGCTCTACAGCCATATCGAAACCCTCCTGTCCGTTTACCGCAACAAGTACTTTAAAATGATCCTTCAAGACTATATACAAATATTCCCGGACTTCTTTATTGTCCTCAACCACCAGAATTAAGGGAGAATCAGACACACTCTCTTCGTCTTCCTGATTACTCATACAAACAGGACCGACAATCTGATTACCGGTATCTATGAGTTGATCAGACTCTGATGATTCAATATGTACTCCCTGTTTTTCTCCTACAGGAAAGACCAGTTGGAAAATTGTTCCCTTGCCAATGGTGCTTTCTACAAATATAGAAGCTCCGAGTAAAACCACAAGTTCTTTTACCAATGCTAGACCAATACCTGTTCCATTTCTTTTCTCATTCTCTTCCACCTGATAGAAAGGCTCAAAGATTTTCCCGATTTCCTCCTGAGAGATACCCACACCTGAGTCCTGAATTGTCAACTCAAATTCATTTTTGATTTTATCGTGAATAATCTTTGCTGAAATTTCACCGCCATCAGGCGTAAACTTAAATGCATTTGACAGCAAATTGATAATTATTTTATCCAATTTATCTACATCCACTGCCACCTGCAAACTATCATTATCGGAACTAAATTCAAAATGTATGAGATGCTCTCTGGCTTGTAACTCAAACATTCCCACCAGGCTTTTTACTTTAGCGACAATATCAATCAAAGATATATGAAGCTTCATTTCACCCGATTCTATTTTTTTCAGATCCAACAATTGATTAACCAACGATTGTAGCCGTTTAGCGTTTTCTGATATAAGTTGGAGAAAATAATGCCTGGTTGGTTTATCCAGTTCCGGTCCTTCGAGTAAATGCTTCACCGGATCAACAATCAATGTCAACGGTGTACGTAGTTCGTGGGATATATTGGTAAAGAATGTCGATTTCACCCTCTCCAGTTCGCTTGCCTTATCGGCTTTAAAACGCTCAAACTGAATCTGATGCTTCAGCTTCTCCCTGGCTATGATAATCCTGAATATCAAATAAATTACTACAGCGAACAGCAAACTATAAAACAAATATGCCCACCAGGTACGCCACCAGGGAGGAAAAATCTCAATCTTCAGTAATGTTGTTTTTTTGGTCCAGATACCATCTGAATTGGCGGCCTTTACTTCGAAAAAATATTTCCCTGATGGTAGGTTAGTATATAAAGCTGCCCTGTGAGAAGCATCCGTGATTTTCCATTCTTTATCAAATCCGGTTAACCGATAGGCAAATGTATTATTACATGGATTTGTGAAATGCAGGGCTGTGAAATCTAATTCAATATTACGTTCGTCCCAATGCAGAGAAATCGTGTTTGTCAGATAAACCGGTCGTTTCAGGATAATACGCCCATTAAACGGGCGAATAGGTGTGATAGTTTTTCCAGAAATCCTCAACCCGGTCACATAAACCCGTGGTGGATAAGGATTCTCTTGTATAGACGCAGGATGAAAAGATAAGATCCCCAGATTTCCGCCAAAAAAACATTCACCTGTTTGGGGATTTCGATAATATGCATCTGCCGAGAACTCGATATCATAAAGATCCGGATTAGTGGAATAATTATTTGTCTTAAACGTAGAGCATTTCAGTCGGGTCAAACCAGCTTGATGACTAATCCACAGATTGTTGTATTCATCACAAACCATACCAAAAATCATATTGTTTGAGATATACTTTTTTTCCGGGAAATGGATAAATTTCCCGGTTCTTGGATCTAAACGATTTAATCCTCTGCCTGTTCCAATCCACAAGAATCCATTCCTGTCTTTACAAAGACAATATATCCGGTCATCAGACAATGAGTTTTCATCACCCGGATTATGAACAAACCGTTCAAAGGAATACCTTTCTCTACCATTATATAGACCTCTTTTTAAAAGCGATAAGCCACACCCCTCTGTTCCAATCCATAAATTTTGCGCCCCTTCTCTTAACAACGTTCGTATATTCCAGGTATAATCCTTATCCGATTTGTTGTTATAGGGAAAAAACTGATCTTTCAATCGGTCATATCGAAATAGCCCCGCTTCCCAGATCCCAATCCATAAATCAGACCGGCCATCTTCTTCGATGCCAAATATCGTATTATCAATATTGGCATTAACCAATGATGGGTAATGATGAAAACGATTCTGTTTATGATCAAATCGATCTATCCCATTTTTAGTCCCAATCCAGAGTTGTC
The DNA here is from genome assembly GCA_963662365.2 of Bacteroidales bacterium. GTDB lineage: Bacteria > Bacteroidota > Bacteroidia > Bacteroidales > UBA7332 > CAXXIC01. The sequence continues at coordinate 222,901 of CAXXPA010000018.1, forward strand.
CATATTTATCCTTGTAAATTTTCCGTATTCTTTCATTCGTGATGCTGGTCAAATCATCTTCCGAGTGTTTAAATTGATTCTTTGAGTTGCTTTTTCTATCGAGTCTGATCACTCCGCTATGGCGGGTTCCAACCCATAAATCACCATTAAGGGATTGATAAATTGCCCGAATGGTTGATTCTTTAATATTTATCGAGGCTTTTACTGTAAATGAATATAACCTGAAGTCAGGTTGATTAACGTCAGCAAAACAAATTCCTCCGGCATCTGTTGCAACCCACAACGTATTCCGGGAGTCAAGATATAGTTTAGAAATCAATTCATCTTTTAGTCCATAATTCTTATTAGGATTAAAGGAATAGGTTATCTGTGCATTCGTCTTTTTATTGGTTTGAACCAGTTTATTTGTTTGAAGCTCCCATCGATATAGATCATTTTCGATCTTGCTATCCTTTTCGCTTCTTATTAATTGCTGGATAGGTTTGGGTAAATGTGGTAGATAAAACCGGGTAAAATCATCTGTCTCATAATTATACCGACAGACAGGATCTGCTGAGGAAAAAACAATCCAGATATTTCCCTGATTATCCTTGACCAGTTTCCTCGGCCGATTATTTATCAACGCTCTGGGATCTGAAGGGACAGCGCTATATTGTTTCATTTTATAACCATCAAACCGATATAAACCATCAACACTGGCAAACCACATAAATCCAAACTTATCTTCTGCTATAGAATAGGCAAAATTTCTTGTCGGTCCATTTTCAGGCGTTATATAATGGAAACGAAGTTCTTTTTCCTCTCCCCGGATTGTATTCAGGAACAAAGTAATAATCAACAGAAAGAGATAAATGGCTCTTTGGGTTAAAAACATGGATTATAAGACTCAAGGTTAGTACGCACTTTTATCGGATCAAACTACAAAACGGAAATTTGTAGCTAATCAATCAACAAAGATATAAAACAACACAATGAATAAATTCATCAAATTGTTTTCTGTTATCGACAGAATGACTTTTATCTCTAACTAATCGGCTTCAGTTAGAATAAAAAAATCCGGATTGAAACTCTACTGAGCTCAATCCGGCAGTGGTAAGTAAACCATCAATTACCAACTAAAGTTCTTATTGCAGATCATTTAAATAAAACATATTTTAACACGCTAAGAAAGCATACTAAATAAAACTTCATAGGCAAATCGTAAACTCAATTTCAAAAACGTGAATTTAATATATTCTTCATTTGCTCATTAGAAATTGGGATGACACACCCATGTCTTACCCCTTTGGGGAACGAAGCTTTCTCATTGTTGTACGGAAATGATTTTGAGGTTAAACAGTTCCAGTCTGTCAGGTTATCCGATTCTGCCAATCCGAAGTACCCGTTATTTTTGTAGTAATCCCAAACCATATTCCATTTACCCGGCTTCACCTGATATACATAAGGGCCTTCACCGTTTGCTTCGATAATTTTCTGTGGATTCTTATATCCCCCTCCCGTCAATTGTTCCGACTCCATACGCCAGACACTATCTTTGTAGCGGTAAAACAGGTAGTATCTTCCCTTCTCTTTTACAATGTTTGCATCTAATATTATTTCATCGGACTTCATCAGGATCGCGGCTTCCGAAAAATGTTTAAAGTCTTTTGTGGTCGCATAGTATATTGCCCATTCCGACGGATCATCCCCTAAAGAGGAAGTCCAGTAAAACAGCCAATTATCCTCTTTTTCATTGTAAATGGCTTCGGGAGCCCAGGTTTTATCGGCATCCACCGGAGAAGCTGTAATTAAACGCTCATTCTTCCAATGAATCAGATCCTTTGAATCCCATATTGCAAAATCCCGACCATTCCAGGCATTAGTCGCAATCAGATGATATTTTCCTTTTTTATCCTGAAGGATAAAAGGGTCCCGAAGAATTTTACCCCCCAAGGTGGATTTAAGCAACGCATTCCCGTTATTTACCTGAGTAAACTTATACCCATCCTTACTGACGCAATAGCGAAGGTCCTGAGCCTTTCCGTCCATATAGGCACAAAGGAAATAGTAGTCCTGACTAAATGAGTTTGATTTGGAGACAAGCAATAAAATGCTCAGAAAGAAAATGTATTTGTATTTCATGTGTTCTTCGATTGGGTTAATGTACAAAATCTATTACTGTATTATGGCTGGGATACTATTCGAATATAACCTAAAACGTCATTGTTAAGTTCCATCTTCCTGCTAATTTTTTTGCTTCTTTTCTGGTAATCTGAATTACTGCAGGATGCTTTGGAACAGAAAAGTTAGTGGCTTTCATAACCCCTTCATTGAAATGATTCAAATAATTAAATCGAGAAAAATCCGAAGTTTCGCTGAAGCCGAAATTGTGCGGATTAATGCGATACACATCGTATACAAGAATCCATTTCTCTTCTCCTATCCGTTTAAATACGGTTGGAGCCTCACATCCTACTTTTTCTCCATCGCAGCGCTGGGGAATAAGCTGATATCCGGTATTAATTGAGTCTGAAATAGCTTGTTCCACATGTGCTCCTCCGTTGTGAGAAGCTATAAACATGTGGTATTTATTTCCTACTTTAGTGATATCGGCATCTATATACTCCTTACCATCAGGATATTCAAAAATAGACTTTGGCATGGTTTCCATTTTAGTGAAATCCTTGTCCATATATGTATAAAATACCTTTGCTTTTCCGTTGCCAAAACGCATTGTAAAATACATCATAATTTTACCGTTAGCGTCATCGTAAATCATCTCGGGAGCCCATGCACAACCAATGTTGGATAATTCAGGAAAAGCTTTATCAACTCTCAATACCTGATGCGACCAGTGAATTAAATCGGGCGATTTCATCAACACCAGGCTACGGTTATTCCCCCAGCCGAATTCTTTGCCGTCCCGTTCCCACTCACCCTCGCGATACCCCAACTTTTGCGCATACAAATGTAAATCGGTGAGGGCCATATAGAACATACCGTCCGGTCCACGCATAATGTAGGGGTCACGAATTCCCCTTTGTTCAGATATTGTATCGCCTGATACGACCGGGTTACCATTATTCACATCGGTAAAGCTGTAGCCATCTTTACTCATTGCGAAGTAAAGACTGTGTGTATTGTCTTTAAAGTAAACCATAAGATATGCAGCCATATCCTTTTTCTGTGACTGAATTCGCTTTACTTTTTGCACAAATATTACTTGCAAAAAGAGCAATTAAAATCAGAATTCCAAATCTTATATTCATAGTTTTAGTTATTGTAAGAGTCTGTTTATCTTATTGTTGTGGCGATAATTATTGGGCGAAACGCCAAAATAACTTTTGAACGCATTCGCAAAATGTTTCGTATCATTAAATCCCACCTGATAAGCAATGTAACCTATATCATCTGTCGTACTCAAAAGAAGACGGGAGGCAAACGTCAACCGTGTATTTCGGAGAAACTCTACCGGGGAAATAGCGGTCAGTTTCTTTACCTTACGATATAGCGTGGATTTTGATGCATTCATGGCAACTGCAAACTGATCGTATCCAAATGACGAATCGTTGATATTTGATTCTATAACACCGGTCATTCGGGTTATCCAGTCGTATTCTGACGTTTTGTAATTATTCAACGGGTTATTGAAAAGTCCATGATTAGATATATTGTTTTTCTCCCTTCTTTTTCTCACCAGGTTCTTTATGACAGCCTGTAACAACTTATATTCAACCGGAGAAGAAAGCAAAATATCAACTCCGGAATCATACAGCTTTATTTGAGTATTGATCGACAATGAGTCTGTAATCACAATTACACCGACTGATTTTGAGATGTTGTTATCATTGACAGCCCGGCAAAGAGTAAGTATTTCCAAACCGGGATTGGTTGTACAAATTATCAGAACCTCAACCTGCTCCTTAGAAATCACATTTAATGCCTCGGATATACGGGCAATAACCTTAACTCTTAAATCAGATCTTGAAACGCGATCCAGTGCACTCAATATTTTGGGATTATTATCCAGAATTAAAATCGAAGGATTTTTGTAGTCCCCGCATATCTCAATTTCCTCTATCGTTTGAAGCTCCGTTTTCATTTTGATTATCACCCATTATTATAGTTTCAGACAATTATCTTCGGCTTATTGCAGATGTATTAATTTATATGCTGTATCGCTTTGATCTATTACCAGAATATCATTACTTCCGGGCTGTTAATCGAATATTTCCCGGATTACAATTTTCATACCTTAACAATACGAAGTGCCACCACTTTATTGGCAGGTAATTCTATCAAACATTTACCGGAATAGAGAGTTGGTAATTTCTGAATAGTCATATTCCATGTGTCGATAATCTCAATTGTGTATTTATTTTGGGCAGGTAATTTAAGTTCAGCCCCTCTGAGTTGACACGTAATTGGGAAATAAACCAGGTAATAATCTTCTTTTGATTTTACGCAGCCATAATCCACTCCACCTTCGTTCCATATCTTAGCGGGACTTAATTCAGCGGGAGCTTGTTGAATAATTGTCTGTAGAAATTTAATCCGCTCCGGGCTTTGACCTTTCAGCTCACCACCATGCGACCACCACAAAACCGATTTCGACTCTTTAGCATACCCGAATGGTTGTTCATTTGTGTAACATTCGCTATGTCCTACATAAGCACCATTGACAACGCCCTGCCAAAACTTATCCACCATTGCCTGCGGAGTAAGGCACCCCCACGATAGGAAAATATTGCCTTCGTATTTGCATTCATCGTAAATGACCGGTTTACGATATTTTATTCTTAGTTCTCTCGCCTCATACGTTCTATCACTTTGCGTACTGACGTGTGTCAGCAATGGATTTCGATGATCGTACATTTTTACACAATGGTGGATGCTTCGAAGATGTTGGTACGGATCCTTATCCGCGAAAAGCCGTATGATCTCCTCCCAGTTTTTCCCGGGTTTTATCAGGTCATATTCGTTTGCCATACTCCACCACACATTTTTGAAAGCGGCAAAGCGGGCAATGATATATTTTACGTAGCGGTTATCATTGTCGGTTCCCATTTTAGAGAATCCCCAACGGTCATACGGATGAAAAACAATCAAATCCGCCTCAATGCCTAATGAATCGAGTTGCCTGATTCGCTTTTCTATATTTTGGAAATAAGCCGGATTAAATCGCGTAAAATCCCATTCGGTAAGTGGTTTGCCTTCGAAAGGATATAACTGAGGCTCATTGGTATTGTAGTTATATGACTTGGGGAAAATACACATTCTCAGCTTATTGAAATATCCCTTTGCCAATGTTCTCAGAGTGATATTTGCCAGACTGTCACCCTGAAGTACCCACGCATAACTGGTGGTGCCAAACGAATGATGGGGCGTTCCGTCGGCATAAGCAAAATACAGGGAATCTTTCACAACCACCTGACCATGATTACCGGGCATAGCCGATGTGCAAATCAATCGCCCTTTTTTGTTGCTCAGGGATTTGATATTACTTGACGTAATGTAATTCCATGCTCCTTCACTACCGGGCATAAACCGAATCCTGTAAATACCTCTTCCATCATAAAATCCATCTACGGTAACTTTTTGATCTCCTTGTGTGAAATCTGCGGAAAGTTGAACGTCTGTAAATGGATTACCGGTTGACGGACCTTTAATAATTACCTCAAATACTTTCCATTTTTCAACTTTTATCTGTCCTGATAAAGGGAAATATGTCAGTAAGGCTGACAAGAACAATAAACTTAAATGTTTTCTATTCATGAGATTGATTAAGTAGTTTTTATCTGCAAGCTGCTGTTTATGAATTTAGCCTCCAAAAGTAGTCTCCATAGCTATCTTCGCACTTAACCGGATGTTACAAAAACTTACCATTTTGTGACAGGACTGACCTGTAGCATTATACCCACACGCTTCACAACACGACACACAAAACTATTAACCAACCAGTTAACAACCACTATTTATTTTTAACCGGTTGATATTATTCAAGTCTTTGGCTTATACCAACGAAGAGAAAAGAAGAATAGACTTGTGATTATCGGCTATTTTTACTCACATAGTCTTTTGGAGATACACCGTATTGCCGTTTAAAGCTACGGGTAAAGGCAGGTAGTTCTCTATAACCGGTAAGTTCCGAAACTTCGGTTATATTATATTTACCGGAAAGCAGTAGTTCCGCAGCTTTATTCAGGCGGATGGTCAGTACAAATTCCTGAGCAGTCCTATCCGTCATCGATTTTATTTTCCGGTTAAGTTGCACCCGGCTCATATTTACCATGGAAGCCAACTCCTCCATGTCAAAATCTAACCGACTCATATTTTCATGTATCAGTTCAATCAGCCTGTCGAGGAATTGTTGGTCGATTGTATTGACCGCAACAACCCGGGCATTGTATCCGGATTCCTGATTAAACAGTTGGCGCAGTTTTTGTCTTGATTCAATCAGGTTTCTTAGACGGGCTATCAGGATAGCCGAATTGAACGGTTTGGTGATATAATCATCAGCCCCGGTTTCGAATCCGGAAATCTGTGCCTCTTCCGCCTGGCGTGCAGTGAGCAATACCACCGGGATATGACTGGTCTTTATATCGGTTTTGAGCTTTTCACACAGCTCCAGGCCATTCATTACGGGCATCATCAAATCACTGAGCACCAAATCAGGCATTATCTCTTGTGCCGTTGATTCTCCTTCTTTACCATTAGCCGCCACTTCTACTCTGAAATATTCCCTGAGTATGCTTCTGAGATATCCCCTCAGTTCAGCATTGTCTTCCACGATCAGGACTAAAGGCTGTTCTGGTTCTGTGTTCGCATCAGGTGTTTCATTCTCCTGCACAAAAGCAGTATCAGAGGTAACCTCTATTTCAGTTTCTGAAGTTGAGTCAACACCCGGTTCCAACTCCACTATCGGAAATGCAAGCTGAAACGAAGAACCTTCTCCTACCTTACTCTGTACTGATACGGAACCATTGAGCACTTCAGCAAATTCCCTGACCAATGTCAATCCAATCCCTGTACCGATACTACTATCAGAGCCTTCCACCTGATAAAACGGATCAAATATGCGCCCTAACTTGTCTGTCGGGATACCTACACCGTTGTCTTCAACAGCAATCAAGAACCGGTTATGCGGGCAAGAGCAATTCACACGAATAATTCCACCATCGGGTGTAAATTTAAAGGCATTGGAAAGCAGGTTGATAACCATCTTCTCAAACTTATCAACATCCATCCCTGTCATCAATGAATCTGAGTCTGTTGTGAATATTAGATTTATATAGCGCTCAGCCGCCTGTAACTCAAACATAGCCACAAGACTACGCACCTTGTTTACCACATCGATCCGGGAAAGATGAAGTTGCATCTCTCCGGTTTCCGCTTTCTTCATGTCAAGCAACTGGTTAACCAGAGTCAACAGTCGTTTCGAGTTATCATAAATCAGATGCAGGAAACGGTTTAATTTCTGCGGATCATGACTCTTTTCTTCGAGTAAGGTTTTTACCGGGTCAATAATCAGTGTCAGGGGTGTACGAAGTTCGTGTGATACATTCGTATAAAACTTAGAGCGTAGGTCATCCAGTTCTTTAATCCGTTCCGCATTCAGGCGTTCAATCTGAAGCTCGTGGTTTAATTTCTGACGGGTAAAAACAATATTGAAGGCCAACATTACCAATCCCCCTGCACCTATAACATAAAACAGGTAAGCCCACCATGTTTTCCACCACGGTGGTAAAATGATAATCTCAAGGATAGTCGGAGATTTCAACCATACACCGGATGAACTGGCCGCTTTCACCTCAAACCGATAGTTACCGGCCGGAAGGTTTGTGTAAGATGCTCTGCGATTGGATGCGTCGGTATTCTTCCATTCCCGTTCAAAACCCAATAATCTGTAAGAATAAATATTATTGGAAGGATTAGCAAAATGCAGGGCTGCAAATTCTATATCGATATTTCGTTCATCCCAGTTCAACTCAATCCGTTTAGACAGGTAAAAAGGGGTAGTCAGGATGACATGGTTCCCTGTCTTTCGATTCAGGTGAACAGATTTTCCCGATACCTTCAGATCGGTCAGAATAACCCTGGGCGGAAATGGATTCTCATCATTCGTTGCCGGATTAAAAGAGATAAATCCGAGATTTCCCCCAAAGAAGCACTCTCCTGTCCTGGAGTTTCTGTAATAGGCATCTTCCGAAAATTCATTATTGAAAAGATCGTCTTGGGTCGTATAATCGCTTGTAGTGCAGGTTTTAAGATTTAATCTGGTCAGTCCATATTGGTGGCTTACCCATAAATTACCAATTCCATCATTCAGTATTCCCAGAATAGCCCCGTTAGCAATAAATCTTTTTTCCGGGAAATGCGTAAATTCCCTGGTCTTTAAATCAAACCGGTCTAATCCCCTGCCGGTCCCAATCCATAATCCACCGGATTGGTCTTTACAGAGACTATACACCCTGTCATCCGAAAGAGAATTTTCATTGGATGGATTATGCCTGTAATTGAAAAATCCATATTTTTCCTTACCTCCGTTTACAGTCCTGTAAAAATAGGTCAACCCATCCCCCTCTGTTCCGATCCATAAATTACGTTTGTTATCCGGACATAAAGCTCTGATATTCCAGGTATAAAATCTGTCTTTCGAATTATATGGTATGAATCTATCCTGATTTCGATCATATCTTGCAAGCCCCGATTGCCAGGTTCCCATCCAAAGATCACCCTGATTATCTTCCTCAATGGCATAAACCCAGTTATTAACAGACTTACCCGGGGTAGAATAACGCTTAAACTGGTTTCTGGCAGGAATAAAAAGGTTGACTCCCTCTTTTGTTCCGATCCAAAGTTCTCCAAACCTGTTACAGTACAGTTTTCGAATGTGGTTGTTCGATAAACTGTTCGGATTATTCTCAGAATGGACATAATAAGTAAAACGGTTATTACCGGCATTGATCCTGACAAGCCCACTTTTTCGGGTCCCCACCCAAATATCACCATTTTCTGTTTGAGTGATTCCCCGGATCGTTGTTTCACTGAATTTCTGAACGGCAAAACCGATGTTTAAATTGCGTTTAAATTCAATCTGATTCAGGCTGGTGTAACATACGCCGCCTGCATCAGTCGTAATCCAGAGTATATTCTCAGAATCAACATAGGTACTGGTTATCAACTCATCTTTAACCCCATAGGATTTATTCAGATTTAAGCTATATACAACCTGAGTATGAGTTATTTTATCTGACACGTAAAGTTTTTCGCCTTCAAATTTACAGATATACCGGGCATTATCCGGATTCATAAATTTTTTATCGTATAACTCAAACGCTCTCTTTATCTCTACCGGAACAGACGCCGATTTGATATTTTCAAAATCATCCGTCAGATAATTATATCTGCTGAACATCTCCCCTAACGCGTAGTACATCCAGATATCACCGGCCTTGTCTTTAATCAGTTTTTTGGGACGGTTACTTACCGGTGTTTTAGAATTGTTACTATAGGAATAATACCGGGTTACCTTATATCCGTCAAACTTACACAACCCATCAACTGTAGCTAACCATATATAACCATATTTATCTTCCACGACTGAATAAACGGTATTCCTGGGAAGACCATTTTCCATCGACAAATAATGGAAACAAAGCTCTTTTTCCTGTCCCCTGATATTATTCAATAACGGAATAAGAAATAACAGAAATAGAAATATGGCTTTCCTGGATAAGAACATGGATTACAAGATTCGGGGTTATTACGTACTGCTTAAAGGGTCAATCTTCCAATCAGATATTTGAAGATAAAACTGTACGACAAAGATACAAAACAACCTGATGAATAAATCCGGTTAGTCGTTTTCTTTAACGGACCGGATGTTACACAAAAAATTCACTACATTTGTGCCTCATTTCTAAACCATAAGCATTGAACTATCTCGCACATATTTTCCTTTCAGGAGATAACCGTCAGCGTCAGGTGGGTAATTTCATCGGAGACTTCGTAAAAGGCAGCCGGCTGGATGCATATCCCGAAGAGATCCTTCGCGGCATAATACTTCACCGGCAGATTGACTGTTATACCGATTCCCATCCTATTGTGCGCGATACCATAACATTACTCCGCCCCCACTTTGGCCGCTATTCGGGGATAGTGGTCGATATGTATTTTGACCATCTGCTAGCCGTCCATTTCTCCCGCTATTCAGGAAATCAATCATTAAGACTCTTTTCCGCCAACTTTTCTTATGCTGCCATTCGCTATTATAACCATCTGCCATCACGGGTTAAAGGGTTTATCTGGCACTTTATATCAACCAATCGCCTGTATCGGTACGCAACGGTAGAAGGGCTTAATGAATCGCTGACCATCATGGCCAACTACAAGACTCCTGCCATTAAACCGGATGAAACTATCGCATTTCTGGAAAATAATCTGGCCGAACTGGAAGTGAAATTTCACACCTTCTTCCCTGATCTGATGGCCTTCGTCCGGGAACAGAAGTAATATCACACGGCACAGGCCAACTCTCTTTCCTTCAACCTGCCGATTCAGATATTATTATCCAGTTCTTCTTTGATTAATATAAATTCGGCCTTTATCTGATCCAGTAAATCGATGAATGACGATTTATGAAGTTCTTCCCGCGAATCACTGATTTGAAGGAGCAGCTTTCGGAGTTGGCTACAACACATTGATAAGGTATTCCCCTTCATTTTATGAATAAACTGCCTCAACGAGGCATCATCACCATCCCTTAAGGCTACAGAAACCTCAAATAAATACCCCTCAAACTGATCCACACTCTCACTAATCAGCTTGTAAATCACCTCCGGATTATCGCCCAAAATATCGGCTAACATATCTGAATTAAAATGACGCTTCTTATTCTTCTTTGGTGCTGCCTCTTCCGGTGTTTTTTCTTCAGGGCCAACAATCAGGTATTTTCTCAACAGATCTGCCAGCTCATTCGGATTAACAGGCTTCGTCAGATAATCATCAATGCCCGCTTCCTCACATTTTTCCTTTTCGCCTTTCACTGTACCGGCTGTAAGTGCGATAACAGGAATATGATTGTGATTCTGTTTTTCGAACTCGCGAATCTCCCGGGTAGCAGTGTAGCCATCTTTTACCGGCATCTGGATATCCATAAAAATAAGATCCGGAAGATGTTTTTTGACCAGATCAACCGCTTCATTTCCATCCCCTGCCTCCAGAATAATTGCATCCGGTAGTATTTTCTGTACTAATATCCGGGCTAAAAGCACATTTAGATGAACATCATCCACAATAAGTACAACCGGTTTTTTTACTATCGGAGACTCAATCGGAACGATATGCTTTTCTGTTTGCACGCCTATGCCCTGTTTCTTTCTGGTTGAATCCAGTTCACTTAAGCAGCGGTATAATTCACCCAATTTAAATGGTTTCAGCAACTTTGTGTAAACCTCATACCGGATACAGTCATCCTGTATACGATTATCTTCAAAGGTGTTATGAAGGAGAATAACAGGCAGTTGCGAAGATAACAGTTGTAGTTTCTCGCGAATCATCCGTATGGTTTCCATCCCGTCAAAATAGGGCATCTGATAATCGACGATAACGGCATCAAAGTTTTGATCCTTCTCCAGAACCGCCAATGCATCCAATCCATTCGAAGAGCCGGACATGCTGATTCCCCACTTCTGAAAGATTTTCCCGAATATCTTCCGGCTATGTTCATTATCATCAACAACCAATACCCGTTTAGCTGTCAGGTCATTCTTTTCATATATACCTCCATTGGGCTCAAATGCTTTTTCTATTGTAAAAAAGAAAACAGCCCCCTGTCCTATCGCACTGGTCAGGTTCAACGATGCATTCATTTTTTCAAGTAGCATATTGGAAATGGTAAGTCCTAAACCGGTACCTCCAAATCGGCGGGTAATACTTGAATCAGCTTGCGAAAAGGCTTTAAAAAGCTTCTTTTGTTGTTCGTCTGATATCCCGATTCCGGTATCGCGAACGCTAAAAGAGAATGATCCCGTTTTCGGTGAATTTATCAATGGGGAATAAGTAAGTACCAGCTCAACCTCCCCTGATTCGGTAAATTTGATGGCATTGCTAAGGAGATTAACCAAAACCTGTTTTAGTCTTACCGGATCGACGGTCACATACCGCGGTATATCAGGCTGAATATTCAGCAAAAGTTCAATATTTTTTTTGGAGGCAGGGTAACGGCATATATCCATGGTCTGTTCAAGCAGTTGTATAATGTCGGTTTCCACCTCTTCAAGTTCCAGTTTTCCAGCTTCAATTTTAGAGAAATCGAGAATATCGTTAATGATTCCCAGCAACGAATGAGCTGAGATATTGGCACTGTCGACATATTGCTTCTGCTCGGGTGATAACGGCGTGTGCATCAATAAGTCTGTAAAACCGATCACACCGTTGAGCGGGGTTCTGATCTCATGGCTCATATTGGCCAGAAACTCACTTTTGGCCTTATTGGCAGCATCAGCTGCCTCTTTAGCTTCAATAATTTCCCGTTCTTTTTGCTTTTTCTCGGTAATATCGAGTACAAAACCCAGTAAACCGGCAACCTCTCCTTTCGTATCGTAATAAACAGCTTTATGAAATATTACATCATGCACCTTTCCTTTCGCATCGATAAGCTGAGATTCGTAAATTTGATTTCCTTTTCGTTCAAACAATGCCTGATCCTGACGTAAATAAACATCTGCTAATTCTTTTGGGCCAAGACTGTATACTGATTTCCCAATCAGTTGTTCTTCGGTTTTCCCGAAAAAATCGATAAATGCTTTATTAAATCCCAAATACCGGCCACTTGTATCCTTATAAAAAATGGGAGCCGGAATGGCATCAAACAATGTTTTCTGAAAGGTAAGTAACTCCTTAATCTTATTTTCGGCTTTTTTCCGTTCTGAGAGGTCAACCATCACAGTCAGAAAATATTCCTTTCCCTGACTCTTGATTAATTCTCCAAAAAACAGTCCATCAACTATTTCGCCACTTTTGGCCCTTGTTTTCATCTCATAATTCCGAACGCTTCCCGTTCGTGCCAATTCGTCAGCAACATATTGCTGTGCTTCTTTATCAGCAAAAAGACCAAGGGCATGGCTGGTATTTCCGATCAACTCTTCACGGCTATATCCCATTTTATTGACAAAAGCGTCATTTATCTCTGTAAACCGACGTTCCGGAAGCAAACTGACCGACATTGGAGTGGGATTATTGTAAAAAATCTTATTGAACTTCAGCAAGGCTTCCTGCTCTTTGGTCAAATCCTTCGATATTACAAAAACACAATCCTCTCCATTCCACTTACCAAAACAGACGCGGGTCTCCACAGGAATAACCTGTCCTTGTTTACCGACAAGTGGGAAAGGACAAAATTCCCGTTGACCGGTAAACATCTCCCTGAAAATTATAGTAGCCTCATCTTGTTTATCTTTGGGATAAAGATCGATGACTCTAAACCTACAAATTTCATCCAGGCGATATCCCAGGCGATATTCAACCAGTTTATTGGTATATAAGATTCCACCTTCCCGGGTGGCCACCAGAATCATCTCATCTATTGACTCGAAAAACAATCTGAAATTCTCCTCGCTGGATTTCAACCGGCTCTCAATTAATTTCCGGTCAGATATATCATATCCCAGAATAAACAACTGGTCACCTAGTATTTTGGAGCGCCATTCGATATAATGACAAGATCCGTCTTTCGCTAAAAGACATGTTTCAAATAAATGCTTGCGTCCTGAATCATTGATATGAAGCAGATTCTCGCGAACTATATCCTGATCCGGGGGGGAAACCAAATCAATCAAACTCAAACGGTTTAATTCCGGCGAAATATACCCCATTTCCTTTTCCCACTCCTTTTTTGCCCGTAAGATAGCTCCTTCGCCATTCATCACACAGAGAATGTCTGTATTGACATCAAACAGACGATCTAAGAGATCATCCTGCATCTGTCGTTTGGATATATCCATAAACAAAGTGATGAAATAATTCTTTTCCGGAGAAAATACTTTTACCAGAAACCAGCGTTTTAAAGCGTCCGAATATTGCTCAAACTCTTTTTCACCACCATGCAAGGCTATATCTCCATATAAGCTGATCAGATCATGTTCTCTAACTCCAATGCCGGATATCACTTCGGAAACTTTGCGATGCAATATTTCGTCGGAGGTCAATCCGGTGAATCTTTCAAATGCAGCATTTACCTCCAAAAATTCATAATCAATGGGATCGCCGACCTCATCAACAATAATTTTGTGAAATCCAAACCCATTCGGGGACATTGCGATCAGTTTTTTATATAAATCTTTTTCCATAATAATCTCATTGATTTGAAAGTTGAAATAAAAAATACAATGCAGTTGTGCTGCCAAAAGCCTGTTTTAATCAGACTACACCGGATTATATAGCGCCTCTTCCTTGAAAGAAACAAATATCCGGTCTCACATTGCTATTTCAGTACAAATTTAACACAACAAGTGATGTTATAAATATAAAGTGACATTACGCCCCGTTTTTCTGTAAAATAAATATCTCCGACCTCCTATTTTTCAGATCCTCCAAACTTTTTATTCAATAGTAATGTTTAAAAATGGAAGAAAATTATCATGGCCTATAAAGTAATATCATCAGGTCTTTTATTTCAAACTTACACTCATTAAAAAATCAATTATGGAAAGTAATGAAAAACAATTCGTTGTGAAGATCCTTGATAAGGGTCCTATTTTCATCAATGCAGAAGTCAGGGTTATTTTGCCGGATGGAAAGGAAGAAATAAAAAAACCGGTTGCATTTTGCAGGTGCGGTAAATCAGGCAACAAACCGTATTGTGATGGCTCTCATGCCAAAGATGAAAATCTTTAGAAATAAGAAAGCCGCTCCGGGGTCAATTCCGAAGCGGCTTTTCAGTATAAAGTATAGCAATAAAATTTAAACCGGCTCTTACTGATTATTTTTTGAAGAAACGGTTGTAAAGGCCTTCAAACACTTGTCCGTGACGTGCCTCATCTTTACACATTTCATGTACTGTATCGTGGATAGCATCCAGTCCCAGCTCTTTGGCGCGGGTAGCAATGCGTTTTTTATCTAAACAAGCCCCGGACTCGGCTTCCATACGGGCTTTCAGGTTAGTTTTTGTATCCCAGACCACTTCGCCGAGCAATTCTGCAAATTTCGCAGCGTGCTCTGCTTCCTCGATAGCAATTCGTTTGTATGCTTCAGCCACTTCCGGATAACCTTCGCGATCTGCCTGACGGCTCATAGCCAGATACATCCCTACTTCAGTACATTCCCCGGCGAAATGAGCTTTCAATCCGTCCAACACCTCTGCATCCACTCCCTTTGCTACACCAATTCGGTGTTCATCAGCCCAGGTCAAAGCGCCTTCGGTTTCAACCTGCTCAATGAATTTTTCAGCTTTAGCTTTACACAACGGACATCTTTCGGGAGCTTCATCACCGGTGTGGACATATCCACATACTGAACAAATAAATTTTTTCATTCTTCTTTTTCTTAAACGTTAGTTAATCGATTTATTTTTCCTGAGTTCAAACTCTTGATTGCATTTATCACAGACTCCCTTGTAATAGACATTGATTTCGGTTACCAGAAATCCATCCAGATATTTCGGATCGACCATATTCACCTGATCAATGGGCAGATCTATAATCACCCCACAATTCCGACATCTGAAATGAGCATGCACACTGGTATCCCCATCATAGTGAATATTCTTATCATCAATATCCAGGCTCAATACAGCTCCCTGTTCCGAGAATAGCTTCAGGGTATTGTAAACCGTAGTTTTCGACAATGTCGGCATACCAGGGCTTAATGCCTGAAATATATCATCTGCTGTAGGATGAGTACGATGTGTAAGCAAATAATCCATAATGGCTATTCTTTGTACAGATGGCTTAATACCTCTTTCCATCAGATAGTTTTTTGTAGTCTTACCCATACTTGTATCTATTACAGTTTTGTTTTCGATACAAATATAGAAACAATCTATTTTACACAATGACAACAGCTATATTTTTAACAGTTTTTTAATCTAAAAAAAAGAGGTGTAAGTTTTCACCTACACCTCTTATGAGTTTATCATTGTGATTATAACCACTTTCGTTTCCTGAAAAATACCAGAATCATTACACAGGTTGAAATCATGAGCATAATAGAAAATGGATAACCCCACATCCATTCCAACTCAGGTAAATGCTTAAAGTTCATCCCGTATATACTTGCAATCAGTGTGGGTGGCATAAAAATCACCGACACCACGGTAAAAATCTTAATAATCTTATTCTGCTCAATGTTTACCAAACCGAGAAAAGTATCCTGCATATAATCCAAACGCTCAAAACCGAATTTCGTGTGTTCGATAAGCGAATTTATGTCTTTAATAACAATCGATAATTTCGGTTTCAACTCATTTGGGAAAATTGCACTCTTAAGCATATTGGACACAACGCGCTGTTTATCTATGATATTCTCCCGAATCGACATCGTTTTATCCAGCATATTCTTGATCTGCATCAGAATATCTTCATCCACATCGTTTATCGATTTACTCAACAATGATATTTCACCGGTGAGTTCCTCAATAATATCGGCATCACGCTCAACCCGTGTTTCCAACAGCGCTACAAATATATGATACCCGGTGGGATAACTCGCCGGATTGGCAAATATACGTTTTACCGTTTCATTAAACGACCGAAGCTCACAACTACGCACGGAGACCAGGATACTATTTTTCAGGATAAAAGAAACAGGTTCTTTCTCAAAATTCTCCAACAGAAAATTGGAGTTTGCAACCAATGTATCTCCCGTCTCTATATAGCGCGAACTAATCTCGATTTCCTCTATCTCTTCTTCCTCCTGAATGTAAATCTTCAGAAAGTCCTCTAATTCCTCTTCTACTGATTCTGTAACATCATTCAGGTCAATCCAGACAAAACTGGACATGGGCATTTTTTTCAGAATTCCGATATTGCGGCTGATTTTAATTCGGCCTTCATCCTGATAAAATAATTTTATTTCTGCCATAACATCGATAGTTTAGCGTGTAAATGACTGCTCTTTGCGAAATTGCTGCAAATATAGCCCAAATCGGTATACCAAACCCTTTATTAACCAAAAAGCCCGATATTTTATGGACAGACAGCCACCCATAAAACAAACATTACCTTAAACACCCGCATTCAAAACGTGCAAAGTATGACAGGCCACCAGAGCAGCAGTTTCTGTCCGAAGCCGGCTATTCCCCAAAGAGACCGGTTGAAACCCGTTTTGCAAAGCCAACTCCACTTCCTCTTCACTAAAATCACCTTCCGGACCAATCAGCACCAAAGCATTTTGTCCTTTTTGATAAAGCGAAGTAAACAACACCCTCTCCTGCCCCTCATAGCAGTGAGCAATAAACTTCTGGCCCTGAAAGGGCGTTTTCACCAATTCTGAAAATGAAACCAAACTATTTAATTTAGGCAACGTTGCTTTAAGCGATTGCTTCATGGCTGAAACTAAGATTTTCTGAATCCGCTCACTTTTCACATCTTTACGTTCCGAATAACGACAACGGATTAAAGAGATCTCATCGATACCGATTTCAGTAACTTTCTCGGCAAACCACTCGATACGGTCCATATTTTTAGTCGGTGCTACCGCTATATGAATGGAATATGCTCGTTTTTCCGATTCAGCGAGAGTTTCAAGAATCTCTACCGCGCAACGTTTGGGATGAGCTCTCACAATTCTTGCCCGATAAAAAAAACCTTTTCCATCGGTCAGCCGCACCTCTTCACCTTCAGGCAGGCGCAGCACCTTCACACAGTGTAGAGATTCTTCTTCAGGCATTTCTGTGCTCAACAGAATGTCTGGTGTATAAAAAACATGCATAACTTTACTTTGATTGGTCTGGAAACAAAAAAGAGGTTGACGATCTGAAAACACCGCAACACTCTTTGATCTAAAACAGGGAAATTAAAAACAGATCAGGGATTATGCCCCCGGTTTCTCAGTTCATCCCGGATTTTCGACGCATATTCGTAGTTCTCATCTTCGATTGCCTCCTGCAATCTCTTATTCAGCTCATCGGTACTCAGGCCAATAAACTGCTCATAAGAAGTTGGCTCCTCTTCCTCTTCTGTAGGCTCATTACTTTCTTCCCGGCCTTCAATAATTACTCCGGCTTCCTGTAAAATGATCTCGGTAGTGAAAATCGGACATCCTACCCTTAAAGCTATGGCTATAGCATCCGATGTTCTTGAGTCAATCCGGATCTGACGATCACCGTTATCAAATAGCATTTCGGCATAAAATACTCCGGCTACCATTTTATAGATATAAACTTCGAGCAACCGGATACCAAATGCCTGACTGAACGATTGAAACAGATCATGGGTCAATGGACGACGGGGAGTGATATGCTCTAACTGAATGACGATTGATTGTGCTTCGGGCGTTCCAACAATAATCGGAATCTTACGGGGACCATCTATTTCACCGAGTATTAGTGCATAAGCACCGGTCTCGACCTGACTGATGGTGATTCCATAAACTTTTAGTGGCACACGCTTCTCCATATGGGTCTCAATTTAAATACTGATAACAAATATAGAAAATAATATGTAGCTACCAGTCTTTTTCCTTAAAAAATATAATATGAAGCATGTATGCACTTATAAACTTTGAAGAGAAGGACTGCATACGCGGATTCGATATGTAGAAAAAACAGAAACCGTTATAAATAAGAAAAGGTTGTCATCACGACAACCTCAATCCTTTTATTAACCTTAAATCTAATACCATGAAAAACATGATGCAAATATATATCATTTATGCTATTCAACACTATTACTAAATATTATTTATTGCATTTTAGCATGCAATTAACTTAAATCGGCCCGATTTAAGTAAACAGACACATGCAATTCACAAATATTTAACTAAGAACCTGCTTAAATTTTATTGCGATACTTTTTTAGGACTATTTCGAGGTAAATCTTTTGCTTTCATCCCGCAGACTTAGCAGGCTAAATCATGGAGGAAAAGTATAAAAACAAGAAAAGGTTGTCATCACGACAACCTCAACCCTTTTATTAACCTTAAATCTAATACCATGAAAAACACAGTACAAATGTACGCTTTTCATGCTATCCAACATAATTTTCAAACATTATTTATTGCATTTTAGCTTCGATTTAACTATCAAGCCTCGAATTAAGTGAAAACGCTATACGTTTTCACAATTATTCAAACAATGCCCGAAAATGCAAGTTTATGAAGATCCCCCATGCCGGGTAAAAAAAAGCCGGACTAGAACCTTGTTGAGTTCTAAATCCGGCGGTTGGCAAATAAACCATCAATTTAACCAACTAATGAACCTATTGTATTGCTCTCTTCAAATTGGAAATGTCATATCCGAGCAAATAAAAGAACAGCCAACAGTCTAAAAAAACGACCAATTACTTTAACCTAAATATCATTATTCTATTTCCGTTCCTCCTGATAATAATCTATCAGGAACTCCACCCCATTTTTCGTTTATCCGATTAGCCTCTTCGCGGGTTATGCTCATCACCGTTCCATGACGTGGATAGAAATTCTTGGTAAATGACTCTGAAATTGGAGTAAAGTTGTATAAATCGTTGGTTCTTTGGTATTCATAGCGATGTTTCCGGTACAAATCGTACATCAATACATAAGTTTCAGAATTATTTAATTTAAAAATACTGGAACCTTCAACTCCAACTGTCGTATTTGCATAAGCATCCAGGTATTTGAAGTCTTCAACCCAAGGCCCCTGCAAGGTCCGACTAAATGCCTGTTGTATTCCGTTTTTTATTTCTTTCCCTACTCTGTTTTTTGTATTTCCCTTGTAGAAAAAATGATAAACACCATCTTTATAAATAATATCTCCATCTATAGCTCCATACTTAGGGCTAAACATTAGTTTAGGTTCTGCTTCCAAAGCTGTAAAATCTTTGTTTGCATAAGCACAATAGAAATCCAGACTCGTTTCATTTTTGTAACACACCGTAAAATAAACCAAATATTTATCAACAGATGGATCATATATAGTTTGAGGTGCCCAAATCCATTTTACATTAGAAAATTTCTTAGGATATGTTTTTTCCAGATCAATATAACCATGAGTCCAGTTAATTAGATCGTTGGACCTAAGTAATACAATCCCCGGATTGGCCCCCCAACCATATTTAACAGAGTTCATATCGGTAGCCACCATATAAAAACTATGTTCATCTTCTCCACGAATAATGTGAGGATCACGTACTCCTCCTGATTCCGATATTTCATTGGATGACATGATTGGCTGATTATTGTTTAGTGCATACCAACTAAATGCATCAACACTCACTCCGAAACGTAATTGCTCCTGATTCTCCGGAATACCCGAACCTTCAAAAAAAGCAAAAAGATACCCATCATATTGTGGTTCCTGATATGCTACGTAAATATCAAATGATTTTGTTGCTTTAATTTTACCTGAAGACAATGTCGCAGTCATCGTTACTTTTACTTTTTCGCCATTACGCGGTGATCGTTTCAGCAATATTCCTTTATTACTTATATATTCTGGATTGCTGGATTGCCATTGAATGGATGATCGATTTATTCCGATACTATCAAGAACTAAATTCCAATGCAGGTTCTTTTGATAACCTATAGGAATTTGTATCTCTTTCAGATCTAAGTATACTCTTTTTTTATCCGATAGCTTTGGCAGTCTACGATCTTGGTTTGTTTCTGCAACACTGAGGCTTATAACGGATAATAATAGAGTCGCAAAACATAGCACTCTTACAATTTCTAACTTCATGCTTTCTACATTATATCAATAACTATTTAATTACCCTTACTATTATACGGCAATCGCATCCAATCTATGTTCTTGCCCCTGGTCCTGCAGTGATCTAACCTCAAAAGTTTGGTCCTGCTTTTGGGGTCAGATCACTGCGTGGCATGAAAACTTACTATTATTTAGTTTCCGATTTGATGATTACTGATGAATCCGTTAAGCCTACCCCACTAACACTAAGTTTAATATCGCCCCCTGTACGGGTGCTTTTAATGACCACCAAAGCCCGACCATGCCATGCATTGCGGTTATCACCAACATAAGAGTCCAAATCTTTCAAATCCGCATTATCGACACCGGCAATCACTCCCGGTCCTGATACTTTGAATTGCAATCGGTTGTCTGCGTTCGGTTGAAAAATTCCATTTTTGTCACAAATCTCCACTGTAACAAATGACAGATCCTGACCATTAGCCAATACAATCGATTTATCGGTAGTCAACTTAATCACAGCAGGCTCTCCAGCCGTTTTCAACACTTTGGTTTCAACCTCTTTCTCTCCTGCAACTCCCACAACCTTCAACATTCCAGCGGAATACCGAACCGGTATCACAGCTTTGAATTCCTGAGCTTTAGTTGTAGCTTTTTCAGCGACCAGCTGATTATTCAGGTAAAGACGGACTTTGGGGTATTTTGAGTATACCTCTACTTCAATCTCTTTTCCTTCACGACCGGGCCAGGTCCAGCTTTCCCAGGTTGGCCATACAGACCACAGTGTCTCTCCGATTTTTCCGTTATCGGGATTCGGTTCCCGCACAGCCAGATAGAGCTTCTCCGTATTATTCCACAACAAGTTGCGGTAGTGCGAAATCGGTTTTCGCCATCCGGTCAAATCAACGTCGCCACAATAAGCTCCATGCCAGGGATAAAAATCATGCTCCCAATGTTCACCTTTCGGTTCTCCCGGATAATAATAACGACCTATCCCCGATTCACCCAGATAATCGAGTGCTGTCCAGACCACATCTCCAATGATATAACCGTGAGTTTGTACCATATCCCAGTTCTTAAAAGCTTCCCTCGGATAAGATTCAGTCTGAAGAATTACCCGTGAAGGTACCCGCTTGTGATCTGCTTCGGCTTTATGCATCTGATAATTGTATCCGCAAATATCATGTTCCGCCATCAGAGGGTCAAATATCTCCCAACCTTTATCCCAGGTAGTCATGGCTGAAGTAACCGGACGCGTCGGATCAATACTGCGGACACAACCAGCAAGCTTATGTGCTGTTTCTACCGCTTCGGGCTTTTTTCGTTCAATAATTTCATTGCCTATGCTCCACATGACAATCGATGGATGATTGCGGTCTCGACGTACCATCGATTCCAGATCCCGTTGCCACCAGGCATCAAAACAGGTGGAATAATCATTTTTGTTCTTCTGTTCACGCCAGCCGTCAAAAGCCTCATCAATGACCATCAATCCAAGTTTATCGCAATAATGCAGGAATGCCTCTGAAGGAGGATTGTGGGAAGTACGCACAGTATTGTATCCAGCCGCTTTCAGCAATTGCACTTTCCGTTCTTCAGCCCGGTCATACGATGCGGCACCCAGACAACCGTGATCGTGATGCGCACAACCACCGTTGATCTTGATTGATTTACCGTTGAGTTGGAATCCTTTTTCTGCGGAGTAAACAATTGAACGAATACCAAAGCTATTTTTGAAACTATCAACTACTTTACCGTTCTGTATCACCTCTAACCGGGCCTGATAGAGATTAGGGGCTTCCGGACTCCAAAGAAAAGGTTTCTCAACAACAATGGTTTGAGCAATTTCTTTTTCACTGTTTGCCTGCAGTTGAACCTCAATCTGTTTATTTCCGGCATTGGAATTATTTTTCCCGGATAGTCGGGTATTCAGAATGATTCTTTGCGCTTGATCGGTTTGGTTTCTGATCAGGGCTTTGATCTCTACCGTTGCCTTTTGGGTAGAAACTTTGGGCGTTGTAATCGCCACACCCCAATCCGAAACATGTATGGGATGAGTCACCATCATCCACACATGGCGGTAAATTCCCGATCCACTGTACCAGCGGCAATTGATCTGTTGGGAATTATCTACACGTACTGAAATGGCATTCTCCTTCCCATAATTCAAATACGGAGTGAGATCGTAGCTGAATGAGGTATATCCGTACGGATGAATGCCCAATGACTTTCCATTGATAAAAACTTCTGAATTCATGTAAACCCCTTCAAAGTAAACGGAAATGCATTTACCTTTCCAATCGGCGGGTACATCAAACTTTTTCCGGTACCATCCTATCCCGGAGGGGAAATATCCTCCTGCCCCACTCATCGGATTTTTCGGGTCTAATTTCCCTTCAATACTCCAGTCATGGGGTAAATCAAGCTGTCGCCAGGCGGCATCATTAAAATCAGATGTGTTTGCTCCGACTGATTCCCCCAAATTAAATTTCCAGTTATAATCGAACAGTTGTTTCCGTCCTTCCTTTGTTTGAGCATTTAATGCCATAAAAACAGCAATAAATATTGCTGTAATTGTATATCTCACCGGATATACTGAAAAATTGATGTGTTTTATCATAATCATTATTTATTAATCTCTCTTTTCTTCGGGTGGCATTGATTTAGTATTTCGCCTTGATTCAAGAATTTAACCCCAAAGTCACAATGGATAATATACTATATTCAACTGTTTATATTTATATCAAAAAGTATCCTACAAGAAGACAATATAAACCAATGCATTTTCCGTACTGGTTTATTGAAATACTCTCCTAGACCTTCTATATTTTGACGCCTCAATCTATAAGCAATCAAACACTTATATGTGTTACTTTCTTAATACACCTCACATAATGAGTGGGAGTTTGCCCATATTCATCCTTAAAACATCGACTTAAATATTTAGAGTCACACATTCCAATCATAAAAGCTATTTCTGAGATTGAATACTTTTCTTTCCGAAGTAGACGTTCTGCATTTTGCAGCCTGATTTTCCTTACAAATTTATTGATTGACATATTAGTCAACACTTTAACTCTACGGTAAAGTGTTGACTGGCTCATATTCATCCTTTCTGTTAAAAAACGAATATTAACATCTGAGTCCATATTTCCCTCAACAATATCAGTAAACTTCTTGATAAATTCTTGATCAGTTTTATTATGTGATTCCACCATGATTACATGCTTTTGTTGCGATTTCTAAGCTAATAATGCCTTACCCCTTATCAAGCAGTCTTACTAATTGTGGTCAGTTTTTGCTTATCGAAATAAAGAAGTCAATTTATTGAAGATAGAGCCCCCTTGTACTCTGGCATATCATCCGATATGCCAGAGTTTAAATCAGAACAAGTAATACTTTATTATTAGATTTAATATCCCGGATTCTGAATTAACAGTTTATTTTTATTTAGTTCATTCAAAAGAATAGGGAGGAGATAAGACTTATTATCATTCCACTTACGATCCTGAACTTTAAATACAGAATAAGTAGGAGTATTAGCTCCGTATGGATAACGAATATCTACCCCTTGCGCATTTGTAATCACATCAGGCGCAATCATCCATCTACGGATATCAAAATACCTGTGCTGTTCATAAGCCAACTCTATACGTCTTTCATTTCGGTAACGGCTCTTTAAGGCAACTCCTGTTTCACCTGAAGGCACATTTGGCATACCAGCCCTGGAACGAATCATATTTATGTATGTTTTAGCCTCATTTTCATCTCCCAACTCAAGACATGCTTCTGCATAGTTTAATAAAACTTCTGCATATCTCATTTGACGAAAAGGATATTTCTGTTTTACAAATTCATGATCAATAGACGGATCAATAAATTTGCGCAGGTAATAACCGGTATAAGTACCATTCCAGTCTTCAACTGGGCCTTGACGAGTATCTAATCCCGGAGAGTAAGAACCATCAGCTTTTTGATAATACCCTGTCTGAATAATTCCGATTGGATCCGATGCTATTAAATCACTTGGTCGTTGTCTCCATTTTGCACCATCATAAAGTATACTTGCATAAAACCGGGGATCACGATTCTTATAGGGAGAGGCTTTCTGTTCAGGATTGCTCCAATCAAACTTGCTTCCATCACTCATTTCGTATGAATCGACAAGTTGGCCGACAGGAGTATTTCCACCCCAGCAATAATATCCATTAGGACCATTAAACAGACCTACACTTGGAGTCTGCCAATCACTTCTGTTAACATTATCTGTAAAACTTAGCCAGATATCTTCATCATTCCCATTATTCAAAAAAATATTAATGTAATTTTGAGTAGCTTTTTCTGTCGAACCGGGATTAACACCTCCATACAAACTATAAATATTAAGGTCTATTACAGCCTTTGCTGCATTTTTAGCAGCTTTCCATCGAGCTGTGCGGTCTCCTCCTATATAACTTACTAATTCCGGATGAGCATATCCTGAAGACCAGGAAGCCTGGGAATTAAATAAATCACTCGCTGCATAAAGGAGTACCCTTGATTTCAAAGCAAGAGCAGCCCCTTTAGTTGCCCGGGCCTTATCTCCATTTAAAGGTAAATATCTGGCAGCTGAATCACAATCAGCGACTATAAAATTTATAGTCTCCTCAAATGTATTTCTGGCAACCAATAAATCATCTGAAGTGGAATATGCCTTATCAATAAGCGGTACGCCTCCATAAAAGCTCATTAGCCAATAATAAAAATATCCACGTAAAAAGTGAACTTCGCCTTTCAATTTATCAATATCACTTCCTTTAATACCTGATTTATTGACATTTTCAAAAAACACATCACAATAACGAATATTCTTATATAGCCTATCCCAGGTAATATTTCGAAATGCGCCTATCCAGAAGTTTGGACCTAATACCCCAAGATAACTATTATTAATAGAGCCAGTTAGAACAGGTTGAGTTTCCCAGCACCAAACATCCATTGATTCATCACAAAGAGATGATAACATTTCTGTCTGAAAAGCATGATGTTGCCCTGCGTATATATTATTTACATATGACGTAATCAAAGCTGGATCTGACCAAACAGCAGCATCTGAATATCTGTCTAATGGAGAAACATTAAGAAAATCATCCTTACATCCGGTGAATATAACTATAACCGAAATAAAAAACATTGCTAATTTATTCATGGTATTTTATTTAAAATGTCACACTTAATCCTACATTTACAACTTTGTTTAATGGATAGTTATATCCGGAACTATTCGTATTTTCCGGATCAAAGTCTTTCATACCCGGACTATATGTTAACAAGTTAAAAGCACTTGCATATATGCGCAGGTTTTCAATCAAGTAGCGTTTTGTTAGTGTATTAGGCAAGGTATAGCCAAGCTCGATGGTTTTCAATCGAATATAATCGGTTTTATGAACCCAATATGTATTCAACTGATTAACCCAGTATTCGTTAGTCCGGTTAAAAGTACGGGGATGATTGTCATTTGGATTATCTTCTGTCCAACGGCCATCATAGAAGCTCTTCCGAAAGTTACCAAAGTCTCCTGATTCTGGATATTCATAAAAAATTCCACCTGCTGCACCCTGAAATAATACGGATAAATCAAAACCTTTATAACCTACATTTAAGTTTAAACCTCCTGTAATTGTAGGGGTACTACTTTTATCAAACATAACCCGGTCATTACCATCAATCTTTCCGTCTTTATTGTAGTCTTCAAAAATAATATCTCCCGGTCTGGCTCCTGACCAGTGAGGATATGCATCAACTGCCGCCTGATCCTTAAAAACGCCAATCGCTCTATAATATAAGGCAGCACCAATTGGTCTCCCTGTGGACTGTTGATAATCAGGTGTTCCAGCAGCCTCATCCCAGAAAAGAATTTTATTTTTTGCATAAGCTCCATTAAGTCCTATACTATAGGAAAGTGCTTTTGTACTTCGACGATAATCAAGACTAAAATCGACCCCTTGATTCTGAACTTTACCAATATTTTCGTCTGGTAAACTCAACCCAGCTGTACTTGGAACTGAAGCATTTCTTGTACACAAGATATCTTTGCGTTTGTTATAAAAGTAATCCCCTGTAAAAGCCAGTTGTCCTTTAAAGAACTGCAAATCTAAACCGACATTGCTCTGGATTGCAGTTTCCCAAGTTACACCTCTATTCGGAGCAACGCCTTCAACCAAAGCCTGATTATATGATGAACCGCCATTGGTAACAAACATTAAACTATTAAGTGAATAAGAAGCAAGATACTGATACGGATTAATCAGATCATTACCTGTCTGTCCCCATGACGTCCTTATTTTCGCAAAATTTATAACCGGAAACGTTTTTGACCAGAAATTTTCTTCAGAGATAACATACCCTAAAGAAACACCCGGAAAAAAGGCATATCTACTTGATTTTTCAAAAATGTAAGATCCCTGATATCGCCATACAAATTCGGCCAGATACTTATCTTTAAAACTATAATTAACTCTACCAAAATAATTTAGTCTTGCTTGCTTTGAACCAGACCCGGTATTATTTATTTCTGCCTGTCCTCCGGCAAACAATTGATCAATAGCTGTTGACTGATAATATCTACGATATGCTTGAAAATAGTCTCCCTGCCCCGTAATCTTCTCACTACCTGCCAACAAATTCACCTTATGCCCTCCAGCTAAAGTTTTATTATAATTCAACATACCACTAATCAGAATATTTTGGTTATCTTCCATATTCTCTGTAAGTCTAGCATCATCAAAACCTTTTTTAGTCTTAGTAAGGACAGGATTGTTATTTACATCATAAGTTTTATAATCCCAGGAATAGAGGTACCAAGGCGTTTGCCAGATTTTACGAAACCGGAAAGTTTTATCGATTGATGCATTTCCTTTAAATGTCAGACCTTCGACTCCCGGAATCTTCACATTAACTCCAAAATCTGAATTAAAGACATATCTTTTATCACGATCATATCCCGTTGCATCTGTAGAAATAACCACCGGATTATTCCCATTCTCAATATCCGGGCCAGGAAATCCATTAGGCCAGAACGCAGGAAGATTGGGTTTTCCACGAACAATCATTGCAAAAATTTCACCGGCAGAACGTGTTGGGTATTTTCGGTCTTCTAATCGACCAGTTGTATTTACATTAAGATCTACATAATCATTTATTTTAAGATCGATATTTGACCTCAAATCATACTGATTGTAATTAGTTCCACTATTACGATAAAAGCCATCCTGAAATTTATTAGATAGATTTACAAAATACTTTACCCGATCTGTTCCACCATCGATTGACACATTTCCATATGTTTGAGCTGACCATGGTTTTAGCGTTGCTTTATACCAGTCTGTATTTGGATAAGCCCAAGGATCAGATCCATCTCTATATTTCTGTATTTCGGTCGGTGTATATCTTTCTTTTTTGCCGGCATATTTATCGATCTCATTAAGTAAGGTTGCATACTCTGATGCATCACACATCTCTGGCAAGCTAGTTGGTTGAGCAAAACCTTGATTATATGACAGTTTCAATGATGGCTTCCCCTGTTTTCCTCTCTTGGTTGTTATCAGAATCACTCCGTTTGCCGCCTGTGCTCCATAAATTGCAGCAGATGCGTCTTTTAATACTGAAACAGTTTCAATCGTACTTGGATCTATCCGATCTAACGAGCGTCCTGGCACACCGTCGACTACAACCAACGGAGAAGCATCTTTAAATGTATTTACTCCACGTATTCTGATTGTAGAGCCATCATATCCGGGT
Source organism: Bacteroidales bacterium (assembly GCA_963662365.2). Classification (GTDB taxonomy): domain Bacteria; phylum Bacteroidota; class Bacteroidia; order Bacteroidales; family UBA7332; genus CAXXIC01. The sequence goes on from CAXXPA010000018.1 coordinate 251,504, forward strand.
TCTCCTGTATTGGATATAGCTACTACTCCTGACAGCCGACCAGCTAATCCCTGACTAACATTGGTCACCGGAGCCTTCAACATCTTATCTCCACCTACATTGGAGATCGCTCCGGTAAGAGTTGCCTTCTTTTGTGTTCCATAACCAACAACCACAACTTCATCCAATTTTTTATTGTCTTCGCGCAATGTTACAGAAATTGCAGATGACGTGGCAATTTTTATCTCATAAGGCAGATATCCAATATAGGTAAATTGCAACACCTCCCCATGTGACGCTTGGATATTATATCTTCCATCAATGTCAGTTATAGTCCCTTTTCCGCTTTCTTTAATCAGAACATTAACACCAATCAAAGGTTGTCCATTAATATCTTTCACGACTCCCTTTACTGTAAACGATGTAGTTTTAGTCTTAGGATCCTGCTTCACTTTACTAAGAACAATCTGTTTCCCTTCAACTTTGTATGAAATACCAGTACCATTAAAAAGCTGATTTAGTACAGTATTGATATTTGCAGCCGACACATTAATACTTACCTTGCATGCCACATCAACATCTATTTTATTATAAAGGAAATGATAAGATGTTTGAGATTCAATAGCATCCAAAACCTGTTCAACACTAGAGTTGTCAAATTTTAAAGTTACAACAGATGTAGTTTGTGCAGACACTAATAGAACATTCATCTGCAATAGTAGGTATATTATCAGTATCATACCCGACCGATAAAAACACCGGCCTTTTAAACGTGTTTGTTGATTCATATTTTTGCAGTATTAGAATTTAATATATGGCATATCGCCAATTAAGATTAACTCAAGTACAATCATTAAAACTGCACTTCGTTAAGGTGAGTTTGTGAAGAAGCCTGGCTTAAGTCACAAATTGTCGCATTGCCTTACTTTAAGGGGAAGATCGGATGTTGTTTTTCATGTCTGAATTAGCTTTGGTTAATAATAAATTTCCTATACGCTAATAAGACGTTTCAAAAAAAAAGTCCCACATAAAAACAATCAAAAAAATGCTTTTAAGTGGGACTTTTTTGTATGGAATACTGTTATTCAGACTTGTAAACCTCTATTTTCTCTTTCCTGTATGTATCATTCTGTAACTTCACTTTGCCGGATCTCTCATAACGCAAAGGGGATGTTAACTTAAGCAAGCGAAGTATTTCATCGAGCGATTCCCCCTCGAAAGTGGCCCTATAGGGTTGTTTGGCAATCGTTTTGTCTTTGACCGAAATATCCACATTAAAAGCGCGACTGAGTCGTTTGAATACCTCATCCAAAGGTTCATCCCTGAAAACCAGTTTTCCGTCTTTCCACAAAGCCCATCGTTGTGCATCCGTATTAGTAAGGTCATATTTATGAGAATTGGAATTGTAAACGATTCGCTGGTCCGGTTGAAGATTCGTACGTATTTTATCTTCAATATTCACATCTACTTTTCCTTCAACCAGGGTCACGGCCACAAGAGTATCTGACGAATAAGCCTCAACGTTGAAACGGGTTCCGGTTGCCCGGACATTCATCTTAGCGGTTTCAACAATAAAAGGATGGCTTTTATCAGCATGAACTTCAAAGAAACCCTCTCCAATCAGCACGACATGTCTTTCCTTTCCATCAAAAGCAGAAGGAAACCTGAGCCGACTACCCGAATTCAACCAAACCGAAGAGCCATCAGGGAGACTAACTCGTGAAATTGCGCCATAAGGAGAACTGACATCCTGATATGCCAGGTTTTTCGGTTGGCTATAACGGCTGATCATCAGATAACCCATAATCAATAAAACCGGCAGCAATAAAACTGCTGCTATCCGTTGCCACCAAACCCAAACCGGCATTTGAAGCAACGATGGCTTGTCCAGTTGAGACATTACCCGTTTCTCTGCGCTTTCCACATCTATAGAATCGACATCGAAAGCCGGATGACTGGATTGCCAGATATTCAGCAATTGCATATAATGCCTTTGGTTCTCGCCTGACTCATTCAACCATGCGTTAAGCCGTTCCTGTTCTTCCGGAGCAAGAGCTTCTGAAAATGAACGGACAATCAGGGATTCTATGTTATTTATGTTTTGCATCCGGTTAGTTGTTCTTTATAATGACGTTTTACAATGAGTTCTCCACATTAGTGTTGCATTAATTTTTCCAAAAGCCATACGAATGCCATTACGACGGACTCACTTAGATATTTACGAAGCAATCCCAGGGCTTTACCTATCCTCACTTCAATTGTGCGTTCTGATACGGAAAGTTTCAAGGCTATTTCCTTATATTTCAATCCTTCAAACCTGTTCATTTCAAATGCCTGCCTGCATTCCGGCGGTAACTCATCCAGGGCTGTGGCCAGTCTTGCCTGCAACTCAGAATAAAGAATGTAATGTTCGGTATCACAATCAGACGTATTACCCATCCATTCAGTATATGACTCATGTTCACGTACAACCTCTGTGTGTCTGATTTCATCCAAACAGCCATTTTTAACGGACTGCAATAGAAAAGACCGAAGAGAGGTTCTTATTTCAAGGGATGTCCTATTTTCCCAAAGTCGTAGAAATACAGATTGAACAATATCTTCACAACGTGCTTTATCGTGAAGAAAATTGCCACCAAACAACACCAAATCTTTGTAGTATTTGCGAAATAACAGGGTAAAGGCCTCTTTATTACCGAGCCTCAGCGCTGTAAGCAAAAGTTGATTTTCATTTTCCATGGTGTGGTAATAGACTGTAAGTAGAAAACAAAAGTATATTTTTTTCAATAACAATCTTACTTCAAAAGCTAGCTTTTAGACTTACATTTTGGTCAGATCTGGAATTTTAGCATAATACTGAGTCGATTCTGAGGATGGTCAGGTTACGGTATCCGATACTTTCATCAATGGTCTTATCAAGACTGATACTTAGCGTCCCGATTTAGGCATTTTTCGATTTGCGGAATATCTCTTTGGGGCGTTCCAGAGTTAAGGCATTTGTTTGCAGCGTTTGTCCTGCAAATACATCCACTACCGCTTTTACGGCTTGTTGATCTGGAAAGGTTGTTTGAATTGTAATTTCATTTCCCTTGGGTTAGTAAGGATAATATTCTTTGCCCTGATTCCGTGGTTTTGTATGTTTGATTAGGATTTGTGGTTTCTCCCGGAAATTCCTTTTTCACCCAATCCAGATTAATCAAAGGATCAAGGTATTTTGACCTATTCTTGCTTTGATCGCTTAGACCCATTTGTTCAAATAATTCCCTTCTTTTCATCCTTGTCATAAGTACTGTTAGCATCTCAGCAACTCTATCATGAACAGCTTCATGAATAATATTAGCCGCTTGTTGTCCAGCTCCGTTACCAGCTCCGTTACCAGCTCCGTTACCAAAAGCAACAATTTGATTCAAATCACTAAATAACAAACCTATAGCTCCGTTACCAGCTTCATCCCCAAGTGTAGTTGTATGAGCTGAAATTGTAGTTAAAAAGTAGGTTGATTCAGCATCTGTCTCAAATACAGGCTCAGGAGAACCATTAGCAGCCATTGCTTTGTAGATCGTCGGCAATCCGGTACCTCTACCCTCTGTCAGGTGAAGTTCTTTAAGAAAATCGCCAATACGACGATTACGATACTCGCGGGCAACGATTCTTCTTTGTATTTTCAGAACGGAAGCAGTTACTGGAGGAACGGGCCCCGGGAAACTTAATATCTCAATTTTATCCGGCCATACCTGGACTTCTATTGGTGACTCCTTTTCATAACTTTTGTGGTACACAGCATTTGACAATGCCTCCTCTATGGCTGCGTAAGGAAAATTATAAAATCTTTCAGCCTCTGCCTTTCCCTCAACTTTCCGAACTGTTTCGCCAATCACGTTAGTTTGCAGAAAAGACAATGAGTTCCGAAGTTGTTTATGGAGTGGTCCTTTAAAGTAATGTTCCGTAAAATTGCTTCCTGACTCATCTTTATGCCATACCAGCTCAATCCAGCACCGGTTAAAGAAACGTTCCGGTTCTTTGCTAAAGAAAAGCAATCCCACATTTACCGGTCTAGTGTCTTCATTCGCTCCTTTTGCTATAAACATAGTGCGGCATAATTCCTCAAAACGCAGGGTTTTACTCTCTTCGTACAGATCGCTTTTTACTTCCTGTAAATAGGCCTGAATCAAGCCTAAATCCATATCCTGAACCGAGGCTCGTTGATTTATCCGGTCATCGAAAGGAATACGGGCTGTAAGCTCATGCAATCGCCTTAATGTTTCACCTCTTGCCGGTACACTATTTGATGTGAGTCGGACGTAAGGCTCTCTTGCTCCTTCTTTGCCCAATGACGTCGGCGCTGAGTAAATCCGGTTATCCCCGGCAGGACACCATAACACCAATATGTGTTTCCCTTGCAAAATATAAGGTTGAGTAACCGGAAAATAGTTAGGTTGTATTTTATATCCTAATTCAATGATCTTCTTATGTATAGCTTCAATCTGCTCTAGCTCTAATCCGATTGGTGGCAATACCGGCTTTCCGGCGTCATCTTTTATGCCAAGAACAATATAGCCACCACCCCAATTATTCAAATCATTTGCAAAAGCACATAAGGAGTGGACAATCTCCTCCGGATTCCATCCTTCCTTAAACTCAAGACGTTCCCATTCAATGGTCGCGCCATGGACAAGATCTTCTATATTTATTGGTAATGCCATAATTATTTCTTTTTACGTAGGACGGGAAGATTCTCCGTTTTGTTATGGGTACGAATTCTATACAGTACCGTTTACCCCGACTATCATATTGAAGGTTGGATCCAACTCCATTTCCATATTTTCGAAACATCGAAAATTCTCTACACGAATTTTCTTCAAATACATATTGTTTGGTTTTTGCTGTTATTTTCTGTGATACATTTCTATTGTATTTTCAACCACCCTTGGGCTAAGGACCCATTAATATGGGTATTGATTATAACCTGCCTGAGCGGGATTGCGGCATCGTCAAAGTCGCCAAGATAAATTATACAGCAGTTCTGTCATTAATTTTATCCATTGTGGATGGATACCGTTTTTCACTGTGTTGTTGGCTGTCTGAGATCCTCTGGTTTTAGTTACATATTCTTTATCTATGCTACAAATTTAGCTTTTATTTCATTTCAGAAGATAACTTCATAAAGTTAAGTCCTTATATTTTCTAATTCCGTAGTTGATTATAAAAACTTCCGAAGTTACGAATCCATTCAATGTAGACTGAGGTCCCCTTCATTCACGTAGTATTAACGGGGTTTTAAATGGGGTTGATAAGGAGATATCACAGTAATATCACAGTGGTATCACAGTAGTATCACAGTGATATCACAGTATTATATAGGACTGTGATATCTCTGTAATACCACTATAACTCTATTTTAACACCACCCTATTAACCTAAAACCAACCTATAATCAACTTATAAACATCTAAGGCCAGAGAATAGGATATCGCGGGAATAGCAATGTATGATTTACATGAAGAACTGGGAATGATAAAATTGGATATGGGAATGCTGCAATAGTGAAAAGACTGTTAGAAATAATGGGAAACCCGGATAGTGGAAATAAAAAAGATAAGGTCTAAAAACAAGAAAAGGTTGTCATCACGACAACCTCAACCCTTTTATTAACCTTAAAATCTAATACCATGAAAAACACAGTACAAAGATATGCATTTCATGTTATACAGCATGCATTTTCAGCATATTTCAAGACGCGTATTTAATATATTTAACCAACACAGTCAAAAACACCACTCAAATTCAAAGTATTTAGCAATTCACCCATCTGTCAAATACTAAAGTCCATTTTGCTTGGCTTCATTCCAGATCTCATCCATTTCCCCTAAAGTCATATCTTTTAGGGAACGGCCTTGCTGCAAAGTCTGCTGCTCCAGATAATTGAAACGACGGATAAACTTCTGATTCGTGCGCTCCAATGCATTCTCGGGATTAATTTTATAGAGACGGGCAGCATTAATCAGGCTAAAAAAGAGATCGCCGAACTCATCCTCCATTTTATCATGATCCAATTGGTTGATTTCAGTTTTCAATTCCATAAACTCTTCCTGAACTTTATCCCACACCTGCTCTCGTTCCGACCAATCGAATCCCACATTTCGCGCTTTATCCTGAATACGATGCGCCTTAATCAATGCCGGAAGAGCATCGGGAACACCTTCAAGCACTGTTTTATTTCCACCTTTCTCCTTGAGTTTAATTAATTCCCAGCGCTGTTCCACCTGTCCGGCTGAATGCGCTTTTTCTTCTCCAAAAACATGCGGATGGCGGAAAATCAATTTTTCACATAGAGAATCACAGACATCTTTAATATCGTAAGCCCCTTTTTCCGAACCGATTTTGGCATAAAACACAATATGGAGCAATACATCACCTAGCTCCTTTTTGATCAGTTCGTCGTCAGCACGAATTATTGCATCGCAAAGCTCATATACTTCTTCAATTGTATTGGAACGGAGGCTCTCATTGGTCTGTTTTCTGTCCCAGGGGCATTTTTCCCGTAATTCATCCAGTATAGTCAGTAATCGCCCAAAGGCTTCCATCTGTTCTTGTTGGGTATGCATAATTTATCGTTAAGTTGTTTATTCAATTATTTGACGTATTTATTTCTGTGCTTTTCTAAACTCACTCAAGCCATTTTCCAGAAAACGTACAAACTGATCGACATTTTCATCATAAGCATAAGACGGCCCTACCGGCTCTCCTTTAGCATTCAGCAGAACATAAAAAGGTTGTGCATTTGCACCGAATTTTACACGTTGCAGATAACTCCACTTATCCCCGATGGTACGAAGTTTGCGGGTTTTACCGGATTCATTTACCGTAATCACTTCGGGAAGAGGTGTCTTATCATCCACGAAAAGGGTGATCAAAACATAATCGTTCTCAAGCAACTGCTTTACTTTCGGATCAATCCAAACCGAGGCTTCCATTTTCCGGCAATTCACACATCCGAATCCTGAAAAGTCAATCATCACCGGCTTGTTATTTTTGGCTGCATAGGCCATTCCCGCCTCGTAATCATCGAATTTAGCATGTACCTCATTTTTATACAGGTTAAAATCCTGCGTGGAAAGAGGTGGTGCAAAAGCACTGATACTTTTCAATGGTGCCCCCCAAAGCCCGGGAACCATATACAAGGCAAATGAAAATGAAAGAATCGCTATTAATAAACGTGGGACAGAAATATGATCCGGATCACTGTCATGAGGCAATTTCAATTTTCCTAACAGATAGAAACCCAGGAGCGCAAAAATAACAATCCAGATAACCAGGAACACTTCCCGGTCCAGCAGATGCCACCCGTAAGCCAGGTCGGCCACCGAGAAAAACTTGAATGCCAGAGCCAATTCCAGAAAACCCAATACGACTTTAACCACATTGAGCCAACTTCCCGATTTCGGCATCTGATGCAGCCACGAAGGGAAAAGAGCGAAAAGAGCAAAAGGAATAGCCAACGCAAAAGCAAAACCAAACATTCCTACAGCAGGGCCAAACAGATTGCCCATTGTTGCAGCCTGCACCAGCAATGTTCCGATAATAGGACCTGTACAGGAAAAGGAGACCAGAGATAAGGTGAAAGCCATAAAGAAAATACTAATCAAACCGGAGGTCTGATCGGCTTTATTATCGAGACGTGTAGACCACGAAGAGGGTAAAACAAGCTCAAATGCCCCAAAGAAAGAGACGGCAAACAGGACCAGTAACCCAAAGAAAAGCAGGTTGAAAACGGCATTGGTTGAAAGATCATTCAGCGCACTGGCTCCAAAAAATCCTGTGATCAGCAACCCTAAAGCCAGATAAATCACAATGATGGCCAATCCATAAATAAATGCATGGGCTATGGCTTTACGACGGCTTTGCGAACGCTTCAGGAAAAAACTGACAGTCAACGGTATCATGGGCCATACGCAGGGCGTCATTAATGCTAATAAACCACCCAGAAACCCGTATAAAAAGATCAACCAAACCGAAGTATCCGAAGTTATTCCCTTATTTCCATAAGCATGGAGTTTATCGACAACCGGTCTCCAGAGATCGACCGTTTCAGTAGTAGCCGCTGCCGTCACAACTGGTTTGAATAAACCTATTGTAGAATCGGCAGGTTCTGTAGTTTCATTCTGAACAACCTTTGCTCCGGAAGCTTTTTGGCTGAACGAGAACGGATACTCTGTGGGTGGCAAACAGGATTCGTCATTACATCCCATATATTTTACATACCCGGAAATAGAAAAACCGTCAGGATCTGTTACAACAAGCTTTTGTTTAAAACGAGCGGAATTCTCATACCAACTCAGATTCATACTGAAAAGATTATCGTAATGGGTAATCAATTTTGAATCGGAAAAGACTTTCCCGTCGAGCCTGACTCCTTTTAGTTTTTCAAAAACAAAAGAAGTTGCCAGAGGACCACCTTCGGGAATATCCAGGCCGTACAAATGCCATCCGGGATCAATTTCAACCGAAAGAACAATTTCTTTTTGCTTTTTACCGGTATCCGATATTTTCGTTTTCCAATGAAATGGCTCTGCTATTTGAGCTAAAGCTGACACGCAAGAGAGGAATAAAATAAAGAACAATCCAAAAATCTTTTTCATGTGTCATTAATTATTTATGTTTTGGTTACACATGGAACTCGCATACAGGGTCATACTCCTGGGCGAACGCCAGTGCATGCTCGTTTCATAACTTCTATATTAGAAATAATTAAGCCCTTACCTATCGGGAGAATCACAAAGATAGAGAAAGAAGCCATACAAGACAAATAGATCGCTGAACAACACCGGTATAAACAGGATTACAAAAGAGATAAACCTTGCCTTACAACTTATTTTCAGATGAACACCCCCTTCTTTTGGCAGGTAAATTGAAAGAAAATGAATCCATGATTTCTCCTGAAAAAAATTGTTTTGCTATCTTTGACCTCTGATTATATTTTCCCTATCAAAGAACGAAATCTATTATTCTAAATATTCACTTAAACAAAAAGGATCATCATGAATTGGTTTGAATGCAAAATCAGATACGACAAGACAATGGAAAACGGTATGATTAAAAAAGTAACCGAGCCGTATTTGGTTGATGCTCTATCTTTTACCGAAGCAGAAGCGCGTATCATCAAAGAAATCACCCCCTTTATCAGTGGTGAATTTACCGTTGCCAATATCTCCCGCGCCAACATCAGCGAAATCTTCAATGACGAAACAGGCGATAAATGGTACAAATGTAAAGTTCTGTTTGTAACTATCGACGAACGTAGCGCTGCTGAAAAGAAAACCGCTTCTTACATGTTGGTTCAGGCTATCGACTTTAAAACAGCACTGACTAATCTGGAGGAAGGTATGAAAGGTACCATGGCTGATTACTCTGTAGCTTCAATCAATGAAACTACAATCATGGACATTTTCCCCTTTACGGCTGAAAAATAATTCTCCGGACAAAGGTGTAGATAACAGGGATAATCTACAAACTCTCCAATTAAAGTATTATCAGGCATCAGTCTGATTAACTTGAAGATACTTATAAGCAATGTCTGTTTCAGAAAATCTCACGTCACTCCTTAAAAATATACCGCCACAGGTGAAACTTGTGGCGGTTTCTAAATTTCACCCGGCCGAAGCAATTGAAGAGGCATATAGATGCGGACAAAGAGTTTTTGGTGAAAGCCGGGTACAGGAACTAACCGATAAGGTTGAACGCCTGCCCAAAGATATCGAATGGCACTTTATCGGACATCTGCAGACCAACAAAGTGAAATACCTGGCTCCGTTTGTAACGATGATCCACGCCATAGATAGCGAACGCTTATTGGTGGAAATAGATAATTCAGCCAGGAAGGTGAACCGAACCATCGATTGCTTGTTACAAATACATATTGCAGAAGAGGAATCGAAGTTTGGATTTTCGCTCGACGAATGCCGGGAATTTCTTGCCTCTGAAAGGTGGAAGACAATGCACAATATTCGTCTGTGCGGTTTGATGGGTATGGCCACCTTTACCGAGAATACGGAGCAGGTGCATCGTGAATTCCGACAACTCAGCCTATTTTATCGTGAAGTCAAAGACAGATGGTTTGCCCATGATAGTGCGTTTAGCGAGATCTCAATGGGAATGTCTGACGATTACCGGATAGCGATAGAAGAAGGCAGCACCATGGTACGCATCGGCAGCACCATATTCGGAAGCCGCCAATACTGATCCCGCACGCTTCATCCCCGATGCAATAACAGGAGATTCTATATACTGTTAATATTCACGCCCCTCTTTCCCTTACAGCAAAGAGGTTCATATACAATTGGCTATGAACAGATTGAAAACTACCTATGCCGGATTGAAACTAAAGAATCCGATCATCGTAAGCAGTTCGGGACTAACCAACGCTCCGCAACGAATTCTGGATCTGGAAAAAGCAGGTGCAGGAGCTGTGGTTTTGAAGTCACTTTTCGAGGAACAAATCAACCTGCTGATGAATCAGTACAACGAGTATAATGAATACCCGGAAGCTTTTGATTACATCCGTTCCTATTCAGAATCGTGGTCTATCAATGAATATACCAATCTGATCAAACAGACCAAAGAGATCTGCACCATCCCCGTGATTGCCAGCATTAATTGCTTCAGCAACGGTGGCTGGACGACTTATGCCCAACAGATTGAAGAAGCAGGCGCCGACGCATTGGAACTGAACATTTCAATCATGAATACCTCGCGAGAGCCGGTTAACGTCGAAAAAGTCCACCTGGATATTCTGAAGAGTGTAAAAAGTAAGGTCTCATTTCCTGTGATTGTCAAGATTGGCGCAAACCACTCCAATCTGGTTTCGCTGGTCGAACAGCTTATTGCGAACGGAGCTGCTGCTGTTACTCTTTTCAACCGCTTTTACCAACCCGACATCAACATTCAGAAGCAGTCCTTTACAGCCGGAAATGTATTCAGCAAACCTGAAGACCTAAGCAATACTTTACGATGGACCGCTGTAATCTCAGGCATTCTTCCTCAGGCAGAAATCTCGGCATCCACCGGAATACATGACTGGGAAGCTGCTGTTAAAATCTTACTGGCCGGGGCTACTACCATACAGATTTGCTCAGCTGTCTATCAGACCGGTGATTCTGTCATATACGAGATCGCAACCTGTATAGAAGAATGGATGGGACAACACGGATATCATCACATTGATGACTTCCGTGGTAAATTAAACTACAAGAATATTGCTGCCCCTTCGATGTTTGAGCGGACTCAGTTCATGAAATATTTTTCCAACAGGGAGAAAAACTAATTTGGGTTAGTTGATTAGCAATAACCACAGCCCCGTTCCGGATCTTTCCGGAGCGGGGTGTTTTTTGTCGCATCTGCTAATATGTCTTTCCTACCTGACGTGCGGCATTTACTATCAGCGGCATTCTTCCCTGCTTGCTTTTCCAGTTCTATAATTGCAATAAAGCTTTTCGTTTTATACCGATTTACATTTGTATTTTTACTCAAACATAAGCTTCGGGATTTTAATTATCTGAGTCTTGGGTAAGAGAACTTTAAAAGCATAGAAGACCTGGCTGGCATTTATCAAAATAAAAAAGTCTGCTTCTCAAAAAACTCACGCTGGAGGCGAATAATAACGCTGACTTCAGTTTCCAAAGAATAAAAAAGCTCAAAGTTCTTCATATCAACTTTGAGCTTTTTTACGGAAGATTCTAATCTATAGATTTTTTCCCAGAAAGCGCATAAAGCGTTCATATAAGTGTTGACGGGTATTCCCTCCATTCAGGGCATGTGTACGATTGGTGTAAACCTGCATATCGAATTGCTTGCCGGCCTGAACCAATTCTTCGGCATATTCCGCTGTGTTTTGGAAGTGAACATTATCATCAGCTGTACCATGAATTAATAATAAATCCCCTTGTAACTGAGAAGCGTAATGAGAAGGAGAAGAGAGTTCATAACCATCACTGTTTTCTCCGGGTGTACGCATATAACGCTCTGTATAAACAGAATCATAGAATTTCCAGTTCGTTACAGGAGCAATGGCAATTCCCGCTTTGAAAATCCCATTTCCCAGAGACATAGCCATCAGCACATTATAACCGCCATAACTCCAACCCCAGATCGCGATACGATTTTTATCCACATACGATTGAGTGGACAGGTATTTGGCGGCTTCAATCTGATCTTCGGCTTCCATTAACCCCAAATGTTGATAGGTCTGTTTGCAGAAAGCTTCACCGCGTCCACCTGTACCACGTCCATCCACGCAGACCACCAGATAACCACTTTGCGCCAGGTGTTGTGTCCAATCGTAACCCCATTGATCTTTCACCTGTTGGGAACGAGGTCCGCTGTATTGTACCATGACTACCGGATAACGTTTTTGAGCATCAAAGTTTGCCGGTTTAATCATCCAACCATTTAAAGAGACCGATTTCCCTGTTTTGAAAGAGAAAAACTCTTTCGGCTGGAAATTAGCAGGTGTAAGTTTCGCCTTTAACCCGGAGTTATTTTCCAAAACTGACAATATCTTTCCCGAAGCATCACAAACGGAGGTCACAGGAGGTGTCTTTGCATTTGAGTAGTTGTTGATGAAATAGCGGAAGTTGTTGCTAAACTCAGCGTTGTTGGTTCCCTCACCCGAAGTTAAACGGGTTTTGCGTCCTTTTGCATCGATAGAATAAATGGCTGTGCGTAATGGGCTTCCTTCGTTCGATTCATAAAAATAGGTTCCGGTAGCCACATTATACCCCAGAAAATCGGTCACTTCCCAGTTTCCTTTGGTGATCTGTTTACGCAAAACGCCTGTCGGAGAATAGTCGTAAAGATGACAGTAGCCATCCTTTTCACTTACGTAAACGATTCGATCTGGCAAAAACGCAATTTTGTCCAGATTATCGATATCAACGTAAGCTTTATTCTCTTCACGAATCAGGATCTTACTTAGTCCGGAACCCGGATTTGATGAGTATATAGTCAGTTTGTTTTGTTGACGGTTAAGTGTGAATACAGCCAATTGATCGGGAGCCGGCATAAACCAGATGCGGGGAATATATTCTATCTCCTCATCCTTCAGCACCATTGTTTTGATAACTTTGCTTACAATATTGAAAGTCTGGACGCTCACTTTCGGATTAGGCTGGCCGGCTTTGGGGTATTTCAGCTCTTTCAGATCCGGATACAATCCATTATAATTAAGGAAGCTGTACTCCGGTACTGCTGTTTCATCAAAACGAAGAAAAGCAATAAAATTATTGTCCGACGAAAACTCGAATGCACGATTGAAGCTAAACTCCTCTTCATACACCCAGTCCGGAATACCATAGCTGATTTTGTCGGCTTCACCATCTTTGGTAACCTGAGATTCGGTACCGTAATCCAGCTTCACCAGATAAATGTTACAATCCCGGACAAAAGCCACCAATCTTCCGTTGGGAGAAAAAGTTGCCATCTGCTGTTTCCCTCCCTTAGTAAGAGGAGATACCAGATTACGTTTCACCTCATAAATATGGTAGTTTGCTTTATATGAATGGCGATAAACCGGCTCTTTATCACAACAGATCAGGATTTTGGATTCGTCGGCACAAAATTCGTAATCATCAAATTTCTTAAATGAACATTCGCGGGCTGTTTGGGTTGAAAACAGCACATCTACCATTTTACCTGTTTTATAGGAATAGCGCAAAATGGAAGTACTATCGTCACTCATTACAGTAAAATGTTCTCCATCGGCCATGGAACGAATAGCTTTTGTTTTTTTGCATTCAAATTCACCTTTTACAATCGCTTGCAATCGTTCGGAAGAGTGCTTTTGTGCAAATCCACCCATCGCCAGACAAGCGAGAAAGAGTATTGCAATCAGTTTTTTCATCACGGAAGAATTTATGTAATTAATAATTTGCCATTTATTATGGGAAACGCCATCATACAAACGCATAAACAACCTGAGCCTTTATGTTCTCATGCCGGCATGCAAAAATAGCAATTAAAACCCTGACAGAGGGGTAATCAAAAAGGGTTTGCACTATTTAACCCTTTTAAGCGCAGAAAAACCGTTACTTTTGCATTGCTCTTTTCAACATCAGAATTGTTTCATTCGATCACCATCCCAGTTGAAATGACCACTTTTAATTATGCAAAAGATAAAACGTTATAAAGAGTTTTCTGATTTCCTGCAGCTTTTTTTCCCGTATAAGGTTCAAAAGATTTCCGTAAATGCAGGATTCACCTGTCCAAACCGCGATGGTTCAAAAGGAAACGGGGGCTGCACCTATTGCAACAATCAAACATTCAGCCCGGAATATTGTCACGACCCCGAAAGTGTTACCCAACAACTAACCGGAGGCATCGAATTTTTCTCCCGCAAATATCCACAGATGCACTATCTGGCATACTTCCAGTCATACACCAATACTTATGGCGATGTCCGGCTTCTCCGTGATTTATATGAAGAAGCATTACGGGTGGAAAAGGTTGTAGGATTAGTGATCAGCACCCGCCCCGATTGCATGAGCAATGAAACACTCGATTTACTGGAAGAGTTATCGAAAAAAACATTCATTCTGGTAGAATTCGGACTGGAAAGCAGCAAAGATGAAACTCTTCGTTACATTAACCGGGGTCACACCTATGCCGACTCCGTGGATGCCATAACACGTACTGCCGCCCGCGGACTCAATGTAGGCGCCCACCTGATACTGGGTTTACCGGGTGAAAGCCGGGAAGAGATCCTGTCTCACGCGACAGAGATATCCAAACTTCCGCTTCGTACGGTGAAATTGCACCAATTGCAGCTTATCCGCCATACCCGCATGTTGAAACAATATGAAGAAAATCCGGAATTGTTCCGCTTCTATACGATTGATGAATACATAGACCTGTGCATTGATTTTGCCGAACGTTTAAATCCTGAGTTCTTTTTGGAACGCTTTGTCTCCCAATCCCCTAAAGAATTACTCATCAAGCCGGACTGGGGTACAAAAAATGCAGTGTTTATCCATAAACTGAATAAAAGGATGGAAGAACGGAATTCCTGGCAGGGAAGACTTTTTGTTTAATCTACCACAACAATGACTGAAAAGACCAAAGGCCATATAGCCATGCTTACTGCCAGTGTAATATTTGCACTGAACGTCCCAATCACAAAAAGCCTGATCCCGGAATGGGTAGCCCCACCGGGAATGACAACGCTCCGTATTTTATTTGCTGCAGCGATGTTCTGGCTTGTCTCTTTATTTCAAAAAAAAGAAACGGTAGCACTCAAGGATTTTCCGGTAATCTTTTTCGGCAGTTTCTTTGGAATGGCTTTCAATCAAATGATGTTTATCATCGGCCTTTCAAAGACTTCCCCAATTGACTCCTCAATTATCGCTACACTCTCACCGGTGATGGTAATGCTCATTTCGGCAGTTGTACTCAGAGAACCAATTACTGCTAAAAAAGCATTGGGGGTAATTATCGGTGCATCGGGTGCAATACTGATTATCATCACCCAAACTCACAGCGGTGCTAAAAGCAGCTCATGGTTGGGTAATCTATTTTGTGTAATCAGCTCGGCATCATATGCCATTTATCTGGTCATGACCAAACCCGTGACCCTACGTTATAGCCCGGTCACATTGCTGAAATGGATGTTTCTGTTTTCTGCCCTGATGATCATTCCCTTTACATACAAAGATGTATTGGAAGCTAAAGTATTTACCATGTTTGACCCTTCGGCATCTGTACGGGTATTCTATGTACTTTTCTTTGCAACCTTCGTCTCCTACTTCCTTATCCCTGTCGCCCTGAAACGTATTCGTCCGACTACAGTAGGGTCTTATAATTATATCCAACCCCTTGTAGCATCATTTGCTGCGATTGCAGTGGGACAGGATTATCTGACCTGGGAAAAACCGACAGCTGCACTTCTTATCTTTTACGGGGTATACCTGGTCACGATGAGTAAGTCAAGAGCAGATATGGAAAGAGATAAAGCGGCTTTAGAGGCACTAAAAGAACCAAAAACAGAGCAAACATGTTAAAACCATGTTTCAAAACATTGTTTTAAGAAATATTAAGTGTGATTATTATGCTGGATAACATAAAACCGCCTATATTTGCACTGTGTTTTTCATGGTATTAGATTTAAGGTTAATTAAGGGTTGAGGTTGTCGTGATGACAACCTTTTCTTTTTTGTACTAACTGCTATTCCCTTTCCAATATTCTTCATTCACAGGAAACCACATTACAATCTTTCTCTATTTTGATCTTTTTCAGTTCAAATGTTATTACATTGAGCAAAAAGCTCTATTTTTGAACTTTATCCTGTAAAATCCATTTATTTGTCTGGGTTTTGTTAGCATAAATTCATCTCCGGGCAGAAAATCAAGTAAAAAGTTCAATATGATAAAGAATCTATTTGTAAAAAAGACACTATCACAACTCTTTGATGAAGCCGAAAACCATCATGGGTTAAAGAAAAACCTGAATGCATGGCATTTGACTTTGCTGGGAGTGGGAGGTGTAATCGGAGCTGGCATTTTTGTGATCACCGGAACAGCAGCAGCTCTCCACGCCGGTCCTTCACTGGTTATTTCATTTATACTTTCTGCAATTGGCTGTGGATTGGCAGGATTATGTTATGCAGAATTTGCCTCTATGATCCCCATTGCCGGTAGTGCTTATACCTATGGTTACGCAACCATGGGCGAATTTGTCGCCTGGATTATCGGCTGGGATTTAATTCTGGAATATCTGTTCGGATCAGCGACGGTAGCTGTAGGTTGGAGCGGATACGTAACCAGTTTCCTCAAAGACATTGGATTGCCATTACCTGAAACCATCAGTCAAAGCCCGTTTATTTATGATACGACCGGATGGCATCACACCGGAGCTGTAATTAACTTTCCGGCTGTTTTCATTATCGGACTGATGACCACGCTTTTGGTTATCGGGATTAAAGAATCAGCAAAATTCAATAATATCATCGTACTGATTAAGGTTGGAGTAATTTTACTATTTATCGGATTTGGCATTTCTCACATCAACCTTCACAACTGGACACCGTTTATCCCTGAAAATACAGGCAAATGGGGACACTTTGGATGGTCTGGCATCTTAACCGGCGCCGGTGTAATCTTCTTCGCTTATATTGGCTTCGATGCTGTTTCCACCACTTCGCAGGAAGCTAAAAATCCCAAACGGGATATGCCTATTGGCATATTAGCTTCACTTGCCATTTGTACAATTCTGTATATTTGCGTAAGCCTTGTGCTGACAGGTATTGTTGACTACCATAACCTTAATGTTCCGGCACCAATCGCATTAGCTATAGACACTGCCGGTCCGGAACTGATATGGCTACGCCCTTTAGTTAAAATCGGTGCTATTGCCGGGTTAAGCTCAGTTGTATTAGTATTATTATTGGGACAGTCCCGGGTATTTTTCTCCATGGCACACGATGGTCTGTTATGGAAGAGCTTTGCTAAAACACATCCACGATTCAAAACTCCGCATATTACAACAATCGTTACCGGATGTTTTGCCGGGCTATTTGCCGGACTATTCCCTATCGGATTATTAGGTGAGCTCGTTTCAATCGGCACCCTCCTGGCTTTTGTTATCGTTTGCTTTGGTATTATTATATTACGTAAAAAAGAACCGGATGCACCCCGGTCATTCAAAACGCCATTTGTTCCTTTTGTTCCAATTTTAGGCGCATTGGTCTGCTTCACCCAAATGGCATCTTTACCCAAAGATACATGGATTCGTCTCTTTGCCTGGATGGCCATCGGATTCATTATCTATTTTACTTACGGTCGTAAGCATAGCAAGGTTCGACAAGCAATTAGAAGCAAGGTGGAGAAATAATGTGATATCATATCCAGGAATTATTAGCTTATCCAGCTTCTAATAAAACAAAATCCTGCTTCTATTTTAATATTTCCCTTCCGAAAATTAGGAAAAACAAAACTCAATCACTATCTTTGCACCCGCAAAACAAAGGATGGTCTCGTAGCTCAGCTGGATAGAGCAACAGCCTTCTAAGCTGTGGGTCGTGGGTTCGAATCCCGCCGGGATCACTTTGACAAAAGCTAGATTACTCAAAATGAGTAATCTGGCTTTTTTATTTTCAACTACTACATTCCAGCATCCCCTCTTCCGGTAAAACAATAATCCATTACCAATACCTAACCGGCAACTTTCCGGGAAATAATGCAACCAAAAGCGCATCTGTTTACACATTAGACCAATAAAGTCTGTTAATATTTAGGGGAAATCATAGCTTACTACGTCTTAGGACTATGATCACTATAGAATTTACTTGAATATTAATTGAGACTATGAAGAAATACGCAGGTTCAATCCTTTCTGTTCTCGTTTTTACTGCCACTGGAATTGAAAGCATCAATTTACTGCAGGCTCAAAACACGCAACCGTATGTTTCCAAAGTATGGGTAGCAGATAACGGTGATGGAACCTTCAAAAATCCCATCATTAACGCTGACTATTCCGACCCGGATCTATGTCGTGTGGGCGATGATTATTATCTGACTGCATCCAGCTTTGGGTGTGCTCCCGCTATTCCAGTTTTACATTCAAAAGACCTGATTAACTGGAAAATTGCAAACTATGCAATGAAACGCGTAGTACCCGATGATGTGTTCAGCAAACCGATGCATGGTAAAGGTGTTTGGGCTCCCTGCATCCGTTTCCACAATGGCGAATTTTTCATCTACTGGGGGGATCCCGATTATGGCATTTACATGATTAAAACAAAAGATGCTTTGGGTGAATGGAGTGAACCACTATTGGTTATGCCCGGCAAAGGGCTGATTGACCCTTCTCCCCTGTGGGATGATGACGGTAGATGTTACCTTGTACACGGATGGGCGGGAAGCCGCGCTGGATTAAACAGTGTGCTTACAGTAAATGAACTCAGCGCCGACGGTACAAAAGTGATCGGAGAAACAGCCCTGGTTTATGACGGATTGCCACAAGGCAATCACACTACAGAAGGGCCAAAACTCTACAAACGAAACGGTTATTACTACATTATGGCTCCTGCCGGAGGCGTAGAGCAAGGCTGGCAAATCGTAATGCGCTCTAAAAATGTATATGGTCCCTACGAATGTCGCACCGTAATGGCAAAAGGTAAAACAAATATCAACGGTCCACATCAGGGGGGATGGATTGAAACACAAACAGGTGAATCCTGGTTCCTTCACTTTCAGGATAAAGCTGCCTATGGGCGCGTAATTCAGCTGCAGCCAATGACATGGAAAAGTGACTGGCCTGTGATTGGTGTAGATAAAGACGGTGACGGTTGTGGTGATCCCGTTCTTACCTATAAAAAACCTAATGTAGGCAAAACTTACCCCATCGAAACACCGGCGGAAAGCGATGAATTCAACTCCGAAAAACTGGGTCTGCAATGGCAATGGCACGCTAATCCGAAGCAATCGACCGGAATGCCTTCCCGTCAGGGATTCTACCGTCTTTACGCCGAACATACACCCGATGATTATGTTAACTTCTGGCAAATTCCCAACCTTTTATTACAAAAGACACCGGCAGACGAATTTACGGCCACAACAAAGGTTGATTTCTACGCTCAAACACCAGAAGAAAAGACCGGATTAATAGTGATGGGGTGGAACTATTCGCATTTCTCTTTAATCAAAAAAGAAAAAAATTATGCCCTGCAACAAGTTACCTGTGTGGATGCAGATAAAAATACTCCTGAGAAAATCGTTGCAACCAAAGAGTTTGACCAGTCAAAAGTTTACCTGCGAGTACAGGTGAAAGAGGGAGCCATGTGCCAGTTCAGCTACAGCACCGACGGTAAGAAGTTCACCAACTTCG
Organism: Bacteroidales bacterium; assembly: GCA_963662365.2. Lineage (GTDB taxonomy): Bacteria > Bacteroidota > Bacteroidia > Bacteroidales > UBA7332 > CAXXIC01. Next base: position 271,353 of record CAXXPA010000018.1, read on the forward strand.
GTGAGCCTTTTAAAGCACGCCAGGGTAAATGGATCGGAGCAAAAGTGGGAATCTACTGTCTGAGTCCATTAAAGAACGGAGTACGTGGATATGCTGATTTTGATTGGTTCCGGATAGAGAAATAATTTTTATTATTGTACTGACTAACTTAATCAAACTAACAAATACAAAAGAATAATAATCATCACTTTATGAAAAACGAAAATTCCATTTCAAAAATCCTGCCCGTACTGTTTGGCTTCTTCATTATGGGTTTCTGTGACGTGGTAGGAATCACTTCCACGCATGTAAAAGCAGACTTTGGATTGAGCGATACACTATCTAACATGATTCCGGTGGCGCTATTTTCCATGTTCCTGATCTTCTCTGTACCTACAGGTATGCTGATGAATAAACTGGGACGTAAAAAGACTGTATTACTTAGCAACGTAATTACAGTGATTGCTATGTTTATTCCTTTGATTGAATACTCGTTTGCAATGTCATTAATTGCTTTTGCATTATTGGGTATAGCAAATACAATTCTGCAGGTATCCCTGAATCCGTTGTTGACCAATGTGGTAAAAGGAGACAAACTCACCAGTAGTCTTACTGCCGGCCAGTTTGTAAAAGCTATCTCATCATTCTGCGGACCATATATTGCTGCATATGCGGCAGCGCAATTGGGCGACTGGCAATACATCTTCCCTATATACGCCGTGATTACTTTGATTTCGACTTTCTGGCTATTGGTTACTCCTATTCACGAAGAACCTCTCGAAGGAAAAGCAACGACCTTCAAAAGCGTTATTGCATTATTGAATGATAAAACGATCTTTTTACTCTTTCTGGGCATTCTCTTTGTAGTAGGAGTCGATGTCGGCTTGAATACAGCATCATCTAAAATCCTGATGGAACGTTGCAGTATGGACTCAATTGAAGCCGGTAAATTTGGCCCGAGCATATATTTTGCATTTCGCACGGCAGGTGCTTTCATTGGAGCTATTCTGTTGGCTAAATTTTCGTCAGCAAAATTCTATCAGCTAAATATTGTAGTTGCAGTTATCGCTCTGACAGCACTGATTTTTGTTAATAGCCAGTATGTGATTATCGGACTGTTTGGAGTAGTCGGCTTTACAGTTGCAAATGTTTTCCCGATCATTTTTGCCAAAGCAATTCAGATCCATCCCGATAAGGCAAACGAAATTTCGGGATTGATGATTACCGGAGTATTCGGGGGAGCTATCATTCCTTTTCTTATGGGATTAATGTCTGATGCATTCTGTTCGCAAACCGGGGCTGTCCTTATTATCCTTGCAAGTGCCATCTATCTGATGTTCTGTGCTTTTTCTGTTGTTCCTTCTAAGGAATAATCAGAAATCCTGTTATACCCACAGCATCTGACCACAACTAATAAGCCGGAACATCTATTGTAAGATAATCGGTTCAACCCATTTTAAAGAATATATAAAACTACATATAAAACCAGCATACTCTTACGTTCGCTAAAGGAAATAACAGTATATGCGAGTTCCATACGTAGCCAAAACACTAAATAATTAATGATGTATGAAATACAGCAATCTATTTTGGAGCCTGGTATTTATTATTGGATTAACCGCCTGCTCCAATAAACAATTTGATGTGAACGATAGCCTGAAATATTGTCACAAGCAGGTAGAGCGCTCACTAGAGGAATTGAAAGTCGATACTCTATTACCCCGCAGTATCGCAGACACAGCAACCACATGGAAGCTCGTAAACTACAAAGACTGGACCAGCGGATTCTGGCCTGGCATACTTTGGTATGATTATGAATTTACCAAAGATGAAAAGATTAAGGAGAAGGCTATTAAATATACCGAACTATTGAAGCCACTTTCTGAAAATCCGGCATACGATCACGATCTTGGCTTTCAGGTATTTTGCAGTTACGGAAATGCATATCGTCTGACCAAAAACGACGAGTATCGTAAATTAATCGTTCGCACGGCAGATACTTTGGCAACTTTGTTTAATCCACGCGTCGGGACTATCTTATCCTGGCCCCGCATGATTAAAGATGAAGGGTGGCCTCACAATACCATCATGGATAATATGATTAATCTCGAAATGCTCTTTTGGGCTTCTAAAAACGGCGGTGGACAAAATCTATATGATATTGCGGTGAAACATGCAGAAACGACAATGAGAAACCACTTCCGTCCAGATTACACCTCTTATCATGTTGTGTTATATGATACAATTACTGGTAAAAAAATCAAAGGTATGACACATCAGGGATATTCTGACAGCTCTATGTGGGCACGCGGACAATCATGGGCTATTTACGGATTCACCATGTGTTACCGTGAAACCAGAAAACCTGAGTTTCTTGATTTTGCACAGAAAGTAACCGAACCCTTTATCTCAAAGCTACCTGAAGACGGAATTCCATATTGGGACTTTAATGCTCCCAAGATCCCGAATGAACCCAAAGATGCGTCTGCTGCTGCCGTAGTGGCTTCTGCCCTGCTGGAACTTTCAGGTTATATTAAAGATCCGGCTCAGGCTAAACGTTATAAAAATATAGCAGTAAAAATGATTACCTCTTTGAGCTCAGATAAATACCTAAGCGGAAAATCGAAGCCATCATTTCTTTTACACTCAACCGGGCACTGGCCTAACAAATCTGAAATTGATTATTCGATCAATTATGCCGATTACTATTATATTGAGGCACTTACCCGTTTAAAGAAACTGAACGAAGGAAAAAATATTCTCGAGTAATATTTCTCTGACTCAACCTTAAAAGGGGCTATTCTGTAATTTCATTACAGAATAGCCCCTTTTAAATTTTTCTTGTATTTATAGATTCTGATTTCCGGAGCCATGATTTATTATGAAACCCGAAACCTAGCAACACCAACACAACAAATGCCATTTGAATCATCTGTTGTTATTCCGCAACTGGGAAATGACTTTTCCCGCATTACATTAGTGAACAAAGATTTGACAGAACAACTTACAATTGATTTTTATATTCAATTTCACAATTGGACAACACAGCTTAATGGCTCTGCTGATGAACTTGTCATTATTGAGTTAGAAACAGACGGAAACATTGACTCTCCTATGTTACGAATACTCACCGACAAGCAAATAAGGCCGGTAAGCATCCGCAAATATTGCCTGGGAACCGTACTGACAAATCCCAATGCAAAACACAATCAATTTAAAAGAAAACTAGTTTACATCAATAAATTAACCAACGCATGCTTGTAGAAGAAACATTTCCTGATTATGATCCCTCTATTGTCGCACAATACGGAGAAGGGTACAGTAACATTTCCGGTATAGAATTTTTTGGCAGTCCGTTTTACGATACCGGACCGAAATGGTTCCCATTCGGGAAATGAATTACTTATTTATAATCATCGGCATCTCGGTTATTAATGGCCTTGCCACCAGTGTCAGCTACATGGAGTTAATTGCAACCAACCTGTTTTTGGTATTAGCCATTTGGGTATTTGAGAGTAGTATATCCCTCATATCCAACCAATTAAAACTAATATTATACGATAAGATACACCTTATAACAGCCGACAAACGTGAAGAAATGATCGCAGATATATCTAAACGCACCGGATTGATAGTAATCAGACTGGAAATCGGACATATCGATTTTCTTCGTGATGTTGCATTTGTTAAGGTACATTATGAAGCTTCAGCCGGTGATCTTAGTACAATTGAAAATATTACAAAAATCGGGGATTATAATGGATAGATTAAATACAACAAACCCCCACCAGCGTTAGCTGATGAGGGTTCTTAAGAGGCGGCTACCTACTCTCCCACTTGCGCAGTACCATCGGCGTGATCGGGCTTAACTTCTCTGTTCGGAATGGGAAGAGGTGGAACCCCGGTGCTATAACCACCTAAATTTCTTTTTGATCATCTCTTTTGTACAGACGCCGCATGCGGCGTCTCTCGTACAGACGTCGCATGCGGCGTCTTTACAACATATCTTAGAAGTAAAGTATTTCAGAAAAATCAGCAAACCATCAGATGAGGAAAGTTTCGGGTAATTAGTACTGCTCGGCTTTGATGTTACCACCTTTACACCTGCAGCCTATCAACGTCATCGTCTTTAACGACCCTCATAGAAATCTAATCTTGAGGCGGGCTTCGCACTTAGATGCTTTCAGCGCTTATCCCTTCCCAACTTAGCTACCCTGCGATGCCCCTGGCGGAACAACAGGTAAACCAGCGGTTAGTCCAACACGGTCCTCTCGTACTAGTGTCAGAGCCCCTCAAATTTCTTACGCCCACAACAGATAGGGGACCGAACTGTCTCACGACGTTCTGAACCCAGCTCGCGTGCCACTTTAATGGGCGAACAGCCCAACCCTTGGGACCTTCTCCAGCCCCAGGATGTGACGAGCCGACATCGAGGTGCCAAACCGCTCCGTCGATATGAGCTCTTGGGAGCGATCAGCCTGTTATCCCCGGAGTACCTTTTATCCTTTGAGCGATGGCCCTTCCATACGGAACCACCGGATCACTATGCCCTAGTTTCCTACCTGATCGACTTGTCGGTCTCTCAGTCAAGCACCCTTATGCCATTACACTCTGCGACCGGTTACCAATCGGTCTGAGGGTACCTTTGGAAGCCTCCGTTACACTTTTGGAGGCGACCACCCCAGTCAAACTACCCACCAAACAGTGTCCTCGCATTGCGAGTTAGAACTCAAATAACCAAAGGGCCGTATTTCAACGGCGGCTCCACAAACACTAGCGTGCCCGCTTCATAGCCTCCGGCCTATCCTACACATTAGTTACCCAAATTCAATGTTAAGTTGCAGTAAAGGTTCACGGGGTCTTTCCGTCCCGTTGCGGGTAATCGGCATCTTCACCGATACTACAATTTCACCGAGCTCACGGTTGAGACAGTGTCCAGATCATTACACCATTCGTGCAGGTCGGAACTTACCCGACAAGGAATTTCGCTACCTTAGGACCGTTATAGTTACGGCCGCCGTTTACCGGGGCTTCAATTCAAAGCTTCTCTTGCGATGACTTCTCCTCTTAACCTTCCGGCACCGGGCAGGTGTCAGGCTATATACCTCTTCTTTCAAATTTGCATAGCCCTGTGTTTTTGTTAAACAGTTGCCTGGACCTATTCTCTGCGCCCTACCTCTCAGTAGGGACCCCTTATCCCGAAGTTACGGGGTCAATTTGCCTAGTTCCTTAACCGTGAATCACTCGAGCGCCTTAGTATATTCTACCCAACTACGTGTGTCCGTTTGCGGTACGGGTACCTATATGATTAAGTTTAGCGGATTTTCTTGGAAGTCTGCTTACATCCATATCAGATTATCCGTAGACTCTCTGTACTATCAGGTTCGACTCAATCTGCGGATTTGCCTACAGATCTCAATATCTACACCCTTTAACCAACTATTCCGTCAGTTGGCAGGACTTTCACTACTTCGTCTCCACATCACTCATATAGCTAGTACTGGAATATTAACCAGTTCTTCCATCGGTCTCGCCTGTCGGCTGAACCTTAGGCCCCGACTAACCCTGATCCGATTAGCGTTGATCAGGAAACCTTAGTCTTTCGGCGAGAGAGTTTCTCACTCTCTTTATCGTTACTTATACCTACATTTGCTTTTCTAAAAGCTCCAGCAAAGCTTACGCTTTACCTTCTGCGCCGTTAGAATGCTCCCCTACCAGTGTCCCTAAAGACAATCCATAGCTTCGGTAAATTGCTTATGCCCGATTATTATCCATGCCAAACTCCTCGACTAGTGAGCTGTTACGCACTCTTTAAATGAATGGCTGCTTCCAAGCCAACATCCTAGCTGTCTATGCAGTCTGACTTCGTTTTTTCAACTTAGCAATTATTTGGGGACCTTAGCTGATGGTCTGGGTTCTTTCCCTCTCGGACACGGACCTTAGCACCCATGCCCTCACTCCAGGACTTGACTTCTGAGCATTCGGAGTTTATCAGGACTTGATAGGCGGTGAAGCCCTCGCATCCAATCAGTCGCTCTACCTCTCAGAAGAAACATCCCAGGCTGCACCTAAATGCATTTCGGGGAGTACGAGCTATCTCCAAGTTTGATTAGCCTTTCACCCCTACCCTCAAGTCATCCGAAAACTTTTCAACGTTTACCGGTTCGGTCCTCCATTTTGTGTTACCAAAACTTCAACCTGCTCAAGGGTAGATCACTTGGTTTCGCGTCTACTCCCACCGACTATACGCCCTGTTAAGACTCGCTTTCGCTTCGGCTCCGTGACTGAATCACTTAACCTTGCCGGTGAAAGTAACTCGTAGGTTCATTATGCAAAAGGCACGCAGTCACTCCACGTAGGAGCTCCTACCGCTTGTAAGCGCATGGTTTCAGGGTCTATTTCACTCCTCTGTTCGAGGTTCTTTTCACCTTTCCTTCACAGTACTGGTTCGCTATCGGTGTCTCGGGAGTATTTAGCCTTACGGGATGGTCCCCGCTGATTCACACAGGATTTCTCGTGTCCCGCGCTACTCAGGATACCACTAAGCTTCATCTTCGATTCGTGTACCGGCCTGTCACCGTCTTCGGGGCCTCTTTCCAAAGGCTTCCACTTCTCCAATTCTTGCTATGTCGTGGTCCTACAACCCCAGCTATGCCGAAACATAACTGGTTTGGGCTGTTCCGCGTTCGCTCGCCACTACTTACGGAATCACTTTTGTTTTCTTCTCCTATGGGTACTTAGATGTTTCAGTTCCCCACGTTCGCCTATCTTTACAGATATATCTGGTCTTCTACCAGATGGGTTGCCCCATTCGGAAATCTACGGATCAAGGGATATTTGCTCCTCCCCGTAGCTTATCGCAGCTTATCACGTCCTTCGTCGCCTCCGAGACCCAAGGCATCCGCCATGCGCCCTTGCTTACTTTCTTCTCATTTCCGGCATTACTGCCGTCAATGGCTCGATGTTTTTTCTTTACTACTTTTACTTCTTCAATATGTCAATGATCTTCTCTCTTTCCTTGCGGATTGAGTTTCGTGGAGAATAACGGATTCGAACCGTTGACCCCCTGCGTGCAAGGCAGGTGCTCTAGCCAGCTGAGCTAATCCCCCGTATTATTTACTATCTATTCATTTACTATTTACAATTCCATTCGTGGTTATTCAAATGGTTAATCGTAAATGGACAAATCGTAAATGTCTTGGGTAGTCCCAGGCAGAGTTGAACTGCCGACCTCTACATTATCAGTGTAGCGCTCTAACCAACTGAGCTATAGGACTGCATTACTTTTTCTTTGCCTGAGTGGCTCTGTCTCCTCTTAGACTGAAGACCTTAAGATGAAAGACTTTTAGACTTTTGACTCCTGACTCTACGTCTTTTGTCTTGGTTCTATTGTCTTGACTCTTTTTGTCTTTTCGTCTTGTATCTTTAAATAAACAAGTAGTAGTCAGAAAAATTAAACCTTTAAGTAAGGTTTGCTCTCCAGAAAGGAGGTGTTCCAGCCGCACCTTCCGGTACGGCTACCTTGTTACGACTTAACACCAGTTATTAGTTTTACCCTAGGCCGCTCCTTGCGGTTGCAGACTTTAGGTACCCCCAACTTCCATTGTTTGACGGGCGGTGTGTACAAGGCCCGGGAACGTATTCACCGCGCCATGGCTGATGCGCGATTACTAGCGAATCCAGCTTCACGGAGTCGAGTTGCAGACTCCGATCCGAACTGAGATGGGTTTTGGAGATTAGCATCCTGTCGCCAGGTAGCGGCCCTCTGTACCCACCATTGTAACACGTGTGTCGCCCCGGATGTAAGGGCCGTGCTGATTTGACGTCATCCCCACCTTCCTCTCGGCTTACGCCGGCAGTCTCAATAGAGTCCTCAGCTTAACCTGTTAGTAACTATCGATAGGGGTTGCGCTCGTTATGGCACTTAAGCCGACACCTCACGGCACGAGCTGACGACAACCATGCAGCACCTCGCAGGCGGCCATTGCTGGCTACAATGTTTCCACTGTATTCCCCCTGCGTTCAAACCCGGGTAAGGTTCCTCGCGTATCATCGAATTAAACCACATGTTCCTCCGCTTGTGCGGGCCCCCGTCAATTCCTTTGAGTTTCACCGTTGCCGGCGTACTCCCCAGGTGGAATGCTTAACGATTTCTCTGTGCCACTGACTGTATATCGCCAATAGCTAGCATTCATAGTTTACGGCGTGGACTACCAGGGTATCTAATCCTGTTTGATCCCCACGCTTTCGTGCCTCAGCGTCAGTTACCGGTCCAGTATGCTGCCTTCGCAATTGGGGTTCTGCGTTATATCTAAGCATTTCACCGCTACACAACGCATTCCGCATACCTCTACCGTACTCAAGTCACCCAGTTTCAACGGCAATTTTACAGTTGAGCTGCAAACTTTCACCGCTGACTTAAGCAACCGCCTACGCACCCTTTAAACCCAATAAATCCGGATAACGCTTGGATCCTCCGTATTACCGCGGCTGCTGGCACGGAGTTAGCCGATCCTTATTCCTAAAGTACATTCATCCTTCCACACGTGGAAGTTGTTATTCCTTTATAAAAGCAGTTTACAACCCATAAGGCAGTCATCCTGCACGCGACTTGGCTGGTTCAGGCTCTCGCCCATTGACCAATATTCCTCACTGCTGCCTCCCGTAGGAGTCTGGTCCGTGTCTCAGTACCAGTGTGGGGGACCTTCCTCTCAGAACCCCTAGACATCGTAGTCTTGGTAGGCCGTTACCCTACCAACTAACTAATGTCACGCATGCCCATCCATTACCGAAATTCTTTAACCACAAAATCATGCGATTTCGTGGTATTATGCGGTATTAGTTTCCGTTTCCGAAAGTTATTCCCCAGTAATAGGTAGGTTGCATACGCGTTACTCACCCGTGCGCCGGTCGCCACCCGAAGTGCTGCCCCTCGACTTGCATGTGTTAGGCCTGTCGCTAGCGTTCATCCTGAGCCAGGATCAAACTCTTCGTTGTATTATTGTTTTTTGTTAGTTGATTACTCAACTAGTTTTAATACTTTCAAGTCAATCCTTACTCCAATTATTGCTAATTGACGGTTTAATTTTTCCCTTACCTGATCACTCGCACATCACTGTGCTTTATTGCGTCAGGTAGTTTTTGTACTACTTATTTATCTATAATTTCTTCAATGATCTCTTTCATTTTGCTTCGCAGTTTTTAGCGAAACGGCTGCAAAGATAACGCTTTTTATTTTTAACTTCCAAATCTTTTCAGATTTATTTTTTTCAAAACTTTCAGCGCTTATCGTCAGGCCGCTGCCCTTATCTGTTTAGCGAGTGCAAAAGTAGTGCTTATACCCTTTCCCTCCAAATTATAGCATGCCTATTTTGTGTTAAAAAACATAACCAGCTGAGCGTAAGAGGGCGTAACGAATGAGTTTTTATTGTCTTTTCTGCAGATCTGCGTTTTCCCGGGCAAATGGCGCTGAAAACGCATTCCAAAGCCGGTGAAAAAAGTTATCACCGGCTTTCAAAAGTGGAAGCCGGAGCCCTGGGCTGGTTCTGTATATATTCAATATAGGTTTGGTATAGGTTCCCTTTATGATGATACTGATATAATACTGGTATAAAACTGATATAATATAGGTATAATATATCCTTTATAAAGGTTATTTTATATCAGTATCAATCCAGTTGAACTGCAATCTTTCGATTGTTTAATACTATAATGAACCTTAGCCAAACCATGACTGAACTGTATCTGAAGATTATATGGTAGTATAAATCGGTCTGGAATTCGGCACTAACAGGTTAGCCTTTGCCAGTTCTCCAAAATTCATTACGTTTGCAGGATTACCTTTATAGAGTATATTATGAAGAAACATTTCCGAAAACAGAGACAACAGACCGGTCTCCGGATAAAAATATTACTGATCTGTTTAACCGCACTATCCTCCTGTAAAACAAAACACCCATCAACTGTCCGGAATTACGACCGAAAAGAGCTTTCGCAATTGTACGGTTTTCGCATCTCCAATAAAGACAACCTCAATCTTTATCGCGAAGCTGCCATTTGGCTGAATACCCCGCATTGCGATGGAGGAACCGGTAAAGGCTGTATTGACTGCTCCTATTTTGTTTTCCTGATCTATCGTGAGGTTTATCATCGGGAAGTTGCACGAAACTCAGGGGATATACTGGAACAAAATTGCAAGAAGATTAATAAACGTAATTTACAGGAGGGGGATCTGGTCTTTTTTAGTACGATAAAGTCCCGCAAAAATCCTGTTTCGCACGTGGGTATCTATTTGAAAGAGGGGAATTTTGTACATACCTCAACATCACGGGGAGTCATGGTGAACAATCTGGATGAGGATTATTATCGCAAGACCTGGGTTTGTGGAGGCAGGGTGAGGTAAAAGAACTTACCAACTGAATATCTGATATTCACAAACCATACCCGGTACTACACTTCATTTTAACACTATTCTGAACGATGTATAATCAAACTCAATAAGCGCTACATTACAGTAATTAAATCTAACATCGAAGCTTTTCTCAAACCATACGTAAGCACAATTGTTATATTGAGATGAAATAGAATAATAGAATGATTCCAATTTACTTATTTCAGACTTACATTAATCTAAATAAGTAAAAAGGAAGGAGAGCTATTCTGTTGCAAGACAGATCTATCACAAAACCTCTGACAAAAGAATCGTTTAATCGTTGACAAAAAACAAGAGCTATTCTGTTATTAAAACAGATCTATCAGATTTCTGGTAAGAGTATTGTTTAACCGTTGATAAAAACGTACCTACTGAAAGCACCTTCTCTTTTGGGTTCTGTTTATTGACTTAAAAAGTCAATTCATCTAACTTCTTTATAATAGTATATCCTTCTATTTTTTAATTACTACAATTATGAAAACAATAAAATTGCTTCCGCTATTTTTATCCTTCTTTGCCCTATTGGTAATCGGATGTAGCGAAGATAATACAACAAACTCCGGCTCAGATTCTGAGTTGATTCCTCAACAAATCGTAGCCTCAGAATCACTCAATTTGAATGAAAATATAGAAATTCTGAAAAGTGCAAATTCAGAAACAGCATTACAAAGTTTCTTAACAGCCGGAGTAAATGAACCTGTAATTAGTGATACTATAAGGAATAGTATTATAACATTGATTTTAAATAGTGGTAATAATGCTAATGATTATGTATTCCGTGGTATATCTTATTCTGAAACTCTTAAGAATCTGTTTGATGTAAAAAAAGGAATATATACTTATAATGCATCATTGAAAATATGGGAAAAAGAAGCCAGCGAATCTGAAATCAGGTTTAATTTCCCGGCAGACTACAATAACACTACGAATGATGTTAGCCTTGCAATTACCCTTAGCTCTGATCCTGAATTCCATAGCAATAATAATCTTTACAATGGACTTATCTCTGTAAATATAACTCTTTCTGATCCACTACAAACTTTGCTTGAATTTGTATTTAATGGTGCTTATAACAATGGAATTCTTAACTCAAGTAATGCATCCCTGAATTTCGCGGAAGGTTATAATCTGACTACGAAAACCAATAGTGATGGCACATTTGAACATTTATTCAGAAAAGGTGATTCAAATCTTTATATATGCCGTATTGACAATAGTAGCAATACTTCAAACATTAGCATTGGAGGAATTACATTATCCGGCAAAATTACAATTGAAAATCTTTTCACACAATTAAATTCAGCCTACCCTAATGAGTCTGATCGCCATACAGAGGAATCTGCACAAGCAGTAACTAATATTATGAATAGTAACATTGATCTGTCTGTCGTATATAATAGTAAAAATATTGCAACATGTCAGTTCTATGCCAAACCAATCTATACTGATTACTATCAATCAACAATGAAACTTGTATTCAACGATGGAACATCAGTTGATGACTTTTTATTTGATAATGGATTTGAAGCATTGTTGATAAAGCTTCACAATCTTACCAATCCATCAAACCCCTGACAGGAATAGATAAATAATCTGTAAAGCTTCAATTGATACAATTCTGTATCCAATACGGGAATAAAGAAGCTCAACACCTCTTTATTCCCAATTTATGGACTGATCCATGCTCCTCAAATCAAACATATTCCTCATCCTACTACTAACCTGTATTCCTGACATTTATGGACAACAAGACTGTATAGAAGGAAAAGTAACAGACTCCAAAACTGAAGAAACGATTCCCTATGCAAGTATCCGGATAGTAGAGACCAGACAAAGAACTATATGTGATTCGTTGGGGAATTTCTCTATTTGTGGCATCAGACTTTCAACCTTTACCCTTGAAGTCAGTCATGTTTCTTATCAGACTTCATTTCTATCCCTACAGAAAAAAAACAGCCATTCAATCCAGATAAAACTGAAAGAAAAAGAGTTTATTACTCAGACAGTTGATCTGGAAGGATATACCAACAAACAATTCAATTCCAATTTCACCGGAAATCAGATTCTGGGAGAGAAAGATTTTCTGAAGCTCCCATCAATATTGGGTGAGGCTGATGTGTTGAAAGCAGTACAGCTTTTGCCGGGTATACAGTCTGTAAGCGAAGGGAACAACGGTGTTTTTGTACGGGGTGGAAGTCCCGGTCAGAATCTGTTTTTACTCGATGAAATGGAATTGATGAATCCTTCTCACCTGATGGGATTATATTCGGTTTTCAATGCACTTACCACCGATAAAGTAGAAGTACATAAAGGACATGCTCCGGCTCAATTGCAGGGAAGACTATCCTCGTCCATTGAGGTACAAACTAAAAATCCATCCCATGAAAATCGTGAATTTTATGCCAATATCGGAAACATTAGTTCCACGATTGCTCTTTCGCAAGCCACTGCCGATGATAAACTGGGAATCACGATGGGAATTCGCCGCAGCTATCTGGAAGGTATCGGCTGGATTGCTTCGGCATTTATACCGGATGATAAAAACTACTTTAAACTAAACAAATACTCCTTTTATGACTTTAACGGGAAAGCCAGATTTAAAATCTCCCCGGCCTCATCGCTTACACTCAGCTGGTATATGGGAAAAGATCAGTTCAACATGAACAATCAGAATATTGGCTATCAGGCCGGAACACGATGGGGGAATAGAAGCATCGCTCTGACATATCGTCGTAACTCCCGTCTGGGTATCACGTATAGCCATATCCTCAATTACACATCCGCCTTTTCGGTTTTTGATGGAAATATCATCGATAACAATATATATTTTGACAGCCGCATAGAACAGATTATCCAAAAGAATCAGTGGATAAAATCGTATCAGAAACATACCCTCAGAGCAGGCATTGAATTCTTTTATACCAATGTTACTCCGCAGGATCTGCAATATCAGATGCTCGGAGAGCTAATCTGGCGCAAAAACAATTTCCGGAATATCGGGATATCCACATTTGGAGGCGACCATTTCCGGATATCAGACAAAGTGGATTTATATGCTTCTTTACGGCTTACCTCAAACAGTGCTTTGCATCCTTCATCAGATGGCAATGCCTCTGAAGCAAAAGCCGAAACTTCAGACAGACAGATTGACAAAACTCACTTTTCCTGGTCACCGTCTATTGCTTTATCGTTGTTTCCCGCCGATGGTCATTCCATAAAAGCGGCATATTCCCGTAATGTACAACAGTTGCACCTGGCCTCAATCAGCTCGATACCCATGCCTAATGATATATGGATGAGCTCTTCCGCCCATTTGAAACCGGAAGTAAGCCATCAACTATCATCCGGGTATTACAGGCAATTTAACGAGTTTGATGCATCTGTTGAGATCTATGGAAAATATCTGCAAAATCAGCTGATATATAATGCTGCACAAGATCAATCCGTTGCCTTACCGTTTGAGGATCTGTTTTTTAAGGGAAAAGGGGTTGCTTATGGAATTGATTTTTCAATTGCAAAGAAAAAAGGGAGCTTAACCGGCACACTGAACTATTCACTGAGTCGATCCAGGCGATCCTTTCCGTCTATTTTGAACGGTCAATGGTTCAACGACAAATACGACAGGATACATGATTTGAATTTTAACCTTTCATACAGACTCAATCGCAAATGGGAATTATCTGCTTTATGGATTTATGCAACCGGTAGCAATTTGTCATTACCTTCAGGTCGTTGGTGGATGATGGGCTCCATTATGAATGATTACGATGGATACAACAATTTCCGGCTCCCACCCTATCATCGTCTGGATATTTCGGCAAGCTGTCATTTTGATGTAAAATGCTTCCGGGAATCTGTTTTGAATTTCTCGGTTATCAATCTTTACAACCGGGCAAATCCCTATTTCGTCTATTACAAGGTCTATATGGGACGCAATCAATATGATCTGGATGTAAAAGCAAATCAGGTTTCACTTTTTCCGATTTTACCTTCGGTAAGCTGGCGATTTAAGATTTGAGATATAAGCACTTTAGCAACTTATCGAATGCCTCAACTCACAAACAGACATGAATAAGTTTATCACGGGGTTCATCCAACCTTAATTCAAAATTTATTCAGATGAAACAGTTCTTACTATTCATAACTATTCATTTCATCTTCATGGGGTGCACTCAGGAGATTGAACTTAATCAACCGGAGTATGAACAAAAGGTGGTCGTAGACGGCTGGATTGAATCCAACAATTTTGCCTTTGTGGTTCTCACTCTTAGCTCGCCATTCCTGACAGAATACGATTCGGTGGCTATTACTAAAACTTTTCTGTATTATGCGAAGATCACCCTTACCAACTCCGACGGTAAATCGGAAATTCTCACATTAACCCGGAATAAAAATTACTTCCCCCCATATATCTACCAGAGTGTATCCATAAAAGGTGTCGCGGGAAAAACATATCAACTTAAAGTAGAAGTCCTTAACCGAACTATTACCGCATCAACCACAATTCCGGTTCCACCGGCTATCAATCGCGTATGGATGGATGCCAAAACTGATTCATCCGGATTATTTATGATTTCGTTACAACCCAATATCAGCCAAATCACGAGATTGTTTGCCCAGGTAAAAAGTTCAAGAGCTGATAAAAATTTCCATCCTGCATTTTTACCCGTTTTTACTCTCGGTGCAACGGGAGACGAACAAAAATTATCTATCTGGCGGACACGAGAGATCAATCTCTATCTTAAAGCAAACGGTGTGGACAAATACGCCGGATGGCCAAAGTTTCAGTATGCATTGACCGATACCGTAAGGTTAAAAATCGGATCTATTGACGAACAGTCATTTACTGTTCTCAAAAGCCTGTTTGACGATCAGATCGCAAAGGAAAATCCGTTTGCTTTCAGTGGTCTTTCCATTCAATCCAATATCGTGGGTGGTATTGGCCGATGGACAGGCATTGGGGTCGCTCCTATACAAACAGTTCACCCGTAAAATACTGACCATTTTCAGACTCAGCTAAAAAAAACACGAAAGCCGCTTGTGCAACTTCTCTAATTGCACAAGCGGCTTTTCCGACCATCTGTATATCATCAAAAAAATCACATCCCTATTCTGCGTTTCATCTTTGCGGTATCTTTCTTCATTTTCTCAACGCCTTGGTGTTTCATCATCTGACCTTTTTTCATCATGGAATCACGCTTCATGGGCGTTTTTTCTCTGTTTTCCATCATTTGATGTTTTTTTACACGTGCAGTATCCTGCATTTGTTGCATCTTCATCGTTTTCTTCACCTGCACTTTCTTCTCAATTAACGCCATACCACAAATCGGACATTTACCTGCCTGGTCCTTCTTTACCTGCGGGTGCATCGGGCATGTATAATACGATTTTTCAACCTGACGGGTATTTACTGCTTTCTTTACAGTAGACTGTGCATTTACCACACTGGTTACAGAAGTCAAAAACAAACTGGCCGACAGGGCCAATGAAAGAAAAAGATTCTTTTTCATAGTCTTTCGGAATTAATTGATTATTTAATTTAGCCGGGGGGATCCAAAAGATCTTATCTATACCCTCTTTACTTTTTTCTAATCTATCAAGCATTTAAACGATTCATCCTGGCAAAAAGTTTCAGGGATATCCAAAAATAAGATTTACAAACCATTTATTCCTACATCTGTTAATTGGGAGATCATTCTTCTGACTTATGAATATTGATAAGGTTTAGCCCTACTAAGCTTATTCTATTATAAAAATGCCGGAACAAAACCGGAAAATATCAGGTTTATAATAATTGAGTTCGGTAGATTCACGAAAAATTCGGAAATTTGAAGAGTTAAAATTACTTCATAATGAACAGAATCAATCCGGATGCCGAACAGATGTCTCCATTTATCGTAATGGAGGTATTAGAGCGCGCATCTGAACTCGAAAAACAAGGAGTTAACATTATCCATATGGAAGTGGGCGAACCCGATTTCGATATGCCGGAGTGTATTGCCCAGGCGGCTTCTAAGGCTCTAACACAAGGCCAAACCCATTATACGCACTCGCTCGGTTCACTCGAACTGCGGGAAGCAATTTGTCATTTCTATCAAAAAGAGTACGGGGTAACAGTGACCCCCGACCGGATTGTGGTAACCTCCGGTAGTTCTCCTGCAATACTAATGGCACTGATGACCCTTTGTGCTGCGGGTGACGAAGTAATTATGACTAATCCGGGATATCCCTGTTACAGGAATTTCACACTGGCTTGTCGTGCTGCTCCGGTAGAGGTGGAAGTAAATGCGGTGAATGGTTTTCAATACGATATTGCAAAAATCAAACAATCCATTACCCCTAAAACCCGTACATTGTTTGTCAATTCTCCAATGAATCCTTCCGGAACATTGGTCGAAGACGCTGTTTTTGAAGAGTTGGCAAAACTTGATTTTCCGGTTATATCGGATGAGATCTATCATGGATTGGTGTACAATGGTAAAGCGCGCTCAATACTGGAATTTACCGATAATGCTTTTGTGATAAACGGTTTTTCAAAACGTTTTGCGATGACAGGATTGCGACTTGGCTATCTGATTGCACCACCACAATATATGCGCACACTGCAGATCCTGCAACAAAACCTCTTTATCTGTGCTCCGTCTACAGCTCAGGCTGCCGGCGTTGCTGCTTTGGAAAAGTCTGATGCTGATGTGGAACGCATGAAAAGCATTTACAATGAACGCCGGATTTACATGATCGAACGCCTTCGTAAAATGGGATTTGAGATCAAAATTGAACCACAGGGCGCTTTTTACGTTTTAGCTGATGCACGCAAGTTTACAAAAGACTCATACCATTTTGCCTTTGATGTATTGGAAAAAGCACATGTGGGAATTACTCCCGGTGTGGATTTCGGAACAAATGGCGAGGGTTTTGTGAGATTTTCGTATGCAAACTCGCTGGATAATATAAAAGAAGGATTGGATCGGTTGGAAAAACACCTCTCTTTCTGA
Organism: Bacteroidales bacterium; assembly: GCA_963662365.2. Classification (GTDB taxonomy): domain Bacteria; phylum Bacteroidota; class Bacteroidia; order Bacteroidales; family UBA7332; genus CAXXIC01. The sequence continues at coordinate 288,759 of CAXXPA010000018.1, forward strand.
ACGTCATAATATACAACAAACAGTAATAAAACCAACAAAAATATGGCTAAATATATCGGAGCGCACGTCAGTGCATCGGGCGGTGTAGAAAACGCACCATTGAATGCAGGTGCAATCGGAGCAAATGCTTTTGCCTTGTTTACCAAAAATCAAAGACAATGGAATTCAGTACCATTGACAGTAAAGAGTATCAAACAATTCAAAGAAAACTGCGAGCAGTTTGAAATCCTGCCTCAATACATTTTACCGCACGACAGCTACCTGATCAACCTGGGACATCCGGAGGAAGAGGGATTGGCTAAATCACGTGCTGCATTTCTCGATGAGATGCAACGTTGCGAACAACTGGGATTATCTTTATTGAACTTCCATCCGGGTAGCCACCTGAATAAAATCAGCGAAGAGGAATGTCTGAACCGCATAGCCGAATCAATTAACTTGTCACTTGCTCAGACTAAAGGAGTAACAGCTGTAATTGAAAACACAGCCGGGCAAGGTAGTAATATGGGCTTTAAGTTTGAGCATCTGGCATATATCATTGATCGGGTCGAAGATAAGTCACGCGTAGGGGTTTGCATCGATACCTGTCACTCGTACTCTGCTGGTTACGACATTCTGGATGCCCATAACTACGAAACGGTTTTTCAGAATTTCGACAGTATTGTGGGACTCAATTATCTGAAAGCAATCCACCTGAACGATACAAAAAAAGCATTGGGTTCAAGGGTTGACCGTCACGAAAGCGTAGGTAAAGGATTGTTGGATCTTGAATTCTTCAATCGCTTTATGAACGATCCCCGTTTCGATAATATGCCCATCGTACTGGAAACCCCCGATGATACATTATGGGCAGAAGAGATCACATTGCTTAGAGGCATGATTAAATAAAGAAGACAAGAGCAAAGACAACAGATAAAATTATCTTTGCTCTTTGTCCTTTTATCTAAACACAAAGATATGAAGCTTAAAACTGAATTATCAGAAGCCGAAGGATTGCACAAAGCAGCAGCCTACTGCTCCATGAGCGAACATTGCCTGAGCGAAGTGCGGGAGAAACTGAGTAACTGGGGTGTTGAATCCGAGGCTCAGGAGCGTATCCTGAAGCGGCTACTTGATGAACGCTTCGTGGATGAAAGTCGCTTTGCTGCTGCATTTGTAAAAGATAAATTCCGGTTTAATCAATGGGGACGCATCAAGATCAGAATCATGCTGCAGCAAAAAAAGGTGGATGCACACCAGATCGAAGATGCCATGGAGCTGATTGATGAAGAGGAATACCGGGATTGTCTCTTTTCAATTCTCTCGCAAAAACGGAAATCCCTGAAAGATAAAGATCCGCAACAACTGAAAGCCAAACTTTATCGTTTTGCGGCTTCACGGGGATTTGAATCGGACTTAATTTTTAAGCTTGTTCCTAAAATATTGGGGAATGATCCGGACGATATGGAATGATCTGCTGCAACTGCTTTTTCCACAAACCTGCATGATCTGTGGAAATAAATTAATTGAAAGCGAAAAACTGATTTGCCTTCACTGCCTTTATCAGCTTCCCCGAACAGATTTTCATACCGATCGGGATAATAAGGTTGAGCTGCGCTTCCGCGGTAAAATCCCCGTAGAAGCAGCAAGCTCTTATTTTTATTTCAACAAAGGAAGCGAGTTTCGCCACCTTATCCACCAGCTTAAATACAAAGACCAGAAGGAGATTGGTTTGATTCTTGGCCGTCAGGCGGCCTTCGAGCTGAAACGTGACGGGATTTTTGCAGATATCGATTGTGTCGTTCCAATCCCTTTACACAAAAAGAAAGAACGGGACCGGGGATATAATCAAGCGGAATGGATTGCTAAAGGATTATCCGAAATATTGGAAGTGCCGGTAGAATCACGCTGTGTTCATCGGATTAAGTCAACTAAAACGCAAACGAGGAAAAACGTTCTGGATCGCTGGCTCAATGTACAGGATATATTCAGTATTACCGATGCCGAAACCATTCGCGGAAAACATATTCTGATTGTCGATGATGTGCTGACAACAGGAGCCACTATTGAATCCTGTGCCACTACCCTATTACAGACTGAGGGGGTTAAGATCAGTATATTTACGCTGGCAATAGCTGTTATATAAGAAGAAAACGCCGACCTTAAAGAAGATCTGCGTTTTCGACTGATAAACTCGCGAACAAGATAGAATCAATTCATTCATTAATACAGCTAATCAAAATCTCGTTTACTCTCCTGAGTTATATAATAAAGTGGAAAGATAGCGTTCACCGGTATCGGGTAGAAGTACTACAATTTTCTTCCCTTTATTTTCGGGGCGCTGTGCCAGTTGTTGTGCTGCATATACAGCTGCTCCGGCAGAGATACCCACAAGCAGACCTTCGGTTTTAGCCAAAGCTCTACCTGCGTCAAAGGCATCTTCATTCTTCACCAAAATAATTTCGTCATAAATATTTGTATTCAAAACATCGGGAATAAAGCCTGCGCCAATTCCCTGAATTTTATGCGGACCGGGATTTCCGCCTGATAATACAGGTGAATCACTCGGCTCAACCGCTACAATTTTCACGTTCGGATTACGTGATTTCAACACCTCGCCTACTCCTGTAATTGTACCACCGGTACCAATACCGGCCACAAAGAAATCTACATCCCCGTCAGTATCACGCCAGATTTCTTCAGCTGTTGTTTTACGATGGATTTCCGGATTTGCAGGATTCTTAAATTGTTGCAGTACCACAGCGCCGGGGATTGATTCAGCCAATTCTCCCGCACGACGGATAGCACCTTTCATTCCTTCAGCTCCAGGCGTAAGTACCAGTTCAGCTCCTAAAGCCTTGAGCAGATTGCGACGCTCTACACTCATGGTTTCAGGCATGGTAAGAATTAATCTGTATCCTTTAGCTGCTGCCACAAAAGCGAGGGCAATACCTGTATTTCCACTGGTAGGTTCCACAATTACCGAACCTTCCTTCAATATTCCTTTAGCTTCAGCATCCACAACCATAGCATATCCGATACGGTCTTTTACACTACCGGCTGGGTTGAAGTATTCAAGTTTGGCAATAATTGTTGCTTCAAGCTGGCGTGAGCTACTGAAATTAGCAATCTCAAGCAAAGGTGTATTACCGATTAATTCTGTTAGGTTTTTTGCAATCTTAGCCATAATATTTTGATTTTGATGTTTGATTATTTTGATATTGCAAAGTAACGGCAAAACGGAGGCTAAGAAAATACCGTAAACAGGGTATATTGATGCCACAAAAAGGGGATATTAATCGAAAATGGCTGATTTCTAACGATTGAGGAGAATTTATCCTATCAAAAAAGCGGTATAAAAACGGCCTCTTATGCAATTGAAGCTCTGCGAAATTTGTTATACAAATATATCTGTATTATTCATTTTTCTCATGAAGAATATACGAATCTATATAAGCGATATTCATATGAATGACGAAAGGAGTCTGCTATATCCGGATTCACTTAATCATTATGGGTGGTTGAATCAAGCGGGGATAAAGTCTTTTTCACTGTTTCTGCAATTTATAGCCGACTCTGACGATATCGATGAACTTGTATTATTGGGTGATATTCTTGACTCGTGGATCTGTCCGATACATCTGCAACCTCAGACCTTTGACGATATACTTTCCGCACCGAGCAACGGAGAAATCATCAGACAATTCAACAGGATTATATCTCACAAGAAAAAGCTGATCTATGTACCGGGGAATCATGATATGCTTGTAACCAATGCTATTTTGCAGAAATATATCCCGGGAATCATTTTCACTGAAGGACAAAACTTCAAATACAGGTTTCATGATGGAAATATATACGCCGAACATGGAAACACTTTTGCTATGTTTAATGCTCCGGATCAGGAAAACGGAATAAACGACCCACTACCTGTCGGATATTACATCAGCCGCATTTTAGCTTGCAGGAAAAGGAATACTACAGAGAGTACACAGGCTTTGCAACAAAGAATAGAACAAATCGTGAAAAATGATTCACCCGAATTGATTATTAAGAATATCATCGACTCCATCCTTCAATACTATGAGGTTAGCGAAATGCAGCCTATCGTTTTACCGAATGATAAGACCATCACCGCCTATGAAATTAAAAAGCGATATTCAAATCTGTACAACCAATGGATAAAACGGTATGGTAAAGAAGTGGCATTGCAAGCTGCCATGGCTGATCTTGATTATTTAGAAGATTCAGCCATTCATTTTATGCAGAACGAACTCCCCGGCATTTTTATACTCGGACATAGCCATATCGGGATGTTAAAGAAAATATCGTTTCCGCGCAACAATTTGGTCTATGCCAATACCGGCACCTGGTGTGAATATCCGCTCAAACCGTATTCCTTTATTGAAACGGAAAGGGATAAGGAAGGCAACCGGCAATGGGTACGGTTGATGAATTGGGTAGATAATAGGGAGGCGAGGTTGGTGAAGGAAGAAATTCTGGATTTTGTTTGATTCCCACAGGGCTGGCATGCGAAATGGAATACTATGAAAAAAGCCGGATCCACAAAACATTTTGCAGACCCGGCTTTTTCGTATAAAAATATCAGCTAATTACATGCCGTAGCACAACGAGCTGATATAATGATAAATCGGAGGATAGAATCCAACAACCAACAGACCGGCAACACAGATCACCAAAGCAGCGGTGAGAGGTGCATTGCTTTTCACGTTAGGAAGAGCAACCTCAGGTTCATCCATAAACATGGTTTTCACTACACGGAGGTAGTTGTACAATGAGATCACTAGATTGATGGAAGCAACTGCCAACACTACGTAAAGTCCCTGACCGAAACCAGCTGCCAACAGGAACAGCTTTCCGAAGAAACCTGCCGTAGGAGGAACACCTGCCAACGAGAAGAAACTGATAGCCATAGCCAAAGCCAACATTGGATTTGATTTATAAAGGCCTCTGTAAGATTGAAGATTCTCTTTACCGGTTGAATCGGAGATCGCACCAATCACACCGAAAGCTGCAATATTACTCAATAGATAGATCAATACAAAGTATACTACTGAAGCGTTAGCTACTTTTGATGCTCCCGCAATACCTACAAGTACGAAACCAACCTGTGTAACCGAAGAAAAGGCCAACAGACGTTTGATATTGTTTTGACGCAAAGTAAACAAGTTACCGATAGTCATAGTGAGGATTGACAATACTGACAATGCCAGTGTCCACTCTTGTTGTAATTTTCCGAAAACAGTATACAATACAGTGATGAAAATAAAGATAACCGAACCTTTAGAGATTACAGACAGGAAGTTGGTCACCTGAACCGGAGAACCTTCGTACACGTCGGCTGTCCATAAGTGGAAAGGCACAACGGACATTTTGAAAGCAAAGCCGCCCAACATAAAGGCAAATGCCAACAATGTGAATACATCCGGCTGCAGGTTATTGGCAATACCGCTAAAGCTTAGCGATCCGGTTGCTCCGTAAAGCAAAGAGATACCAAACAACAGGATTCCGGTTGAAAAAGCAGAAGAGAAAATCATCTTCAAACCGGCTTCGCTTGAATTGCGCAAAGTACGATTGTAATTCACCAATGCAGCAACCGGGATAGTTGACATCTCAAGTCCGAGGTACAACATCAGCACGTGTCCACTGGAGATCATAACATACATACCCAATACACTGGTAAGCATCAGGATGTAGAACTCCAATTGATTCTTAATGCTGTATAGGTATCGCGCACCGCAAAGCGAAATAAGCAATAGACCCAGATTCAGGATATTTTTCTCCAAAACAATTAACTGGCTCGTACGAAAGAAATCGGTAAACGCACTTCCCTCGGCCATTGGCAGCAATCCTGCCAGAAAGTTGATGACCAATAAACCGTTCACCACAGTCAACATCGACTTGGGCTTGGTGTCGGCATCCATCAACTTCATAGTAAGCAGTATGAAAATTATCGCGATGATAATCCATTCAAACCGCAACAGTGAAAGAACTTCAAGATTCATACAAAAGATTTATTTTAAGCGAACGTCAACGTTATAGAGCTCGCCGTTTTTTATAAATGATAGTTTAATACTTCTCTTATCTGAGCAGGCAAGCCAGGATACCGTTTACATCTGCTTCAATCAAACGGGTAAGCAGGAACGGGGCCAAACCGATAATCAGGATACCACCTACGAGGATAAAGGTTGCCAGACGCTCATTCCAACCGGCATCTTTCAATTGAAGATACTCTTTATTGGAAATGCTTCCCCAGATGGCGAAACCGATCGAACGTAAGATGTAAACCGCAGTCACCACGATAGAGGCACAAGCCAGAATAGTTGCAATCTTATAGCCAATACCCGGATGTGCCCATGAGCCGACGAAAATAGTCATCTCTGAAACGAATCCACTGAAACCGGGCAGACCCAACGAGCAAAGACCTGAGATGATGAAGGCAGTTCCGATGAAAGGAATCTGTTTCAGCATACCCCCGAGTTCATTAGCCTGACGAGTATGTGCGCGATCGTAAATCATGCCGATAGCGGCAAAGAAGAGGGCTGTCATCACCCCGTGAGATACCATTTGCATTACAGCACCCATGATAGCTGCTTTAGTCATCATCGCAATACCAAGGATTACAAATCCACAGTGGCTTACCGATGAATACGCGTTCATGTATTTGAGGTCCTTTTGCATCATGGTAGCAAATGCACCGTAGATAATCGCGATAGATGCGGTAATGATGAAGATCCATGAAAGCTCCTGAGCTGCTTCGGGCAATAACAGAGTAGCCACACGCAAACAGCCGTATCCACCCAACTTCATCGAAATACCTGCGAGGAACATCGATGCCGCAGTTGGAGCCGAAGAGTGACCATCAGGCGCCCAGGTGTGGAAGGGAAACATAGCGGTGAAAACACCAAAACCGGTAAAGATCAATACATAAAGTACACGCTGAACTTCGATGGGCAAATGTTGATTCATCAGCTCCTGAATGTTCCAGGTGTGACCACCGAAATAGTACAAGCCGGTAATTCCCAGGAATACCAAAGCCGAACCAAACATCAGCATCAACGCCAGTTTCATCGCGCTGTACTCCTTTTTGCCGCTACCCCAAACACCGATCAACAGATATTTAGGAATTACAGCCAACTCAAGGAAGAAGAACATGGCAAACAAGTCGGTGGTGATAAAGAAGCCGTAAGCTCCTGTAGCCAAAAGCAGAATCAGGAAGAAGAACTCTTTCACCTGACGTTGCTGACGCCACGAAACTAAAATGCCGGCAATTACAACCAAAGCGGTCAACAGAATCATCGAAAGCGAGATGCCATCGATAGCTGTTCGAAAATATATATTCAAAGGGGCAAACCAGTTTACCTCTGCTTTATAAAGCATTGGCTCTACATTCCCCGCCATTCGAAGTTTCACATATGCGGCAGTCAACCATCCGGCGAACACCAACTGCAAAACACTTCCTGCTAAAGCCGTCCATTTGACAGCCTTATCGCTCCGGACAAAAAGAACGCCTACAGCAGCAAGAAGCGGTATCAGGATTAATACAATCAATATATTCATGTGTCTGTTTCTTGGATAATTAATAATTTATCGGTTGCCTCCTTATTACAGGTTGGCAAAGATGATGAGCAATGCCACCAAAACCACTCCCCCCAGGAAGAAAGTTGCATAAGTCTGCACACGCCCCGACTGCATTTTCTTTACTGCCTCTGATGTATAAGAAGTAACCGCTGCACTACCGTTGAAAATATTATCTACCACATTGCGGTCAAACCAGGCAGCAGGACGACCCACCAGATTGAACAGGATTTTTTTGGTAATAAAGAGATATACTTCATCGATGTAGAATTTGCGGTATGCTGCACGATAGAATCCGCCCAAGGCCTGAGTTATTTTAGCAGGTTTATCATTTTCGCGGGCAAACAAGATATATGCGATCACAATACCGGTTAATCCGATCAATACAGGAGGAATAGCTAACGATAAATGGAAAGGAATTTCGAATGCTTTTCCGTCAGCACTTACAAAGTGTCCGAAAGGAATGAAGCCGGCGATCAAAGTAGCAACGATCAACAGGATCAAAGCCAGATTCATCATCGGAGTATGAGATTCGTGGCTATCGTGACCATGCTCTCCATGTCCCTGTGCAGCTGCTTTGTACCAGAAAATGCGGAAATAAAGGCGGAACATGTAGTATGCAGTAATACCACTGGTCAACAATCCAATACCGTAGATTAATTTATTGCCATGGAATGCAGCAGAAAGAATCACCTCTTTACTGTAAAATCCTGCAAATAAAGGAACTCCGGAAATTGCCAGACAGGCAATGAGGAACGACGCGTGAGTAATTGGCATTTTTTTCCACATACCACCCATATCTTCCATTTCATTGCTGTGAACAGCGTGAATTACGGCTCCGGCTCCCATGAAGAGCATCGCTTTGAAGAATGCGTGAGTAAACAGGTGGAAAAGAGAACCGGTAAAACCTTCCTGAGCTTCTTCACCCCATCCAGCTACTCCTAATGAAAACATCATAAAAGCAATTTGCGAGATAGTCGAATAGGCCAACACACGTTTAATGTCTGTCTGTGTACAAGCAATTATTGCAGCGAAAAGCGCTGTAATTGCACCAACATATCCGACAACCTCTAATGCATCCGGAGCAGAAACGGCAAATATTGGGAACAAACGAGCTACCAGGAATACACCGGCTACTACCATCGTAGCAGCGTGAATCAATGCTGAAACCGGAGTCGGACCTTCCATCGCATCCGGCAACCAGATGTGAAGTGGAAACATTGCCGATTTACCTGCACCACCGATAAAGATCAAAATCAATCCCCAGGCCAGAGTAGACAATCCCATGAATGAACCGGCAGTCAGAGCTTGAGTGAACGGTGATTGCGGATTAGACAAACGTTCGATCAACATAGCGAAATCAAGAGTTCCCGCACCTTTACTTACCATCAGGATTCCCAATAAGAAACCCAGGTCAGCAAAACGGGTAACGATAAACGCTTTTTTTGCAGCGGCAATTGCCGATGCTTTGGTGTAATAGAAACCGATCAGCAAGAAAGATGATACCCCTACCAGCTCCCAAAAGATATACATCTGGAATAGGTTAACCGCTACTACCAGTCCCAACATTGAGAAGGTAAAGAGCGACAGGTAGGCATAATACATCTGGAAGCGGTCTTCACCGTGCATGTAGTTCCAGCTGTAAATGTGTACCATACAAGAGATAAAATTGATCACGATAAGCATCATTACCGAAATCGGATCAAGCATTACCCCCAGATTGATGCTGAGCACATCCGAAAACTTCAGCCAGACTTCATTAAAGACCGGAAGTTTCTGATAAACTCCATTCACCAATCCATCTACAAAGAAATAGTGATAGGCAACGTAAAAAGACAACACTGTAGTCACCGTCAACACGGCGATACCCGTCAGTCCTGCGACTGCAGGCGCGATTCTCTTTCCGGTCAGCGACAAAAAGACGAAGCTGATCAACGGCAGGAAGAGAATCAATAAAACAAACATATCGTACTTCATATGCATTAGTATTTCATCGTGGTGGTATCCTCGATATCAATCGTTTTAAACCGTCGATAAAGATTAATAATGATCGCAATGGCCAAAGAGACTTCTCCGGCTGCAACTGTAATGATAAACATTGAAAAAAACATCCCTTCCAACTGATTCGGATAAAGATATTTGTTGAATGCGATGAAGTTGATATTGACACTATTCAGGATCAACTCGATTGACATCAGCATCATCAGCATATTGCGGCGTGCAAAGAAGCCGTAAATTCCCAGAAAGAAAAGCGCAGTACTGAGAATCAATATATGCACTAAAGGTACATTTCCCATAATATCCGTTTAATAATGATTTTACTTTTCGTTCAGGTTATTTATTTTCGTCAGTTGTTTTGCTTTTCATGGCAATCACGATACTACCAATCAGTGCAGCTAACAGAAAGACACTGATTACCTCGAAAGGCAAGGCATAACCATAATCCTTGTAGTTGAGTAGTTGACGACCGATATTTTCTACCGATGCTTCAACCGGCATCTCTTCTGACGACTTAAATACATGAGGGATCAACACACAAAGCACCAGGGCTAAACCCGATGCAGCAACCAGCGCTGATCGTATTAATCGCTTAGGCAATTGCACCGCAATCTTCTCTCCCACCTGATGTGTCAGGAAGATTGAGAATATAATCAACACAACAATACCACCCACATAAATTACTACCTGAAGTGCTGCCATAAAATTCATCTCCATCAGCAGATAAATCCCGGCAATGCCGATCAGGGTAAACAACAAAAAAACTGCGGCACGGAAAATATGGCGGGTAGTTACAGTCATAGCGCCGAACGCCAGCACCATACCTGACAACAGATAAAATACAATTGTTTCTATACTCATGACTTTTTCTCCTTTGCTTTAAGTTTAGAACCCGGCTTATTCAACACCAGCAAGAATTTGTTCTTGTCGTATTCGCTTAGTTCAAACTGTTTGTTCATATGGATAGCATCAGACGGACAAGCATCCACACACTGACCGCAGAAAGTACAGGTACCCAGATTGTAATGATATTTATCCAGATACTTTTTCTTTTTACCATCTTCTGTCACCTCTGTTGCCGTCTCGATAGAGATGGTTCCGTTCGGACAAGCCAACTCACACAAGGTACAAGCTGTACAATTATGCTCATTGTTTTCATCGTGCGGCATCTCCAGTATTCCGTAAAAACGCTCGGGAATACGAATCGTAGTCTCGCGGTTTTCCGGATATTGCTCTGTAATATTTACTTTATGCACATGCGTAAAGTAATAGAGCGTCAGCTTCATCCCTTGCAATAAGGAATAGAAAGCTGTGAATATTTCACGAAAATAATTTATGATTGTCTTCATATTTTAGTTTACTGCCCTGCCCATTGGGGGCAGGAGATTTGATCTACAAAATCCTTCTAATGAGGAATTAAGAATGATGAATGAAGAATTTGGAGAATCCGCTCTCTTCATTTTTCAATCTTCATTATTCACTCTTCATTAAAAATGCCAGCCCATTACTTCGAACAGGGCAGCGATTACCAGGTTGACGATACAAAGCGGAAGCAGATATTTCCACTCCAGTTTCAGCAGTTGGTCGATACGCAAACGGGGGAATGTCCAACGGAACCACATGATCAGGAAGATCATGAAATAGACTTTAGCCAAAATCCAAACGATACCGGGGATGTAATCCATCACGCCGTTAAACGCACTGAAACCGTAGATGTGAAATGGCTGCCATCCACCCAGGAATACCGATGCTGCAATCAAAGAAACCACGATCATGTTGATGTACTCAGTCAGGTAGAACATACCGAACTGCATACCAGAATATTCGGTGTGATAACCTGCGGTCAACTCCTGTTCTGCCTCAGCAAGATCAAACGGAGCACGGTTAAGCTCAGCTGTACCGGCGATTGTGTAAACGATGAAAGCAAATATTACAGGTAAGTGTCCTTTGAAAATCCACCAACCATCAGCTTGTGATTCTACGATAACTCTAAAATCCATAGAACCGGTCATCAGAACCACGGTAAGCAACGCCAAAGCTGCAGACAACTCGTAACTCACAATCTGGGCACCACTACGCATAGCACCTAGTAATGAGTATTTGTTATTACTTGCCCATCCGGCCATCAGAATACCGATTACCCCCAAAGATGAAACAGCTGTGGTGTAAAGCAAACCGATGTTTGAACCCCACATTTGTACGCCCGGTGCAAATGATACAGGAGCTAAGGCCATCAACGCTACGGTCAACACCAGATAAGGCGCTACACAGAACAAAAATCCATCGGCGCGGTTAGGTGTAAACGATTCTTTAAGCAAAAGTTTAATCACATCGGCAAACACCTGCAAGCTACCCCAGGGACCCACACGGTGCGGACCGAGACGTAACTGCATAAATCCGGCCACTTTACGTTCCATGTACACCTGTGTAATCACGATGACCAGAACGCCGACCAATACGGCTACACCCACAAGTACTACGCCCACAAACCACGCCCATCCAGGCGCCAGAAAGCTTGTCAGCAGCTGGTGTATCCATTCTATTATATCAGATAGTTTAATCATTTTTTTATCGAATATTTAAGCACAATTACTACGTTAGTTTCGATACAGGGTTGTATCAACGGTCAATATCGGGAATAATCAGGTCGATGGTTGCCATACTGGCAATCAGGTCACCGATTTTTTCACCCACATTAAGCGGTTTGGCAGTTGCCAGGTTTGAGAAGTTCGGTGTACGGAACTTCATACGGTAAGGTTTAGTGCCACCATCACTCACGATGAACACACCCAACTCTCCGCGAGCCGTTTCCACACGCTGGTAATACTCACCCACCGGCAGTTTGATCACCGGTTTCATTTTAGCACGATAATCTCCTTCAGGAAGATTATCTATCAACTGCTCAATAATGTGTACCGATTGCTTCATCTCTTCCATGCGTACAAGGTAACGAGACCAGCTGTCGCAGCCGTCCATCACGATCTCTTTGAAATCGAGCTTTTCGTATCCGTCATACGGATGCAGTTTACGCACGTCACAAGAAATACCCGAAGCACGTGCTACCGGGCCGGTAACTCCCAACGAGATTGCCAGATCTTTGGGTAGAATACCCACACCTTGCATACGACGTTGGAAAATGATATTGCCGGTGATCAATGTTTCGTATTCTGCCACGTAGCCTTTCACCTGTTTGATCAGGTCTTTTACATGGGCAACGAACTGAGGCGTAACATCCTGCATCACACCACCCGGTACGATATAACTCATGGTCAAACGGTTGCCGGTGTTTTCTTCGAAAATATCAAGAATACGTTCGCGGTCACGGAAGGCAAGGAAGAACGGAGTAACCGCACCCACGTCCATACTACATGATCCCCACCACAATTCGTGTGAAGCCAGACGCTGCAATTCGCACATCAGTATACGAAGAGCCTGAGCACGAGCAGGTACTTCTACCTGAAGCGCCTTTTCAATAGCCAGACAACAAACCTGATTGTTCATGTGAGCAGACAGGTAATCCATCCGGCTGGTAAGATAGATTGATTGTTTGTAACCGAGTGATTCGGTCATTTTTTCGATTCCCCGGTGAATGTATCCGATAATGGGTACAATGTCTTTGATAGTCTCACCGTCAAGCGTGGTTTCGAACCGAAGCACACCGTGTGTAGAAGGGTGCTGAGGGCCAATGTTTACCACAAACTCCTCGGTTTTCTCTTCTCCCGGAATATAGGTTTTAATAGGTTCCATAACTGCGATTAAAGGGTTTCATCAAGGTTGACATGTACGTAATCTTTCCGGAGAGGATAACCTTTCCAATCATCACCCAAAATCATGCGGCGCAAGAAGGGGTGTCCGGTAAAACGAATACCAAACAGGTCATACATTTCATTCTCGTGATATTCGGCGGCTTTCCACAACGAATATACAGAAGGAACTTCGGCGTTATCGCGATCTTCAAGGACCACTTTCAGCACCATATCGTGACGATAGGTAGTCGAAGTGAGGTGATACACCACTTCGAAACGATCTTTCCAGTCAATTGCCGTTTGGCAAAACATGAAGTCGAAAAGCGTTTCGGGCGAGTCCTTCAGTTTTTCACCCACGGCAAGTAGTTCCTCTTTGGAAACATACATCTGCGGAAAGTCGAATGAGTCTTCCACTTTCGCCGTCGGAAAGTTTTTGGTTAGATATGATTTTAATTCTTCTCTGTTCATACTATTTTTTTGTTGAGATAAAATACATCGGAGAATTACTCTGCTGTTTCATCTTTTTTGGGTTTCTCAATCACGTATGCTTTCGAATGCATTACTTTCTTCTGCAACGACATCATCCCGTGAATCAATGCTTCAGGACGTGGAGGACATCCGGGGATATACACATCAACCGGCAAGAATTTGTCAATGCCGTTTACAACTGAATAAGAGTGTTTGCAAAAAGGTCCACCGGAAATAGCACATGCACCCATGGCAATCACATAACGGGGCTCGGGCATCTGATTGTAGAGACGTTTAAGTACCGGTGCCATTTTATAGGTAATAGTACCACAAACGATAATCAGGTCACATTGACGGGGGCTTGCACGCATTACTTCAAATCCAAAACGAGACCAGTCGTATTTAGCTGACACAGTACTCATCATCTCAATAGCACAACAACTGGTACCGAACGAAAGTGGCCAGAGCGAATTACTGCGCCCCCAATTGGCGATAGCATCTACACTGGTTACAATGAAGCTGGTTTTGCCTTGCTCATCTTTATACGCCTCACCCGGAAAATCGGGGAGAAAATCTTTCTTTACATCCATGTTAAAGCCTTCTTTTTATATGCATACAAAAGTCCCATGAACAGGAACAACGAAAAGAAAATAATTTCGACCAATGCGACCATTCCCATCTCTCTCAAGACGGTAGCCCATGGGTACAAAAACACAATTTCGACATCGAAGATCAGGAATACCAACGAAAAAAGATAGTACCCAACGTTGAATTGTACCCAGGTTACTCCTTTGGTTACAATACCACACTCGTAGGGTTCTCCCTTTTCGGGATTCGTCGAGCTGATGCCGAAAACTTTACCGATACCGATCGCAATAAATGCAAATGCAATACCGACAATTAACAATAATAAAACTGCTACATTTCCCATATGATAAAATATATAAGTAATAAAGGTTGATTTGCCGATTTATAATTACCCTTAGGGGATAAGTTCCAAATAAACAAACCATTAAATAACGCCATTGTAAGCCGGATATGGTTCCGGAAAATATAGATACCTATGTGAGAAGTAATAAAAAGGGAATCGGCAGAAATGAAGAGTATAAACTATCCGAAAAAAAGATTGTTATTAGTAGAAGTGAATGAATAATGCTCGATTATGTGCAATAACGAAGAAGTCGAATAAATCGAAAAGCGAATGATTACTTCGCCGGACGGTGACCACTGTGTGCGGAAACCCTTTTCCTCTCAAAAGCTAACTATTCCAAAGAACAAACAGACTTTCTCAAAAAGCTCAAAACCGAAGTTCTAATCGCTTTCCGGAATGTCCAACAGCTAAAATCCAAACCTCTCTGTTTGGATTTGACTGCTCTTAATACAATATATGCTGTAAAAAATCGCGCAAATGTAATCCAAAAATGTCAAAATGAGACATTTCGCACCACTTTTTTTCTCCCTTAAAGGCAAAATTGTCAATCCGACATTGCAAAATCACATATCTATTCTAAACAAAATCTACGCCAAACAAATAGCTCTCTGACCGCCTGTATTGCTGTTTTAAAATATATGAGAAAATAGAACAAGAAAAGCAAGGGGATGTCCTAAAAGTCAAAGAAGTTAAACTTTACGCTAAGACTTTTAGAACACGCCTCTGTTAAGTAATGGGCATGGATTAATGTCGTATTAGCTTATCATATCTACTCTGAATATCTTGAGGGGGTGGAGGAAATAAGGCAAATCACACCAGCATCTATATAGATACTATATCATATCCAGGAATAAAAACTCACTCTATAAAACAGCTTAAATTCAGGGAATCTTCCGCTATTGCTCCGCTGATCCTCCGAGGATCCTCCGAGGATGCTCCGAGAAACTCATTCAGAGAAAAAGCAAAACCAAACTACACATTACAATTCCACCCTGCACTATTCTTACAGATTAATCATATAGCGACCAACATTCTTACAGATTAAAACCCGAGTTTTTCAAAATCTTATCCGCAACACCCCATCCATATAAATACCGTATTATATATAAAACTCACAAACATCCATAAAATCATCCTTCTACTTTCAGACCACCAATCTAAAAAATGGGGGCTGCAACGCTATTTAAATATATCTGCATCTTATTTAGCGCGAAGAGAAAGCGATTTTTTCAGCTCTGCAAATACAAGCGGAATCAACCCCAGAACCAAAACAATAATCCAGTCACGCGAATCCGGGATCTGCATTTTAAACGCACTTTGCAAAGCGGGAATAGTAACCACAACCAATTGCATACTCAGGCCTGCAACAATTGCCCCCCAAATATATCTGTTCGTAAAAAGCCCTAATTTGAGAATTGATTTTGAACTATTCCTTATTGCCAGGGAGAAAAACAATTGGCTATTTACCAAAACCAGAAAAGCCAAAGTCCGTGCAAATTCTACAACAGATTCAGGAGCCGAACCGTCAGATGGACTATATCCTTTTTCATAATAGCCATATCTGAAAGCAATAATCGTTAAAACTCCAATTAAACTACCACCGAGAAATGCATTTAAACTATCACGTCCTGAAAAGAAAGTTTCATTCGGATTCCGGGGTTTTTCTTTCATTACATCAGGATCTCCCGTATCCATTCCCAAAGCAATAGCAGGTAATGAATCGGTAATCAGGTTTATCCATAATAACTGAGTGGCAATGAGCGGGGCTTCCCAACCAATCAGCAGCGCAACAAGCATGGTAATTATTTCTCCGAAATTACATGTAAGAAGAAAGATCACCGATTTTTTAATATTGTTATAGATATTCCGGCCTTCCTCTATAGCTGAAACAATAGTTGCATAATTATCATCTGCAAGGATCATATCAGATGCTTCTTTTGCAACATCGGCTCCGGCTATCCCCATTGCAACGCCTATGTCGGCAGCATTTAAAGAGGGGGCATCATTGATACCGTCTCCGGTCATAGACACAACATACCCATGTGATTGTAAAGCCCTGACGATTTTCACTTTATGCCCCGGAGAAACACGGGCGAATACACGATATCTAAGAACATACTCAGAAAATTCATTATCGCTAAACTTATCAATTTCTGCTCCTGTTATGATTTGCCCTGTTGTTTCTGCTACTCCCAGATCTTGTGCAACTGCGAATGCTGTATTCTTATGATCACCTGTAATCATAATAGTGGTAATGCCTGCACTCTTTGCTTTTTGAATAGATAATTTTACTTCTTCCCTGGGAGGATCAATCATCCCGACGAATCCTATAAGAATCAGATCTTTCTCCATTTCAGAAATATCAATATGCGTAGTTACGGGCTTGTAAGCTACACCAAGCGTACGAAGAGCTTGATTCGAAACATTTTCAATTGCAGCATAAAACTGATTCTTATGGAATTCCGAAATAGGCACAACCTGTCCTTTTTCCAAAACGTGTGTTGAAATCTTTATTAGATTATCAATCGCGCCTTTCGTATAGACCGTTAACTTTCCATTTTC
The DNA here is from genome assembly GCA_963662365.2 of Bacteroidales bacterium. Lineage (GTDB taxonomy): Bacteria > Bacteroidota > Bacteroidia > Bacteroidales > UBA7332 > CAXXIC01. The sequence continues at coordinate 306,042 of CAXXPA010000018.1, forward strand.
CTCATTGAGCGTTGACATCAGTTTCCGGTCCGAGTCAAACGAACACTCTCCTACCCGCTTATTTACGGCCATTAAAAATTCACGATCAATGCCAAGATCATCTCCAAACCTCATCAATGCTATTTCTGTGGGATCACCCGTTCCCTGCCCGTTTTCGTAAGTAGCATCGGAACAGAGAATCATTGCTTTCGCCAGAAAAAGTGAATCTGTTGTAACTTCGCCATTCTCCCTCTGCCCTACAGACTTCTCCCCCTCCAGATTAAAATATTTTGTAACGGTCATTTTATTTTGCGTCAATGTCCCCGTTTTATCGGAACATATAATATTTACAGATCCGAGTGTTTCAACAGCAGGTAGTCTCTTGACAATAGCATTTCTTTTTGACATACTGGTCACACCGATAGACAACACTACAGCAACAATCGCAGCCAAACCTTCAGGTATTGCTGCTACAGCCAGAGAGACGGATGTTAAAAACATTTCGGCCATATCCCGGCCTTGAAAAAATGATATAATGAAAATAAAAGAGCATATTCCTATAGCCAGTCTACCAAGTGTCTTCCCTAGTTTTCCCAACCTAATCTCAAGTGGAGTCTTAGGCTCTTCTTCCCGATCAATAATTATGGCTATTTTTCCAACTTCTGTATTCATGCCGGTTTCAACGACAACACCAACTCCTTTTCCATAAGTAGCCATCGTCAACATATAAGCAGAGTTGGCACGATCTCCCAAAGGCGTACTAGGATCATTGTGTATAATGGTTGCGTCTTTCAATGAAGGTACTGACTCTCCGGTCAAAGCCGATTCTTCTATCTGGAGATTGACAGAATGAATTATACGTACATCTGCCGCGATAAAACGACCGGCTTCAAGAATAAGAATATCTCCGGGAACAATTTTATCGGTACTCACCTCTTTCAAATTTCCATCCCTGCGAACCAGTGCCCTGGGAGATGACATTTTCCGAAGTGCATCAATAGCTTTACCTGCTTTAACTTCCTGAATTACCCCCAGAACAGCATTTAAAATTATAACCGACAAAATGATGGTTGAATCAATAAATTCACCCATAACCAGGGTAATTACAACAGCTATAAACAAGACATAAATCAACCAATCGCGAAGCTGGGCTACAAATAGCTGGAAAATATTCTTCTTCTTTTTCCCTTTCAACGTATTGGGACCATATTCAACAAGCCTTGATCTGGCTTCTGTTTCAGAAAGGCCATAAATTGGATCTACGTCAAGTTCTTTGAGAACCTCTGCATTTGTCTTTGAATGCCACATAATTTAAAGTATTTGAGCATTTATCTATCCGCTTTCTTTTATAGAACAAATACAAAAACAGATTGTATCAACAAAGCAGCAAAAAGACAATCTCTCATTTAACCTGCTCAGTCATAAGATATATCAATGCATACACCACCATTACAGTTCGCCTACCCAATAGGCTTACAATCTGCACATTAACTTACCACCAGATAATATTGCAAAAAAACCTCCAAATCAATTGATCTGGAGGTTTATTTAATTCTTATATAAAAACAAGCTCAGGCCTGAGACAGGTCGCTATAATTATTCAGCTGGCTCAGTAGGTGTTGTTTCAGTTGGTGTTTCAGCATCCGGCATTGGCTCTTCACCTTCTGAAGATTCCAACGAATCAGAAGCTGCCGATCTTTGCATGTAAGTATGGCATGAGTAGTTACGGGTAATCGTTTGCTTAGGTTTTGTCGGGAATTTTCCACGATATTGAGTCAACGCAGGATCTGCCAATACCTTCTCCATAAAGAGTGCAAATGTAGGAAGTGCTAGTTTGCTACCTTCCCCCAGATTTCCGGTACGGAAATGTACTGCCCGGTGTTCACCTCCGACCCATGCACCTCCGACAAGTTTCGGAGTTACACCGACAAACCACGCATCTGAGTGATTGGATGAAGTTCCGGTTTTACCTCCGAAGTCTGTATTCCAGTGGAAAAGATCCCATTCCCATAACGCCTGAGTTGTACCGCCCGGTTCTGTCAAACCGCCTTTTAACAATTCAAGCATCAACCAAGAGGCTTCATATGGAATCGCTCTTCTTTCATTCGGGTGATTCGTATAAATCACTTTACCATCGCGATCTTCAATAGAAGTCACTAATACCGGATCATGATACATACCTTCATTAACAACAGTACAATAGGAATTTACCAGTTCCAGCAGAGAAACATCAGAAGCGCCTAATGAAAGTGCGGGAATCTCTTCCAACGGGGTTTTAATCCCCATCAAATGAGCATACTTAACAATTTCTTTTATGCCGACTTGTTGTGCCAGCTGTACAGCTATTGAATTAATTGAACGTGCAAAAGCATGTTTCAATGTGATCGGATATCCTCCAAATCGCCCATCAGCATTATGCGGGTTCCAGATCTTTTGCTCATGGTGCTCTTCATAAGGCCATGAAACCGCTTTATCGGTCATCATATCGCAAGGCGACATACCATGCATCATTGCCGCAGTGTAAACAAACAATTTAAACGTTGATCCGGGCTGACGTTTAGACTGTCCAACATTATCATATTGCCAGTATTTAAAATTCACATCTCCAACCCATGCACGTACAAATCCTGAATTTGGCTCCATCGCAACAAAACCGGTATGCATAAAGTGATTCATATATCGGATTGAGTCCATTGAACTCATTTCCATTTCTATTTCACCTTTATCGTAATCAAAGACTTTCACCTTATGAAGTCGGTTCATATAAGCATCAATAGAATCTTTATCCCCGTCAAACCGAGCCTTTAAAGCCCGGTAACCCTCTGTACGCTTGGCTATATCTTCAATAAAGTTCGGAATTTCCTGATGATTCTCATCTTGCCAGGGATTTTGGCCACGCCAGTGCTCATTGAAACGCTTCTGAACCCGGCGCATCTGTTTATCAACAGCATATTCGGCATATTTTTGCAGTCGGGTATCAATGGTTACATGAATCTTCAGTCCATCTGAATAAAGATCATATCCTTTTTGCTTCAGCCAACCTTCCAGTTCTTTTGCCAGGTATGAACGAAAGTGTAACGCATCTCCATCATAAGCCTGTTCAACGCTGTAATTCAACTTAATCGGTAAAGCTTTCAATGAATCGCACTCTCTCAAAGTGATAACTTTGTGTTCATACAAATTCTGAAGTACTACATTTCGACGCTCTTTCGAACGTTTCGGATGTAAAATAGGGCTGTAAGAGGTAGTAGCTTTCAATAACCCTACAAGGGTGGCCGACTGCTCAGTTGTAAGTTTGGTAGGTGTAGTTTTAAAAAATGTTTTTGATGCGGTTTTAATACCATATGCATTACTTCCAAAATCAACGGTATTCAAATACATGGTGAGAATATCATCTTTGGAGTAAAACATTTCAATTTTTACAGCAGTAGTCCACTCTTTTGTTTTCATAATCAAGAGTTTCACACCCGGAATATACCCAAACAACCCGGTAGAATACTGCTTCCTCGTCTTGAACATGTTTTTCACCAACTGCTGGGTGATCGTACTGGCGCCCCGCTTACGACCTTGCATTGCATCTTTAACCGCTGCAAAAATCCCTTTAAAGTCCACGCCATGGTGACTATAAAAACGCTCATCCTCAGTACAAACCAATGCATGAATCAGCATCGGAGATATTTCATTGTACTCCACGGGCATTCTGTTTTCGTGAAAAAACTTCCCGATCACCTTTCCATCGGCACTAATAATCTGCGATGCCACACTTTGATTAGGATCTTTAATACTACTCATGCTTGGCGACTTGCCAAATAGCCACAAGAAGTTAATATCAACGAGGAATAAGTAGACAAGAAAGAGAACTACTGCGGTAAGAAACAAATTGGCAACCTTGCGGTACCAGGGCAATGTACGAAAACGAGCTCTACGCTCCACCCGCCATGCTTTGAACTTCGTCCAATATGACTGAAGCTGACTAATGATCTTTTTAAACATGCTGTCCATAGTTTTAGCAGCTGCAAAGTTACAATGAATTAATATGTTATATCCCTGTTTAACTAAAATTATTCGTAAAAAATTCACTATCCACACCTTTATGGCTCTATACAACTAAACAACCTTCCTCAATACAAGTTTATTAGACAATTACAATCCACAAACTAAGCCGGCATTACACAGCACTACACAGACCATTCTCAAGTACATAATAACGCGGTTAAAACGGAAAAATCAATTGATTTTTGGGTTGATGACAATAAAAATAGTATTTTTGCACTCCGAAATAAATTTATTCAATAAGGAGAAAATCAAGATGATAAAAATAACTTTTCCGGATGGATCAAACCGCGAATATGCAGCAGGAGTAACACCCTTGCAAGTCGCAGAAAGCATCAGTCCGCGTCTGGCTCAAGACGTTTTGGCAGCCAGTATCAATGGAGAAGAATGGGATTTGAGCCGTCCTGTAAATGCTGATAGCTCAATTAAGTTGTTTAAATGGGATGACGCTGAAGCCAAACATGCTTTCTGGCACTCTTCGGCTCACTTGATGGCAGAAGCTCTACAAGAGCTTTACCCTCATATTAAATTCGGTATCGGTCCGGCTATCGAGAATGGATTCTATTATGATGTTGACTCTGGAGATCAACCGCTTCGTGATAGCGATTTTGCCAATATCGAGAAAAAGATGCTCGAACTGGCTGCTCAAAAACAAGAAATCGTTCGTCAGGAAATCTCCAAAGCCGATGCATTGAAACTCTTTGGTGACCGCAATGAAATTTACAAAACGGAACTAATCTCCGAACTTGAAGACGGCACAATCACTACATACACACAAGGCTCATTTACCGACTTATGCCGCGGACCACACCTACCCAATACATCTCCGATCAAAGCCGTTAAACTAATGGCATTGGCTGGTGCTTACTGGCGTGGTGATGAAAAACGCAAACAGTTGACCCGCATCTACGGAATCACTTTTCCTAAGAAAAAAATGCTGGATGAATATCTGGCTCTGCTTGAAGAGGCAAAAAAACGCGACCATCGCAAAATCGGTAAAGAACTGGAACTTTTTGCATTCTCCGAAGCTGTAGGTAAAGGCTTACCATTGTGGTTACCTAAAGGAACCGCACTTCGCAGTCGTTTGGAGGAATTCCTGAAACGCATTCAGAAACGTTTCGGTTATCAGCAAATCATGACTCCTCACATTGGTCTGAAAGGACTTTGGGAAACTTCTGGCCACTGGGCTAAATACGGCAAAGATTCATTCCAGCCGATTTTAACTCCGGAAGAAGATGAGGTATTCCTGATGAAACCAATGAACTGCCCATTCCACTGCGAAATTTATAAAACAGCCCCCCGCTCATACAAAGACCTGCCTTTGCGTTATGCAGAGTTTGGCACCGTTTATCGCTACGAACAAAGTGGTGAGCTGCATGGGTTGACCCGGGTACGGGGCTTTACCCAGGACGACGCACACATCTTCTGTCGTCCCGATCAGTTGAAAGAAGAATTCCTGAAAGTAATGGATATCATCTTCATTATTTTCAACGCTCTTGACTTCAAAAACTTTGAAGCGCAAATCTCACTCCGTGACCCGAACAACAAAGAAAAATACATCGGATCAGATGAGGTCTGGGAAAAATCGGAACGTGCAATCGTTGAAGCTTGCCAGGAAAAGGGATTGAATGCCCGCGTTGAACTTGGTGAAGCTGCATTCTACGGTCCGAAACTCGACTTTATGGTAAAAGATGCAATTGGCCGTCGCTGGCAATTGGGAACCATCCAGGTAGACTATAACCTGCCCGAACGCTTCGAACTGGAATACAACGGTTCTGACAACCAGAAACACCGTCCCGTGATGATTCACCGCGCACCTTTTGGATCTATGGAACGTTTCGTTGCTGTACTTATTGAACACACCGGTGGTAAATTCCCATTGTGGCTGACACCGGATCAGGCGGTAATCCTGCCAATCAGTGAAAAATTCAATGACTACGCGCAACAGGTCGCTAACGAATTAGCTCAACAAGACATTCGCGCTATCGTGGACGACCGTAATGAAAAAATCGGACGCAAAATCCGTGATAATGAATTGAAACGTATTCCTTATCTCTTGATTGTCGGTGAAAAAGAAGCCGAAAACGGAGAAGTATCAGTCCGTAAACAGGGGGAAGGAGACAAAGGTTCTGTAAAAGTTGCTGACTTTGCTGCCGAAATTAGTTCTGAAGTAGAACGTCAGATTACAAGCTGGTAATTTCAATAAAAAACGCAAAATCCCATATGGAAAGGAAGCATGATTCTATCACGCTTCCTTTTTTTGTTTAACAAAACCTGACGGTTCAGAAAACATTGACAGACAAAACATCGTCCCGGAGAAAACCGTTACAGAGCAACCGCAAACATTTCAACCCAACAACCCCGGATATTTCCTATCATTGTTTTTTTGTAAAAAAAGAACTCTACATACTTTATTCCTGATTAAGAGTCTATTTGACAAACAAAACAGGCAAAACATAGTGCTAATTCCGTAAATATTACTACTTTTGCGCTGTTTTTCGGATTAATACAACCTTTTAATTGATCTGATACCAAATAATATACAAACATAAAAGGAGGAAAATTTTCTTTTAATGAAAATCGACAACAGACAAAAGGACAAACAAAAAGACCAACACAGAATCAACAATCTGATTCGTGTGAAAGAAATTCGCCTGGTTGGCGAAAACATTGAGCAAGGCGTTTACACAGTGCAGGAAGCGCTCAAAATGGCTGAAAACCTTGAGTTAGATCTGGTAGAAATTTCACCCACAGCAGTTCCCCCTGTTTGTAGAATTATGGATTATCAGAAATTTCTGTACCAACAAAAAAAGAAACAGAAAGAACAAAAGGCCAAATCAACCAAAATCGTGGTTAAGGAAATCCGATTCGGACCTCAGACTGACGACCACGACTACAACTTCAAGCTAAAACATGCGAAAAGCTTCCTGGAAGAAGGCTCAAAAGTAAAAGCATATGTTTTCTTCAAAGGTCGCTCTATTCTTTTCAAAGAACAGGGAGAAGTACTGCTACTTCGTTTCGCCAACGACCTCGAAGATTATGCAAAGGTAGATCAATTGCCTCTATTGGAAGGGAAACGCATGATCATCATGCTCTCGCCGAAGAAAAAAGAGAAAACTTCGGAAAAACCCAAACCGGCAACCTCTGCTGCTGAGAAGCCAAAAGCTGAATAACACAAAAGCTATCGCGGAGACGCGACATTTCTATATTTACTAATTAATAAACACTGAGAAAAATGCCTAAGATGAAAACTAATTCCGGTGCCAAAAAAAGGTTTACCCTTACCGGATCAGGAAAAATCAAAAGAAAACATGCTTTTAAACGTCACATTCTGACTAAGAAAACCAACAAACAGAAGAGAAATCTTACTCAGGATGGTTTGGTACACGCATCAGACGTGAACAACGTTAAATTGTTGCTGAGATTGAAATAATCTCCGTCAACATAAAGCGAGTTTTAAAACAGATTTTATTTCAACCGAATGACTTTAGCCTAAAAGTTCACCGACACGTGACGCTAACATTCACAACATCGTAAAATTATGCCAAGATCAGTAAATCACGTTGCTTCAAGAGCAAGAAGAAAGAAAATTTTAAAATTAACCAGAGGTTACTTTGGTTCTAGAAAAAACGTTTGGACCGTAGCTAAGAATACCTGGGAAAAAGGTTTGACTTACGCTTACCGCGACCGCAAAGCTAAAAAACGCAATTTCCGCGCATTGTGGATCCAACGTATCAACGCTGCTGCACGTATCAACGGAATGTCATATTCTAAATTAATGGGCGCCCTTCACAAAGCTAACATCGACATCAACCGCAAGGTTTTGGCCGACTTAGCAATGAACCACCCGGAAGCATTTGCAGCTATCGTAGAAAAAGCAAAAAACGCTTAATCACTTCTCACGATAAATAAAAAGAGACTCTTCAACAGAGTCTCTTTTTTTATGCCTTCTCCTCATACAAAACCCTTACACCGACTCTGACAATTCAACCAATTAAAAAGAAACAACGAACAGAGCAACACAAACCGACAACACCTAAAACCAACTTAAATCCACCTACACAAGGATCCTTCAAATAAAAACAACAAACAGTATCACCCGGGATCAAAACCGCTTAAAATCAGAAAGCCTGACTTCTATTGAAATCAGGCTTTCTTTAGGGATCCCCCAAATAAAAAAAGAGAATGAATTCAACGAACCATTCTCTTCAATGCTTTTTAGCTTCCAGCTAATTACTGAGCAGCAACAGCTGAGTCTGCAGGAGCAGCAGCAGTGTCAACAGCTACAGCAGCAGTAGTGTCAACTACAGCAGTTGTGTCTTGAGCAGGAGCAGCTTCTTGAGCAGCTTTGTTTCCACATGAAGCGAAAGATACAGCAGCAACAACAGCAAAGAACAATACTAACTTTTTCATTTCTTTAAAATTTTGAAAGTAAAACAATTAATTGTTTGATTAAAACGTTGCAAAGTTATGCATAAAACAAATACGTTGTACTACTTTGAGCTTTTTTTTTGACAAAAAAATCACACAAACATCTTCACGGTTGATTTACAGCATGTTACACAACATAAAAAATTCACGATTTTGTTGCAATCGAACTATATAAATAGCGTTTTATACTCCTTTTCGGCGTCTTTTCGAACTCGGTCGGATAAAGTATAATCTCTGAAATATTTTCGTAAGGTGCTACTATTTTATTCAGCTGTTTTCTGTTCTCTTCCATGATTGCTTTTAAGCTCTCAGAACCAACACCCATTGCATCAACAGACTCGTAATCAGGATAAACTAAAGCAACCAGCTTCCCATTCTTATCGATTACCAGACTCTCCATTACACAAGGTAAGTTGTTTAGTTTAGCCTCAATCTCTTCCGGATAGATATTTTGGCCACTTGCTCCAAGTATCATCGATTTACAACGCCCACGAATAAAGACATAATTATCGGCGTTAATAGTTCCCATATCGCCGGTATGTAGCCAACCGTCTTCATCAATTACAGCAATTGTGGCTTCTTCATTCTTGTAGTAACCCTTCATCACATTTTCGCCCTTCACCAATATTTCACCCGGAATATGATAAGGATCTGTCGAATCAATCTTCACTTCCATAATGCCGGGTAATACTTTTCCGGCTGAATGGGGTAAAAACTCACTCCAGGGAGAATAACTGATCAACGGCCCACACTCGGTCATTCCATACCCAACGGTTACGGGAAATTTGATCTTCATCAAAAACTCTTCAACCTCCTGATTCAATGGCGCACCACCAATCACTATCTGCGAAAACTCACCACCGAAAGCCTCTACCAGCGTATTCCGGATTTTTGCATAAATCTGGTCGTCTACAAAAGGAATATTCAGAGCCCAGCGAACAACCGTTTTATTCAGTTTTGGCAGAATTTGTTTTCTGTATACTTTTTCCAATATCAGGGGGACACTGCAAATCAAATGTGGACGCACCTCATCGAAAGCCTTTAATAAGATTTTGGGCGAAGGTACTTTCCCCAACAATGTCGTATGCCCACCTGTTGCCAAAGGGGTAAGGAAATCGAATGCACAACCGTAAGCATGAGCTAATGGTAAGAAAGAAACACAGCGGCTACCACGAAAATGAAGTTTCGAATCAACTCCGAAAGTTACGTTTCCTGCCAGATTATTACCTGTCAGCATTACTCCTTTGCTGAACCCCGTGGTTCCGGATGTATAATTGATCAACACGACCTCATCGTTTGACACGCTGGCAAAACGCACATCCTCAGGACGAAATCCTTTGGGATAATGCTTTTTCACATCTTCATCCAGCGTTTTCATAAACTTCTGAATAGTCTCACCGTCCCGTTGATGCAGGCAACGAAACATAGACAATGAAAAAATGCCACGTAACTGCCCCATTTTTTCCTCTTCCAGATTTTCCCATATATTATCGCTTGTAAAGAGCAGAACAGAATCGGAATGATTAACGATATGGTGTACATCATTTGGATTAAAATCCTGCAAAATAGGAACAATAACAGCACCGTAAGTTACGACTGCCATATAGGTGATACACCAACGGGGATTATTCTTGCCAATCAAAGCAATTTTATCTCCAGGGTGGATATTCAGCTTTTTGAACAGAAAGTGAAGTTTGGCAATTTCATATGCCATCTGTTCGTAGGTATAGGTTTCGTTTTCCGAATAATCGGTTAATGCATTCAGTTCCCAGTTTTTGCGGAAACTCTTCTCATAGAGTTTGATAAAATTATCGGCAATCATCGCACACTTATTATTAATCTGTGCAAAAATACAAGAAATACGGCAGTTTTCTTCGCAACAACATCTTTTTATGCTGTAAAACAGGGTTTATAAAAGAAAAAAGGGGTAATGAGGCATCGAATCATATTCAATACATCATTACCCCTTCATTGGGAACTGTCAAAAGCCGTTAATCTGTAATCTTATTTTTTGAAAACAAAATAAACAGCTAACACAATGCAAAACAGTGCTGCCAAATGGTTCCATTTCAGAGATTCGTTTTTAAAAGCAAATGTGGAGAAAACAACAAAAACAGCTAACGTGATAACCTCCTGAATCACCTTCAACTGCATCAGGCTAAACGGGCCGCCATTTTCACGAAAACCCAGGCGATTAGCAGGCACCTGCAATATGTATTCGAAAAATGCAATTCCCCAGCTAAAGAGAATCACACCAATCAAGGGAAGCGCGTGAAACCAGCTAAACTGTTTCATCTTCAAATGACCGTACCACGCAAACGTCATAAAAATATTGGACGCTATCAACAACAATATGGAATAAATACCTTGCATAATTAATATCCTGGTTCTATAATCTGAGTTCTTTTATTTCTGCTCAAATCCCGCTTTCCGGCAAATACTCATACTGAATATTATTCATGCTCGCCCAAAGGCTGTGACGGGCCTGCGGATTGATTTCTTCAAGACGCTTCAAGACGGCTTTCATATCGCTACGATGAGAAGTCTTTTCGTGCGGACAATTCTTTACCTGTTTGCGGTATCCCTGATTTTCGGACAGCTGAATCAGCTCGCTTTCGGGACTTAAAGCAAGGGGGCGAATGATCGTCATGTCAAACTTTTCCATTTTCAATTTGGGGGGCATGGTCGAAAAAGCTCCCTGAAAAGTCATATTCATCAACAATGTCTGCAAAATATCATCCTGATGATGCCCCAATGCGATCTTGTTACATCCATGCTCTTTTGCAACAGTGAAAAGACCCTTGCGACGATTCCAGGAACAGAGAAAACAGGGTGATTTACGATGATCTGTCGTTTCGTCAAAGGAGGTTTCATATTGCACAAAAGGAATTCCGTATTGTTCGGCATGACTCTTCAGGTATTCGATATCTGAATGATAGGGAATATTGGTCATCGTGATATGCGCCGCCACAACGGTAAATTTGGGCTTAAATATTCGCATCCGACGTCCCAGCAGATCAACCAATGCCAGAGAATCCTTTCCACCGGATAGACCGATCAGGACTTTGTCTCCATCTTCGATAAGATGAAAATCTTCAATCGCTTTCTTCACTCGTTGATCTAATTTTCGGAGCAACAATTCCCCGGGAGTTAGTTTTGCCATAATCGTTTTTGAATTTCGCTGCAAAATTACAAATTCCAATCACGGCTTTTCACCTGTCTGCTCTTTTTAAACTTTATTATTCTCTCTGAAAATAAAAATGCAGACCTCCTGTATGCTTGGACATTAGTCCATCGCCATCACTCAATCGGCACCTTTTTCTAAGCTTATTTTAATTTGCTTATTCTGCCAAAAAAAGCCATCTTTGCAAAACAGGCCATTTTTTCATCTTTCAGGAAACAGGTATTTGGAGTCTGTTTAAGTTTTATTGCTCGACTTTTTTAGAGCTATTTCGAGGTAGATTTTTTGCTTTTATCCCCTAGATTTAGCGGGCTAAATCATTTTCCGTCTCGTTAAGTCCCTGTGGCCAAAATTCCGGAACAATAAAAAAAGTAAACTATTATCATGAGAATATTAAATCGTACATTTTCACTCATTTTCATGTTGGCTCTATTCTGCTTTACGGCGAAATCGCAACATCCGAAACGTGATTTCCGCGGTGTCTGGATCCATACCGTACAGCAAGCCCAATACAAAACCATGTCGATGAGCGAAATGCAACGCTATTTTATCAATATGCTTGATTCTTTAGAGAAAGACGGCATCAATGCATTAATCTTTCAGGTTCGGCCACAAGCCGATGCGTTTTACAAGTCGGAACTTGAGCCGTGGAGCCGTTACCTGACCGGAACTCAGGGACAGGCTCCCAATCCCGAATGGGATCCGATGGAATTTCTCATCAAAGAGTGTCATGCCCGCAACATCGAATTTCATGCCTGGCTTAATCCTTACCGCGTGACCAGTAACGAAAACGACGCTTTGGCTCCCAACCACATCTACTGGAAACACCCCGAACGATTTGTAAAATACGGCAAGCAGATTTATTTTGACCCGGGTATGCCCGAAAACCGCAAGTTTATATGCAATGTGGTTAAAGATATTGTAAAGCGTTACGAAGTTGATGCCATTCACATGGACGATTATTTCTACCCCTACCCCATTGCAGGAGAAGATTTCCCCGATAACGAAAGTTTTCAGGCTTATGGGAAACTACAGGGTTTCGGTCCCAGTCAAAAAGCGGACTGGCGCCGCAACAATGTAAATACGCTTATCAGCGAACTGAAAGAGACGATCTATACAACCAAGCCCTGGGTGCGCTTCGGTATCAGTCCGTTTGGCATTTACCGGAATAAAAATAAATCAAATGGTTCGGGCAGTAACACCAACGGTCTGCAAAACTATGATGACCTGTATGCCGATGTTCTCTATTGGGGCAAAAAGGCCTGGATCGATTATGTAATGCCTCAGCTCTACTGGGAAATCGGACATAAAGCTGCAGACTATTCAACATTGATTGATTGGTGGTCTGCCAATACTAACTCAGAACATCTTTACATAGGTCAAAGCATAGTTCGTACCATGCAGGCTTCAGATCCCCGTACAGGAAATAAAAACCAGCTGACTTCAAAAATGGCTCAAGCTGCTGCTAAAAAAAATATCCTGGGTAATTGTCTCTGGAATGGTTATGATGTCCTTCGAAATGAAGGTGGCATACAGGACAGCCTGCGCAACCATTACTACAAATATCCGGCGCTGGTGCCTGCATATACCAACATGGACGGATTCCCTCCGCTCGATGTCAAAAAGTTCTGGGCGGAATGGACACCCAACGGATACTTCCTCTACTGGGAACCCAAAGCTGACAAGGATGCGCTCAACATGCCCGTGCGATACTGTATCTATCGCTTTAAATCAGGGGAACGTGTCAATCTGAACGATCCATCAAAAATCGTTAAGCTGACCAAAGAGACCTCATATCAATTGCCATACGATAAAGGGGAAGTAAAATACAAATATGTGGTCACCACCCTTGATCGCTACAACTATGAAAGCAAAAAGGGAAAAAAGAGAACCGTGAAATTGTAATAAAGCAGACACTTCAGACAAATACCGCTCCGGAACTAAATCCGGGGCGTTTTTTGTTTTTGGGGGTTACTATTCTTATCGGATACCCATATAGTTTACTATAGGTTGACTATAGGTTTAGTCTATGTTGACTTTACGTATATATAGACATAACATAGTAATAACATACAGGTAAAACATAGATAAAATACTCTTTATAAGGAGTATTTTATCTATGTATCATTACCGTATTAGAATTTTATCACTACCATTTATACCTAAAGGCAATATATACTAAACCCCGATTAAACCATATATAAAAGTTATCAACGGGTTGTTAATAGTGAATGAGCGACAAAAAATGCCAATTCATTTTATGGATAAAAGGAATGATATAAAAGAGTCTTGCTCCTGAAAACACCTCAACTGACCATTTAATCCTTATTTCAGATAATACTTTCGACAACGCATTCGTTTATATTGCTTAATTTTGCGAGAGCAGCCTCCATTTGGCAAACTACATATCCGCAAAGACTAAGAATATACAATTATGAGAAATATACTCAACCTACTAACCCTGTTGCTGCTCGCCCTGAGCTGTACACCCTCTCATAAAGAGCAAAAGGAATTACCCTACAACGCAAAGAATACGCTCTTTATAGATAGCAGTTGTGTGATTATCCTACAGCCAGACTCTGCCGAAATTGCAAAGATGCATGCCCAATACAGCCAAACGGAATACGAAGAATGGATGTCGGGTGTAACCTGGTATCCCGGATTAGCTGCTTCTGAGCTGAAGGAGATGGGAATCAACACCATCCCCTGCCACGATAAAGAGTATATTATCCTCGAGACAGCGAAACAAGGGAAGATCGTTATCACCCGAAAAAAGGTTGAACAAGACCTGATCCTGTTTCATGTCAATAAAAAACCGCACTTTATCAGTTCCTCCACTTTTGAGGAAAATAAGAATTTCATCTTACGCTATTTCGATAAAAAATAAAATCCATACACATGCGTATTCTCCATACTTCCGACTGGCATTTGGGTAAACGACTCGAAAGCTATTCGCGACTGGAAGAGCAAAAAGAAGTGCTCGAAGAAATCTGCGACATTGCCGAAAATGAACAGGCGGATGCTGTAATCATAGCAGGTGACCTGTTTGACACCTATAATCCGCCCACCGAAGCAGTGGAGCTTTTTTACAAAATGCTGAAGCGACTGGCTGATAATGGCCGTCGGGCCGTAATCGCCATTGCGGGTAATCATGACTCTCCCGACCGTATTGAAGCACCTGATCCGCTGGCCCGCGAATGCGGGATACTTTTTGCAGGATATCCCAATTCGGAAATTGTACCGTTTACGCTAGATAGCGGACTACAGGTTTTGAAAAGCGAACCGGGATTTCTGGAACTTCAGCTACCCAATGCAAATGAACCTCTGCGCTTGCTGCTCACCCCGTATGCCAATGAACTACGCTTAAAAACTTTTCTCGGACACGACAATCCCGAAGAAGCATTGCGTGATGTACTGCAAGCACGTTGGACCGAACTGGCAAATCGTTACTGTGACGACAAAGGGATAAACCTGCTGGCAACTCATCTGCTGATGATGCAGGAAGGCGGTGAGCAACCCGAAGAACCTGACGATGAGAAACCGATCCTCTTTATCGGTGGGGCTCAGGCTATTTATTCGGGAAATGTCCCTTCGCAGGTACAATACGTGGCATTGGGGCACCTGCACCGTAAGCAGACAATCGATAAACATCCTTGTCCGGTAGTCTATTCGGGCAGTCCGCTGGCCTATAGTTTCGGCGAAGCCAATCAGGATAAATATGTGATGATGCTGGAGGCTCATCCGGGTAAACCGGTTACCATTCAGGAAATCCGGTTACAATCAGGCAGAAAACTAATACGCAAACGATTCGACGATATCAATATGGCAGAATTCTGGCTAACTGCAAATCCGGATTTCTTTGTAGAACTGACGATGGTATCGGAGACTTTCCTGTCTGCTGTTGATCGGAAACGTCTCTATGATGCTCACGATGGCATCGTCACTCTGATCCCCGAAATGTCAGGCAAAACAGATGCTGAAGAAAACAATTCACCGACCATTGATCTCAGTAAAAACATGGATGAACTCTTCCGTGATTTCTTCCGTGCCCGCAAAGGTCAGGAACCTAATGACCGGATGATGGATATCTTCCGGGAAATGATGGGACAATAATTTTTTCGTTAAACATCAAAAGCAACAACCGATGATCCCTATACACCTCACCATACAAGGTCTCTACTCCTACCGCCAAAGACAGGAGATAGACTTCATCAAACTCACGCAAGCAGGACTGTTTGGCATTTTCGGAAGTGTCGGCAGCGGAAAATCAACCATACTGGAAGCTATTTCATTTGCCCTGTTCGGTGAATCGGAACGCCTGAACTCCCGCGACAACCGTAATTACAATATGATGAACCTCAAGTCGAACGAACTATTCATCGACTTTATCTTTAAAACGGGTGGAGAGCAACAATATCGTTTTACAGTAAAAGGGAAACGCAACAGCAAACGGTTTGATGATGTAAAAACCTTCGAACGGTCTGCATACAAGATGATCGATGGCGAATGGACTCCGATAGAAGTCAGCTCGGCGGAAAGCATTACCGGATTGAACTACAACAACTTTCACCGCACAATCATCATTCCGCAGGGAAAATTCCAGGAGTTTTTGCAATTAAGTTCCAAAGAACGTTCTGCGATGTTGCGGGAACTGTTTAGTCTGGAAAAATTTGAGCTATTCGACAAAGCAGCCTCGCTGGATACCCGTAATAACCAGGAGCGTGCCATTTGTCGCGACCGTCTGACACAATTAGGTGAGATCAATCCGGAACAGGAGATCCTGATGCAAAACCGGTTAGCTGAAATACGCAAGGAACTAGAACACAGCCAGACTCTTATAACGGAAAATCAGAAAACGGAACAAGCTTTATCTCAATTAAAAAACCTGATCGTAAAGACTAACGAACAACAGTCCGTACACAACACACTCAAAAGCCGGGAACCGGAGTTTGCCCAATTGGAACAAAAGGTTGCAGAATATGAGTATTGCCTGCTCCACTTCAAAGGTTTGCTGGAAACATTCGAATCAGGAGATCGCAAAATAAAACAATTGAGCGATGAGTTGAAACGCGATCAAGGCTTATCAGCTGAATATATTGAGCAGATTATAACACTCGAAGCACAATTCGAAAAGCTCAAAGCTGAATACGAAACTCGCGATGCGCTTAAAAAACAAGCGGAAGAACTGACGAAGATCGCTCGTTTACTTGAACTTACAGCAGACAATCAGACTATAAGTGAGCGAATTCTCAAAGGGAGTATAGTTTGCCAAAATACCGAAGCTGAATGTATTCGCATTAAAGCAGAGAAAGAACAGCTTGATCAGGGCTTAAAAAACCTAAAGGCGAAACTACCTGATCTGGCAGAGCTTTCGAAAGTACGCGACTGGCACACCAACCATAAAGCGTTGGAAAATCAATTGTGCACAATTACCGAAGAACTTAATAAAGCTCAGAAGGAGTTGACCGATATTCAGCAAAAGGCCCTCGCTCTCTGGATAAATGATTGTCTGAGTGCTATCCCTCAAAATACATCGTTCGAAGATGTGATTGCTCTACTCCGGCAAAAAAACGAATCGGCCAAAAACGAAATCACAGAAATTGATTCGCGCATGCAACACCTACATGTGCAGTTGCGTCTGAAAGAATACGCGACCGGAATGGAGGATGGGAAACCCTGTCCGCTTTGTGGTTCTCTCTCCCACCCCGATATTATGAATGCGGGTGATGTGACGCAGGCTTTGCATACCGAACAACAGAAAAAACAGGTATTTGAGCAAACGATCAAACAGATAGAGAAAGTCTCCGAACAACTGCGGGAATTACTTACACACACTCAACTGAAAAAAGAATCAATTGATGTATTATCTCTAAAATCCGGACAACAACAAGCGTTAATAAAAGCTCATCAGCAGCTGTTTAGCTGGCCGGAATACAGCGATGTACAAAAACTAAACCAGACTTTTACCGATACGGCTACCCTTCAGCAAACGATCAAAGAGAAAGAAACAGATTTTGAGAAAAAGGCCGGACTATTCGACTCCGAAACCGGAAAACTCGAACGTTACCGCAGTGAATTAGAAAAGATCAGAACCCAACAAACGATTAATGATACGGAGATCAAAACTCTGACAGCGCAAATCGTTTTGTTGAAAATTGAGGATTATCTTCAACACCCGGCTTCATCAATAAAAGCCCGGATTGAAACGTTACTAAGACAGCACCAGGAACTGGAAACCCGTTTCAACCAAATGAATAATCAGCTGACTGCACTTCACCGGCAAAAAGATGAAATCGGCGGAAAGATTCAGGCTAATACCGCCACACTGAACCAGGAAAATGCAACTCTTGCTCAAACGTCTGAAAAAATTACGGCGGAACTTGCCAAATCATCCTATGCCAATATTGAAGCCGTAAAAAACGTTTTACAGCAATCCATTGACACAGAACGGGAGAAGCAGAAAGCTGCCGGTTTCAGAAAAGAACTACAGGCTTCTGAAACCCAACTTTTACTATTACGCAAAGAGCTGGGCAATCAAACTTATAACGAGGAGCTACACGCCAAAATACGGGAAGAAATCACCCGGATCACAAATGCATTGGGAGCAAAGAACCGGGAACTGGGACAGTTGGACAATGAACTGAAACGCTTGCAGCAAAACCTGAAACAGCAGGTTTCCTTACAAAAAGAGTTGGACCGTTTGAATCAGCGTGCTGAAGATATCCTGACTTTGAAAAAACTATTCCAGGCAAGCGGATTTGTCAACTACATCTCCACGATCTACCTCGAAAACCTTTGTAAAGCAGCGAATGACCGCTTCTATAAACTGACGCGCCAAAAGCTAAGCCTTGAGCTGTCAGATGATAACAGTTTCCAGATCCGCGACTTTATGAACGAAGGTAAACTTCGTAATGTCAAAACCCTTTCAGGCGGACAGACATTTCAGGCATCCCTTTCTCTGGCATTGGCCCTGGCGGACAGCATCCAGAAATATTCATCCGCTCACGAAAACTTCTTCTTCCTCGATGAAGGATTCGGTACGCTGGATAAAGACTCTCTTGGCATCGTATTCGACACGCTAAAGGCCTTGCGTAAAGAGAGCCGCATCGTAGGGGTAATTTCACATGTAGAAGATATGCAACAGGAGATCGAGACCTATCTGAAAGTGGTGAACGATGAACATGCAGGTAGTCTGGTTAAAGCAAGCTGGGAGTAAGATCAATTATGCCAACAATATGATCCCAACCTTGAAACAAAGTTAAGTTTCAGTCTAAATAATCCGAACACGGGAAAAATAGCTAATTTTGCAGTCCAAAAGAAACACAAATGATTGATAATACACAATTTGAGAATAAAACAGCCGCTTATTTCACTCTCGGATGCAAGCTTAACTTTGCCGAAACTTCCACTATCGGTAAATTATTGAATGAACACGGCGTTCGCCCTGTCCGCAAAGGTGAAAAGGCTGATATCTGTGTAGTTAATACCTGCTCTGTCACCGAACTGGCCGACAAGAAATGCCGTCAGGCTATTCGTAAACTTATCAAAGAACACCCCGGTGCTTACGTAGTTGTAACCGGTTGCTATGCACAGCTCAAAGCCGAAGAAATCGCCGAAATACCGGAAGTCGATGTGGTATTGGGATCAAATCAGAAAATGGATATTCTGGCTCATCTCGGTGATTTGCGCAAACGGGAGAAAGGAGAAGTGATTACCTCCTCGAAAGTCGATTTGAAAAAATTTGTTCACTCCTGCTCCAACGATGACCGTACACGCCACTTCCTAAAGGTACAGGACGGCTGCGACTACTATTGTAGTTATTGCACCATTCCTATTGCCCGTGGCAACAGCCGCAACGGAACCATTGAAGAACTGGTCAGTCAGGCTAAGAAAGTTGCTGCCGAAGGGGGTAAGGAGATTGTACTGACCGGGGTAAATATAGGTGATTTCGGCAAAACAACAGGTGAAACGTTCTTTGACCTTATCAAACAATTAGACGAAGTCGAAGGTATCGACCGTTTCCGCATCTCTTCGATCGAGCCGAATCTGCTGACTGACGAAATTATCAGCTTTGTATCTACATCAAAACGATTTGCACCGCATTTCCATATCCCTTTGCAATCAGGAAGCAACGATGTCCTGAAACTGATGAAACGCCGTTATGACACCGAACTTTTTGCCCACAAAATTGCAACGATAAAACAGTTGATGCCCGATGCATTTATAGGAATCGATGTTATTGTGGGAGTGCGGGGTGAAACGGAAGAGTATTTCGAAGATGCCTATCGCTTTATCCAATCGCTCGACTTCTCGCAACTGCACGTATTCAGCTACTCTGAACGCGCCAATACACAGGCCCTGAAAATCGAACACGTTGTTTCCCCACAGGAAAAACAGCAACGCAGCAAACGTCTGCTCGATCTTTCGGATGAACGTTTGCATCAGTTTTATCAAAAACATATCGGTGAAACACGCAAAGTATTATTTGAGCACGCTGCTAAAGGCAAAACGATGATTGGCTTTACCGAAAACTATATAAAAGTACAGGTTCCTTACAACGAAACGCTCATCAATACAACTCAAGCTGTATCTTTGCAGGAATTTAACGAAGATAAGTCTGTTTTGAACGGGGTTCTACGATAAATATCGAATTTAAATTAAGCTGAATGCAAAAAGTTTTTTACCTGCTCCTATTCGCATTTGTCCGTCTTCATGCCTTATTGCCCATGCGCATTCTGTACATGATTTCAGATATTTTGTACCCGGTTATATATTATGTCGCAGGCTATCGCCGTAAAGTCGTTCGACAAAACCTGCAACGTTGTTTTCCTGAAAAAAGCGAGAAAGAGCGTCTCATTATAGAGAAGCGTTTCTATCGCCACTTTAGCGACTATATAGTTGAGAGTATAAAGCAGGCATCTATTTCAAAAGAAGAAGTCCTTAGCCGGGCCGAATTCACTAATCTGGAGTTAATCGAGCAGTGGTCAGAAAAAGGACGTTCCGGCATTTTAATGCTTGGGCATTATGGTAACTGGGAATGGTTCTCTTCTATTAATTTCCGTTTTGAGAATTTACAATTTGGCCAGGTCTACCGCCCCTTGAAAAACAAGGTTATGGACAAACTCTTCTTACAGATCAGGTCTGTTTATGGAGCAATCAATATTGAGAAAAATAAGACCATGCGGGAATTACTTCGTTTGAAATCAGAAAACAAACAGGTAATTATTGCTTTTCTCTCTGATCAAACCCCGTCCACCAACAACCTGATTTACTGGACCCATTTTCTGAATCAGGATTCATCTATCCTGGTTGGAGCCGAACGCATTGCAAAAAAAGCTGATTTTGATGTCTTTTACTTGGATATTCAAAAAAAAGGACGAGGTAAATATGTGGGAGAATTTAAGCTGATTGCTGAAAATCCGAAAACGACTGCCGAATTTGAAATCACGGAAAAATATGCCCGCCTGATGGAAGAAACAATCCTGCGTGACCCTGCCTATTGGCTTTGGTCACATCGCAGATGGAAACATAGCAGAAATTAAGTTCTGAGTGGTAAAACGAAGAAGAGGGATTGTGAATAACAACACTTTTGCTTAACAATAAAGATTTAATGAAAAAGGTATCTGTAGTTATACTCAATTGGAATGGAGAATTGCTTTTACGCGAGTTTCTGCCCTCTGTTGTAGCCAATACAAATCAAGAATTGGCTGATATTATTGTGGCAGATAACGGTTCTTCTGATAATAGTATAACCATTCTTGAATCGGAATTCCCCGAAGTTGGTATCATTAAACTGGAGGAGAATTTAGGTTTTGCCGAAGGATACAATAGAGCATTAAAGCATATCAATACCGAATATTCCATATTACTGAACTCCGATGTGGCTGTCACACCGCACTGGATTGAACCCCTTATCGGGTATATGGATAATCATCCGCAAACAGCCGCATGCCAACCTAAAATCCGATCTTTCCGCCATCCCGAATACTTTGAACATGCTGGTGCATGCGGAGGCTATATCGACCATCTTGGATACCCGTTCTGTCGGGGTAGACTTTTTCATCATCTTGAAAAAGACAATAAGCAACACGACTCTATCACCCCCATCTTCTGGGCAACAGGTGCATGCTTGTTTGTCCGGACTAAAACATTTTACGAAGTGGGTGGTTTGGATGCAACCTTCTTCGCCCATATGGAAGAGATAGATCTTTGTTGGCGACTGAAATCACGTGGTTATGAATTGGTATGCATTCCCCAAAGCACAGTATTTCACCTGGGAGCAGCCACTCTTTCCAATGAGAGTCCTCATAAAACCTACCTCAATTTTCGGAACAACCTGTTCATGCTTTATAAGAATCTGCCGGAAAGAGATTTACATAGAGTAATGACTACAAGATTAATACTTGACTCTGCTGCTTTCTTTTCAACTCTTCTGAGTGGAAAAACAGAAAATGCTAAAGCGATCTTCAAAGCAGTCAGATCATTCTATCAGAACAAAAGCTTATATACTGAAAAAAGAAAAGAAAATCTGGCATTGAGTAAATGTACTCAATTTTCAGAAATGTATAGCGGAAGTATTATTTTCGACTTTTTCGTTAAAAGGAAAAAGCAAATCACTCTTTGACATAAAAAAAGAGGATTGTCCGAAACACCCTCTTCTTTTTACGTTTTTCCTGAACTGAATTATTCAGCTAAGGCAACAAACACGTCTTCTTCTTTTTCGTCAACGGTTACTTTGCCTTCGCGAGCCAACCAACCTAAAGCAGCCCATAAATCTTTATCTTTCAATTTTGTTGCTTTTTTTACTGCTTTAAGAGCGGTTTCACCATTTTGGTTTAGTAAACTCCAAACCACACCTGCGTTTGATCCGATTGTCTCTTCCATTTCACACTTATTTAGTTAAACAAATTCGATTATTAAGAATTTCAATGTTTATGCTGTAAAAATATATATCTTTTTTCAATATTGCAATACCCTTTAAGACCAAATCATTTTATAACATTGTTAAATAACACTTTTCCGCCCACTCTACATTATTATAAAGTAGATTGTTCAGTTTTACACCTCACCTTTAATATATTTTTATTTATTTCATCCATATTTCATTTTATATGAAAGAAATCCCTTTTCTTGAAATAGAAATTTGACTTTCACGGTTTTTATTTATATTTGTAGTATTAAGCCTTAATGTATGAATCTGACCAGTCTTCTTTTCTCTTTTCTGAATAAAAGAGTGAATACCATTGAACTCAATTATCGAAATGCTGAAGAATTGCAGTACCAACAGTTGCGGCAATTAATTAATTTTGCCATGCAAACAGAATGGGGAAAGCAATTTGGTTATTCAGCCATTAAGAATTACGATGATTTCGCCTCTCGGGTGCCAATACAGGGATATGAAGAAGTAAAGCCCTACGTGGAGCGAATGCTCGAAGGTGAAAAGAATCTGCTTTGGCCAACAGATATCAACTGGTTTGCAAAATCATCAGGTACAACCAATGACAAAAGCAAATTTATCCCTGTCAGTAATGAAGCTTTGCATCATTGTCACTATCGGGGAGCAAAAGACAGCCTGGCCTTTTATAGTCGAATGAATCCGGACTCAAGGTTATTCGGAGGTAAATCTCTTGTTCTCGGCGGTAGCCACAAAATCAGCAACCGCATCAAGCATACCTTCGTCGGAGACCTATCTGCTATCTTAATTCACAATAATCCATTTTACACAAACTTTATTCGTACTCCACACAGAAATGTAGCCTTAATGGACGAATGGGAAGCTAAGTTGGAAAGAATAGTTGAAACCACTTACAATCAGGATATCCGAAGTTTATCCGGAGTCCCTTCCTGGATGTTAGTCCTTATTAAAAGAATACTTGAGAAAACCGGAAAAAGGAGTCTGTGTGAAGTATGGCCGAATCTGGAAGTTTTTTTCCATGGTGGGGTAAGCTTTGCGCCCTATCGCGAACAATATCGTGCCCTGATTCCTTCCCCAGGCATGCACTACCAGGAAACCTATAATGCATCGGAGGGTTTCTTTGCCCTGCAGAGTGACCATACAGACCCATCCATGTTGCTCATGCTCGATTACGGTATCTTCTTTGAGTTCATTCCGTTCAATGAATATGGCACCGAAAATCCCAGTATTCTACCCATATGGGGAGTTGAGCCCGATAAAAATTATGCGGTTGTAATTTCCACCAATAGTGGATTATGGCGATATAAGCTTGGAGACACAGTGATGTTCACCTCAACATCTCCCTATAAAATTAAAATCACGGGACGTACCAAACACCATATTAACGCCTTCGGTGAAGAGCTGATGATAGATAATGCAGAAAAAGGATTATCAAAGGCCTGTGCATTGACAGGTGCTACAGTGAAAGAGTATACCGCTGCCCCTGTATTTATGTCAGCTGAGAGCAAAGGCAAACATCAATGGCTCATTGAGTTTGATAAACACCCTGCATCAGCAGCTGATTTTGCTCAAAAACTAGATTCAGCCCTGCAGGAAATAAACTCCGACTATGAAGCTAAACGATATAAAGATATGACGCTCACTTGCCTGGAAGTAAATGTTGCACGTAAAAACCTTTTCCACGACTGGTTGAAAAAGAAGGGCAAACTGGGCGGACAACATAAAGTACCCCGTCTGTCAAATTCACGTGAATACATAGACGAGCTACTCTTACTTAATTTCAAATAGATCCTGCATAACGCAGAATATCTTCAAATACAGACTTCCAGCCCTTCCATTCATCAATATCTGACAGGGAATTATTGTGCCAAAGCAATACAAACTGGCCATTGACTTTACGGCATTTATCTGCCATCTCTTTACAAACCTCCAATCCCTCTTCAGGTGTAAGATTTTGATAAAAATTCAGTGTACCATCCATCAGGATGGTAGGGTGAATTTGCAACCTGGTAACCTGATCTGTTTCTACATCATAGAAGAAATAGGGGTGACATGTCCCTGCCCTAAAACCAGGCATTCCTGCATACCCCATCGAAAAGTCTCGTTTAATTCCAATTTCATTAAGAGCCCGATAGGTAAACGGTAAACGGATTCTCAGATAATGATTTCGGCTGCAACCAACCGGATTACGCAAATAGCGCTCCAGCTTTTTCTTCTCATCCTTCATCTTTTTAACATGAAATGCCGCTGAATATGAGGGATGAATTCCAATTACGTGAGAATGGTGTTGCTTGCGCAGATAATAATTAAAAAAGAATAAAGGATAAATAGTATGCCGGTCATGTTTACCAATAGGGCCTACATGAACAAACATGGTATATTTGACACCATGATCGTGATGTAGTTTATCCAGATATTTAAATTGCTGGTAAGGATCGTTCTCCAGATAGAGAAGAACTTTGACCATCCGTTGAAATCCGGTTAAATCAAGCTGCATCAGTTTTTGAAAAAGCTTTGCCAGCATGATCCATTTGCTTTTACCCAGATAGCAATAAGCGTGATCGACATCAATAGTCGACACAAACTTATATTTAGGTGTCCCGATCTGCAAATGTGGAAACTTCACCTTCAAAACCGAAGAAAGCTTCAAAATCCATTCATCGACAACCGGTTGTTGCAGAAAATCATGCTGAAATGCTATACTCTCCTTATGGTCGAAAC
Organism: Bacteroidales bacterium; assembly: GCA_963662365.2. GTDB lineage: Bacteria > Bacteroidota > Bacteroidia > Bacteroidales > UBA7332 > CAXXIC01. The sequence continues at coordinate 331,322 of CAXXPA010000018.1, forward strand.
GACCATGTTTATCCCATTTATGATTAAAATACTCTTCATAGCGCGTAATCAGATAAAAGACTGCCGAAAAAAGATCAAAAGGAACATCTCCTTTTTCAACTAAAAACAGTATTGGCAACCCATCCCATCTACCCACCTCAGGATGTAATTCACGAAAGCCTTTCTCGTGCAATAATCCGCAAGAGGGTATCCAAACACCTGCCCCACATGGTTTTTCAGAGTAATTAATAAAAGCCTGATGGGATAATTTACAGGATGCATAATCTGAGGTTAATTCATAATTAACCTGCAACACTTTATTAAATATAAAATCAAGGACAAATTCAATTCGTGGTGTAACCACTGGTGTATAGATATATAACATAGAAACGTCCATTTGTTTATTACCTGCAATCTTCAATTATTCCCCCACCGATTACCCGGTCTTGTTTATAAAATACGGCTGATTGTCCCGGCGCTATAGAATGCTCTGGCTCCGACAAAACAACCCGGGCTCTTCTCCCTGACAGTAATTCCACTTTGCATAGAACTGATTGCTTCCGGTATCGTATGCGGCAAACCAGCTCTTCCTGAAAATCATCAGCATCAATATAATTAACCTCTTTGAGCAATATCTCGGATTTATACAAATCCATCAACGAACTAAGAACGACTGTATTAGTTTCCGGAATAATATCTTTGACATAAACAGCATCATTCAGATTTAATCCCAGGCCCCGGCGCTGTCCTATGGTATAAAACGGATAACCGGAATGCTTCCCCATAAAGTGGCCATTTTTATCGACAAAAGCGCCTGCTGTTATTGTTTTATCAGGTAGGTAATCCTTGATAAACCGACGGTAATCTCCGGGACAAAAGCAGACTCCCAGACTGTCTTTCTTTTTTGCCACTTTCAGAAAGCCTCGCTCTTCCGCCAGTTTTCGCACATTCTGCTTTGTCATATTGCCAAGAGGCAGTATCATCCGGCTTATTATATCCTGATTTAATCCCCATAAAAAGAATGACTGATCTTTATCTGGATCACTTCCACACGTTATGTATTGCTTATTTCCAAATACCTCTTTCTGCACATAGTGCCCGGTAGCAATGTTCCCGATCCCCAATTCATCAGCCAGTTTAGCCAACAGGGGCCACTTGAGATAATTATTGCAGACCACACAGGGTACAGGAGTTTTCCCCTGCAAATATTCATCCACAAAATAAGAGATTATCTTTTCCTGAAAGACAGAAGTAGCGTCATAAACAACATGAGGAATACCCACACGGGCTGCCATCTCGGCAGCGTCTGAAAGCGCCGCATCAAAATTAGAAGAGAGAAATCGAAAAGTCACTCCGGTTACATCATAACCGGCCTCTTTCAAAAGAAGAGCCGAGACAGAACTATCGGTTCCGCCACTCATTCCCAATAAAACACGCTTTCCCGACATTTCTATTTCTCTGTTAATTATTAGGTTTTAACCACGGCAATCTTAAAAAGCAAACATAGCCATTTATTTTCAAATTAGCCACTAACAGATCTAGCTCTTAACGAACTTTATACTCTAAAAATCCTATTGTTGCGCTCTTATTTAAAGAAAAATTATTGCATCCGGCTGGTTTTGATTTAGCCCTTTATATCTCTGACAACTAAAACGACTCAATCACCATGAGTTTCCTCTTGACTACACCCTGCAAATACGCTTTTTTTTGTACTTTTGCAGCTCAAAATCATATCATTTCACTCTAATATCCCCGAATAAAATTTCCGGAATATGAATCATCCATTGACTATTTACAATACGCTTAAACGTAAAAAAGAGACGTTTATCCCGCTAAATGAGCCCTATGTAGGAATCTACGTATGTGGCCCTACTGTTTACGGAGATGCGCACCTTGGACATGCCCGTCCTGCTATTACTTTCGATTTACTGTTTCGTTACCTGCAACACCTGGGTTATAAAGTGCGTTATGTTCGTAATATTACCGACGTGGGGCATTTGGAAAACGACGCAGACGAAGGTGAGGATAAAATCGCCAAGAAAGCCCGACTGGAACAACTGGAACCCATGGAAGTGGTGCAATACTACCTCAACCGCTACCACAAAGCAATGGAAGCGCTTAATGTATTACCTCCCAGCATCGAACCTCATGCTTCGGGTCACATTATCGAGCAAATCGAATTCATTAAAAAGATTCTGAATGCAGGCTACGCTTACGAAAGCGAAGGGTCGATCTATTTCGATGTGGAGAAATACAACAAAGACCATCATTATGGAAAACTCTCGGGACGTAATATCGAGGAGTTGCTTAATACCACCCGCGAACTGGACGGTCAGACAGAAAAACGCAACAGCGTTGATTTTGCTTTATGGAAAAAAGCTTCCCCCGAACACATTATGCACTGGCCATCACCCTGGAGTGAAGGATTTCCCGGCTGGCACTTAGAGTGCTCTGCCATGGGAACCAAATACCTGGGCGAACAGTTTGACATCCACGGCGGCGGAATGGACCTGCTCTTCCCGCACCACGAATGTGAAATTGCACAATCCGTTGCCGCACTCGGCAAAGAAACCGTTCAACACTGGATGCACAACAACATGATCACCATCAACGGCCAGAAAATGGGTAAATCGCTCGGGAACTTCATTACGCTGGAGCAATTCTTTACCGGTGACCATGCATTGCTTTCTCAGCCGTTTAGCGCAATGACTATCCGCTTCTTTATCCCTTCAGGCACACTATCGTAGTACTGTTGATTTCAGCAGCGAAGCATTAGTGGCTTCTGAAAAAGGTTTGCAGCGTTTGATGGAAGCTTACGAAAATCTATACAAACTGACTCCTTCAGCGGAATCTACAGTTGATGTAAAAGGCATTCGTGAAAAATGCCACGAAGCGATGAACGACGACCTCAACAGTCCGATTGTAATCTCTCATCTCTTCGACGCAACCCGCAGTATCAACACGGTATTAAGCGGTGCGGGAACTATTTCCGCCGAAGATCTGGAAGAACTTAAAGCAGTATTCAACCTCTTCTTATTTGATATTTTGCGGAATAACCCAAACAGAACAGGCTTCTACAGCAAATACGGAAGCTTTTGGTAAAGCCATCGACCTGCTGCTCCAAATGCGTATGGAGCGCAAAAGCCAATAAAGATTGGGCAACAGCCGACAAAATCCCGCAACGAGGCTGACCGTCTCTTGGGTTTGCAATCAAGGATACAAAAGATGGATTTGAATGGAAGCTGAATAGCTGATACTATTTTCCTTATATATATAAAAACGAGGGTGTTTGCTGATTTGGACAAACATCCTCGTTTTATTTTACTGACATCCCCGTACAAGACTCGTTCTAACCGGAAAGAGAGTATGACGTCAAGACAGACTATACCTTTGATGAATGTAACTTCATGTATCGACCGGTATGGTAAAAACGGATTTATAAATCGCCTCAACCACAAAAAGCAAAAGCGCCCGACCTCACGGCCCGGCGCTCTCTCATTCAACAAAACTAATAACAGGTATTGCATCAAAAAAAAACACAAATTATCCTATATCTGTAATTGTACTTTAGAACCCAATCTGATGCAATCGTTTGAAGGAACTATTCTTCTTCACTGTATGCGTACTCATTATGCTGAGTAAGGTCAAGACCTTGAAGCTCTTCAGACTCAGTAGCACGAATACCTACAATTGCGTCTGTCACCTTAAACAGGATAAATGTTAAGATTCCGGAATAAAGAATTGTAGTTACCTGTCAGGCAATCAACTGTAGCAACCAATTGATGTCCGTTTCCGAAAGCAGCACCGCCTATAAGCAGATTGAATAGCCGGATTAGCTAAAATACCGGTAATTATTGCACCGAAAAATACCACCAACACTCATGTACACCGAAAGCATCAAGTGAATCATCGTAACCCAATTTTGCTTTTACCACCGCTACCATAAAGAAGCAGATCGCAGCCACCAGGAATCCGATTATAATCGCTCCGGTTACATTCTACAAAACCAGCTGCAGGAGTAATCGCAACCAAACCGGCAACAGCACCTGTACAAACACCTACAATGGTCGGTTTTTTACTAAAGATCCACTCAAGCAAAGTCCATCCTAAAGCGGCTGCCGCTGTAGCAACGTGAGTGGCAAGGAAAGCACTACCAGCTAAGCTATCTGCTGCCAGACCACTACCGGCATTGAATCCAAACCATCCGAACCAAAGCAAGCGCAGCACCGATGGCAACCATGCGGAATATTATGAGAGTGCTAGTAGGAACGCCCTGCGTAGTTGGTCCGTTTTCCAACCATTAAACGCCATTATACCAATGCAGCGATACCTGCGTTGA
>CAXXPA010000019.1:0-52419 GCA_963662365.2 Bacteroidales bacterium
ACCGTCAAGAGGTACTAACGGGCGTAATTCTGGTGGAATTACCGGAATAATTCTCAATACCATCCATTCAGGGCGGTTACGTCCCTTAGATGCACGGAATGATTCTACAACCTGAAGACGTTTTAATGCATCAGCTTTACGTTGTTGCGATCCGTCTGTACTTGCGCGGTGACGTAATTCATATGACAATGAATCCAGATCCAGACGGTTTAGCATTTCATAGAGAACATCAGCTCCCATTTTTGCTATGAATTTGTTAGGATCGGTATCATCCAATAACTGGTTTTCTCTGGGTAGAGTGTCAAGAATATCTAAATATTCCTCCTCTGATAAGAGTTGTTGAGACTCAATTCCATCTTCCGCTTTGATACCCGGCTGGATAACTACATATCGCTCATAGTAAACAATGGCATCCAACTTTTTGGTTGGAATTCCGAGCAGATAACCGATTTTATTAGGTAATGACCGGAAATACCAAATGTGGGCAACAGGCACTACCAACTGGATATGTCCCATACGCTCACGACGTACTTTCTTTTCAGTTACTTCTACACCGCAACGGTCACAAACAATTCCTTTATAACGAATACGTTTGTATTTACCGCAGTGGCATTCGTAATCTTTAACCGGACCAAAAATCCGTTCGCAGAACAAACCGTCTCGTTCCGGTTTGTAGGTACGGTAGTTAATGGTTTCGGGCTTCAGCACTTCACCGCTTGAACCTTCCAAAATTTCTTCCGGAGAAGCCAAACCAATAGAGATTTTGCTGAAATTACTCTTTATCTTATTCTCTTTTCTAAATGCCATATGTCTTGTTTATAAAGAGTTGTTGAAATCTGTATAAAGAGCCGGATTCCGCAGTTGTACTACGGAAACCGGCTTGAGTTTGATTATATTATTAGTCCAATGTAATGCTGAGTCCTAAACCTCTAAGCTCATGCAGCAATACGTTGAGTGATTCCGGTATTCCCGGTGTTGGGAGCGGATCACCTTTCACGATGGCTTCGTATGCTTTTGAACGTCCGATTACGTCGTCCGATTTGATGGTAAGGATTTCCTGAAGAATATGTGCGGCACCGAATGCTTCCAATGCCCAAACCTCCATCTCTCCGAAACGCTGACCCCCGAATTGAGCTTTACCTCCAAGAGGCTGTTGCGTAATCAATGAGTATGGTCCGATCGAACGGGCGTGCATTTTATCTTCAACCATGTGACCTAGTTTAAGCATGTAGATAATACCTACAGTTGCAGGTTGGTCAAAACGTTCTCCGGTTCCACCATCATACAGATACGTTTTTTCCGTATCTTGGAATGCCGGCTTTGTCAGTCCAATCATTCAGGTCTTCTATGTGAGCTCCGTCAAAGATAGGTGTTGCAAACTTCTCTCCTAAGCGTTCACCTGCCCATGCCAGTACAGTTTCGAAGATCTGTCCAAGGTTCATACGAGAAGGTACACCAAGAGGGTTCAATACAATGTCCACAGGAGTACCATCTTCAAGGAAAGGCATATCTTCCTGACGAACAATCTTGGAAACGATACCTTTGTTACCGTGACGTCCCGCCATTTTATCACCAACGCAGATCTTACGTTTTTTAGCAATATAAACTTTGGCTAATTGTACAATTCCCGAGGGAAGCTCATCTCCGATAGTGATATCGAACTTCTTACGTTTCAATTCAGCATCAATCTCTTTGAACTTACGTAAGTAGTTCATGATGACAGTCTTGATTTGTTCGTTTTTAGGAGCTTCTGTTGTCCATTTACTTACCTGAATACTGAAGTAGTCGAGATCAAAGAGGTTTTTATGAGTGAACTTAGCACCTTTGGCAATAACTTCAGCACCTAAATAATCTTTAACGCCTTGTGATACTCTACCATTAGTTAAAGCTAAGAGTTTCTCAACCAATACTTCTTTTAGCTCGTTCAGTTTTTCTTCGTATTCTTCATCCAATTTCGGAAGTAGAGCTTTATCGCTTAAGCGGGATTTACGTTTCTTAACCGCACGGGAGAATAAATTAGTTCCGATGATAACTCCGGAGAGTGAAGGAGTCGCTTTTAATGACGCATCTTTCACGTCGCCTGCTTTATCACCGAAAATAGCACGAAGAAGTTTTTCTTCGGGAGAAGGATCCGATTCACCTTTAGGCGTAATCTTACCAATCATAATATCTCCGGGTTTGATATGGGCACCTACGCGTACAATACCTCTTTCGTCAAGATCTTTTGTTGCTTCTTCACTTACATTGGGTATATCGGAAGTAAGCTCTTCCATACCGCGTTTGGTTTCGCGTACTTCGAGAGAATACTCATCTACGTGTACTGATGTAAAGATGTCTTCTCTAACGATACGTTCGTTAAGAACAATAGCATCCTCAAAGTTGTATCCTTTCCAGGGCATGAAGGCAACCTTAAGGTTTTTACCTATCGCCAGTTCTCCTTTTTCAGTTGAATATCCTTCTGTCAGAATTTCTCCGGTAGTAACACGTTGACCAATGCTGCAAATTGGTCGCAAGTCAATCGTGGTACTTTGGTTGGTTTTTCTGAATTTAGGTATATTATACTCTTTCACTGAAGTTTCAAAGCTCAGGAATTCCTCTTCTTCGGTTCGGTCATATTTGATACGGATACAGGTTGCGTCCACGAACTCGATAACACCAGGTCGTTCAGCTGTAAGCTGAGTTCTTGAGTCACGAATAATTTGTCCTTCAATACCTGTACCTACGATAGGTGCATCAGCACGAAGCAATGGAACAGCCTGGCGCATCATGTTGGATCCCATCAATGCACGGTTAGCATCATCGTGCTCGAGGAATGGAATCAATGATGCAGCAATTGATGCAATCTGAGTAGGAGATACGTCCATTAATTGAACTTCTTCTGGTCCTACTACAGGGAAATCACCTTCCTGACGGGCTTTTACACGTGAACGAATAAAGCTACCATCTTCTGCAAGCGGAGCATTACCCTGTGCAATAATTTGGCCTTCCTCTTCTTCAGCAGTAAGATATATAATGCTATCTTCACTTACATCTACTTTTCCTTCTTTTACCGGGCGGTATGGAGTTTCGATGAAGCCTAGTTCGTTGATTTTTGCATATACACATAATGACGAGATCAAACCAATGTTCGGACCTTCCGGAGTTTCAATCGGACAAAGACGACCATAGTGTGTAAAGTGAACGTCTCGAACCTCAAATCCGGCGCGCTCACGCGAGAGTCCACCAGGTCCGAGTGCTGACATACGACGTTTGTGTGTCATTTCTGCCAGCGGATTAGTTTGGTCCATGAATTGAGAGAGTGCATTCGTTCCGAAGAAAGAATTAATCACAGACGAAATTGTTTTCGCATTGATCAAATCAATTGGAGTGAAGACCTCATTATCGCGGACATTCATTCGTTCACGAATGGTACGTGCCATACGTGCGAGTCCGATACCAAACTGGTTGTATAGTTGTTCTCCTACGGTACGAACGCGACGGTTACTCAAGTGGTCAATATCATCAACTATTGTTTTTGAGTTGATCAATTGAATAAGGTGGCGAATAATGGCAATGATATCCTCGCGAGTCAGTACTTTGGTACTTTCGTCGATGTCGAGTTCTAATTTTTTATTAATACGATAACGTCCGACTTCACCCAGGTCATATCTCTTTTCAGAGAAGAAAAGACTGGTGATTACTTCGCGTGCACTTGCGTCATCCGCTGGTTCCGCGTTACGAAGTTGTCTGTAAATATATAGAACAGCCTCTTTTTCAGAGTTACTGGGGTCTTTTTGTAATGTGTTGTAGATTATAGCATAATCTGAGGTGTTCAGCTCTTCTTTGTGCAGAAGAATATTTTGAACACCAGATTCAGTGATTTCATCGATGTGTTCTTCTTCCAATACAGTTTCACGATCGATAATCACTTCGTTACGTTCAATAGAAACTACCTCGCCGGTATCTTCATCTACAAAGTCTTCTACCCAGGTTTTCAAAACGCGGGCAGCTAACTTGCGGCCAATAGCCTTGCGGAGGTTTACTTTCGTGGCTTTAATATCTTCTGCCAGTCCGAAAATTTCGAGAATATCTTTATCATTTTCGAATCCGATGGCTCTTAACAATGTCGTAACAGGTAATTTCTTTTTACGGTCAATGTAAGCATACATCACATTGTTGATGTCGGTAGCAAACTCAATCCATGATCCTTTGAAAGGAATAATACGAGCTGAGTAAAGTTTAGTACCGTTTGCGTGGACACTCTGACCAAAGAAAACACCGGGCGAACGGTGCAACTGAGATACAATTACGCGCTCAGCACCATTAATAACAAACGTACCTTTCGCTGTCATGTATGGAATCGGACCGAGGTACACATCCTGTATCACTGTGTCAAAATCTTCGTGATCAGGATCTGTACAATACAACTTAAGCTTCGCCTTCAGGGGGACGCTATAAGTCAGGCCTCTTTCGATACATTCGTCGATGGTATAACGGGGAGGATCGATAAAGTAATCGAGGAATTCGAGTACGAAATTATTTCTGGTATCTGCAATTGGAAAGTTTTCTGCAAATACTTTATATAACCCCTCGTTTTTATGTTTGTCCAAGGGAGTATCCAACTGAAGAAAGTCTTGAAATGACTTCAATTGTACCTCTAAGAAATCCGGATAGGGAAGCGGATTCTTAATAGAAGCAAAATTTACCCTTTGTTTAATGTTATTTAAAGACATTGTAAGTAGATTAATTGAACCTAATAAAAATTATAAGCGCAAAAAGGTTAAGAACCCTCTGCAAGAGGATTCTTAACCATTATTCCTTTATTAAGGACAAATTATTTAAGTTCAACTTCAGCTCCGCCTTCTTCAAGTTGTTTTTTCAACGCGTCAGCTTCGTCTTTAGCTACACCTTCTTTCAATTTGCTAGGAGCTCCGTCAACTAAATCTTTAGCTTCTTTCAATCCAAGACCAGTCAATTCTTTAACCAATTTAACTACTGCCAATTTGTTAGCACCAGCTGATTTCAAGATAACATCGAAAGATGTTTTTTCTTCAGCAGCAGCAGCACCACCAGCAGCAGGAGCAGCAACAGCAACAGCTGCAGCAGCAGGTTCGATTCCGTATTCTGATTTCAGGATTTCAGCAAGCTCGTTAACTTCTTTTACGGTCAAGTTCACTAATTGTTCAGCAAAAGCTTTCAAATCTGCCATTTTAGTATAATTTTAATGTTTGTTACTAATGTATTGTTTTTGTATTTTTATTTTTCTGCGAGCGTTTTCAGGACGCCATGGATTGTGTTTCCACCTGATTGAAGAGCTGAAATAACGTTCTTCGCAGGTGACTGAAGCAGTCCAACGATTTCTCCGATAAGCTCGTTTTTGCTTTTGATACCTACCAACGCATCCAGTTGGTCCGCTCCGATGTAGAAGCTTTCTTCTACGTAAGCAGCTTTCAACGCAGGTACTTCAGCTCCCTTTTTGAATTCTTTGATTAGTTTAGCCGGTGCATTGTTCACGTTTGAGAACATGATCGATGTTGAGCCTTTCAAAGATCCGTAAAGTGGAGAGTAGTCGATCTCTAAGCTTTCCAATGCTTTTTGAAGCATTGTGTTCTTTACAACAAGCAGTTTAATATCTTGTTTGAAACATTCTCTTCTCAACTGACTTGTTTTATCAGCATTCATTGTTGCTGTGTTAGTCAGGTAGAAGTGTCCGTATTCCTTGATCGTAGCTGCTATCTGTTCGATAGTCGTAGTTTTATCTTCCTTTCTCATAAGTCCTCAATTTTTAGTTTTCGTCTACTGATTTAGGGTCGATTTTAATACCCGGGCTCATAGTACTCGAAAGAAAAATACTTTTAATATAAGTTCCTTTAGCAGCAGTCGGCTTCAGTTTAATCAATGTGTTGATAAATTCTTTAGCGTTTTCGCTGATTTTATCTGCACTGAATGATACTTTACCGATTGAAGTGTGAACGATACCGGTTTTGTCAACTTTGAAGTCGATTTTACCTTGTTTCACTTCTCTTACGGCTTTACCAACTTCGTTAGTTACAGTACCGCTTTTAGGGTTAGGCATCAATCCACGAGGACCCAATACGCGTCCAAGAGCACCAATTTTACCCATGATAGCAGGTTGTGTAATGATAACGTCGATATCAGTCCATCCACCTTTGATCTTTTCGATATATTCGTCTAATCCTACGTAGTCAGCTCCTGCTTCTTTAGCATCAGCTTCCTGGTCTGGAGTACACAATGCAAGAACCCTGATTTGCTTTCCGGTACCGTGGGGTAGTGATACTACACCGCGAACCATTTGGTTAGCTTTACGTGGGTCAACACCTAAACGTACATCTACGTCTACTGAAGCGTCGAATTTAGTCAGAGAGATTTCTTTAACCAGTTCAGAAGCTTCTTTTAAAGAATAAGACTTCCCTGCTTCAATTTTGCTAAAAGCTAACTTTTGATTTTTTGTAAGTTTACCCATCTCAATTGAAGTTTATTAGTTATTAAACGGGAATTCCCCTTTCACGGTGATACCCATACTTCTGGCTGTTCCGGCAACCATTTTCATAGCTGATTCCAGCGTAAAGCAGTTCAGGTCCGGCATTTTATCTTCAGCAATTGTTTTAACCTGATCCCAGTTGATTTCAGCAACTTTTTTACGGTTCGGTTCTGCCGATCCGCTTTTCAGTTTTGAAACTTCCATTAATTGAATGGCAACAGGAGGAGTTTTAACAACAAAATCAAAAGATTTGTCCGAGTAGTAAGTGATTACTACAGGCAATACTTTTCCTGCTTTGTCTTGGGTTCTGGCATTAAATTGCTTGCAAAACTCCATGATGTTAATCCCTTTAGAACCAAGTGCAGGTCCTACGGGAGGTGATGGGTTTGCTGCGCCTCCTTTAATCTGTAATTTAATTTGTCCAGCAACTTCTTTAGCCATTTTGATTCATTTTTGATGTTCACATTAAGAATAACACATTCCGCGTAACCGAAGTACTATTCTTTTTCAACTTGTAAAAAGCCCAATTCGAGCGGTGTTTTACGCCCGAAGATCTTGACCATTACTTTTAGTTTTTTCTTCTCCGTATTTACCTCCTCAATAATTCCGGAAAAACCGCTGAATGGACCGTAATTAACTTTAACGGTTTCTCCAACCATATAAGACACATTAAGATCAGCATCAGTTTCCTGAAGCTCATCTACTGCTCCTAATATGCGATTAACTTCGGATTGTCTTAAGGGGACGGGTTTTTCATTACCGCCTAAAAAGCCGATAACGTTCGATATGTTACGCAATCTATGTGCAATTTCCCCAACCAGAATAGCTTCAATCAAAACATACCCGGGAAAAAGACTTCTTTCTGAAGTTACTTTCTTTCCGTTACGTACATGGATTACTTTTTCTGTGGGAATTAGCACCTGAAAAACAAAGTCTTTCATATCAGTATTCTTGATTTCTGCATCAAGATACTCTTTTACTTTGCTCTCTTTACCACTAATGGCACGTAATACGTACCATTCCTTTCTAAGTTCAGTCATTTTATTTATACCTCCTGAATTAGAAAACTTTTGAGTAGAAGAATTGCATAACCTTCTCGAAACTAAAGTCGATGCCAAATATCAGCAGCGCTATTAATAGGGAAGCAAACATGACAACAACAGCGCTGTTGCTTAATTCGGATTTGGTAGGCCAAGAAACCTTATATACAAGCTCGTTATAAGATTCTTTTATTTTTTCAATGATTTTCTTCATTTCGTCAACGACTTAGCACGGGTCGAGAGACTCGAACTCCCGACACTCGGTTTTGGAGACCGATGCTCTACCAACTGAGCTAGACCCGTATGGAACCGGTCTCAATGAGACCGGTTGGATTTATGCTGAGTATTTATTACTCGATGATTTCAGTGATCTGACCTGCACCAACTGTACGACCACCTTCACGGATAGCGAAACGCAAACCTAAGTCGCAAGCTACCGGATAGATCAATTCTACGTTGATTGTCAAGTTGTCACCTGGCATAACCATTTCAGTTCCTTCCGGCAAAGTGATTTCACCAGTTACGTCCAATGTACGGATGTAGAACTGAGGACGGTATTTGTTGTGGAATGGAGTGTGACGACCACCTTCTTCTTTTTTCAGGATATAAACCTCTGCTTTGAATTTAGTGTGAGGTTTAACCTGTCCCGGGTGGCAGATAACCATACCACGTTTGATTTGATCTTTGTCGATACCACGAAGCAACAAACCTACGTTGTCACCAGCTTCACCTCTGTCAAGAATTTTACGGAACATCTCAACACCAGTTACTACTGATTTTTTAGCTTCTGCACCAAGACCGATGATTTGAACCTCTTCACCAGTTTTGATGATACCAGTTTCGATACGACCTGTTGCTACTGTACCACGACCTGTGATAGAGAACACGTCTTCAACCGGCATCAAGAAAGGCTTGTCAATTTCACGTGGAGGAAGTGGAATCCAGGTATCAACTGCATCCATCAGCTCCATAATTTTTTCTTCCCACTGTGCAACGCCGTTCAAACCACCAAGAGCAGAACCACGGATTACAGGAGTATTATCACCGTCAAAGTTGTAGAAAGAAAGCAATTCTCTCATTTCCATTTCTACAAGTTCCAACATTTCTTCGTCTTCAACCATGTCACATTTGTTCATGAATACAACAAGACGAGGAACGTTTACCTGACGAGCCAAAAGGATGTGCTCGCGAGTTTGGGGCATAGGACCGTCAGTTGCAGCAACTACGATGATTGCACCGTCCATTTGAGCAGCACCGGTTACCATGTTCTTAACGTAGTCGGCGTGACCCGGACAGTCTACGTGTGCATAGTGACGGTTTTCTGTTTGATATTCAACGTGAGCAGTGTTGATAGTAATACCACGTTCTTTTTCTTCAGGAGCATTGTCAATTTGGTCGAATGATTTCAGTTCAGACAGACCTTTTTTTGCCAATACTGTAGTAATAGCAGCGGTCAAAGTAGTTTTACCGTGGTCAACGTGACCAATGGTACCGATGTTAACGTGCGGTTTGTCACGTTTAAATACCTCTTTTGCCATGATTGTTTTATTATAAAAAGATTAATGATTAGCTTCTTTTTAAAGAGCCGTTGACGAGATTTGAACTCGTGACCTCTTCCTTACCAAGGAAGTGCTCTACCACTGAGCTACAACGGCGGGAAAATAGAGCGGGAGACGGGACTCAAACCCGCGACCCTCAGCTTGGAAGGCTAATGCTCTATCAACTGAGCTACTCCCGCAATTTTACAGGAAGTTTCGGGTATAATCCTTAACTTCTCTTTTCCCGTCAGGGTGGGCGGTGATGGATTCGAACCACCGAAGGTGAAAACCAGCAGATTTACAGTCTGCCCCATTTGGCCACTCTGGTAACCGCCCTAATGTTGTTTCAGTACGTTTAATGAACTTTTTGTTGAGCCTCCAGAGGGATTCGAACCCACGACCCCGAGATTACAAATCACGTGCTCTGGCCAACTGAGCTATGGAGGCAAATTAACACCCGCTTATCCGTTAGTGGGGTGAAGCGGGTGCAAAATTAGGCATAAATTTGAAACTACAAAAATATTTCGCGATTATTTTTTACTTTTCCCTTACTTTTTCTTTGAACTTGACTAGTTGCTTGGCTAATGCGTCGCAGCATACGTCAACGGCTTCTTCGAAAGAGTCGGCTACTTTTTCTGTGAAAAGGGGCTCATTATTAGGGACTTTAATCTTGATATTTGCTTCTTTGTTTTTGAATGTTTCAGGTTTAACGACTTTCAAAGTTACTTCAGCTGTCATAACGCCGTCAAAATATTGATCTAACTTTGAAACTTTTTTTTCGATGAATGTTACAAGGTTTTGAGATGCATCGAAATGAACGGCTTGAATTCTGGTTTCCATATTAACCTCCTTTTTTTGAATTTCCGGCTCTGGGATGAGCCGTGTTGTAAGCTTTTTTTAATTCTTTAAATGTAGTATGTGTGTATACTTCAGTTGCTGCCAAAGAACTATGACCTAACAACTCTTTAACGGCGTTGAGTTCGGTGCCGTGGTTGAGTAGTGTGGTTGCGAAGGTGTGGCGTAAGACGTGTGGGCTTTTTTTTGATAGTGTAGTTGTTTCGGATAGTTTGTTTTTTACGATGCGGTATAATAGCATTGGGTAAAGTTTGTCGCCATCTTCTTTTACAAATACATGTTCATCATCTCCAACGCCGACTCTTACGTCGCGTTCTTCAAGGTATTGTTGAAGCAGCTCTCGGGTTTCTTCTCCAAATGGGATCAAGCGTTGTTTGTTTCTTTTCCCCGTAACTTTAATGGTGGAAGTTGAGAAGTCGATATCCTGATCTTTAAGTTCCAGGATTTCGGCGCGCCTTATTCCTGTAGTATAAAACAATTGGATGATCGTTTTGTTGCGGATAGCTTCAAATCCGTCACCGAAGTTGGTGTCGTCTAAAAGCGTGTCCATTTCTGCTTCTTTGACAAATATAGGAATCTTTTTCGAATTTCGAGGCCCTGTGATGCCTTGAGTTGGGTTTTTTTTTGTTAATCCCTGACGGATAAGGAATTTGAAATAAGATTTTATTGTGCTAAGCTTTCTGTTTACGGTTGATGGGGTGTGTTTTAGTTCCATCAGGTGTGTGATCCATTGTCTGATGAGGTCTCTGTCTATGGATTCAATGGTGTATTCACCACATTGCCGGAGGATGAAAGAAGAGAATTGATTGAGGTCTTTCTGATACGACAAAACAGTATGAGAGGAGTAGTTTCTCTCATACTGTAGGTATTCTATGAATTTTTCTGTCGTTTTCAAGTTTCGTTGCAATGAGATGTAGCAACGAAGTTAAGCGAAAAGAATCACTAATGCAAGTGATGGGTTCGATTTTATTCTTCAGACAAGTGGAGTTGCTGAACGTAAGCAGCGCGGAGTTTTTGTTGTCTTTTAACAACAGAAGGTTTGTCAAACGCCTGACGTCTTCTTAATTCTTTAACAACTCCGGTTTTTTCAAATTTACGTTTGAATTTTTTCAGCGCTTTTTCAATGTTTTCGCCTTCTTTTACAGGTACTACGATCATAATTATTGAGTTTAAATATATTCTTCACAAAGTGGCGCAAAATTAGGTATTGTTTTTTGAATACCAAAGTTTTGCGCCAAATTAATTTGTGTTATTGGTGTAATTTAAGAAATAGCATTTGATTTCCACTTTTGTTTCAGTGTGAAAATAGAGATGCTATAATTTATTTTACGCAAAAGGGAGCCGGTTTTATTTGTTCAAAGAAATCATTTCCCTTGTCATCAACTAAAATAAATGCCGGGAAATTTTCGACCTGAATTTTCCAGATTGCCTCCATGCCTAATTCCGGATATTCCAGACATTCTACCTTCTTGATGTTGTTTTGTGCAAGAATTGCTGCAGGGCCACCGATACCTCCTAAGTAGAAACCGCCATATTTATGGCAGGCATCGGTAACTTGTTTGCTGCGGTTCCCTTTTGCAATCATGATCATGCTACCTCCCAACGATTGGAAAAGATCAACGTATGAATCCATTCGGCCTGCTGTTGTCGGACCAAATGAACCTGAAGGCATTCCTGCGGGAGTTTTTGCAGGGCCTGCGTAGTAGATGGGATGGTTTTTAAGGTATTCGGGGATACCGAGACCAGCATCAATTCTTTCTTTGATTTTGGCATGGGCGATGTCGCGGCCTACAACGATGGTACCGTTCAGGGACAGGCGGGTAGATACCGGATATTTAGACAGTTCTTTAAGAATTTCACTCATCGGACGGTTAAGGTCGATTTTTACAGCATTGCCTTCGCCTGCCTGTCGCAATTCTTCGGGAATAAAACGACCCGGATTGTCTTCCATTTTCTCAATCCAGATTCCGTCTTTGTTGATTTTCGCTTTGATGTTACGGTCGGCAGAGCAGGATACACCCATACCTACCGGGCAAGATGCACCGTGGCGGGGCATGCGGATAACACGAATGTCGTGTGCGAAATATTTTCCACCGAATTGAGCGCCTAGTCCTAGTTCCTGAGCAGCTTTTAATACGGTTTTCTCCAATTCGATGTCACGAAAAGCTTGTCCGAATTCGTTTCCTACGGTTGGGAGATGATCGTAGTATTTAGCAGAAGCCAGTTTTACCGATTTAAGATTTGCTTCGGCAGAAGTGCCGCCGATTACGAAAGCTATGTGGTAAGGAGGACATGCCGCAGTTCCCAACGATTTCATTTTTTCTATCATGAATTTTACCAAAGTGTCAGGATTTAACAATGCTTTGGTTTCCTGGTAGAGGTATGTTTTGTTGGCTGAACCTCCTCCTTTGGCCATGAAAAGAAACTTGTATTCTGCTCCCCCTGTAGCGTAAAGGTCGATTTGGGCAGGTAGATTACAACCTGTATTTACCTCTTTGTACATGTCGAGTGGAGCATTCTGTGAATAACGAAGGTTTTCTTCAGTGTAAGTTTTGTAAACACCCAGTGAAAGAGCCTCTTCATCGTTGCCATTAGTGAAAACTTGTTGCCCTTTTTTTCCCATTACAATTGCGGTACCGGTATCCTGGCAGAATGGGAGTACCCCTTTGGCTGCAACTTCAGCGTTGCGGAGCATTGTTAGTGCTACATATTTATCGTTTTCACTGGCTTCGGGATCGCTCAGGATTTTAGCCACCTGGGCCTGGTGTTCCGGGCGAAGAAGAAAAGAAACGTCGCGCATTGCAGCGTTGGCCATTTTGGTAAGGCCTTCAGCTTCAATTTTTAAGATTTCTTTACCCTCAAATTCAGTTACCGAAACATGCTCTTTTGTAAGGAGATAATATTCGGTAGTGTCTTTTCCCATGGGGAATGCTTCCTGGTAATGGAATGGTTTTGCCATAATATTTTTAGTGTTAGAGTTAATCGCGAATGTTGCAGGTTAAAGTTTCTGTTGCCAGATGTCCCAGGCTGCGAAAGCCTGTAAAAGTAGCATTTCCAGTCCGTTAACAACTGTTGCTCCTTTAGCCTGACCCAATTTCATGAATTTGGTTTCATTGGGATTGTATAACAGGTCATAGAGTAAATGCTGGTCTGTGATAAATTCGTAAGGAATATCGGGGCAGGAGTCAATCTTGGGGTACATGCCTACAGGGGTTGTGTTGATGATGATCGTATGTTCTTTCATCACCTCTTCGGTAAGTTCGTTGTAGAAAAGCTGCCCTTTAACAGCTGTACGTGATACAAAAGTAAAATCTATTCCCATTTTTTTGAGAGAATATTTAACCGCTTTTGAGGCCCCACCTGTTCCCAGTATAAGGGCTTTTTTATGATTAGGCTTTATGTATTCGCTTATAGATTGGGTGAATCCGATTGTGTCAGAGTTGTATCCTTTTAGCTTTAATCTTTTTTTATCCCGTATGAATTTAATTACGTTGACAGCGCCAATCTCTTTGGCCGTTTCATCTAATTCATCCAGATACTGGATTACCTGTTCTTTGTAAGGGATAGTTACGTTTAATCCGTTAAGTTCCGGATTAGACAGGATTACCTTCTGGAAATCGTCAATTGTAGGAATTTCAAAATTTTCGTATGTGGCATCTATTCCTTCTGAGGTGAATTTCTCGTTAAAGAATCCCTGGGAAAAAGAATGCGATAAAGGATAACCTATTAAACCGTATTTCTGCATACAACTAAGTGAGGGGTGTTATTAATCTGAAGCGCATTTGTCAATAAGAGGGGATATGAGGGGACGACGGAAATACGCTTTATATTTAAAACAAGAAAAGCCTAATAGCCGGGGATTCGACTATCAGGCATTTATGAGGGTATTTATCTGTTTGCCAGATAAGCAGTGACATTCTTCTCGATGCGGGCTGCAACTTCTGATATGTCTGCTTTTTCAAATTTTTCACCGGAGATATTTTCGAACAGCTCGATGTAGCGTTCGCTGATGCTTTCTACGATTTCGTCGGTCATCTCAGGTACCTGTTGTCCCTCTTTGCCCTGGAATCCGTTTGCCATCAACCATTCGCGTACAAATTCTTTTGAAAGCTGTTTCTGAGCTTCGCCTTTTTCGAAGAGCTCCTGATAGCTGTCGGCGTAGAAGTAACGTGAAGAGTCCGGCGTGTGAATTTCGTCGATCAGATAGATTTTACCGTCACGTTTTCCAAATTCGTACTTGGTATCCACAAGAATCAGTCCGCGTTGAGCGGCCATTTCACTACCTCTTTTGAAGAGTGCCATGGTGTATTTTTCCAACATTTCGTAATCTTCAGGTGAAACCAGACCTTGTTTAAGGATCTCTTCTTTCGAAATATCTTCGTCGTGGAATCCCTGATCCGCTTTAGTGGTTGGGGTAATGATGGGCTCCGGGAAACGCTCGTTTTCTCGCATGCCATCGGGGATTTTTACACCGCAGATTTCACGAACTCCGCTTTTGTAAGCTCTCCAGGCGCTACCACAAAGATATCCGCGAACAATCATTTCCACAGGGAATGATTTGCACTGAACACCTACTGTTACCATTGGATCGGGTGTAGCAAGTTTCCAGTTGGGAACAATGTCGGTGGTTGCATCGAGGAATTTAGCTGCGATCTGGTTCAACATCTGACCTTTAAAGGGAATACCTTTAGGTAATACCACATCGAATGCAGAGATGCGGTCTGATACGATCATAACCAGTAGTTCATCGTTGATATTGTATACATCGCGAACTTTTCCATGATAGACACTTTTCTGTCCCGGAAAATTGAAGTCTGTTTTTACTAAAGCGTTCTTCATTCTTATGTTGTGTAATATAAAATTTCAAGATGCAAAAATAGTAAAATAGTATAACAGTATAATCCCCTATGGGTTATTTTATTCAGCGTCACCAGTCAAACCGGATGAAAACATGAAAAAAGAATGATAAGGCTATTTGACTTTGGTTGTAGTCTGTTATGATGTTTGATGTGCAATGTGGATGGAATTATTACTCAACCTATCTTTTTTATAATGTGGCTAACAATTGTTTAAGTTTTGCTTCTGCAATTTTGAGATTATACTTGAGGTTTGTCAGTCTGGTGCATGATTGTACATAACTTTCCTGTGCCTGATGCACTTCGAGCGATGTGGTTTGCCCCAATCTTAACCGTTGAAAGCTGATGTCGATATTTTCTTTGGTCAGGAGATTGTTTTCTTTTTCAATCTCTACTAGCCTTTTCTGGTTGTCAAATTCAGTCAATGCATTTTGTAATTCAGTATTGATTTCGATCTTCACATTCTCCAGATTGTATTCTGCTGATTGTAATTCTATTTTAGCAGCATTGATTTTTCGCCTGTTTTCACCGCCCGAGTAAAGAGGAATGGATAGTGTTCCTCCGATTTGCGGACCTATGGTGTGGCTTTTTAACGTCGATCCTGCTGAGTTGACGTTATGCGAAAGGTAATAACCAGTTCTGAAACTGAGCTGCGGAAGTAAAGTACGGTAATTCTCCTTCAATGTCAGTCTGGCAATGTCAATTTGCTTTTTGCTGTTGAGAATGCTTGGATTCATAGCGAATAGTTTTTGTTCCAGTTCGCTTCGGTCAGGATTATAATCCAAAGGAATTGAATCGGAAACATCAAATGAAGCATCCCGGTTCTCACCCAACAGGACATTTAGAGTCCTTTTGGCAGCTTCGATGGTGGCCTGCTGATTAATGGCATTTTCGGAATAGACATTCAGGTCGATCTTAGCCTGAAGCAAACCTGTTTTGTCAGAAGTCCCGGATGTAAAAGCAGTTTGTGCAATTTTCACCCGCTCACGATTGTAGTTGATGGCTTCATTGATAGCTTTGAGTTGTTGTTTCTGACGGACTACGTCATAATAAGCAGCTATGACATTGAAGAGGGTTTGTGTAACTTGTTCCCGAAACCGGATTTCACCTAATGCTTCAATCTGGGTTAACTTATTTTTGGTGATAAACATTTTTCCGCCATCATACAGTTTCCAGGTTAATTCGACATTTGCACCCAGATTCTTTGACGAAATGTCTGATGTACGTGTTTCTCCTGCCGACGCCGTTTTAAGGGTCACGTCATTCAGTTGATACCCTCCTGAGCCGTTAAGTGATATATTAGGCAACATGCCTGCGTTACCTGCGGTATTATTAATCCGGACAATATCAGCAGTGTTGCGGGCAATGAGTATATTATAGTTGTTTTTTAAAGCCCTTCCTACGGCGTCATCTATGGTCAGAGTTTGTTGTGCCTGAGTAACTGTACAGATTGAAAGTCCGAGAATTATAAGTGATTTCTTCATGTTGCAGTTCTGTTATTTTTTAGCCGACATTAAAATATACATCACAGGAATGATAAACAATGTGAGTACCAGTGAGAAAAGCAAACCTCCTACAACGACAATACCCAATGGTATACGGCTTTGCGCACCTGCACCGAGAGCAAATGCGATGGGGAATGCACCAAAGATTGTAGCCAGAGAGGTCATCAGGATCGGGCGAAGACGAGCAGCTGCTGCTTCGAAAGCAGCTTCTTTTTTGGGCAACCCGGCTTTGTATTTTTGGTTGGCAAACTCCACAATCAGGATACCATTTTTGGTTACGATACCGATGAGTAGGATCATCCCGATCTCAGAGAAAATATTCAATGTCTGACCGCATACCCAGAGTGAGAGCATAGCTCCGGCAATTGCCATCGGCACGGTAAGCATGATAATGAAAGGGTCACGGAAACTTTCGAACTGTGCTGCCAGAATCAGATAGATCAATAATAATGCCAGTATCAATGCAAATGAAATATTGGAGCTGCTTTCCGCAAAGTCACGTGAAGGGCCGTTCAGCGCTGTGTTGAAAGAGCTGTCCAACAGTTTGTCGGCAATGCGTTGCATCTCTTCAATCCCTTCTCCCAGTGTTTTTCCGTTAGCAGGGTTGGCAGAGATGGTGGCCGACTTGTAGCGGTTGTAGTGGTAGAGAGTGGGTGGGGTACTGTTTTCTTCCATTCTTACCAGATTGTCAAGTTGCACCATTTCTCCGTTGATATTTCGGACATATAGCGATGAAATATCAGCCGGCTGATTGCGATTCTCCCGGTCTATCTGACCAATTACATAATATTGTTTGTTGTTTCGCAGGAAATAACCGTATCGGCTGCCGCTGAATGCATTGTTTAAGGCATCGGAAACGTCTTTTTCGTTTACTCCCATGCTGGTTGCTTTGAGGCGGTCTACTTCCAGATTCAGCTCCGGTTTATTAAATTTCAGATCTACATCCACATTACTGAAGACGGGACTGTTTTGGGCTTCATCCAGAAATTTGGGAAGAACCTCATGTAATTTATCAAAATCAAGATTCTGAATTACGAATTGTACCGGTAAGCCCCGTGAGAAAGAAGTCGCGATTGTCGGCTCCTGACTGGCGATGATCCGGGCATCGGGGATTTTCTTGTAAATGGCTGATATTTTATCGAAAATCTTTTGTTGTGATCTCTTGCGTTCTTTGGGGTCGGAAAGAAAGGTCATGATTGAACCGGTATTGGCACTGATATTTGACATTCCCCCGCCATAACGGGCCAGAACGTAATTAGCTTCGGGTACGGAATCCTGCAATATGCGGGCAACCCGGTCTGTAATATATTGAGAGGCTCCGAATTCAGTTCCTTCGGGAGCGGTAATGGAAGTTCTGATGTAGCTATGGTCTTCCATAGGTGCCAGTTCCGATTTTAATGTCTTGGCAAAAAGAACAATGAGAGCGATACAAACCAGTAGGATTATGTAGGAAATCCCTTTGTTTGCAATGAAGTAGCTTAGTCTGCGACGATATCCGTTTTCTAATGCAACGAAATATTTTTCAGTTGCAAGATAAAAACGGTTATGGTGCGTGGCTGATCCACCCAGTTTAACGTTCAGTACCGGTGTCAGGGTCAGCGATACAAAAGCGGAAATCAGCACGGCACAAGCCACCACGATACCGAACTCACGAAACAGGCGTCCTGTAAATCCCTGCAGGAAAATTACCGGGATGAACACGATGGCCAGCGTAAGTGAAGTTGATACAACAGCGAAGAATATCTCCCGGGTACCCTCAAAGGCAGCTTTCCATTTGTCCATACCCCGTTCTATACGTTTGTAGATATTTTCAGTTACCACAATACCGTCATCCACCACCAGACCGGTGGCAAGTACGATACCGAGCAGCGTGAGTACATTTATCGAGAAGCCGAAAATATACATGATGAAAAAGGTTCCGATCAGTGATACCGGGATATCAATCAACGGTCGTAAAGCGATAATCCAGTTCCGGAAAAAGAGGAAGATAATCATCACCACCAGCAGGATGGCTATAACAAGGGTTTCCACCACATCGTCGACCGATTGACGGACGAATTTAGTTTTATCCCGACCAATAAAAAGCTTTACACCTGTGGGCAGATTGCTGTTGATTTGATCCAACCGGTTATAAAATTCATTGGCAATTTCAATGTCGTTGGCTCCGGGAAGAGGGATTACTGCCAACGAAACACCCGTTATGCCGTTGATTGTAGCTCCGGACTCTTCATTTTGCGGGCCAAGCACCGCTTCGCCTACATCGCTTAACCGGATAACCTGGTTGTCGGTTTGCTTGATAATCATATTGTTGAACTCTTCTTCCGTAGTCAACCTGCCATGCGTTTTTACGGTGAGTTCGGTGGCATTTCCGCGGATTTTACCTCCGGGCATCTCCACGTTTTCTTTTTGCAATGCGGTTTTGACATCACCGGCAGTGAGGTTATGTGCAGCCAGTTTCTCCGGATTGAGCCAAAGTCGCATAGCCGGCTTTTGTTGGCCAAAGATGTTAACGGCACTAACTCCCGGAATAGTCTGGAATTTTTCCTGCAATATATTCTCTGCATATTCGCTCAGTTCGACAGCATTCATAGTCGAGCTTTGGGCAACCAGCATAATGATAGGTTCGCTACTGGCGTCAGCTTTGGTAACCACCGGAGGAGCATCGATGTCAAGTGGCAGGCTGCGCATGGCCTGGGACGTTTTATCCCGGACATCGTTAGCTGCTTTTTCGAGGTCGGCACCCAGGTCAAACTCTACAGTGATGGTGCTGTTCCCAATGGATGATGAAGATGAAACGGATTTAACGCCTTCAATACCGTTGATGGCTTTCTCAAGGGGTTCCGTAATCTGCGATTCGATGATTTCGGCATTTGCGCCGGTATATGATGTTTGCACGGTAATTACCGGCGGGTCGATGTCCGGATATAAACGTACGCCCAGAAAGTTGTATCCCACAACTCCCATAAGCACAATAATCAGGCTCATCACCACTGCGCCAATAGGACGCTTCAGGGCAAGGTCAGAAAGCATCATAGCGCACCGGTTTTAATGTTGGCAAATTTGATTTCATCACCCTCTTTGAGAAAAAGAATACCGTTGGTAATCACCGTGTCACCTGGCTGTACACCCTCGATGATCTCGATCGAAGAAACCTGGCGGATGCCTGTTTTCACTGTTACGAAGTGAGCTTTACCGTTTTGGGCGATGATTACGCTTTTGGTTCGTTCTTTGGGAATGATGGATTGGGTGGGGATAAGCAGTGCTTCGCTGTTTTTGCCCATTGTGAGTTTGACATTAGCGAATGCACCGGGGATCAGTTCATCAGATTTGCTGTTGACCACGGCCCGTACCTTCATGTTTCGGGTGTTCATGTCGATTTCCCGTTCCGAGGCAATCACAGATGCATCGTAGGCTTTGTCGCTGTTATACAGACTGAATTTTACATTCATACCGGGTTTGATGGTACTACTGTATTTTTCGGGAACACTAAAGTCAAGTTTGATTTTATCTTCCCTGCGAATGGTAGCCAGAGGTGTTGATGGGGTAACTTGCGCTCCGACACTGATCTGGCGCAATCCGATGATCCCATCGAAAGGTGCGCGTACTTCGGTTTTGCGGATCAGGACCTTCTGTACCTCAATCTCAGCGCTAAGGGCATTAACCTGCAATACTGTCTGATCAAAATCATTCTGGCTGATACCATTAATTTTGAGTAGTTCCGATTGGCGTTTGAAGATTTGTTTTTGAAGCGCCAGTTGCGACTGCAATTTTTTTAGATTTGCTTGAAGGTCTTCATCGTATAATTTGACGAGCAATGTGCCGGCTTTTACAAATTTACCTTCCGGTAAATAGATTTTTACAACCCGGCCTGCTGTTTCGTTTTTCAGTTCTACCTCTTCGAATGCCAGCAAGGAGCCGGAAACCGAAATCTCATTAATTAACAGGGTGGGTTTTGCTACGATTGCATCTACTTTGCTACCGGATTTACCTTTACCTTGCTTTTCCTTTTTTTTATCGTCTGTTTTGTTGTTGTGCAACCCGATCAATACTATCGATGCGACGATGGCAAGCGCAGAGATTCCAGTGATGATTTTTTTCATATAGGGTTTGTCTTATTGTTTAGTGGGAATTGAAGAATTTGTTTGACTACTCAATTTGTTTTTCGTTTAAACGTTTCGATTCAAAAAATGAAAGACGTGAATTGGGGAGTTGTCTGTTTACAAAGGTAAATGCTTTTAATTGAAGTTAATGGTCTTATCTGTTATATTCATGTTACCTTTTATGCATCAATAGAAAAAACCTATCCGTTTTGTAGTTGGATAGGTTTTGTTTGTAACGAAATATTGATTAATCGTTTTTTATCTGCGTTGCCTCAGAAAATAGTAGCCAGGTCCGAAGATTAAATGAAATGCCCAATGATAGTTATCTACCATAAGATCATCTTGTGAAATTCGTGTGAATCCGAAGGTCGTTTTGGCTTCTACATTGATGAAAAAGCGGTCTGACAAATCAAGGTGCCGTGAGTATCCTAGATTAAGGACTACACCGGCCGGTAAGTATCCGGCATTAAACCACCCGCGTGAATTGTCGAAGCTTATGTTGCGAATGGTAAATTCGGGATGTGCAATTACAATTCCCAATCCAGCACGGAAAATGTTTCCCGAAATATTTAATCCGCGGTTCAGGGTCAGCATGTTAAATCCGTGTGAAATGGAAAAATGGTCAATGTCGGATGTGGGGTTAGTCAGGTACATCTTGTGATGGATAAGTTCCAATTCCCAGGAGCTATTATTGTGCCATCTGCTGATACGGCATTCGTAATAGGGTGGAAGTTTAAAAGATTCGCTTTTATAGTGAGCATTGAAGCGAAAATCCGGTTGATCTTTCTGGTAAATGACCATTGTCAGTGGCACATTGACGGCAATTCCGGGTTGCACTTCCAGGGACCATTCTGTTTGGGCCAATACATTTTCATGCATTGCAAGTGCAATAACTACCGAAATAATTACTCTTTTAATGTGAGAATCCAGTTTCAGGCTTGACTTTTTCATGGTTGGTGATTTTTATTGCTGCATGTGATACATTGATAACATTTTTCGCGAATTATTTGTTTTAGACGGTGTGGTCGTCGTTTTTTCTTATTTTTGTTTTTTACAAAGAATAATCCGATAATCAGATCTGTTATGGAAGGAAGGAAAGAGCCATTCTCTATCAAAAAACGGTTGAAAAGTTTTGAATATGCTTTTAACGGCCTCGTTTTACTTTGCCGGAATGAGCATAACGCCCGGATTCACCTGCTTGTGCTCTCACTGGTGATTATATTTGGAGTCTATTTTCAGGTTTCATCATCGGAATGGATTTCTATTACGATTGTTTCGGGGATGGTTTTGCTTTCAGAGGGATTTAATACTACGATAGAATATCTGGCGGATCATGTTGCACCTGATTTTCATGAGGTAATTGGACAGGTAAAAGATGTGGCGGCTGGTTCGGTGTTGATTGCAGCTATCGCTGCGGCGATCACGGGAACGATTATTTTTGTGCCGAAAGTAGTTAACTGGATTGCTTATATGGATTTTGGATTTTAAGTAACATGACGATAAAATCAAAACCCCTTTGTTTCATTTGAAACGAAGGGGTTTTTGATTATTAAAACCAGAGCTGGATGCCTCATTATCCGGTATGATGTTTACCATGTAATATCGGAATGATCACTGGTTTCGGCGTTTTGAGGCGTGGCTATTGGAATAATACCCTTTTCTCAATAAAAGTTTTACCGGCAATACGTTGTCCGATATTGCAAAATGCCCACGGATAATAGATTCCGAGCGTAATAATTGACAGTATTGTTTGCCCAAACACATACAGGTAATCCTCTTTACCTTCCGGTTCATAGCCAAAGTGGAGTTGTCCGGCTTCTGTTTCATTCGACTTTGTTCTGTTGATGAAGTAGTGGTATAATCTTAGTTTGGCAATAGGGCTATATAGTCCGAACGTAATTATTGACAAAAACATTTCGATGGCTATTTTCCCAATTGAGGGTAAAGACTCGTCTCTTTTCATGAGCAGCTAGAGGAACCATAAATAAAAAAACTGCGAAATCATCGGGCTTGTGTCAGGATATTAATCCTGTAGCCCGTCTTGATTTCGCAGCTCTTATTTACTGATGATATCTGTTAGTTTTCGCTTTTCTTACCGTTGATAAAGAGATTGGCAAACTTCACATCTCTGGCTCCGGTCACTTTGTTGCCGTGCTTCACGCCGTTGAACTTACAATTCTTAACGTTGATATTATAGACGTTGATGCTTTCCTTCAGTCCGTCGATGCTTATGCCATAGTCACTCTTCTGACTGGTTACGTTTTCAAGATTGACGTTACGCACTGTGGGAGGGAAGTCACGGCGGCACTGCTCGCGGCTCTCGTAAAGCAAGTCGATTTTAAGTACACATTCGCGACACTGTCCCACGGTTACGTTACGAACAAATACATTTTCGATAGTACCGCCACGGCAAGTACTGGTCTTGATACGGATTACGCGTTCAAGCTCGGGACTGTCCATCCGGCAATTTTCTACGTAAAGATTTTTATATCCACCGGAAATCTCGCTGCCGATTACCACTCCGCCGTGTCCATTTTTCATGGTGCAGTTGCGAACGATAATATTCTGGCTGGGCATTTTCCATTTGCGGCCGTCGTTGTTTCGGCCCGATTTGATGGCTATACAGTCGTCGCCGGTGTCAAAAATACAGTTTTCAATCAAAACTTTATTGCAAGATTCAGGATCGCAACCATCACCATTGGGCCCCCGGTTTTCGACATGCACACCGTTTACCACCAGGTTCTGACACATCAGCGGGTGTATTACCCAGAATGGAGCGTTGATTAGTTTTACGCCTTCGATCAGTACCCGGTTGCATTTATACGGACTGATCATCTGTGGGCGCATGCCGTCTTCGAGTGTCATCACGCGCTCTTCAACCGGAGTAAATTCCTGTTCTGCTTTTAAAAGTTTGGGGCGGCCTGTACGTTGCGAGATAATGCCTTCTTTCCATCCGTATTTTACGGCTCCGCACATGCGCCACCAGGTATCCATCCGACCTTGTCCGTCGATGACTCCCTTGCCGGTTATTGCGATGTTGGTTTCATTGTACGCGTAGATAAGCGGCTGGATATTGTAACAATCGATCCCTTCCCAACGGGTGATCACAGTAGGCAGATAGTCGCTCTGTTTGGTGGAGAAACGAAGGTTTGCTCCTTCTTCAAGATACAGATTGACATTGCTCTTGAGTGTGATGCCTCCGGTGTAGTAGATGCCCTTAGGTACTATCACACGACCACCGCCTTTGGTGTGGCAAGTGAGGATGGCAGTGTTTATTGCTTTGGTGCAAAGCTGCGTGGAGTCGTTGGCCACTGCTCCGAAATCTTTAATATTGTAGTCAACATTGGGGAATGACGTACGCTCAATGCTTTTTTCGAGTTGCTTCATGTCAGACCATGGGTTACCGGCTGCTATGATTGTAAAAGCAGGAAGCATAAGTGAAGCCAGAATCAGGGAAATGATTTTGTGTTTCATAGGGTAATGTTATAGTTAAAGTAATACGTTTTACGTTATAGGTTGCACGTTGTTATTTGTCTGTTGTTGTATTACGTATAACGTTAAACGTAATACGTAATACTCACTATTTAGTCTTGCGACGATCCACGATTTTAGCGTATTGGTCGTTGGCGTTGATTTCGGTGTATTTCGGTGCGTCAATCATCTCCACCAATGCACGCAGCACCGGACCTTCGCCCATCATCGTGTTGCTTTCAGTCGGACGGTTATAATAGAACGACAACGAAGGCATAATCCCCGTTCCGGTACAAATGCCAGACACATCGCCTTTGTCGTTGATTTGGGTCATAAGTCCTTTAAGTCCGGTATGTGCGACATGGATATAATCTTTATGCAGCCATCCGTTTTTCACCCCTTTAGCCAATGCATAAACAAACATTGCAGTACAGGTGGTTTCATCATATGAATCTTCTTTGTCGAGCAACTGGTGCCAGAGTCCGTTTTTTCCCTGGTAACGGCAAACGCCTGCCATCTGCTGTTTGAAGTTATCGATGACTGCCTGACGTTTCGGATGGTTTTTGGGCATGTAAGTCAACAGGTCGGCATGCGCCATGGCAATCCAGCCGTTGGCACGCGCCCAATGCGCAACCCCGTTCTCTTTGGTATCGGTGTGATAGCAGTGATAATAAATTTGCTTCTCTTTGCACCAGAGGTATTTGTTTACACTCAACACCTGGTTGGCTGCATCATCGAAGTATTTCATGTCCCCAGTCAGACTACCCATACGGCAGAGGAAAGAAACGCCCATATAAATATCATCCGCCCAAACGGTCTTCTCATGTGGCCATATGCGGGCAATGAGTCCGTCGGCCAGGCGCGGCTCAAGGTAGAGCAGATGCTCGTTAGCGGTTTGGATGTATTTGTAGTAAGCTGCGTCTTTTTTTGTTTTATACAGTTCAATCAGGCTGGCCCCCATGGTTCCGTTATCGTCCAGTCGTTTGTTGCGGAAAATCATGTGGAAGCTCAGGCGGCGAACCTTATTCCACGGGTCGTCCTGTTTAATGGCCCGGTCGTAAAGTTGTTTGAAGTAATCCAGATTACCCTCGTTGAAAACGAAATCCATATTTTTCTGAACGTAGTTGCGATACTTGGGCTCGTTCAGCTTCTGGCTCAGTTCCATCATGCCGATGTACATTACGCCATTGGTGTAGTGCCAGTCGTTGTAATCGCTTTTCACCTTCACATCGGTCGAAAGGGGAAGGCCTTTTACCGTGGTGTAAGTCTCTTTGGTTTTGGTGTTGATAAATTCGTAAGGTGTACTGCGAATGATACGGTCGGCAATGCTCACTGCCGCTTTCAATGCAACAGAGTCTGTTTTTTGTGAAAATGCAGTAGGAATGATGGTGCCCAATATGAACAGGGCTAATAGTACTTTTTTCATACAGGTATCAGAATTGTAACCGATGGTGCAAAACTATCAGTTATAATGAAAATTTATAGTAGAATAATTGACAAAAAAGGCGCGAAAATTGGTTTGGTTTCGCGGGAATGGAAGAAGAAAGGCGCAAAGCGTGTCGTAAAACAAACATTTGCGCCTTTCGTTATAGAATAAAAAGATCAATTCTTATCCCGGCAGATTGAATGCTACCTTCAGTTCGTTGATCAGTTCGTCTGACATACCGGTTGGCTCGAAGCCCATGTTTTTAGCCGTCATGTAGATCTGAGCTGATTTAGAAAGAGTATCCACCATGTCGAATGCTTCGAGGATGTTTTCGCTTACAGAGCAAACACCGTGTTTTTCCCACATGACCACATCGTAAGTTTCAAGTTCTTTTACAGTTGCCTCAGCCAATTCTACAGAAACTAGGCAATTTGTAAGGGATGATACCCAATCCTTTCGGACAGAATGCTCTGGTTTCTGGGATCATGCTCCACAGAAGCTTAGAAAGTACATCTTTTTCAAGGAATGCGGGATTATGAGTCATTGCCACAAGATCAATCGGGTGCGTGTGCAAAGCAGCTTTGTAACCAGAACCACTTCCGATCATGTAGTTGTGCATTGACAAGTGAGCAGGAAGCTCAGACGTAGGAGCAACTGCATTATCTGCAACGATTACGTAACTTGCACAGTCGTCAAGGATGCGGATAATAGAGCCGTTGTCCATCGGGAAACGAGCGAGGTCACGCATACGTTTGTTGGTGCCTTTACAGAAGAAATAGCAGCCTTTCAAATTGGGCAAGGTGGTGCCGATTGGTCTTACTTCGCTGATTGGCATTAATGAAGCGATCTCCTCATTAACAAATTCAGTGATGTTTACGGTGATGTTACCACCATTACGTTCAGCCCAACCTTTTTGCCAAAGGTATCCTGCTACCTCAGCCACTTCAGCTACTTTTTTTGCAAGTGCCGGATTATTTGCTAAAATACTCATTTTATTAAGTGTTGGAGTAACTCTATGGTTACCCGGGTTTGAAAATTATGATGCAAAGTAAATGATTTTACCTGACTTAAGCTTACATCAAATTAGGCAAAATCAGGGAGAAAATCAGAATCAACATACCTAAAATCAAAACGGTAACGGTTTTGTTACCTGCACCTTTCCACTCTTTCAACAGGATGCCCCAAACGTTACTGAACGTTACGTTGAGTGACATCAGTATACTCCATGAGAAGGCCATCATCACACTACCTTCGGTAAAGAAACTTTTACCCAAAGCCAGTCCGAAGAACTGTGAATACCAAAGTACACCTGCCAATGCACAGAACAGAAGGTTGTTTACCATTTGTCCGGCAGAAGCCTTTGTGTAGTCGGTGAAGGTCTTGTTTTTTGCATTTTGATAAAGACAATATACAGCGTTGGTGAAGAATCCACCGGCAGTTACCATCAGGATGGCAGGAAGACCTGCGTACAATGCTTCCGAACCGAATGAGATAGCGGTCGCTTTCAATGGTTCTGCAGCTTCAAGACCCAGGCTGAAGCAGGCACTCATCACACCGGCAAGCAGGGCAACGAGCAGACCTTTACCGAGGGCAAAGTCTTTTACGGCTGCTTTCTTTTGCTCTTCGGTCATGTTTTGTGCACGAAGACCACCGGCATAGCCGATCACAGCAATACCAGCCAATGCGATACTTACACCGATCAGCAGCGCCAATCCTTTTCCGGTGAAAAGGTCAGTACCTACCATCATAGCCGGGATAATTGTACCGAATGCCGAACAGGTTCCCAATGAGATAGACTGTCCCAAAGCCACACCAAGGTAACGCATACTGAGGCCAAAGGTCAACCCTCCGATTCCCCAAAGTACACCGTATCCCATAGCTTTCAGTGCAGCGCCATCGCCACTGGAAAGAATTTCTCCTAATGAATGTCCTGACGGAACAGCCAGCAATGCTCCCAGAAATGGGAATACCAGCCAGGCAAATACGCCCTGAGAGAGCCAGAAGCTTTCCCACGACCAGTCTTTTACTTTTTTGATGGGCACATACGAACTTGACTGTCCGAAGCTACCCAATGCGATGATTAATAATCCGATTATTGAGTTCATGTCTTTTTTTACAGTATTAGGCTCTAAGTTATAAGTACTAAGTTACAAGCAAGGAGTAATGGTCTCCCATTACTCCTTTTGACTTCTTATAACTCCTGAGAATTATTATCGTTTGCTGGTTACGTCAGCTTCGTATTTCTGGATGTCAGCGATGTAAGCTTCACCTACGATAGCATTGTTTTTCAAGCAGAAATAGTTGTAAACGTCAGCCCAGGGCAATGCTTTAGCTTCTTCAAGAAGAGCAAGACGTTCGAAGTTCTGACCTTTAGCTTCGAAAGCACGCAATTGAGCGATAGGCTCAAGCAATGCCATCAGGAATGCTTTCTGTGCAGCACGAGT
Source organism: Bacteroidales bacterium (assembly GCA_963662365.2). Taxonomy (GTDB): domain Bacteria; phylum Bacteroidota; class Bacteroidia; order Bacteroidales; family UBA7332; genus CAXXIC01. The sequence continues at coordinate 27,717 of CAXXPA010000019.1, forward strand.
ACCTACTACGTAAGCACCGATACGGTTGATAGAAGCATCGAAGTAGTCCAAACCTACGTGTACGCGGTCGAATGCATCTGCACGAACGATTTCCTGAGCCAAAGCCTGAAGTTCGTCAGTCAACAATACCACGTGGTCACTGTCCCAACGTACACCACGGCTCACGTGCAACATGATTTCTGGTGCGAACAACAACAATGAAGAGATTTTGTCAGAGATAACTTCGGTTGGGTGGAAGTGACCTGAGTCCAAAGTAACCATTTTGTTGTTGGCAACACCGTAACCCATGTAGAATTCGTGTGAACCTACTACGTAGCTTTCGCTACCGATACCGAACAATTTACATTCGATACAGTCACGCATGTAATCGTCATTGGTTTTCATTTCGAAGATAGTATCCAAAGACTCTTTCAGGTTTTTGCGGTACAATGCGCGGTCAACGGTCAAATCTTTAGAACCGTCCGGAATCCAGATGTTGTGGATACAAGCAGATCCCAATTGACGACCCATTTCTTCAGCAATTCTACGACAAGCGTTTACGTGGTCAATCCAGAATTTGCGGATTGCAGGATCACGGTGTGACAATGTAAAGCCATCAGCTGATTTATCGTGTGAGAAACAAGTTGCGTTGAAGTCGAGTTTGTAACCTTTTTCTTTAGCCCAGTCAATCCAGCTTTGGAAATGTTTAGGCTCAAGTTTGTCACGATCTGCAAATCCTGTTTCGCTGAAGTCAGCATACAAAGCGTGTACGTTTACGCGGTGCTCACCGGGGATCAAGGCCATAGCTTTGTCGATATCTGCGCGGATTTCAGCTAAGTTACGGGCTTTACCAGGATAGTTACCGGTTGCCTGGATACCACCGGTCAAAGAACCGTCAGGGTTTTCAGTACCGGTTACATCATCTGTCTGCCAGCAGTGCAGAGAGATAGAAAGGTCTTGTAATTTTGCAACAGCTGCATCTGTGTCGATTCCCAGTTCTGCGTAACGAGCTTTTGCTACGTCATACGCTTGTTTGATTTGTGCTTCTTTCATGTTGTTTTTTAAGTTGGTGCTTATTAAGCCCTTCCGGAAAGGAAGAGCCAATAAGCGTGGGTTTATTATTTGATTTGTTTGTTTTTGTAATGTTGAACCCTTTCAGGGTTCCGCCTGTCGGGTGTTTGTTTTCCACGGGTTTCACCCGTGGTTATTCAGATTTAACCACTTCGTGGTTCTGAATACCTGAAATCCTGAAGGGATTTAATTTGAATAACCGCGGGTGAAACCCGCGGAATGGATGTACAGACTAACCGAACCCTGAAAGGGTTCAACTTCGTCTCAATCCAATTATTTCGTTACAGAGAGGAACTTCTCGTAAGCAGCAACCCACTCAGCATTATTCTCCGGAGCATATTCATCAATCGAGATCGACTGACGAATCATTGCACGCATTGCCTGAAGTGAATCTACAATGCCTTCCGCTTTTGCCTGGATCATGATATTACCGATGGCAGTTGCTTCAGATGGACCCGCGATTACCGGCAGACCGATAGCGTTGGCAGTCCATTGGTTGAGCAATGGGTTTTTAGAACCACCACCGATTACATGCAGTTTTTCGATTTCGAACGGAGCGAGATCTTTCAGTTTGCCTAAAACGAAGTTGTATTTCATCGCCAAGCTTTCGAAGATACAACGCACGAACTCCGCATGAGTAGCAGGCGCTTTTTGTCCGCGGCTGGTGCAGAAGTCGGTAATCGCTTTGGTCATGCTTGCCGGATTTGCAAACGATGGATGGTCAGGGTCTATGAAGAACTGGAACGGAGCTACAGTGCCCGACATTTCAACCAGTTTCTCGTAAGCGTAAGTGATACCCTCTTTTTTCCATTCTTTCAGACATTGCTCAAGCAACCACATACCGGTGATATTTTTCAGGAAACGTGTAGTTCCTTCGATACCCCCTTCGTTGGTGAAGTTCATGTCATAAGACTCTTTGTTGATAATCGGATCTTTCACCTCGATACCCATCAATGACCAGGTGCCTGAGCTTAAGTATGCGAATTTTTCGTTTTCAGCAGGGATAGCGGCAATTGCAGATGCGGTATCGTGACCGGCAACAGCCACCACAGGCACTTTACCCAATTCGGTCTCTTCCGCCAAATCATCAGTCAATTGGCCGATAACGTGACCCGGCATCACGATTTCACCCAACAGAGACGGTTTTACACCGGCAGCTCTCATCAGGTTGGCTTCGAATTGTTTGGTACGTGGGTTAAGGATTTGAGAAGTAGAAGCGATGGTGTATTCTACGACTTTGTTTCCGGTAAGCAAATAAGACAATGCGTCCGGAATGAATAGGATTTCAGTTGCAGCTTCTAATGGAGATGCTTCAGCCTGAGCCAATGCGAAAAGCTGGTACAAGCTGTTGAAGTTCATCACCTGAATACCAGTGAGGTCGTAAACCTTTTCACGGGGAATGATATTGAAGAACTCTTCCGGTTTGCCGAAAGTGTGCGGGTCGCGGTAAGCGTATGGAGCACCCATCAATGAGCCGTCTTTGCCAATCAGGGCAAAGTCAACGCCCCAGGTGTCGATACCGATAGAAGAGATTTTTACACCCTCTTTTTTCGCAGCGAAAAGACCACCTTTGATGTTTTCGTACAGTGAGTAAATGTTCCAGTAAAAGTGATTGTGGATTTGCAGAATCTGATTCGGGAAACGAGTCAGCTCTTTCATTTCGATTTTACCGTCTGCAACGGTTCCGAGGATAGTCCGTCCACTGGTCGCTCCCAGGTCTACGGCTAAGAAGTGTTTTTTATTCATTAGATTATATATTGTTGCTATAAGTCTTATTCTCTTGTCTTCAATCTTCAGCCTTTTCTCTCAGGACTACGCATTTAGTCATCGTCTTTACAAACAATTTTTACGTTCTGAAAGTTCCGGTTTCTGCAAAATTAATTTTTCCGGAGTCTTCTGTTTCCATTGTTCGATTTCATAACCTTACCTCAGATCCTTACCGGTGTGCAGACTGTTTTCGTAGTAGCTTGCTTTATGTCACAATTTTTGATTTACGAAAGTAGGCTTAAAGATAACCTTGATTATTATTTGATTTGATAGAATTGATTTCAATTTTGATTATCAGGCTTTTTTAACGAAGCCGATGTGTAGCTGAAAGGTATGAGTACACGGCCGGAACGCTTAGAAAAAGTATAACCGTAAGCAGTACTGTTACGAACTTTATTAACCTCCCCGGAGTGGTATGTCACTATGTTGTTCCTATGTTGCTTCGCTGTTTATTATAGGTTTTTCCATAGATATCCCATAGATATCCCATAGATAACCCATATTATATTATGATATGGGATATCTATGAGTCATCTATGGAATTAACATGAGAAATACCTTTTTCAACATAAAAGCAAGAGCGGAGCAAGATGGGATCAAGGGGGGCGATCTGAAAAAACGTATTGACAGGTATGGGATGGTGATTTCTCAGAAGGCAGTCTCCTTCTGTTGTAAGCATGAAGGGTAACTTCCGGTTCTGTTTTCTTCCGAATTGTCAAAAATCATTCTCATATTGTTGATTCTGTTTTAGGAAGTATTACTTCTCTTGATAATCTACTGCTGAAGCTTTATTTTTGTTTTATTATAGACAAATACAAAGCTGCTATGACAAATACTCTGTATAAAACCGGACTTACCATGCTGTTGGTGCTAACAGCTATTTTTACATTAACTGCACAAAACGGGAGAATATCCACCTATAACGTCGTTTGGAACACTCAAAGCAAGAACTCCAGTGAATCGATGCCTTGCGGGGGAGGCGACGTCGGGCTGAATGTATGGGCGGAAAACGGGGATATATTATTTTACCTGTCACGAAGCGGTACGTTTGATGAGAATAATGCGATGCTCAAACTCGGGCGCGTGCGGTTGAATCTTTCGCCTAATCCTTTCAACGGGAAAGATTTTGCGCAGGTATTGCAGTTGGAAAAAGGAAATGTCCGCATCAGCGGGGGAGGAGTAGAAGTGCGCTTGTGGGTGGATGTTTTTCGTCCTTTGGTGCATGTGGCTGTGAAAAGTGCTAAAGCGGTTGAGGCCACAGCAACTTACGAATGTTGGCGGTTCGAAGATATTGTCCCTGGTGCAAAAGAATTTCGTTCAAATTCATTTAAATTTCCCCGCAAAAATATAGAGGTTAAGACCCGCAAAGATGTGGTAAGTTTTGATGGGAATGAAGTACTTTTCTATCATCAGAATCGCAGCGATATCGAGAATGTTTTCGACCTGACAGTTCGCCAGCAGGGTATGGAACCGGTGAAAGATCAAATGCATAATCCGTTGGCAAAACTTGTTTTTGGTGGCTCGATGAGCGGAACAGGGATGAAGCCTGCCGGTATGACTGACGGTAAATATATAAATACATCTTTTCACGGATGGAAGCTGAAAAGCATTAAGCCATCCCGTACGATTCAACTCGAAGTGGCATTGCACGTGGCAAAGTCCGAGAATCTGAATAGTTGGAAAGCCGGATTAGCTAAAATCAAAGCAGACGCTGTTCTAAATGCTAAAACAGCCGAGCGGAAGACGCAGGACTGGTGGAATTCGTATTGGGAAAGAAGTTATATTAGTATTGACGGTAAATCTACCGATGCAATGTGGCAGGTGGGGCGTAACTACCAGTTGTTCCGATACATGCTGGGTTGTAATGCTTATGGTGATTACCCGACAAAGTTTAATGGCGGACTATTTACCTTTGATCCGGTATTCACAGATAGTACCAATACGGGAACCCCCGACCATCGCAACTGGGGTGGTGGGCTGATGACGGCGCAGAATCAGCGACTGGTTTATTTTCCCATGTTTAAGAGTGGTGATCTGGATATGATCAAACCCCAGTTTGATTTCTACCTGCGTTCGCTTCGTACGGCAGAACTTCGCAGCGAAGTTTACTGGAAACACAAAGGCGCTTGTTTTACGGAGCAGATTGAGAATTTCGGTTTGCCCAACATGGCAGAATATGGATATAAACATCCTGAGGATTTTGACAAGGGTATGGAATACAATGCCTGGCTGGAATATACCTGGGAGACCGCACTGGAATTCTGCTATATGATGCTCGAAACCGAACGGTATGAAGGACGGGATATCCGCCCGTATATTCCATTTATCGAAAGTTGTCTCACCTTTTTCGACGAGCACTATCAGATGCTGGCCAGACAGCGTGGGGCAAAGATCTGGGATGCTGATGGGAATTATGTGTTTTATCCCAGCTCAGCTGCCGAAACCTATAAAATGACGTACAATTCAACAACCTATGTTTCGGCTTTGAAAGTGGTGTTGACCCGTCTGACTGAATTGCCCGGTCAATACCTGACGGATGAGCAGCGTGAAAAATGGACACTCATGTTGAAGCGTATTCCGCCCGTTCCCACACGTATTCTTGACGGACGAAAAATGCTTTCTCCCGCAGAAGCCTGGGCACGCATTCAGAATACGGAGACTCCGCAGCTCTATCCCGTATATCCCTGGGGATTGTATGGTATTGGCAAGCCGGATCTTGAAACAGCCCGTAATACTTATCTCTATGATCCGCATTGCATCAAAAATCATCATCACGAAAGCTGGGCGCAGGCTGCAATCTTTGCTGCACGTCTGGGACTGACAGATGAAGCAAAGAAATATACTGTGCTGAAATTACAGGATGGTAAGTTACGATTCCCCGCTTTCTGGGGGCCGGGACACGATTGGGTTCCCGATCATAACTGGGGAGGTTCGGGCATGATTGCCCTGCAGGAGATGTTGATGCAGGTCGATGGTAAAAAGATCTATCTTATTCCAGCCTGGCCGAAAGACTGGAATGCCAGGTTTAAGCTTCATGCTCCATACAATACCACTGTTGAGGCAGAGGTTAGAAACGGCAAAGTCACATCGCTGAAGGTTACTCCCGAAAGCCGGTTGAAGGATGTGGTTTATTGAGGAACAATTACGAAAAAAGAGGTTGCTTCGTAAAGAACAACCTCTTTTTTTTGATCTATCGGATTTTACAACTAAGCTTTCTTTTTAATTTCGAAGCGGCAAAGCTTATTACCTTGTGACCAGCAATCGATCTCTTTTACCAGAAAATCGAATCCCATATACTCTTTAAGGATGCCGGCAATGAATCCTTCGTCGTATCCGCACACTGTTTCATGCGTATCCGGTAATCCGGAGCAATCAAGATCCTCAGCCACTGTTACGGTAAATTTTAAATTACCGATATCAGATTTTTCAACCTTCATAATTCCGATATTGAATTCCTTCAACACCTGTGCAAGTTGATTGAAAAAGTTGCATGCATCTACCTCTTTGTTCAATGCGTTTTTACAAAACTCTTTTCCAGACATCTCTCCGGCATTATAAAAGATCTTTTGGGCTGTAGTTCCGTCAAACATTTGGGCAATGGCACTTCGCAATGAGAATTGCATCATCCGGTAGACTGAAACATAGATCGTATTTCCCAATTCGGGACGACCCAGTTCAATGTCACCCAGATCGCTCCATGAAAAAGTGTAATTGTCTTGGTTCATATGTGTTGTATTTATTTGCTACTTCTCTTATTTATAATGGATTTAGACCTGATCTAAATCTTTCCGGAAACTGATTTCTTATGTTACCCGAATGAGTTGCTTCCTGACGATTGATTTTACTTCCTGTTATTTCCTTATTGACAGGGAAGTTGCAGTCCCGGGACGGTTTTTCATTTGGTTTAATTGGTTGGAAATAAGCCTGGTGATTTCTATTTGCTGAAATGGAAATTCAGGGGTGAAAATCGTTCATGCTTTTAATTCATGACAAAAATATAAAAAAAATGAGCTGTTGAGGAGGTGTCTCGTTGTATTCATGATTTCTTTCGGTTGAAAACAGACATCCCCGAAAGAAAATAACTTCCGGGGATGTTTGTGTTTTTATGTTTAAGGAGTTTTATTTTCTGATGTTGGGCAGTTCCAATCCAAAGCCTTTGCGTGCATCTTCCCGTTTCAGTAAATAAGAGAAGAGGATGGCAAAGATACCGAATCCGGCGAAAATCAACATCGGGATAGTATAATTGTAGTCGACTATAGTACGAGTCACTCCCTGATCAGCAACTTTGTGTGATCCGATTACGCAATATTTATCCAATACATTACCAATCAATAAAGGAACCCCCATCAATCCCCAGTTTTGAACCCAGAATATCACTGCATAAGCTGTACCCAACAAGTTGTGTGGAATAACTTTGGTTACAGACGGCCACATTGCAGAGGGAACCAGTGAAAATGCAATTCCCAGAACTACTACCAGTCCAATAGCAATTGTCAGTGAATTAAGCGAAGGTATAGCAAATAGCAAGTGGACAAACACCAACAGAATTGATCCGATCATCATGATGGAGGCACCTTTGCCTTTATGGTCATAAATGCTCCCGAAAACAGGAGTCAGCACAAGTGCTCCAATGGGAAGCATGGCGGGAATTACACCGGCGAAGTCTTCCGATACTCCATATTTTTGCATAATCAGTTCGGTTGCATATTTAATAAAAGGAAAGACAGCCGAATAAAACAGGACACACAATATGGTAATATACCAGAATCCTTTGATGCGGGCAATACGCAGGAGATCGCGGAAGCGGAAGTCTTCTTTGCCTTCAGCCATATTGTGCAGTTTTTCTTCGTAGTCGAGTTTGCGATCCATTACATTAAATAACAGGAAGGTAAGCAATCCGATGCAGAGCAACAATACTGATAGTAAAATCGGAGCGCTCACAGAACCAAAATGTTTGGCTAATGGAATTGGCAGTACCATCGCTATCCCGGTACCAATACGTCCGGTAGAAGTGTTAAGCCCGATTGCCAGTGCCATTTCCTTGCCTTTGAACCAACGAACCACAGCTTTGTTTGCTACAATGCCAAACATCTCGCTGCCAACACCAAACACGGCAAAGCCTAATCCTGCAAACAAAACTTGTTGCGTGGTGGCAAAGAGTTCCCATGATCCGATATGAATGCGGGCAGGAATGTTTAGCCCTGTACTGTTAATGGCCCAATATTTTAGAAAAGCGCCAATCAGCATAATCGCAATGGCAAATACTCCGGTAAACCGGGTGCCCATCTTATCCAGAATAATGCCACCAAAAACCAGCATCAACAGGAATACGTTGAACCAACCATAACCACTGGTGAAGATTCCGTAGTCAGTACTGCTCCAGTGTAATTGTTGCTGAAGCATTGATTTGAGCGGTGCCATAGCATCTGTCAGGAAGTATGCGCAAAGCATAGTGACCGATACCAATATTAGCACAATCCATCGTGCGGTTCTGGATTCGCTGAGTTTCTTTTGAATAAGCTCATTCATCTCTTGACGTTTAAAATATGTTGTGGCAAAATTAGTTGATTTGCCGGTAAGGTGGTTTGTCCGGGCGCTTTAAAATCGATATAGATTGTTTTTTGTTATACTGATGCATTGGTGTTTATCTTAATTTGTCCGGAGAATTATTCTGACCGATAAAATATGATTAAAAAAATCTGTTTATGTTGTAATTTATGCTATTTTTACACTTGATTAATTTACCTAAAAAAGAATATTGTATGTTTATATTAGTAATCGGTATCATTGTTTTAATTGTCGGAGTTGTTGTTTCGAAAACAAAATCTCCAGCGTCATCTTATGGCCAGTATCTTAAAATAGGTGGCGTGTTGATTGCTGTTGTTGGTGCAATAATAGCTTCTGTGGTTCAGATTGAGCCCGGGGAAATCGGAGTACAGAAGCTTTTTGGAAAGGTTGATAATCGTATACTGGAGAGTGGACTGAATGTTGTCAATCCTTTAGTGCAGGTAGTTCCGTTTGATATTCGTACCCAGAATTACACCATGTCGGGTGTGCATGATGAAGGCGAAAAAGCGGGGGATGATGCTATTCGGGTACTGTCGGCCGATGGATTAGAGGTTGTGATTGACCTGACAGTGCTTTATAAAGTGGTTCCTACGGAGGCTCCCCGGATTCTGAAAGAGATTGGCATCGACTACATTAATACGATTGTCAGACCAATCTGTCGGACAAAAATCCGGGATAATGCGGTTTATTACGATGCTGTAGCACTCTATTCTACCAAGAGGGATGAGTTTCAGTCGCGTATTTTTAAGACTATTGAACAAGATTTTCAGAAGAGAGGGATGGTGTTGGAGCAGTTGCTGGTCAGAAATATCACTTTGCCCAATTCTGTAAAACAAACCATTGAATCGAAGATTAATGCGGAACAAGAAGCGCAGAAAATGACTTTCGTCCTTCAAAAAGAGAAACAAGAGGCTGAGCGGAAAAGGGTAGAAGCTCAGGGGATAGCCGACTATCAGAAAATTTTGAGTACCGGATTAAGTGATAAACAGTTGCAGTATGAGATGATCAAGGCAATTGCTACTTCCCCCAATGCCAAGCTGATTATACTCGATACAAAAAAGAGTGCTCCTGTAATCGTGGATGGTAAATAAGAAATTTATATAATAAAAAAACCGACAAGAACATTGTCGGTTTTTTTATAGATTATTGCATCATGCGAATGATTGCACCGGTTTCAGGATTGAAAATCACTTTAGCCGGAATTTTCTTATTGTTGAACAAATCAGTAGGGAAATTTGCCTGTATCCCGAATTGGGTAAAAGTAAATTCCTGTTCCAATAGTTGTTTGTTTCTGTAAGTTAAAGAGATAACACCTTTTCCGGGGATATTATAGCATAATCCGGTTTTCTCGTTGGCTTTCTTTTTGGGGTCGGGCATAAACTGTTTACGGTCTGTTGCCTTTAGATTGAAATAGATTGGTTCTCCGCTTAAATTTTCTTTTTCCACTAAACCGTTGTGTATTGAAAACCGGAATAAAATCTGATGGTTTAGTTCGTCTCCGGTAGGTGTGTATTTGATACGTGCAAACTGTTTTTCAACTTGTGTCTGTCCGATAAAAAGAGCCATCAGTGCATTTTCTTGTTCCTCTAATTGTTGAATAAGGACTTTGAGTCCTTCTCCATCCTTAGGTGCATGTTCCGATTCTCCGGTAATCAGGTCAGTACGGCTCTCGCGTATACGAAAGATTTGTTTAGCTGCCACTTCCGCCATTTTAGCAATAGAGCCGGATGCCAGGGCTTCCTCGGAAAGAACCTTTTTTGTTCCGGATACAACGGGTCTGAGTATATAATTTTCAGGTAGTACAGGCACAGCAACAGTCAGGGTGTCCGGAGATGTGTTTACGGCGCAGAGTATGCCATTGCTGTTAAGGACAATATAGGGTAACGAAGATTTAAACTGCACCATGCACGTTGTATTCTTATCAATAACAGAATGCGTAAAAGCAGTTGCTTTATCTAATGAAAAGTAGGTGCTGTCGGCAATAATGGGATTCGGGATTCCCAGTAATTTCTCTGCATAGCGATAGTAAGGGCCCGCTTTAAGAGTTACTTTCGAATATTCGACATCGATATCGAGTATGGTTTTGGGTAAAGAATAGCTTAGTCCGAAATCGCCGGCTTTTGTTGCCGACAACTTCTGCCATTGCGTTTGACTGAAAGAGGAAAGCGTTGATAACAGTCCGAGAATGATAAATATCTTTTTCATTTTAGCAGATTATAAAGTAAAAAACAACGCCAATGGCGTCGGTTATCGGGGTCACAAAATTAACAATTAAATTTTTGAAACCGATTATTTTGAGCTAAAATGAACAATCCCGTTTTAGGTTATCCCTGAGGGAACAGGTAATAAATAGCTTCAGCCTGCTTGATCAGATCTACTTCGTCAGTCGTCTGACACTTTACATGTACCATGTCAAAAGCTGCGGAAAACTCGTCGGGTGAGAATCCTAAGTCATTAGCGTCAAGCAGGGCATGTAGTTCAATCTTGTTTTTGCAGCTGAAGCAGGTTTTTCTGAAGTCTGCATCTCCGGTAATGTTCCGGATAAAGAGGATGGCGTTGTTTAATGACATAGCTTATTCGTTTAAATATTATTGGAATTGTTTTTTAGGGGATTAGTTTTTGCAGGCGGTTGATGAACAGGTGTTGCATGAACTGCCGCAACCGCTGTCGACTAACGCATCATGGATGGTAAACAGCTCAAGTTTTTTACGTTTTAATAAATTGATATTGTGCTCCACTTCTTTTCCTTCTGATTTGTAAACCATCAGTCCGTTGTCATTAAACAGCCCCAACGCCATAAATTTCATGTGGTTGGTTATGATACCGTTAATCTCCTGATGTGCAAAACCGGTTGCTACATTCCCCGTCAGATTAATGAGCTGGTTGGCTTCCATCCATCGGTAGTCGTTTTTGTCCATATCATACAGGCAAACGTGTTTCGATGTATTGAATCCGTCTGCAATGGTTAGTTTGTGGTCGCGATCATCCACGACCGGGATAATGATTTTCATAACCTACTGATTTTGTCGTTTGTAATAATCTGTCGATATAATCAATTCAAATTCAATGCCAAACTATTACATGTCAGATATACAGGTGTTTATGTTGTGTTTGAAGATGAATCCTACGGAAATGTAGGTTTTAGGGATGGTTTTTTTGCATAAATGTCGGGATCTCCGTTTTTTGAGATATACTTTCCCCGAATCTGTTTTAGAATAAAAAAATCCCGGTCAATAATAGCTTGTGACCGGGATTATGAATATTATAGATTCTATTTTAAGGGCTTGAGTTGCTACAGGGTAACTTTTGTCGTTTGATTACCTGATTTCACAATGTAAATTCCGGATGGCAAGGGTATTGAAATTGTAAAACCATTAGTGCGGAATGCTTTTACAAAAGTACCGTTAGAAGAGTAGATTGCTACCGGTAAATCTACATCCGGATTTTCTATGACCAACATTCCGTTTAGAGTATATATACTACTACGTATTTTTTCTGGTGTTGAGGCTTTCGACGTTGTGATATCTTCTTCGACTATTCTCTCAAACTCAGACCATGTTGGTCTGTTGATGTAAAATTTACGCATATCTTTGGGCACGTAGATTGTACAATTAGTCCGGCTGACATTCTTGAGCCCATCTGTTTCTACTTCAGGAGGAACGATGTTTTTAATATGAATTGAGGTCAGACTCGTGCAATTTGCAAAGCTTTGAGTGGTAATAGTCGAAATGCTTTCCGGTATTGTAACGCTGCTTAGATTGCAGCATGATGCAAATGCATATGCTCCGATTGATGTTACAGAGGGAGGGATTGATATAGATGTTAGATTACAGCTGTTGGCAAATGCATTCATCTCAATACTGGTAACAGTTGAGGGAATATTGTATTCACCGGGCCTGGCAATCGGATATGAAAGTAACATTGACTGGCTTTTATTGAATAAAACACCATCCCTGGATGAGTAGTATAAGTTTGAGTCATTTACCATGATGGAATCAAGGTTATTACATCCATATACAATACTCAAACCAAGAGATATCACAGATTTAGGTATTTTAATCGAGGCTAATTCAATACAGTAAGAGAATGCCTTATCTCCGATAGCAGTTACCGATGAGGAGATAAAAACAAACGCTAATTTGCTGCAATTACAAAAAGCATTTGATCCGATTGTAGTAACAGGAGAATTCAGCCAGACAGATGTTAATCCACTACAGTATGCAAAAGTATATGGCCCGATTGTGGTGACGGATGATGAAAGGGTGATTGAAGATAAACCATTACAACCGTAGAATGCGTAAGCTCCAATTGATTCTACCGATGATGAAAAAGTGATTTCTGTCAATCCTTTACAAAAAGAAAATGCCATTTGACCAATGTTTTTAATACCTAAAGGGATCGTGATAGAGGTTATTCCACTACAGTAATGTAAAGCATACGGTCCTATAGATGTAATAGATGAAGGCAGAATTAATGATTTTAAGATACTGTATTCACCCGAATGAAAGAATGCGTGATCTGGCAATTCGTTTGCCGGATAAAATTGTGATTGTTTAGGAATATATGTGCCATTAGATCCATAATATGAACAAACGTCTGCGCTTGTAAGATTAATATTCTCCAGGTTAGGCATATTGTCCCGCATTGTTTTAAAATCTTGTGCATCTATCTTTCCATTGACTGTAAGATGTGTAATGGATTTCTTTTCGTCCTGGGTCAGGGTGATGCTCAACGTTCCTGCAGTTGATAAATTCACTGTTTTGTAAACAGATTCACTAATTGCGGGGATGGAATAAAGCAGGAATAGGTCAAGAAGTATATGTGTCGTTTTCATATTTAGTCAATAAAGAGTGTTATGAAAAGAGTATAGCGCTAACGGAGCTGGTAGTGTGTAGTACGGGGCAATCTATCTATCTATCATGGGTAAAAGCGTTGGAGCAAGATATATCCTGCTGAGCTGGTTTGTCTTTTTTGATCTTTAAATACTTAATATATAATGGGATTTGTCTTTTTGTAATCGAATAGTATCACCTTTAATAACAATCAATAGGTTTATTTTGTGTTTAGAAATTCAATGATTAACATTTTGATTTTTGTTAAAATCAATCCCAGTCTTTTATTGGCAGGATGGAATAGGTTGAAAACTTGTTTGTGTATTTTTGCTCTGAGAAAAACAAAAAGGTTCGGATCGTGATTTTAAAAATTAGAGAACGGTGAAATTGGGTTTGAGGAGATGTCCGACAATTGAAGCTTGTCTGAGCTATTGATGAAATGAAGTTGTTTTTATCTGAGGATAGAGCGTTATTAATATGGAATTATGATTTTGATAATACAGTTAATGATTAGCTATAAAGATATGCTTTTTTGGGGATAATGCAATATTGATAGTGTGGAAAATGAGGTATTTTTGAGATATTTAATATTGAGTCTGCTCCGAAAAGTTAGAATGGCTGTTTTTGCTTTGTAATTTACTGATATTCAGTAGGTGTTTTTACCTGTATAGCGATGGGGAGGGTATTCAGAGCAGACTCTTAAATATCTATTGAGGTGGTCAGGATTGTGTAAGTGAAAAAGAAGATTAAAAAAATCCCCGGTAAATGTGTTGATTTGCCGGGGGATATTATTGATTCAGTGTAACGTTTAGGGGCGGAATGAGTGTAAATTGATTCTCCACCGTTTTAATGCGCGAAAAGCTTCTCCTAATGATGCGACTATGTCTCCGGCTATAAGCGATTCCTCAGATTCGCATTTTAAAGCAAGATCTCCGGCAATGCCATGCAGATATACCCCTAAGCGGGCAGCATCTTCGGGTTCATAACCCTGAGCTAAAAGTCCGGTAAGGATGCCGGTAAGCACATCGCCTGCACCGGCCGTTGCCATGCCCGGGTTACCGGAACTGTTGAAGATCAGGTTGCGTTCAGGTGTTGCAATCAGGGTATGAGCTCCTTTTAAAACTATAATAACACCAAGTTGTCTTGCTGCTTTTTGAGCTTTTGCTATACGTTCATATGAGTATTTGCTTTGTCCGAATATACGTTCAAACTCCTTTACGTGAGGAGTCAGGATGCTGTTTTTAGGGATCAGGGGCAGCAGGTCTTTCTGATTCGCAATAATATTGAGAGCGTCAGCATCGATCACCATCGGTTTGCGAACCTCAGACAGAAGTTTTCGAAGCATTATAGCCGCTTCACTGCGGGTTGATATACCCGGACCAACAGCCACAATATTGTAGTAATCCGGAGAAATTATTTCTGTTATATAGTCTGCCGATTTATCCGGTTGAAAGATAACTTCCGGAACTGCAGTCTGTAGGATTTGACAATTAGCAGCAGCACTATGTACGGTCACTAATCCGGCGCCGGAACGCAATGTCGCTTTGGCTGCTAAAACAGCTGCACCTGCCATTCCGGTACGTCCTGCAACGAGCAAAACATGACCGAATTCACCTTTGTGGGCAAAACGACTGCGTTTTTTCAACAATGGTTGGATATCCTTAGCCTCCTGATAGTAAAGATTGCTGGGCGTTTGTTCAATCGCCTCCGGATGTAGCTGAATATCAAGTACTTTCCATTCTCCAATAAAGCGGCTGTTTTCGCTCAGGAAGAATGCCAGTTTGGGGAATTGCAGACTAAGTGTTAACTCTGCTTCCACAATTACCGGATTTTCAACGGGGATATTTTCTTCCCCCATCATGCCCGATGGTATATCTATTGCTACTACATATCCTTCTGAGTGGTTGATAAAGTCAACCACAGCGGCAAAGCCACCTTCCAGTGGGCGTGTTAGTCCGGAACCAAAAAGTCCGTCTATCACGATACTACCCGTGGTGATCTCCGGTTTCATGAATTCGCTGCGGATCTCAAAAAAAGTCTCGGGGTATTCACTGAATAGCCGGTTACGGTTTGTCTCGCATTCTACCGAAAGTGTTTTTTCGGAACTGATGGGGTTAAAAAGATAGGTAGTTACCCGGTATCCCGCATGCAGTAATAAACGGGCCAATGCCATGGCGTCGCCACCGTTATTTCCCTGTCCTGCGAATACGAAGACTTCTTTCCCGGTTGAAAAACGAGACGTGAATTCGGTAAATAAAGCCTGGGCTGCCCGTTCCATCAGATCCAGAGAGGATATGGGTTCGTGTTCGATGGTATATTCATCGAGTTGGCGAATGATATTTGTTGAAAAGAATTTCATTGGAAATTGTCTAAATTTATATTTCTGAAATATACGGGAGTATAATCTACCGGTGATCTCTTTTTTGAATCTGCAAAATTATAAAAACTAGGATTACGGTCATTATCTCCGGTCAAATCTTTTCCCGGAAAAAGTAACCACGGATATTGCCAGGCTTAATTCGGAATAATAAGAAAGTAAATGAGTCGTAAGTCAAGGGTTTGTTCACCTCAATTCCGTTTATTATACATCTCTTATATCTGATTTATGGAGATAAATGTGTATTTTTGCAGCCTGAAATAAAAGAGATTAACCGTTTATGCAAAGAAACGGTGATAAATCGTTGATTTTTCATTGAAAAACGGGATGTTTATGGATACAATTCAGGTAAAAGACAAAACATTCAGACCTTATCTGAGTAGTAAACGGATTCAGGAGCGAGTGGCTAATCTGGCAGATCAGATCAACCGTGATTATGCAGGGAAAAATCCGTTGTTACTTTGTGTATTGAATGGTGCTTTTATGTTTGCAGCCGATTTGATGAAAAAACTGACTATTGACTGCGAAATCTCTTTTATTCGGGTGAAATCATACGAAGGGATACATTCAACCGGAGAATTGAAAGAGGTAATTGGGCTTAACGAAGTAATTGCCGGTAGAGATGTTATTCTGATTGAAGATATTGTGGATACAGGTCATACACTGAGTATGCTGATTAAAGAATTAAGTTCACATCAACCTGAATCGTTGCGTACGGCAGTGCTGCTCTACAAACCGGAGGCTGTGACAGCTGATCTGTCTCTTGATTATGTGGCATTCGAAATCCCGAATGATTTCATAGTGGGCTATGGACTGGACTATGACGGGAACGGCCGAAACCTGAACGACATTTATGTAATTTGTTAATATAACTTGAAATGTTGAATATTGTAATTTTTGGAGCGCCGGGTTCAGGCAAAGGAACTCAGAGCGATTTGTTGAAAGCAAAGTATGGTTTGTTTCATATCTCTACCGGAGATGTGCTGAGAGCAGAAATCAAAAATCAGACAGAGCTCGGAAAAACGGCAGAAGACTATATCTCTAAAGGTCAGTTGGTACCCGACGCATTGATCATTGATATGCTGGCTGGTGTTTTGGATAGCAATAAAGAGTCAAAAGGTGTAATCTTTGATGGTTTCCCCCGTACATTACCTCAGGCGGTAGCACTGAAAGAGATGTTGAACGAACGCGGAACAGATGTTTCGGCAGTAGTTGCACTTGAAGTGGAAGAGGCTGAACTGATCGACCGTTTATTGAAACGCGGACAGATTTCAGGCCGCTCTGATGACAATATGGAAACTATCCAAAGCCGTTTGCATGTATACAACAATCAAACTTCACCACTGATTGACCACTACAAACAAGAAGGCAAATACAATGGTATCCATGGAATGGGTTCGATCGATGAAATCTTCGGGCGCATCTCTTCGGCTATCGAAGCTATATAATTAAACTATTTGTCGGGAAGCAATAACCAGAGCTGGAAACGCTTAAGTTTCTTAATTTGCCGGTATTGCTTCCTGCCTTTTTTACCACAAATGGTATTAAGAACACGAAAGCTTATATGAATTTACCTGACAGGTTTCGGAACGTTGTCAGTCTTTTCGATCTACTCATTACTCGTTTTCGTAACTTTAAGAAAGAAACATGGAATCAAATTTTGTCGATTACGTAAAAATTTATTGTCGCTCCGGAAAAGGTGGTCCGGGGTCTACTCACCTCCACCGCGAAAAATTCGTACCTAAAGGCGGTCCCGATGGAGGTGATGGTGGTCGCGGCGGTCACATCATTCTACGTGCCAACCGTAACTACTGGACTCTGATGCACCTGAAATATCACCGTCATGTATTTGCCGGAAATGGAGAATCCGGTAGCGGTTGCCGTTGTTTCGGAAAAGACGGAGAGGATAAAGTGATTGAAGTTCCATTGGGCACTGTGGTTTACGATGCTGATACCGGTGAATTTATCTGTGATGTAACCGAAGACAAAGACGAGATCATTTTGATGAAAGGTGGTCGCGGAGGATTGGGTAACTGGCACTTCCGTTCTGCAACTAATCAGACTCCGCGTTTTTCGCAACCGGGTGAACCAGCTATTGAGCGTACCATCATTATGGAATTGAAGTTGCTGGCCGATGTCGGTTTGGTAGGATTCCCTAATGCCGGTAAGTCTACGTTGCTTTCATCTATATCAGCCGCAAAACCAAAGATTGCTGATTATCCATTTACCACACTGGAACCTAATCTCGGTATTGTATCTTACCGGGATAACCATTCGTTTGTGATGGCAGATATACCCGGTATTATCGAAGGTGCTTCAGAAGGCAAGGGGCTGGGACTGAGGTTTCTCCGGCACATAGAGCGTAATTCATTGTTATTGTTTATGGTTCCGGCAGATGCTGACGATATTCATGAGGAATATCGCATATTGCTGCGCGAGTTACAGAACTATAATCCCGAATTGATGGATAAACAGCGCATTCTTGCAATTACCAAGTCGGATATGCTCGATGAAGAGTTGATTGCAGAAATTAAGAAAGATCTGCCTGAAATACCCTCTGTTTTTATTTCATCGGTTGTCGGAACGGGAATATCTGATTTGAAAGATTTGATTTGGACCGAATTGAATCGGGAAGACCAGAAAACAATAAAACTCACTCACCGCAATCTGGATATCAAGAAACAGGTTGTTGATGATGAAGATGCCGACTGGGATGAGTTTGACGATGAGGAAGACGAATTTGAACAGGACTATGACGAATTCGATTGGGAAGACTAATCAACCGGAACTAATCCGTTTTTCTTCTTTTGCACAATATAAAGAAATCACTCACTTCGTGACCACACGTCACGGAGGAGTGAGTTATGGCAATTATGATTCGTTTAACCTGAGTTGCTATTCAGGTGATGATCCGGCCTCTGTTACCCGCAATAGGGATATCCTTTGCGATACCCTTCTCCTTTCCTCTCCCGACCAATTGATAATTCCTTATCAAACCCATAGTGACCAGATCCGGGTAATCGATACTGACTTTATACAGCAGGATTTCCGGCAACAGGCAGAAAACCTGACCGGTGTTGATGCTTTGGTGACCAATCTGAATGACATCTGTATCGGGGTAACTACAGCTGACTGTGTTCCGATACTGCTTTATGATCCGATAAAAAAAGTGACGGCTGCCATTCATGCTGGGTGGAGAGGTACGGTTGCCCGAATTGCCGGTAAGACGGTCGGTGTAATGGTTGACCGCTACGGATGTAATCCCGCTGATCTGGTTGCAGCTATAGGTCCGTCTATTGGTCCAGATGCTTTTGAGGTAGGCAATGAGGTAGCCGCAGAATTCTGCCACCAGGGATTCAATGAATCGATCATTCCTGCATCAACCAAACCTCACATCAATCTCTGGCATGCCAACAGTCAGGCATTAATAGAGTCTGGCGTGCTTTTCCATCATATAGAGGTTGCCGGAATATGTACATATACCAGTTATAAACAATTCTTTTCAGCAAGGAGATTGGGAATACACTCCGGTCGGTTGGTGACCGGAATCATTATTCGCAACTAATATAACTGATGCAATCTAATATGGGCGGCAGCGAAAGCTTGTCGCTTTTTTTATGCGGGCTAATCCTCCTTTTTGTAGTCTTCCGGAAAACGGGAGGGTGAACATCCATATTGCGCTTTGAAACACTTACTGAAGTAGAACGGATCGTTGATACCCACCATATAAGAAACCTCAGAAACGTTATAGTTCTTTGTTGTCAGCAAATCAGCAGCCTTTTTCATCCGGCGTACCCTGATAAACTCATTGGGTGAATAGCCGGTTAGATATTTGATTTTCTTAAAGAACAAGGTTCGTCCGGTATTCGTTAACTGAGCAAAGTCATCAACGGAAAACTCTGCATTGGCCAGGTTTTTCTCCATCAATTCTTCGATTAATTTAAGGAACTGACTGTCTTTATCCGGGATTTGAATTTCCTCAGTGGGTTCATTGGGTTGTTGAATATTGGCGTAATGTCTGCGTAGCTTTTCCCTTTTTTCCAGTAGTTTGTTCATCTGAAGCATCAGGTGGTTCATATTGAACGGCTTGGTGATATATGCATCCGCACCGGCTTCAATGCCTTCGCTGTTATGCTCATCCGAGATATAGGCGGTGAGCATAATAACCGGAATGTGGCAGGTGGCGAAATTATCTTTCAGTTGCCGGGTCAGTTCAAATCCGTTTAATCCCGGCATCATTACGTCGCAGATGATCAGGTCAGGATCGTCATTCATACTGCGCTGTATTCCCACATTGCCATCTTCAGCTGTTATCACTTCAAAATAAGGAGTTAGTTTTTCATTCAGAAAATCGCGGATGTCATCATTGTCGTCTATAACCAGAACTTTGTATTTGGTATCTATACAGGGGACATTCGGAAGCAGATTCATTAATGCTTCGCCATTTTGTTCGATAAATTCAGAAAGGTTGATTACCTCCTTTTTATTCTCCCTGGATATAATTACCTGGTCATTTACAAAATCATCACTGTTGTAGACCTTATTTCCCAGAGGTAGTTCGATAGTGAATACAGAACCTCCTCCTTCATTCTCGTCATAGCGGGCCGTTCCTTTGTGGAGTGTGGTAAATTCATTAACCAACGACAAACCGATACCTGTGCCTGATGCTGAAAAGTTGATTTGCATAAATCTGCTAAACAGTAAGTTTTGCTTCTCTTTGGGGATTCCGATGCCATTATCGGCCACCGAAATACGTAATAGGTTTGCCGGATTGTCTGTTTCAACTGAGAGTGTGATTCTCCCACCGCGGGGAGTGAACTTAAAAGCGTTTGAAAGCAGGTTGAAAACAATCTTATCCACTTTGTTTTTATCCAGATAAGCGGGGATCGTGGTTTCAGAATGTAAAAAACGATATTCAATGTTCATTTTTGCAGCGACATCCGTAAAGCTGATAAAGATATCCTTAAGAAAGTTTATTGCGTCAGTTTCCTGCAGGTTGAGTTTCTGTTTGTTGTTTTGCAATTTACGGAATTCCAGTAGCTGATCGATCAGGCGCATCAGGTGTGTGGTGTTTTTATCCAGACCTTCTACCAGATGACGCATCGGTTCGTTCATCTTTGTCTTGAGCTCATTTAAAGTGTCCACACTGCCTTTGATCAGAGTGAGTGGAGTACGGAACTCGTGACTGATATTGGTGAAAAAACGCAACTTGTAATCTGTCAATTGACGTTCCAGTTTTACGGCATTGTTTAACCGATGGAATTTCATAATCAAACCATAAGCGAAATATCCCGCAGCGCCCAATATGATCAGATAGAGAATGATTGCGATGGTCGATTGCCAGAACGGAGGTTTAATTACAATTTCGAGCATAGTAACCTGGTCATCCCAGACGCCTTCACTGTTGGCTGATTTAACCATAAAGGTATACTTGCCCGGAGGGACATTCCGATAAGTCGCCACATTGTATGAACCCGAAATATTCCAACGCTTTTCATAATTTTCCAGTATGTACATATACTGGTTGGTTTTTGGATTCTTAAAGTTGAGATTGGCAAATTCTATGTGGAAAACTTTATCGGCAGCTTTCAATACAACTTTATCGGCAAATGTGATTGCTTGTTTCAGCGGAGCTCCTTTTTCATCAACATTGGCATCTTCATCGAAGATAGAGAATCCGGTGAGAACAACTTTGTTTTTTCCCTGATAGCTTTCATTGAGTTTGTTCGGGAAAAAGGCATAAAATCCGTTTAGACTACCCCACAGCGTTTTGCCGTTGCGGCAGGTGAGACAGGCTGCTTCAGAAAATATATTCGCTGAAAAATCATTTGAGAAATTGTAGTTCTGGAAAAGGTTGGTTTTGGGATTAAATTTGTGCAACCCACTTTCTGTGCTAATCCAGAGGCAGCCTGATTTATCTTCCTGAATAGCCATGATGTTCTCATTTGCCATTCCGTGACGAGTGCCGAATACTTTGAAAATCCCTTGTCCGGTTGCACTTTCTCCTATAAACTTATTCACTCCGCCTCCGGCAGTGGCTAACCATATTCCCCCTTTTGTATCTTCGAAAATGAAACGAACCTCAGGATTACTCAGGCTGTTTTTATTCCCGATATCAAAAGAATAATACCTGAATGCTTTAGGGTTTCTAAGCAAGGCATCGGGATTGAAGCGAAGCACACCATTACTCGTACCGGCCCAGATATCACCGCGTCGGTCCATCATCAGGTAGCGGAAATATTTGATCCATTCGTCACTATTGAAGAAATTCCGGAATTCATTGACTCCCGACGGTGAAGTTTTGACGCAGATTCCCCCACCAAAGGTAGCTACCCATAAACGTCCTTTACGATCCTTGACGACGGAATAAATCTGGTTGTTGGAAAGACTCTTCGGTGAATCTGTTTTAACGTAATTGATGGCATTGTCAAATGAGCCTCCTTTTACTTCATAAAGACCGTTCCCTTTAGAAGCCATCCAGATTGTCCCCTCTTTGTCGAGGTACATTCCGTAAATATTGGAGCCATTTTCGAAAATGGTCTTTCTACTCGAGAGGGTAGGGTCATACTGGTACAGGCTTCCTGCTTTTGTCGCTACCCAGATATTTTGATTTGCATCTTCCAGAAATGCTTTGACAGCATTACCAATTCTCCCTGAACTGAGTGGTGCCGGATATAGCGTCTGAACATTCCGGTATGAGAATGATATTTTGTTAAGTCCCATATGTTCGGTTCCGACCCAAATATTGTTGAAGGCATCCACTGCGATTGACAACAAATAATTTGAAGACAATGAATAGGGGGTATTGGATTCTGAAATGTAATGATTCAAGGCCCCGCTTGCATGATTGTAGCTGAAAAGTCCGTTGCCGTAGGTCGTAATCCAGACATTACCGTGATGGTCTCCAAGAAACTGGTATCGCTCTTCGTCAATCAATTGTAACATGGATGAAGGTATCAGGTTAAGTTTGGATACTTTCCGGCTTTGAGGATTGTACATCCAAACATAACCCGTGCGGTTGTAGATCCAGATATCCCCAAAGCTGTCTGTTTGAATATTGGGAGAGCCTAAAATCTTTTCTCCGAAGATTGTTTCGCCTGTGGTAAATTGTCCTGTGATTGTATTATATATATATATACCCTGATTTGCCGTGGATAGAAGTAGCTGGAACGGTTTAATAAAGGCTGTTTTTATGACAAGAACAGGATTTGGTAATTCTGTGATTTGTTCAAACTTGCGTTTGGACAGGTTATAAGCCACAACTTTCCCTCTTTGAGAGATGAAATAGACTTTGTTATTTACCTCATAGGCTTTGAAAAAGGGGAGTGCATTTTTACCGGAATAAATAGTATTGACCACTTGTCCGTTAAGAGTCATAACTATCCCCTGAGCTGTGAGAAACCATACGTTGTGATGACTGTCTTCGATGATGTCATAAACCTTATCTGAAGGAATGTGATTAACCTGTTGGCTGGCTGAGTATAATTTCGTTTCAACATTGTCTCTTCCAAATGA
This sequence comes from Bacteroidales bacterium, assembly GCA_963662365.2. Taxonomy (GTDB): domain Bacteria; phylum Bacteroidota; class Bacteroidia; order Bacteroidales; family UBA7332; genus CAXXIC01. The sequence goes on from CAXXPA010000019.1 coordinate 50,826, forward strand.
AACTTTTACGCATCCCGAATTAGAACTTCCCAACCAGATATTATGTTGATGATCTTCGTAAAAGAGATTGAACTTAGTGGTACGTTGTGTTTTATTTTCAAAGATAGGAATGAATTTTTCTTTCCGGGGATCGTAACAATGGAATAGATCCGCATAAGTTCTGATCCAGATGTGTCCATAACTATCCAAAAATAATTCTTTGAGTTTGCCACTTGATAGAGAAGAGGTATTTCCGGCTTCCGGTTTGAAGCTTTTTATTTTCACACCGTCGAATCTATCTAATCCGTTCAGGGTGGCGCACCATAGGAATCCGGTATTGTCTTTGATCAAATCCCGGATTGTATTGTGCGACAAACCATCGTTTGTGGTCAGACGTTCGATGGTGGGTTGACCTTCCGCAAATGCGAGAATAGGAAATAATATAATAACGAGGGATAACTTAATGTAACTTATCAAACGCATTTTCCGTATAGTATTAAGATTTAAGGGGCAATTGACGATGCAAATATAATCGATTTATATCAAGTCTACAGGTGTTAATTGTCAGATAATATGGGCATATGATTAATTAGTCCAGGTAAAGGGTATATGTAAATATGTACAAAAAAAATCCCGATGGATTATAATTAAGCATTATGTACGTTTTTCCATTTTACAAGAGGATGAATCGTTGTTCTTTTGCATTATCCAAAATAGGGTTGATCAGAACTGAAAGTTTGTAATGTCGTTAAGCTTTACAAACATCATTAGGGATTTTTATCTCCGGTCTGTTGAACATTAAGAGGATTCATAGTTTACTTTCTGGTTGCATTAAACTTTTTTGCAAACCGGAAGTCCGAACTAACAGCTGGAATAGCAAGAAAAACACTGTTTTACCATAAAACAAATTAACGAATATGAGAAAATCAACAGTTTTGCTGATTGTCCTTTGGATTTTTTCCATACATCTTTTTTCGAATAAAAATAATAAAGTCATAGACCTGAGAGGGAAATGGGCATTTTCTATGGATCAAAACGATCAGGGAGTTTCAGAGAAATGGTTCTCCAAAAAACTGAATGACTCCATCAAACTGCCCGGTTCAATGGTCGAGAATCTGAAAGGGTTTGATATTGACCTGAAAACGAAATTTACCGGAAGTATTTATGACAGTTCATGGTATTTTAATCCCAGAATGGAGAAATACCGTAAACCCGGAAATATTAAAATGCCTTTCTGGTTGACGCAACTGAAACACTATGTCGGATTAGCCTGGTATCAGAAGGATGTTGTGATTCCAACTTCATGGAAAGGCGAAAGAGTGGTACTTTTCCTTGAACGACCTCACTTTATTACCCGTGTTTGGGTGGATAATGTGGAAGTCGGTTCTCAGAATTCACTGACTGTTCCGCATGTGTTTGATATTACATCTGCAATTAAACCCGGAAAGCATCGCATCACAGTGCGTATTGACAACCGGATGAAGGATATTGATGTAGGTCAAAACTCACACAGTGTAACCGATCACACCCAGGGGAACTGGAACGGCATGGTAGGTGCATTACAATTGTGTGCCGGTTCTCCGGTTTGGTTCGATGATATCCAGGTATATCCTAA
>CAXXPA010000020.1:0-262509 GCA_963662365.2 Bacteroidales bacterium
TGTTCCGTTATAAGGATTCGGTGCTTGGACAACCAGCGTCCACTGCGGTCTTTTCGTTGGATAAACTCGCCCGATTGTATAGTCGGTTCCCACGGATTAGGCTGATCCGGAAAAGAATATTTGAAGGAAAGGTTATACCGCAAGGCATATTCCATTCCTTTCAGCGGTCTGTGTATTGAGGAAACTATAAATATCGTCGCCCTGATTCCAGGCCATCTCGCAAAGGGTAAGAATTATCGACACACCTAAAACAGCGTGCCCCTGGTCACGTGAAGTCTCCTCCCCTTGTCCGTTTTCCCAGATAAAATTTTTAATTGCTTCATTATACCCATAATCCTCTATCTTTTTGTCCGCAGCAAATGGTGCGGTGATTTTGTATTCGTCAAAATAAGCGTTCGAAGAGGGCTGTGGCGTAGTCGTAGTTACCGGAGGACCGGCCGATAAGGCAAGTCATCTGCCCGATGTGACAATCCTTTCAGGGCACGAAGCGCACGATCATACATAATTTCGTTATCCAGGAAGATCCCCATAGCCATCACCCCGCGATATCCAAACAATCCCTGATTGCCGTGACGCTGAGCATCGCCATTATACATGTACCAATAGAAAGTCACATCGCCATTCTTAATCGCCCTGCGTGGGAACTTCCTTGTTGGAATATCCGGGATAGACAATCATGGCCTTAAACCTGTCAATATCCTCTTTCTTCCAACCGGGATAGGTACTTTTGATAATCTCTGCCGCTTCCACTATTTTCCAGATCACGCGACCGGCATCAAGACAATCCGTACCTCCGTTTTCATTCGCTTAAGATTGGACCAGGCTTTGAATACCTGAATGGCTTTTTCCGCATGACGTTTATCACCGGTAATGTACCACATCAGGGAGTTTGTAATATGCAGCAAGTCCGTCAAACTTCAATTTGTTGTAGTCGCCGGTAGTAGTAATCAACTCTGTTCTGGAGCTGTCACCCATTACTTTGTAATTGTAGCTGGCGTATTTATTTTCCTGTAACCGGGCAAAAGTGGTTTTCCAGGGATCAACTCCGGCGTTGACCATATCTTTCATCGCGATCCAGGTCAGATAATTTATGGGAAATACCGGGGGTGTACAAACTTGCGCTGCGCCATCGTAAATTAACGGCAAAACAGCCAGAATCAACAATATATTGATTCTCTGGCAACGATAAATGAATGCTGATCGTTTCACGTCTAAATTGGGTTATTAAGGGTTTTAATCAATATGCAAAAGAGGCTCCTGCAAATGCCACTTTAATCCTCTGGGAAACACCTTCGGATTGTATTTTCAATAGTATATAATCCTTTGGGGCAATGCCAATGACACATCATCAGACAGTGCCGTTATTGAAGCTATGAGCGTTCCGTTTATACTATAAACAGTCAGTTTATCATCGGGCAGAATCCCCCTTTACATGTAGCCGGCCATCTGTTACATAAACGGAGTAAGGGGTATTTTCTTTTGCCACATTGACCGCTGTTGTTTCTGACAAAACAGAAATAGAATTCAACTCCAGATTATTTGAAACGCCGGATACATAAACGCGTAAATCCTGAATCCCGGATACAAGGCTAGCCTGATTATTCAACGTGTAATCCGCCCAAACTCCAGAATCTGTTGCCGGTAATGAAACTTCGGATGTTTTATCCACTCCACCCAATGCAACCTTCAGTTTAGTTCCGGCCAAAGGTGCTGTGTAATTAACCTTTATAGCGTATTTCTGAGTTGTGGGGAGGTAAACAGTGTAAGCAAGCCATTCACCAGCCACCATATCACTGACTTTATATCCTCCGGCAGAACAACTTTTTACAGTCACAGCACTATCCGGACGGTAATCATTTGCGATTTTCGTTCCCGACAATTCATAAAAAGTCCGGTTCTGTCCCTGAGCGGTAAAGAAGTCAAAGTCTTCGGCTTCCCACCGTACCGGGTAGAATATGGAGTCCATAACCGGCTGTCTGTTGACAAAAGTACAAGGATCGCCGGGACAATTATCTACGCGATGGAAAGTTAATCCTCCGATATCCCGGATGATCTACCTGAAATCCCTGCTGGCTCATAACCGTAATTTTTTCGGGAAATACTATCGCATCTTACCGTCCATTTGTATTGTGATTGAGCTAAATTCAATCTTGATTTATAATGCCCTAGTACCATTTCCCAAACGGGAGCATTTCCGGAAGTAACAAACGTTCCCCGGGTCACATTCACAAAGTCGCTTTCGGAATAGGGATTCATCGCCTTTGAAAACCATCGACCGCTTCGATCTCTTCTTTGTATAAACTCACCTGAGGAGGCTGTAGGTTCCCAAGGGGTCAGTTGGTCTGCAAATGTAAAATTGTAAGAGACGTTATATCGGTTATAGAACTCAAGACCCAACAAAGGCCTGTAATTCAAAAAGCTATAGCATATCCTCACCCTGGTTCCAGGCCATCTCACACATCGTATTGATGATGGATACTCCCAATAAGGCATGACTTTGGTCACGGGGAAGACTCCTGGCTCTGACCATTTTCCCATATATAATTTGGAATTACCTCGTTATATCCATAATCCTCTATAGTAGATTGGACATAGGGAGAACTCATGGTATAGGTATCAAAATAACTGTTCGTTGCTGTCGGTGACGAACTTACAATTGTCGGCCCAGACACATAGGGCAAATCATCCAAACGATGAGTCTGCCCTTTTATATAGCGCAATGCCCGGTCAAACATGATTTCATTGTCCATGAAAATCCCCATTGCCATAATACCTCTCATACCAAACAATCCCTGGTTGCCATGACGACCATAATCGCCATTACACATGGCCCAATAAAAACGAATGTTCGGTATCAGAGCTATGTGATACTGAAGTTGAATATCCGGGGGAAACCAAGCATAGCTTTAAAAGCGTCAATATCGGACTGTTGCCATCCGGAATAGGTGCTTTTAATGATTTTCCGCACCTTCCAGCAGTTTTCCATATTACCCGACCGGCTCCGAGGCTTTGAGTGCTGGTCACAATACTGCGGATATTCTCCATGGCATTAAAGATCTGGACGCACTTCTGGGCATGACGAACATCTCCGGTAATGTACCACATCAATGAGTTGTAGTAAGCAGCCAACGCATCATATTTAAACTTCTCGTAATTGGACGACCATCCTTCCACCACACGAACCGAATCGGTTTTCCACTGCACCGTGTAGGTATATTTAGCATAGCTGCTGGCTTTGTAATTTGGCAAAGGAGGTTGCCCACGGTTCTTTACCCGACTGCACCATATACTTCATCCGCTCCAGGTCGGAACGTTTATGTGAAATGCCGGGATGTACAAAGTTGCGGGAAACTGCGTGAAAAGAGATAAGCAATAGAAAAAAGAGAATCGTATTTCTACGTAATACTTTTGTTGTCATGTATAGATAAGGTCAATTAGATAAAGTAAATCCCGACATGCCGAAAAAAGAGACCGGAGGAAAACGAAACGAATTCCCCGGTTACTCTAAGACGCCACACACCTAACCAATTATCTCACAAGCACTTTTACAGATCCAGCACCTGCTTTTACAATGTACAAACCATTTGGAAGGTCGATAGACATTTGGCTAGCAGAAACAGTGTAGAACGGTAAACTTTACTTCCACTTACTGTATAGACAGTTATTACATCACCTACATTCGCATTAGCAACAATCACCTTGCCATCCACAGCATAGACTGTAGCATTATCTTTTTTATCCATCGCAACAGATGTGGTCCGTACCAGTACCTCCTGTAGTAAATGAATTGGCAAAATCGCTCGTAGTTGCGGTATAAGAACCGTTATTGTACGAACTACCTGCAAGAGCATTATAAGATGAGCCATTCCAATGGAACAGGGCAATGCCACTATTATAGGTCGCAACAGAAGGAGTCAAAGATACAACTGTTGATGAAGCTGCTGTCGGTGTCAGTTTCCATTCTTCTGCATTGAAGATATAACCATTAGGAGCAGTTCCTGCATGTGTCGCACTTACACTGGCAGTAAAAGTTGTCGCCGAGGCAGGATTCACAGAAGCGGGAGCAAAAGCTGTTGTAGAAGGACCGATAGGGAAAATTGTTGTTGCAGAAGCAGCAGTTGGAGCACTTACTACCCCTGTACCATCTGTAACGATATAACTTGATGACGAGCCTCCTGCGATTGCTCCTGAAACAGTCAGATTATTTGCTCCCAGAGAAATATTACCAGCAGTCAATGTCAGATTATTTGCTGTTGTAGCCACCGGAATAGTCAATCCGCCTGTACTATTCATTATAAGATTAGAAAAGTTATTCATATATCTCTGGTTTGTCCCGGAAAATACCATTGCAGTAGCTCCACTATACTCAACCGTGGAGCCGGCAGCAAAGTCGTATACTATCGATTGTGTTGCTGTTTGATTCACATCTGTATTTACTTTCGCGCCTAAGATTAATTTGCCGGTTTGCACCTAGTCTAAGAGTAACTGTCTGAGTAGTACTGGAAGTGTTCGAAGTCGTATTCAACCACAATCCGCCACCGGTACCGGTATTCAATGTACCCTGGATATCGTAGGTTAATATTACCGCCTTGTACCGGAAGGATAAGCCGTGCCGGTTTGTCCATGCAGCAACGCATTGCCGCTATTTGAGAACGTTACCGTTTTTCCAGCATTAATAGTGAGTGTTTTAGCTACCGTGCCATTAGTCCCGTTTATCAGGCTTAAGGTCGTATTTGCACTGGCATTATTCAAGATAGCGGCATCCATATCGATGACAATATTCTGAGTACGTGCATTTCCTGATACGATTTGGAATCTCGCAATATTAAACTTTCCTGTCCCGGTAACCAGGGTTGTATATCCGGCGTCACAGAACAAGCGGATACCGCTTCCCACAGTAGTCGTTGCAGATGATGACCCGAACTGGCCATCCACCTGAATCGTACAGGTTGAAGATGCTGAGTTGACACCACTACCAATAGTAACCGAACTTACCGTACGGCATTAGGTGTTGTTGCCGTAAATACACCTGTGCTTTCGATATACAGATTCTCATTGATTTTCATCGTTTGAGCGGGCTGGTGTAAGTACCGGCAACTCCAATTGTCAAAGTTCCCAAAACATGCAGATTCTTGGCAAGTGCCTGAGGTGTTGTTGCAATGGTTACTGATTTCCCGGCAGGAATCCAGACATTATTCGTTAATGCTGGTACTACCGTTGCAGGCGTAGTACCACCGGCCCCATCAGAAATCCCCCAGGTAGCAACTGTGTTATAATCACCATCTGCGATTGCGATATACTCACCGGAAGCTTGTGCAAACACATTGGTGCTCAGACCCAGAAAAAGCCGTACAAGCAACCAGAAAAGTAGAAATTCTCATTTTCATAATTGTTCAATTTAAGTTATCAATAAAAGTATTATTATCAATATTTATTATGGAGAAGGATGGACCTTCATAGAAAATCCAACTTCTCTATTCCGGTTTTTATTAATGGTTTTCAGATTAGAAAATAAACTTCATTACAAATGTATTATACAAGAAAAAAAAGAGGTCTAAATAAATCCGGCAAGTGGTCTCATTTCCCATTTTGCGACTATTTATATGAGAAACAAGGTATCAACCAAGACACTACACACTATATATCAAACACTTACACAGCAACATCTTTTTCAGATAAAAGGCCATCATTTTGACCTGATACTCCCAAAAACAAAGCGACTCCGCCATAAAATGGCAGAGTCGCTTTCCTAATATTCTACTGTATAGCATCATAAATACCGATCACCATTAAGAACAGGTTCTTAAACTGTCCATAATATCTTTTCTTTATGTTTTCGAACATAAAAATGAACTGAGCCCTGTTAGATTACAGAACCCAGTCCACACAATTTATTAAGCTTCTTGCCAAATCTGAAAATCACTTGCTAAGAAATCAAATAGCAGATCCAACCACTACTTTCACGTAAGCAAGCTGAGACTTTTTACCATTGGCATCAATAATACGATACATAAAGTAGTCTGTTCCGATAAATCCTGTCGCAGGTGTATAGGTAAATGTTCCGTCTGTATTGACATTAACAGTCCCATGAGCAGGAAAGCTTCCACCAAAATAGTAATAAATAAAAACATCATTCTGAAAACGGGTAACTACAGAGACTAGAGAAGGAGAAGTATGGTACATATACCCATCTGTTAACAATCTGAGTTGTAATATTACTACCGGATAAACTATTTGAAGGGAAATCGTTTAATGCAAGATTACCGCTAACGGAAACATTCTGCTGAGTTGTCACACTATCATTTTGTGTTACCGGCTTATAATAACAGGTCGGTTTGTCTTTGAAAAATGTTTTTACACACTCAATCTGTCCTCTAACCACACCATAACCGGATACAGAAACACCGTTGACATTCATGGTATGGGCTCCGGAAAGAGCGATAGTCGTTCCCGCTAGAGCACCCGAGGATGGAATATAGTTACTGGAAGTCATCGTAATATAACATTTGCCCTGTCTGAGGAATGCCTCTTCATAATCACGCAACATAGACGACTCCATACGGTAATAATTTGCACTACCTGTTATGATAGTACCTCCCATCGAGCTATTTAAGTCCCACATGGATTGTGCGGATATAAATACTCCTGAATCAGCTGGCGCATACATCTGAGTTTTCGTGGCGCCTGTTGGGAGATTAATATATCTCTGTTTAATCGTGAACACCTTTGAATTATTATCAAGGGTCGCAAAAAATGTTGCCCGGGCCAATACTAATTCAGGAGCTCCTGTTGCTGACGATACATCCAGACCAGCCTGCATAGCATCTGCATCCGCCTGAAAAACCGAAGTACCGTAGTCCGTGTAACGGTTTTCTTCGTCTACATTTTTACAGCTCTGCACCAAGCCCATGGAAAGAAGTGCGAAGGCTGTTATAATTGAATTTAATAATTGTTTTTTCATCGCATCTTAATTAATTTATTTCAAACAAGTTATACTTAACAGAAACTACTAATATATAATTACGGATTAACGACTTTAACCGGAATCTGGCGAATTACTTTAGAAGTTCCATTATAGTTGGCATTCATACCAACAAATGTGGCAACATATACCCCTGCCCTGGCATACTTGTAAGAATAAGTAGTAAGATCTGACTGATCATTCATACTCTTCAGATAGGTACCATAATCAGGCCATACATTTCTCATATCCAAAGCTCTTGATATCACCCAATCCTCATCCGGTAATGCTCCCACTGTGTTTGAATTAAGGGTAAATGTGTACTTCGTATTGGTATAATACCAATAGTTCAGGTTATTCTTCAAGCTTGCCTGTTGGAAACCTCCTGTTCGGAAGTCACTGGCTAGCGTATATACTGTGTCAGGCATATTGATCCCGAGGCAGGCAAGGTTGGGCGTTGAAAAATAATTCTTGAACGTAAACCAGTTAATTGTCCAGCTTCTGGGTAATACGGACGATGTTTTGGCCGTATCAGATGCGAAACGGAAAGCGAGATAAACCGGTTTATTCTTATCTATCCCAGGAATGTTATCTATGCGAATATTTTTCACTGAATCGAAAGCAGAAGAGGTCGCAAATCTAGTCTTCGGAACAACAATCCAGTTTGCTTTAGCAATATTCTCAGAATCCATTGTCCCGGAAAAATCGTTCGATGCCAGGAGTGACAATGCTCCCTGGTTTCCCGATGCTATCGCGGTAGAGAAGGATACCAGACTTGAGTCTGAATTACGCTGTGACATACCTGCATATGCATAATTGGCATGCAATTCTCCTGAGTAGAACGTAATATAATCGGGACATCTTTCTAAATTAAATGTAAGGCTCTCCCCTTTTTTAATCACGACAGTATCTCCCACCATCATATCATCCTGTGAAGGCAGGGCTCCAATCGAGACCTTGAAAGCAGATGCCGTTTCGACTTCCACTGTATTGCAAGAGGCCATTCCAATTGCAACTAATAATATGAATAATATTTTTTTCATAACTGTAAGTTCTGATTTTTCGGATTAATAACCTGAATTCTGAGTCAACATATAATCTAATGCGATTTCTGTTGCCGGAATAGGCCAGTAAAGATCTTTTGCGCCAATATTGTTTACCGGAGTCATCGGCACATCAATCGCACCTGAGGTTGTTATCTCATTGGCATAAGCCCTGAGGGTCCTGATAAATGGTTGCGAAATATTGACAAATGAAGGAACAGCAGCTGTAGGATCCTGATTTACAACTTGATTAAAGGTGGTTTTATAAGTTCCATTGAGGTCATTTTTAAGATCCTGAACCGTAGAAATCAAAACACCCCAGCGACGCAAATCCTGCTGACGCAACGCCTCGAAGCACAGTTCATGGTAACGCTCCATCATCACTGCAGCGCGGAATTTGACTTTATCATTTACCACCGATGAAGATAACACAGGAGAAGGTGTCGCACTTAATACGGCCGTTGCTCTTGTAGCTGTTCCTGCGTATGTAAGGACTGCTGTACCGTTAGTTGCAGTACCGGATGTATGTGTAGGAGTCGCAGTCCCTGTGGTTCCGGCAGTAGTTACTGTGTACAATTTTCCGTTTGCTGCAGACAATTGAGTTCCTACTGTGTACGTGGTACTTGCTGTCCATGCATTTCCAATCGTAATAGTAGGCGCACTCGTATATCCGCTACCCTGTGCGGTCAGCAGGCAATCAATAGTTCTTGAGGTAGGAGTGCTATATTTATACGTACTGGCAACCGAAACGACAGCTCCGGATCCACCGCCACCTGAAACTGTGATTACAGGATCTGAGGTATATCCGGTTCCCTGTGTCCAGGTGATATAGTCTATGACTGATGTTGAACTGATTGATCTGGCTCTGACAGCATTAATGGCACCGACTTTATCCAGTGAACATCCATTTACTGTGGTACTGTCTATTTCATTCAATGCTTCCGCATACATCAGCAGGACATCCGCATAACGCAATATCGGGAAGTTTGTCCCATTTGAAGTTTTTACGATACGGGTAGTTGATGACTCATACTCTCTTCTCCATTTACCCGGACTTCGGGACCATTGAAAAGTATAAGCTAAAGGCACTTTTGCGTCGTTATAATAATTTGCCGCATTGGTATTATAACCACTATTTTTATACGTAAAACCGGCACAGTTCCAATCGCGTCTATAGTCACCGGGTTCATAGGACAGATACAAACGCGAATGAAGTTTCACTTTATTTTCGCAATATCCATCGTAATTTATAGCATCAATCAGATAAGAGTGGTTAATTCCACAATATACGCCGATTCCTCCTGATGGCGAAACCGTACCTGTTCCTGCCTGGCTGTAACCAACCTCCCAGATACACTCCGGACTATACTGGTCTGTACATTCTTTTTTGAAGATACTCTGATAACCGGCACCGGCAACGCCACCATTGTTACCATCCTGTTCCAGATAATGGGTACCGGTTTTTATCACCTTACTGGCCCAAACAGCCGCCTGATGATAACATTCAGCCTGAGTATAATTATTGGTACCTTTTACCGGTTCGCCGGCTGCATACAAAAACACCCTCGCTAAAATCCCCTGAATACCATCCTGAGTCACACGGTCGGTATATCCTAATGTCGCATAGTCCTGGCCTTTCAACACGGATTCTGCCTGAATCAAGTCCGATATGATCTGGTCATAAACCTCTTTTTGCGGAGTTCGTTTTACCAAAACATCCTGTGGATTGGTAATCGGAGTAGTAAATAAAGGCACATCTCCAAACCATTGCGTTAATAAGAAGTAATAATAACCTCTTAAAAACAGAGTCTCTCCTTTTGCTTTTACAATTGTCGTTGAATCTACATAACCTGACGCTGAAGCATCGATATTCTTCAACAGCATGTTTGCGGAATTGACTGATTTGTAAATATCAGTCCAGAATCCTCTGATCTGGGTTCCGTCATCCGGACGGTTAAAATACCCCCCATAAGGGAAAGACGTCGCATTACTGTAAAAGAAACTCTCATCGGTTGAAACGTTCATATAAGCACTATAATACTGGCCATAGCCGTTAGTATAGCGAAGTCCGTAATATATATTGGCCACAGCCGCCTTAACCAATGCTGTAGATGAATATCCGGATGTTTCTGTCAACGATCCGGTCGGTTTAGTGTCAAGGAAGTCCTGACAGGATGTAAAAACTAAACCTATAATTGCGAGTAATACTATTAGCTTCTTCATGCTCATAATATCTTTTAGATTAAAGTGTTATTGTGGTTCCGAAAGTGATCACCTTAGTTCGTGGATAGGGTGACAGGTCCAGACCGGTAGTGTACATATTTCCTGCTTTGGCTGTTGTTACCTCAGGGTCAATTCCTGAATATCCGGTAAGAGTTAGCAGGTTCTGTCCCGATATATAGAAACGGGCACTTGACAGGCCTAACAGCTTGATATACTTTTCCGGAATTCTATACGAAAGCTGTATCGTTTTTAAGCGTAAATACGAACCGTCTTCGACAACTCTGGAAGAGGTAAACCGGGAGGTTTCTGCCGCTCCGTCAACCCGGGCATACAAATTACTTGGATTTGTCAATGTCCAACGATTGGCATAGGTAGCAAATTGGTTGGCCAGGATCATTCCTGTATTACCTGTAGTTGCTGAAGATTGTCCAGACCAGGTGCCTTCAAAGAATACGCGGTTCGCATTTATAATATCATTCCCATACGACCATTGCAGGAATACACTCAGATCAAAGTTTTTGTAAGAAAATGTATTGGTTAAACCACCAAAATGAATCGGATATGGATTTCCGATCACCGTTGCATCATTGACATCGATGACTCCATCACCGTTTAAATCTTTATACTTATAATCCCCGGGCTGAACTGATTTATCAACTGTTCCTATTGACGTAATCGAGTTCTTCAGTGATGCTTTTGGATATGGAACTCCTTCTTTCAGCATCCAGAGGTATCCGGTAGCACCGTTCTGTACACGGTAAAAATCGCTTTGTTGATAAATACCATCTGAAATCCAGCCGTAAATCATACCGACAGGTTTTCCGACAACACTAATATATGTTGGTACAATAGAAGAACGTCCGTTCAATGACATTGTCGATGTCATTTGATTCAAGCCTGAGTTCAATGAAACCAGTTTATTCTTATTAAAGGTTATATTGAAGCTCGAAGTCCAGGTAAATGTTTTATTCTTTATATTTACGGTATTAATTGAAAATTCAAAGCCCGAATTAGCTACCTCTCCTACATTCAACCATCCATTTGAAAAACCGGTAAATGCCGGCATGGTTGATTTAATCAACAAATTTTTAGTCGTTCGGTTATAATAATCGAGTTCAAGATTCAATCTGCTTTTAAAAAGTGACAGATCCAGACCTACATCTGTCTGTAAACCGGTCTCCCATTTAAGATTCTTATTTCCCAGCAAATTATTGATTTGGATAAGGTTATTATTCACATTATTAAACGGTACAAAACTGGAAGAATAAGTTGAAGATGAATTCGTCATTGATACGGTTGTCATATAAGCAAAATCATCAACCCTGTTATTTCCTGTAGCACCATAAGAAAGTCGTAATTTGGCATTGTCTATCTGAGAAACATTCTTCAGGAATTTCTCCTGATTGATTCTCCAGGCAAAAGCGCCGGAAGGGAAATATCCCCATCGGTTTCCGGGGGCAAACTTAGAACTACCATCTGCACGCATCGAAGCGGTAAAAAGGTATCTGTCTTTTAATGTATAATTTACACGCCCCAGAAATGATTCCATACGACTCAACGAAGAATAGGATGTTGTCGAAAATGGTGTTCCTAATCCCATACCGTCAAGACCCATTGATTCAAGTGGAATTTGCGCTACCCTGTAATAATATGATTTCGTGGTATTTTGTTGATTGGTAAATCCCACCACCGTATTAAACACATTATCTTTATTGAACTTTTTGTTATAGGTCAGTGTATTTTCATTCAGTAAACTGTAGTTATTTGATACATTGCGGCTACCGTTCACACCATAGGTTTTCCCAAATCCTGTATAGGGATTACCATCAAATGTTTTTGAATTATTAAATGTTTCATTCAATGCATCAGTTAATGATAACCCGATTGTTGAGCGCAGGGTCAGACTTTTTGAAAGTTTATATTGCAGATAACCATTGGGGGTTAATGAGGTATTCGTATTAACCACGTTGGCATTAATTGTCGCGATGTATGGATTTAGTTGAGTAGACGTAGCCTCATCATCCATCAGCTCGTTCTCAATAAAATTGTCATAGGTATCATCCGATACACCTCCGCTTAACAAAGGTCTGTAGCTCCATAAGTTGGACATAAAAGTAAAATAGGTCCCCTGCGATGCATTACCGGCCTGCCCTGTTGTTATAGCTTTTGAGTAATTAATATTCACTCCGAGTTTAAGCTTGTCTGTCGCATCCACATCCAAAGTAAAACGACCCTGATAACGTTCAAATCCGGTTTTGATAACCAATCCATCCTGATCTGTGTATGATCCGGATACTGTATATGCTGTTTTATTAGTCTTTCCGGCAACAGAAAGAGAGTGATTCTGAAATAGAGGGGCATCTCTCAACACCTTGCTTTGCCAGTCGATTCCCCTGATCGACTTATAATCTTCAAGAGTCAGGCCATTAACAAAATAGTTAGCATTTGCATATCCCGGTGTGATATCATTCTCAAGCCGTGCAAATTCATAACTATCCAATAATGACATCTTTTTCACGGGAGACTGAGCACCCATATAACCATTATAAGTTATAGTTGGTTTCTCTGTTTTTCCCCGCTTGGTAGTTATCAGAATTACGCCATTTGAACCACGTGCACCATAAATAGCCGTAGAGGAAGCATCTTTCAAAACCTCAATAGATTCAATATCACTCGGATTGATTGAGTTGAAATTGGCACTTTCCTGGGGAAACCCATCAATTACATACAAAGGAGCCGATGATTGAGTTACCGAACCAACTCCACGAACAATAATCTCGGCATTAGCTCCCGGTTGGCCATCCCCCGAAGTTACCTGCACACCGGCTACACGTCCTGCAAGAGCATCATCAAGCGACTTTACAGGAGCTTTCTGCAATTCTTCGATATCAACACGACCAACAGATCCGGTCAGGTCTCTCCTTTTTGCCGTACCATATCCAACAACCACAACCTCGTCCATAAGCTTATTATCTGAGCTCAAAACAATTTTCAGAATCCGGTCTTTTCCAACAACTTTACTCTTTGATGTAAATCCGATATAAGAGAAATTTAACGTAACATTTTCGTTAGGAACATTCAGACTGAATTTACCATTCACATCAGTTAAAGTACCCTTACCGGTACCTTTAATGATTACATTTACTCCTATTAAGGGTTCGCCCTGATTATCTACAACAATGCCATTGACCAATATAGGCTTTTGTTGAGATGTCTCTTGCACTACTGTTTGCTCCGTCACACCCGGACCTGCAAGTGCAGTCAGGGACATCACCTGGCAAAACAGCAAGATTAGTTTTGCCCTGCGGGTTAAACGGCTAAACAATAACCGTCGATAGTTAAATTTAATTTTCATGCATTATGGATTTTGATATAGAATTAATTTCAATATAAAATGGTCTATAATAACAACCGTAATCTATATAAGTCACGCTTCATAGCATCACTGAATATTAAAAGAATCAAGACTACATTCGAGTGCGTTTCACAATAAGAATATAGTACTTCTGAGAAGGGATTACATGGTTTTACTACAATAAAAACATGATCTGAGCAGAATAAGATCGAATTACTCAAACTGCACAAAAATACTCTACGAATCTCCGAATTGCACCGTAAGTAATACGAAAGATGGTCTCAATATGCATTTTGCGACCATTTCACCACTACCGCCCATAAACAGATATAAACCTATATACAACACATTAAACCACCAACCACTATAACGGGGTTCTGTAATAACAGAACGGGCTACAATCTGTAGGAATAATTTGGATAATCAGAAAGAAAACTGCTGTAAAGGAATCTGAGGAGAGATGTGATAAAAAAAAACCACGTACATCAGATTGCAGGTTTATGAATCTGTTGTTCGTGGAAAAAAAATGAAGTTCGGTTCTTCTATGTATCTGCCTGTTAAATTACTCGTCGGAATTTACGCCTTTAAAATATTCCCCGGGAGTCATTCCGATTGCTTTCTTAAATGCACGATAGAAAGATGCTTTTGAGAAAAATCCGCAATCGTAGGCAATGCCGGTTATTTTCAGGTTGGAATCTTTTTCATTTTGCATACGGGATATCAGCTCATTGACACGATAGCTATTAATATAATCGGCAAAACTTTGTCCCTGAAACTGGTTTATAGCATGCGAAATTTCATTCTGTTGCAACTGAGTCGCTTCTGCCACATCAGATAATTTCAGATTAACATTTAAATATGGCTTTTGTTCTTCCATATACTTACGGACCACATCTAATATTTCCTTACTTTTATCTTCACTGAACTTCAGTTTAACAGGTTCTTTAGTTGGCAGAGATGACAGAATCTGGTTCTTGATTTTAATGGCGGTCCGCTTAAAGTAATATATAAATATCCAGTACAACAAAGAAACCACAATCAGGATACAAAGGACAATAAACCACACCGTCTGGTAGAAGTAATAACTGACGACTACCGGTAATAGTGCCGGTACTTTTGACCAGACCCCATCATTATTGGATCCATATACCACAAGCTGATAATCTCCTGCCGGAAGATTGTTATATTCCACATTATTTACATTCCCGGAGCTTCTCCATTCCTTATCATAGCCTTTCAGCATAAAACGGAACTGGTTATCCTCCGGATTAAAATAACTAAGTGCTGCAAAATTGATTTTCAGACTATTGACTCGACCTTTCACAATAACAGGATTATATTTTCCCGAAAAATCATTGCTTAAGACCGGTACTACCTCTTTGTTTTTTATGAGTACATTTGATATTACAGTTTCAGGAGCTATCGGGTTTTCGTGTATCTGCAACGGATTAAAATACATTAGTCCATTTTCGCCTCCAAACCACAAATTACCCAAATCATCCTGACCATCTGCTGATTGCAGGAAGAATAGTCCGGGTAACCCATCCAATAACGAAAACACTCTGAACCTGCCTTTTGAAAACCTGGCAAATCCATTTTTTGTGGAAATCCACAAATCACCTCTCTGATCTTTCCGAACACCGACAACTGAATTATCGGGTAATCCGTCTTTTACAGTGTAATGGGCTCTTAATGTAAGATTCCGGTCAAACCTAAATAGTCCTTCATCTGTAACACAGACCCATACATCTCCATTTTCTTCTCCCAAAAATGAAACTACCTGTCCTTTAGTCAAAGACAAAAAATAATCCGGACGAATAAACTGCTCTTGCTTTGAATCAAAAATAGCCAATCCTTTATCGCAACCCAGCCAAACTCTGCCTAACCTGTCACAATAAGAAGACATAAACGTATTTGATTTCAAAATATTTTCCCCACTAATGATTTTCTCAATACGGGGAGTACCCTGGATACTACATTTTACGACTCCACCAAGGGTTGAAATCCATATAAATCCATCCGGATCTTTTGATGCGCCATATATCTTTCCGTAAAGCAATGGTTCTCGGTTGATAAATGCAGAAAACTTTCTGGTTGACAGATTAAAAACAGAGACACCTCCTCCAAAGGTAGAGATCAGAAAACTGCCTTCATGACCATAGTACGGTGAAATACTTAAAATAATATTGGAACGTAACCCTTCTCTGTCAATACCTGCAGTGTATAGCGTACTTTTGCCGGAAGGATCTGACACAATCAGGCCATCACGGGTTCCGACCAGTTTGGTGCCTTTATATAAACAGAGCGAACGGGATGTCTGTTTCTGCAATAACTGATCTCCACCAAAGGTATAAACAGAGAACTTTTTTTGATAGTTTTGTGTAAAACATAATCCGGCTGAATGAGTGCCTATCCATAGAATATTATCCCGGTCATAAAGCAATGAATAAATCGAGTTGGTTGATAGTGATAAATCGCCTTTGTTATTATGGGTAAACCATTCCCTGATTTTCATTGATTTCAAATCCAGCAACGCAACTCCGAACCCATTGGTTCCCACATATACCAATCCTTGTTTACCTTTGGCTAAAGAGGATATAATCCGATTGTTGAATTCAGGTAGGGGATTACAGCTTCCGTTTCGGAAATTATAAACCAACAAACCATTTTCTGTACCAATCAGAACGAGTTCCTTTTCAAAATAAATCTGGTTTACAATCTCACTGCCACAGGATTTAACAAAATCAAATTTCCTGTTTGTGTAATTATACCGACAGACGCCTTTTGTGGTACCCATCCAGATATTATTGTCGCTACCTCTGCTTACATATAGAATTCGTACCGCCTCCCCATTGCGGGTAATCAGATATCGTTTCAGAGACCGGGAGTGGGTATTATAAATATCAAACCATCGATTAGAAGCAATGTAATATACTGATTTATCCTGTGAAACATCCAGTGCACAAAAAGCTAATGAATCTTTATACCGGACTAAGTGAAGAAAATCGCCCGTATTTCTATCAAACTCGTAAACACCTTTTGAAGAACAAACCAGCAAACGGGATCGGTCTATTTCATCAATATCCGAAACAAATGATTTGATACTACCGGGAATAGTATATGTTTTTTTCTCACGGCCATCAAATCGGGTAAGGCCTCTTGCATTACCCATCCATACAAACCCAAGAGAATCACGATACAGTGATTTAAGTTCGGTTAATTCATTTCCATCCGATACAGGTAACGTTTTAAAACGAATTTCTGCATGAAGAGTGTGGAATGTAATCCATAATAGTATAATGAAGAAGAAAATAAATGGATGTTTACGGCTCATCGAATCAAGGCTAAAATAGATAGACAAAAATAAATAAATTTTCCGTCTAAAAAAAGTTGCATAAAGAAAGGCCCAAACAAAGGAACAATTATTTCAACAAATATCACCTTAAAACCGATCTATCTAACGGACAACATAAAAACTCCTTACCACAGGCACAGCCGTCTTCACTTTAGGTTCAACCGAACGACCATACTGCCAGGCCACAACCGTTACTTTAACCGGGAATTTTGCCCGGGGCGGTATTTTAGTAAAACGCAAAATATCACCATCCAGGATAGCCGGCCCTTCCTGTACATAAAAACGGACAGGCATTTCACTATCCGATTTTGCATTTAACCGGATAGATTTTGTTCCTGATTTCACATCCGGAATAGAATCAAATGATATTTTCTGCTCTTGCCCCTCCATGTTCGGATAAGGGAAATGCATCGTAAATTGCTGTACTGTACTTTTATATTTCTCATCGCCTTTTTTTGATGCCATTAGCCAGATATCACCGGTTCGCTTTTTGTTATTCAGCCCCATATTGTAGAACCTTACCGTAAAAGTTGTATCGTTAACCTTCTCCACCGGACCACATATACGATTAATAACAGGTTTACCCTTAGCATGTTCATTACTTAGCTCAGACCGAAGAGTATCGGTAAATTCAGCACCGACATGAAAGGTCAGTCCATCTGCTTCCGGTTCAAACCTGCCAATAATCCTGGCATGATTTTTCGGATTGAAAGGCAATAATCTGCCATTCTGAGTGAATCCGATATACTGATCTTTTTTAGCTCTTTCCCGGGCATAAAATTTCTCCGTCACTTCCGCCATCTCCCGATCGAAATACCAGAATGCATCTTTCGTGTCACCCTTATATTCATTATAGGGAACTGCAGCAGCCTGAGGTATTTTATTCGGGCGAAAACGATCAGCCAGCCACCCCTTCGACGGATCAATTGGTTTCAGCCTAACCGGCTTGTTTATGGATGCCTTAGCTGGCAATCGATATTTTGAGGCTTTTCTCAGAAAAAGACACAGGTAGCCCACCATCTCATCCGAACAGTCAAAGTGTCCGTGTCCGGCATCAGCCAGAAATGAAACCGGAGCTTTCGGATATTTCACCCGGTAATTCAGAGCCGGCTGCACGCGGTCTTCCCACCATTCATATTCACCCTCCACCATTAACCCGGGAACACCTTCGATAGTACGGTTCTCCCAGTCCGGGTTGGGACGTCCACTTCCGGTTAGGTTGGTCAACGGAGCATCACCATGAATGGAGAGGACTGCTAATGTGCGGCCGGGATTCCAGGCTGCAAAATTCCACGGATAACTGGCCTGTGCTGAATGCCCAATCGGAACGATCGGAGCATATGCTAATTCCTTACAACCAGAAACTTTTGCTAAATCAGCCATTGTCTCATTGAAGGCTTCGCCGGCCCCCTTATAAAAATCAAAGGTCAGATCCATCATGGGAGAAATCCAGATAATGGCAAATCCAAGTTCCGACATCGTTTTACGAAAAACCGAATGTTCAAAGATGGGTTCTTCCAACATATTTTGTTGACCCACGACTATTGCCCTGATCTTTTTACAATCTGAAGGAATCCACAAAAACGCTCTTGGATGATCATTGGTTTCAGTTGATATGACTTTTTCAACCGGTACTGACCACTGCCATTCTACCGCTTTTAATGGAAATATAATTACAGAAAACAATAATAACAATAACCTCCATTTACAGTTCTTTGCTCGAATCAATTGCATATAACTATGTTTTTCTTTTACTTTCGATGTGTAAATAATTAAACGATCATCCAGTTTAAAAACCCTATCCATAAATAGTTAAATAATGTAAACCCACAAACATCCCGGATGGCATGGGATCATTATGCTTCCCTATAGGTTTCCTATTATGAACCTTATCCCAACCCGGAACAGACCAACGATTATTTATTATGTGTCAAAATGAAATAACTTAACGGCCCTGGCCTAAGGTATAACATAACAGCATAAAAAAGCGACTTTAAATCTGTGTTTAAAGCCGCTTCTTTATGTTGTCAGAAACTTTATATGTACTCTATCCTGAAGGTTATGATGAATATCACATCAAATCAATTTTGATTATTCACCAATTTAATCTCATAAACTCCTCCCGGCTTAGTGCTAAAAGTATTCAGAAAATATCTACCATCAATTGATTGTTTGGAAACCACCCCTTCAATCTTAACCGGAACATCAGTTCGGATTGTACATTGATTTCCTTTAATCGATTTCACCGTAGCTTTTTCCAACTTATGATTATTCCATACGATATCCACTTCGAAATTACCACGGGCTTTCAATCCATTGATTTCTCCTGCCGGCCACGCTTTAGGTAATGCCGGTAACAAGTGAATTTCGCCCAGATGACTCTGTAACAGCATTTCGGAAATACCGGCTGTAGCGGCAAAATTACCATCAATCTGGAAAGGCGGGTGAGCATCGAAGAAGTTCGGATAGGTTCCGCCTGCGCCACCTAGTACCGGATCGACATAATTCAGGATTTCACGAATCATTTTGTAGGCATGGTCACCGTCAAGTAAACGAGCAGCAAAATTGATTTTCCAGCCTTTGCTCCATCCGGTACCGCCATCCCCACGCAGCTCAAATGTGCGGTTAGCCGCTTTGGCCAACTCCGGTGTTTTCAGCGGACTGATATCACGTCCCGGATGTAAACCAAAAAGATGCGAGGTATGACGGTGGTGAGGATCATCTTCTTTGTAATCGCGCATCCATTCCTGCAATTGTCCACGCGAACCGATTCTGTAAGGCAACAGCTTATTGCGTTTCTCAATCACCTGCTGACGAAAAGCTTTATCCATATTCAATGCTTGCGAGGCTTCAATGACGTTGGTAAACAGGTCACGAATAATCTCAATATCCATGTAAGAACCCTCTGTCATGGAATATTTCTCATTTTTATCGGTCACAAATACATTCTCGGGAGAGTTTGATGGAGAAGTAATCAGATAACCGTCTTTTTCAACCAGCCAATCGAAGCAGAAAAGCGCTGCTTCTTTCATCACCGGATAAGCCTCTTTCTTCAGGAAGGTTTTATCTCCTGTAAATGCATAGTGTTCCCACAGATGTTGGGACAGCCAGTTGGCCCCCATATACCAGTTGGCCCACTGAGGGTCTCCATCCCCTTTATTTCCTACGGCATTGGTCATTCCCCAGATATCGGAGTTGTGATGAGCCACCCATCCACGGGCTTTGTAATACTCTTTTGCCGTCACTTTACCATTGACCGACAAATCCTGAATCCATTTAAGCAGAGGAGCGTGTATTTCCGAAAGGTTTGTCACCTCTACCGGCCAGTAATTCATTTCGGTATTGATGTTGATGGTATAATTTGAACTCCAGGGTGCACGGAATTCTTTATTCCAGATACCCTGCAGGTTGGCAGGTGTACCTCCCGGACGTGAACTCGAAATCAGCAAATAACGTCCGTACTGGTAAAAAAGCTGTTCCAGTCCCGGGTCGTAGTTTCCATACGAATAGAGTTTCAACCGGAAATCTGACGGCAGTTTATCATTCACTTTGTTGTTGGTTGTATCTGCCAATGTCAACGATACGCGATTGAAATATTGCTGATAATCGGCAATATGGCGATGTTTCAGATCATCATACGATTTTGCAAGCGCAGATTTTAGTTGACGCAGAGCAATGGCTTTCTCATTTTTACCCTCTGTATCGGGGTATTTAAACATACCATTAAAACTGGTTGCCGCAGCCAGGTAAATCGTTACCGAATTAGCATCTTTCACGTGAATACCATCATTGTCGGCAGTAACGCTGCCTGCTTCGGGAACCACTTTCAGAATAGTCTGAAAACGCATTCCGGTATGTCCGAGCGAGTCTTTCTGCAAAACAGGATTTCTACCCGGTTTATTGTAATAATTTGGATCCACACGCACCGGGGTTGTTCCACTTAATATGATCTGATCATTTCCGGATGGAACTATCTGATTCTCAAGTTTGCTTTTCAGGTTCAGATCCAGACTAATCATTTCCGGTTTATTGGAAGTGATTCGGATGACAAGCACACTGTCGGCACCCGAACTGAAAATTTCACGTGTAAAATGCACTCCACTGACATCAAAACTGGTAGTAGCAGTCGCATTACTCAGATTCAGATCACGGTAATAATTAGTTGATTTTCCTTTTAAGCTTTGTCTGATTTCCAAATCGCCCATCGGCATAAAACTTTCAGAAAAATAGCCCTGCATTTTACGGCAAAGAGCCGTGGCTGTTTTGTAATCTTCCTTAGCCAATGCCTCACGAATGGATTGCAGATATTTCGGTGCATCCGGATTGACCCTTTTCTTTTGAGGTCCTCCCGACCAAAGCGTACCTTCATTCAACTGAATCAGTTCATTCTCGACACCGCCAAAAATCATGGCGCCAATACGACCATTGCCTACAGGCAGGGCTTCCACCCAATGTTGGGCTGGTTTTTCATACCAAAGTTTTAAATTGTTCTGCGCAATTGCTACAGAAGAAACCGCAATACAAACTATAACGGCAATGCGTGTGTTTAACTTCATAGATTAAATTGTGAGTGTGTTTATAGGCAAAGGTATATTGAACAAGGAGAAAAGATGCTGAAAATGATTGTTTTCTAAATGCAAAGGTTTGCGGTTATTGTTGCAGCTCTGCTTGTAACTACAACCTGAAGATACGTTCCATCAATTGCCATTTTTCTGCTGAAGCAGCTCCGGGTTTGGACGCCTGGTATTTTGACATAAACTCTTCCCATTCAGCTTGTCGTTCAAGAGTTGCCAGCTTACCAAATGCTTTGTCCCAATCAAATTCAACCGGTGTTTCCAATATCATAAACAGCCGGTTCCCCAATATAAATATCTCCATATTGAGAATCCCGACTTCACGAATTCCTTTAGGGATTTCAGGAAAAATATTTTCATTCTTGTGCCAGTATTTATACTCTTCGATCAACTTCGGATCGTCTTTCAGATCAAGCGTCTGACAATAACGCTTGACTGGTTGTGCATAATCAGGTACCGGATAACCGTTTTTTAAATTCATAGGTTAAATTATTATGCGTTTTTCAATTTGTATATCAGCCTTATATCTATGCTGATCTATGCTGCAAATATATAAAAATCAGAGATGATAACAATATATGACTCTGATATTTTATACAGAAAGTATCAATAATAAAACGATTAATCAAAAGTTAAACAACTATATTAAGAAAAGTACTGTTGTATCCATGAACAGATCCGGACTTATTTTGTTTTTCAACCAAACTGTTCATTATATGGCTTCAAATACAGATTTCAATCTCAAAGCTTTTCTCGACCAAAAAGTCAGGCAATACAATCGTCCGGATTTTATTCCGAATGATCCCATTTCCATTCCCCATATTTATTCTGTCAAACAGGATATTGAGATCATGGGATTTTTTGCAGCCATACTGGCATGGGGGCAACGCACGACCATTATTAACAAGGGCCGTGAACTGGGCCGGCGAATGGATAATACCCCCTATCAGTTCATCACTCAATCAACCGAAAGTGACCTAAAAACCTTACTTGGATTCAAACACCGCACCTTCAACGATACTGATCTGCTTTATTGCATAGACTTTATGAAACGTCATTTTGCCAGATATGATTCTCTGGAAGATGCTTTCGTTCCCGGAGAAAAAGCGACAGCTGAAGAAGCATTAGTTCATTTCCGCAACTATTTCTTCGAAGCTCCATATGCACCTCTACATACCCGGAAGCACATTGCTTCACCGCTTCAAAAATCGGCCTGTAAACGGCTAAACATGTACCTCCGCTGGATGGTGCGATGCGATGATAAAGGTGTGGACTTTGGCATCTGGTCAAAAATATCTCCTGCCGACCTGATCTGTCCACTTGATGTACATGTCGATCGTACGGCACGCCACTTCGGATTATTATTTCGCAGACAGACTGATTGGCAATCCGCATGGGAACTGACGGAACATTTGAAACGCTTTGATCCGGTTGATCCGGTAAAGTATGACTTTGCTCTGTTTGGCATTTCAGAAGAGGGATTATTGGAACGCGGATGATATGGATGCATCTATTATTCTATAAACATTTTTACACTGCCGGATTAAACAATCCCTATCAGGAAGCGTGTCAATCACAAGGTCTACAAAATAAAGGCTATCTCCATCAAGAGACAGCCTTTATTAGTTATTTAGGAAAATACTTTAGTAAATTTCAACGATTACTCAAAGCCAATCTTCTTCGCCACATTACCTACAACAGTAGCGTTTCCTGAAGCAGGAACAAGATAGAAGCTGTAGCTGTAGGGACGAGCCGGATTCTGATACTGCGGTAGCGGTTGTGATATCTCAGACCAGGTATCATTGCCTCCGATACCCATTTGTACCAGATCGATATTGAGTGTCAGGAAACCGGCATCTTTGAGTTTGTTGGTATGTTTTGCCTCAACAATATTCTGCTGGGTGTAAGGCCATGCACTCATGCTCAGCAGACTGTCGGCAACCACCAATAAGCCGCTGTTTTTCGCATCGTGCAGATGCATCCAGCGAACGTCGGTGCGGTTACCTTTCTCCTGCGGATAGATATATGGTTCCATAAACTGAGCGATCGGCTGTGACCAGATACCGGCAAAGAATCCGGTACGGCGATCCACGTAGTTTTCCAACAATCCACGGCCAAACCAGGTAATGTTGTCATCAGCACGACGGATTCCGCATTGCATACCTACTTTGGGAATATTCGGTAATCCGGATGCAGGAACCAGATGGTAATCCACTTTCAACACACCATTACCATTAATCGTATAGGTAAGACTCAACGAGGATTTACCATCAATCAAGGTATAATTGGTTACCAACTGCATAACACCCTTGCGGAGCTCATTGGTCTGCATGGAAATCAGTTTCGGTACTGCTTCGTACCATTCCTTCAGCACCTTATTAGGTCTCCAACCGCGACGGTCATTGTCCGTTTGCGGACGGACGAAGTTCGGCACCAGCGGACTGAAGATCTGCTCCTGACCATTGTAAACGTAAGAGATCAAAGCGCCGCTTTTCTTTGAAAATATGAAGTGAAAACTATTACCTGAAATGATTGTGGTCGAGTCTTTATCATTCAATAAAACAGGAGCATAACTTTTCACCTGAGCCACCGGACGTACCAACGGAGTCATAACAAATTGATTCGAAGCGATTTCAAAGCCTTTACCTGCCCAGGGCAAATCCTGAGATAGACAGAAACTGATATTGGCGTGATATTCGTTTCCGGCTTTCATTTTTGGCAAAAGATTTTTTACCGAAATAGTTGTATCACGACCTGCTGACAGAGCGATGCTAGGAAGTTGTTTAGTCAAAATAACCTTGCCGTCTTCCAGTACTTTAAATATTACAGTATAATCTTCCAGCGATTTTGATGCATGACGATTGGTCACTTTAATCAGACCTTTGGCAATGTCTGTCATTTCACATTCTGCCGGTTGGTAAACGTGTTTACATTCGTACATAGCCGCTTTAGGACGACCATCAGCCGAGGCTACGCCGTTGATATTGAAATTCCCATTATGTTGAACTTCACCAAAATCACCACCGTAACCGAAATATTCCACACCGTTTTCATCTTTCTTGAGCAGGCCCTGGTCTTTGTAATCCCAGATACAACCACCTATCAGACGCGGCATGGAACGGAATTTATCCCAAAACTCTTTCTGATTACCGGTGGAATTACCCATTGAATGCGAATATTCCACAAACAGGATCGGACGATGGTCTCCGTTTTGCTGATTGACCAGCAAATCGAGTGTTGACAACGCCGGATAAAAACGACTCACAATATCCACGTAAAACTGATCGACCGGTACCTGACGACGAAGGTAATGTACCTTCGGATAATCCGGATGCTCCGGATCAATATAGCCATCCACACGGTGATTGCCCTGTGCGGGCTCATAGTGAACAGGACGGGTTATATCGAAATCATGTACCCATTCGGCCATAGCAGCATGGTTGGGACCACGTCCGGCCTCATTTCCAAGACTCCAGATGATTACAGAAGGATGGTTTTTATCGCGTTCCACCATGCGGGTAACTCGTTCCATAAACGCATTTGTCCAAAGCGGATCGTGACTGGGTTTGCCTCCTACTCCATGCGACTCAAGATCACATTCGTCCATAACCAGAATTCCGTATTTATCGCACAATTCGTAAAAATATGGATCTTCGGGACAGTGTGAAGTACGGATACAGTTGAAATTAAACTGCTTGATTTTGCGCACATCATCTTCCAGATCTTCGCGGTTGACTGCCTCGCCACGAACCGGATTGTGTCCATGATGATTGATACCGTAAAGGTATGTGACTTTACCATTGATCAGCAGCTTACTGTCGGTTTTGGAAAATTCTATTTTGCGGAAACCTACTTTGCAGCTTTTGGCTTCAAGCAGTTTACCATCCTTATCCTCTACTGAAAGTACCAATGTGTAAAGATTCGGTGTCTCATCGCTCCATTTATCCGGATTCTTTACAGTGGTTTCCAACAAGCCGAATTTCGGCATATCGAGGCGCGGATAGATTTCGGCAATGATGGATTCGATCGAACGTTCAAGCGGTTTTTCAAATACCGGTTTGTTGCTTTTATCGTATAGTTGAGCTTTGACCTTATACCCTTCGATCTTTTGGCCGGTATAGTTATCGAATCGCGGGCGAATACTAAACGCCGCATCTTTATAATCCTTATCCAGCTTGGCCTGCCAGTGGAAATCGGCCAGACGAAGCTTCGGCTCTGCCAACAGCATTACTTCACGCTGAATACCGCTCAACCGCCAGTGATCCTGATCCTCCAGCCAGGTTCCCACTCCCCAGCGAATCACCTGAACGGAAAGGTTATTTTCACCATCCTTCAGATAAGGTGTTATATTGAATTCCGATGGTGCAAAACTGTCGGAACCATATCCCAAATATTCGCCATTTATCCAAACCTTAAAGCCCGAACCGACACCACCGAAGTGCAGTGTGATGTTCATATCTTTCCATCCGGTAGGTATGGTAAAAGTACGCTGATACGAACCGACCGGATTGTAATCTTTGGGAATATAGGGCAAAACTGCCGGGCGAAACGGATAAGTAGCCGCACGATAGATTGGCTTGTCATATCCCTGCATCTCCCAGTTGGAAGGTACGGGAATGGTTTTCCATCCTTTTACGCGGGATTTATAGAAGTCTTTGGGTGCTTCGGCCGGATTGTGTGCCAGGGAAAAGTCCCAGTTGCCATTTAGAATCATCATCCGGGATGATTTGGTGCGATCTCCGGCCAATGCATCCTGAACGTTCTCGAAGGAGTAAGCTGTAACACGTGCTCTGTCCCGGTTCAGTCCGGTGATCGAGGGATCTTCCCAGGGTTCACCACTGTATTTGGAAGGAATGGGCGGAACTCCGCCGGCATCCTGTCCGTCAACTAAACGCTCCTGAGCGGAGAGGCTCAAGGTAGCAAATGCAGCTAATATTAGTATTTGTGTCTTTTTCATAGCGAAATACATTTACCACTAAGGCACTAAGGACACTTAGCTTCACTAAGTCTTAGTGTAACTACGTGCTCTTAGTGCCTTAGTGGTGAAATAAGAATTTAATTTATCGTGCTAACGGTACCCACACTTCCATATCCGCTTTACCGCGGTTACCCCACGCGTAGTAAGGGACGAAGCTTACGGAAACCTTTTTCACATCAGCCGGAATCTCTTTATAGAGGCTGTTGCTCCAGTCGCCTGAAGGAGTAACGATCGCCTGACCTTCAAGACTCATCATTCTGCTTTTCTCGATGGTTACCTCTTTAGGAGTCAGTTTGATTGA
This sequence comes from Bacteroidales bacterium, assembly GCA_963662365.2. GTDB lineage: Bacteria > Bacteroidota > Bacteroidia > Bacteroidales > UBA7332 > CAXXIC01. The sequence goes on from CAXXPA010000020.1 coordinate 26,791, forward strand.
AGCCGGAACAGAGATGTCAGCAAGTTTGTATCCGGCAGGAATATCTTTGCTTTCCAGACAATAAACCACCGGACCGCGTTTTACGGATACCTGATTACGGGTCTCTTCCACCAACGGATTTGAGGCCATCAGTTTCGCAGGCATATCGAGAACCAGTTCCAGTTTATCTCCTTTCTTCCAGATGTTATTGATTTCAGCATATTGACCGGAAACCAGTTTCACATCCGACGGTTTACCATTTACCATTAGGGTAGCATTGTTACACCATCCGGGAATGCGCAGGAAGATCGAGAATGCTTTTTTCGGTGCCTGATCCACATTTACAGTAATGGCACCGTTCCACGGATAATCAGTTGTCTGCGACAATGCCACTTTCGAGCCATCTTTCAATACAGTAGAGAGGTTATTTCCTCCGTAAAGGTTTACGTAAACGCCTTTAGCCGAAACACTGTACACGTAATCCTGAACTTCGGCCATGGTGCGGGCAATATTCGGAGGACAACAATAGCAGCTAATAAAGTCTTCGCGGGTTTTCGACCAACGCATTTTGTAAGGAAAATCAGCACTTACACTCAATGGATTGGTATAGAAATAGCGTTTCTGATCGAGGCTCAATGAAGCCAACAAGCTGTTGTAAAATACGGTTTCCACAATGTCTGTATATTTTGCTTCACCGGTCAACTGGAACATGCGCCAGTTCCACAACATGTTACCGATATTGGCACACGATTCGTTGTGCGCGGTATGGTTAGGCAACTGGAATGCACGACCGTAAGACTGGTGTACTTTCTGCACCGAATCCGGTTCGTAAGAGGTTCCGTCAGGTGAAGTACCGTCGTACAACGCACCACATGCTCCGGTGATGTACATTTTGCGTTTGGTCACGTCGTTCCATATCGATTTCAGGCAAGTCATCAGGGAATCATCACCTGCTTCAGCGTAAATATCAGCCACACCGGCATAGAGGTAGTTGGCACGCACGGCATGTCCCATCGCTTTCATCTGTTTGCGGAAAGGAATGCGATCCTGGTTGTCATCGGTTCCTTTTTCAACGAGACCACGGATGTTGATCAGGTTTTCAGCCAGTTCGAGGTAACGCGGATCTTTGGTGGTACGGAACATCTCCACCACACCCATATAGTGTGACGGACAGATGGCGTTACGCGCCAACTCCGGCGATGAACGTTTGTAGAAATTATAGAGATAGTCGGTCGCTTTGATGGACAAGTTGAGCAGGGTCTTTTTGCCGGTAGCACGATAGTGCACGCAACCCGCAGTCATCAGGTGACCAAGGTTGTAGGTTTCAAAGTTCAGACGGTTTTCAAATTCGGTTTTCTTTTTTTCCTTACGCTCCTTGATGATCACCGGAGTGTGAATGTAACCATCTTCACGCTGACATTTGCTGATCACGCCTATTATCTCGTCCATCAGTTTATCGAGCTTGGGATCGTGAGTGATGGTGTAAACGGCAGCTACCGATTCGAACCATTTGTAGAAGTCTCCATCGAAGAAGGGAGGGCCGAAGTGTTCGCCTTCCTTCACACCGGCGGCAATCTCGAAGTTGCGGTAGGCGTGACTGATATTCGGGTCTTTGAGCACGCGCCACATGTCGAAGATCATAGTGTCTTTGCTGATGTTGAAGCGGTCAGCCCAAAAGCCGTTAGTCCATTTCACGGCATCCATATCGACGTTCCACACTTTCGCATATTTGCTATTTGAGTCATCGGCCAGACTTTTTGAGTAAGGCTTCGCTTTCTGAGCCATCATTGCTGAGGAGCATAGGAGCAACCCCAGGGTAATGTTTTTCAGTTTGTTCATTGTTGAGTTTATGTTAGTTTTTAGATTAATTGCTTATTGGATCACGGATGACGCGAATGCATGCAGCGCAGATTTTGACGGATTTTTTTCTGTTTGTATCACGCAGTATTGCACATTACAAAATTATACCGGAGGAAGACTTTTCTGCTGTATAAATTATCAAAAGAAGGTTGTGAATTGACAGGGGAAAAATGAAAAACCTCCGGGAATTTGAAAATCCCGGAGGTTATATTTCCATTATCTCACCTCTCGTGGTAATCGGTGATTATTTATTGTATTCTTCCAAAGCTTCATAGAAAGCCAGGATATTTTCAGCGGGTACATGAGGAGGTAGATCGCATCCGGTTGACAACACGTAATTGTCAAACTCAGCAGTACGTTTCAAAAGGTCTGCGACAAATGATTTAACTTCACCGGCAGGGGATTGTTTCATTACCCCTACAGGATCGACATTACCCATGATCAGCTTATCTTTCGGACAAACCCTGAGTGTTTCGACCATATCGATTGCGTTACCAAAGTGGAAAGCTGCTGCATCTGTATTGAGCATTGCTTCAGTACAGTGACCTTGGTTACCGCAATTGTGTAGTACAACCATGAAATTATCGTCCTGCACTGCGTCAACAATTTTTTTCACATATACAGAAGAGAAAGCCTGGCAATCTTCATTTGACAGCAATCCGGCAGCAGGCTCGGCAATCATTACCCCATTACTACCAATGCGTTTTAATTCCTGACAATAGTTGATGATAAACTCCGTACATTTATCCAACAGTTTACCGATAGCTTCCGGCTCTATGTAGCAGCCGATCATAATTTCCGACATATCATAAAGACGGCCGGCCAATGAGAATGGTCCGATCACTCCGGCAAATACCGGCTTGTCTGTAATGGCTTCAGCAGTAAGGCGGTTGGCTTTGAGGTATTGGGGAATACGCCCTGAGGTCAGATCAGGCACTTTCAGATTATCAATCTCTTCGGCATTGCTCACCAGGCGACCGATGATATGCGGCATATCGTTTTCAGGAAAATCAATCTGACATCCGAAAGCTTCAGCTTCAACAGTCAGGTCCATAATGACGGTACTGGCAGCTGAGGGATAAAGTTTGCTCAGTTCAATAATCGCCTTGGCATGCACATCTCCGTCCTGTACTGCATCCATCACACGTTTACCGATCATCTCGATACCGGGGTGCGTCATAATGGGTATGGATACTCGCTTCTTACCGGCAATATGTCGGGTTGCCCATTCTTTCATGTTTCTCATAACTCGTGTTTGTTTAAGGATATTCTATAATCATAAAATCGTTGATCTTAGCGCTTATATCACTTTTCCGGATATCTCAACGGACTTTTGCCGAGATCTTTAGAGGTGGCAACAGCGATGCCGCGGCGATCATTTTTATCCACCGAATTGTAGAAGTGATACACAATGCCTTTCCATTTAATCACGTATGGCTTGTGGGCAAACTGAATATCGAAATCTTCAGACGGTGAGATTAAATTTTCCCCCTCCCAGTCGGTCCAATGTACAAGATCATAAGAGCAGGCGAAGCGTTCAAACGCTGCCGGTTTCCAGAATGCACCAAAATAGAACATCACGTAGAGTTTACCCATTCGCACAATCTGGGCATCGCCGGTAATTCCGGTATGATGGTTCATCACCGGGTCTTTACCATACCGTTTCCAGTGAACCATATCGTTTGACACCGCCATACCAATACGCTCTGCTCCGCGTTTGGTCTTGCCCTTGAGGCTGTCTCCGCGTGAATTGTAATACATCAGGAAGCAATAACCGGTCAGTTTCTTTTTGTCCTGAATCACCAGGTTTTTATACTGCACCATATTGTCCCACCAGCTAACATCTTTATCGTTCGGGGTAAAAATGGGATTATTGGGCAGCGGAGACCACTCTTTGAGAGCAATCAATTTATCGGAATTGGCGATACCTATACCCAGATCACCCTGTTCATATCCGGGAGTATCACCACCAATGTAGGACATCCAGTATTTATTGTTGTATTTGCTCACTTTGTAGCTTCCGCCCCACTTGGTATCCACCAGACTGACATATCCGCCGCGCTGGTTTTCATCCCAACTGCCTTTGGGGCCGAAAGAAAAGATGCGACCCAGTTTCTTCCAATGAAGCAGATCGTCACTTTGCGCCAGGTGAGTCTGGTATCCACGACCATCAAATTCGAAATAGGACATATACCATTTGCCTCCTTTGCGGAAGATAGTCGGACAGTCATTCCGGTTGCTGTTGGTCTCGGGAACCATGACCAGACCATATTTATATGGAGTTTTGACTTCCTGATAAACTTTATTCATCACATCCTTTGGTACCCGTTTCTGGGCAAAAGAGAGTGAAACAAGCAGCATCAGGGCTGCGGTGAGAGTGATAATTCTTTTCATAGTTCTTTAGTAAACGCGTAGACAAGTACACAAGTAGACAGGTAAACGAATTGCACTTTTCTCGTTTACTCGTTTACTTGTCAACTTATTTACTTAAATTATTTCGCCTGATATTTCACCAGATATTCTTTACCTTTTTCCACAGTCATTTCAAAAACACCATTGCCTTTGCTAACGATAGCAGCACCTTTACAGGAGGGTTTTGACTTACTGCTAATGCGTAGTGTACCGGTTCCGGTATCTGATTTCACCCGGATCTCTTTGGTATTACAATAAACATGGATTTTTCCGGTATGCGTAGGAACATCTCCTTCCATCCATTGCAGGCCACCAAGTTTTGGTTCGATCAGATATGTCTGATATGCAGGGGAAGTCGGTTTCACTCCGAGATAATATTTTCCTAAAAGGTAGATCGGACTTGCGCCCCAGGCATGACAAAGGCTTTTTCCGAACGGACGACCGTACATGCTGTAGTGATCGGCTCCTTTTTTCGCCGGATTATATTCTTCCCAGAAAGAAGTCGCTCCGAGATTAAGCATGCCACCCCAGTAATCCTTCATCTCTTTCAGCACATATGGTTGCTCACCCATTGTACACAACGCTTCAAGTTCGTAGAAACGCATGTAAGGTGTTGTGATTTTCTGAATCTTATCGTTAAGTAACACGGATTGTTTTACTTCCTGCTTTTGCTTCTCTGTAAAGTAGTTGAAGAAGATAGCAAACATATTGGAGTAACGGGTAACGTTGTCAGTCAACTGACCATTCACCCGGTTGTGAATAATAGCTTTCTTATCTTCCGACCAGAAGGTCTTGAAGAATTTATCTTTCATATCAGCAGCCAGTTTACCATATTTTGTCTCTCCATTTACATCCTTTGCAATACGGGCACAGGTCGACATCGCTTCAAGACTGCGGGTAAAGAGCAACTGTTCGAAGCTCACTTCTCCTTTTTTGCTCAACTTGTCTGCCCAGTCGATAAACTGCCAGTCTCCGGCCAAACCTTCTAGCTATACCATTGGCATTTCGACGTCCCAACACATAATCCATCATCGAGACCATGCGCGGATATACCTGAGCAATGAACTTCTCATCTCCGGTATACTGGTAGTAGTCGTAAATACCAAGGAACCAATAGAAAGTATAGTCCATGATGGTGTTAATGTGGCTGGTCACGGGATCTTTACCGCGCAAAGCCCACAGAGTACGGGTAACACTTGGTTCGTCAAAGAACAGATAGTAGTTCATCAGGTAGCTCTGATACGCATCCCCCGACCAGATCCAACGGTCGCGTTTGATGCCGTCTATAAAGAATTCGCGGGTAGTGAGGTGCATGGTATATGCTGTCACATCCCAGATTTTATTGATCTGATTGTCATTACAACGGAAGCTTCCCTTGTAAGCCAGCGGCTGATACTCGTAATCCATCGATACAGAGTCAAGCTGAACCGAACCGTCGCACTCTACATTCACGAATCGGAATGCACGAGAACCGTCAAGAGTAAGCGTCATAGATTGATTATTATCCACAGCTTTACGGTCAAGCGTTTCGCAGGTTCCGGTAGCCTGGGCTTCTTCGCGCGACTCACCGTAGTAAACGTTTACAGTTCCTTTACCTTTCAAACCATGCAGTTTCACATATCCAAAGGTTTCTTTGCCGAAGTCAACCAGCATTGACTTGCCGTTTTTCTCGGCTTTTGCAGCAGGAATGGCTTTGCGGGCCAGGTGATATTTTGAAGGAGGAGTCTGAGGATCGTTGAAATTCCAACTCGCGGCATTGAGAAAAATAGTTCCCGACTGATCAGATGCTTTTCCCGATTCGTCAATCCATTCTTTGTCCTCGTAAGTACAGAGCCAGCTATCATCTGAAACAAGCGTTTTGCCCTTGATATATACAGCAGGTACATTGGCCTGATTATGAACTTTTATGTTGAGCTGATGCTTACCGCGCAGGGATAGTCATTTTAGCCGGAGAGCCAAATACCAGTTTGCCGTCGAGTTTAACGTTATAACGACCTTCTACAGCAATTTCAATTTCTTCAGGAGCTGCCAGCTCGAAGTTTTTATGAAAATCAATCAACACATAATGACTGTCAAGTTTCCAAAACGGAGGAAAAAATGCACCGCGTTCAGTACGTCGGTTTTGCATCTCATTACCGAGCCAGATTTCAAAGTCACCGGGATACCACATCCAGGTCGCCTGTTTTGCAGCGGAGATCATTCCAGGCATAAGCATTCCCATGAATAAAAGGATAAATGAAAATCTTGTGATTTTTCTCATTGTATATGATTTTAATATTTTCAAGTACACAGGAATAGTTCTTACCACTAAGACACTTAGTACACAAAGAAACACTAAGACTTAGTAAAACTGCGTGTTCTTAGTGTCTTAGTGGTGACTCTTACTTACACCATTCCACATTACGAAATTACACCGAAGAAGAAGCTTTGACAGGCAGAAATTGGGAATAAAGCATCAGATTTTATCAATTGAAAATAAAATACAACGCAACCATTACGATGCTCAATATAATCCACGAAATCTTTACAGCGAAAGCTGTCTTCATAGGTGTGTATTCAAGAACTTCTCTTTCTTCCATTTTCCTTTCAAGCAAGGAGAAAATGATGACAAATACGGATAGCAACACAAAGAGGAAGAACGACAGGTACATGAAGTGCAGGCTGGTCAGAATTACTTTATAGTAATACAAAATCCCAATCGTCAGACAGAACGCTGTACCACCGGTCAGCACCCAGTTGATAGCTTTGCGCGAAGTCTTTTTCCACAACACGGCAAATAGGAAAGTAACAGTCATCGGCGGAGCCAGAAAGCCCAGCACAGACTGGAAGACGTTAAACAGATTCAAACCCTTTATACCGTCAATGGCTAATGCAATCACCACCGCCACTATGGCACTCACCACCGTCACCCAGCGACCGATTTTGATAATCTCGGCATTGGTGGCATTGGGTTTATGTTTTTTCAGGTAAATATCCATGGTGTATACTGTACTCACCGAATTGAGCGAAGAACCGACATTCCCCACCAATGCGGCCAGCAATACCACAATAATCAGGCCTTTCATTCCCATTGGGAAAAGGTTGGTCACCAGTACCAGATAAGCTTCGTCTGGATTCTCCAAATGCGGGAACAGCACAAAACAAAGAATACCCGGAATGATAAACAATGGCACATCAAGGATTTTCAGCCAACCGATAAAGCTGGCCCCCAACTGGCCCTGTTTGAGGCTTTTTGCACCCAAAACAGACTGCACCATCGACTGCTCGGTACACCAAAACCACACTCCCATCACCGGATAGCCCAACACGATGGCCAGCCACGGGAAGTCTTTATCGGAGTTAGGTAAAAAAAGATTCCAGTAATGCGACGGTGTTTGTTGAAAGAGTTCCGAGGGACCGCCTACTTTATAAAGTCCGATTAAGGTCAAAGTCAACGAAACAGCAATCAACAACAACATTTGAAACACGCTGGTGTAAGCAATCGCCTTCAAACCTCCGGCTGCTGTCAAAGATGTAGCCAGAACCACCATGATCATGATAGAAGCCCACATTGGAATACCCAACAGTTGTTTTACCATAATTCCTCCTGCAAAAAGGCCGAGTGAAAGCCACGAAATCAGGATGGTAATCAGCGTGTACCATGCCAGCAGGTGACGTGTGGATTGTCCGAATCGTTTTCCCATATATTCGGGCAAAGTGGAAACCTTCGCTCCCAGATAACGTGGTGCAAAAACCACCGCCAGCATCAGGATAAAGATAAAGGCGTACCAGGCAAAGTTACCCGACGCGATTCCGGTCGTATATCCCGCACTCGCCGATGCCAACAGCATAGAGGGGCCCACATTGGTTCCCCACATATTGAGACCAATAGCCGGCCATCCCAAAGAACGTTCGGCGAGAAATATGTTTTCGTCCTCTTTTTTCTTTTTGATAAAACTTGCCCAGTAGCCAATGCCGATCAGCACCAGCATATATAGGACAATAATAAGGTAATCTAATGTCTGAAAATGACTCAATAAGTTATTCATTTAGGTATTGATGTAATTGGGTTAATAAAATATTTTCACCACTTAGACACGAAGAACACATAGATAAACTAATTCTCTTAGTGAAACTTAATGACCTTAGTGCCTTAGTGGTAAATAATCACAGGCCGTATTTCTCCAGAATCTCCTTAATTTTCACCGGACGTCCCAGCTCCATGGAAAGATCCATAGCCTGCATGACCGCCACCGTTCCAATACCTTCTTTCAGGTCTGGATAAGCAGTTTTACCAGCTTCAAGACAGTCAGCGAAATATTCGAGATAATTCTGGTATTCGCCGGCATGGTGAGATTTTCCTTCAAAACGGAAATAGTGTTTCAGCTTATGGTCAAAGGTGATAAGTTTCTCTTCCCCGGTTTTAGTGGTGATGGCGTAACGCAAATCCATGTAATCTCCCTGGCTGCAACCTTCTGTTCCACGCAGGATACAGCTCATCTCGCTATCGCGCACTGTTGGTTGCACGGGTCCGGTATAGACTCCGCTCGCACGGGCTACACGACCATCGGCCGCACGAAAGATGAAGTGCATCGTATCGTTGTTTTTCAGACCTCCGGCTTTACCGTTCGGGCTGAGCATTCCGTACCCCATCACTTCTTCGATGTCGGGCAGATACCAACGTACCAAATCGACAGGGTGACTCATACCGCCATACAACCATTTAAAAGCTTTTTCCAGCGACCAGCCTTTACCCAGAAACCAACGGTGATCAGCATGATAATAAGCTTCTACAGTAACCAATTCCCCTATTTCACCGGCCTCAAAGTCGGCACGCTGGCGTTTCATCGGTTCGAAAAAGCGGCTGCTCTGACCTACAAATACCCTCTTGCCGCTCTTTTCGCAAAGTTCCAGTAACTCTTTGGCTTTGGATAAATCGTCAATCAACGGTTTTGTACAAACCACGTTTTTGCCTGCCTGCAACGCCATTTTAATGTGTTCGGCATGAAACTTATCAGGCGTATAAATTGCTATGATGTCAATCTCTGCATCTTCAAGAAGATCCTGAAAATTGGTTGTATAGTTGTGAAAATCGAATTCCTTAGCTCGATGTTGACACAACTCTTCGTTTAAGTCACACACTTTGACTAGCTCCAGTTTGTCACTTTTTAGTGCGGCTGACATAGTACTACGGCCTTCACCAAGGCCGAGAATTCCTATTTTTTTCATGATTTCAGAGGGATTATCTATATTTCTCAATAATCTTCAACGCCGCATCAATATCTCTTTCCGACTTGAAATCAACATTGATGTGCAGTCCCTGATTACCGACATTATCCAACAGCGGTTCCAACTCGTCAAGTGTCACCCAGTTTGCCATGATAGATTTACCTCCGGCTATAATCCGTTTGTACAAATCGTACCAACGCGGATCTCCTCCTTGCGGTTCACCGACACCGGGCGTCCACTGAATTGCGTTGAGTTCTTTGATTTCGAGTAATGCATCCAGATGACGGATAGCTCCTACTCCATCCAGGTGATAAAGTGAGTAATCCAGCTTTTGACATTGCTCACGCAAATAAGGCAATGCGAACTGACGGAAATCATCTTCCGAAATCATGATGGAGATGTCCGATTGCAGTTTGGCTACCTTGCCCGGCCCCCAGATGGAGAAGTAGCAGAATGCCATCTCTTTATCCACGTTGATAATATCATAAATTTCATCAAAGACCTTAAACCAGATTTCATTCACCTGCTTCAACTGTTGCTCCAACACTTCGGGACGCATAATCATGTCCATCAGTACGGCTTCCGTTCCGCGGAGTCCGGCCAGTGTATCGAGTCCTTCTACCAGGTCAGGACAGCCTACCAGATAACGGTTATCTGCTTTAGCACGACAATTACGGAGCAACTCCAGATGCAATTTGAACCACGGATTATTTTCATCGAAAACTATATCATCGCCTAAATCTTCGTAGTGTTTAATCCAGATGGAATCGGGTAATCCTTCCAGGTCGGCTCCAATACAGGCAGCCAGAGAGCCCGGTCCAAGATGCGTGTTGGCTACCGGCAGAATATCGGCTTTGAATGAACTCTTAGAGAGTTGGTAATGCAGGTTATCAGCCCGCCAGGCAGGATCAAACCAATATTGATTGATGTCCTTTGCCGGTGCAGGTTCGGGAACTAATTCATAGGATGAGCCCTCTTTTTGCAGGTGTTCCCACATGCTGAGAACGATGCCTTTACCGTTCCACCAGTCAAGGTAGCGTTTTTTTGATTCTTCAAAGTTTGATTTCCAGGTTTGCATGGTATTTTGTTTTTGTTATCACAGAGAAGCACCGAGAGATTTCACAGAGGGCCACAGAGGAAATTAACTCTGTGGTTATCTGTGCCGTTCTCTGTGTCTCTCCGTGACATTAATTCTTTATTTCTCTAAATAAGTCAGTGTTTTAAAGATTCCGTGGAAGCTTTCGTCCATCTTCACGTTAATGACTTTCGCCATGTCCATCTCGTCGGTGCAACTTACCGCTTCCGGGTAAAGTGAAAGCTTCGCTCCCGCTTTTACCCACACCGGCATTTCGTCGAGCGGGCATTCATAGTTGTGATGCCAGTGACCGCCTTCGTAAAATTTACCGGTGAAAAGATTCACCCATTGTCCTTTAGGCAAATAGACATCACGGCGGTTGTGGTCATTCATCACCGGTGCTACCATTATATCGTCACCGAAATAATATTGGTCATCAATGTGCTGGCACATTCTATCTTCCGGATGATGGAAAATAAGGGCTCGCAACACGGGATAACCGGTTTCGGTTACCTTTTTACTTTGCTCCAAAAGATAAGGAATCAATGCGTAACGCAGTTTCAACCATTTGCGCACAATACCTGAAATATTGGGGAATTCGTACGGTTCGCGCTTAGAGGTTCCGTGGTAGCGGAGGTGCGAACTGAATACGCCAAACTGGGTCCAGCGGACATACAATTCATCCGAAATCATGGAATTCATAAAGTCGGGTACACTGTGGAAACCCGGCACATCGTGGCTCCAGAATCCAAACCCGGAGAGACCGAGGTGTAAGCCACCCTTGAGCGAACCGGCCAATCCGTCCCACGAACAAGCTGCATCACCACCCCAGTGCAGCGGATAGCGCTGACATCCGGCCCATCCGGCACGCGCCCATACGATGCCGTCACCCACCACCTCTTTGGTGATTTCGTAAGCGGCTTTCTGGTAAAGCAGTGCATAAAGGTTGTGCAGCAATTTCGGTGCCATCGAGTGGTAATCGGCATCGAGGTGAATGTCTTCACCGAAGTCGGTCTTGATGCAGACCACGCCCATATCGAGGAGTTTTTTGAGCAATCCTTTGTACCACTCCACTGCTGCGGGATAGGTAAAGTCAATGCTTCCGGCATAATCCAGCGCACCGAAGTTTGAACCATCGGTAGAGCGTTCACCGTGCACCTTGCAGATGTAGTTGTTATCAACCGCCTCTTTTAACTGTTCGGCGGCATACGCAATGTATGGCAACTGCCACAAACTCACACGGAAACCGTTATCTTTTAATCCTTTGATAAACCCTTCCGGGTCGGGAAAACGTTCGTCGTTGAACTTCCACTCGCAGAGCCAGTCGGTTTTGAACCAACCGGTATCGAGGTGAATCACATCGCAGGGATAATCCTCCGTGCGAAGGCGGTTGCAGATCGTCTCTACTTCATCGGCTGAGAAGTAGGTCATGCGGCTCATCCAGGTTCCGAAGCTCCAGAGCGGAGGCATAGTCGGGAAGCCGGTCAATTGACGGTAACCGCGGAGAATCTCCTCGGGAGAATCACCGCCAATGAGAAATAAATCCACGCAGGGTTGCTCCACCATCCACTGCACCGAACGGGTAGAAATATCCGCCAGCGATAGTTTGGTGTAAGCCGATGTGTGCATGAATGCACCGTAGCCTTTTCCCGAAAGATAAAAAGGAATATTCTTGTAGGTACGGCGGCTGTTCACGCCCTGACCGTCCTGATTTTCAAGTTGAAGGGTTTTACCCGAAAGGTCAAGCTTGGCAAAACGTTCTCCGGTTCCGCAAAAGATTTCATCGGCAGCGGCATGAAATGCGGTCGTCATCCGGTCTGCCACACCCTCTTTTTCCACAAATGCCAACGCCATCGCATCGTGGCGGGCGGGCTGGAACTGGTCGTAAGCACTGATGGGAACTGCCTTTTCACCGTCGGGATAAAACACCACATTGAGTGTTTCATCGGGTGCGGGAAGCAGGTCGCTCCAGTGGTCGAGTACAGGATTGGAGAGGTCAAAAACGGCTTTCTTTACGCCTTTTGAATCGGTAATTACCCAGGTTTCACCCTTAATTTCGCAGGAAAGTGGATTTATGGTCAACGCCGGATCAAGCTCCAGCATCAGCGATTCTTCGGCCACCTCTTCATCAATACTAATGGAGAAGCGTAGAATCTTATCGCCGTAAGCACGCAGGCGAAGGGTATAATCTTTTTGAGGAATGGCAGTATCGGCTGCAATTTCAGATGTCTGTTTTTGCGCCTGAAAAGGAACAGTAACAAGCAGGTCGCCATTCGCAGCGGTAGTGATTGCTGTGGGTTTGCAGGCACGCCAGAGGCGTTCGTTGCCTTTGCCATCGGGATCAAAATCGAGGAAATCGACGGTATAGTTGTGTGTTTGTCGCATGAGTTTTTAGTTTAAGGAGTTAAGGGAGTTAGAGGGAGTCTAAGGAGTCAAATGGAGTTAGAGGGAGGGAGTCTATTTCTCCATTTCACTCCCTATAACTCCATTTGACTCCTTATCACTTCCTAGCAATTCAACAGCCCCTTTGCACAGGTTACCGCTTCATTGGCATTCTCGGAATAGCCATCGGCTCCGATTTCCATCGCGAACTTCTGATTAACCGGAGCGCCGCCCACCATCACTTTTACCTGGTCGCGGATACCGGCCGAAACCAATGCATCGATTACAGTTTTCATATAACCCATCGTAGTTGTCAGTAATGCAGACATGCAGAGAATGTTCGGTTGTTCGGTTTTCACTACTTCCACAAATTTTTCAGCAGGAATATCAATTCCGATGTTGACTACTTCGAATCCGCAACCTTCCAGCATTGAAGCGACAAGATTTTTCCCGATGTCATGAAGGTCACCTTTAACGGTACCGATAACCACTTTTCCGACCATCGCATTGGGATCGCCTTTTAAGAGAGGTTTCAGCAATTCGAGCGCACCTTTCATCGCACGCGCCGACATCAGTAACTGAGGTACGAAAGCTTTCCCGGCACCGAAACGTGCGCCGATCTCTTCCATTGCCTTGATCATGTAGCCATTGATAATTTCCTGAGGTGCTACGCCCTCGGCAATCGCTTCTTTGGTAATTTCTACCGCCGGTTCGAGTTTGCCGGCCAGGATTGCTTCGTAAAGATTTTGTAAGTCTGCCATAGTTCTTATTTTAAGGAGTCAGAGGGAGTAAGAGGGAGTTAGAGGGAGTTAGAGGGAGAAATAAAAAACAGAGAATTACCATTCTCCTTTTTACTCCCTTCAACTCCTTCTAACTCCATCTTACTCCTGAACCTGTCTTTTTATATCCTGATATTCGGGTATTATGCCCGCTCTGTTTTTGATTTCCACGGAAACATCGGGTCCGTTGTTGGTCCATTCATTGCCGGGACCGTTTGCGTTTTGAAGGAATTTAGCCACTTCGGTCCAGTTGTCATGGACGCGGATGTAGCTCGAACCTTCATCGGTATAAAGATAGAAACAGTGTTTCGGATCGTGCGGATAAGGTGCCTTGACTAAATCATAGACACAGTTTTCGTAGATCTCCGAACCGGGCTGCGGTGACAAGGTATAGATACCTGCCACGTCGTACATCTGCTTGGCATAATGGTGAACGAGGTTAGCAAAGACGCGGTTATTGCGCATGCAGTTCAATCGTTTGTTCCACTGCCAGCCCATGCTGATACCGGTGTAGTAAACGTCATATACCTCATTGTGCTCGATATTGATGTTGCGCACATGGCCTGCGCCGATGCCCACACAGCCCCAGTCTTCATTGGCACAGTCGGTGATGTAGTTGTTGGCGATACGTTCAAACTGACAAACGTCGCGCATGTCCTGCGGATTGTAAGCCCGGTGCGTCTCATAAGCTTCATCGGAGAAGACTCCGACCTGCAAACCATTCCCACCCATATCTTTGAAAACACAACCTTCCACGGTATCGTAGGAAGTGCCGCGCACGAAATCAAGTCCGGCAAATGCCATGTGTTGGAAAACGCAACGGGAAAACGAAATGTTATTGGCATTCATCACCGTCACTCCTGCTGTGGGGCGACCCAGCCAGGCCAGGTTCGTCAGGTCGGGACGTTCGTCGGTTCCCTTTTCCTTTTCAATATTGTAAGCATCCAGCATATACATTCCTGCTTGTAAGGGCACATGACCTGCACGGGACGGACGCATCCAGGCAGCATGTTCGAAGGTGACTCCCTTAAACTGAATGTAAGAGACCTGACGGTCAAGCGTTCCTTTTACATTGACGATGTTTTCAAGATTCGGAGCAATGACTTCCGTCTTGTGCATATTCTCTCCTTCGCGAGGGTAATAATATACAAGGCCTTTTTCAAGGTCTTCGTACCATTCGCCAGGCGTATTGAGGAAACGTATGGAATTAGCGAGATAGAACGGTGAGTTTCCGTCTTTTTTTGACATAAAAGGAGCCGGCCATGGATGCTCATTCTGCACGCGGCTCTCGGGTTCGTAAAAGCTGAGACAGGTACTGTCTCCATGAATCTCGACGCTCTTCACGCGCAGGATGGCAATCTCCCACCATTGGTGAATAATCATCTCGAGTTGTTTGGTGTCTTCCCATTTACCGAACTTCGGTGTCGGAATCCAGCATTGCGCCTTTTTCTTGTCCCAACGGAGGATGCGATTCATCTGCTGCCACTCGGGTGTTTGGGCACGAACGGCCTTTTTATCATTCACCCAAAGCTGACGGAACTCGAGCAGGCGTCCGCCTACGCGGGGAGCTTTTGCCACCCATACTTTGCCCTGAACCTCTTTTGGTAGCCCGGCTACGTTACCGGCTTTTTCCCAATTGGTCACGGAAACGCCCCCCGAAATCACCGGCTTCTCCCCTTGCGCCGCCTGAATAATGGTAGGTGAAGTAGGCGTGCCCGAATCTTCCGGACGAATGAATAGCGGTTCGTCATAGCTATATACTCCTCCTTTGAGCAAAATATTAACAGGCTCATTGGATTGCAGTTTTTTCGTACGACGAAGCTCACTGCCTTTGCGCAAAGCCAGTATCAACGATTTCATAGGCTGCGCCTGAGTACCGGGATTGGTATCATCCCCTTTGGGCGATACCCAAATGTCGGCTGCCTGCATACATGTAGTGCTCATGCCTAACATCAGCAGGGCAAGTAATGCTTTGGTTTGTTTTTTCATTGAAACATATTTTGTTTTCACCTGAGAAAGATTAGGATCAGGTGAAATCTTAATTTTACAATCAGTAAATAAAAGTCTGACTAAAACTAACCGGTTAAATAATCACCGTTTGACCTTTCTCTTCACACAATCGATCAGGTGGCAAATACCACATTGGTAATCACGCCACTCTACTTGGTTGCCGATCGCCACAATTCCGCTGACCGATTTAATCGGGTGCATCAGGCAGGAATCATTAAGTGATACACCGCAAAATCCTTCCGGCAAAAGGGTAAAAATTGACTTTTGTTCTGCCACACTCCAGCCGCAATAGCCGGGACTGTAGTTATTGCTGATATAAAGGCCTTCTGTCGATGCTTCTACCCTGATTTTATCAGTAATGTACTCAACAGCCGCTTCTGCAATGACTGAACCTATAGCATCAGCCATATAGGTATGTACTATATCCTTGAGCGACGATGCCCACTGCTCAAACTCCTCCCCCGCCGTGGCTATAAATATGCCAAATTGTGTAGAGTCATCCAGGTACTTCGTTATAGTCCGCCCGGGCTTAAAAGTCTGGTTATTGATCCGGACGTGACGTAGATCAAGTACTGCACCCTCTTGCACCACATATCCGACTCGCGGACGGCATACGGTGCAAGCTTCATGAAGCAACTGTTCCATGATTTCTTCCACATCTTTTGTCGGTTCTGCACCGTGATACCCCATTGTCAGCCAGATTTCACTCCGGCGGATATTCAGGTCATGGGATGAAAGGGTTTGTTCGTACATTACATTCAATATGTCATAGACCTGACAGGTTTTTGAAACCCTGTCAGGTCTGTTCTGATTCAATTCAAATTTATTCCACCTCCAGTGCATCAATTCGTATCCCTTTCATTCCGGGATTGAGCAGACGAAGTTTGTAAGTTCCGGCATTGATGGTCGAGCCTGTAGTCGTATTTAACGGTTTCCACTTTTCGGTAGCAGATGGAAATTCCAAACGGTCTTTACGCATCACTGTACCATTCGGAGAAATGATTTCAAGATCTACCGGAACCGATGTCTTATTCATATTCATATAGCGAAAATGCAATAAATAGGTACTGGCTAATCCCACTGAGAAATCGAATTCCAGAGTATCTTCAGCCGGACGGGTAAATTCCACGTAATCCTTCGCCTTGAAATTTCCTTTTGTAAAACCGGAGCCCAATAATTTTGCCTTTTCAGCCTCGTAAGTTACCATCGCACGGGTCTCTTTTGCCTCATCCATTTTCACATCCGGAATAACAAAAACAATATAGTCTGAGGTTGCATTACTATGGGTCTTTATTTTATCACCTGCTTTGAATCGCGCTTTGAAAAGGTTGTATTTCTTCCCGTTAGAAAGTTCAACTTTCTGGTTAGTCACCTCGAAGCCGGTCAGCCATGGCGGAAAAGAAGTTATCTCATCAGTCAGTGCAATGTAAACCTCAGCATCATTCGACAGCTTAAAAGCTACTGCCGCTTTTGTATTCTCTGGACGAACAATTCGTTCGGATGTGTATATTGCCGCTGGCAATGATACAAATGTAGCTTCTGAACCGGTGAATGCCTTATCCCCGGTATCAGTCCAGGTTTTTACGTGAAAATCTGAAGAATCAGCTGTTACAGTGAGTTCTGAAATCAGTAATGAAGAAGCCGGAGCAGCTTTCAGAGCTCTGTTTTTTGAAGCAATCGCGATAGCTGAAATCACTGCTTCACCTGCCTTCACATCAGGAAAGTTTACGGATAAGAGACCACCTTTTACTTTTACATTAAATGTCTTTTTAACAGCGTGATCAACTCCTGCTTCTTTCCAGATATCAAAATCTTTTAATACTACATTATTATTCATCGCCACGTCAAAAATCCTCCAGCCTTTAGCTTTTACATTACCAATGCCATACCACGGTTCTGTGAAATAGAGTTCTACCCGATAGTCACCATCAGGTACGGGAAAATCGAAACGAAGTTTGTCCATTCCGTAACGGAAACTCTGGAACAAGGCATCGTCACTCGTTCCGGTTATAGCATCACGAGTGCGACGCTGACTCGCATAGAACGGATTTATCCCGGGAAAATCTTTACTCCACGATACAGAGCCCCATGAAAGGGAATCCGTTTTGGCACGGTCAGCCATCCAGAGATTGCCGTTATTGTCGGTATAATCATCTCCTCCGCAATTCACACGATAAAGGTAGTTGTAATCCTTTTCGGCAACGGTGATGGATTGTTTCTCTTTTTCTTTTTGAGTAAATAATGGTGCTTTCGGCAAATGATTCAATACAATCATATCGGTAGCCACGGCTTTACCGTTGACATAACCGATTGCTTTCAGTACATTATATTTGATATCTGTTTTATTAAAGGTAAAATGAGTACCGCGGCCCTGATTTTTCAGGCGGCCCAATGAGGCGCCATCGATATCGTTGAATAGCTCTACTTCGTCACAATTCGAAAATACAATAATACCGTCTTTCACGCCCGGTGTAGTCCAACGGTCAGGCCAGGTATGCGATGCAATGTACACCATCGGCTCTTTATCTTTGGATACATAGTTTGCACGGAACATATAGAAGGCATCAAGCGGTTCGCCCCATGGGGTGAAAATGCCTTTGTAATTAATAGGACCCACGCGGTCTATTTCTCGTAATCCCTCTTCGTTCTGAATACGTCCGGGATTTTCGTGCGAATTGAGCAACCAGTGGAACTGTCCGCAAACTTTATCTTTCACAGATTCTGCCAAACGGATTTTCGATTCCATCAGGAGCGTCATCCGGTCTTCACTCAGCGGACCATTTTGATTAAAATCGCCTTCGGTGTGAAGATCGATACTACGCCAGGCTCCGTATTCACCGTTAAGTAACTGATAACTGAGCTCCTCACCATATTTCGCCGGATTGCCGCTATAAGTACCTGACCAGTTCTGAATCACATTCCAGTCTGTACCTGTCCCCCCGTTGCAGGTGGTAACCAATCGCTGCGACGATGAAGTTGGGTCAAGTTTGCGAATCAGGTCGGTGCATTCACGGGCAAAAGACTCTGGCAAAGTACTTTCATTTTGCAATCCCCACATGATCACAGACGGACAGTTGCGACGCTCTTTTACCCAGTCAGCCAGTAATTGTTTGAAGTTATTTCTGAATTGAGGTGTATCGTACCAAATGTGAGCCGAAAACTGAGTCCAAAAGAGGATCCCCGATTCGTCCCACGCTTTTTGATATAACAGGTTGTGCGGTTGGTGTGCATCGCGAAAAGCATTATATCCGGCCGCTTTTACCTGATTAACACGTGCTGTCACTTCCTGATCGGTAAAAGCATGGCTCCGTCCCATCAGGTGTTCGTACTCAGCTGTTCCATTAATCAGAACAGGCTTTCCATTCAGGTAAAACCGGTTCGTGGGATTCTTTCCTTTAATATCCCATTTAATCCATCGAATACCATAAGACGTTTCGTCACGGTCGATAACGCGGTTATTTTCTTTTATTTCGGTAACTAATTTGTATAGATAAGGATTCTCCATCGACCAAAGGACAGGATGCTGAATATTGTCAAATTGTTGTTTGACGGTTTTCAATGCACCAGCCGGTAATGTTTCAGATAGTTGCTGCTGTACTATGGCACGGCCGTTCTTGTCTATTAATCGCTGTATGATTTGTATCTGGCGGGGCGTGGTTCCGTGATTCTTTATTTCTGTTTCAAGAAAAAGGCGCGCTGACTTTTCCGTAACGGTCGAATCATTCCATATATGCACACCAAAGGGTTCTACACGTACCTCATCCGTCACCACCAGATGTACAGGACGATACACCCCCATAGGTTGTGTTCCTTCCGAGAATCCCCATTCGCTTGAACATCCGCCGCATACCCACGGCAGGTCACATATCATAGCCGGATGATCAGCCTTCACCGCAAGAATATTTGCTTTTCCAAATGCTAAAGCATTAGTGGCATCAAGCGTAAAGGTTGTACGGCCTCCGGCATGTGAACCGATCTTTTTGCCATTAACATAAACGGTTGCATACGAACTCACGCCTTCGAAGTAAAGAAAATAACGTTTTCCCGCTTCACGATTGCCAATGGTAAAACTCTTGCGATACCATGCATAACCATGTCGGTCTCCGTGCTTCTGACGGCGGTATCCTTCATACTGATCCCAGTTATGAGGCACATTTACCGACTTCCAGGTCGCATCGTTATAAGTCACTTGTTCAAAACCTTTATAGGCATCCTGATTATTATCGTGAGCTATCGTTTTCCATCCGCTATTGAGTGAAATATCGGATCGAATACCAGGATTAGCAAAAACCGATGCCGCCAAAAGCAGCAGCACCGGTAATATTTTGAGAGTCTTTGATATTTTCTGAGAAGGGGAATTCATATACAAATGAATATCTTGATACTATAATGTTGAAACCTTTGAGGATTTCTTTATTCCTTTGAAATTTTGTTACTTGTTTCACCCGATATTATTCAAATTGAATCTTTTCAGGATCCTGTTTTCCTATAACCACAACGTGGTTGAATTTGAATAACCGTAGATGAAACCTACGAATAAGTATTGAAGACTAAAGCCCGAACCCTCAAAGGGTTCAACAACTGCATTTATTAATCAGTAAAACAACCAGTCTACATTTTCCGTCTGACCGGCAGCGCTAAGAGCTGCATCCCGGTTAGGAATCTTTTGATCACCGTCTACAAAGCCAAGCAACAATACAGTGCCTTTTCCTAAACGCAGACTATTCGTGCCCGCTTTAAAGAAATAACTGTGAACATTCACCGGAGCAAGTGTCGGGATGTTAATCGCGTTAGCAATCTTGGGTTCTGCCTGACCGTAGTCATTTGCACTGGCATCTGTTTCCAGGGTCGGTGCTTTAAGGAATCCCCGATCGTTTCCGGACAAATACCCAACCAGCATATAAACCGGTTTATCACAGGTGAAGCGAAGTTCTGTCGGATTATTATTCTGGGTTTTGTAATTAAGCTTAATCGCTTTTAGTTTTTTCAGCTCAGGTGCAATCGCTTTAATATTGAAAGTGGTATCAGCATAAATAATTTTATTCCCTGCTAATGGATATTGCTCAAATCCGGTAGAGAGTATTTTCACCTCAGCCGGTTTCAGTGCAACCAGTTCTGTCGCTTTTTTCACGCCATTATTAGCCTTAAGCATGGCTATATTTTTCTTCAGGTTGTTGTACTCATTCTGGTAGAAAGGATAGAGCTCTGCCCAGGTTTTGTTTTTACCGTCGTCGCCACCGACAGGAACACGACGCTGTTTAGTCTGCATACTGTTTGCATACAGGTAGGTATCTTTGGTCAGATCCACCAGTTTCTTGTAGTGAGCCAGACTGCTTTCAAGATAAGGCACAGCCTGATCAAGTAAAGCTATATTTTTTGTATAACCGTATTCTAGTACTAATGAAGCCGCTTTTACCTTATCGGCAAAGAAATTGGCAAATTCGTTATAGCAGTAAACGTCATTTTTCAAACGGTTGAATTCATCTTTGTTTTTTGTCACAAACGGAACAGCCTTATCAATCGCTTCAACGGCCAGTTTACCATGATTAACCACTTCCGAAGTTATCTGGAACGGCAATTCCCCTGTATGAGGTTGCTTTTTGAATTCCTTCTCAGCCCACTCTACCAGCTTCTCACCTTCCGGCCCGCACGATTCATAGAAACCGGGGTAAATTTTATATTTGTAAGGATTCACCAACTGGCTCATCAACATACCCAGCAACAAGGTCTGGCGGTTTCCTTCGGTAATCCCGAAACGGCGCAACAATTTTGGGGCTATCTCACCGGTTTGTTCGTATGCTTCAAGAATATTTTCGCCACCTTGCGCACATCCGTAAAAATCACAGAGCTTATTACTCCAGTAGTTGATCTCCTCTTTACGGTCGCGATGCACATTCCAGGCATAGCGTGACCATCCCTGATACCACATCCAGTCGCGGTCCATTTCAAGCAGTCGGCCCGGAACTTTATCTGCCGCATACGGCCAATCCCAGTAGGAAGCCTGAGGATAAATATGAATCGCATTGGCTCCATGTACATTGTGCATGGCAGTTACTGCTTTCTGGATAAAATCGGGCGATCCGTAACGGAAAGGTTCCAGGTTAGCCAGAATATGAACATTTGAAATGTGTACTGAACCCAGTGCACTCAAATCCTTATGGATTTTTGCCCAGGGACCGCGGGGTTCATAGGTTGTCAATGATTCACCATTGTATTTATGCATTGAGTAAAGGTTACTGTACAAAGGCAGCGCCTCTTTCATCACCATGCTCAGATCGGTATCGTGTGCACGCACTACAATCGGAGGCAGATCTTTTGTTCCTAACGCTTTCAATCCGTCTTTCACACCGGGAATGATGGTTTTACAGAACCAGTTTTTGTCATCTTCATAAGTATCCATTGCTTCACCCAGGCATACCAATAATCCTACGTGTGGATATTTTTCAATAAATGCAGCAATTGACTTCTGGGTATAATCTGCAATTAGCGGAGTAATGGGACGACTGCGGTCCTGGGTTTTAATGCCGTAATGATCTGCAAATGGCTTTGAAACTATAATATTATAAAACATCTGAATGACCCAGATACCACGTTTGTCGGCTTCTTCGGTCAGGAACTTAAACATCTCCTCGTTTTTTGCAAATGTTTTATCATCCACCTCTACGGCGAATGGATAATCTTTCAGTTTAACCAATGAAGCAAACGGATGTCCGTTCCATAAGTAAAGGGAGTTCATACGGTTCTCGACCAGCATGTCGAGGTATTTTATCCACAACGCCTTATCATAAAACCACGGAAATGTTTCTGGAGTATATGGATACTCATAGACATCATGTCCCGGCAAATAAACCGGTTTCTGCATTCCGATACAAGCGCCACGCATCACCATCTCCGGTTGATCGGTAACATTGATGGATTCTGGTAACTTTTTGTCTTTCTTTATGCGATCGGCTAATTCAATACAACCGTACAATACACCTGAGGCATCAGCACCTTTGATTACAATAACACCTTTTGATGATTTGATTGCATAACCTTCCTTTCCCGGTTTTTTATCGAAGTCCAGTTTATTCTTTACAACTAATTTACCGGTTACATCATCATCCCACTCTCCCAGGGCAATCACCTGTTTACCGGAAACTTTAGGTGACACCTGCACCTGAATACCGGCAGCTGTAAGGGATTCCTTTAATCGATCAACACCAAATTCTACTCTTTTCGATTTTGAGATATCGGCCACTATGGTCACTTTCTCTGTCGTAAAAGAGCAGATCAACAAATAGAATAAGGGCAGGTAAACTAACAGTTTTTTCATGAATAATATAATATAGTTTATCGAACTTCTGATTCCGGGAATTAATGATCAAACCATTCACTCCCTGTTTTGAAATTCAGTTAGATATTCAATTTTGTTTTCTGGAAGAAACACCACAAAACGATACCTCAAAAGTATATCTACATTATCCGGAGTTAGTATAATATTTATCAATTTAGCATCAATAACTGACAGCATCTTGTTTTTCAGTGTAAAGGGATTTTTTTTGATGAATTGACAATCAAATTTATTTATCGTCTTTCGATATCGAAAATGTTCCCATGGGCAATCCTTCGGTGTTGAATAGTTGAGCCTCCACATAATTGCGGAATGCGTAACGAACCGACACAGGATTTTTCACCTGAGGAGTAGTTAGTGTAATTGATTTTCGTCCTAAAACAGCTTTAGCAGGATAGAATTTATTGTCGGATCCGGCTACTTCAAAAAGGGTAACCTCCTTGTCGTACGAGGTAATTCCATTCGGAATATTTTTCAATGTGAGCGTAATAATGCTGTCTTTTACCGTCATCTGATCCACTTCAGGGCTATCGTATCCGAAACCGGTCACTCCGTAGGTTTTGGCTAACGCCTGATAAGCCAGTCTTTCACCGGGTGTTTTTTTATCATACGGGTGAATGTTGTTCTCAACGCCGGCATCAAGCAATATCGCGATACCCGAGTTTGGGATCATTGATTTGGCTTTCAACTGGGCAGCCCGGATATATGCCGAGTTATTCTTCTCGCTCTTGTCATTCGGTGTCAGCAGGAAATAGTCATAAGGTGCAATCTGGGTAAAAAAGAATGGGAATTCACCGGCATTCCAGCGTTTACGCCAGTCTGTAACCATGGTTTTGAGCATACCCGGATATTTATCCGGTTCCTGATAGTTGGTTTCCCCCTGATACCAGATACAACCTTTGATGCCGTATCCGATTACCGGGTAAAGCATTCCGTTGAATAATGTGGTCGGTGTTCGGTTCGGAACTTTTATACTATCCCCTTTTTGAGGAATTCCGGTTTTTTCGAATGCGCAGGATGTCTCTTTACTCATCCATGCCTGAATACAGGAACCACCGTAACTCACACATATCAAACCAACCGGTACATCGGTTATCTCCTGAACAAGCTTCCCAAAATAATATCCTGTAGCCGAATATTCAGCTATAGATGCCGGTGTAGCTTCTGCCCACTGAGCTTTAAACTCTGTCTGCGGTTCGGTTTTAGAAGAACGCGGAACAGTGATTACTCTGATATTTTTATTTTTGGAATGTAAAATAGCATCGTTGGAATTGGCCACCGGTGATGCTTTAAACCCTTTCATAGGTTCTTCCATATTGGACTGTCCGGCACAAAGCCAAACCTCACCAATCAAGACATTACTTAGTTTCACCTGCTTACCGTCGGAAATAGTTACATCATACGGGCCACCGGCTTTCGGAGTAGTGACTTTAGTCATCCATTTACCATCAGCATCGGTAACGATGGCATATTTCTTTCCGTTCCAGGAAGTGGTAATCTGAACCTTCCCCCCCGGCTTGTCAGTTCCCCAGATAGCAACGTTACTTTGTTGCTGGAGTACCATATTGTCTGTAAAAATAGATGCCGGTTTTGGCTGGGCTAAAGCTGTTGCACTTATTATCAAGGACAAGGCAATACCCGGAATTTGTTTTTTGAATAAAATATTTTTCATAATCATAGATAAATACGTAGAGACGCGGTATACCGCGTCTCTACAATCAAAATATTATTTTTTCGTATTATATTTCTCGCCAAAATCTTTCTGTTGGTCCTGAACCTCCAGAAGCTCACGTTTACGTTCTTCATCGGTGCGGGTGGACTGGTGCTCTTTGCCAAATGATTTTATTTTCGCTGATACAGTCTTCGGTGTTTCTTCGTACACCGCTTTAAATGAAGCAGGAACTGATTCAAACTCAATAGATGCCGCTTTCGGAGCATGTTCTCCTTCAAAGAGGACACGTGCATTTACTCTGATCTTTCCGGGTTTCAGGGTGGAACGAATCAATACCGGTGCAGAGCCAAACTCCACCATACGGGGATTAGCGCCAATGTGATCATCCCCGATAACTTCGCCTTCTCCCTCCACGGTAAAATAAACCTGATCTTTGGCCAAACGACGCACATTACCTTCATCGTCAGTAACTTCGGCAACAACGACTGCAAAATCAGAACCGTTTGCAACTAATGACTGACCGTCATTATCGAGAGTAAGTCTGAGCTTAGTCGAACGGCGCGATGGCATTTTCTTCGTCGTTGCCACCACTTTGCCATCAATCAAACCTTCAGCTACAAAACTTACCTGTTGCCATTTCTTTTGCTCGTAAGTCAGGATACGCATTTTCATAAAGTCAAATACATTCCTGAATATAACAGGCGGATGCGGCATTCCGGGTGTAACCTTCGGCGCTTTCATGACCAACGTATCTTTTTCATAAACAATCAGGCGAACTTCATCGCAATTGGTAAATACCACCACATCCGGATCGGAAAATGGTGTAATTTCATGGGCAATATAAACCATCGGACCGCTTTCCGCAACCGGCAGTTTCACATCAGCATCCTGCTGGCTTTTAAACATGTAATAGGCATATTTCGGCTGACGGAAATTATCCATCATCCCCCCGAAATAGGGATCAGGGTGATAACCGCGCTGGTGGTCAAAGGCATGCCACTGTGCTCCACCCACAAACTGTTTGCTTGCAGTGTACATTTCATCATACGTCTGGGCCAGTCGAAGAGCCTGCACGATTTGCGGACGTTCCCCCCAACTGCGGGCCGCCCGGTTGTTATTGTTGTGCGCATACCAGTCATCTACCGTTTCACCAAATTCGCGGGTGAAAATGCACTGTTTCACTGTACCGGTATCTTTAGGCCAACCGTAAACAAGGTCATAGTTTTCGGCTACACCTGCTGAGTGAATATCACCTACTACATAGCAGCCTTTGTAAGGGTATTCATCGTGAGTGATTTTCAATACGTTTTTGGAAAAAGTAAGCGGATATTGCGTCTCGTTCAGGACAGACTCCCAAGCAATTACACAAGCATGGTTACGGTCCCGGCGAATCATATTTTTAACATCATCGTAAACGCGCAGTTCAAATATGGAATCCTTTTTGTTCCAATACTGCCAGCCCGGAGTAGCCACGGTCAGGAACATACCCAATTCGTCACAGGCATCCAGGAAAGAGGGGTCTTGCGGATAGTGCGCAGAACGGATAATGCGACAACCCGCGTCGCGCAATTTTTTCACATCCCGCCAGTGCATATTATTGGGCATGGCATTTCCCACATAGGCAAAATCCTGGTGACGGTTGGTCCCAAGCAGCTGGATATAAGGTTTTCCATTCAGGAAAAACCCTTCCTTTCCTCGAAATTCGATAGAACGAATCCCGATGCGGGTCATCACTCCGTCCAACGGCTGACTACCATTGAGCACACGGCTTTTCACCTGATATAAATAGGGTGAATCTGGTGTCCAGAGCTTAGGATTCGTTACCGAATATTGCTGTTTTACCGTTTGCGACTGACCGGGTAAAAGTTTGATTGAAGATACGAGTTTTTTCAGCGGATTACCTTTTTCATCACATAGGGTTGTTTCCAGTTTAAGATTTACCGCTTTAGCGGATTCATTGACAACCTCTGTTTGCGCAAAAACATCGGCATGCTTCCCGCTGATATTTTCAGTGTGGATAAAAACGCCTCCACCGGCTACTTTGCCGGCTTCGTTAGCATCGGTGATGTGAACCGGTGAAATAGCCACCATCCACACATCGCGGTACATTCCACCGTGATAGGCAAAGTCAAGCTGGGATTGTTTCTTTCCCGGAGCATAGGTTTTGTCATCGCTGTTATCTGCCATGACGGCTAACAGCACTTTTTCTCCCGGTTTAACACCCAGGTCCGTGAGGTTGATATTGAATGGCAGATAACCACCAAAATGCTCTTTCACCAGCTTGCCATTCAGGTAAACTTTACATTTGCCCATCACCGCTTCAAAGTGCAGATAGACTTTCTTTCCGGTCAGATTTTTATCTACCGTAAAATGCTTGCGATACCAGGCAATACCCTGATAGTTGCGTCCACCACTGGCTTCGGAGGGCTCTAATTCAACAGAATGGGGCGTGGAAACCACATCCCATTTCGAATCGTTAAAAGCTACCTTTTCAGCGCCATTAACATCGCCTTTATAGAAACGCCAACCAATATTGAAGTCGTAAACTTCACGCCCCTGATTCTTCCATTCAAAGAACCCGGCTATAGAAAACGGGCGTTGTGCGTTAACCGTCAGAATTAACAATAATGAGAGAAGTAAAAAAGATGTCTTTTTCATAGATATGAAGATTTACCACTAAGACACTAATTTTCACTAAGACAGCTTAGTGTATCTTAGTGTCTTAGTGGTTAATATTATTCGCAAATAAATTCATAATCGCCCGAGCCGATTTCAGCCTTGTTCTTCTTAACCGAAATCACCTCACCCTGATTCACTTTTACCTTATCGGAAGGCAGAATAACCGTAGCCGTAGTATTAGCCGGAACAGATACTTTCAATCTGAACTGTCCGTCTTCTTTTTTCCAGTCCACTTTAACCGGTCCATAAACCGATTCGTAAGATGCCTTTACATATGTCAGGTCACCAACCGGTTGCGGATGAATGATTGTGTGCTTGAATCCCGGCTGTTTCATATCCGGCTGAATACCAGCCAGCGAACGGTAGAACCACTCCTCAATCTGTCCCATCATAAAATGGTTCCAGGAGTTTCCTTTTGAAGGATCCCACTGTTCGGTCAGGGTTGTTAAGCCGTATTTCAACTGGAAGCCATATCCCGGAGCATCGTAGTGATTCGTCATTGTGTACATCAAGTCGTTCAGGCCATTGTCTGACAAAACGCGATAAAGAAAACGGTTACCAATATCGCCGGTAGTAAGTCGGTTACCATGCGCTTTGATGTCAGCCACCAGATTATCCAGTACAGCCTGACGGTTCTTTTTCTCTGCAATATTGAGGAAAACCGGCATCGCATTGGAATACTGGCTACCGTTACCGTATTGATTGGTTGCTGAATTGAAAAATTTCGCATTGAATGCTTTACGAATTGCTTCCGCTTTTTGAGTATAAAGTTTCGCCTCTTTTTTCAGACCTAACAATTTAGCCGATTTGGCAACCAGGTCGGCACAATAATAATAGAATGCTGTAGCCGATAAAGAGATCTGGCTGTTTTGGGAATATCCGGCAGGTTTAGTTCCATAATCATACCAGTCTCCCAGACCAAACGCAAGGGTATCTCCTTTTGCCTTACTATCAAGATAAGCCATATAACGAACCATCATCGGATAGGCTTTCTCGATTTGTGATGCATCTCCATAATATTCATAGTACATCCAGGGCAGAATTGCCGATGCAGCACCCCACTCGGGTGAATCCTTGAAGTCACGGATAAAATTGAAATCAGTATATTCCGGAGCAATCGAGGGTACAAGTCCGTCGGACAATTGCGCATCTTTCATATCCCGAACCACTTTGGCAAACATTTGAGTCTGATCATAGTTAAATATCAGTCCCGGGCCATTGAGGTGGTTCTGTTCGAGCCAACCCAGCTTTTCGCGGTGCGGACAATCGGTAAAAATGGACTGAAAATTGCTCTTAATGGCATTGTTAATCAACCAGTGGGTTTTGTTATAAATCTCATTCGAGCACTCAAACGTTCCGGTTTCAGGTGTGGAATTATAAACAAAATCCGACTTCACATCGAGTAATACCGGTTTGTCACTGCCGGGAGCATTTTTTAGATAATCACCCCCATCGAGTTGAATGTACTGGTATCCGTAGTAGGAGAACCGTGGTCTCCATTCTTCAACTCCAGTTCCTTTCAGGGTATATTGGAAATAATAGGGTTTTCCTGTACGACTCTGGTTGATTGTGCTATCCTTAAGCGACTCTCCTACCCAGAGGCGAATAACCTGTCCCTTTTTACCCTGAACCTTAATGGATGGGAATCCGGATAGGTTTTGTCCCATATTGAGAATCACCGGACCTTTGCCTATGTTTTTCACCTCTTTAACATCGTACGACTTCATAATCTTCACCGGTGCGGTCAGTTGTGGAGTCAATTCTCCCTTAGGACCTTCTACCTGAACGACATTCTTCCAGTTAGAATCATTAAATCCGGGTTTATCCCAACCTTGTTGTTCGAGGGTTGCATCGTAATCCTCGCCACCGTAAATACAGTTAAAGGTTATCGGACTCTGGGCATATTTCCAGCTTTTATCCGAAACGACCTGTTCGGTAGTGCCGTCGTCGTATTTCAGACGCAGAATAAAGAAAAGCGTTGGCGGACCAAAGCTTACCCATAGCTTACGGTAACGGTTTCCGGTCACATTGTACATGCCGTTACCCAGCAACACGCCAAAAACATTTTCACCCTGTACCAGACTTTTCTTTATATCATAGATATTATAGTAAACGGTTTTGTCGTAATCACTCCATGCCGGAGCGAACTGACTCTCACCTATTTTCTGTCCATTCAGTGTGAGTTCGTACTGACCCAATCCGCAAATGACAAGTTGTGCGTTTTTTACCTTTTTGGCAATAGCGACCGGGCGACGGAGCATAATGCTGCGTTTGGCCAGTGAATCCACCGGCCCCCACAAGTCGGCAATCTCTTTTTTCTTCATGGAAGGTTGGTGAAAATTGCGGCCTTCCGGCAGCTTGCTCTTCCTTTTTGAAATAGCGCCGATCCATAAAGCGGCTGTAGTCATGGGTGGAGCAGTCTCAAATGACGAGATTTCACTCCATCCGGATACTTTCTTCTGTGCATCCCACACCTTCACACGCCACAGGTAACGTTGTCCCTGTTTCAGTTCCGGACCTGTATAGTCGATATACTGGCTTTGTCCGGACTTCACCACTCCTGAATTCCAGATACGACCAACACCCCGCTCGATAGATTTATTATCCATCGAAACGATGATCTGATAAGCTGTCTGTTTATCGTTGTACGTTTTTGACTGTAATTGCCATCCCAGGCGTGGAGTCTGGGTAGAGATACCAACCGGATTCGACATCAGTTCGCAGGTAGCATGTGTTACTTCCAAAGAGAAAGACGGGAGTATTGCCACCAGAAAGAGAGAAAGGGAAAAGAATAAACGTTTAAATCTGCTCTTGGTAGTGTTCTTCATTTTTACCATTCAAAATATTTATCTGTGTTTGAATTTAATTTCCAAAATTACCGCCATTCCATACCAACACAGTACACGAATTAGTAAAATATCGTAGCGATTTATCGGGCTGTTTTTTTAGAGATATAACCATTAACAGTCGCTTAACTCCCCATTAACATTCCGGATCAAAAAAAGTCCTTTTAATTCCATCTCTGCATCTTCAGGTCTGAATGAACAAACAACATTCTCTTTGTGAGCAAATTTTATCTTTATTCCAAATCAACAAAACAAGAAAACGAAAATAAAAACAAAACAAACACCCAAAATTCCGAAACCATTTACCAGTAGGGCATTCTAAATCAACCTGACTCCCAATACAGCAACACTTTACAACGATAAACACGATAAATAACTACGGTATTTCGACAATTCGTGTACACCGACACTCTCAATCGAACATAAATTTGTATCATGATAAAGGTGTTGAATTGAGAAGAAAGAATGTTGTTGAATCCATATAAGAAAAGTGAACTATTTTAACCATGAAAACATAAAAGAACGATTAGTAATTCTTTAGAGGAAAACAAACGTAGAATAAAGATTGTTATTACGGACGAAGCAGTAAAAAAAAGAGCTCTTTCTGCATATTCCCCTATAGAAAATTCCAAATATCCACTCATTTGGATTTAGTATCAGCCTGTATATACGGCTTCAAATGAAATCATCAATATTATCGGATACTACATAAATTCCGTTTAACCTTAAATCATCGAATTAATATTAACCCTTAAAACATAAACAAAACATGCATTAAACCTAAAACCTATTTTACCAGACTTAAAAAATTATCATTCTAATCATTAATTACTAATTCAATTACTTATGAACAAACTACACAACATGAGATTTAGACAAAAAATCTCTCCTGTGAGTTTTTTACCGAAAGCCAAATGGGTATTTTGCTTTCTGTTTGCACTCGGTGGAGCTCTGTCTGTTACATCATGTATAGATGGATTCAAGGACAACCTGACTTGGGCTCCCAGTGTGCAAAATGCACAGCTGGAGTCGCCGACGGCGGATCAAATCACTGTAACTCCCAGTGCTGACGGTTCTAAACTTACAATTAAATGGCCGGTAGTATATGGAGCCGGAGGTTACCAGTTTTCTCTTTACATTGTTGATGATCCTACCAAACCGGTATTAGTCGGTACGGAGAATGAAGTGGTAGACGGATGTAGTGTTGACCGTCCGATGCAGGAAGATACACGCTATAAGGTTGTTATTAAAACTTTGGGAAACACAAAGTACAATAACAAAGAGGCAACTGCTGCAACCGAAAAACTGTATGATAACCTGTTAGCTGTTACGGCTGTTATTCCAAGCGGAACCAATTTAACGGATTATTTCACAGCAAATCCTATTCCAGCCAGCTCAACGGAGTTGTGTTATCAACTGGAAGCCAACGGAAACTACACGATGAGCGGTGATATCGCTATCGGATCGCAGGTCACTATCCGTGGGGATAAAGTCAATCATGCAAAGATAGCCATGACCAATGGTTCATTTGTCAATAATGGAGCTGGGTTCAAAATGAAATTTATGGATATTGACTATTCCGGTTTTGTAGGAACCAACACCAATTCAATAATACTCATGAATGCTACGCCAAATCCTGCAATTCCATTGACTTCATCAAGTTACACCGTAGTTCCGACTACCGCTCCGATTGCAATCCAATCATGCAAGATAACAGGTCTGAAATATTACCTTTTCTACGATAATTATAATAGTAGTAGTCCCACCAAGAAATATGCCATTGGGACATTCTTAATCAAGGATTGTATTATCGGACAAAATACCAACACTTTCAATAATGCAACAATCCGTTTCGGAGGTGGTATGGTAAAAGATATAACATTAACAAACAGCACTTTCTATAATGAAGTGACCGGCAATAGCAGTAATCGAATTTGTCAAATCTCCGCATCTGCAAATGCCACAAGTGTAAAACCATTGACTGAAACATGGGCAAACGGAAGTATTACAATAACCAACTCGACATTTTATCATTTCGCGGAAGGTGCTCAATCCTTTAATGCGAATGGTGCGATGAGACAGGTCGGAGATAAAATCACCATCAAGAACTGTGTTGTTGTTAATTCTGCCGAGTATGCCAGCGCATCAGGTGGGAATGGATTTGTAAAGCGTCTTCGTAGTTCGAGTACAGTTCCTGTTTTCACTGGCGGTGGTAATACATATTGGTACAACGGGTCTGTTCCTCAAGGTGAAATTTCAGGAACCACTTCCGACACTAGCGGTGATTATATTCTGACAGATCCAAAACTGACTTACAAAGGAAATGGTGTGTTTACTATGGAGGGAGCTGATCAAATTTCTAAAAAGACCGGTGATCCACGCTGGTTACCTTCTAATTAATAGATAAAGATTATAAACGATAAAAAAATAGCAAGATGAAGAAATATATAATTCTTGGTCTGATACTAACGTTCATCCAGGCATTTGCATTGCCGGCTCAGGCTCAGCAAAGCTCTACGATCAAGGGAATCGTTGTGGGTGAAGATGAAAAACCCATTATCGGAGCTACTGTTAGGGTAAGCGGGAGTAACACAGGTACCATTACAGATATTGACGGAAAATTTGCTCTTCAGGTTCCGGCTAATGGAAAACTGACAGTAACTTATGTGGGATATATAACTCAGACAGTCTCAAGCCTGAAAAATCCACGCATTGTCTTGAAGGAAGATCTGATGAAGCTGGATGAAGTAGTCGTTGTAGGCTATGGAACTCAAAAGAAAGCGCATTTGACGGGTGCTGTTGCTTCGGTAGCCACGTCTGAGATTCGCGACCTGTCAGTTACCAACCTCGCTACTGCTTTGCAAGGCCAGATCAATGGTGTAAGCATAAACGAAAGCGGGAATCGACCCGGTGACGCAGCATCTATCGTAATCAGAAACAGTAATTTAAGTGTAAGTGCACCGTCCTCCAGTTCTGGTCTCTTAGTACCGTTATATGTAATTGATGGCTTTGTATATTCACCGGAAGCAGGTCAGGCTGCTTTTAACAACCTGGATGCCAGTATGGTTGAAAGCATATCGGTCTTGAAAGATGCCGCTGCGGCCATTTACGGTGCCCGTTCAGCGCAAGGAGTTGTTTTGGTAAAAACCAAAAGAGGAGAAGTAGGTAAACCAAAAATTTCTTACAACGGGCAATTTGGCTATACTGACGAAGTTTATCGTTCCAAAATGCTGGATTCTTATAATTTTGGGGTGATCTGGAATGGCATACGTGCTGCTGACCCTACGAGTCCTTATGATAAGAAAAATGATTTGTTCCAGTCCGATGAATTGAATGCCATGAAGGCGCTTAACTATGATTTATTGGACAAATACTGGAGCTCGGCGTTGACTCAAAAGCATAGTGTCAATGTAAGCGGAGGTTCAGATAATGCAACTTATTTTGCAGGTATGTCCTATGTTACACAAGATGGTAACCTGGGCAGAATTGATTACAACCGCTGGAATTACAATCTCGGCGTAGATGCCAAAATCAACAAGTGGACAAAATCATCTTTGCGGGTATCGGGTGACTATGGTAGTACAACAAAAGCAAACGTTAAAGTGGGGGGCTCAAATGCCGATAAAGACTATGTGACATTATTGACACGTCCCCGTTATATTCCTGAATATGTAAATGGTATGCCTGTTGCAGCTTATGGTATTACAAACGGCCGTGTTGAACAATCTCAGGAATACAATTACAATGTTGTCGAAAATCTGGGCAATTTCGTCGAGAACAAGCCTCAAAACATGGTCATTAATTCTTCGTTGGAATATGATTTCGGCTGGAGCAAAATCTTGAAGGGATTGAAACTGCAAGCTACTTATTCTAAAAGCGTCAGCACAACAAAAGATAACGAATTCGGTTCTGATTATTCGCTCTATAAGTTTGCCGATGGAGCTCGCGGGGGTAGTGGCTCACACCTGTACACCGATACAGAAGAGCAGGCGATGAATTTTACCGGCATGACAACTGTTCCTGTTTCCAATGGAAACTATTTGAAAAGAAATACGAGTCGCACTGATAGTTATCAGTTGAATTTTATTGCCAATTATTCGCGTAAATTCGGCCAACATGATGTAAGCGGATTGTTTACCATTGAAAAAGCTGAAAATGAATCAGAATATGTATGGGGTAATGTTACAGGACCTTATTCATTTACCAATTATCAGTCGAATGGAGCAGGAGGTAATCAAACAACAGCATTCTCCCGTTCTGAAGGTGGTGTATTATCATACATTGGTCGTTTGAATTACTCGTATGCCGACAAATATTTAGCAGAATTTTTATTTCGTTCGGATGCAAGTACCAAGTTTGCTCCCGAAAATTATTGGGGAATGTTCCCATCTTTGTCCGCCGGCTGGATTATTTCTGAA
The DNA here is from genome assembly GCA_963662365.2 of Bacteroidales bacterium. Classification (GTDB taxonomy): domain Bacteria; phylum Bacteroidota; class Bacteroidia; order Bacteroidales; family UBA7332; genus CAXXIC01. The sequence continues at coordinate 61,444 of CAXXPA010000020.1, forward strand.
GAACCCTGGTTTAAGAATAATGTGAAGTTTATCGATTACATGAAGATTCGTGGATCATACGGTATATTGGGACGTGATAACGTTGCTGCTTGGGCATGGGCGCAATTCTATGGTTCTGAAACAGTTAAGGGTCCTATTTTCGGGACAGATCCGAATGCAATTGCCGGACCTCATTTTCAGATACCAAGTGCAGTGCCCAATAGAGATTCTCATTGGGACAAGAGCTATAAGAGTAACTTAGGATTGGATCTGGCATTCCTGAACAATCGTTTAACAGCCAATTTGGATGGTTATTATGATAGAAACCGGGATGTATTTATGGCGATTACCGATGCACCTGATTATCCAAGTACAGTAGGAGCTGTAGCATCTGCTTCAAACTACGGTTCCATTGATAATTATGGTATTGAAATTTCTTTAGGCTGGAGAGATAAGATTGGAAAGGATTTCAAATATTACGTTAGACTCAATACCGGTTACACCGATAATAAAATTATTAAGGCTCCATGGAAGGATGCAGCAACACGTGAATTGGACGATATTGTTCCAAATGGACGTGCTGACCGTGGTTTGTGGGGATATCAGTCAATTGGCATGTTCCGTAGCTATCAGGAGATTGCAGAGTATTTCGCTGCCAATAAGCTTGTTACCTACATGGGGAAAACTCAGGCAGATGTTCATCCGGGTATGTTGATTTACAATAATGTCAGAGGTTCTCAGAAAGCTGACGGTACATATTATGCGGCAAATGACCCGAATGATCCTGCCGGGAACGTAATTGATAAAAATGACCGTGTACGGATATCTAAATACCGCAGTAATCCTTTTGGTTTTACTATAAATATGGGTGGCGAATGGAAAAAACTATCTTTCAGCGCTCAATTAGGAGCCAGCTGGGGAAGCTACGCAATATTACCGACACAGGCGATTAGTAATTCAAGTATTATTTCTACCGCTTCCGGTTATGATGTGATGCAATATACCAACTTACCCTCATTCTGGGCAGGTAATATGTATGTATATAAGGATGTACTCGATAACCAGGGCAGAGTGGTTTCTCCGCAGAACCTCGATGCAAGATATCCTAACTTACGCTTCTCGGATGTTAATAGCGTCGCATCTACTTTCTGGAAAGTTAGCAATACCAATGTAACCCTGCGTAATGTCACGCTCGCGTATTCACTACCCCAAAAATGGGTAAAAAAAGTGGGCGTTGAAAGTTGTCGGTTCAACATTACCGGTCAGAATATGATCAGTTTCTATAACCCGTATCCGGATCATTTTATGAGTACGATGTCAAGTTATAGCACATATCCTACATTACGGAAAATCACAATGGGTATCAATGTTACATTCTAAAAAGACACAATTATGACAAAGATATATAAATCGATTTTTAAAGTCGCTTGCTTATTGAGCATTTTCCTTTGGATAGGATGTAGCGACGAATTCTTGAAAGATAAAAAAAATTATGCCAATCTCACACCCGAAATCTATAACGATTATACAGGTGCATCATTGAGAGTACAAGACCTTTACCTGAGACTGTTGCCGGATGTTAATGCTGGACTGTCGTATAGAAGCCCGAGCACTGGCAAGGGAGATGTTCAATCTCAATCGACTGAAGAATTTAGTGGCCTTTCTAACTTTGTAAGTCCTGACGTGACCTTAACCTCATCAAGTGGGTTGAATGACTGGTTTTACGTAAACAAGGCAACAAATGCCGGCCCCTGGGGTGAAATCCGCAACTGTAACGATGTGATTGAAGGTGTTACAGGCAGTACATTGACTGATACTCAGAAAAAAACGTTACTTGGCCAGGCCTACTTCTTACGTGCATGGCAATACTATTTGTTGGTAAAGACTTATGGTGGTGTACCCATTGTTGACCACGTACAGGTAACTGATATAAACCAGGCAAAAGAACTGGAAGTGCCCCGTTCAACAACTAAACAATGTATTGATTTCATTTGTCAAAACCTGGATACAGCAGCGAGCATGTTGCCTGCACGTTGGGACGATGCTAATTTTGGTCGCGTAACAAAAGGTGCAGCCCTGGCCCTGGCCGGACGTGCCCGCCTGCTTTATGCAAGTCCGTTATTCAATCGTGCCGACAATACAGATCGTTGGCAGGCTGCCTACGAAGCAAACAAAAAAGCGATTGAAGCGCTAACTGCCGGTGGATTTGGCCTCGCCTATAAAGATGCTCCGGGTATTAATGCAGCTGGTTGGTCAAAAATATTCTCTGAATTTAACAGCAATGAAGCTGTATTTGTAACACTTTATAATAAAGTTCATGATGACAATGCAGCCAATGAAATCTATAGAAATAACCGCTGGGAACAGACGATTCGCCCAACCAATGCACACGGTGGCGGTGGTATGAGTGCTACATCGGCGATGGTGGATTTATTCCCTATGGCTGATGGTAAGAAACCTACCGAAGTAGGAATCCACAACTACGACCCGTTGACATTCTTTGCGAATCGTGATCCTCGTTTCTACAGAACATTCGGATTCCCGGGTGTATCCTGGAGATTTGATGCTGCCAGCGATCCTACATCATTAGGTGTTGACTACCCCTACTCCGGAGCCAACTATATGCTGTGGAACTACTCCTGGTATGCAAACACAACCAAACAGGCTGACGCAACTCTAAGTGGATACGGCGCTGATGGTCTCGGCCTTAATTATAAAGGTGTTTATATTCGTAAACGCTCTAACGATTTCGACATGACCACTCCGATCCCTATCTGTATGTACAGATGGAGTTTGGTGGACAACAGACAAGGTTCGTTTGCAGAAGGCGCTATGCCGTTCATGGAAATCCGTTATGCAGAGGTATTGCTCAATTTTGCAGAAGCTGCTTGTGGCGCAGGACATCCTGATGAGGCCATTCAGGTATTGAAAGATATCCGTAAACGTGCAAGTCTTCCCGCTGGTACTGACGGACTATATGGTTTAAGATCAGACCTGGCTTCCGATAAGGGTAAATTATTTGCAGCGATCCTTTATGAACGTCAAATAGAATTGGCTTACGAAGGGAAACGCTTTGATGACATGCGCCGTTGGTTGCTATGGGATGGCGGAGCCGCTTTTAATCAAATAGCAGGTGCACCAACATCCTGGACATTGACCGGATTTGGAGGTAATACATGTACCTATTTGGGAGTAGAACCTTTCAACGGAAAACGTCGCGATAATATTGAAATCACGGCTAAAGCTACCGCAGAAGAGGCGCAAGGAAAAGATCCTATTAAAGCCAACCGTCCTGCAGCCATGGATCTAAAAACTGATCTAAGCACTCAAACAAATGCTTTGAAAACCTTTTATACTACTTATCTGATGCGTAAAACACGTCAGGGAGATGAAGCAGGGAAGGTTGTTTCATTTAAACCTCAATATTACATCATTGGTCTGACAAGCGGTGCACAAACCAACAACGTCTCTTTGTTGCAAACCATCGGATGGGCGGATGTTCTGAAAGGTAATATTAATGGTACTTTTGACCCATTAGCTGAATAATAAGTACTTTTTCTGAATATGAATATACAACCGGGCAGATCTCTTTGTCCGGTTGTATTTTTAAAATGGATACTCTTTCCGATTAAATAATAGGAAGAGTATCCATTTTTTGTTGCAGTTGATTATAACGGACAAGACCATTTTTCTTTCAGCCATGTTCGATTTACTCTGGTCAGGTAAATCCGGTCAACTTGCGTTAATTCGGGATAATAACCAAACAACTTTCTCTTTAGAGCAAATTCCACCTTTACCCCACCATAAAAAAAAGAAAACGAAACAAAAATCGAAACAAAAAGCAAGCATAAAAAACCTCTAAACCCTTTCCCTGTGGGCTTTCAGTAATATATAACACTCCCAATACAGCAACAATTTAAAACTCTGAACACGATAAATAACTACCGTATTTCGACAATTCAAGTACACATACACTCTCTATCGAATATAAATTTGTATCGTGACAAATAACGAAGAATTAAGATAGTCGTTATTGCTGCTGAATAAAAAAAAGAATGTTGTTGAATCCATATGAGAAAAGTGAATTACATTAACCATGATAACATAGAAAAAACACCTTGTGATTTTTTAGTCGGGAACTAATGATGAGTAGAGAGTGTTATTAACTACAAACAATAAAGAGTACACTTCTGTCAATTCTTTTTCCCATACGTGATTCTGATTATCCAATCTTTCAATTAGTAAGCCGGATGTTTCCTGATTTCGAATCAGACTAAGGATACTATCCAATATTACATCAAAGTATAAAATAACCTCAAATCATTAAATCTGTATTAACCCTTAAAACATAAACAACGCATGCATTAGCTATTAAAACCTAAAACCGTCATCACTTGATTTAAAAATTATCATTCTTATCAATAATTACTAATTCAATTACTTATGAACAAACTTCACAACATGCTTTGCGGCAAAAGAAGCGGATTCCGTTTCTACAGGCCGAACTCAAAGTGGGTGTTTTGCTTCCTATTTGCAGTTGGAGCAGCACTACAGACTTTGAATGCTGCACCGGCAAAAGAAGCTAATACTCAACAACAGACTAAGTCTAAAGTTACAGGTTCTGTACTTGATGAAAAAGGAGAACCATTGATTGGTGTTACAATCTTAATTAAAGGACAAACTGTAGGAACTGTAACCGATATTAATGGTAAATATTCATTGACATTAAGCAGTCCTAATGTACTGGTAGTAACTTACATCGGTTATAAAAAACAATCTGTTAATTATAACGGACAAAGCAAACTGGATATCAAAATGGAACCCGATGCAACAAACCTGAATGAGGTCGTTGTTGTCGGTTATGGTACCCAACGTGTTAAAGACATGACTGGCGCAGCTTCACCGGTCAAACTGAATGACATTAGCCAGTTGCCCGGTGCATCAATTGTTGATGCGTTGGCCGGCCAGGTTGTGGGTCTTTCTGTAACACAAAGTAATGGCCGTCCTGGTGCTACAGGTTCTTTGAAAGTTCGCCAACCGGTAAGTTTTGATGCGAGTTCAGCATTTAACCAACCATTGATTGTCATCGATGATGTGGTACAGATTAATAGTGCCGGGGAACCGGATATGACTGCGTTCAATATGCTGGATATGTCCGAAATTGAAGACATGACGGTTCTTAAAGATGCATCGGCTGCTATTTATGGTTCACGTGCATCTGCAGGGGTAATTTTGATTAAAACCAAAAGAGGGAAAATAGGAACTCCACAAATTACCTATTCTTCCAAACTCGATTATTCGGATGCAGTAAGTCATATCAAAACTATGAGTGCCTATGAGACCGGGGTGTTTACCAACAGAATGATCAATCAGACTTACGCAAACAACGGTAGCGATTATAGAAACAACCTGTATTCTGATGATGAATTGAACGCTATGAAAAGCCTCAATTACAATTGGTTGGACAGAGCCTGGAAACCGGCATTATCACAGCGACATGGTATGACAGTAAACGGAGGTTCTGATAAAGTAACCTATTTTGCCGGTATCAATTACCAGGATCAGGCTACAAACCTGGGGAATGTACAGAGCTTTGACAAATGGACATTCCGTGCTGGTGGAGAAATGAAAATTTCAAACGGATTAAAACTTTCGGCTGCTGTATCTGGATACAATGCCAAAACTGTAGATGTGAATAATCAGGCGTCTATATCCAAAGGACCCTGGGGAAGCCAGTCTGGTTCTCAGGATTACGTACAGTTGAACTTTATGCCCAAATATATCCCGATTGAAGCCAGTGTTTTGGATCCATTAACCCAACAATACAAAAATTACTATGTATCTCCATGGTTCGGCCCTATTAGTGTAAATACTTCAACAGATGCAAACGTTGGCAAGGGAAATGCTGTATGGAATTTCTTTGCGAACCAGGCATCGAAAGCCAGAAAAACTTCAACAGATAACGGATACAACGCTAATTTTTCATTATCGTATGATGTTCCCTTTATTAAAGGATTGTCGGTGAAGGGTACCTATTCTGTTTCCTATGCCAATTCATTCGATGACAATGTAGGTGATTATTATACCTTAGCAAGAGCTACCAATACCAATCTGAGCGGAAAGCACTTGATTGGAGATTACACTACATGGAACTTTATCAATTTCGGAGATCCCAATGGTACTAACTTAAGCAATAAGCCCACAGTTATTTACAACAAAAAAACCAGTAAAACCGAACAGATGAACTTAATGGTAAATTATATCCGTAAGTTCGGCAAACACGATATTTCTTTGACCGGCGTTATTGAACGTTCAGAGGGACTGGGTGAAGAAGAGCAATTATATTACAGGGGGCTGGGTGCTACTTATACCGGTGCTAGTTATACAGCCGGTACCTTAAGTACAAACGGTGCCGAAACCTATCTCCAGAAGACAGAAAGTGGAGCACTATCGTATATCGGAAGAGCATCGTATAAGTATGCCGACCGTTATTTATTACAACTTTTGGCGCGTGTTGATGCTTCTACAAAATTTGCCCCTGAAAACTATTGGGGATATTTTCCGGCAGCTTCAGCGGGTTGGGTGATTTCCGAAGAAAAATTCTTTAAAAATAGTTTCCTTTCAAAGAGTTTCGATTATATGAAACTACGTTATAGCATTGGTAAAACCGGTAAAGATAATGTACCTGCATGGTATTGGATGCAAATGTATAACATTAATCCAAGTACAGGTCTGGCTTTTGGTCCTAACGGAGGTCAATATACTAACGGGGCGAACCTAATGGGAACTGCAAACAGAGATATTAAATGGGATAACACGATTAAAAACAACGTTGGTATCGATTTGAACGTCTTATCCAACAGACTCTCTTTTTCTGCCGATTACTATTATGACAGAACAAAAGATCTGATTATGTTGATTGCAGATTCTGAGGAACCGATCTATATCGGTGCTAAATTACCATATATTAATTATGGCAAGAAAGATGCATGGGGATGGGAGTTTTCTGCAAAATGGAGTGATAAGATCAAACAAAACCTGAATCCGGTTTGGGGCCCTATCAGATACGGTATCGGAATGGATTTCAGTCTTTCATGGAACAAAACTGTATTGGGACAGGCAGCTGTGTTTGATTTCCCTGGTTATATTGACACTGATAAGTACACCGGTTACCACAGTCCAAGTGGCGTTTGGGGATTCAAAACATGGAAAAATACAAGCTCCGGCGATGGTATGTTACGTACCCAGGCTGATATTGATAAGTATTGGCAATATTTGACAGATCTGGCAACTGCTGCTGGCAGAACTCCAAGTTATTTGGGTATAACCTCTAAAAGCCAGATGTATCCCGGTATGATCGCTTATACGGATATAGCCGGAGCGATTGATGCAACTAATAAAACAATTGCCGGACCCGATGGTACTATTTCACGGGAACATGCGGACGATTATGTAAAGCTGGCTGATAATATTCGTTACGGAGTCAATACTAAATTGAATTTACAATGGGGCAATTTATCCTGGTCATCTCAGATTTCTACTTCATGGGGTGGTTTTTCATCAATAGATCATGATGTAAAACAGAGCATTAGCTCCAGTGAAATGATTTGGTCTCAGCTTTCATACGTAAATGATATGTTTGACCCCACCTATAATCCGAATGGTAAATATCCGAGTATGGCTGTAGCGAGCGCTTACGGCGAAATGTCCGACTTCTGGCAGGTTTCCAGCTTCCGCTGCTACGTAAGAAATATGACTCTTGGGTATTCATTACCTAAAAAGGCCATGAAAAAGATAGGAATTGATAAGTTACAAGTCAACCTGACTGGTAATAATCTCTGGGATTTTTACAATCCATATACTTACAGAAATATGTATGATAGTGTGAACTCCGGATATCCGACATTAAGAACCTGGACATTGGGTGTGGATATCACCTTCTGATAATTTCATCTAATAATTAATAATACACAAGAGTATGAAAAATATAATATATATTATATTAGTATGCATATCTGCGGTACTGAGTACAGCTTGTAGTGATCAATTTTTGCAGGATAAAAGAGATTACAACAACCTGATTACTGAAGATGTTTTTAAAGATAAAACACAAGCAACGGCTGTACTTGGCACAATTTATTCTCAAATTTTAGGTAGTTATAATGCTCCTGTCTGTGGTTCCGACCCTTTAATGAGACAGGCTCAGGCCACAGGTGGATTTCAATATTTTCTAACAGAAGAAATCCCAAGCGGATATGCAGGTAGCGGTATTTCAATTGTTTCCGACGGTAGATATAATGGTAATAATGATAAGACTACCAAAGCCGGGAATCATATAGCAAATCCTACTTATTGGAATGACCCGAGGGATAATGCGACTAATTACAATAATTACACCCGTAAAACATTATTCCCAAACATTTTTCTTATAAACGCTTATATCACCGAAATTGATAGAACCGGACGGCAACAGATTAAAGATGACGCTTTCTGGGATAAGTTAAAAGGACAAGCTATTTTTGCCCGCGCATGGTTATATTTTGATGCAATCCGTTTATGGGGAGGAGTACCTTACTATAATACAGAAACTGATCAGGCTGTGAATGGAGACCGTTCTGCACGTATGTCAATACCTGATTGTATTGAAAAAATTTGTACTGATTTTAAAAAAGCGGCTGATTTGCTTCCTGCTAAATGGGAAAGCACCGATGATGGTAGATTTACGTCTGTGGGTGCATTAGCAATGATAAGCCGTGTACGTCTGTATGCTGCAAGCCCGGTATTTAATGCAAGTTGGGATAATACAGCAAGTAAACGTTGGCAAGCAGCGCTGGATGCAAGTCTTGCAGCCGAGCAAGCTGCTAATACTGCCGGCTATGGAACAAGTATAACTAGTATTGACACCTGGGATAAAGCATTCTACACTTATGCTAGTGGCTCATTTAATCCCGAAGCTATTATTAAAGTTCCAAAAAGCGACGTAACGACGACAGGAGTGTTTAACGTATGGGAGAACTATATCCGTCCGGGAGCAGCTCGCACAAATGGTACCTATTCAGGTATTCCTGCTCCGGAACAAATGATAACATTGTTCCCCATGAAAGATGGCTCACGCCCTACTGTTGCTAACGGATATGATGATGCTAAATTTTACAGAAACAGAGATCCACGTTTCTACCGTACATTTGCATTTTCCGGTTGCCAATGGCCTATAAACGGATCTACTTTATCTTCAAACCCACAGATCTGGCTTTATGCTTATAAATACAATTCTACCACATATCGTTACAGCGATGGTACCCAGGACGATAACGGAGCAATGAAGAAGAGCCGTGCTATTGTATGGAAAATGGCAAACCCGGCAATTGGTGTCGGAGGTGAAGCCACAGGAGGTACAGATATCATGGAATACCGGTATTCAGAAATATTGTTGAACGTTGCTGAATGCTATGCTGCTCAGGGCAATACGGCGAAGTGCACCGAGTATTTGGGTAAAGTTCGCACTCGCGTAGGTATTCCTCAAGGAACTAATAACTGGGGAATAGGAACATTAGATACAAAGTATAAGGCTATCGAAGCCACTCTGTATGAAAGAGCTATTGAATTTGCATATGAAGGAAAACGTTCATGGGATATGCGCCGCTGGTTGTTATATGAAGGTGGAGCCGGATTCGACCCCAGATTGACTGCTATTGATGGTAATAATATTTACGATCCGGAAACGGCATGGGGATTAGGATGGAAGATTTATGACGGTAAGGATGGTCGTCCTAATTATACAAAATCGGATAATATTCTCACTAAATTAGGTCTCACCCGCTTTGCCGGTACAAGACACAACAGTAAGATCTGGGCATACAATCTGGGAACTAACTATGCGGTACAGGGTCTTCCGGCTCATCCGCTATCTGCTAATGCCCTATTAACAGCTGTACCTGCTATTACCCGTGATATGACTGAAACAGCACGAAACGCAGCATTTGATAAATTAGACGCTTTTTATGCCGGTGTAGGAATGCAAACCGGAGATCCGTCAACTCTTCTGGGTGCGAAGTATGGTATGGATAGAGGAACTGATGTAAAATCTCAGGGATTCCTATTCGCATGGCGTGGTTGGTATTATGTATACCCTCTTCATTACGACATGTATAATCCTGCAAAAGGGAACTCATGGCTTACACAGACAGTGGGATGGATGGTAGCAAATGCGACTCCAACCGGTACCAGCTCTGCAGAACAAGATGGAACTTATGTTTATTGTACTCCGGAGTAAAAGAAACTGTAGTAAATATTTATTCAAAAGAGGGTGTCCGTGGACACCCTCTTTTTTTTGAATCAAATTTATATCTGTTCTGAGAGAGACAAGCACACCTCTATCTTCTTTCTCTCATTTATACATATTGTTATTTCTTCAAAAAACAACGCAGTTAGCTGACTATTTTCCCTTTAAGTTTACTTTATGTTTACTCTATATTGACTTTACAGTAAAATAGACATAACACAGTAATAACATAGAGATAAAATAGTGATAAAATACTCTTTATAAGGACTATTTTATCTCTATATTACTACTGCATCAGTATTATGTAACCTGCATTTATTCTTAAAGTCAACTTATAATAAACCTATACTCAAGACCCTTTAAACCTCTAAAAAAACATTGGCCATATACCCAAAGAGGAACTTTAATCTCTTAGAAACAAAAAAAGCCAAATGAAGAATGCCTTTTAGCACTTCATTTGACTTTAGTCGCTCTCTTTCTACATAACATCAGGTACCTGAACAACCATCTGAAATATCAGGCAATCTTTTTTCCTGAACAACAGGCCTTTTAAACAACAACCACCTATATAAAAACCTTGTGCAAAGTAAACATATCCCGATAAGCCCGATAAGGTATAAATTGACGGAATATGATCAATAATTGATGAAAACAGGTGATTTTAAGAACAAATAGCCTAGAGTTCTGCAGTCAGACTCTTTTTAGCTGAATAATTCAGACGTATTGTTTTATATCGTTTGCCGTTGGATAGATACGGTGTATCCGCAATTTGATTTAGATATAATTCGAGATTAGTATATCCATCTTTATTCACACGGTTACGATCTGACGGATCTTTCGGGTTAAGCCGGTTCTTCTTTTCCCAAACATCAGGCATGCCATCATGATCACTGTCAAGCGGAGCCTTTGTCGAATCATCTGTTGAGGTATACGCATCATCCCATGGATTCCAGTCCACAGGAGCATTTTTAGGACGCAAATTATTCTGGGTGTCTATCATACCATTCTTCACACCCAAAACAGGAGTTTTCAGCCCATTCTGTTCGTATATTGAGCGGACAATTGGTAAAGTGCCTTTTACTTCTCCAATTACCCGGCTGTCAATTTTGTCACGACGGGGTTTAGTAGCTCCAGCATAAGCCAAAACAGACTGGTAAGCATTTTGTGCACTTTCAGTAAACACTTCATGTGAATCGAATTCTACATCCGAACGAATATTAGCTACTGCCCCTACTTTCGAAACTTCGATTCCGGTCCAGTTATCGGCTGTTTTAGCCGGATTGCCATACATCACATTTCCTTTGATGTACCATTTGCCATAACCGCAAAGGGTTCTGCCCGGTCTGTTCAGATAAGGCTCTACAAAATAGAGCGAATCTGGTGTACCCGGACCTGGTTTGAAATAGTTATTAACAATATTGGTATGGGTAAAACCTTTACAATCCGGAGTTTGAGACTCCCATTCTCCGCCATAAAAAGCACCCGGAACACCCCAATTGTAATTCACGTTATTTCGATAATCAACCAACGCTTCAATATCATTCTTATTGGAACCGTTTATGCGGGGCATACGGCTATGATGATGCGCCAACAGGTTATGATGGTAAGAGGCATACTGCCCCCCCCATTGTGCAGCATATCCGCGTGCACCTTTTTTATGAATGGAATTATACAATGATTCACTGATAATACACCATTGAATGGTCAGAAATTTGCTGCTGGAAAAATGGGTTGTCTCTTCAATAGCCCAGCTCATGGAGCAATGATCTACGATGAAGTTCTCACTGTTTTCAAAGCGCAAAGCTGAAACCTCGGCATTCTTCTCATCGCCGGGACGGAAACGCATATAACGCACGATTACATTCTTACTGCCGGATAGATTGATAGTCCCCCCGCGAATACAAATACCGTCACCGGGAGCTGTTTGTCCGGCAATAGTCACATTGGGACGGTTGGAACGAATTTCGCTGGTAGATAAATTAATGACACCTGACACCTTAAAAACAATGGTAATCGGATCGGTTCCTTCCGTTTTCAACGCAGCACGTAAACTACCTGGGATTATTTTCCCTTGTGCATCGAGGTCTTTCAGCGTGGTAATTTCCACTACCCGGCCACCTCTTCCTCCTGAGGCGTATTTACCGTAACCTTCAGCTCCCGGAAACGCTAATTGCTGGGAAACACCATTCTCCACAAATGAAAACAGCATCAAAAGCATTACAGTAAAATGAAATTTGAACTTCATGATTTGCAATTATTTATTTTGGATCGGATTAATAAATCTTCTGAATTGGGATACTCCGGAGATCACTCTGCAAACCGGATTAGAGTTCGCAAGGATGTATAAATAAAACAACCGGAGATCCACCTTGGTTTGTGCGAATCTCCGTTGTTGTAGTTTATTATATCTGGTTTACAAATTATTTTTTTCTGTCTTCAGTCCCTTTATATAATAGACCGATACCGGATCTGAATCACCCGCATTCGGTATATCATAAGTCTGGTCGGCAGGGGTATCAGGTGTCGGGAAATGACGAATATCACCGGTACGGAACTGGATACGTTTTACAGAGGCTACCGGAGCAAAAAATATGCGTGTACCACCTTTTCCATTCACATCAATGGTGTAACTGCGTGTTGTCACATCCAGTTTTACCTTAATCGTGTAAGTTTCACCGGGCACATATTTGCACACATTAGAATAACGAGCGCCTGATTTTGTGGTAATCACACCGTCAGCATCAAAAGTGATACGAATAGGTGCTGTTCCTTTTTCATCCAGTAACTCAATTTGCAAAGTTCCTTTATCATTTTGCATAGGCACAACACTGAATTCAGCTGTCATTTGTTTAGCTTCAGGGAAAAGACGTTCCGCTTTGGCAAAATCGAATTTATCCTCATCCTTCAACATCAGGCATTTGCCGGATTTTTCAGTCTGTTCGATTTTCACGGGAGCCATCAACGGACTGTAGATGTTCCATTTATCCAGCTCATGCCCCGCAGGCATCTGTGCGAAATTATCATTGACAGGCTGCAACTCGGTATCCGTTACCGGTACCGGAATAGACGAAACCCAGATATCTTCCTTGTTCACACTGTATGTCACCCACATTTTGCCATCCGGAGGAGTGCCGTTTCCTTCCACGATTCCACGGGTATATTGCGGACCATAGGATTTGTAATTGCCTCCATAACGCATCGGGGTGATTTCACCGTGTACCAAAAGCAGATTGGTGTAATCCAAACCGTCTACGCTGGTCGAAATAGCTAATGGCCAACGGTATTCCGAAGGATTATATACGGTAGCATATTTACCATCCGAAGTGCGTTGTCCCCAGATTTTGGCATTGCTGGTTACAATACCCGGAGCACGTCGTGCTTCCTGCGGCCAGGGCTTATTCACATCGGGAATAGTCATCGTTAGTCCGTGCTTCCACAATCCGACTACCCGGTTGTCAGGCAAATGATAATAGCTGAATGCTTTATACGGTTTCTTCACAGAGATCAATGGATCATTGCGGTCACTCTCTTCCACCCATTGCTGCACCATCAGCTTATTGGCCAACAGTTCGTTGCACGCTGCCACGAATCCTTTGTCTTTGCTTTTGGTATAATAGGGATAAGCCGTGTTACTTTCATTGAAATTCGGATTGTAATGAATGAAATAAATAGGACCGTAAGAACCATCTTTTTTTATTTCACGAATCACACGTCCCAGACCATTACCATCGTTAGGATCATCTTTGGCATCCAGCACAAAGGAGTAAAATCCTAATGCAAACAGGCGGTTGCTTTTCGATACATAGAATCCCATGCGCTGGTGCATCACGCCATACATATCCTTAGTCTCACCCGCTACATCGGGTTTCTTCAGACCGTCGGGCAACTTATATTTTGGGAAAACCGGATCTGGAGCACTCCAACTGTAGCCATCCGACGATGTTTGTAACATAGTCTGACATGGCGGAATGTGCTCCCCTACCGGGTTACTGATGTACTCCAGATAAAATTTATTATTCCAGTAAGCCAGCATCGGCTGGTGATTATAGGTCCAACCAAAGCCATTTGATTTGTCAGGATGCTCGCGATTGGCCCGCATTGTCTGGATATTATGCACACCTATTGCCGGACAGAGCTGCCCGTGATGATAATCAATATTGGATAATGTCTTGCCGCTGTAGTGAACAACATCCTGGGCTTTCGCCAGGAAAAACATACCCAAAGCAGCAGATATTAATGCTATTCGTTTCACTTTCTAATTGGTATTATTATCTGATTTTATTTCATCAACTCTTTTAATACTTTATCTTTTACCTTTAGGATTGTTCCATGTTTGTGCCCTTCAGGAACGGATATTACATCCGTAATATCGGTAAATGTCTTAAAATCACGGGTACGGATGGCTCCGTATCTCTTATTTTTATAATCATCAAAATAGATTAGATAATCCTTACCGACTTTTGCGCAATTTGGTCCCTCTGTCAGGAAACCGGTGAGACGGGGTGAAGGATTAGTCCACGGACCCAACGGTGTTTTACCGAAGCATACAAAAATATTACGGTTGGGACGGGTATTATCTTTTACCACCTGCACATAATCGTTCCTGCCACGTTTAACGATCATGGCGTCGATTACGCTGAAACCCGGTTCATAAAATAGAGCTGCGGGTGTAAACGACTTAAAGTCTTTGGTTTTGGTATAATAAAGACGGTGATTGTTTTTTTCCTCTTCAGCACCTTTAGCATAACGGTTAGGAATGGTTGTTGCCCATACGATGAAAAACTCTTTATTCACATCATCGTAGAAAATCTCGGGTGCCCACACATTCACCGCTTCAGGTTCATGCATCATTACCGGAATTTCGCGCTGAGCCGACCAGTTTTTAAGATCTTTCGAGCTTGCGTATCCGAATGACCGGTTTCCTTTCCATCCGCATGTCCATACCAGATGAAAGGTACCATCCGGACCTTGTATCATCGACGGGTCGCGCATGATTTTCGTCTCTCCGATTTCCGGTTTCAGGAATATCTTACCCAGATCGGTCCATTTGTAACCGTCGTAGCTGTACAGGAGTCGTAAACCGGCAGAGGCAGGCTCATTAAACGAAGTAAACAGGTAAACTTTTTTAGCCGAAAGCAATGTTACCCAAACAAAGGCAACCACTACGACCGATAATATTTTTTTTATCATGATTTTCTGATAATAAGGTATGTATTAAAAAATAACAAAGCTGTTCCGGATGAGTTTGGGAAGTTTCCATACAACAATCCGGACAGCTTTGCTTATTTGATTTTTAAATTACAGAATCCAAAATCAATATCCAGTCATTTCCGTTCTTCGGTTTTGCCGGTGGTGTGAACTGCTTCACGCCCTGATTGGCAAAGATGCCGATTTCCCGGGTTTTCCCGGTACGAGGATTAAACCACGATGCTTTCACTTTACTTCCGGCGATTTTACCCATGTTTAGTACCATTGGTTTTCCATTGTAGGTATAAACAAAAGCATAATCTTTACCACGGGTGGCTACCTGATAATTGTATTTCGTACCCGGCTGTTTTGCAATAATACTCTGATCGGGAACACGTTCAAAATATGGACGCGATAACATCAGGTCTTTCAGGTGAACCATTTGAAACGCACCCGGTGCATCCTGTGTTTTTTGCCAGAATTCTTTAGCTGCATAAGCTGGATTTTTATCTCCCTGTCTATAAAACTGCATGACCGAGTTTTCACCGTAAGTAAATCCGCAACCGCCTGCAAATACTGACCAGTAAGCATAACGACGTACGTCATCCGCAGTCCAGCGCGGTTGTTTGAAATCATGAAGCCCCTGAATGATATTTTCGTAAGATGGTTCGCCGTCAAAAGAGGGTTTTGCCGGTTTTAGCGCTAAATCCTCTACCATGTAGCGCCAGTTGTCCTCACCGTAACGTTTGGTTTTGGAATCGTCCTGATCATAGCGACGGTGTCCTGACTGGAACATGTTGAAATCCAGCCACGACTCGTTGTGAAACCAACGCGAAGAAGTCGTTCTACCGCGCGGATGGAAAGTAATCAGGTGATTCGGATCATTGGCACGAAGAGTTCTGCCGATAGTTTTCCAGACCTTTATAGAATCACTTCCTGCTATATCGCCTCCATTCAGCCAAATTACGTTCTGGCGGTCTTTGTAACGTTTTGCCAGAAATTCAGTATAGATCTTTGCCTGCGCTGCATTCGCCTTACCTTCTTTAACCGGTGATCCCCATACCGGAACCATTCCCACATACATATTTTTCTTTGCTGCCAGATCCACAATGTAATCCACATGATCCCAGAAATCATACTGAGCCGGATCGTTCGGATCATTACCGGGGGTAACCAATGGTCTTGCCACATTTTTGCCGATTAAAGCCGAATCGCCATAGAAATTGCATGCGCCAACAGTATGCAATACCATTACCTGAATAACATTGAAACCCTTCTGACGACGGTTTTCGAGGTATTGTTCCGCATCTTCACGGTTCAGTTTGGCAAAAAGCAACCATCCGGTATCACCCAGATAAAAAAACGGTTTGCCGTTTGCCTGGACGAAATAACGGCCATTCGGAGAAATGGTCAGTTTACCCAACACATCGGGCGAATCTTTTTCAGCAGCACGGCTGATTCCTAAATGAGTAAAGAGTATTGCTACTGCTATCCAAAAGGTTTTCCTAATCATATATATAGTTTTTATATTTACTTTTTCGAGATCCAGGCTACCACATCACTTTCTTGCGGAAGAGTAAGATTTACAATAGCGCCACCGTTAATATTTTGTACGGTTTTCGCCAACTTTCCGTCTTTCGGATTGATCCAGCGAACAGTGAATTTACCTTTGCCGGAAGTCATGTCAACGGATATTGTTTTTCCTGATGCGGCATAAACGATATATCCGGTAGAGGCTTCACCCAAAGCATATTGATTATCCGGATTTCCGGGCAACGGAACAATGTTCATTTTAGCAGCATCGGCTAAAAACTGAGCCGGCACTTCGGGTAACGCAGCCATAGAACCGCCTGCCATAAAGACTCCCCATGCTGCTTGCGGATAGCTGATAGCAGAATAGGTTACCGCTTTTCCCGGGAAATTGGTTCGATACTCTTTCACTGCACGATAAACTTCCGGGAAAGTACTGTTTCCGTATTTCTCCAGACGCATATGTTGGCGTGGCGCCAGGTTCTGGCCTCCTTTCGGTTCATAAATGCCTCCTTTGTCTTTGTACCACCAGTAGCGGATATCGATCAGATCAACTACTGCAGCCCGTTTAGGATCGGCGAGAACTGAATCCTGCACATCTTTTGTAGTACTCAGAGCTACTATCACCTTCTTACCGGTCTCTTTTTCCCATTCGTCAATGACATCCAACCAGAATTTCACAAAATGTGTCGGCCCGGTATATTCGGCACTCACCATATGAACTACTCCGTTATTGTCTTTGTAATTATTCAGACACTGACGGATATAGGCACGGTGCAATTCACGACGAACCGGATGGTTCACATCATAAAACAGGTGAGCCTGAAAAATACGTTTATCACCGGCAAACGGCGGAGGCTCGGGAAAGCCGGTCTGGTTGACATTATTGGCAGTACGCCATGGAGAATCGACCCAGTGCGCTCCGGCTTCGATAATATTATGCTGGAAATAATGTTGATTTACCAGTACCAACCCTTTATGATCAGCCAGATCCGCAAAGCGTTTCATACGTAACCAGTACCATTGGTCATATCGGGTCAGGTCATATTTACTCATACCATCCCAGGCCAGGTCTTTTCCGGTACGGGCAAATGGCAATTCATAGAACGGTGGCCATACCTCACCGTCCATACGACGGATACGCTCATGGTCGTCGCGACGACGATCATACCATAACGGGTAATTGTGCTCAAAAATAGTTGTATGTTTCGCCACTAATGAATCTGTCATTTCATCCAGATCTTCAGTCAAACCTTTACCTACACGTCCCGGGACAAAACGGTTTATACTCGGTTTAGCCTTTTGAATATCTCCGGATAAAAGTCCGCCATTCCACCAGGGAGATTCGGAGCGTTCTCCGATAACCGGCTGATCACCACGTACAAGCCAACCATTTACTATTTGCAAAGCTGGTGAAAGAGGAAGTACAGCAGGTTGTTTAACTCCGATCTGGTCAATAGATTTTGCACCATTAGCGTTTAATGAAATCGGATCTGCATCAATGACTCTATCAATCCAGTCAAATAATTGTACCGGAGGCACATTGGAATTATTCACACATTCCTGAGCCTGAGCTACGGTAGGGCTACTCGTTGCATCTCTGTTTAACGGTAATATCTGAGCCGTAGCCGAAACATCTTTTCCTAACCGGTCTTTCAACTGTGCATAATAGAGACTGACCGGATTTATGTGATTATTGGAATCAAACCATGTACCGTCACCAGCAAACTGCGCCCAGCTACCGAAAGCCCAGTTGTTGGCTGTTGGCGGACGATAGCAGTCAATGCGGGCCGCCCAACACTGCCAGAACATAGAGTTAGCGGCACTCCAGCCGGCTCCATTGGCATCTTGCCCACGGTTGGCAAAGCGTAACGCATTCCCATCAACATCCACAATATCAAATAAGACACCTGAAGCCCAACTATCAATCGCACCGCTAAAACTATATGGTAAAGAAGAATAACATTGAACAAAAGCATTCGGTCCCGGTGCTGTGAATCCGACAGAAAAATCATGATACCCTTTTTCGGCATAACAGCGCTGAACGAGCGTTTGTTGTCCGGTTACACGGAAGGTGTAACGACGCTGACCACCAATTTCAGAGATCGGCTCGAGTGATTTACAGTCTTCGATAGTGACACGTTTCGCAGTTTCCCAAACAGCAACAGCGGATCCGGCAAAGTGTTTGAAGATAACACGACGCACCCAGCTATCCTGTACGTTATCCATTGTAATAGCCTGCCAACGGTGATCTTCATCTTTGAGATTTTCAATATTAAAGGTCGATGCGAGTTTCAGGTTTTCCACGCCGATCTGACTAATGCGTCCGTTCCATTGGTAAGGAGTCACTGTTGCTCCTCCGAATTTGATATCCAAAGCTGTAGTCAGCGGAGCATCCAGGGTAATTTTGTCACCCGATACGGCTACCACAGTTCTGTCCCACTGAATATCGCGATCCCCGGGTTTCCAACCCAGGGCAGTAATTCCGCCACCAAAGTGTAAAACGCCTAATTTCTCTAACCATTCAGCTGTAAAAGGACGGTTAACAAAGATTTTGTCACCCACTTTTAGTGAATGAGGCACTTTAACATGAAGTTCTGATGCATTTACAGGGACATAACTATCAGTAATTGCTATTGAGGATGATTTTTCACAATCATTTTTACCAACGATCCGGATTAATGCATCGCGCTCGGGACCGGTAGCCAGAATAGTAGTTCCATTATCGCCCATGCCGCTACCGCGCAGCACAACACCAGAGGTTTTAATCAACAATTTACCGGAAACTTCGTAAGTTCCTTTTTCCAGTAAAACCGCTCCGCGAAATCCGGATTTATCAGGTTTCAGGGTTGCTATATAGTCCAATGCCGATTGGATACGCAACGTTGCATCTCCGCTTTTAACGGGAACTACAACCTTAACAGGAACGGTGGGAATAGCTTGTTCTGAAGCTTTGTAACCACAATAAGAGAAGTCGGGGATGCGATTACCCTGCTCATCGGCAATATAAGCGAGTTTATTATCTGCTCCAAGATATACCGGAGGTTTGGGCGGTTCTTTCTTCTGTTTTTGAGCCTGCATCACAGAACCGGATGCAATAAGAATGGCACACAGAAATATTTTTTGAAGGTGTTTCATGTATTGATATAAATTAAAAAGCCTCTCCCCTAACCCCTCTCCCATAAAGAGGGAAAAAGTTACCAGTTACACCATGATAAGCTCATTTGCGTCTTTTCACGTCTCCTTGGGGGAGGGTTGGGCTGGGGCTTGTTTGTTTTTTAAAACGGAGGCCGATCCGATAATTGCTCATCGAACCGGCACTTCCACACACTCTATCACAAAGAAACTTATTTTTTTTCCGCCTTCTGCTCTTTCACTTTGGCTTCTTCCATACGTTTGAACCAGCCTTTTTCTTCGGCTTTCAAATCATATCCCTGTTTACCCAGATAGATATTATTACGTCCTTTATACTTGCCGAACCAGTAGTCTTTCATTTTAGCAGACTCTGCATCCATGGCACGCTCACGGGCTGCACACAGGTTAGCCATCAGGCAGCGTTTTTGCTCATCGGTTAGTTTGAGGATCATTTGCGTGTAAGCAGTCATGGTTACATTTACCTTGTTGTAGGTCATTGCATCTTTTACCATTACTACCTGGTCCGGAGTTAACTCGCTGTACAGCTTGCCCAAAAATTCTGTATGCAGCGTATACAACTGAGCATCTGCATCAGCAGCCAGAAAATTTACTTTAGCATCGACAACATCTTTTGCCAATGATTTGTCTGCTTTCAAAGCATTTACCTGAGCGTTACGGCCATCGTGTATTTTACCAAGATTACGGTACTGTTCCACCAATATGTCACGTACACGCACTCCCTGTGCTGCATCTTTTACTCCTAATTTATCTACAATCTTCTGAGCACGGTCAGTCAGGGTTTTGATATATGAAGCCTCTTTTTCTGCAGCTGTTTGTTGTGCCGGTTGCGCTTGCTGAGCAAACATTGAAGCAGTCATCAATACTGCCATCATCAGAAAAATGATTCTCTTTTTCATGCGTCAATAATAATTTTTGTTTTAGCTACACCTGGAACTCGCATACATGGTCATACTCTTTGGCGAACGCCAGTGCATGCTCGTTTCATCCCGTATTTATTTTAATAATTTGAATAAAACCCTAATAGCGA
This sequence comes from Bacteroidales bacterium, assembly GCA_963662365.2. Taxonomy (GTDB): domain Bacteria; phylum Bacteroidota; class Bacteroidia; order Bacteroidales; family UBA7332; genus CAXXIC01. The sequence goes on from CAXXPA010000020.1 coordinate 82,605, forward strand.
ATGTGATTAACAGCACTTCTACATGTTTCTACGGACATATAGAAGTACCGCGCTCACACTTTGAAAAATCTAACAATCTTTTTTTACCTAAAACCTAACTCTAATGAAATGAGGAATCTTCTCCTCCATATTATCTGTTTTCACCGGAGACATGAAAGTCTGCCAAAGAAGAATTAATGCCCCGTCTGAAAATATTTTACATCAAACTTTTACGACCAGCCAACGTATCGTGGTTGTTTTTCAGCTCTTTCCAGTTTACTTTTTTCTTCGGATCAATACCGTTGATGTATTTTTCGATGTTGGTGTAACCATCACCGTTACAATCTTTGATTGCATCTGATGGATCTTTCGGATTCAATCCGTATTTAATCTCCCAGGCATCTGGCATACCATCTTTATCGCTGTCAACCACAGGAGTTCCTTTGTATTCGGGCCATCCACCCACTTGTGATGGCATCGTGATGATACCCATTTTGTATGAATCAGCCGGTAAACGACGTTTTACATATTTAGCTCCCAATACCGGATAGTTGCCTTCCACGTACTCAATTTTACCGGTGCGAACCTGGCGAATGATGCGCTCATCCACTTTATCGCGTTTCGGAAAATTAGCGCCCACATTATTCATAACAAATTCAAAAGCATCTTTGGCTGGCATGATTTTGACAATCGGACCCATCGGGAAAGGTTTATCTACTTTAATTTTGTCCTTTAACTCTCCGGCATTGTCCATACTTTCCACTTGCACACCTCCGTCCCAGTTATCTTTGGTCACCTTTGGATACCCCTCCATGATGTTACCGTTTACATAGGCTTTGCCATAAAGGTTCTTAGCTTCTGCACTGCGACCAGATTCGGGTTTAAGGATTCTCCAGCCCGGAGCAGTCTTCATTGTGATGGGTCCCGGTTTGTAATAGTTATTGATGATATTGTACAAGCTTTTGTTGTCGCCACCATCTACCGAACGATTCCACCAGTTGAAGATTACGTTATTCACGAAGTTGAAATCACCGTCCATACCCACAGAGGCATTGCGTGAAATGTTGCAAGCCCAGAGGTTGCGGGTAAACATACTGTTGTGACCGCCGATAGTACTACCGAAAGCATGATTATAAGTATCGAGACCTTCAGATGAGATACAGTTCTGGATCGTAATATTTACAGTCGGAAGTTTTTGTTTCACAGTTGAACCTTCCGGTGTAAACATGTGACGGTAAGCAGAGAGGTTTTCATCCAGGCCCCAGCTTACGGAACAGTGGTCATACATAATGTTACCGATAGCATCGCCACTCAAAGCGTCATCCCGGTTACCCACGTAAGTAGCCCCGCGACGAAAACGCATGTGACGAATTACCACATCGTGTGTGTCGATATTAAATGATTCACCGGCTACACAAACACCGTCACCGGGAGCTGTCTGTCCGGCAATAGTAATATACGGAGCCCGTACCGAAACAGGAGTTTTCAACCAGATAATTCCGGAGACGTTGAAAACAATCACACGGGCACCTCCGGTCTCAACGGCTTCACGCAACGATCCGGGACCACTATCGGCCAGCGAATTCACTACGATTACCTTTCCACCGCGGCCGCCGGGAGTAAATGCTCCGCCCCCTTCGGCTCCGGGGAATGCAGGAATATCAGCTTTAACTAAATCGGATGGTTTGGAAGCGCCCGGAACGTAAGGACGTCCGTGTTTGGCTTGCTCCTTAATAATGGGAAGCGCTTTGGCAAATGCAGAATCGGATCGACGCAGGAATGCATCAAGGTATACCTGGGCTTCTGCCTTTTCATTATCGGGAATAATCGGATACTGGGCAAACATCGACAGGGGAAGTGATGCCAGTAGTATTCGTATAACTGTGTTCTTCATTTGATGGGATGATGGTTTGTTTCGTAAACCTCCAGGGTTTTAAAAAACCTGGAGGTTTGGAGTATTTATTAATTCAGACCGCCTTTTTTAGTCAGCGTATCAAAGTTATTTTTCCAGTTTGTCCAATCTACTTTTGTAGTAGGATCGATACCGTTGATGTATTTCTCGATGTTGGTATAACCGTCACCGTTGCAGTCTTTCACTGCATCTGAAGCATCTTTCGGATTCAGACCGTATTTGATTTCCCATTCATCCGGCATACCATCGTTGTCTGTATCTTTAAGAGCTTTTGTGCTTTTGTACACAGGGTAACCACCTACCTGAGCAATGTCAGTAATGATACCTTGTTTGTACGAATCTCTTGGGTTCTGACGGTGTTTGAACTGAGGTTTACCGTCATCTTTGTATTTTTCGTTGTAAGTGATTTTACCTGTACGAACATCTTCAACCACACGAACGTCAACCGGGTCACGTTTAGGCAAGGTAGCGCCGGCATTAGCCAACACATGATCAAATACCTGATTAGTAGGCATGACATTAAATGTAGGCATAGCGAATGGCTCATTATACTTCATATCAGCAGTATATTTACCACAATCTTTTTCATCTTCGACTTGTACACCACCATTCCAGTTGTCTTTGGTTACAGCATCGTTACCTTCCATGATGTTACCATTTACATAGCAACGGCCATATACTTTATAACCCAACTTACTACGACCTGATTCCGGTTTCAGAATACGGTGACTGATCGGTTCTCCCACAGGAGTTGCAGGACCCGGCTTAAAGTAGTTATTGAAAATATTGAATTGAGCGCGGTAGTCACCACCGTCGATAGAGCGACGCACCCAGTTAAATACAACATTGTTTGCAAAATTGAAAATACCATACCAACCGACAGACGGGTTACGACAAGCATTATTTGCCCAAAGGTTACGGATAAATGAACAGTTTTCACCACCGAGAGTACTACCGAATGCATGGTTCCAGGTATCCAACGATTCAGAAAAGATTGAGTTCTGGATCGTAATATTTACAGTCGGAAGTTTTTCTTCGGGGTGTTTACCGTTACCGTCAGCATACATGTGACGGTACATGGACATGTTTTCATCCAATCCCCAGCTGGCAGATACGTGGTCAATCATGATATTTCCAATTGGGTTACCACCGATTGCATCGTCACGACGACCTACCCAGGTTTCACCACGACGGAAACGCATGTGACGGATCACTACGTCATGTGTCATTACCCAGAAGCTTTCGCCTGCAACACAGATACCGTCACCGGGAGCAGTTTGTCCGGCAATAGTAATATACGGAGCGCGAAGAATAAGCGGAGATTTCAGTTTGATAATACCGGAAACTTTAAATACGACAATACGGGCACCACCTATTTCACAGGCTTCACGTAATGTTCCGGGTCCTTCATCAGCCAGGCTGGTTACGGCAACAACTTTACCACCGCGTCCACCAGGAGTGTAGGCACCACCTCCTTCAGCACCAGGGAAAGCAGGGATATTTGCCTGGTTTAAATCAGTAGGGCGATGTGCCCAGGGTACAAAAGGACGACCGCTTTGTGCCTCCTTTTTTACAATAGGGTAAGCGAAATTGTTCCAGATAGAATCAGAACGACGTTCAGCAGCAGACATCATAGCCTCTGCTTTGTCCTGATCTTCTTTTGAGACCTGCGGATATTGCGCAAAAGCCGATTGCCCGGCTAATGCCAACACAAATAGTCCCATAGAGATAATTCTTCTTTTCATAATGGATAATGGATATTTGAATTTTAAGTGTAATAAGTCAGACACAATTTTGAATATCCAAAATTAGAACCATTACCGCAATCCGAAGTATACAAATTATTAAAAAACAGTGCCGTATTATCAACCGCCAATTTGTGTGATAATTTGAAACGAAAACAGGGAGTATAGCACTGTGACTAACTCCCTGTTTACTTACATATCATTTTTTATACGGATTCGGAACTAAACTACTTATCAATATCCCGGGTTCTGTCCGAACTCATCCCGATTCAGAATAGCATCAAGGAAAGTCTGAGGAACCGGACGGAGATAGTGAACATTTTTATCAAAAGATCTGATATCCGGATTGGCTTTTCCCAGCCCAAGTCTGTTTTCTAACTGACGGGTCCGCTTTAAGTCAAACCAGCGCAAGTGCTCTCCACACAACTCACGTGCTCTTTCATTCAGAATAAAATCCAGATTGATATCATTTGCAGAAACCTGCATTGCTGCTGTTTTATCCACCGGTGTTTTGATTGCTGCACGTGTTCTCAACACATTGATATATGTAGCTGCCACATCTTTTTTGTCAAGTTGCATGGCTGCTTCAGCGGCGATCAGATACATCTCGGCAAGACGCATAACAATAATATTCTTATATCCTGCCTGAGAATTGGTGGCTGTACGATCCGGATCCATAAACTTGGTCAAAACCGGATAATAATAGCGTTGCTCGCCATTCATTACAGAGTCGGTATTTGCATCATAAATATCATTGATATCCAGACAGGCATATCTGCGGGTGGATTTATCCGCTATCGGCTTTTTAGAAATATAAAGTGCGGTATCACCGACAGGGAATGTGATTGTCTGTCCGGTAAATGAAGAAGGTTTCTTAAATACAGAGACAAACGCAGCTGTCCACTTATCGGCAGTTGCATTGTTGCGCAACCAGGTCTCCTGGAACGAGCCATAATATCGACCATCTTTTGTTTCATCGAACAGATTCAACAAGAACTTGGTCGGCATCAACATGCCTGAGCCATCATTGCCATAATCCAGACTTTTCACTAATCCCGGGCGGCCTGAATATGGTAAAAGATACCACATATGCAAACGGTTGGGATTACCTGAGTTAACCTCTAAAGCTGTATTCGAAGTATGGCTAACCACAAATAATGCCTCTTTATTTGTTTTATTATTCGCTGGTTTAAAAATGTCAGCGAAACTGGAATAAAGAGAAACTCCCAACGAGTCCTGTTTATCTATGACATATTTTGCAGCGTCAAAAGCTTGTTGATAATAGGTCTTAGCTTCGGTTGTTTTATTACTATCATATTGTAAATGTGACGCCCAGGTCAGATAAACACGTGCCAAAAGTCCGGATGCAGCTTTTTTGGTAGCTCTGCCGCTTTGAGCTTCTGTAGTCTCTACCTGAAGATTATTTACAGCAAACTTCAGGTCTTCGATCATTACTTTATAAAAATCTTCGACTGAACTTCTGTATAGCTTCAACATTGGCTCTTTGGTTTCTGTTGTAGACAGATATACTCCTCCGAAAGTTTCAACAAGATGCCAGTAATAATATGCTCTCAAAAATCGCAATTCACCTTCGCGTTTCTTTTTTAACTTTGGATCAGAGTATACTACATCCTTTATCCTTTCAATTCCGGCATTGCAAATGTTTATTGGAGCATACAATCGCTCCCATGTGTTCTTATCCTGACCCAATGATGGGGTTAAAGATTCGTACCGGGCAATCTGATTTAAATAATTCCTGCGGTTTGCATTAAACCAGATATCTGTACCAGTTTCACTAAAGTACATAATATCCTCACGACCATAAAACTGGGCTCTAAGATTCGAGTAAGCACCATTTACAGCGGTTTCTATTCCATCCTGAGTACTCCATACAGCATCTGCAGTCGCACCGGAAGGATTATATTCGTTCAAATCACAGGAAAACATTCCGGCAGCCAGACAAAGTAAAGCACTGCCTCGTATGACTGATTTTATTTTGATTAGATTTTTCATTTTCATAGATTTTTCAGGTTAAAACTCAATATTTACACCCACCACCATTTGTTTGGTCAAAGGCGCCTGCATGGAACCACCTCTCTCCGGATCATAATATTTAATCAGGGGATTCTTTACATAAGTAAAGAGATTGTTTGCTGTAGCATATACTCTTAATTTAGACAACCCGGCTTTGACTGCCCATATTTTAGGTAATGTATATCCCAATGAAACAGTTTTTACTTTCAGGAATGATCCATCCACAAAATTCAGTGCCTGATAACCGGGATAGTCGTACAATTTCTTACCGGCTTCCGGACGTGGAAAATCATTAGATGGATTATCAGGTGTCCAATAATTCAGATAAGCCGGGCTATTGGTTTCACCATCCGGACTATAAGCACCTAAAAACTCAGCATCGATCGTTTGTCCCCAACGGGCAAACAGATAAACACTCAAATCAAAAGCTTTATAAGTAAATGTGTTCTGTAAACCTGCAATCCAGTCCGGCGTAGCATCACCAATATAAGTTCGATCATTATTAGCATCGATTACCTTATCATCGTTAAGGTCTTTTACCTTAATATAGCCGGGTTTAAAGATTTTACCGCCTGATGTATAAGTTGCAGCAACATCTGCCTCTGATGTTTGCCAGATACCCTGTTTGACAAATGTATAATAGGATTTAATGGGATGTCCTAATAATAGGGCGTTCCGCTCATCTGTTACTATATCCTTACCATCAATCAGTTTTGTAATCTCTTCATGATTGGTTGAAAAAGATAATGTAGAGGACCATTTGAAATCTTTTTGTTGAAAATTTACTGTATTCAATATAGCTTCGATACCACGACTTTGTGTTTCTCCCACATTCTGATACATTTTTGTAGCACCCAATGCTGAAGGGATCGTTCTTTCCAGCAAAATGTCACTGGTTATCGTTTTATAGGCGTCAACAGTCAGGTTAACACGGCTTTTAAGAAAACTAAAATCAAATCCGACATTCGCTGTGGCAGAATTTTCCCAGCCTACAGTGGTATTACCGACTCTGGTACCATAAACATATGCAGGTGCTGATGCCTCTCCAAAGCCCATAGCCTGTGTGTAAATCAAACTTTGAGTACCATAAGCATTGATACCGGAATTCCCGGCTACTCCATAACTTAAACGCAATTTTAAATTATTGATGGTTTCATTATTCTTCAGAAAAGGCTCGTCGCTGATTCTCCAGGCTAAAGCTATTGATGGGAAAGCTGCCCATTTTTTGCTTTCAGCCAAACGCGAAGCTCCATCCCAGCGGTTACTGGCTGTCAAATAATATTTCCCGTCATAATTATATTCTAACCTGCCTCCGAATGACAGAGTTCTTGTACCGGTATATGCAGAGTAGAGCACCCGTGATGTAGCATCTGTAGCACCAAGATTATAGAATAGCTGTGACGACAGTAATTGTTTATATCCTGTAGACGAGTAGTTTTCACTTACATTATCCGTATAACTGGATAATCCGGTCACTTTAACTGAGTGTTTGCCAATTTCTTTTCCATAAGAGAGAATATTATCCCAGGAAAGGAAAGTTGAGTTATTCTGTATAGCTGCAGATTTATTATATTTTACTGACTCCTGAGACAATGAAGAAGCGTCATAATATTGCCCCTGCCGGCTATAATTTATTGTTGTCCCCAAATTAGACCTCAAAACGAGATCTTTCAAAGGCTTAAGTTCAATATATGCATTGGCTGATGCATTTAACCTTTTGGTGTTATCAATTGCAATATTCGATGTTCGTTCATCAGCTAAAGGTGATAGATAAGACGATTTATTGATCGGATCAGCCGGATAAAGAACAACATTACCGTTTTCATCATAAGGTTTTCCAAGTGGGACTCTGGTTTCAGCTCGTTGCAAGGCACTCGCATCCCGGGAATCAATATCCCAATAAGCCAATTGGCTATTTAATCCGGTTTTCAAATACTTATTCACCGAATAATCCACATTGGAGCGAATGGTGTATTTATTGGCATTTTCACCTCTGAGAATTCCTTTTTCATTGAAAAATCCGACTGAAGCATAAGAACTTAAATGATCGTTTCCACCTCTGATCGAGACATTATGACTTTGCTCGGAACCATTTTGTAAAACGAGATCCACCCAATCAACCCACTGGCCTGCCTGAAAAGCCTGCAATTCACCGGTATTCGAGAAAAGTTTACTATCATCTGCTTCTGAAGCCCAGGCACCTGTAGTTCGATAAGCCTCTCTGCGATAATTTAAATAATCCTGTCCAAGACGAGGCTTAGGATAAGAGACATAACCGTTCACACCATAATATCCGTCATATGCAATGACAGGTTTTCCTGTCGTACCTTTTTTAGTCGTAATAATAATTACACCATTGGCCCCCTGAGAACCATAAATAGCAGTTGATGAAGCATCTTTCAAGACTTCTATAGATGCGATATCATTGGGATTCAGGTTCTCGTAGCTTCCGCCCTGTACTCCGTCGATAATAAACAGCGGATCATTACTCCCACTGATGGAACGACTACCCCGAATCAGGATACTAACACCAGCACCCGCTTTTCCTGAGGACTTGGTAATATCAAGTCCCGGGACTTGTCCCTGAATAGCTTCCATTGGGTTTGAACGCGGCGCTTTAACCATGTCTTCCGCTTTTATAGAAGCCACAGAACCGGTCAGGTCTCGTTTTTTCACAGTTCCGTAACCGATCACCACCACCTCATCCAGCTTCTGGAGGTCTTCCTGAATAGTGATATTTACAGTTGATTTTCCAGACACCGGTACTTCTTTCGATAAATAGCCAATATAAGAAACAACCAGAGAAGCATTAGCCGGAGCATCCAACTGGTATTTACCGTTGAGATCCGTAATTGTACCTTTGGTTGTACCCTTGATTTTAATATTGGCTCCGATGATTGGTACTCCTTTACTGTCCTTAATGGTACCGGAGATTTTCTGGCTTTGTTGAACGACTGCTGTTCCTTCAGCATATACCGGGATCTGATATGCGGATCCACATAACATAGCGGCCATGATCAGCCACTTTGCACAGCTTTTAGGAGAAAGATTACTCCTGTTTATTGAGCTGGATTTTTTTTTGTTTTGATTCATACAAAATTCATTTAAGGTTAAACTTAGTTTTTTCCACGTTGAGATTTGGGAATAGAAAGTCAGGAAGAATCATGATCCTTCGGTCGTTTTTTCATGGTCAACAAAAAATTTAGTTATGGTAGATGGCCGATTATTTTCTGCTAATAAGCGTTAATCGGAAATGCAATATTAGAAGAATAAACAGGTTTGCATAGTTGTTTTTTATCATTTTAGGGTTGTTTTTTACCATCACTGGTACTATTTGACATTATATGTGTATATAAATCGAGGTTACAACCCAATTACACCAGCATCTGATACGATCGTAGTCAACATAACAAAATAAAAAAATGGATAATGTAATCTTAATCCTTGCTTCTGTTCAAAACCGGGATATTATGCCAATTCGAATATATCATTCTGTCAAGAAAATATCTAATCGATAAGGAATTTACATCGGTTCGTTGTCAAATCGTGATTTGAAATGGAGAAAAAAGAACTACCTATTGTAATATTATTTCCTAAATTTACTATTCGGAAAAACACTCATAATGCCTGCATAGGCTCTAATTAAACCTTATTTCTCTTTTTTATGAATCAACACAAATTATACCCTTGGGTCGTAGTTGCGCTCCTTTGGGTAGTTGCTCTGCTCAACTACATCGACAGACAGATGTTATCTACAATGAAACCAGCCATGATGGTGGACATCGCAGAACTTGAAACGGCTGAGAATTTCGGCCGGTTAATGGCTATTTTCCTTTGGATATATGCACTAATGAGTCCGATATCCGGCATTATCGCTGATCGCATTAACCGCAAATGGCTTATTGTCGGGAGTCTCTTCGTCTGGTCCGGTGTTACCTTATTAATGGGACTATCCACATCTTTCGATCAGCTTTATACACTTCGTGCCATAATGGGGATCAGCGAAGCGTTCTATATTCCGGCCGGACTATCACTTATTGCGGATTATCACCAGGGGAAAACCCGCTCTCTGGCAGTCGGCATTCATATGACCGGAATTTACCTGGGACAAGCACTTGGTGGATTTGGCGCTACCATTGCCGGTAGCCTATCCTGGCAGACTACGTTCCACTTATTTGGAATCGTAGGTATGTTGTATAGTTTTGTTCTGATATTCTTTCTAAGGGAGAAGAAGGCTTATACAATAAATCCGGCTCGTTCTCAATCGCTGAAACAAGGATTTGCACAAACATTCAGGGGGGTTGGGGTTTTATTGGGTAATCTCTCCTTCTGGGTAATATTGTTCTACTTTTCTGCCCCCAGCCTTCCCGGATGGGCTACGAAGAACTGGTTGCCGACACTGTTTTCAAATAACCTTCACATTGAAATGGAACAGGCAGGTCCTCTGGCAACCATTACCATTGCATTATCCGCCCTGGTAGGAGTTCTGGTGGGTGGTATCATTTCGGACCGCTGGGTTCAGAAGAACCTCCGTGGTCGTATTTTTACGGGAGCAATCGGACTTGCACTTACCATACCCGCTGTAATGATGCTGGGGTTTGGCGAAAGCTTTATTTCCATCTGGGGAGGAGCTTTATGTTTTGGATTTGGGTTCGGCATGTTCGATGTCAACAATATGCCTATTTTATGTCAGTTTGCCGCTCCACGCTACAGAGCCACAGGTTACGGACTGATGAATATGGCCGGAATCTCGGCTGGAGCTCTGATTACAACGTTTCTGGGTAAATCGGCAGATTCAGGCCACCTAAGCCGGGACATTGCTTTCCTGTCTGTTTTTGTAGCTGTTGCATTGATTCTCCAATTATTATTACATCCTAAAACGGCCAACATGACGGAAGAGTAGTATTTTCATAAGCCCATAAAATGAAATAGCCATACGTCACAAAAACGTATGGCTATTCTTTTATATTATCGGGAATGATATCAACCTTTCAAGGTAACACCCAGATTCAAAGCGTTTACAGCATTGCGTACAATCTCTCTTTCCCGGGGTAGGAAGTGGTGGAAAGGCTCTGCCAGTTTATCACTGCAAATACCCAACAATCCAAGTACACATTTCACCCCTTTCAGATAACTGGATCCATACTGACCAACATTGTACACGGCACGACTGATGGACAATACTTTCTGTTGCAACTCTCTGACCTTTTCAAGATCACCCGCTACCGATGCGTTATACAATTCCACATAAAGAGAAGGAAACATATTTGCACCGCCGTTTACACCACCGTGAGCCCCCAAAAGCACAGACTCTGCTGTCATCTCTTCAGGACCGACAAGCAGCGAAAATTCCGGCATATCACGCATCTCCTGACAAACAGCCTGAAAATAAGAACCGCTGCCCGAACTGTCTTTGAAACCTATGATTTTAGGATTTTGAGCCAATGTACGGATAGTTGCAGGACTAAAGCTCACCTTGGTATGTACCGGCATATTGTACAAAAACAAAGGCAACGGCAGTTGTTCGGTGAGGTGCTTGTAGAAATCGGTCAACTCCGGCTGAGCAGTAGCATAATAATACGGTGGAGCTGAAACGACCGCAGCAGCGCCACATTCAGCAGCTTTGTTGGCAAGATTAACGCTTTCTACAATTGAGGTATCAGTAATACCGACCAAAACAGGTAAACGTCCGTCCACAATACGGCAGGTTTCTTCTATGACTTCATGACGCACACGGTAACTCAGGCTTTGAGCTTCACCTGTTGTTCCAAGGATAAACAATCCATGAACACCTCCGGCTATTACATGTTCGATCAGGCGTTTGAAACCTTCTTTATCAAGGGTATCGCTGTCAAGCAACGGAGTAACCAACGGAGGAATAATTCCTTTCAAAGGGCGGGGTAAGGTTGAATTTGACATAATTGTATATTTTTGTTTGAATTAAATTATAAATCATTTCACCTGAAATACCGATTTCAGATAAGCAGCATTGGCACCGTAATTTTTTTTCACGTTGTGAACATCTTTCACATCCCGTGAACGCTCCACAACCAACCAACCACTCCAGCCCATTTTATCCAGAGTAGCTTTAACCTTTTGCATATCTATTTGGGAATCATTCTGAATCCAGACGCTATCGGTATTGGATACATGAATCTGTGCTATGTTGTTTTTACCCAAAGTCTCAAGTTCCCGGCAGATATCCCGGTCTGATGCAATCAGATTTGAGAAGTTCACAGTTGCTTTAATCGATTTTGAACCAACCGATTTAAGTATCTTTACCTGTTCAACAGCAGGAAGCTGCATCTGTACGCCAATAACAACCTTTGCCCGTTTTGCCATTTTAGCCACCTCTTTCAGGCGTTCTATAACCACAGGGATTAATTCGGGATTCTTATCCAGAGGAGGTGTCTCAATCGGTAAGAAGCCTTCTTTCACCCCCATTTGCCTCATCGTTTCAATAGCTGTACCTACTATACGGACAGCATCAGTTCTTTTAGCAAAAGACTGGGCATAAAAAGCCGACATGGATATCGTCGACATTTCTACATTATATTTTGCGGCTTCTTTCTTGAAGATTACACGGAAGGAGTCCGTAACAAGCTTGTTATCAAAATTCTCACGGGTTCCCAGTCCGCCCATATCTACGGTTACGCCATCGGCTCCGATTTCTGATGCCAGTTTGAATTCACCGAGTTTCTGACGTTTGAGAATCATCCAGTCACAAACCGAAATTTTATATCGTTGTTTTTTTACCGAAAAAGCATTTGCGGGAATAAGAAGGAAAGAATATACCAATAGGATAAATGCACTTCGTATAAGTGTTGAATTAGTGTTTTTCATGTGACAATAATAATTTTGGTTTTAGATACACATGAAACGCGCATACATGGCCATACTCTTTGGCGAACGCCAGTGCATGCTCGTTTCATTTCTGGAATTGGTAACTTCAGATAATATTCGATTGTAGCAAAAATAGAGGGGAAATAGCGACCCGAAGTACACGTTTTCGCAAAAAAGAGGTAGAAATTGACAGGATAGAGCAATCAGGATTCTAAGCAAACTATCCTTTCACAGGAGTACAATACCGGCTAATCAATATCACTCTCGGAATAAAGATCTTTTTCCGGAGAACACGTACCCAACAAGAATTTGATTTGATAGAAGAAATAGACGGCGTTCTATACGCGCAAGAATTCAGGTGGAATGAAAGACAAAAAGCGCAGATTCCAAAAACTTTTGCAGAAGCTTACCCTGAGCATCGGTTTGAAGTGGTTTCACCTGCAAACTACATTGAATTTCTTACCACAAAATAAAAAGGACGACTTTCAGGATAAATTCCGAAAGTCGTCCTTTTTATTAGAACCTGTATTTATTCGTTCGGGCGTTGTTTGAGGAATTCCGACGGAGAACAACCGTATTTCTTCTTAAAACACTGGCTGAAATAGTGCGGATTATTAAATCCGGCCTGATAAGCAGCTTCCGAAACGGAATATTGACCGCTTTCCAGATATTGCAGCGCACGTTTTACCCGGATATCACGTACAAACTCAACCGGCGACATTCCGGTTAATCCTTTCAGTTTATTGTAGAATGTAGTTCGTCCTAAAGTGGTTGACGAAGCTATCTTGTCGATATCAAAGTCAGATTCCATCATATTATCCTCTACAATTTTGATCACATCGCGGAGGAATTTTTCGTCTTTGTCGGTAATAGTAACCGGACTTGGTGAAAGATCCGGCATTTTCTTCTGTGTCTGATCCGGTTTCTGATCAAAGCGTTCAAACAGCTTGCGTCGTTGCTCCAACAAATTCTGAATGCGAACCAACAGATAATCGACACTAAAGGGTTTCACCACAAAAGCGTCAGCTCCGGCGCGATAACTTTCCACTGAACTCTCCAACTCCGTCTTGGCTGTCAGTAGTACTACCGGAATGTGACTGGTTCGGAAATCCTGCTTGATTTTACCGGTCAGTTCAATACCATCCATCACCGGCATCATCAGGTCGGTAAGCACAATATCAGGCAATACTTCATTAACCAGCCTCAATGCTTCTTCCCCATTCGTAGCCGTATATACCTGATACATTGAATCCAGACTGATACGCAGGAATTCACGTAAATCGGGATCATCCTCGGCAATCACAATTTTCGGGGCATCTCCACTCAATTTGGCTGAAACCTGAGTCTCTGTAATCTTCTCTGCCTCAAGAGACTGATAGTAGGGTAAATAATCGCGAACACTTTTCGATTCGGTTTCAAAATCAACATCCTCGGCATTAAAATGCTCCTTTCCAATCTGAAGCCAGACTGTAAATAAAGCCCCCTGATTCTCATGACTATCCACATCGATACGACCGCCGTGCAGTTCAATCAATTCCTTACACAACGACAACCCGATCCCTGCACCACGGAACAACTCTTTTGTTGCAGAAGCACTTTGACCAAACCGTTCAAAGAGATTGCGCAGCTTATCGTCAGAAATACCGACACCATTATCCTGGATCTTAACAGCCATCCAACCTACGTTATCCGTTTGGGTCACTACCTCAACGGAAATTGAGCGTCCTTCCGGTGTAAACTTAAAGGCATTGGATAATAAATTAAAGATTACTATGTCAATACGATATGGATCAATCCACACATCCAATTCCGGAGCATCGGTTTTAAAATGATAGTGAATCTTCTTATCGTCAGCGGTTTGCTTGAAGTGGGTGTAGATACTTTGCATAAACTCCACAATTTCCACTTCTGAAATACGTAAACGCATTTTCCGCGATTCGGTTTTCTGAAAATCCAGAATCTGATTGATGTGACGTAGCATCCGGCGACTATTTTTTTCGGCCAGTACCAGTTGGTCTTTTGCCTTTTTATCCAGCGCCCCGTGTGAAAGCAGATTCTCCAGTGTACCCATAATCAGTGAAAGCGGAGTGCGCAGTTCGTGGGAAATATTGGTAAACACCTTGAGTTTGAGGTCTGATACCGCCTGCTCCACCTTGATTTTATTTTTGATGCGGGTAATGAAAAGCATCAGACGGTAACCAACATAGGCCAATCCCCCAAGCAATGCCAGATAAAATAAATACGCCCACCATGTTTTCCAGAAAGGAGGACGAACCACTACGAGCAGCTCTTTTACCTCAGCATTGTTGAAATCACCGGTTGCACTGCATTTAACCTGGAAATAATATTTTCCCGGAGGAATATTGGTATAAGTGGCACGACGTTCGTTCTTGGCAAAAGTCCACTCTTTATCCAGCCCCTTAAGACGATAGGCATATTGCAGTTTTGCCGGTGTATGATAACCAACCCCGGCAAACTCAATGGTAAAGGATGACTGATCGTATTTCAGTTTTACCTTATCACAATCCAAATCCTCATCTTCCTCTTTACGCAGAATCGGAATAATTTCATTAAACGAACGGAACTCTACAAAGTCAAGATAAAAATCGCCTTTTTGCAGCAATATCCGCTTGGGATCAACTACCAGTATTCCGTTAAAGGTTGGGAATAACAAATTACCGTCATAACGACGAATAGCTTCCGTTTCAGAGAAATTTATATCTGTCAGGCCGTCTGCTTCCCCGTAATTCTGGATTTTACCACTTTGAGGATCGTATTGGGTCAGCAGGTTTTCAGATGTAAACCATAGCTTATGAGCTTTATCTTCCGTTACGTTGAGTATAATATCATTATTCAGTAGGTTCCGTGTACCGATCACTTTAAACTTTGGTTTTACTCCTGCCTGAAAAGGTTGTTCCATACAGGCTAGACCGCCTCCAAACGTCGCCAGCCACATTCTGTTTTGGTGGTCACGAAAGATGTTGGTAATATTGTTGCCCGGAAGCGATTCCGGATCCTGTGGATCATGGGTTAGATAGGTATAGTTGAAATTACTCTTTTGGTTTTCAGACATAACAACGACCCCATTTGTTGTTGCTACCCAGATATTCCCTCTCCCATCCTCAGCTAAATGCCGGATTTTATCACAGTCAAAAATCGGATAATTATCCAGACCGTTTCCGGAATTCAGAAAACGAATCCCTTCTTTACCTTCACGTACCAGATTGATGCCACCACCATAGACTCCAATCCAGATACGACCTTTCCGGTCTTCCAGGATGGAGTAAATCGTATGCCCGGAAATGGCATTCTTATTGTCCGGATTATACTGATAGTGAGTGAATGAAATCTGCATCGTTTTGGGATCCGTGATAACACCCTTGAAAAGGCCGTTTCCTTTTGTTCCGATCCAGACATTCCCTTTACGATCCACCAAAATGGCATAGGGAGGTCCGCTATACCCTGATCCGTCACCTGAAGGATAAGTACGGATAAGTTGATTATTGCGGTCAAAAATCAAAAGTTTCCCATCGCGTGTACCAGCCCATAGTCGTCCCATCCGGTCCTGATGGATCGAGCGGATATCGTTGCTCAATGAAGAAGGTAAAGGTTGTATAAAACGGAATGGAAGAGTATGGAAACTGTATTTATAAATCCCCTTACGATAGGTACCCAACCAGAGATCATCATTTTTATCAAAAAATACACTGCAGATTACATCGGAGAATAACCGGGATGTAGCGGCATTGTTATTAAAATAGATCATTTGGTTAGTCTGACGGTTATAACGGCAAAACTCACCATAACTAAAGACACACCATAACTCTCCTTTATGGTTTTCGAACATAAACTGTCCGCCACTCTTGATTATCGTACTTTTAGGATCTGCATTTACAAATGTAGAAGAGCTGCCTGTGGATGTATTGTAATATCCGACTCCCGCTGATTGCAACGTATACCAGACTAAACCATATTTATCTATGAACAGAGAGGGTTCGGCTGATAAACCTATACGATTAACCAATGTCTTGACAGTATGCAATAATACGTCAAATTCAACCAATCCCTCCCGGTTATCCAGTACATACAATTTGTTTTTGTACTGCCGTGTGGCAATAATAGAATGCCCCATCAGATACCCGGCAAAAGAATGGGTTGATTTATCATACTGGTAAATACCGTTTTCTGAGCTAAACCAAAGATTACGACCAGACTCTGTAAAGGAATTAAACCTTCTGTTACCATTGAAAGCGTCATCATCATCCTTACGCGCCTGCAGAAACGGGCTTATCTTAACCACCATTCTATCATTCGGATTGATTGTTACCCGGTTCAGGCCATTATCAGTACCGATCCAGATATTTTTCTGATCATCTTCACTGACAAACTGAACATTATCATTGGAAATACGATGTTCGTTATTGGTTACGGAGAAGTGCTGTACGACAGGTTCTTTAGTCTTCGGATCTGTTATTACCCGGAAACACCCCTGATTCTGGCTGATTAACCATATATCACCGTTGGAAGTTTCCACGGCTCGTCCTTTAAGTTTGATGTTGAGATTCTGGTATTCCGGCAGACTGTGAGGAATATCCTGGAATACTTCCGTATTGGGATTGAAACGATAGATTCGGTTATCATAGGTAGAGACCCACAAATAACCGTTCTTTGCTATGGAGAATGAATTAATGCGGTTATTCAGTAAGGAAGAACGGCTTGTTGCATTCGATTTGTAAACAGAGAAACGGCTTCCATCAAACTTATCCAGGCCATCCCAGGTGGCTATCCATAAATAACCTTTCTGATCCTGATTAATATACATAACGGCATTTTGCGAAAGCCCTTCATTGGTTCCATACCGTTCCACGGAATACTTGTCCGCTGCTTTTACATTTATGCCAAAAACACTCCAAATGGAGATTATATAGAAAACAAAATATCGGATATCAACAAATAACATTTTGTGCCTCTTCATGACAAGATGGTCTAAATTCCGGTTGGTACTAATAAAAAAGTAAAATCGGCTAATTATAACAATATATGTAAATATCTGGGATCAATTAAATATTCCAAAGCTTTTACTTATAACAAATGAAACTACCTGTTAGGCAAAGATAGCTACATTTTTTTAAGTAAAAGCAGGTTCAGGTTTTTTGAATACAGCACTAACGGCCGCATTTTTCATATTCGAGAGCGGCAAGTATAAATGACCCGGTCGATTTAGGATCATTATCTATAATTGGTTCACTTATATAATAGCCAAAACTTCCATCACGGTAACGGGGACCATTACCGCCTAAACCAGCTACAGCACAGCAGTTGGTAATGGTAATCGTACCATCGTCATTCTTTTTGATCAGCTTTTGGGTAATACCTCTGAATCCACTGATTGCAGGTTTTACATATTTCATATCAATATATCCCTTTCGGACTGCTTTGAAAAGGAAATAAACCATCATCGAAGATCCTGATGACTCGAAATAATTACCCTGACGGGCTCCCTGATCAGTTACCTGATACCACAAACCACTTTTTTTATCCTGATGTCTGACAATACTTTTAGCCAGGATATCTGTTATACCGATCAATTCATTCCGCTTCGGATGATCTTTGGGCAAATAGTCCAGGACATCTACCAGAGCCATAGCATACCAACCAATGCTGCGTGTCCAGAAACCGGGTGAAAGTCCTGTTGCCGGATCTGCCCATTTCTGTGTACGGCTCTCATCCCAACCGTGATAAAAGAGTCCGCTCCTGGAATCATAATGGTGTTTTTTCACCAGTAAGATTTGGGTTACCACATCATCATATAAGGCGGGCTCATGAAACTCCGCTGCGTATTGAGCCAAAAAGGGGGATGCCATATAAATCCCGTCCAGCCAGATCTGGTTTGTATATTTCTTTTTATGCCAGAAACCACCTTCGGATGTACGCGGATGATGACGCATCTGATCACGTAAAGTTTCGACTGCAGTTTTATACTTGTCTTCTGAGCTTTTGTTATAAATGGAAAAAAGAATTTTCCCGGCATTCAGGTTATCAATGCTATACTCATCTTCACGGTAAGTCTGAATTTTCCCGTCACTTTGAATCAGGGTATCGGCGTAACCTTTAATATAATTATAGAAGCGGGCATCTCCTGTCTTTTCCCATACTCCCTGCATGGCTGTACAGACAAGTCCATGACAATAGCCCCATCGTGGTGATTTTGCCTTTTCGATCATGTATGCTTTGGGAAACCTGGTCATTTCAGATTCAGCCATACGCACCGACCAGGGCTTTGCGGCAGAAACTGTATTGAAAAGAAATTGAAAAAAAAGTATAGAGCTGCAAATCAGCGAAAATCGGAGAAACGTGTTTTTCATCATTGTGCAATTTTGAAGCAAAAAAAGAGCTTTATTGAGAAAGGCAAACTCACATTTTGACAAATTCTATTCAGAAAATATCAACGCTATCAGCGTACTCTCTCCCAACCCTGCATTTTAATTATTTTCCACAAAACAACGGGTATTTAAACTGTTTAAAACTCAGGATTCCTATTCCGGGAAAATACCGGCAGATATTAAGACTAATCTTCTGTTTAGCATTTATCAACTCTGGACAATCCATATCACCGCTAACGTTTTTATCTCTAAATGCTCGTTTCCCTCACTATAGAAAGGGGTCTGTCTATAATTATATCCTATGAAATCATTTGTCCACCCAACAGGGATATTTGTCCACTTAAAATAAATATCCCGTTTCTATTTTTGTAACTCACTTGACAGATCTTATATATAAATCTAATCATAAATGAAAAATCTCTTAAAAAAAAGCATGCTGGCCATACTGGGAGCCGCCTCATTCACAGGAGTCGCTGCACAACAAAAAGCCACTGTCGTAGTAAATGCCGATCTCGGAAAAACTACCATTAGCCGTCACATCTACGGTCAGTTCTCAGAACACCTCGGACGCTGTATCTACGACGGTCTATGGGTGGGTGAAAACTCTAAAATCCCCAATACAAAAGGTGTACGCAACGATATTATCGAGGCGCTGAAACGAATCAGAATACCCAATCTTCGCTGGCCGGGTGGTTGTTTCGCCGATGAATATCACTGGATGGACGGAATAGGTCCGCGTGAAAAACGCGCCAAAATGATCAATACCCACTGGGGAGGCGTAGTTGAAGATAATTCATTCGGAACCCACGAATTTCTTAACCTATGCGAAACACTCGGCACAGAACCATATATTTGCGGCAACGTGGGTAGCGGTGGCGTCGAAGAGATGTCTAAATGGGTGGAATACATGACTTTTGACGGAGAAAGTCCGATGTCAAAATTGCGTAAAGAGAACGGTCGTGAAAAACCATGGAAAGTAAAATTCTTCGGTGTGGGCAATGAAAACTGGGGTTGTGGCGGTAATATGTCGCCGGAAGGTTACGCCGAACTGTATCGCCGTTACTCAACCTATGCCCGTAACTATGGAGACAACCAACTGGTAAAAATTGCCGGCGGACCTAATGTGGATGACTATCGCTGGACTGAAACTCTTATGAGAAACATCCCCAATCACATGATGAACGGTCTGTCCCTTCATAACTATACCTTTACAGAAAGCTGGACAAATAAAGGAAATGCAACCGGTTTTACAGATGACCAATACTTCCGCACGCTGGAGAATGGAATGAAAATGGATGAGATCATCACCAAACATTCACGTATCATGGATACATTCGATCCCGGTAAACGGATCGGGATGGTAGTTGATGAATGGGGCGCATGGTACAATGTTGAGCCTGGCACAAATCCCGGATTCCTTTACCAGCAAAATACACTTCGTGATGCACTTCTGGCCGGATCTATTCTTAATATTTTCCACAACCATTGTGATCGCGTAAGAATGGCCAACATCGCCCAGATGGTAAACGTATTGCAGGCTATTATCCTCACGGAAGGAGAAAAAATGCTATTGACCCCAACTTACTATGTATTTGATATGTATAAGGTTCACCAGGACGCAACAATGCTTCCGATGGAAGTAACCTGCGGTACCTACAGCCGTATGAATCGTAAACTGAACAGTATTTCTTCTTCAGCATCAATCGATAAAGACGGGGTAATCCACATTTCACTGGTAAATATTGATCCGGAAAATGATATCGAATTAAGCTGCGATGTGCGTGGCGCTAAAACAACTAAAATCTCTGACGGCCAGATCATCACCGGTAAAGACATCAGAACATTCAACACTTTCGATAATCCTTATCAGGTAAAGCTGGATAATTTCAAGGGTGCTACCTATAAAAACGGCACATTGAAACTGAAACTACCGGCAAAATCACTGGTTACTATCGAACTAAAATAAACAATAGGTATAACAAATACCAACTCCAATACCGGAATCATGAACTGTAAACTATCAAAACTATTAGTCAGTGGAATTCTTTTCTTCCTGACAGCGTCTGTAACGGGCCAATCATTGCCGACAGATAAGTCCAATCCATGGAAAGATGATTACCGGGATATTTCCGGTATGGAGCAATATAAAAGCTGGGGAACATATAATGTGCACGATCCTTCGTGTAAAAAATTCGGCGATACCTATTATATGTATTCGACCGATGCTATCTATCGCGAAAACCGGGACGAAGCTAAAGCTAAGAATGTTCCCATCGGATACATTCAGGTCCGTACCTCGAAGGATCTGGTACACTGGAATTTTGAAGGCTGGGCTTTTCCTGAAATCCCCGGTGAAGCAAAACAATGGGTCCTTGATCACGCTAACGGTCAGGGTGCCACCAATATCTGGGCTCCCTATATCCTGCAATACAAGAATAAGTACCGCCTTTACTATAGCGTTTCCGCTTTTGGTCGTCAAACATCCTATATCGGATTGGCCGAATCAACCTCACCTTTCGGTCCCTGGGAGCAAAAAGGGTGCGTAGTTAAGACTAAGCAAGGCGATCCGATGAATGCCATCGATCAGACTATTGTAACCGATCCCATCTCCGGTAAAATGTGGATGCATTACGGCTCCTATTTTGGTGGCCTCTATGCCGTGCAATTAAATCCGGAAACGGGTAAAACCCTGAAAACTGACGACCAGGGACACAGTATCGCCCGTCGTGCCAATATGAAGAAAGATAATATCGAAGCACCGGAGATTATCTACAATCCGCAGTTTAAGAAATATTACCTCTTCATGTCGTACGACCCGTTGATGACGACCTACAACGTACGCGTCGGTCGTGCCGACAAGCCCGAAGGACCTTTTATCGATTTCCAGGGTAAAGACCTGCGTGATACGATCAACCACTTCCCCATTCTCACTCACCCTTATCGTTTTGAGAATCATCCGGGATGGGCCGGTACAGGTCACTGTGCGGTTTTCTCCAATGAAAAAGGGAATTTCTTTATGGCACATCAATCCCGCCTTTCGCCCGACAATCACCTGATGGTACTGCACGTGCGTGAAATGAAATGGACTCCTGACGGCTGGCCTGTCGTTTCACCGGAAAGATATGCCGGTTCTGCTCAAAAGAGCATTACGAAAAAATTACTTGCCGGAAACTGGGAAATCATCCGCGTGTACGAATCGAAGCATGAGCGTAAACTCGAAGCCGGACAAATCCTATGGGGAGAAAACCTGCTGCAACCGGGTGAAGCTGATCTATCCGTAAAAGTCAATCTGCAGGCTAACGGGAAAATCAGCGGAAAACTCGCCGGTAAATGGTCTTTCTTTCCCGCCAATAAACTGTCAATCACAGTAGGCAATGAAACACTTTCCAACCTGATTGTTTTTACCGGTCATGACTGGGAAAATCAAACCGAAACCCTGCTTTTCTCCGGATTAGACAGTAAAGGAAGATCTGTTTGGGGCAAGAAAGTAAAATAACCTGTTTTTTCCGGATTATAAAAATATTTAAACGGCTAACCGATACATAAATCGATTAGCCGTTTTTGATTATGATCAACATTGAGATCTAAGTCTATTTTTCCGGGACGGCTCTTCCACTTCACTTTGCCACACTCTTGTTCAGCCCCTGGACACATAGATTAAACAGATTCAGATACTGGTCTTTGATCGCATTATTCCCCCACGGATAGATACGAATAGATACCTGCGACGCTTTTACTCCAAACTGGACATAAAGGGCATATACTACATCAATCTCATTCTTTGGCCATACGTCTCCGAGGATAGTAGAAATCCATCGGCTAGTGGCGTGATCTGTGATCCGCCACTCTGATATTATAAGGATATTTTATCCGACAAGAATCAGCTCCGCTCTCAAAATATGCACCGTATAACTCCATTTAGTTCTGCACACGGAACCAGTCGAAATCAGCAAAACCAACTTCTATTGCGCCTTTCGGAGCCAGCGAGAAGACGCCGACTTTCGCCCCTACCCAATGGCCTTCACGGGCTATAAACGTTTTGCCGAATGGTTTGAATATTTTTCCATCTTCACTGTAACTGAAACTACAGAGTACTTTGGGGATAACCGACGACTCGTCTTCAGATTTTACTTCCACTTTGAAGTAAACAATCTTCCCCTTAACTTTTACAGTTTCTGGATTTTGTTCGGCATTCCCTTTATTGGCATTTATACATTCAGCCTGGGATACAGAATACCCGTCTTTGGTCTTTTCCAGTGCGATATAAGCATAATTCATACCAAATACAAGCAATCCGGCTTTCTCTCCAACGCTTCCAGCATTCAAATCCAACTTAGTCGTACACGAAAACTTATCTGCCGGCATTTTTTGTAACAACAGACGGCCGATCGACCACAAGTTAATATCGTCCTGTGAAAGCTGTTGAGAATTCAAGCGCAGGAATCCTTTTCTGGCAGTCAGCGAATACCAGTTGTTCTTATAGTTTGACTCCCACTGCCATTGTAATCCCAACTTTCCGGATGTGAACTCATCACCGGTTTGCAGATTGGTAACCGGATAGCTTTTTCCCACATTCGGTTTTGCACATACCGCAACAGGTTCCCCAATTCCGTTTTTATCGTAATCTTCGCCCATTACCGGCCAGTCATTCACCCATTTCATCGGTTGCAGGTGAACAATACGTCCGTAAGCATAACGGTCCTGAAAATGGATAAACCAATCCTGACCGGATGGTGTATCGACCCATCCCCCCTGGTGAGGACCGTTTATTTTAGTTGTACCCTGCTCAAGCGTGATTTTATCTTCGTAGGGTCCATATATTGTTTTCGAACGCAATACGGTTTGCCAACCCGGTTTTACACCACCGGCAGGAGCCATGATATAGTAATAACCGTTGCGTTTATAAAATTTAGGGCCTTCCATCACCGGATGCTTAACTGTTCCATCATAAATTATGGAATCTTTCCCGATCAGTTTTGTACCATCCGGACTCATCGGGCTGATGGCCAGTTTATGCTTTATGCCACAACGGCTATTTACAAAAGCATGCACCAGATAGGCTTTCCCTTCTTCGTCCCAAAGCGGACAGCAGTCCTCCCAACCCAAAGCTTTATGCACCAGCTTCAGTGGCTCCCACGGTCCAGCCGGATTACTGGTTTTGGTCATAAAAACACCACGATCAGGGTCTCCATAATAAATATAAAACTCTCCGTTGTGAAACCGGATACTGGGAGCCCAGACTGCATTACCATGTTGCGGTTTATCAAACTCCGGATATGGATAACTTTGAATGGCATGCCCAATGATTTTCCAGTTGACCAGGTCTCTGGAATGCAAAACTGGCAAGCCCGGCAAATGGCTAAAACTGGATGATGTAAGGTAATAATCCTCTCCTACCCGAATGATATCCGGATCGGAATAGTCAGCATAGATCAACGGATTCTTAAACTCCCCGTTTCCCAAATCGGGCGACCACACATCGGAGCTCTTGGTTTGATTCTGAGCAAAAGCCAGCGTGGCAGTGAACATTCCTGCTGCGATGAGTATTCTTGAAATTGATTTTCTCATATTTGAAACCATTATTTTATTTCAACCTTATTCTTTGGCGCTAGTTTGCAATTACATCTTATTGCATTTGACTCCGTTAATATAAAGATTATCCAATACGATATCACGGGCGCCGGTTACCTGATTACCTTTGGTAACGCCATTAAAACGACAGTCTTTAATATTGATGTCATAAACATTGACACTATCCTTCAAACCATCAATTTTAACGGCAAAATCACTCTTATTACTATTTACCTTTTCCAGATTAATATTGCGTACAACAGGAGGATAATTACGGAAACAATCTTCATTTTTTTCATATAACAGGTCTACAGTCATGATAGACTCTCTGCATTGTCCGACTTCAATATTTCTCATGTATATATTCTCGATGATTCCTCCACGACAGGTATTTGATTTGATGCGAAGCACACGATCCAGATTCGGACTATCCATCTTACAGTTTTCGACATAAAGATTTTTATACCCACCGGAAATTTCGCTACCGATAACCACAGCGCCATGTCCGTCTCTCATCTCACAATTGCGGATAATCATATTCTGACTGGGCATATTCCATTTACGTCCATCATTGTTTCGGCCCGATTTGATGGCAATACAGTCATCTCCGGTTTCGAAAATACAGTTTTCAATGATTACTTTGTCACAGGATTCCGGATCACAGCCGTCACCATTAGGACCATGATTCTTAACAGTTACACCTCTTACAACCAGATTCTCGCACATTAACGGATGGATCACCCAGAAGGGAGCATTGATTAAGGTAACTCCTTCAATCAGCACCCGGTTACATTTGTAGGTGTTTACCATTTGTGGACGAAGTGCGTCTTTTAAAGTCATAACCCTTTCGCTGACAGGAGTTCCGTTTTGTTCCATCTTTGTGAGTTTCGGACGGCCACCGTCTTGCTGACGGATCATCCCCGGTTTCCAGCCAAACCCCTCTCTGCCTACCATTGACCACCAGGTATCTGTTCTTCCCTGACCATCAAGAGTCCCCTTACCGGAAATAGCGATATTGGTTTCATTATAGGCGTAAATCAGGGGTTGGATATTGTAGCAATCGATGCCTTCCCATCGGGTCAATACGACCGGTAAATAGTCTTTTTGCTTAGTCGAGAACCGTAATACGGCTCCTTCTTCCAGGTATAAATTCACATTGCTTTTCAGGCGAATGCCTCCGGTATAGAATACTCCTTTGGGCACAATTACCCGTCCCCCTCCGGCATTATGACATTTCAGGATCGTATTATTGATTGCGTTTGTAGAAAGATGAACGGAATCACCGGGGACAGCTCCGTTGTTTTTGATGTTGAAACCGGCATTGGGGAATGATGTCCGTTCAAAACTTTTTTCAAGTTTATCCATCTCTTGCCAGGGATCCTCTTTAGCAAATGCTGTCACTCCTGCACACATCATCACAACGACAGCATAGGAAATAAGTCTTTTTCTCATAAAATAGATTTGTTTTGTTGGGGCATCCCTTGTGGATGTCCCCCTTGGTTTTTATAGTAATTCGTTTAATTGAAATGGAATTTTCCGGTCAATTCCGGAATCTCGAAAGCAAAAGTATGGCTATATTAAAGAATGAAACGGGTAAAAAATGATACAAAAGGTGTCAAATCTAAGATTATGAAGTGTGAGATAAAAAAAGTCCGGACAAATTGCCCGGACTCATCAATTAACAAACGAAAACTACATTGCTACAGTTGATCACCACCATCTCGGATCGCCGGCATAACCTTTTCCGGCAAATTGAGTCAATGTTAGTTTTACAGAAAAGTTCCCATTAACAGGATCCTTAAACATATCCGTACTGTTGTATCCTAAGGCATTTATACCTGTAAACAATTTCCCTGCAGTTGTACTTACTACCAGCTCAGAAGTCTTGTAACTTGAAGAGAAAGAGTAGGCAGCCAACGCTGTATAACTCGCATTGAAAGACTGCAAAGTTGTACCACCGTTACCTCCGGCAAAGATACAGCCTGACACACTGAAAGTTGTTGGGGTAGTGTTACTATCGTTGAATGTAAAAAGTTGGGAGAGCTTATTCGTTGTACTATTGTTATAGAATGTATTTAGGACAACTGAAAATTTATCTACCAGACAACGGACATCGGCCAACTGTGCACTCAGGTCTATAAAAGTACTCTGCTGGAAGATTGCTTCGGTTAGATGATGATTGGCTGATGAAGCCACATTAAGCACACCTGCACTACCTGTATTACGAACAATACAGTTATCAAGATAAAATGATCCCACAGTAATAGCTGCTGTATTTTTCATTTTGACCAGACCGTTATATGCTGAGATATTACACCCTTCGAAACCAACCTGTCCCAGGTTAAGACTTGTAGCCAAATCGACCAATACATTCGAAGTGGAACTGCCCGGCCCTACCAGATTGAGGTATTCAAACCAAATGCCACTGGTCATTGTCCCTGCTGGAGTAACCGAAGTCAGATTGACAGTCGGAACATTCGTACTCGATGTACAGGAGAATGTCAATGACATTATTCCCGAAGGTACTGTGATTGCTCCCAGATTGTATGTAACACCCGGAGTCATCATAAGTGCAATACGCGTATTACCATTATTATATGCATCTGCCAACAACGCATTTACATTATCGGAAGGTTGCAGATTTATCACGTAACTGCTGACGGCACCCGATATCTTGAAAAATTTCGACCCTCTCACCCGGGCTGTTCCATCATTGTAATAAACCTTTGCATAATAAGTTATTCCTGTTTCCAGATTCGATATTATTTTGGTTGAGTCTGTTTTTTCCTGAGTTGAGATAACGGAGTCAGCACCAAGAACATTCTTCGCGGTAAGATCGGCTGCTTTATATATCACCACATAATTTACCTTATCGGTCTTCTTCCATTTCAGAACAGCACTGTTACCTTCTACATTAACAGGTCTGAGGATATTTTCAGACAACGTCTTAAATGTATACACCGCATATTTTGAAGTGCTTGTACTATCTTTATTTACGCCCATAATGCGAATAGAATGACGTTGAGAGGAATTTAGGCCGTCTATCAGTTTGTGGTACTCAATATTGGGAGCTGATCCGGAAGTTGCAAATGGCGTTAACGTATCTGCATTAATCGTAATCCGCTTGATGATTTTATTAAACTGCAATGAATCTTCGCTTACTTCAATAATGTATTTAGATGCATCAATTATTTTGGTAAAAGAGACTCCTGCCGAATTGGCTTCAACACTGAAAGTTCCAAATGACACAGGCCTGAACAAACCTGCATACGAAGGATCTGTTGGCCAACCGGTATCACCGTTGTTACAGGATACCAGGCCCGATATCAGGAACAATGAAACTATTACTCCTGATAGAAATCGGTATATATTTCTTTTTTTCATGTGACCTTTATTATTTTTATTTTAGCTTCAGATGGAACATATATGTAATGTCGTGCTTATCGAAGCAGACATTACTGCATGTCGGTTCCATTCGTATTTTTCTTAAAATTCTGAATTTAATCTATTATTAATATCCATATGAGTTTACCAATATATCTTTGGAGTTTTGCAACTCTGTGTAATAGATCGCATACGGGTGTCTGTAGTTACAGACACCGTTACCTAAAGTGTACTGTTTTAGAGTGGTGTTAATACCATTTACACTATCCAGATTTTGAGTAACAAAGTTTGTGTAGTCATAAGAAGCGTCAATCCCGGCAGCTTCAGTCAGAATGGTGACAGTCTTACCCACAATACTTTTAGCCCCTACCGCTGTGTACAACCAGTTTGTATTTCCATAGACCGTTGAAGCGGGTACCACAGCCGGTGTATTGTACCAGTTCACACTCGATCTGTCAATCAGATAGATAGAACCCAGCGGAGTCGCTGTCAACGCCCATTTATAATAGATCTTGGTAGGTAGAGTTCCTGCCGGATAGGTTTTATCGTAAATAGAGATACTCTTGGGCTGACCATTCAGCATCAGACAGAGCGCTTTCTTTTGATCTTCAATCTTTTTACTCAACAATCCCCAGCGAACAAGGTCATATTTGCGAAGAGCCTCTCCTCCGAATTCCCAGGCACGCTCATTGACTATCGCATCGAAGAAATCGCCTGAATATAATTTCACTCTATCGGGACGGTTAGGAAATGCACGGGCTCTGACTTTCTCCAAAGCCTGGCGAGCCGATATTTTGGCTGTAGCATTGACAGCATCCGGACCGTAGAGCTCATTCTGAGCTTCAGCAAACATTAACAGTAAATCCGGGTAGCGCATCACAATCCAGTTGACACCGGTACTGATACGGCTATTAGCTGTTTTCAACAAAGCCATATATGATGACGGCATCCAGTAGAAGCGCCATTTAGAAAATTTCCAGTCCAGGGGGTCGTTGTTAAAGTTTTCGCCTTCAACACCTTTTGATGCACTTGCCGGTTTATAACCGCTGTTGGTGTAACTGATATTGGTAATCGTAGCATCCCTGCGCACATCCAGTGAATCGAATGAATAGAAATAATAGGCTGTAGATTTCACGTTACTACCACCGAGACTTATCGTGCTGTTTGTGAATTGCGTATTATTTGCAAGGTTCACACCAATCAGTGATCCGATATCGCCATTCTGTCCGATACCGTTAGCGACCTCTAAAAGATTCTCATTTGACGAATTAAGGCCAAGGCCTGTGACCGTTTTCCACACATTTACAAAATCAGGATCCAGCATATGAGGGTTATCAGCGCTTCCGATAACTTCAGCTGCCTGCCGTGCTGCTATGGCATAATAATCCTTATAGTTTTTCACACGGCCCACAAAATATCCGTTCAATTCGGGGATATCTGATTTATGTTCCAGTGATTCCTTTTGATATGGGAATATATTGGCATCGCGAACAGACCAACCTCCTGCAAAAAGGGCAACTTTAGCAATAAGTCCTTTGGCAAATCCTTTGGTTACACGTTCTGCGGTATAGGTTATACCACCTACCGATTTGGTCATCCAGGGAAGATAAGCCTGAGCCTCAACCAGATCCTTAACAATGTATTTATAGATCGTGTCGCGGTCTGTTTTAGGCTGGTATGCAGTAGTAATATTTACCATCTCTTTTCTGAAAGGAACATCACCCCATACTTTCACCAGCTCAAAATAGCCTAAAGACCTCAACGTCAACGCTTCTCCCAGATAACTTTTCATCAGGGTACTATCGGCTGTTTTCATTAACGGAGATTTGCGTATTCCCTCCACGGCAGTAGTGGACATTTCAACTAACCGATAAAGATTGTCCCACTTACAGTTTCCGTTATTTTTACTGGAAAAATAATATGCATTGGTACCGTCACTGTTTCCGATTAAGTTCCCGGTACTGAAACCACAAGTTTCAATATCTGAACATGTCGGCCAGTTTGTTGACAGTTTCTGGCCATATACAGTCGACTCTGTCAGCATGGAATACAGTCCTTTCATGGCTGCTTCCGTAAAGAATGTAGTCTTAAAAGTATTCTCTGAAGATTGTTGGGACGGCGACTCCGTATTCAGAAAATCATCCTTACATGAAGTTGCTAATATCAGCAAGGCAATTATATAATATCCTATTTTTCTCATGCGTCAATAATTGTTTTATATTTTTATTCAAATCCGCATCCGGTTTAAACCTGTCATTCCGGTTAAAGATGCGTTTCCTCATATACCAGGTTTTAGAATGTAAGATTTGCACCTATCACGAAGTTACGAGCCTTGGGATAGGCTGAATAGTCTCTTCCTAATGTTAGGTTAGTGCTACCGGTGCTCACTTCAGGATCCTGTCCGGAGTATTTTGTCAGACAAAATACATTGTAGATAGTACCATAAATTCTGAAATTAGAGATCAGCAGCTTTCTTGATACGTTTTCAGGAATAGTATATCCCAGTGTCAGACTACTCATGCGCAGGAAAGAACCATCTTCAACAGCCCATGATATAGGGACGGTTGAATTGATACACGGATTCCAGATAGATGAGTTCATATTGAGAGCCTTTAATTTATCAGGATCGGCATAAGTTCCGAACATTATGTTATTTCCTGTTTCCGGGTCAATCGTTGTAAAGCGTTTTCCTAAAGCAAAAAGAGGGGTAATGTTGTTATATTTCTTCGATCCGCTGTAGGTATTGAAGATAATCTTATTGACATTGTACACATCATTGCCATAACTCCAGTTGAATAGTGTGGAACAATCGAAGCCCTTCCATCTGGCATTAAATCCAAAACCGCCTACATGTTTGGGCTGGGCATTTCCGATCACGACCTTATCGCCGGTCTCGGTGATCACACCATCGCCATCGATGTCTTTGAGTTTCAGGTGACCGGGACCAAACCAGTTTCCACTTGTAGCCAATAAAGACTGATCGCTGACTTTTCCACCGTAAAGCACCCATTTCTTTTCAGAGTTACTCCAATAGAAATCGTCAAAAGTATAGGCTCCATCTACGACATATCCCAACATCTGGCCTACCGGTCTTCCCTCTTCCACTACGTAATCATTTGCTGAGGTATAGTACGGTGCACCCGAGGAAACTGTCTGACGTGATACGACATACTTGTCAATCATATTTTTATTGAATGCAATATTGAAGTTGGCATCCAGCCTGAAGTTTTTAGTATTGATCAGACTGCCGTTAAGAGAAATCTCGACCCCCCGGTTTGAGGTTTGTCCGGCATTCTGGTACTGATAGGTATAACCCGAACTTGCAGGAAGCGGCATTTGCAGGATAAGATCTTTCATTGACTCCCTGTAAATATCTACAGATCCGTTGATCCTGTCTTTGAAGAAACCGAAATCAAAACCAAGGTTTCGGGTTATCTTCGACTCCCATTTCAATTTATCGTTATACATAACCGTTTTGGTTTTCATCGCACTGGCTGTATTTGATTCACCAAAATACGCCAGTTTGCTTGCGCTCGATTCAAAAGCCCAGTCCTGACGCCAGTAAGAACTTACGCGGGCATTTCCTACTTCACCATAACCAAGACGCATTTTGAGGTTTGAAATAAGACCTGTCAGCAGGTCACTTTTCTTAAAGATTGGTTCTTCTGAAATACGCCAGGCTACTGCTGCCCCCGGGAAAGTCCCCCAACGTCTGTCGGGTGCAAATACATTCTTACCGTCTCTACGCAATGTCATGGTCAAAGAGTACCGGTCCATTAAGTTATAATTAAGACGACCGAAAAATGAGTACGTACGCTCAGGCTCGTATACTGTAGTATAAGTAGGCTGCGCAGTACCATAGTTCCACATAGCCAATATCTGATCGAAAGTCATACTGGCCGGATAAAATTTAGACAGTGAAATCATTTGTCTGTCCTGAGTGTGGTTTGCTTCCTGGCCAACAACCAGATCCATGCGGTTTTGCTTGTTAAACTCATGATTGAAAGTCAGCACGTTCTGATAATTGAATCTGTCTCCTTTTATATCAGCCCTCTGTGCTACCGGTAAACCACCGTTTGCATTGGAAGTTCCGGTATTTTTAGTCCAGATTTCATCCGTATTGTTTCTTTTAAATGTATAGCTTAACTGTCCGCGATAACTCAATCCTTTGAAGATTTTCCAGGTTAAGCCTGTATTATAGGTATTCTCAAACTGATATTGCCTTTTATAATAGTTATTGATATTGGCAATAGGGTTGTTGAGCGATCCTATTGACTCCAGGGATACATCATCTTCTCCATTTACCAGTTCAAGAGACAACTGGCTCAAACTATTTACTGAAGGAAACAATACACAATCTTTAAGCAAACCGCCGGATACACCAGGACCGGTAATATCGGTATAAGACATTCTGTTCGTAAAATCGACTGTAATAGTCGGACTAACTTTGGCATTTACCTTGAAATTGATATTATCTCTTTTGTAGTGAGAGTTATCCATAATGAATCCCTGGTCATCATGCGTTGCACTCAGGTTGAAGTTCAATGCTTCACTTCCTCCGGTTATACTCAGGTTGTAATTTTGCTGAGAGGTAGGGTTATTGAATATCTTGCGTACCCAGTCCTCACCCTTCATTGATTTGTAAATATTGACATCAGACCATGATCCATACATGGATGAAAATGAAGAACCCTGGTCTAATTCCCGCTGATAATATACATATTCATAAGGATTGACACCTCTGCTCAGATTGTATGCCTTTTTTGAGCCATAGAAAGAGTTGAAGTTCACGGTAATCTTACCTTTTTTACCACTTTTGGTCGTAATGATAATAACCCCGTTAGCACCTTCCGATCCGTAAATTGCAGTTGATGAAGCATCTTTCAGCACATCAATCGACTCGATATCACGCGGAGCAATATTGGCAATAGTAGGAACTTTAAATCCGTCAACAATATACAGAGGAGCATTAGTCTGTGTGATAGAACCACCTCCACGCACACGGATATTAATAGCTGCGTCCGGTGAACCCTCTGAAGTCTGAACATTTACCCCGGCCATACGACCTGTCAATGCTTCCATTGGTGAAGAAACCGGTAGATCTTTAATTACTTCCGGATTAAGCGATGCAACTGCACCTGTCACATCCTTTCTTTTCATAGTACCATAACCTACAACTACCATCTCATCCAGTTGTTTGGTATTTGAATTAAGGTTTATAACAATACCTGTGGTTTTGCCTTTCAACGACATTTCTTTTTCACCCATACCTACAAATGTAACCTTAAGAACATCTGTATTGGGATTGGTAACCTTTAAAGTAAATTTTCCGTTTGCATCTGTAATAGTACCTTTGGTCGTACCTTTTATAAATACCGAAGCTCCGGGCAATGTCTCACCCGTAGGGTCTTTTACGACACCTGTGACTGTAGTCTGTGCATACGCAAAACAAACGCTAAGGATTGTCAGCAGTAATGAGCAGAGAGTTTTTTTCATAAGTATTTAATATTTAATTGAGTTTCGAATTACAGGAATAATAATCTCCCATAGGTTTCTGTTATTGGTTTCTGGCTAATGCGTACTCCGCCTTATATAAAGAATCAACTGAATTTGTTGAGAGGCATTTCCTCCACATTCGCATTTCATCAATGCCTCCAGAGAAATAGGTCATTAGAGGAGTCGGTGTATTGCTCACAAGCTGAGGCCACGCCCCGATATAAAATTTTGTCATGGAAGGGCTTAGAGTTAAGCTTCCTAATAATGTGTTGGATGTGGAACCGGTCTGACAAACAGCATCGGACTGTAATTTACCGTCTGCAAACAATGAAAGTCTGGAGGTTAGCTGGTCATAGGTTAAAGTTACATGTACCCATTGGTTTACTTTCAACTTACTTCTCAGGGCACTTACTTTATAAGTGCTGTCGTTGGGTTGATTGTAAACAGCGCCGTGCAAGTTGAGAGAATCCAGAGTCAGCGATAAAGTTCCCAAAGAGGTATCCCCTCCGTCAATCAGTACGACATTCATGGATTTATTATCTTTTTTCACCGGAATCTTAAGCCAGCAGGATAGCGTAAACTCTTTCAGGCTTTTCAAAAACCCGGAAGACATCAAAGGAATGGTTATGTACGATTTTGCCTGAGTCGTATCTCCCTGGTAAGCAAATCCTCTTTGGCCTGTTAAGAATTTTACAGTTCCGGTTACCGAGACTTTAGAGGAGTCGATACCCCGTCCTTTTGTGATCACATAGACTGATGATTCCAGAGGTAAATAAGCCTCATAGCCCGATTTTTCAATAGAAGCCGGATCTACTTTTCCGGTTACAGACCGGAAGTTCTCCTCTTCTTTGTTGCAGGAAGTGAATATTAGCATAACACTCCATAGCACTAAAGTAAATAGACTGATTGTTTTTCTCATAATATTGAATTAGCGTTAAAAAAATCATGATTTATCAATTCTGCATGCTCGTTTCATAGCTAAACCAGACGGTTAACTATCTGTTTCTCATTCAACCACAAAGAAAGGCCGAACTGCTCCGGAGGGTGTGCAATTACAGGTAAAATGTATGTAATATCTGGGAATCGGTGTGCAAAGGATGAGAAACGACCGGTAAACGCCAACACAGATAGAATATATAATACTGAAATACAACAACATATAAATCGCAAGACAAAACGAACCGGTATCAACAAAAAAAAGAGTCTGCTGAACATTGAATTCAACAGACTCTTTTTCAACATGGTAAACAGACTATTTACCCGTGATGATATTTTATAAAGTTAACCAATCAGCATTTATCCCCCGACTGACATTTTTCTTTGTATTCACTCGGACTAACTCCGTACTTTTGCTTAAAACATTTACTGAAATAACGGGGATCGTTCATTCCGATCATATAAGCAACCTGACTGATATTAAACTCACCGGTTTCAATCAATTGAGTGGCTCGCTGCAAACGTACTTCTTTGATAAAATCAACTGGTGCCAGTCCCGTCATGCTTTTTATTTTCTTGAACATCGATGACCGGCTTATGCTGATATAGGAAGCAATACCATCGATTGATAATTCGGAGTCATCTATATTCTCCTCAATGTATTTCATAATCTGCTGAATAAACAGATCATCCTGTGAAGTCACATTGGGTTTGGATACGGATATTACTCCACTGGTAAGTGACGAACGGTAATAATCCTGCAATTGCCTGCGTAATTTAAGCAGGTTCTCAATACGGGCCTCCAGATAGGCCGAACTGAATGGTTTGGTGATATAGTCATCCACCCCGTACTTCATGGCCTCGAGTTTACTGTCAATATCACTTTTGGCAGTCAATAACACCAACGGAATATGACTGATATTTATATCGTCCTTAACTGCTTTGGCCAGTTCCAGTCCGTTCATTTCAGGCATCATAATATCGGAAATAATCAGATCGGGTGAAATATCCGGTAAAAGTTGCAAGGCTTCCTTCCCGTTTTCAGCCTCCAGTACTACATAATGATTACGAAGAACAGAAGACAGGAAACTGCGGAGTTCCGCATTGTCTTCAACCACCAGGATTGTCGGAACTTCCGGTAACTGAAGAGATTCTTCACGATCATCCTCTGCAATCTCCGGTGATTCCTGAACAGGCAATCCATCAGAACCGTTCTCTTTAATATCCTGCAAAACATATTCGTCTTTATCATCAAAATGCTCATGCCCTTTTAGAAAGGTAACTTTAAAAGAAGCTCCCTTACCCGGCTCACTTTCAACCTCAATGGTCGCTTTATGAAGTTCGACCAGCTCCCTGGTTAAGGAAAGGCCAATACCCGAACTCGCCTGTAAGGTGCTATCCGTGGAGGCAAAACTCTCAAAACGATTAAAAAGTTGTTTCAGCACCTCTTTCCCGATACCTACCCCCAGATCTTTCACGGTAATGGAAACCGATTTGTTTTCATCATTGATCAACACATAAATCGGATTACCCGGCTGAGTAAATTTGAAAGCATTCGACAGCAGATTAAAGAGGATTTTTTCAAACTTATCTTTATCTACCCAAAGGTGTGCGTTGTCGCTTTGATCCTTGATGCGAAAATCAATTTGTCGTTCTTCGGCCAGTTTCTGAAAATTCCGACAAATCTCATTCACATATTGCCCAACAAGAATATCTTCGATCACCAGCTTCATTTTCTTTCCCTGTATCTTACGAAAATCCAGTATCTGGTTGATCAACCGCAACATCCGGTCGGTATTGCGCTGTACAACTTCCAATTGCTCTTTTACCCGGTCTGACAGGGTCTCATTCCGCAGGATATTTTCTACCGGAGAGGCAATCAATGTCAGAGGCGTACGCAATTCATGCGAAATATCGGTAAAGAAACGAAGCTTCATATTGGTAATCCGTTGTTCTACGGCAACATCATTCTTCAACCGGTAAAATGTAAACAGGATATAAGAAGCCAACAGGGTAATAATTAACAGGACAAACAAATAGAAAACGACACCCCAGGCAGACTCCCAGAAAGAGGGTAATCTTCTTATGACAATACTCTTCTCGTTTTGAATCCATTCCCCATCCGCATTCGTCGATCTGACACGGAATGTGTATTTGCCTTTGGGCAAATTGGTATAGGTCGCTATCCGTTGATTCCCCACATAGTTCCAGCCGGCGTCTATTCCCTCCAGCTTATAGGCATATTGTATACCCTGAGGATCTGCATAATCCAATGCGGAAAAACTAATGGAAAATACATTCTGCTTGTGCGTCAGTTCCAGTTCCGGTGTATCATCTATAGTATGGGATAAGGGAGAATCTTCGGCTCCCACCTCCATCGTTTTATTGAGAACCTGCAATTGGGTAAAAACGATCCGGGGTACAAACTGGCTTTTTACCGCTTTTTCCGGATTAAACCTTATAAAACCGTCTGTAGTGCCATACATCAGTTCTCCCTGACGTGTCTTACACACAGCAGCCTCCATAAAACTATATTTTTTTGACGTTATCGGAGTGTAAATATCAAACTTCTCCGTTTTGGAAATAAACCGGACTATTTTAGTCTGAGTCGAAAACCATACATCTCCTTTCCGGTCTTCCTGAAGGGTAAATACCACATCGGAAGGCGCTCCATTCTTTTTCATGTAACTCCTGAACTCCGGCTTCTTTTTAAAATCCAGGCCATTCACAAGCACATTCAGTCCACCGCCATATACCCCCAGATACAGATTACCATCTTTTGCCGGCAAAATAGAATGAACATCATTACCGGAAAGTGAATGGTTATCCTCCGGATTATGCGGGTAATGGTAGAACCGGATATTTTCGGCAGCTCTGTTATCGCATTGGAAAGCAACCAACCCTTCGGTGGTCCCCACATATATGCGACCTTTGTTATCTTCTGTTATGTAACGGGCACGGAAACATTGCTGATTGGGATAGTTCTTCAGTTTATTCCTGTAGTTTATAAAACGGACCTGGCCATTTTGCGTTTGCATCAGATTTATTCCTCCGCCATAGGTAGCTATCCACAGCCGGTGCAGATGATCTTCAAATACATTATACACAGCATCAGAACTCAGGCTGTAAAGATCTTCCGCATTGTATTTATAGTTTGTAAATGAAAAGGTAACATTCCTGCCTGTTCCGTTTTTAACCGCT
This sequence comes from Bacteroidales bacterium, assembly GCA_963662365.2. Lineage (GTDB taxonomy): Bacteria > Bacteroidota > Bacteroidia > Bacteroidales > UBA7332 > CAXXIC01. Next base: position 120,089 of record CAXXPA010000020.1, read on the forward strand.
TTGATTAGACCGTTCCCTTTGGTGGCAAGCCAGATTGTACCCGTATGGTCGCTCATGATATTATACATTGGAGCATTTAAAGGATTACTGCTATTCATCCGCCCATCCGCCCCCATGCGCCCGATCAGATTTCGTTTTTCATCGTAAAGAAACAATTGCCCCTCTTTTGTCCCCACCCATAACCAGTTGTCCGTATCCTGAAACAGGGATCTCACCTGATTCTTATCTGAATAATCGTCCCCGGTTACCGGTTGATCAAATGAAAAAAGCGATTTTCGGAATACAGCTTTCACAACTCCTTGCGTCGGACATAACCAGAGATTACCCTGACGGTCGGCCATGGCCGAACGAACAACATTTGAAAACTTACGGTCTGACGCACCCGGATCGTTATAAAAAGGCTCCAACCGGTTTGTCAATCTGTTATAACGACTGAGAGTCCCATTTTTCGGATGTACCCAGATATTATTGCACTTATCTTCAAAAACAGAAAAATAATGGCCAGTCAGGAGTGTCGGTTTGTCAGCCAAAACCGAAAAATTATTAACCTTCCTCTTTCCGGTTTCAAAATAAACCACACTCTGATCATCCGCATTCAGCCAGATATTATGTTGTTTATCCATATAGCAGGAAGAAAAGTTATCACTTAACAATCCACATCCGTTCAATTTATTAAAGACGGTGAATTTACGGGTTCTCTGATCAAAAAGATAAAATCCGTTTTTATCGGTCAGAATAAAAAGTTCATGAGCATTCACCTGATGAATACTAATAATATTTGCCGGAAGCGGGGTCATAATCCCTTCAAAAGTCTCCCGTTTACTGTCATAGACCACAAAGCGACCATGTTCACCACCCAGATAGATATAGGGATAACTTTCGCAAATAGCAAAAAATCCGCCTGCCGTGCGTTCTTTAAAGAATTGTAAAGTCCGGTTTGATTTATTTTTCAGAAGATTTACACCGTTAGCTGTCAGAATCCACGTATTGTGTTTCTTATCCGGGTAAATTTGAATCACCTTATTGGATGTCAGTTGCCGGTTACCCGTATTAAAATGCGAAATTTTCACTTCACCGGGATCTTTGGTATTGACTACCCGGAAACAATCATCTTCTCCGAAATTACCGCCTGTAATCCAGACAGAGCCATCATCCAATGTATTTATGCCCTTAAGAGATAATTTATAATCTTTGAATTCTGATTTACACTGAGGGACCATCAGAAACGTTTCAGTACGGGGATCAAACCGGTAAGTACGACCGTCATAAGTCTGAATCCACAGATATCCGTCGCGGTCTTCCACGATCCGGTCAACCCGGTAATTCAGCAGAGTCAGTTTATTATCCGTGCTTCCTTTATACGTTTTGAATGTATATCCGTCGAATTTATTCAACCCGTCATAGGTACCAAACCACATCTGTCCTTTCCGGTCCTGCAACGTGCATAGAACTGTGTTTTCGGACAAACCGTCATCCACGGTATAATAAGTAAATTGAGTGTGCGTCTGAGATTTGACCGACAAGCAAAAAGAGACGAACAATGAAAATATAACCAATCGTTTCATGGAATTCAGATGAAAAATAAATCTATATCTTATAAACAGGTGCACCGGGCAAAGTTATCATGATTTTCTTCGATTTCTATTCAAATATACGACCAACCCGGACTTTCCTTGTCGAATATCTGGTTTATTGTGTGTTTATTCTGATAAAATCAAGGCCTCTTTTTTTCAAAAAACAAAGTCCTCCGGAAGAGATTACCGGAGGACTTCTTTGAATATTAATATTTTAACTGAGTAGTTACTCTGCAACAAAAGTATAGGATTGACCTGCTTTTGTATCGATATCGTACAATGTTGTCTTAGCCAGACTTATGCCTTTTAGTTGGGATACATCTTTGATGACCGGTGCAGGAACTTGTTGGGTTGCCATCAATGGGTTAGGATTTACTCCTTTTGCCAGATTCAACTTCGTTCCACCCTGCATTTTCATCGGATTTGCCGAGCGTAGCCGAAGGTTGCCTCCTACTGTGGATTTGATGGTCACCGTTTTGATTTTACCATTTTCCCACTCCATATTGGTGATTTCAAAACCGCCGCGCGCTCTTAATCCTTTGATCGAACCATCGGTCCATACATCCGGTAAAGCCGGTAGAATATGTACTGCACCATCGTGACTTTGCATCAGCATTTCGGCAATACCTGCACAGCAACCAAAGTTTCCGTCAATCTGGAATGGCGGGTGAGCATCAAACATATTGGCATAAGTGCCACCATTTTCATCTTTAATAGTTACATTCGGATCTTTCAGTTTCAGTTGATTCCGGATCAGTTGATAGGCATGATTGCCATCCAGAAAACGGGCCCAAAGGCAAACCTTCCATCCCATTGACCAACCGCGGCTGGCATCTCCACGGCCTATCAAGGAGTTTTGGGCAGCTTCAAACAGTGCGGGCTGGGTATAGGGTGAAATCTCATTGCCCGGATACATTCCCCATAAGTGTGAAACGTGTCTGTGACCGGACTCCTTACGGTCCCAGTCTTCCATCCACTCCTGCAACTGGCCGTATTGGCCGATCTGCATGGGTGGTAACTGTTTGCTGAGATGATCAATTGATCTGGCAAAATCTGCATCAACACCCAGAACTTTGGCCGCAGCCACAGTATTGGTCAGTAAATCGAAAACCATCTGGTTATCCATCGTAATCCCGCTAAAGATACAGCATCTCTCTTTACTTTCTGTTCCATCGGGTTTAGTCACCGGATAAGAGAGTAATCCGGGGGTATTTTCGGGTGAATTGGAAGGAGAAACCACCATATAACCGGTCTTCGGATCTTTAACCAGAAAATCCTGATAGAATTCGGAAGCACTTTTCAGAATCGGATATATCTCTTTCAGATAGTTTTTGTCGCCCGAATAACGGTATCTTTCCCACAAATGAGAGCAAAACCAGGCATTACAGGTAGGCCATACGCCACAGGGTGTTTTATCTACAGCACCGGTCATACGCCACAGGTCTGTGTTGTGGTGCAGGGCCCAGCCGCGGCAACCATACATTTCCGAGGCTGTTTCCTGACCGGTTTTACTGACATCTTTGATGAGTTGGATAAACGGTTCGTGACACTCGCTAAGGTTGGTTACCTCGGCCGGCCAATAATTCATCTCCACATTGATATTGGTGGTGTATTTACTGTCCCAGGCCGGGTATTGTCCTGCATCGGGATTCCAGATCCCCTGAAGATTTGCAGGCTGGGTCCCTTTCTGAGAGCTACTGATCAGCAGGTAACGGCCAAACTGAAAATACATGGCGGCCAGTGACGGATCATTCACGGTTGAGAACTCTTCAATACGTTTGTCGGTAGGTTTTGCAGTTTGCAAGGTCTGAGGCAGTTCAAAAGAGACCCGGTTAAACTGCTTCTGATAAGCAGCGATATGATCAGCCTTAGCTTTACCATAATCTTTAGCGAATTTGCTGATGTAAGCTTTAGCTTTTAGTTCTGCATTATCGCTGATATCTTTATAATTTCTGAAATTGGTCGCCATCGAGACATAGATTGTTGCTGCATCAGCATGCGTTACATGGATACTTTTACTATCTGCTGTCTGGGTTCCCCCTTCAGCTACCACTTTTATTTGGGTATTAAAATTCAGCTTGTTCGGGATATTCTCCTCCGCAGGTCTTGTGCATTTTCCTGTAACGACCAGGGTATTCTTACTACCTGCCGGCACCATACTTTCAACGCTTACCATATTAGACTTTTTAGGCCCAAGGAAGGATGTATTGAAGGTAATCTGTCCCTTTTTGCCCGCTGTAATCCGGATAATCACCAGCTGGTCTGTAAACGAGGTAAATGTTTCCCGCGTGTACTCCACCCCGTTCACCTTATATTTTACAGTCGCAACCGCTTTGGTAAGATCAAGCTCTCTTTTGTAATCCGACCTGGTTTCATGACCCGGAAAATTCAGAATCAGGTTTCCGATCGATTCATATACCTGGCCATGAGAAGTTATATTCCGGTCGGCAATGATATTATCCAGGGCAAGTTTCTGGGCATCGATGTAGTTGCCCTCATTGATATACTTCCGGATAACCGGCAAATTGCTTTTCGCATTCTTATTTACATTCTGATAGGGACTGCCTGACCAGAATGTATCTTCATTCAGCTGAATGGTATCTGCTTCAGCCACACCGTAGACCATAGCGCCTAACCGGCCATTTCCGAGTGGTAGGGCTTCTACCCAATACTTCGCGGGGCGGTCATACCATAATTTCAGGTCGGCTGCCTGAACAGAGAGAACAGATTGCAGCACGAATACCGCCATTAAAAACCTGTGTTTCATCGTTGGATATTTTTAGATTAATAGATAACCTCTTTATATTAAACAGAAATATAAGAGTTTATTTTATCAGTTTATTATCATGCAAATGTACAGTTGTACAAAAAATCGCTTGATGATTAACTGGTAAATTAGGTGTTTTATCTAATAATCGCTAAACTTCACCATCTGTTACATCCTGACAGTCGATCGTTATTTTACCGGCAGCGACATTCCCCCGCACACCCTCCTTCAGATACATGGCTCCGTCTTTCGTTAATTCTCCCAAAACACTTTCAGACAGGTTGACTGAAATCTCAATATTCGGGCTGGTTCCCCAAGGCATGATAGTATCGTTATGACCAATTAATCAATGAAGAAGATGTGATTGTGATATAAAGCATTCTTCAAACTAAAAAAGGTTCGATACTAGTCGCATCGAACCTTTGGAAAATTTGCAATAACCCTCAAGGCATTGTTTTCAATGCCTAATGCAACTCACCCATTTCCTTTTTATATGCAGCCTGATTAATCCGGTACTCAATCTTTGCATCAATCAGATTACTGTAAGCTTGTTGCCAGATCGCCTGTGCTTCCTGTACATCTTTTCCGACAATGGTTCCGGCCTTAAAACGGTCATTAGCCAGGCGAAGATTCTCGTCAGCCTGCTGTAATGACAGTTTTGACAATTCCACTTTCTTAACCGACTGGTTTAGGCTCATATAGGCATTCTGAATTTCAAGATTCAGGAGCTCTTTCGTTTCTTCCAGTTGTACCTGCTGTTCTTTCACTTTAAAACTCTGTTCCCGGGCCTTTTTCGAAGTTTTCCCCCAATCAAAGATCGGAATTTTAACGCTAGCCATGGCATAATAGGTGTACATCTGGTCTTTACCATTGGTCATATTGATCTTTTTACCGAGAGAAGTCATACCACTCGCCGTTAATGCGACTGTTGGCAACAAATCGGCTTTTATGATTTTGGTCTGGAGCTTTTGTACTTCAATCGCTTTATTCAGCACCTTAACTTCTGTCCGGTTATCGATTACGTTGGCCTGATCGGGTCGACTAACCATTTCATAACTATCCCCGATGGTATCGGAGACTGCAAAATCAGAGTTATTGGCCATGCCAAGCATTTGAGCCAGATTTAACTTTGCCAGAGTCAATCCATCGTTAGCTTTTACCAGATTGAAGTTGGTCTCATTCAGGTTAACCCCGACTTTCAGCAAATCATTTTTATAGATCAGACCGGCGTTATACGAGTTTTTCAAATCCTCGTGCAAGGATTGCAACATGTCCCTGTATTTTTCAGTCAGGCGTATTTTCTCTTTCACCTGTACCACCTGCCAATAGGCCTTCTCCACACTGATCAGCACCTCGGCCTCGGTCAACTGTTTCTGTCCTTCATAGATTTCGACGGCTTTGGCCGCAGCTTTCCGTCCATTGTATATTTTCCCACCGACATAAACAGGCTGGGTTACATCGACAGTTCCACTCCCTATCTGAGCCGGTAAGAGGTTGCTCAGGGGTTTCCCCAAATGTACCCCCATCAGCGAACTGCTAAAAGTGGGCAAAATGCTCACATTGACCGCTTTCGCAGCCTGTTTCGATGCATCTACCTCATATTGAGCAGCCTTTATTTTTTTATTATTCTCCAGAGCCATAGTCCGGCATTGCTCTAAGGAGAGCGTTGTACCCTCCTGAGCACAAATCCATTGTGTCGTCAATGCCAGTGCAGTGACTAAAACTATTTTTAGCTTCATATTATCCGTTTTGACTGTAAGTTATTTGGAATCAGGATTTATTCAAAAACAAAATCATTTCCCCCCCTGAATATCCTGCACATGCGAAGGTTTGTACTGTATGGCCACATTGATATCCGGCACATCCTGCTCTACCGGACGGGGTCTTACAAACTTAAAGTACAATACCGGCACCACAAACAAGGTCAAGACCATTGAAACAATTAGACCAAAAGACAACACACTTCCCAGCGGCGCCCACATCGGCGATTTGCTGACAATCATCGGGATTACCCCAACGGCAGCGGCAGCCGAGGTCAGGAAGATTGGCCTCATTCTTCGCTTAGCAGCAGCCAGGGCTGCTGCTTTCACGGTAAATCCGTGATCACGCACAAGCTCATCGGCATAATCGACCAGGATAATTCCGTTACGCACCACAATACCTATCAAGCTGATAATCCCCATAAAAGCGGTCATCCCCATTGGATTACCTGTGATGTATAATCCGGCGAATGCTCCCAGCAAACTCAATGGAAATGTGGCCAATATGATCAGCGTCTTGCCAAAGGTTTTGAACTGAAACAATAAGGTTAAGAATATCAGGATCAAACTGACTCCCAGTGCTGCCCCCATTCCGGGAGCATTCTCCTGGCTGGACTCTTCGTCTCCGCCATATTCAATGTGAATACCTTCCGGCAGTTTCAGCTTTTCGATCTGAGGTTTTACCTCTTTCATGATGGCTGATGCTTTGAGTCCCATCTGTGCTTCCGACATGACGGTCAGGGTACGCAATCCGTTTTTATGGGCAATTACCCCGGTATGCCACGATGGAGTCAGGTCCGCAACCTCCTTCAAGGGCACTTTCCCGCCAAACATGGTGCTTACACTCAGGTTAGAAACATCATTAAAACCTTTTCTGTTATTTGCGTCAAGACGCAAGAAAATATCAATCGGCTTATCCCCTTCCCACATCTGCGATACGGTAAATCCTTTCAGTCCGGCTCCTACTGTCTGGGTAATCGCCTGATTCGGAACTCCGAGACGAAGGGCTACATCTTTCTTCGGCTTCAGTGCAAGGCCGAAGTAGTCGTCCATATAATCGGTTCGCACCCAGTTGGTTCCTTTGGCATTCCCCAGTATATCCTTTATCTGCTCCGCTACACGCTTCTGATCGTTCAGGTCTTCACCCACAATCCGAATGGCAATAGGCGATCCCTCCTGCATACTGATTTGCCGCAGATTGATGTATCCATCAGGGACAAATCCTTTAAATTTTGGTAGATATTCTTTTACAATCTCATTTACCGCCTCATCGTTTTCTGCTGTGATGAAGATCTGCGCATAACTGGACCGTGGCATTTCCGGAGCGTAAGAGATATTGAAGCGGGGAGAACTCGTTCCGATAAAACTGGCAGTCTGTACCACCCGCTTGTCTTTTAATAACTCTGCTTCTACCCTTTTTGCCACTTTATCAGTCTCTTCCAGTGAAGTACCTAAGGGCATCCAGATTTCGGCATTAAACTGTTTGGTTTCACTCAATGGAAAAAACTCCTGTTCCACTTTTCCGGCAAGGAAGAGAGCTATAACGATCGCCATCACTCCGCCAGCCAATGTCGTCTTCGGCCACCGGAAAGCAACTTCCACGCCTTTGTTGAATATCTCCTGCAAGTAATCCAGTATGGATTTACGCTGTACCTTACGCTCTGCCACTTTATGTTTGAGACCTTTCTTGATAAAAACATAACAGGTATAGGGGGTAAACAATAAAGCCACAAGCATGGAAGCGACAAGCGCAACTGCAACAGTAACCGGCAATGCGGCTATAAAGTCTTTGGCAACCCCATTCATAAAGAACGCCAACGGAGCAAACGCAAATACAATGGCCAGGGTAGCCGTAAAGATGGGTAGAGACAACTGTTTAGCAGCCTGCCAGGCAGCTGTCCACGGTGTAATGCCCTCATCGAGTTTCTCAATATAATTATCCACCACTACAATGGCATTATCGACTACCATTCCCAATACGATAATCAATGCGGCCAACGTTACCTGATTAAGTTCAAGCCCCATGATATTGATCACACCGAAAGTGATCATGATGGAGATCGGTGCGGCCAACGATGCCACAGTAGCTACCCGCATCGGCAACAACAGCATCACTACTGCAATCACGGCTACAATCGCAATGAGAAATTCCAGCATAAAGTGCGAAATGCTGGCATCCACCACTTCAGGCTGATTTACAATGGTATCAATCTTTACATCCGAAGGAAATGTACTTTGAATCTGTTTCAGCTTATCCTGTACGACCTGGCCAAACTCAACGATATTGTTTCCCGGCTGCATCTCCACCGAAAGCACCATAGTCTTATCTGTACCTACCCTCACATAAGATGAGGTCTCTTCATAGCTCTTTTGGACGGATGCAATATCTTTCAGTCGTACCACCACACCCATTGGTGTGGTATAGACAATCTGATTGGCTACATCTTCTGCCGTCTTAAACCGGCTGGTGGTATGAACGGGAATCACATTGGCATTCACCGTCAGCTCACCGGAGTATCCGGTCTCATTCTGTGCTTGCAGGATTTTCACGATATTGGACAGATCAATCCCGTACAAACGCATTTTACTGTCATCAATCGTTACATTGATCTGGCGTTTCTGCCCACCGGTACGGTTTAGTTTTGAAACCATGGGTATCACCTTCAGACCGTCTTCCAGCTTATCCAGATATAACTCAAGCTCCTCGTAACTTCTTGTCGGGGAGGATACTGTGATAATCTGAGCCGTCACATCTCCGAAGTTACTGTTGACTATCGGGCCCAGTACTCCTTGCGGCAAGACCTGACGCATATTCATGTTTAATCCGTGCTGCAAGGTATTCCAGAATTTCTTCCGGTCCTTAACATTGGCATTCATCATCACGGTAATAAACACCTGTCCATCTTTGGTTTGTGATTTGGTTTTAAACTTATCAATCTCTTCAAAGGAAAAAAGATATTGCTCAATCTTGTTGGTCACCTCTTTTTCCATCTGTTGTTCATCGGCTCCCGGATAGAAAGCCATCACCATAGCTACCGGCAAATCAATCTTCGGATTCTCGGCACGGGGCATATTCTTCAGGGAATAGACGCCAACCAGAATAAGTAGCAAAGTGGTAACCAGTGTCACCTGCTTATACTTCATGGCTGCCTCTATAATATTTATTTTTCGCTTCATCAGTTTGGGATTTGTGAGATATATAATTTATCGTTTTCAGATCGCTGATTAAAATGACACCGTTGCACCATCTTTCAGTCGGGTCTGACCTGCTATTACCACTTTATCACCGACTGCCAGCCCCTCTTTTACCAATACGTCATTCGTTCCCATCACATTTCCGGTCGTAATGCGTTTACGGTTCACTTTGTGATTATCGTTGGCTACAAATACATAGGTAATATCGTCAGCATCGCGCACGATAGCCTTAGCCGGAATGGCAATGGCATCAATCATTTTGCCCGTATTGATTTTAGCTTCGGCAATCATCCCCGGCAACAGTTTTCCGTCCTGATTCCGGATCTGAATCTTAACCGCGTATGTTTTGGATACGGCATCTGCCTGCGGGTTGATGATACTTACCTTCCCGGTAAATGATTCATTAAGTGTTGGGACAAATACCTGTACCTTCATTCCCGTCCTGATAGAGCCTACTTCACTTTCCGAAACAGAAACCCGGGCATACACCTGATCGGTCTTCACAATGGTGAAAGCAGGTACTCCGGGAGCGGCGGTACTACCACATTCAACCATTTTACCGGTAATAATACCGGACATAGGCGCCATTAATCTGGAATCTTTGATTCGCTTGGCGCTGATATTCTTATTGGCTTTGGCCTGTGCCAGTTTGGTTTTGATGTCGATATAGTCCTTTTCAGGAAGGCTTCCTTTTTTATACAACTCTTCTAATCTACGATACATATCTTCCGCCTGCTCAAGTCCGGCATTGGCAATTGCCAAAGCGTTAGCGTACTCTGTAGCATCAATAGTCGCCAACAGTTGCCCTTTAGAAACATGCTGCCCCTCTTGTACCATGATTTTACTGACTGTGCCGGGAACTGCAAAACCGATCTGAGCCGTATTGTCCGGTTCGATCGAGCCGGAGTAACCCAGCTCTTGCTTCTGGGATGTTGCTGTTATCTCCTGCACTGTTACTTTTACAGGATCAGTCTGCTGTACCTTTTCTTCTTTTTTGCTGCAAGCGCCTAATGTCAGACTTGCGGCAATTACACATAAAACGGGATTAATTCTCATATTCATTGATTTGCTTTTTTGTTGCGTTAGAGAAACAGAGGTTTAATCATTCTTACCATTAAGAATACCACAAGCCTGCAAAAACGACAGGCTACAATAAGCAGATTTATCGTTATTCTACATACAACCTGACGAATCGTGGTATTCATTACGTGCGTGAAATGATTTGCGCAAAGTTGCACCTAAACCAATAAAGGAATAGCATACCAATTGCGGCAAAACTTGTCCGTTTTACGGTTTCACAGAGTATCAATGTAGACTTTCCAGTCTTTGGTGTATTTAAAATGAAGATATGGGGAAATTATCCGGGGGAAATAGTCCGGCGTATGGAGAATTAAAAAATGATAGTCACTCTATCTCAGAGTATCATCGTGAAGACTTATCTAATTCTGCTATCTGATAGCGAATTAACTATTTTGACTTTTTGGGGCTATTTCCAGTCTGTAGTCTCTGGGGCTAAGGCCCGTATGGCGCTTAAAAAACTTACTAAAAAAAGCCGGAGTGCTAAAATCCAGTTCAAAGGCAACCTCAGAAACAGATAAGGCTACATTAGCCAAAAGTCGTTTTGCCTCTAGCAAATTATACTCATCAATGATTTCCCCCGCAGTTTTTCCGGTTATCTCTTTAATCGTTTCCGAAAGATATTTAGAAGTAATGCAAAGCTGCTTGCTATAAAAAGTCAGATTTCTTTCTGTAATTGAGTTTTTTTGAACAAGTCGGATAAACTTTATAACCAACTCCTCTTTTCGTCCGTATTTAAAATTAGTCAGGGTCGCACTATGCGCACCCACATCAGCTATTTCAAACAAGAAAATAGTAAAACAAGCATTCAGGATTTCTTTGCCATAAGTATGTTTACCTTGCAGGTTCATTCTGCTCTGCAAGTCCCGGACTATATCGCTGAAGCGTTTCTCCTGATCCTGTGTCAGACGCCACAAGGGATTATATTTGGATGAAAAATACTCCATCATGTCCACAATATTAATCTCTTGATTAAGGTCTGCAAGAAATGCAGCTGTGAAAGACACTCCCTCAACAACGCAATCATCACTGATACTGATAATTTGATTAATGCTATTTGGAGTAGTTATAAAAAGCTCACCCACTTCAATGACAAGCTCCTTTAAATTAACCAGAGCCGTGATATTACCGCTTACGATATGTATGACCGAAAAGAAATCAAAGCGAAAACTTTGCTTTAAAATTGAAAAGTCAAAATCACTTTCGGTTTTAAAATCCACGACAAACGCAGAGAAGTCAGGCAAAACATGTGCATCGTCTATCGATGAAACTTGTAGGGTGGAATGCCGGAGTATGTGTAGTTTTTTATTCAATGGTAATTCTTGCTTTGATGGTTATTTACTGCCCCTTTGATATTTGAGGCAGCAATTATAATCATTTTTCTTTACATAAAACCAGTCCCATGTGTCTTAACCTGCATATTCACAAACAAGAAATTTTCGGCTAAAGCCTCACCAATCGCCAATTCCCCCAATCCGTTGTCTAAAGACAAACTGCAATATCACTCTATGTTCACTCTATTTCTACTCTATGTTGACTTTATACTAATATAGTGATAACACAGTGGTTACATAGAGATAAAATAGAGATAAAATACTCTTTATAAAGACTATTTTATCTCTATGATAACAGTGTAATACAACTATAAATCCAATCTTTATACTTAAAGTCAAAATAGAGTAAACCTATACACAATTACGGCTCAACCTCCAAAAAGAAAGTAAGGGAAAGAAATGAGGGATTAAGGAGGGTGAGACGGAGTGGAATTTGGTTTTATTGAAAAACCTTTACCGTTTGAATACCTGATGCTGTTTCGACTTTTACAATCAGGACGTCATGGTTTGCAGACAAATGTTGTCTGAATTCCTGATTCCCGATATTGCTTGTTGAATACATTAGTTGCCCCGTAATATTATAAATCTGTACAGATTCTATCATTTCGGATGAGCTTACAGTCAATTCGTTATTATTACGGTATATCCTGAGAGGTTTTAATTCCACACCCTGAACAGCCGTTGATCCGGCTGCATATTTAACCGTTTTAATATCCGGTTGTGGTACATTCGCCACTCCGTTTCCGATATAAAATCCAAGATGTGGTGGTTGATTGTATGCCGTATTTTGCCAGGCAATGCCCAGACGGTAAACCGGATCATGCATGGGCGTAAACAGCCGGTATGAAGTTGGCGTGGTAGTCGTGTAAATATTAACCGAGCAAGAGTCCGTCCTATTCCATAAGATAAACTCCTCCCGCCAGTCGCCCAGTATATCGGCACTCAGATTGGGTGTAGATTTTGTACTGTTGCAGGAAGACATCCCGCTGCATGAGAGTAAGGTGTTGGTGCCGCTGCCATTCCATTTGGAAACCTGGGTGCCATCCAGCAGTTCGTCCTGCAAATCGCCATCCCAGTAGATGCGAAAATTGATGGACGGTCTTGATGTGGAAATCTGTACTCCTTTACAACTGTATGTGCCATTACTGCTCCACATTTCAAATCCCGGATAACGCGAATCAATATCCGCAGCCAGCCCGCGACCATTGTCCACACCGGTATAGATTCCCCAGAGAATCTCCCCCGTTTTGGCTTTATGCAGCTCATAGCCGTACGCCGCTGTACTCTCCTCATGCACACTAAAAACCTCAAGACCGGGATTATCGGGATCCAGATCGGAAACATGCATAGCATCTCCATGCCCCAGACCGGTACGGTACAGACATGTGCCATTATCGTCAATCACACTGGCGCCATAGATGATTTCATCTTTTCCGTCATCATCCGCATCCGCAACACTCAGGTTGTGATTCCCCTGGCCATACACTCCAGTGTTACTTGTTCCGGAATCATAAAGCCATCGTTGTACAAGCTTTTTATTCTGTACATCAAAAGAGGCCAGAGTAGCCCGTTTATAATACCCCCTGCACATTACGGCACTGGGGTGAACACCATCCAGGTAAGCGACACAAGCCAGGTAACGTTCACTGCGGTTACCGTAATTATCTCCCCAGTTTGAGACACTCCCGCGTAGAGGACTATAGGCAACGGAGTTAAGCTCTGCTCCTGTTTTGCCATCAAAGAGAGTGAGATACTCAGGACCATTCAGCACAGTTCCCAGCATACTACTTCCACTGGTTTGTGTAAAATCCTCACTACGGTATTTGGTAAGCGGATTATCTCCGTTCATGATTACATAATTACCTTTCCCGTCGATCGTACCGGGTGCAGTTTTACAGACGACCTCCGCTAAACCGTCTCCATCAAAATCATACACCAGAAATTGGGTATAATGTGCACCGGCCCGGATATTCGAACCCAGATCGATACGCCAGAGCTGAGTACCATCCAGCTTGTAGGCATCGATATAGACATTTCCGGTAATTCCATAGTAAGAGTTGTCCTGCGAATTGGAGGGATCCCATTTCACAATAAGTTCATACTCCCCGTCACCATCCACATCCCCTACACTGCAATCATTAGGCGAATAGCCATATATTTGTCCGTTGGGGTAGGTTCCGGTTGCAGATGTCCCCACACTTCCATACCGGTTTGGAGGTGTTTTTCCGGATGCTGGCCTGTTCAATCTGATCGTTTTATATTGCTCGGCCCAGGGTGTCACTGTTGTTACGCCTGCATTATTTTCCACTCCGTTTAGAACCGGAACAACGCGGTACGAACTGGTAGAAGTGCCGGCTGGATCAGTATAGTTTGTTGAAGTTGTGACCGGAGAAGAAGTAATAAGCGTGTTGTTGCGATAAATATTGAATCCGGTTTGGGGATTATCAGTGCCCAGATAACGCCAGCTGAGGTACACACCGATGGCGGTTTTTACGGCCACTGTTCCCCGGTTGAGATATTCCATCTGTCGTGTCAGAGCATGAACAGATAAGGAAAAGATAAACAACAGAAAAAAGAGGGTTGAATTATAGACTCGTTTCATCCGAATAAATTTAAGGTTCCGGCTAAGAGCCTGTTTAAATATAATGGTCAAAATTAATCCGGTTATGGATACAGATGGTGTAAAATCCGACAATAAAAGGGTGCATTCCGGTAAAACCGGTACGTAGGATCAATACCTGGTGACAACAACTTTCTGATTGTCTACCAGGTAAACACCTTTACAGAGTCCTTCTGTAGCTTTACAGCGAAGCACCTGGGTCCGGATAAGCCGGCCATCCAGGCCATAAACATTTACCGGAGTATTGGGATCGGGTACCGAAACGGTTGTTGTTTCAATACCGGTAGTTGCTGCACGGGTGCTTAACACCAGAGAAACAACCACCTGACTTCCGCCAAACGTGAAAGTAAAAGATCCGGAAGCCGGTGTAGCCAAGGGTATTTTATGGCTGCAAACGGTATAAGTGCCACTCGAATTTTTCTGGGGAAAAACATAATCGGTCGAACTGAAAGTAGTTCCGTTAAGTTCGCTGATATAGGAATCCGTTCCGGTATAATTATCATACCCCACAAACCTTACACTATCGACCCGGACTCCATTGGGCAGGTTCACTGTAAATTTTGTTCCGGTTGAAAATTTGATGCCCTGCTCACTTCCGGTAGAGTACGTCTTCGAATTACTGTTCGTAATGCTGTAGCCGTCATTAAATGTCCAGGGTGACGACGCTCCGGATGTTCCGGCATAAGTGGTTTGCGACAAGGTTACTCTGCTGTTGGCTACATTCGTACCTCCCGATAAAGTGGAACCTGCTGCTACTCCTCCTTCATTTTCAGCAGTCATAATGTCGGCTACCAGGCTGTTCATATACACTTCCAACATGGTATAGCCATCACTGTTCAGGGTATTTCCGTCCGAGGCATTATTCGGATTCAAACCCTTTGCGGTTTCCCAGACATCAGGCATTCCGTCTCGGTCTGTATCAGTAGGGCAAGCCGTACTATTCAGTACCGGCCAGGGACTCCAGTCTGCCGGAGCATTAGCCGGTTTGTTGTCATTCTGGGAGTCAATGATTCCATACACATCTCCGCTACCTGTTCCCGTGTGGGAAGCGACTCCGTAACGCGTATCATGTACCATAAGCGTATCTACCCAGTCGCGTGAAAGTGATGCCCCGGCATATCTCAATACCTTATCGTAAGCAGCTTCGGTCGTATGAGTTGTGGTGTACATAAGATCCATCGGAGATGAAAGCTTCATCGTATCTTTAGTAACATCGGTAAACAGATTGTCGTTGGTCGAATTAGAGATCTGTGCATAAATACCGTTGGTCCAGTTATCGGCAGTGACATCGCTGAAGCCATTTATATAGTTTCCGTTTACAAAAAACTTTCCCCAGACATGAAGCATCGGGGCAAAAGAGGGATTAGCTTCGCAATAAGCCGTGGTGCGGATACCTATACCGGCAATACGGTACTGGATCGAAGCGCTTCTTTGTTTCGTGCCGGGTCCCGGTTTGTAGTAGTTATTCACGATATTTACTTTCATACCTTCGCCACCGTAGCAACCATTGCCGGCCCAGTTGTATATCACATTGTTACGCATATCCATACGTTCGTCGGTCTGTGTTGAAGCACGCGGTCCCAGGCGTGGTGAGCGGCTATCGTGATGGCAAAGCAGATTATGATGGTAGCTTGCACCCGATCCGCCCCAGTTACCTCCGTATCCGTGTGCGCCTTTTACGTGACCGGCATTACGGAGACTTTGCGATACGATACACCATTGCACGGTCAGGTTTTTCATCCCGTATACCGAACAGCATTCATCGATACTCCAACTGACAGAGCAGTGGTCTACTATGATGTTTTCCTGGTCCATACCTCCCAATCCATCACCTTCGTGCTGTGCCACAAACAGGTTGCCCAACCGGAAACGCATAAAACGGATAATCACATTACTGGCTCCAATGGTAAACGGAAAGTCGGCGACACAAATACCGTCACCCGGTGCGGTTTGTCCGGCAATCGTAACATTGGGGGTTGAAATACTCAGCGCTGAGGTCAGGTGGATAGTTCCCGACACATCGAACACGATAGTCCGCTTACCGCTTTGGTTTAAAGCCCATCGTAGCGTGCCAGCCGAGCCATCATCGGCAATTGAGGTTACATGATAAACGGCTCCGCCCCGTCCGCCGGTTGTATAACGCCCAAATCCCTCTGCACCTGGAAATGCGGGAGTAATTTCAGCCATCGCAGCACAAAAGCCCGGTAGTAATAAAACAATGGATAACAGTAGTGGTGACAAGATAGAAGTCAGTTGTCTTGTTCTCATGATCAGATTCAAAGTTATGGGTTATTATATAAACAAAAAATGCAGTCGGTTACCGACTGCAAATTTAAGAACTACCCATTGAACAGTGTCTGATAATCAGGGTTCAATATGTGGATTAATTGATACAATATGGACAAAAAACTGATATTTTGAGATTAATGCGGATTCTTCAGACCGTTTAAGGGAAACAGTATATTTTTAAATCGCAAAGCTTCATTGTTGATTATTTAAACAAATCCGGATCAATAAACTCCCCCATTCTTTTATACCCGGTCTGATTGGGATGCAGAAAGTCATTGTCATGCATATCCGGACGAATTGTTACCGGATTATCAGGATTGCACATCACTTTATCGAAATCGATGACAGCATCAAAACTACCGCTGTTTCTGATCCATGCGTTTACAGTATCCCGTGCAGCATAACGAAACTCTTTATCGTAGAATGATTTAGCGAATGGCATAATTGTGGCTCCATATACCTTAATCCCCCTGGCATGCGCTTTATCAATCATTTGCTTATAAGCTTCAATCAGATCGGTTGCTACCCGGAGAGCTTGTGCACTGTCCCTGATTCCTCCAATGTCATTAATCCCTTCGGAAATAATCAGCCATTTTACATTTTGCTGACCCAGTATATCACGGTCGAAACGAACAGCAGCCGGTTCGCCCTGTCCCCCACGAACCACGCAGTTACCACCTATTCCCAGATTTAAAACAGCCCGGTTTTTCGTTGCCGGATTCTTCAAAAGTCGTTCTGAAAGAATATCGGTCCATCGGTTAAACTTGCTGATTCCCGAACCACGACCATCCACAATCGAATTACCGAGAACAGCTATCGCGGCAGTCGTTTTTGGAGCCATTACATCAATTCCGGCTGTTGCGAACCAGTGATCGGTCTTGATCGCATTGCTGAAATCTGCTGTCAGTGATTGATTTCCGGCCAAGAGATACGAAGTGGTACGGGATGCTGCATGTCCCCCAATCTGTGGGCCGGCTTCTCCAAAGCAGATGGTTATTGCCACCTTCATTCCCGGTTCAAGATGAAAAGACAGAGGATCGGAAACAGTTCCTTCGTTTGCATTCATGGTGACCTCTTCTTTACCTGCAAATTTCAGGACTTTGCATGTTGCTGCATCAATATCGCTACCGCCTTTAGAGACTGCAATTCCGACAGATTTCAAGGTTACACTATTTTTACAGAACAGATTGGTAAACTTCACCCGAAGCGTCTCTCCGCCTATTGAAACCCGGACAATCTGACGAAATGTATTATTACTCAGACCGGGAGCCGGAGCCATATTATTGGCATCCACAAAATAAGGAGCTGTGCTCCAGATACC
The DNA here is from genome assembly GCA_963662365.2 of Bacteroidales bacterium. Classification (GTDB taxonomy): domain Bacteria; phylum Bacteroidota; class Bacteroidia; order Bacteroidales; family UBA7332; genus CAXXIC01. The sequence continues at coordinate 138,026 of CAXXPA010000020.1, forward strand.
CACCCATACTTTAGATGTATTTTTCTTTGATTTACTTTGAACCGGCTTAGCAGCTGCATTCATTTCAACACTTATCCCACTAAACAGAATAAAAGCAAACAGTAAGGCGCCCCCAAGGGTCGCCTTACCTGATGAATATTTTGAAAACATAGATTATATTTTTATGTAATTCTATTGAGACAAACAGCTAAGAATGAACATTCCTACTTGCGAAAGAAACTCTCTGTCGGTCCAAGATAGGACGGTTTTTCACCTCCTGTGTTAATTACAATTTTCTGAACTGCCACAATCGGATCCACCATAATGACCTTGAAGGTATGGTAACCTGGCTTGTCTACTTTCACAGTTGCCACAAGCTTACGGATACTTTCTTTGACCGAGGTATCCCAACCGCCTCCATCACGTCCTTCGCCATGAAGGGAACCGACTTTCACTTCCAGAATCTGCGGTGCAGAGTCATCCATTGAAACTGCCAGCTTCATAGTCTGTCCGGCAACAAAATTGATAGTTGGAGAAATATAAACAGAGGCTTTATGTTCACCGGGGGTGAAGAAATAAATCTTGTATTCCAGCGAATTCTGACCGGTAACCTGTCCGTTGGTTGGGAAAGGAACCATCGCAGACAACGTTCTACCCAAGCCCGGAACTTTTTCCCAACTCACTGGCAGTCCGGTTGTTTTCGAGGTAAAGTGTTCCGCTTCCATCGAAACCACGCCATTGCTTTCTACAAAACCCTGTAAGTTCTGACGGGTAGGATAAGCCGGATTAGCTACTTTTACATTCACAATAAAGTTTTTTCCTGCGGCTGTGATTTTCACCTTTGCCGGAATACTGTTTCCTACGGGGACCAAATCCCAGTTAACAGATACATTCAGTCTTATTTCATCCGCAACGCTACCCTTTGCAGGTATAATATTTAACCACTTAGCTGATGCTTTTACTTTATAGGAAAATGGCTTATTCCCCTTATTAAACAGACTAACCCAGTGGCTTTCGCGGGTATATGTGCTGAATTCCGGTAATTCGAATTGAGTATCAGCAACATTCAGTGTCGAAGCATCACTACCTTCTACCGCAACAGCAGGTTGCGCCATATTATTGCCGGATACCAATGTCACTTGCGGTATTATATTGGTTTTGGGGTCGTTCCAACTGGTATATCCGATGTGGGTTTGAGTCATCATTCCGTTCCATCGTCCATTCCCGATTGTATGATATTCTACCGATAACAGGCTATCCGTCCGGAAACAAGAACGTGCTTTTTCGGCCCATTTGTTAGCCACTATTCCATCCTTAGCCGCATAAAACCGGTTTTGAGCAACAGCGTAATAAAGCTCATGAAGATTTGCAGAAGCTTTAGCCGGATGAAGGACTAACTGGAAGAAAGCATCGCGGTATTCGGAAGGAATTACCTTATAGATTGAATCCGCCTTTTGAGCAATCCGATTGAAGTCAGCAACCGCTGTTTCTGCTTCATTATAGTTCTCCAGGCTATAGGTACTCGCATTAAGCAATTCAGGTTTACAGCGACTATCATACATTGTGTACTTTTCCATAATCTCAGCAACATCAGCTGCATACTTCGATCCGAATTCACGTTCGGCCCACAAACGGCAGTGTTCGCCAATCTGATCTTTACCCAGGCGCTTAGGATTCCAGGCCAGATCCATAAAAAACTCAATCGGATATTCCATGGGTTTAATATCTCCCACATTTACAATCCAAAGACGGTCTGCTCCATAGTCATACGCCTTGCTCATCTGCTCCCAGATTTTGGCTGTCTGATTTGTGTTAATCCATTTATAACTACGCGGTGCACCCACATAGTCAAAATGGTAATAGATTCCGGCACCACCCGAACGCTTGCGCTCCAGATCTGTAGGTACACGACGCAGGTTTCCCCAGTTATCGTCGCACCAAAGCATGGTTATATCATCAGGCACCCGCATGCCGTGCTCATAGTAATCCTGAACCTCTTTATACAAAGCCCATACCTGCGGAACCTTTGTAGCTCCCTGTGGAAAGTATTTGGACAAAATCTGCCGTTGGTCTGTAACTATATTTTCCAGCAGTTTAACGTTGGCATCCATGTCTTGAGATGCGGACATTTTTTCGTCACCATCACCGCGCATCCCGATAGTTACGACACTCTCAAAATCTTTATTACGAGCGATTCCATCTTCCCAGAATTTATAAAGCACATCTTTGTTCTTCTCATAATTCCAGGAGCCTTTGCCTACTCTTTTCCACTCCTGTTGAGATCGAATCATGGGTTCATGGTGTGATGTGCCCATCACAATGCCGTATTCATCAGCAAGTTTAGGATTCAACGGATCATCCATATTGAACGCACCCCACCACATCGCCGGCCAAAGGTAGTTGCCACGAAGGCGAAGAATCAAATCAAAAACATGGGTGTAAAATTTACTGTTTAGACCACCGAATTTCCACGCAACCCAGGTCGCAATAGCCGGGGCTTCATCGTTGATAAAAATACCGCGATACTTCACGGCAGGTTCACCGCGGGTAAAAGTTCCATTCTTCACCCAAATCTCTTTGTGCGAAGCGACAGGAACATCTGCCCACCAATTCCAGGGAGAAACTCCGATTTGTTCGGAAATGTCATACAAGCCGTAGATAGTTCCCCGTTTGTCACTTCCTGCAATGACCAAAGCCGATTCCACGCCCGGAAAAGGATTTGAGACGGTCTGTATTTTGAAGGTCTCCCATTTACCTTTAAGATTTGAAGCATCAATTTTTCCCGAAGCAATCAACTGGTCGATCAGCTTATTTTTGCCAATTGTACCGGCAATAATAGCTTTGGTCGGTAGCTTATCAATCTCCAGGACTTTTGTCTCAAGAGAAGACACACGACGGATATCATTCGCTAATTCGCCAGCTACTCTTTTCACACCGGCAAAATCGACAGATGATACAACAATCGGCAGCGCTTCTCCATTTGCCACTAACGGGATAGCATTGTTTTGTTTTTGGAAATAGATATACTGCTCGTATCCTACGGCAAATGATTTGCCTGAAACAGAGACTAAAAACAGCAATAAAAATAGAATCCGGTTAAATTTCATGACATGATTTTATCAAAGGTTTTTAATGACTGAATGCCGGGTACCGGAGAGCAAACTCCGGTCCGGCATCAATATCTGAATCGTATGTAAAACTAATACTTTTTGTTGTAATAGTCTAACTCACACCCCACTGTATGCTGAAAAACCTCCATCAACAGGCAAAACCACACCGGTAATGAAGCTGGCAGCGTCGCTGCACAGGAACTGGATAGCACCATTCAGCTCGTTGATATCGCCAAAACGGTTCATCGGTGTTTTGGCTAATACTTTCTTACTACGCTCTGTCAGTGACCCATCCGGATTCAACAAGACGGCACGGTTCTGGTCCCCGATAAAGAATCCCGGAGCCAACGCATTTACCCGTACCTTATCGCCGTATTTCATGGCAAACTCCATCGCCAGCCATTGCGTAAAGTTACTGATACCAGCTTTGGCTACCGAGTAGCCGGGAACACGGGTAATCGCACTGTAAGCTGTCATCGACGACATGTTGATGATGCTTCCGGAGCCCTGATCCGCCATTACTTTTCCAAACACAATACTGGGGTAAACAGTTCCGTTCAGGTTCAGGTTGGTTACCTTTTCCCAATCGGATATTTTCATATCAAAGATATGCTGGTCAGGATTCAAGGTTGCTCCGGGCAGGTTACCCCCCGCAATGTTCAACAGAATATCAATACGGCCCCATTTTTCCACAATCTGTCTGGCGGTATTTTCAAGGCTTTCCATATCAAGCACATTGCCAACATAACCGATTACATCACCGCCCAACTCTTTCAACTCGGCTACTCTTGCATCAAGTTGTTCCTGGCGAAGGTCCAGCGCTACTACTTTTGCTCCTGCTTTTACAAAACTACGGGCTACGCTTCCGCCCAATACACCACCGGCTCCTGTGATTACAGCCACTTTACCGGCAATACTAAACATTTCGTTTCATAATAATTATTTCACTTATTATCGGGATAAATCATCTTTTACAACCGCCATCATACCTTCGACCTGAGCCAATGCCAACATACGTCCATGGAACGAGTAACCGGCATTATAACCTTTATCGGCATCATCCAGCATCAGACGGCCATGATCGACACGCATAGGTAATGCAGGATTTTCTTTTTCGAAAATGCGGATCACTTCGATCAGGCGACCACGACCATCCAGGTGTGATGATTCGATGAAGTTGCCGTTTCCCAACACATTGGTACTGCGGAGATGAACAAAGTGAGTACGTTTGGCAAATCTGGCAGCCAATGCCGGTACATCATTGTGAATTCCGGCACTTAACGATCCTGCACAGAAGGTCAATCCGTTGTGCGGATTATCCACGGCATTCAGGAACCAGTTGATGTCGTTTTCGCAGGTTACGATACGGGGCAATCCCAATACCGCAAAGGGGGGATCATCAGGGTGTACACACATGTTTGCTCCATATTCCTCACATACCGGCATTACAGCAGCGAGAAAGTAGCGCATGTTTTCACGCAATTTATCGCGGTCAATTCCATTGTATAGTTTCAGCAGATTTGCAAATTTCTCAACCGGGTTATGATCACCTTCGCTGATGTTTCCATTTACAAATCCCTGAGTTTTAACAATAATACTGTCAATCAACTCATCTTTTTCAGCCTGGGTAATGATTTTATCAAGTTCTTCTACTTTAGCCAGTTCTTCTGCCGTATAATCCTGTTCAGCACCTTCGCGCTTGAGGATTCTGCAATCGAAGTAGGCAAAACGGACCTTATCAAAATAGAGAGAAGAAGAGCCATCTGCCCACGGGTGATAGAGATCGGTACGAATCCAGTCGATCACCGGCATAAAGTTGTAACAAACGGTTTTCACACCACATTTTCCCAGATTGGCCAGACTCACTTTATAGTTTTCGATCAGTTGATCCCTTTCCGGTCCTGCATATTTTATTGCTTCGCTTACGGGTAGGCTCTCTACCACCGACCAGCGAAGGCCATAAGATTCGATGTAATTCTTTAAATCCTCAATAGCTTCTGTAGTCCAGATTTCGCCATTGGGAATATCGTGCAACGCAGTTACGATTCCTTCTACTCCGATTTGCTTCAGCATGGGAAGCGTAATTTTATCCTTCCTGCCGAACCAACGCCATGTTTTTTCCATAAGTAACTATTTATTGATTGAGAGATTACTAATAATTCATTGATTAAAAGGAAAGGGAAGAGATGAGTCACTCACCTCCCCCTATCACTCACCACATAACCATCAACCACATGACAATTTATCGATCACAGACCTCCACCATCGATGGTTTTGATTGTTCCATCTGCGTTATACTCCAATTCCACGACTTTTAGACTGCGAAGCCAGGTTCTTCCGCCCGATGGCACGCTATCGTGATGGAACAAGTACCATTTCCCCTTAAATTCCGCAATACAATGGTGTGTTGTCCAACCTACTACCGGAGTCAGAATAACTCCCTGATAGGTAAAGGGACCATACGGATTATCACCAATGGCATAACAAAGCAGATGGGTGTCACCGGTTGAATATGTGAAATAATATTTTCCGTTGTATTTATGCATCCACGAGGCTTCGAAGAAACGACGCTCGTGATCCCCTGCTTTTAGCGGTTCTCCGTTTTCATCCAGAATTACAACCGGACGGGGTTCTTCAGCAAATTCAAGCATATTGTCGCTCAGTTTTACAACTCTCGATGGAAGTGCAGCTTCCTGATCGGCAGGCTCATGTCCGCACTCGATGGCTTTATTGTCACGATAGCGCTGCAACTGACCGCCCCATAAACCGCCAAAATACATATAGTGGTTACCGTCTTCCTCAAATACACAAGGGTCAATGGAATAACTTCCTTTAATCGGATTCTCCTCAGGAACAAATGGTCCCTCCGGACGGTCACTAACAGCTACCCCGATATGAAACACATCATTTTTATCCTTAAGCGGGAAATAGACATAATATTTTCCATCTTTGTATGCTGCATCGCAATCCCACAGCTGACGACCGGCCCAGGGAATATCTTTCACATCAAGAGCAACTCCATGATCCGTTACCTCTCCATCAATACTTTCCATAGAGAAAACATGATAATCGCGCATATCGAAATGATCTCCGTTATCATTTTCCGGTATACCAGATTCAATATCATGAGACGGGTAAATGTACAGTTTGCCATTGAAAACGTGGACTGCCGGATCAGCAGTGTAAAGGTGTGGCACTAAATATCTTGGTTCTTTCATACGTCTTTATTAATTTATTTTGTTTTAGATATGTATGACCGGCTACCGGCCAATCAATTCTTCAGGATTCCGTCAAATGCAGTTCCTATTTTTTATTCCGGCGAGCCGTCAATTCTTCCTGAATCTGAATCTCTTTTTTCTTATTGATATCATAGAAAAACAGACAGGCAACACTCACACAAAATGTCAGCGTCGGGAAAATGCTCATGGACAAACGAATACCGCTAATAGTTTCCGGAGACTGTACAGGCAACAGTTGGTCATAACCATATGAAGCCAGTATACCGGCAACCAAAGCACCACCAATACTAAGCCCGGCTTTCAAACCGAAAATCATCGCAGAGAAGATAATCGCTGTAGCCCGACGATTGTTTTTCCATTCGGAATAGTCTGCCACATCAGCTATCATAGCCCACAATAAAGGTGTTGAGATTCCATAGAAAAATCCGTGAGCGAGTTGGGTTAAAAACACAAATGCAATAGACTGTGGTGCATAAAAATAGAACAGCAAAAGACACAATGCTGATATGAACAAGCTGATTCCGAACACATCTCGTTTTCCGAATTTATCCGCCAGAGTTTTTGAGAAGCCAATACCAACCATCATCATGATAATCCCCCCGGCATTAAAAAGGCTGAATGCCGATGTCGGAGCATCTTTGGGCCAGGTAAAACCATGTAGCCCCATATTGATTAATCCATTATTGATCCCCGCAATAAATCCGTTAAAGCCGATATTCTGCAGGAATGCGACCAAAGATTCTTCATTGAGATAGTTCTCAAAGTAGTAAACGTACATTCCACCTTTCAATGATAAAGTTATGAAGATAAAGATGGTAAGAACCAGCATCGCAATCCACGGCTTATTCTTTGAGAGATCCTTCACATCATCTTTTACGCTTGATTTTTGCTCCAGTGTAGGGATAATCCGTTCTTTAGTAGTCAGGAATGTGATGATAAAGAAAATCACTCCGGTCACAGCAAAAATTGCCATTACGTGTTCAAAGCCTTTTGTTTTATCCCCGTCACCCAAAATCAGAACCAGCGGTAACAACAAACCTTGAACAATAAACTGAGCCACCATTACCGCCACAAACCGGAAAGAAGAAATACTGTTACGCTCTGCCATATCACCTGTAATCACGCCGCTCAATGAAGCGTAAGGCAAGTTATTGGCCGAATAGGCGATCACCAACAAGATATAAGTAATCAGTGCATATGCAATTTTGCCGGTCAGGCTAAAATTCGGTGTGCTAAATGCCAGCATCGCAATAATCCCGAAAGGAAGAGCTGTCCACAAAATCCAGGGTCGGAATTTACCCCAACGGGTCATGGTACGGTCGGCAATAATCCCCATAAAAGGATTGAAAAACGCTCCAATCATCCCCCCTGTGAAAATGATCGCCGAAGCGGTTCCCGGTGGAATTTTGTAAACATCAGTATAAAAGAATGCGAGAAATGTCATTAACGTTTGAAAAATCAGGTTGGCAGCCAGGTCTCCTAAGCTATAACCTACTTTTTCGATGAATGAGATTTTTTGAGATGTGTTGTCCATTGATCTGATTATTTTGAGATATTATTTTGTTGCACTTGTTGCATAGAGTCCGATGCAGGTGCCGATGAATCCGCCAGATCGACGGGTACTCAGATTCGCCGCATCAGCATTTGCATATAAGGTTTTCCATGATTTCCCATCTGTGCTGTATAGGAAATCGTAGTAGCGGCCTTTACCAATGACTTTCAGAAATAACGGCGATGCAGCTTCTTTCGGACTCAGCTTGATGGCTGTTCTGGAAAGAGTATCCTTTTCAACCCGATTCAAGACCACAGATGGTACACCATTTATGATTGTTTTACCTGCCACCAGATGATAAGCTTCATTCTGGAAAAATGTAATTCCGGCAAAATCTTTCTCCGATGCGGGTGTAAATTCCAGTTGCGTTTCCACCTCAAAGGATAAATGCTGTTGTCTGCGGAAAATAGCCGAAAGACTTTTGCGCTCTTCTATATTAACCGGAAGTGGTTTGATATTCAGCTTACCATTTTCCAGAGTATAGAATTGTTCTTTTGGGGTACGAACATAAATCCACGAATTATCCAGTTTGGGTGAATTAAACTCTTCGTTGTATTCAAAGTTTCCGGTCATAGGATATTTAGTCGTCGATAAACCGGCCTTGTTCACTACAGTCGGGATAGCTTTTCCCTGTGGTAATATTTCAGGAAAACCATCTTTCCACGTTACCGGCAACAGAAAAGTCTCACGACCGGTATTGATCAGATTTTCCTCATACGGACGACTAGCCAGAAAGACCGCCCACCAGTCCCCTTTCGGCGTTTGGATCAAATCGGCATGTCCGGCACAGGTTACCCGTTCAGGGCGATTATCCGACAAGTCCCGTTGAGTTAGTATAGGATTGGCTTTGGCCTCTTCAAACGGACCCCACGGAGTTTTACTGCGTAATACCACCTCTGAATGATCGGTATCGGTTCCTCCTTCGGCACACATCAGGTAATAGTACCCGTTGATTTTATACATATGGGGACCTTCAATCCAGATGGGCTTTCTTTCGATACGGGTACCGCCTCGTAAGATTTCCTTGTACTTACCGGTTATTTTGTCGGTTTTAACATCAAATTCATACAAACGGATTGCCCGTTGCTGCTCCCAATCAGGTGTACCCTTGGGAGCTGCATTGTGCACGATATACCCTTTGCCATCAGAATCGAAGAAGAAGGAAGGATCAATACCATCAATTTCCGGCAAGAGTATCGGATCACTCCAGCCTTTTTCGGGATCCTTAGACTTCACGAAAAAGTTTCCGATGCCATAGGCACTGGTAGTGATCATATAAAAAGTGTCATTGTGGGGATTGTATTCAATCGCAGGAGCAAAAATCCCCTGAGAGATGCCCTGATTAGTCAGGTTTAACTGTGACGGTCTGTCAAGTACATGCCCTATCTGAATCCAGTTTACCAAATCTTTACTTTTAAAAATGGGGACTCCGGGATAAAAGCTGAATGAAGAATTTACAAGGTAATAGGTATCACCTTTTCGACAGATTGATGGATCGGGATAGAATCCGGCAATTATGGGATTTAAATATTGATTCTTCGGATCAATTTTCTTATCAAACCGGGAATCGTTTCCTTTATATTTAAAATACTCAAAACCGGCAACCTGCCCTTTCACTTCTGAAAAGGGCAATGCAATCATTCCCGCAGTAACAACGACTGCAGTTAATACCTTTTTTACCTTCATTATTTAAACCTATAATTGTACTATAAATTTGAATTATTAAAACCGCTATTACTGAAACGAACGGGTAACCGAATAAGATTTAAGTCTGTTACAAAAGTATGTACGGAGAATGCTGTGCTTTTACATTTTTAGATATTCTTGTTCTAATTATAGATTTCATTTCCCTTACAGACAATCTTATGCCTCAAAAAAGTGATTGCAGCAGTATACAAGCTAAAGAGAATAGTCCTCATTAGCCTGCAAATAAGTACACAAATAAAAACCAATAAGAGACGTAAGCTTATTTCATTGTTGATATCATCTCCAATTTTAAAATATTACTGTCTTTTGTATGGGCTTTCCGGCATCTTTAGGTAAGTCTGTTCATAGCCGCCATTATCAACGACTATTTTATAGATTACAACTCCGGGATCCAAGGGGCGAATTGTCAAGGTATGCTGTCCGTCGGAACTGCGCGACAAGGTTAATGTATTTACAGTTTCAATCATACGAGCTGCCGCAGCCGGGTACATTTTTGTATAATTGTTTTTCCAGTTTAAATCCAGATTGATATTCCAAATCTTCTCTGTTTCTCCGTCAAATGAAGCGGCAACACTTTGTCCGCCTTTTTTGAAAGGAAGGGTACTATCGAAAAAGATATGTACTTTAATACTATCCGATTTTGAATTAAGTTTCATCTTATACTCTAGTACAGAACCATCTGTTTTCTGAGTATAAGGCATCAATGCTATACCGGAAAGAGTACGTCCCAGATCCGGAATTACTACCCAGTTGATCTTTGGGTTCGACTTTTTCACAAAATAGTGTTCAGCCTCCATAGCAACGACTCCATTCTTTTCACTAAAAACGTATCCACCAACTTTAGCGTCTTCTTTTTTCACTCGGGCAACCTCAGGCATTACATTCCCACCGCGGGGCTCATCCCATGATTTGTAGCCAATATGTGTTTGATCCATGATATGATTCCACTTTCCTCCGGCAACATTGAGGTTATAATCTTTAGACAATTCCGCATCACGCCTGAAACAATACTCAACCCGATCAGCCCAGTAATTGGCTTTAAGATCTTTTTCCGCTGCCAGTTTTTTATTCATGGCCAATGCATAATACATATCATAGAGATTGGCCATAGCCCGTACGGGATGAAGCACTAGTTCCTTATAAGCATCCTTTCTGTTGGCTGAAAGGCTTTCATATTGCCTCATGGCTCTGGCCTCAAGAGCCATATAAGCATCTTTTATTTGAAGAAACTCGCCACTTTCGAGATCATAGGTTCTGTGATCAAGCATTTCTGCGCTTATGCGGGCATTGTATTTACAATATGCACTGATTATCTCAGCAGCCTCTACAGCTTCGGTGGCGCCAAACTGCTCCTCACTGAATTTCCGTGCATATTCACCCAGATTATTTTCATTGAATGATGTCGGATTCCACGCCATGGTCAGGAAGAAGTCCATCGGGTATTCATTGGGTTTCAAATCCCCGATATTCAAAATCCAGACTTTATCGACACCGTAACTGTAGGTCAGTTGCAATTGCTCCCACATGTGTGGAATTTGTGTCATATTCAACCATTGGTATGCTCTTGGCGCTCCGTGTAAATCGACATGGTAATAGATTCCGTAACCGCCCGGATGTTTCTTCCCGTTAAGTTCCGGAAGTCGTCGAACATTGCCCCAGTTATCATCACAAAGCAGGATGGTCATATCATCAGGAACCTTCATTCCCTGATCAAAATATTCGAGAACTTCACTATACAAAGCCCAAATTTGCGGGGTTTGAGAAACAGGCTTTTTTGTGACTTTCTCTATAATTGACCGTTGGTCTTTCATGATTCGTTCCAGTAACTTAAAGTTATCTTCTGCACTTCCCGAATCAGACATTGGCAAATCACCATCTCCCCGCATGGCCATAGTAATTATTTGTTCGTAACTCTTATTACGTTCCAGGCCATCTTCCCAGAACTTCTTTAAGCCGGGTTCATTGGTTTTGTAGTTCCACTCGCCATTACCGTATTCTTTGTGATGTTTACCCCATTCACGCTGGGAACGCATCATCGGTTCATGATGAGAAGTTCCCATTATTATTCCATATTCATCAGCAAGTCGCGGATTTTCAGGATCGTCTTCATTGAAAGCATTACCCCACATAGCCGGCCACAAATAGTTGGCTCTTAACCGCAGCAGCAACTCGAACATGTGAGCGTACATATTGCTGTTGAGTCCGCCAAACTTCTCTTTTGCCCATCCGGTAAAGCAGGGAGCCTCATCATTAATGAAAATTCCGCGGTATTTCACTTTTGGTTCACCCGAAGCATAACGCCCGGCTAAGACGTAAGCTGCAGGGCGCTTTTTGGCAGGAACATCCGCCCACCAGTACCACGGGGATACTCCTAATTGCCTGGACAACTCGTAAATTCCATAAATGGTACCACGCTTGTCACTTCCTGCAATAACAAGACTTTGTTTTACTCCGGGTAATGGATTTTTCACCGTTGCTATTACAAAGCTTTCCCATTTGCCTTTCAGGTCTTTTACGTCAAACTTACTGGAAGAAACCAAATTGTCTATCAGTTTGCTTTTGCCTAAAGTACCGATGATAATCTCATTATTTGCAAATGCCCCGGAGGTAAGCAGTCGTGGTTTTACTCCGGTTACGCTGTCAATATCATTCTGCAGATCACCAATGGCACGAATTACACCTTTATAGTCGTTGCTATCAAAATGAATAGCAGTTCCTACTCCATCATTACCGACGACAGGAAAATCCTGCTGACTGGCATTATTTTCGACTATAATATTTGACATCAATCCGGTAATCTGCTGTGCCCGAACTGATGTGCAAAAAAAGAGATTAATTATCCCAAGTAAACTTAGCGACCGAATGAGGGTCACTATCCTATTATTCAAATTCATATTTAAGGGTTGTTTTATGTCTCAGATATCCACTTAATGTTCCATCTGATTAAAATCTATTTATTCGATAACGTAAATTCTACTTATTGCAAATTTAATTCCATCAATATAGTTGGATATTTATTTTCAGATATTCTATTTACAATTTTGAATATCTCGCACAAAACTTATGCACCAACGAATAACAATTATACTAATCATAAACTTATTACATATCAAACATGTAAAAAAGGATATCTCCCCCAAAGTGACAGAGAGACAGAATAAAAAAACCTGACTTCTGCAAATACAGAATAGTCAGGTTTTTGGGTAATGAATAAGATATTTAGTCTGTACTCTACTTAATGAACACTTTCATAGATCGTACAGTTCCGTCAGACATCAGATTCCTTACAATATACAGTCCTTTCTGATTATTATGATAATTATAAATTTTCAATCCTGTAATGGTGTAATATTCTGTTAAGACAATTGTAGGTTTATCTGTTGTTGTTTGAGTTACCGCAGATGGAGCCCCTGAAGCGCCTTCTATTCCGTAGAAAGTAACATTATCCACCAGGAAGTCTACATTTCCGACACCTAATCCCCATACAAACTGAGTAGCTCCGGAAGTAAATGGTGTTGAACTATCACTATATGATGCACCAGTACTCCATGTTAAACTGTCTGTTGAATACTCCAGTTTCAGGCTCACCAACGAACTACCTGAGACTGTTGCTCTGTACCATACTGGCTGATTAGTAGAAGGAGTCAATGTACTAACACCTGTATTTACCAACATGGAAAGACTTGTCGACGACGTGGATTTGTAGATTCTAAATTCTGATCCACCTGAAGCTTTTGAATATGCAATAAGAAGATAACCTTGCATCAGCCCCTGAACATATCCTGTAGTAGCATCTCCTTTTTTAGTAGCATCTCCCCGTAACATCACACCTGCTTTATAATCTTTCCCAGCATTTACAAATTCTTTCCAGGTTACAGAATAGTCAGTACTCTTTGATGAAAACAGGTTCAAATCAATAGCACCGGTTGCATTTCTATTACCTCCGCTGTAAGGCTTCAGCATATTGCTTGTTTTGTTGGTTGCATATGTAAAACTTACAACACCGGCTGTCGCTCCATTATCCGGGCTTATATAGGTATTCAGAGCAGGTGGATTAGTTGCAGAAGTAGTAGCCACATCTGCAGAAAAATCGTATAACTTAGTTACAGACTCCGGTGATACACTTCCACTTAAGTTTATTGTCCTGTTAAGTACACCATTTGAACTTACCGTTAAATCCCCATTATAATCGCAAACGCTTAATCCGGATTTTAATCTCACATAAATAGGTGTTAAAACAACCGAGCCGGCACGTTGAGTCAACGTTACAGAAGATGTATAACCGGAAGTCGCATTAGTAGAGACTTCAAAATTACTCGGAGCTGTAATCACAACATTATCAATAAGAGAGTTAGCAGACACAGTCAATAACTGACTAGCAGAAGGTCCTGAATTACGAACATATGTAAACCCTTTTAAAGCAAATTGGGATGCTGAAATATTACCTGATTTATAACCTATATTGTCCATAACCCAGTCAAAATTACCTGAGTTTAATCCCCAAACCAGTTCTGTAGAACCTGAGGTATAAGTATTGTCGGTGAAAGTTGTTGCAGTTGCACCAACCCAGTTTATACTATCTGAAGAACACTCAAAAAAGAGTTGACTACCTATTGCTGTAGCTCTGAGCCAACATGGCTGTCCCGCCTGAACTTTAAACTCTGGAGAAAAAGTTGACTTTTCTGCAATATCAGAAGCTCCAACTATATATGTTTTCAAAGACAACGTATTATCGTTGTTGTTTTGTGATACAAATAAATATCCCTTTTTCAGGCCAACAGCATATGAAGAGGAACCATTAAAACCAGAGCCTCTCATTAAAATACCTTTTTTAGCACCTGCAGTTCCGAAATATTCTTTCCAAACTACTGAATAATTTATTGCATCAGACGGAAACATATCCAGATCTGCTACACCTGTAGCATTAGTATTTCCAACAGAATATGACTTAAAAGCATTGCTGGTAACCTTATCTGTTCCAGTATAAGACACAACACCTGCGGTTCCACTTTTCACAGTAATGAGCTCAGCGGCCTGAGTGCTGGCTGTAGTAGTAGCTACATCGTTAGTGAAATCGTATACTCCGGCATTACCAGCCGGTGTAAGGACTATATTATCAAAATAAATATCAGAGGATCCGGTTTCATTTGCTGTCAATGCAATCGTATTATTTCCGGCATTCAGTTTTATGCTCTGAGTATTTACAGCCCAATAACCATTTGTTGCGGTAAATACGGGTGTTGACACTTTGGCTCCGTTTATATACAAATCAATCGTATTTAAATCCGATGCAACATTGTACCTAATGCCAAGCTTATAGATACCACTTCTCGGAACAGTTACAGCCTTTCTTATACTTGCTGCAGAATTAGTTCCAAATTCGTAAAAGCCCTGCCCCGTATAGTTTGCTATTCCACAATCAATTCCATTAATAAAGTTGAATCTCCAGTTATGAGTACCTGTAGCAATATTTTTATAATCAAAGTTTTCTGCTTCATACTGACGAGGGCCGGTAAATACAGCCGGTTTAGCCGGAGTTATTATTGTTGCTGCCGTATATGTAGTCAAACGATCAGTTGCCGGTCCGGAACATTTTACAGAAATATCAACCGGACCATTGTAAGCCAGGAAAATACTCAACACGCCATTATCCCAACTTGAGGTCACATTACATTGACTATCAGATGCGATTCTCTTAACAAGCCTGTCTTTCACTGTAAATGCAGGTTGTGATGCTGCTCCATATATTTTAATCGTATCCAACTTCTGAGTTCCATTTTTATCATTATAATTTGTCAGATAAAATTTCACGGAATCAGAATATTCCTTAATAACTCCGGCTGTATATTGAGAAAGGCTTAATTCAAGATGGTCGCTGGTATTGTATTTAAAAGGAATGGAACCTTTTGCTCTTTGCCCTGTTTTGTAGGGATTATATACAACCCAACCATTCTCATGTCTTCCAGCGTAAATATCACCTGTATATTCCGATGGGAATATCCCGTTAAATTCGGATACTTTTGACGTTATACTCGGCCAACGAGTTGAAAAAGCAGATTTATTCACTTTAACTGCGAATGAACCGGCCAGAGCATCTGTCAATTGATAAACAGTAGGTATTGTTGGATATCGACCGGTTTTCTTGAAAAAGCTTTTATTCGACTCCCAGTTTCCATCACCGTCCATACGGTAAAGACCTTCGAACAGAGTTTGTGGTGTACTATACATATCCTGATTGGAACCGGAAGTCATATCATTAACAATAACAACTTTAGTTCTATCAATTATTTCTTTTCTTGTGGGTATTCGAACTGTACCATCAATTATCTTACGTAAAACATCCAAAGTTACATTGTAAAACTGAGGGTAAAATTCCCACTGCCTTTTAGTATAGCCATCTGTAGTCGTAGCCGTACCTATTTCGTGTGATGTTTGTAAAGGTATAGTTTCCGGGCCATCCATCACTGTTTCCCCCGTAAGCATTGAATGTTCCAGATAAGGCGCTCCTCCGGTAGCCATAGCAAAGTTTGCATTCGCACCTGTAGCGTCAGACCACCCCGTTTCATCGTACCGGATACCGTAATTACCTGCAAATCCAGACAAATATGTACCCAAAGAAACGCTCTCCATATCAGACTGGTATGATTGTTGTGTATATTTTTCACAAACGATGAGATACTGCGGTGTTTCTTTACAAATAGCTGCAAATTCCGGATTTCGCTTCATCATTGCAAGCGGATTGATATTAGCATCCCACATGTTTCCACACCAGCTCACAACCAGATAACCGCCATACTTCTGATTGATTTTCATCAAATTAGCCCAATGAGCAACCCGTTGAAGCCAGGTTACTGAATATTTGTCATCAAATCCCCAAAATTGCTCACAATAGTTGAATCCAAGGAAATTAGGGTAATCTTGAAAAAACTCCTCATATACACTTAAATCAAAATCTGAAAAATGAGAAAATCCACCGCTGGATGGCTGAATCATAGCCCAAACTCTGTTCTCAGCACAAACTCTCAGCCACGATTTAGCAGTCTCATAACCGTATTCAACTGTCTTCCATGCACCTGTATTGGAATCATGATTAATAGAGAGTGAAATATTAAACACAATAAACGGTTTAACATCATCTGGTATCATATCAATAAATTTTTGAGGATCCGGCCAGTTCCAGGTATCTATATGAACCAAATACATTGGTTGTTGAGGAGAAACAGTACGCCGTAAGGGTGCGTATGACTGAGTTTCGGCACTGAGTTGAGTGACAGATACAATGAATAACAAAAATGTTAAAATAGCAGGAAGATATCTCCTGCACTTCTGTTTGATAAAAATTAATTTCATGTTAAAGCTTTAAAGGTTTCTGCAAAGGATAAATTCTCAATAAAATGTACAGCTATCCCAATCTATCAAACGGAAAGGTGGTTGTTCAGGAACAAATAACGGCAAAACCGTTAACACAGTAAGTTGTGTCATAGTAAAATTTCTCATGATGTAATAAATTAAGTAATTAACAACCTGTACCACAGAACAACTACTCCATGTCAGGAATTGCAAAGTTAGGCCTGCAGTCACACCGGCACTTATACTATCAGATATTTTGCTTCTGATTTTAAATAAATCAAGCATAACCTATCCCCATCAAACCTCCAATAACATAACACTAGTTCTCTTAACAAGAGGCTTTCCAAAAAAAATACGGATAATGAATGTACACTATCCGTATTTTTCTAGCACCCCGACTATTCCTTTTTCTATTTCAGCGTCTTATGTAAGGACTTTCATCCATTTTCAGGAACGTCTCCTCATAACCTCCGTTATCAATTACGACTTTGTAAAATACGATCCCCGGATCCAACGGACGGATAGTCAAAAGGTGCATTTCATCTGTTTCTTTTGAAAGAGCCAGTGTCGAGATTGTCTCAATAATCCGTGCAGCTCCTGTCGGATACATTTTGGAATAGTTGTTTTTCCAGGTTAACTGATCATTGATATTCCTGATTACCTCTTTACCCCCATCTATTGCAGCAGCGACACTGTGGCCTCCTTGCTTAAACGGCATAATGCTTTTGGTATATATTCTGACTTTTACACTGTCTGTTTTTCCTCTCATTTGCAATTTATAGGTCAATGCAGCACCGTCTGTCTGTTCAGTATAGGGTCTCAGGGCAATACCCGAACGGGTACGTCCCATATCCGGGAAAACAATCCAATTTGTGTTAGCACCCGATTTCTTTTCATAATAATGCTCTGCATCCATCACTACCACATTATTTTTTTCTTTAAAGATGTACCCACCCTGCCGGGTTTCCTCCGGTTTAACTCTCACGACCTTAGGCATAATATTATCTTTAGGGCCATGCCAGGTTGTATATCCGATATGCGGCTGATCTAGTATATGATTCCATTTACCGTTGGATAAATTGTGATTTAAATCAGCGCTGAGTTCAGCATCGCGTTTAAAGCAATATTCTGCATGATCGGCCCAGAAGTTAGCTTCGGTATCCTTTTCTGCCGCAAGTTTCCGGTTCATCGCAACAGCATAATAGAGGTCGTACAGATTGGCCATTGCCTGAACCGGATATAATAGCAGTTGTTTATACGCATCTTTATATGCTTCAGGCAAAGTCAGGTATTGTCTGAGCGCACGAGCTTCAAGAGTCAGAAACTCATTCTTCACCGTTTTAAACTCTCCGGTCTCCAGGTTATAGGTTTTCTCATCCAGCATTTCCGGAGTAATGCGACTACTGTATTTGCAATACTCATTCAGAATCTGCATCGCTTCATCAGCCTGTGTATCGCCAAACTGTTCTGCACAAAACTTACGGGTATATTGATCCATATTTTTTTCATTAAACACAGTAGGATTCCAGGCCATCTCCAGAAAGAAATCCATTGGGTATTCATTCGGCTTAATGTCACCGACATTCAGCAACCATATTTTATCCACACCATAATTGTATGTAAGTTGCAACTGCTCCCACATTTGTTGAGTCTGTGTAACATTCAGCCACTTATAAGCCCGTGGCGCTCCATAATAGCCAACATGACAATACATGCCATACCCCCCGGGGTGCTTTTTCCCATTCAACTCCGGAAGTCGACGCACATCCCCCCAGTTATCGTCACACAGTAAAATAATCATATCCTCAGGCACTTTCATTCCTTTATCGAAATATTCGAGCACCTCGCTATAAAGCGTCCACACCTGGGGTGTTTTTGACGCGGGTTTATCGGTAACTTCTTCGATAATTCGTCTCTGATCCTTCATTATTCCTTCGAGTACTCTGAAATTAGCTTCGGCGCTACCGGCATCCGCCATCGGCTTATCATCATCACCACGCATCCCCATGGTAATGAGGCTTTCATAGTTTTTGGTATGCTCAATACCTTCTCTGAAGAATTTCTGTATTCCGTCCTTGTTGGTGACATAATTCCATTCTCCATTTCCATATCTGGCTTTGTTTCGGATCCACTCTTGCTGAGAGCGTTGCATCGGTTCGTGGTGTGAAGTCCCCATCACAATCCCATATTCATCTGCAAGACGCGGATTATCAGGATCATCTTCATTAAAAGAATTCCCTTCATAGTTGCCATCTTTATCAAGAAGGATTGGTTTTAATGGTTCATACTCTTTCATCGCTCCCCACATGCCGGGCCAAAGCATATTTGCACGCAAACGCAACAACAGCTCAAATACACGGCTGTACATTTTACTGTTCATCCCACCGAATTTCGCTCTGGCCCACTGTTGCATGCAAGGATTTTCATCATTGATGAAAATACCCCGGTACTTCACCTTCGGTTCACCTGATGCGTAACGACCGGCCGAAACATATGCAGCCGCACGTTTCTTCACTGGTACATCTGCCCACCAATACCAGGGTGAAACGCCCAGCTGTCGTGATAATTCATAAATACCATAGATCGTCCCCCGTTTATCACTGCCGGCAATGATCAATCCTTGTTTTACACCGGGCTCTGGATTTTTCACAGTAGCAATGACAAAGCTTTCCCATTTCCCTTTCAGGTCTTTTGCATCTAACTTTCGGGATGAAACAAGATTATCGATCAATTTGCTTTTTCCCAACGTCCCGATTATTATTTCATAATCAGCTTTACTTCCGGATATGTTTAATCCGGGCCTAACCCCGGTAACGTTGTTTATATCATTCTGCAGATCACCTATAGCCCGGATAACACCGTTGTAATCATTGCTATCAAAATGAATAGCTGTACCTAAACCATTTTTGCTAAGAATAGGAAAATCTTGTTCATTTGCTGATTTCTCAATAATTATATTCGAAAAAATACCAGTAACCTGTTGCGCCTGCACTGATGTGCAAATCAAGATATTGAGCAAACTGAATAAGCCCAAATTCCGAAAAAATGTCATAACTCTCAATTTTAGATTGAATACTATGTTGCCTATCCAATATAGTACCCGATTAATTTCTTTATTCAGTGGTCTTAGATTGGGGACAAGTTTGAATATTGGATAAAGGCTTATCTATATCCTCCATCCTTTCGGCTACCAGATCTTTGACAATACTTTGAAGGGTTAGGCTATCACGTTTTAATAACGAAGCAACATACCCTTCCGGATCCTCTGCATATAAATTCTCCCTAACCCACTCTTGCATATATCGTCTCATTGTTTGTTCTTAATATCAATTATTTAAAGGTCGAAAAACCAATAACAAAATGAAGGATTAAAATCAACGAATAAGATATTGCCCAAAGGCTTTAAGACCTTAATCAACCAGACAAATAATCGGGGGTTACTTGCAACAACGGTCTAGAAAATCGAATACATCGGGAAGAATGAGAGGTACCATTCCGGGGTGATCGGCATCGACTTCTTTGTACTCTACATTAAATTCATTTTTCTTTAACCAATTCCGCAACGCCCGACTCCCTTCAAGAGATGCAGTCGCTTTAGTACCTTCCGATATAAAAAGAGGCATTTTTTTGATATTCTTCCACGGATATCCTGCCTCTGTCACAAACGGACCCGACATTGGTGCTAATGCTTTCCAGTAGCCATAATACTTAGCGCCCAAATACCACGTTCCTCCACTACCCATGGAATGTCCGATTAGAAACATTGATCTACGATCGACCGGATATTCATTTAAAACCAGCTCTAACACATTTATGACATCTTTTTCGCTCTGGATATTTGCTCTATCGCGCACGTTTGTCCGGGCCGCAAGGATCTGTTGACCAGCTTCCGGTTGCCCAAAAACAGCCGGGAGCGACAACGAATTACCGTAAGCGCCTTTGCACCCCAAAGGCGAAACTAAGAGATATCCATGTTCATCGGCCAGTTTAACCAACTGCTTGTCATTTTGATCAAGGTACGAACTTTCGTCATTCCAACCACCATGCAAAAACATAACGAGCGGCAATTTTGATTTTCCGTCCCAGTTGGATGGTACACAAACCCGATAGGGAATATCGGTATCGGTGTCAGGAAATCGGTAGTATCTTTTTTGATCGCCCCTGGCTCTCTATTGTGTTGATCCAGGCACTGCAAGTGATCTTGCTAACTTGCGTGAATCCTGTATCTGTTTTTGGGGATCAATTATAGTCCCAAAAACAATATCCGGCTTCTTTTCGGGTTTACCTCCGGAAATGTGCTGTGAATAAGAAGTCCTGATTATTGCAAACAATGCAATGACTATGTATCCTTTCTTTATCATAAACAAGTGTACTTTTAGTATTTCAAAATCGCTCTGTTATCTCTATACATATGTGCTAATATTCTACCGTCTGCTCCGTCCAGGTTGAACCCTGAATATAGAACATTCCATCCTTGTAAGTTACCGGTTCAATTCCCATCTGGGGAGTCAGTTCCCACGGTTGAAAAGTCTGACTATAAGGATATGGACGTTTTTCAAACGTCAGATAATGGCACGAACTCCACAACTTACCGTCCGGTCCGATAAATATTGCATTATGTCCGGTTTCACAATATGGATCCTGACTATCCTGAAATTTTATCTTGCTAAATTTCAGTTCCGGACGATATTCTCTTTTTCTTGTACCAAAGATAGGTTCGGGAGATGCAAGCTCCCATGGTCCAAGCGGCGACTTCGATTTTAAAAGCCCCACTTCGTAACCTCGTGTCCATGTTGAAAAAAACATGAAATATGTACCGTCTCTTTTTAATACAAACGGCCCTTCAATACCGCCTGTTATCCAATCGGGATAGCCCGGTTGTAACTTATCCAGAAACTTCATAACAGGTGTCGTAAGTTTGCCCGTGTTCAAATCTATTTTTGCCTGAAACAACCCGTTACCGCTGCAGTACAAGTATGTTTGGCCATCTTCATCTTCGAATAGTGTAGCATCATTATTGTACTGAGAAGTAAGAGGTCCGTTCACCAGTTTATATGGCCCGGTTACCTGATCGGACGAAAACAACCAAATGCTGTGGGTTTTCATTCCTTTCGGATCTTCGGCTGTTACTTTTCCGCTGTTTACAGTCAGCCAGTATTTTCCTTTGACAAAGTGAATTTCAGGAGCCCAAAACCGTCCGTCGTAAGGACAGTCAGCAGGTAATTTGCTGGCATCGATCAACCACGAATGCATGTTCCAGTGAATTAAATCGTTGGAGACAAGTAACCGAACACCCGGATTATGGCCTTCCCAAACCGGATTGGAGGTTCCGGTGCAATACCATTTTTCACCAACTTTTATGATACAATGATCCCGCATGGAAATGGCAGTATCGCGGGTTATCGGATTCGTGTAACGAAATACACGTTTGGCTTCGGGAGGAGTTTGAATAGTTTTATCTTTCTTTACCTGCGCAAAACCGGTAATTGACATTAATATCAGCCCACACAATAAAGCAATTTTCCCTCTTATTATATTTGTATTCACGCTTCTTTGAAATTAATTTATTATTAAATTAGCCATTACTTATTTTCGAGAACAATGTTGTCGAATAAAATATCATTCGACGTAACTCCATTTGCTTTGAACTCGATAAGGTTATTTCCTTTCCTGAGCGAAATATTATGTTGCAATACCTTCCAGTCACTTACCGAATCGGTTTGAGCAAATCTGAGGTCGTTTTTCGCACCATTTACAATCAACTGAATACCTCTCTGACCTTTTGGTGCTGAATATTTTACTTTAAGCGTATGCTCACCCGATTTCAATGCATTAATAGTGTCGCGGATAGAAGCTCCGGCGTTTGTACCAAGATGCAGGTATCCCTGGGCGGTGTAATACCTCTTTCCTGGTAAGGATACTATAGCCTGAAATCATTTCTTATTCACAAAACTCATCCAGTCTATTTCTACCGGATTGTTTCCTTCATTGGTTAGTGTTAGGTTATGAACTCCTGTTTTTACCCCCGATATTTTTATTCGGATCATTTTCCATTCGGCTGTTGCTGGAACCTTTATTTTATTAATCACCTTCGCATTATTATTGTTCTGACAAATAGTCAAAACGACATCTTTGGGCGACAAATATTTTATCTCCATCCATTTATAACTTTCGGCACCAAAGTCAACGCTCTTATATTGAATCCAAGCATCTTTTTCGCTCAGTATTGTTTTCCAACCATTAAAATAATTCGACGTATCGTTGTAAGCAATTGTTGCTCCTTTACTGCTGATATTACTGTATCTGTCGAGTTGAATTTTATCTGTTGCTTTTGTAAGTCCTACCCCGCGAAAAGTAGGTTTCACTTTCTGAATAATACCATCGGCATTAAAGAACAGACTATCAATACAAATAGAACGGTTTTTATCAAACTTCGGAGAATACTCGTTTTGGTGATAAAACAGATACCATTGTCCGTTGTACCCGATGACAGAATGGTGGTTAGTCCAGCAGTTCATAGGCGACTCATCCATGATAACGCCTGTCATCCTGAAAGGCCCCATAGGGCTATCACCCATAGCATATTCTAGCCTTTCTATCCGGTTTTCTACATGTGGAAAGCTCAGATAATATTTACCTTTCCGTTCGAATAAAAACGGACCTTCTTTCAATCCTTTCTCAGGCAGATTTGCTATAGCCTGCGGTTCAGAATCAAGTTCCAGCATATTGTCTTTGAGTTTAGCCACATATATATTTTGCTGAGACCAATAGAGATATGCTTGTCCATCTTTGTCTATAAACACGTTAGGATCTATTCCACGAACATTCTTAATTGGTTCGGGCTGCGGAGCATAGGGGCCTTCCGGTTTATCGGCAATAGCAACACCTACCGAAAACCCTTTTCGACCGTTCGCATCCACGATATTATTATTGGCCGGAAAGTAGAAGTAATATTTCCCGTTTTTTTCTATGCAATCCGGAGCCCACATACTGAAGGAAGTAGAATCGACCCAGTTCACTTTATTTTGACTTACAATTACACCATGATCGACCCAATCGGTAAGATTTGAAGATGAAAACACGTGATAATCCTCCATGCAGAACCAGTCCTTACGGCCCGTCTTTTGAGGAGGAGTGGGAATATCGTGCGACGGAAAAACATATACTTTCCCATTAAAAACCCGGGCAGTTGGATCAGCACTAAATTGATTCCGAATAATGGGATTTTGAGCAATGATATTGCCTGAAAGAAACAATAAAATCGACATAAACAGAAGAATCACACTTGTCTTCACGCGAATGTTGGTACACAACAAACAAGTAAATCCCAGATAATTGTTTTTCATAGATTATAGATGTTTTATCAACCAAACAAAAATAATCAGTAAAGCATATCTACTATTTTTAATATTAGCTTTAATATTTTCAATTTAGGATATTATTCTCTCTCGGAGTTGATCAATTTGAATAGATTGTTTATGGTTTATATTATTGAACAAAAACCCTCTGACCACCCTCAACACCCGTGTTTCATACTATACTATTAAGAGTGCTTTTAAAATCAGACTATTACATTTGGAATATATCTGTAAATTCCTTTGACAGGTAATCTTGTTGAGAAAAACGTTCAACATATTGTCTTTCATTTTATCCCAATATCTACAGCACCTTATATACTCCTATAATGACGTAGGGTTCTTCACCGGGCTTGAGGGCCGGAATCCTGAGGGTACCGATAAATATAGCATGATTCAGATAAGCGTATGGACTCTCATTGGGAGCTTCCAGCTCAAGTACCGACTTGACGTACGGGGCACTCTTCTCTCCTTTTGCAGAAGCATGCATTAATGCTTTGTTTATCACCTGAATAGTATAACCATCATCGGTTTTCAGCAAATAACGCGCATAAAATTCCGTATCGCCATCAGGACGAACCAACTGCCAGTCCTCACCTCCCGGCAATACCACGCCTTTTATCTTTGGACCGTTAAATGTGCCTCCTGTTATCGGAATAACACGCCTTGTGCCATACTTACTCTCTCCTACCACCCGGGTATTGCCAATAGTCACCCTGGCATCCCATACATGCTCCGTATTGAAGGCTTTGTACACCTCGCCATCATTTGTTGCCCCTCCTGTTTGCGCCTTTGTATTTTGCGAAAACAAACAGGCCATAAATAGCAATGAGATCATTACGAAATTTCGATTAGTTGTTCTTTTCATGAGTCATTATTTATTTTTATTTTGATTACTCCGTCATCAGGTTACCCAGTCTTTTTTTCAGCTCTGTTCCCCAATAATGTACTGTATTATTCTCTATCACCGCCCCGTTCTTATTGACAATCATAAAATGAGGAATACCGTTTATTTTGTATTGGGCTGCCAGTTGGTTCCATTCATCGCGGGTGATCCGCAGATGCTCTCCTTTGATGTCTTTGATAAAATCATTGTAAGGCTCTAACGGAGAGGCTTCTTCATCGGTGATGTAAATGAATTTCACTTTCTTATCTTTAAACTCATCAGGCATATCTTTGCGATTGGTCATACCTGAGCGGCAGGGACCGCAGCCGGTTGACCAGAA
Source organism: Bacteroidales bacterium (assembly GCA_963662365.2). Lineage (GTDB taxonomy): Bacteria > Bacteroidota > Bacteroidia > Bacteroidales > UBA7332 > CAXXIC01. Next base: position 163,544 of record CAXXPA010000020.1, read on the forward strand.
GTCAATCGCCAGGACATCACCTTTGTATTTATCAATCAGTTTATGAAGAATACGTTCACCGGAGGTTGCCGGAGCTTTCGGTTGTAATGTTTTCTCATTTTGAAGAGCAACCTTTTCGTTATTGAAGCGCACTAATTCATCCTGAAGAAACTGAGTCGTGAATAGAGGCTTTAACAGTTCCATCGTGGCCGGGTTAAACGGATATGTCTTAAATTCGGTACATAGCGTGCGAAGCATAATGATTTCATAGATCAATCCCGGTTCTACATCCAGTTTCTGTTTAAAGACCGCTTTCATGTATTTGAAGTCATGGGTTCTAAACAATACATCGATCAAGGATTGATACTTGTCATAAAATCTCCCCTTGACCTTCAGATAATGGTAGAATTGGATAGAGTCTTTTTGATCAGGTGGCGTTTGTTTCAATACCTGTAGCTCTTCGGGCGTCAATGGGGTTTTCATCTTTTCGAGAATACCTATAATTGCAGGAATATTGTAATAGGCATTCATAAGATTCATCTTGTCCTTGGACAGTCTTATGTCTTTAACCTCTTTGTCTTCAATTTCAAGATCAGTAAATATCTCTTTGCGAATGATGGGAGAATATTCCAGTCTATTGATCACAGAGCTGAAATCATCTGTCAATGGCAAAAGATCACGGTTAGTAAACAGCCCTTTCATAAAGTCATAATAGGAAATATCATCCAACACTTGCTTTGTAGAATCATTATTTGATTTATATTGCAGATCCATCAAATAATCCAGGATAGATCCATAACATTTCGTGTCGATGTGCAGCCTCTTTATCTGCAAGGCTTTTGGAGAAACCGAATTGTGTTGAACAAAAGCATTTAAAGCATCAACATCCGCTTGCCTCTCTTTTAACCGGTTTGCTTTAAAATCAACCGGTGATAGCTCTTTATCCTTTTGATAAGTCATATAATTGCGTTCACCAATATTCCCCATAGCATATAAATCATTATTCTCCAATGCATGACTTCCCATGAATTGTTTCGTATATGTCTCTTTATTTGTACCTAAATTCAGATAAAGCATCGTTTTATCACCGGGTTCCATGTATATACTGCACAACTCTCTACCGATCCGAAATGTAAGCATGGTCGGTTGTATCAAATCAAACTTAGCCTCAAAGCGCCCATCCGGTTGAAATGCCAGCAAAGCAGGGAAATCCTCCCTTGTCAGATCGTTTCGAAGATAAATAAGATTGGTCTTGAATCCGAGTTTGGGTGAGTAGCCTTTCAAATATCCCCGAAGGATGGTCCCTTTCCGGCCAAAAGGCAAAGAGATAAAAGCCTGTTCTCCCTTGGATTTGTAGTCAGAACGGAATGTTTTCTGGCGGCTATAAGTCTGCATCGGACTTTTGCCGACGGCAATCATCAGCTTGTCGTCGGAGACCGGAAGAAGGGTGAGGGTAACGGATTTGTTTCCGTTTTTAAATACCATGGTGGTCGATTTACCCTGTTTCGTCACCGACTGATATTGCCAGAAGTCATTTTTATAAATTGCCAGTTTGTCGTAAAGGCCAAACGCCCACTCGTTACTTCCATCCGTTTTGAGCCAGTTACCATCCAGTGCTTCCGGCAAAAGCGACTGCCTCTTAGAGGGATTGATCTCAACGCCGAAGATCTTAAATGCTCCGTCAATGTTATCCCCTTCGATAAAATCAATTTTAGATAATTTCTTGTCAATAGGCGGATAGACCAATGAGAAATGGACTTTTCCAGATTCGGGCATATACCATTTATCACCTAGCTGTCCGTTATACCCGATCGCGTATTTGCAGTAGATCTTATTACCTCCATCGGAGTTGATGAGGTAATTCTTTTTGGCGAATATGATCCAGTTTCCGGGATAGTTACTGACCGAGAAATCAAGCACCGTGGCCGTATCACTGAGTGTAATACGGTCAATAATTACATTGGAATGCGTTGCCGCTTCTACCTTTGGAGATTTGATAACGCGGTTTTGCGCAATTCCTGCCTGACCGAGCAAGGTCAACAGCAGGATGAAGAGGAGGTTTTTCTTCATGATTGTGTGTTTTTAATGTATTTAGATCTATTGATTGCTATTCAATGAGAAATAAATCCCTATATTGTACAATCAGCTTCATCAGCATCTCTTTGAGCTCGCCATTACTTTTGTCTATCGGACTCTTCGGATCTATGATTTTACCGGATTTGTCCACAACCATATAATGAGGAATCGTGTTTATCTCAAAGTGTTTGCAGATATATTCCCATTGGTGTTTTTTCATAATGCATAAATTGTCTGATTTTGAAATATAAGTTATCTGAATATTATGTGTATCATAATACACCTGTGTGGATGCATTGCGAAGAGTAATTCCACAAGGGGGGATTATCCCCCAACAAATCATCCCGAAAGCAAAATTAAAATATATTAAGTATAGATATTTATATTTTTAGACACAACATTTCTAATCCTAAATATATCAGGAAATAATCACACTTGTACTATTCTTTCCCGGATTAGACTCTCTACAACTAATGGTACTACACATTATACCCAGACCTAATCCGAATTCCATTTATTTCAAGCAGGAAGCAGAAAGAAGAATTATCATTTTAACACATAAAGCGACCAATACACTACAATCTGCAATCAAATCCACACAAATTACATTTCACTCTTTTCTCAGTCAGTCCCTGGAGTATCCCTAGAGTGTCCATAGAGTATCCATAGAGGATCAGGCTCTAAAAAAAGGTGATTTTCGAAAATCAGGAAGTAGCAAAATGTCAAAAGCAGTTCATATGCTTCTTGTTATTTCTTTTAATTGTTGTCATAAAAAAACACCCCAAAAGTTGTAACTAACTTTTGGGGTGCAGTTCATAAAAAGAGATTATCGGTTTTATCTATTCAAATTAATTTCAATTTTATCCATATCCGGCGCCATACCCGTCGGATTATATATGCGAACCACATTATAGCCTGCTTTTAATTTAACCGGGATGGAGGTTTTAGCGATAGATTTAGCTCCACCGGAGTTCAGGTTGGAAAGCTGAGTTTCAGTACCATTTACAGAAAGGATGGCACTGCGGTTTTCAGCGGAAAGATAATAGAGGTTCAGTGTGTATTTACCGGCTTTCATTGCATATACATCACGGAATTCGATAAAGTTATCCGCACGGCCACCAATATTGATCACTTTGGCACCACCCGAACAGGAACCGTCCGATGCCGGTTTTCCCTGATTCGGGATAATTGCACTGTTACTGGTCAGATTAAAATTGTTGACCCAGGCATATTCCGCCTCAAATACCTCTTTCTGTTTCGTTTTACCGGCTGTTACCTTAATCAATGAAATACCATGCCCCGGCACTGTAACGGTGTACATCGAATCCAATATACCCAAATCCGTACGCGTCCAAAGGTCACGCACCATTGCTTTACCCACAATATTCAGGTCTTTCCATTTTACGGAAATAGTCGCCGGTGTATTTCCCTGATTAAATAAGGCTACAGCAAACTCTTTGCTCTGCCTGTCATTTAAGTTTTTAGCCCACACCTGCGCACTATCTTTTTGGGATAACAAATGAGCCTGCAATCCTGCCGGGTCCTGATTGACGGCAATCACTTCCGGATTAGTAAGGATGGCTTTTGTTTCGGCAGTCATATTCCCCATATCATTGCCCAACACCAGCGGAGAAGATAAGATACACCACATGGTGAAATGGCTTCTGTCCTCTTCTGCAGTCATACCGCGGCCCACTTCGAGCATATCCATGTCGTTGTAATGACCGGGACCCGCATAAGGTGCCAGATATTTATTCAGGTTAATGATACTCAGAATGCTGCTCCACTTTGGCTTTGAACCCGGAACAAAGTTAATATCGTGTGACATGCGCCATGAATCAGCAATAGCCGTTACCCAGATACCGGGAAACTGCCAGCGGCAAACATTGTAGTTAACATCGTTACGGCCTGTATTATCAATGGCTTTCCGGATTTCAGAGTAGCGGGTCTTTTCATCCAGTTTCTGTGTCAGACCACCACAGTAGTCAACTTTCAGAAAATCGAAGTTCCATGTCTTGAAGAAGAGGTCTGCATCCTGTTGGTCATGTTTATAGAGGCCACCTCCTACCCCTCCGGGTTGTCCGCTGTATTGCGAACCACAAGTGTTCTCTCCGGCTTCGGAATAGAAACCGGCCTTCAATCCCCTGGAATGAATATAATCGACCAGATGTCGCATCCCTTGAGGAAACTTAACAGAGTCAATCCGTAAAGTGCCATCAGCATATCGCCCGTTGAAAAATCCATCGTCGATATTCAGATAACGATAACCCGCTGTAGCAAGTCCCGAGGACACCATGATATCAGCTTGTTTTTTGATCACGTTTTCGTCGATTTTCACCCCAAACTGGTTCCAGCTGGCCCATCCCATCAATGGTAACCGGGGTTTCTGTGGTTGCGGACCGGCCTTTGTCTGTGCCGATGCCATGGAACCTAATAAAGTAAGGCTCATTCCAAATAGCAGTTTTTTCATGTGTCAGATAGTTAAACAAAGAGAACCCTTCGAAAAGAGCACTCTTTGGAGTGTTGTGGTTTTGAATAGTTTTTTATTTTGAAAATCTCTTTTCCGGGATGCGAAAATAATCGAAATCAACATAACCGCCAACCTTCTTGGTCGCATAGTTGAATAAACAGAAACAATTCCTGTCACCTTGTCTTATAAAAATAGTCCGATACTATGTGTAGCCATGCCCTTGATAACCAATAGACTCATTTCAATACTTTCGTAACATTTTTTCTTTCACAACTCGAAACTATATAAACGCCTTTTTTCAATTCACTGAGAGAGTTGGGCATGTTCTTATTAGAACTTATCAAGTTTCCATTAATGGTATAAACATTAACAGGTTCATCAGTAGAAATTGGAGTACTGTGAATTATTTCAAACCCGGTATGATCATCAATAAAAGAGTAAACCCCAATATTTGTCAACACAATATCGACTAGCCCGGCAGGCAGTATGAAGCGCAGCTGATATTCACCGTAGCTTCTTGTTGTCAGATCAAAAGATGCCTGTGTAAAGTTTCTGGCCATATTATTCTGAATACAATTTACAGTTTGAACAGCAAAGCTGTAGGCATCAGAACTATTATTACGGTTTGTTAATTGCATCGTCAGGGTTTTTCCTACACTTTCAGAATTATATGCTATCACGTCAAACTTAATTCTATAACGCCCCGGCTGAAGTTGCAACGTGCGTTGTTTATCGAGACCATAAGCCATATATCCGGTTGTGGTTCCGGACTCTACAAGAAACCCGCGTTGAGAATCACTTCCTTCTCCGAGCGTTATAATTCGCGGCCCACTGGTTACTGTCTGATTACTACCGATGACACTTTTACTATCCACGACAGTTGTCCAGCCTGCAGGCACAATACCGTCCTTCTGCATCTGGAAATTTGGATTCCACTTCAATGTAGTGTCACATGCTTCATTAAGAGTATATTGCTTTACAAAATTCCATATTTCGTTGCTCGGATTGAATGCACTTGAGATAGTGTATTCATGCCCCCGACCGTCAAGAGCATAATAAATATACTGAAAACCATTATTGGCTGCTGAATAAACACTCTTTGTGTAAACACCGGACTTATTGGTGACAACCGGAACAGGATTACACCCATTACGCATCACCCAGTTGTCAACGACAATAGGCACGGAGTCAACCTTTACGAAACCATCAAATTTGCCGTGAATGTGCATAAATGGAACCGGACGGGCACCGGTATAACAACGATGGTACTCATTCAACGGATACCCACTCACCGACGCGAATGCAGCGAATGTCTTAGCCGCAACATTTGCCGCATGATACGTCTCCATGCCTCCTATTGAAAACCCGGATAAATAAACGCGGGACTTGTTTATTTTATATCTGTCGTACATGGTATTGATAATCGCCTTAAAAAAGGAAATATCGTCATCTGTTGCTCCACTAACATCCCAGCCGGTATTTGCACCTCCTCCGAGAATTGCTTGTGGCAGACCATCGGGGTAAACTACGATAAAACGGGCTGTATCTGCCATGGGTTCGAACTTTGCGCATTGCTGCTGTGCGGCCCCATTCCCCCAGCGTCCGTGAAGAGATATCATCAACGGACAGTTTTCCTCAATATTTGCCGGAACATGAACGACCATCGTACGATTACTTCCGGATACATTTATTGTCATTGTACCGTCAAAGACAGGATTTGTAGCATAAGTGAACAGAACGCTTAAGCACATTTCTGACACCAACATCATTTTTTTTAGAAAGCCTTTTGTATGTTTCATTTTTAAATCGTAGATATCCAACAGTCCATTTTATAGAATCCTGCGTAAGCTAACACCGTATTTTCTATTTAAACAACAGTTGGGCAAATTTGAAAATATTGTTTCGCCACACCGGCCAGGTATGACCACCGGGATACTCACTATAAACATATTTGATCTTCATCTCATCAAATCTGGAAAGCATAATCTGACAATTCTTCCAGGCAATATCCTCTTTACCACCCTGAGAAATCCAGAACTGTTTCAGGTTGCTGTTGATCTTTTCGGCGTTGTTCTTCATAAATTCATACTGCGGTTCTGAAATCTCTTTGGTATTAGCATGCCATCCTGAACTAAACACACCGAGGTATGCAAACATATCGCTATTTCTGACACCAGCATAAAGGGTTTGAATTCCACCCATTGATAATCCGGCAAGACCACGATATTTGGCATCAGCTTTCACCCGGTAGTTTTTCTCTACAAACGGAACGATACTTTGTTTCAGTTCTTTCTCAAACACATTGAGAGCTTCTGCTCCAAAAGCATTGAGTGGAAGATTACCATCCACCATAACCACAATCATGGGTACAGCCTTCTTTTCTGCAATCAGATTATCAAGAATCAAATCTGTTTTACCCTGAGTGGCCCAACCGCTTTGATCTTCACCGCCACCATGCATAATATAAAGTACCGGATATTTTTCACTTGTGTTTTGATCGTATCCCGGAGGAGTGTACATGTAGAAATCACGCCACGAATTAGTTACATCCGAATAGTAGCGTTTGATACGAATATCTCCATGAGACACATTTCTGACTTCGTAATAACTATCTCCTTTAAACGGAACTTCAAAGCCACTGGCCATCCTGCTCATGCCATAAAAAGTCTTACTGGCAGGATCGGCAACTGCTACACCGTCAATTATCTGGGAGTAATAGTGAATGCCTTCGCTTAATGAATCGGTGGTTACCTCCCATACTCCTTCGCTGTTTTTAGCCATATCGTATTTTTTGCCAAAATCAAGTTGCACCTTTTGAGCTTCCGGGGCTTTTATACGGAAAATAGCGCGACCATCAGGCAGTATTTGCGGATAATTCGCTCCTCTGACATTCGATTCAGCCGGTCTGCCTGCGTTGCTGATTTTATCAAATACTGAAGGATCAACGGATTTAAACAACAATTGTGAAAACATATACAAGCTGTTCTTCCAAACCTTGAAATCATGGTAGCCATGATCAACATAGTAAATATGAGGAACATTGTTAGCTTTCAGATAGTCGTGAGTCCGTTTACTGTTATATATAAGTCCGTCTTTATCACCGCAGGAAATCCATAGCAGCGTCAGCGTCTGTTTAGCCATTTCGGGATTAGGAAGCAACTCTTTCGGTTGTTTGGTATTGGGTGCTGACGAGAATCCACCCACCCAGGCAAATTTAGCCAGATTACCCAATCCGAAGTTGAGCGATTGCCCACCGCCCATCGACAAACCGGCGATAGCACGATGTTCTCTGATCCTTTATCGTAGGATATTTCTTTTCAACAAATGGAATCAGGTCGTTCAGCAAATCCTTTTCGAAGGTAGCAAACGCCTGCACTTTAACGCCATCATAAATGTTACCGACCGGACGGTCATCTTTCATGGCACGACCATTTGGCAACACCACAATCATGGGTTCAAGCTTTCCTTCGGCATAAAGATTGTCGAGAATTACATGCGGTTGCCCTTCGTTAAACCATTCTTTCTCGCTGCCGCCAATGCCATGCAACAAATAGAGAACAGGATATTTCTTATTCTTTAAATAGCCCGGAGGGGTATATACGAGCGCCTTACGGTTGCATCCAACTGTTTTTGACGCATAAGTAACAGTATCTATTTTCCCATGGGGAATACCATCGCGCACAATATCGTAGCCAGAAGGCGCAGGAATAACTGTATTTTGGGAAAAGGAAAAGTGGCTAAACAACAAACTAACGGAAAAGAATAAAATGAGTCGTTTCATTTGTAATGATTTAAAATAAAGAGTGTCCTAACCAGGAACACTCTTTATTTAGTTTCTATTTAGATGAGATCTTATCGGTTATGTGGAAATAATCAAAATCGGCATAACCACCAATATTCTTAGTCGCATAGTTGAATAAGCCGAAACGATAGCCCATAAAGTGCTCCATCAAGGTATATTGCATGTGCAGCGATCCTCCAATTACACTCCACGATTTACCATCAAGACTATAGAAGAATTTCGCAATATCAACCTTATTTCTGAAATCACATTCGATTTTGAGGTAAACTTTATTCTGAGAAAGAGGAATGCTTTGCAGCTCCGTTGGTTTGTCGGTTTCGTTGCTAACCATGAATAAATACTTAGCACCGTCTATCACTTTTACACCAACCTGTCCGAATTTCCGTTGCAAAGCGCACAATCCGGCATAATCTCCGTCTTTCATTTTAGAAACATCGACCAAAGTAATTCCTGAGCATACCGGACCGATAGTTCGTTGAGTCAGGGTATTTCTTGATTTGAGGAAAAGAGAATCCAGACGGCCGGTTTTCAGGCGCAAATATCCCGGACGTTCGGTTACCGACCACAGTCGGTTATCAGGATTGTGATTCCACTGCCAAACCAATGGCAATGCAAGTTCTCCCTTTTTTGCGCGTAAACTCGTCAGAGTTGACAATCCCCGGAATTAAACCCTTGCTCGCCGGTAAATCCAGTGTTTCGGGCACTTTTCCATTTACACCTAAAACAGGCCATCCATCTTTCCATTTAACAGGGACTAAATAAGGAATGCGACCCACCGAACCATAGTCACGGAACAAGTAAGAAAACCATCTGCCATCAGGAGTGTCAATTAACCCTCCCTGAGCAACTCCTAAATCCTGAAGTCCGACTTTCCCTTCGTAAGGACCTGTAATTTTATCGGCTCTATGAAGCACTACTGTGCGCATCGTGCCACCATTTGGCCATGTTATATTGAACAGATAATACTTGTTATTCACTTTGAAAAGCTGTGAACCTTCAGCTCCTAAACCAGGCTTTCCTGACGGAGCAGTAGCATCTTCTATGAGAATGCGGTCTGTCTCTTTTTTGGTATCGGTAAGGTTATCATTTAGTTCAACAATATGTAGTTTATGATTTCCGTAAATCAAATAATTGTGTCCGTCATTATCAAAAAACAGATTGCAGTCATGATAAGCCGGGCTGAATGATACCGATTTCCAAGGACCTTTCTCTATATTTTTAGTTGTATAGATGTAAGTTTTGCCTGTAGTTTGAGCAAATGTTGTAACATAATACAGCCCCTTATGGTATTTGATGGTACTTGCCCACGATCCTCTTCCGTAAGTACTTTTCCCGTTCACAAGATTCAATTCATCCATATTGGCAAGTGTATCGTAAGCATAATTCACGATTTTCCAGTTCACTAGATCTTTCGACTTCATGATAGGTACACCCGGGCTCATATGCATGGTAGTACTAGACATATAATAGGTATCGCCCACCCGAAGCATAGACATATCCGGTACGTCGGAAAAAATTATTGGATTATGGGCTTTCTGAGCTTGTACTATGTTTGTAAACAACAAGCATAGAATAAGTGCATTGAGAAATAATGAAATTCTTTTCATCAGTATGTAATTTGTGTTTGAAAATCGGATTAAACTCGCAAGATGACTTTTTCTTCGTATTCCCTTTTAAGTCATGCTCATTTCATGTGATTTATCTCCTATTACGGAATACCTTACATATAAGGTACTCCGCAATAGGAAACTGTAATTATTTTTTTGTTGGCAGTCTAAAGATAGTCAACGAATTTGCCGGAAACAAACGGTTTATTTTAGAACCCGAATACTTCACCGTTTCAATCTTAGGCGAAACTTTAGTTGGATTATCCAGGGTATTCTCATCAGTCGCTTTAGCCGAAGTTAAAACTACTGCTTTAGCTGTTCCTGTCAACCCTGTTGCTCCATTAAGAGCTACATTAGCTTTTATTCCTTTCGAAGTAACATTCACTACCTTCAGGATAATATCGCCAGTTTTTTCATCGACAGATGCACTGGTGGTGATCCCTTTCACTTTCAGGTTCTCAGCCGATACATCCTGAGTTAGTTTTCCATCCAAATAAGCCTTAACAGAGGTACCTCGAAGTTCTATTTTCACATCATACCAACGTCCCGTTTCCACTTTTGAATCCATACTTTGGGTTGCAAGCCCTACTTCGAGCATATTTACCGAATTGGTGAAACCTCCAATATCCCAACGGGTACGTTCACTATTATTTTTGTTGTGGAAATAAATCTGGAATCCGTTTTCACCTTCAATTTTACGTGCTTTTAGCTTAATGGTATAATCGGTCCAGGCAGTGTCACCCATATAAATGGTTGTGTTAGATGATATCGCCGATTGTTTCAGCACACCATCTTTTGCCAACCATTCGCTACCTGGCGTTTTACGCCATTTTTCATCTACTTGATTAAAATCCGGCTTGAACAATACCTTACCTGAAGGATCCGTAACTTCAAGATCTTTGAACTCAGCCGAATTCAACCATGTTCCAAGGCCGATTGCTCCTTTGGAGCGTGGTAGATCAATAGCCGGTGCGCTTTCAATAGTTACAGGCAGATTGACCGTTCCCTGATTATTAGCAAACATTTGCTGTATATAATAACTTGGGATTCCGAACCAACGATGGTTATCAAAATTAATCAGATTTACAGGCCATGCTTTATGCTTTGCGTGGCAAAATAGTGGCGCGTAGGCAGCCATCACCACCACATCAGAGTTGCGTTCCATTCCTGTCATCCAGGCCGCTTCACCTATGGCTCCACGCAGGTTTCCGGTACCGGTACCGCTAGTCACAGCATATTCGCCCACAAATATTTTAGAACCGTTCCGATCGTAGTTATCATATTTATTCGAATTCCAGATAAACCAGTCGGGATTATTGTAATAATGTTCGTCAATTATTTGCGGCTTAGGATTCTTTGGATGACCGCCAGCCCATTCATTTGCTACCAAAATAATCTCTGGATATTTTGCATGAATGGCATTGACCAGAAGCTCCCATCTTTCAGCATAAGGAGTCATCCCATTCTCGTTTCCGATTTCGAGATATTTCAGGTTAAAAGGTTTCGGATGTCCGTTTTTAGCACGAATACTTCCCCACACCGAAGTTTCCGAACCATTAGCATATTCAATTGCATCAAGAGCATCCTGAACCCATTGTCCCATCTGATCCATAGGAACAACTTCACGATGTGATATACCGGTATTGATACAAAACAACGGTTCAGCTCCCAAATCTTCAGCTAATTGTAGGTATTCATGGAATCCAAGACCATGAGTGGCATTATAGCCCCAAATATTCCATAGGGGTGTGCGGGAATCAATATTACCGATCGTTTTTTTCCAGTTATTCATGTGTGCAAAGTCCTCACCTTCAACCCAACAACCTCCCGGAAATCGAAGAAACCTGGGTGTTAAGGCATCCATTGCCCCGGCCAGATCAGGGCGCAAACCACTTTTTCCCCATGTTTTTTCAGGGATAAGTGACACCATATCGAGATATAATTTGCCTTTGCCATCTCCTGAAATTTCAAGACGGGCATTGGTGTCGGTGGCAGATGAACTAAAGCTTAATTCGTAATATTTCCAGTCGGAAGTAACTCCATTTATTTCACCGGAAGCTAAGATATTTCCTGTTGCCCCCAATAAGTTTCACTTTCACTGGGTTTTTCATACCATTTACAGCTCGGGCAGCCATCTTAAACTTATATTTTTCGCCTTGCTTTAGATTAATACCCCAATAACCACTGTTATCCAGACGAAAAGAACCATCCAGGTCTATTAATAATGATTTTCGGTTGAAAGTATTCAAAGGTGGTACTGGAGGACGGGAGTGTACATCGGCATTGATAATTGCAGCTTTTGATTTAGCATCCGAACCTGAAAATTTCCAATTTTGAAGAGTATCAGCATCTTCAAATGAGCGGTTTCGAATCAATTCGGGATATAAACCTCCATCAGCTGACAAGTTAATATCTTCAAAAAACACGCCAAATAAGGTTGGCGAAATTTTGTGCCCGGGTTTGGTTACATCTACACTAATTCTAACCTCCCGGGGTTTTGGATTCCCGGCATTTAGATTAAATCCAAGAAAAAGAAGCGCAAAGGCAGCGCCGGTTAACCGGCTTGTATTTCTCCTCATAATTTATTGATTTTCTGATCATTTACCACAGAAATAAAATTCTCCATCTGCAATTATGCAGATATTCTGAGACAAGACCGTCCAGAAAAGGCCAAAACGGCCCTTTCCAACGACTTGATATAATAATTAGATTTGTTATTTTACAGGTTTCACGCCTTCAGTAGTCTGTACCACTTTTTGTATTGTACCGTCCTGGTTATAGTGAAGATAGTCCACGCAAACGGAACGTCTGTAGCTACCTCCGGTAGGAAGAGAACCATTGTGATAAAAGAAGTATGATTTACCTTTGAAATCAATAACACCGGGATGCGTAGTGAAACTGTTTGGAACATTTTCCTGTATAATTCCACCGTATGTCCACGGCCCTGTAATGCTTTTGGCTGTGCAATACTCTATCATTTCGGGCTTTGTGCCGGTTCCGGCATAAACCAGGTAGTACAATCTCTTACGTTTATATACCCATGGCCCTTCTATATAATTCTGCGGTTTGAATGTAGTAATAGAGCCATCAAGCTCGACCATGTTCTTTTTCAGCTTGACCCACTTGCAGCTGCCATTTCCCCAGAAGAGGTAAGCCTGACTGTCATTGTCAATATATACAGTCGGGTCAATATCATCCCAGCTGTGTTTCATATCGGTAGTCATTTCGTTAACGATAAGCGCTCTTCCGAGTGCATCCCGGAACGGACCTGTGGGGCTATCGGATACAGCCACACCAATAGCGGCGCCACCTTTACTGTTGGCATCACTTTTATGAAACGTAGATACATACCAATAAAACTTACCATTGCGGGGAATACATTGTGCTGCATATGCTTCACCGTTTGACCAGGAAAAGACTTTAGGTGACATAGAAGCACCGTGATCTTTCCAGTTTACCATATCGGTAGTTGAAAAGACGTGCCAGTCTGGCATTTGGTAGTTTTTATCAGTTCTGGAGGCCGTATCATGTCCTGCGTAGAGATATACGGTGTTTTTATAAACCATCGGTGCCGGATCGGCAGTGAAAATATGTTTAATGATCGGATTTCCTGCTTTAATCTGTATTAAAGCAGTAGCAGCTAGAAATGCAAGCAAAACTCTGTGTCTCATTATTTATTTGGATTATAATCTGGTTATCAGGTAAGTATATTTGTTATTTTGCAGGCATAACACCTTTTGTAGTCTGCGTCACTTTTTGTATAGTACCATCAGCATTGTAGTTCAGATACTCCAGACAAACTGAACGACGGTATCCTCCACCGGTGGGCAATGCTCCATTATGGTAGAAATAATAAGTCTTACCTTTGAAGTCAATGATTCCCGGATGTGTTGTAAAGCTATTCTTAGATGGTTCCTGAATTAATCCTCTGTAGGTCCATGGCCCCTCGGGATTTGTAGCGGTACAATATTCGATGGTTTCAGGCATGTTTGCTGCATACACCAGATAGTAAAGCCCTTTACGTTTGTAAATCCAGGGAGCTTCGGTGAAATTCTGCGGTTTGAAAGTATGAATAGGGCCGTCAAGCTCAATCATGTTCTTTTTGAGCTTTGCCCATTTACAACTTCCATTTCCCCAGAAAAGGTAGGCTTGATCATTATCGTCTATAAATACAGTCGGGTCAAGATCATCCCACGAATGCTTCATATCTGTAGTCATTTCATCTGTAATCAACGCTTTTCCAATCGCATCTTTAAATGGTCCGGTTGGTTTATCTGAAACGGCAACACCAATGGCCACACCACCCTTACTATCGGCGTTGTTTTTATGCATGACAGAAATGTACCAGTAAAATTTACCGTTGCGCTCTATACATTGTGCTGCATTGGCTGCACGCGAGGCCCAGGAAAAATCGTTGGGAGACAGACAAGGACCATAATCTTTCCAATTCACCATATCTGTTGATGATAATATGCACCAATCCGGCATCTGGTAGGTATTGACCCCAACATGCGCTGTATCACGACCTACATACAGGTAAACCTTGTTTTTATAAACCATCGGTGCCGGATCGGCTGTAAAGATATGTTTGATGATTGGATTCTCCGCGTTGACGACCAGAAACCCTAAAATGCTCAAAAAAGTGGATATTATCTTAACGTTCATTTTATTTATTTTTTTAGATAGACATGTATAATTGTAATATTATTCTTCTACGACTTTCCAGGTAAACACCGTTCCGTCTTTACGATTGGGTACCGTTCCCGGGAAACTGGCAGAATAGGGTGCTCCGGTTTCAGGCATCAATCCGACATAGCGGTTTGTCTTAAGGGACAAAAGCATACATTGGTTGTGTAACATGTCCTGCCATTGAAACAGACTACCTTCCGATTCCTCTTTCTTCATTTGAATATCACCGGATAAACCGGCTCCAACCACAGTAAGGAAACCTGTACCATTTAATGCTTCAAGTACTACCCGGCCTTTACCACGATCATGTATCCTAAACCGGCATCCTGCCTCCGTAATATTCTTTAGAACCAGGTTTTGAAGTATGCAACATTCCATGAGGATTAGCCCAGGCTGGAAAATCAGTAGCCAGATTGGTCAATGTGATAACTTTCCCAACAGGCAGATTTTTTGATCGGTCAGCAAGGGGTTCTACAAGTTTGAAATCTTCAAAATCAGCATATCCGCCATTTTGCCCTTTAGTATTATAAGCAAAAAGCGCATACCGTGAACCCTGGAATGTTTTAAGCTGATATGGTAGCCGTATCGAATCACCAATATTGGTGAAAATCTTGCCATCGGTACTGTAACTGAATTGGGCAATATCGAGCTCATAGTTACCGGTCGCCCGCAAACTTACTTTTCCGGAAGTTAGTTTCTGTTCGATAGTTTTATTAGTGCATTGGTCATAAAACCGGAGGGTAAATCCATTTTCGCATCTATATACCCCCAACGCTGCGTAAGGCATATTCAAATATGCGAGTCCGGCAAAATCACCCTGTTTTAAAGCAGAGGCATCCAAAACAGCAGTTGCATAAGATTCTGGTCCTATAACGCGCTGAGTTAGTGTATTTCTGGCCCAAAGAAAATCTTTGGCAGGCATGGTATGGAGGCGCAGTGATCCGCGCTTTTTATTGAGCTCCCATTTGGATGGAACAGGATTGTGATTCCACTGCCATACACTCTCAGGTTTTGGTCCCGAGAAATCATCACTGCGTTTGTACGGAGCTATAGGTTTAGTAACTGCAGCAACATTAGGCTTAACCCAGGTACGTGGTGAGCGGCCAGGATTACCCGGGAGACCAAATAGAGGCCAACCGTCCTGCCAGGTTACCGGAGAGAGAAATGTAGTACGACCTACCGACGTGAAATCCATCATTGAAAATCCCCACCAATCACCATTTGGTAAATCCACTATGCCCCCCTGATGTAAGGGAACTGCACCAAAACGATTATTTCCGGGAGGGGTAAGTTTAAATTTGAATCCTGGTTCAGGAACCGGCATTCCTAAACCAACGTTTGGAGCCAGCCATCCCAATTGCGTCCCCATTGTTTCATCGGTACTGATAACTGCCGTTTCATACGGTCCAAAAGGATTATCCGCACGCGCACATTGCATACGTCCGCAAGGAGAGTAATTGGCACTGATAATATAATATTTACCATTTACCTTATACATATGATGCCCCTCCCCCATTGCGTTACCTTTGGGAATAATCACACGTTCGCTACCTTCAACAACACCGCTCATGTCAGGCTTGATCTCTACCAGTCTCACCTCATCGTAGTTATAAACTGCATAAATTTTGCCATTGTCATCAAATAGAACAGACAAGTCATAAATCTTTGTATCCATAGCTTTATGAGTCCATGGACCTTTGGGATTCCTGGACATATACACCTGCATGCCATGGTTATTTACATTTGTGAAAATATAAAACATTCCATTTTGATAACGTATGCATGGAGCCCAAATACCTTGCCCGTAGGCTTCTTTACCATCTACAAGATTAAATTCTTTACCTAATGTCAGGGAATCGGTAGCATACCCCAAAAACTCCCAGTTTACCAAATCTTTAGAGTGCATGACTACCACTCCGGGTACTGCATGCATCGTAGTGCCGGCAAGATAAAAATCATCTCCGACCCTGATAATATCAGGATCGGAAAACTCATCAAAAAATAAAGGATTAGTATATGTCCCATTCCCATTATCGGGCATCCAGGTCTGAGCTGATACTCTAAATGCTGATATCGCAAACAAAGCGAAAAGGAAAATCAGTTTGATTTTTTTCATAACAGATAGATTGCATTGGGTTGTTTATATTCAGCAATATATTATTGAATCCTTTTATAGTCAAAGAAATCAATATCGACATATCCTCCACTTGACTTGGTTGCATAGTTGAAAATGGCAAACTTCGTTCCCATAAAAAGTTTCTTATAGTCGAATATCATCTTAAACTCTGCACCAATCGGGGTCCATGTCTTATTATCCGGGCTGTAATAGAAAGTAGCCAGATCTTTATTCAGATTGAAATCACCGTCAATACGCAGATAGATAATATTCTGAGTAAGTTCAACTTTAGCCTTCTCATCGACATTAACACCCAGAATAGCTTTGGTAGGACCATCCAAATCAACTACATTGGTGGACATGGTCAGGTATTTCTTATCTCCATCCATTTTTACAGACAAAAGGCCGGAATGACCGTTAAATGCACTAAATCCGGCAACATCACCATCTTTCATTTTTGAAATATCCAGCTTAACGACGCCGCTGCATTTTGGGCCTTCCATGCGTTGGGTTAGGCTATTCGGTGCAGCATACAGGTTAGTGACTATACGGTTGGTCTTAAGTCTCAGGTATCCGGGACGTTCGGTCAGCGACCAGGCTTCATTGATCGGATTATGATTCCATTGCCAGGTTATCTTTAGTTTCGAACCACTAAAATCGTCACTTTCTACAATTCGTTTTCCTGTATCATACGGCTTTAATGGAACCTGACCGGTTAACGGCACTTTTCCGGTTTCGTCACTCAACATCGGCCATCCATCTACCCAATGGACTGGCAGCAAAAGAGGAACACGGCCGACTGCACCACGATCCTGAAAGACAAGACCATACCAATTCCCCTTTTCATCATCTATAATGCAGCCCTGACCCACATACGGGAATCCGGCGAAGTTATCCTGCAGAATTACTTTCTTTTCGTAAGGGCCTGTAATTTTGTCAGCCCGGTAACAGACCTGACGACGGGGTTTTCCATTAGGCCATGAAATCATCAATAAATAATACTTACCATTATGCTTTATAACCTGACTACCTTCCAGCAATCCGGTCTCTTCGGAATCCCGATCAAAAATTTTCATATTCACACCATCAGGTTTTACATCCGAAAGGTCGCTTTTCAACTCCTTCAGAGATCCGGTACCGGAAAAAACATATACCCGGTCATCATCATCGAAGAACAGTGAAGCGTCATGAAAATGCTGCGTTCTGGAAAGTACTTCCCATTTTCCGGCCGGATTGGTAGTGGTATAGATATAAGCCTTGTACGGATTATCATTTGGAGAAAACAATACATAGTATTTTCCTTTGTGATAACGAATGGATGATGCCCACTGACCACGACCGTAGACTGTTCCCTCGTTTAAGTCATATTTGGGAGTATCCTTAAGCTTATCAAAGACATAGTTGACCGGTTCCCAGTGAACCAAATCCTTCGATTTCATAATAGGACCTCCCGGCATAAGGTGCATGGTCGTACTGATCAGGTAAAAGTCACTTCCTGATCTGGTCACCGATAAGTCAGGGACATCGGCCCACATAATAGGATTGGTAAAAGGAGTTGAGTTTGCTACAGTTGCAGATTGTTTAACAGACTTCGATCCGATTTTATTTACAGCCTGCCCCCCCATAACGGACAGGACAATCAACGCTACAGCGCTTAGTATTCTGATTTTCATCGTATTGTTTAAATTATTCTTTAAAGGATTGATAAAGTGAATGCAATACCTGACTATTTTTTACACACCAACACATAAGTCTTCCCTACCTCTGTCGGAAAATCATATGACTGGGTTGACTTCAGATTTACAGGATTCAGTTTAGCCGAAGAGGATATCAACGGTTCTTTAACAGTCATTGTTTCAAAGAATGGATTAGTATTTTTACCTGATGCTTCCTTCAACGTACTACCACCATTAAGAACCATTTCATTCGGCACCCTGATGCGGCAATTGCCTCCCAGATTGGATTTAATGATGATCTTCCGGACTTTATTATCATCCCAAACGATGCTGACATCAAAACCTCCGTACGCACGAAGTCCGGTTATGCTTCCCTTTTCCCAGTCATCAGGCAGTGCAGGCAGGATGTCAATAGCTCCGTCATGGCTTTGCAAAAGCATCTCCGTAATACCCGAAGTACAACCAAAGTTCCCATCAATCTGGAATGGTGGGTGAGCATCAAAAAGGTTAGGATAAGTACCTCCACCGCCCATAACGGCATTTCTACCCGGTTCCACCAAAGTAAGCTGGTCTGAGATAAGTTTTCGTGCATGGTTACCGTCCTGCAGGCGAGCCCAGAAATTTACTTTCCAACCCATTGACCATCCTGTAGAGACATCGCCCCTGTAGTTCAAAGAGGTTCGGGCGGCATCAAACAGTTCAGGAGTTGTATAGGGCGTAATTTGGTTACCTGGGTATAAACCATAAAGGTGAGACACGTGTCTGTTGTGATCATTGGCATTATCCCAATCCTCCAGCCATTCCTGTAACTGGCCCAATCTGCCTATTTGCATAGGTGGCAGGCGATCCAGTATCTTTTGGTAATCGGCAATCAACGATTCATCTTTCTTCAGCAATTTAGCCGCTTTAATGGTCTTGGTAAACAAATCGAAAAGTAATTGATTATCAATGGTACATCCGGCAGTCAGGGCACTGCCATGTCCACTTGGTGAATTTTCAGGAGATACGGAAGGGCTTACTACCAACCATTTGTGCTTTGGATCTTCAATAAGGAAATCCTGATAAAACTGACACGCAGATTTTAAAACCGGGTAAACCGACTCAAGGTATTTCAGATCTCCGTTATACAAATATTTTTCCCACAAATGTTGAGATAGCCAGGCTCCACCCATAGGCCATTGGCCGGCATCAGCAAAGTCTATTACGCCGGTTACTCTCCAGATATCGGTATTGTGATGAGCCACCCAGCCATTACAGCCGTACATAACCTTCGCTGTCTCTTTTCCTGTCTCAGACAGATCCTTGATCATCTGGATAAGCGGTTCGTGCATTTCACTCATATTACACTTTTCCGCCGGCCAATAGTTCATCTCTGCGTTGATATTGATCGTGTATTTACTTCCCCAGGCAGGATTGACACTGCCGTTCCATATACCCTGAAGATTGGCCGCCTGTCCGCCGGGTTGAGATGAAGAGATCAGCAAATAACGTCCAAACTGATAATACATCGAAACCAGTTCCGGGTCAACGCTTTTTGAGAAATTCCTGATTCTGACATCGGTTGGTTGTTTTGCTGCCGGAGAAGTTCCCAGATCAAAGCTTACCCTGTTGAAATATTTCTGAAAAGCGGCAATATGCGCTTTCAACAACGTTGGATACGCCTTTTTCTCTGCTGCAACAAGATATTTGACACATTTTTCAGACTCATTGGCTGTCAGTGTTTTATAATCGACAAAATTGGTAGCCATGGAAATAAGAATGGTTACTTCATTGGCCTTACTCACATTAATTTTATCTGAAGTTACAGTGGTAGTACCCCCTGAATTGAGAATCCTTGCACGGGTATCAAATTTCACTTGCCCGGTAACACCTCCAACGGAACTTGAAAGGCCGGTCATTTCAAGGGTATGTCCATCCAACGCTTTTGTCCCCGTCTGCAATTCACCGTCAAAGCTTGCAGTAAATGAGAGTTGGCCTGGCTTACTGGCTGTTAATCTTACAACGATCACCTGATCAGGTTTAGATGAAAATACCTCTCTGCGAAAGGTCACGCCTCCCACTTTATAGGTTGTGGTAGATACCGCTCTTTCCAAATCCAGTTCCCGGTAATAATCGGTGTAATTTTCATTATCGTTGAAACTCAGATTCAGGTTGCCAACCACCTGAAACTTTGAGCCATGCAGTTTCTTTGCTGTCAGATATTTATTGGACAACGCATTGGCTTTTGCATATTCTCCACTGAAGATATAAGTACGTATAGAATCCAATCCCTTCAGCCCGTCAGGATTATCATTGCGGGAAGGACCTCCAGCCCAGAAAGAGCTTTCGTTCAGTTGTAATTTCTCTTTCGCCGGATTTCCAAAAATCATTGCCGCAATGCGACCATTTCCAATAGGAAGAGCCTCATTCCAGTTACCGGCCGGATTGTCATACCACAGTTTCAGTTTGCCGCCTTGCTGTGCCTGAAGTAAAGGCAAAGAGAGTAACAAACAGAGTGTAATCAATAGTCTAGATTTCGTTCTTTTCATTTTATAGAATCTGATTAAGAGTATTATAGTATCTCACTTTGAATGGCCAACAGGTTTAATCACCTGGTATTTACCACTTAAATGCATCAAACTGAACATATAGAGTAATCCGTCGTAATAGGGATCAAAATAGCCGTCACTGTAAGGCTCCAGCTTTGCATTCCACAAAGCATGTACAAAATCCATCTTTTGCTCGTCCCTTACCATCAACGTAGCAGCAGCTACTGTAGAGACGAGCCCGAGCGAATGTCTTAGCTTCCGAAATCCGCCCGCATCCAGGATGTAACCCGGTGTACTCCCGTCCAAATTGAACTGGTCATCAAAAGTATCAATCCCTTTCGTCCTGAAAAAGGACTGGATGCGTCGGGCATATCCCTCCTGCCACTTCCCGTCCTTGCCGTACCAGTTATAATCCAGGGCAATGTTCATGGGTACCCTCCAGGAGTCATAGCGGAAAGCTGCCGGCATCCATCGGGTGGAATGTGGTATTCCGGAAAACTCTGTGTAATCAGCATTCAGTCCGGTTACCGGATGGCAGGCTCTGTGTAAAAACACCCGTGCTGTATCAGCACAATCACGGTAAAACTGTTCATGACCATCCTTTGCATACTCTGCCCATACTTCATAAAAAGCGGGCAAATGATACGATGGATCGGTCCATTGGTAGGCGTTTCCTTCGGGGACAAATGAAATCTGCTTGTGTTCAACATTTATCAGATTATATATATTTCCCGTACCATCCTTTTTCCACATGGCATCCAGTATTTTTCTGGCTTCCATATAGTAATTGATTCCGGTATTGTTTCCCCATCGGTTTGAGGCAAACAACAAGCTTGTTATGTAATATAATTCACCGTCAGAGGCCGAACCTTCTGCATTGCGCTTCATTGTTTCGGGATTAAAACTCCAGGCAAAATAACCTTCACGGGGGCCATTCTGATGTTGAAGGTATTTCTTTGACCATCTCCAGATGCGATCAAATAGATCCTTTTTGTTTAGTTGGACTGCGATCATCATTCCATAGGAAAGGCCCTCAGTCCGGGCATCGTGATTTTTCAGGTCTGATACATAGCCCATAGAGTCTCCAATCTGGAAATATATACGATGCGGCCCTTCAAAAAGATCAGAGTAAGCCTTCTCAACCTTCTGGTCTATTTCAGCTTGTTTATAACCACATCCCAGAAATACATTTCGATATGTTTCATAGCCAGCTGTCGGTATTACTGATTTAGTTTTACTTACTTTCGCATGGCTACCAGCATGTGTATTAATACTCATCAAATATAGGACAAGTAGCAGTAGACCTGTTTTTAATTTTAGATTCATTGTTTGGACAATTAGATATTTATTGGCTAATTCGGCTAAGTATTGGGATTAAACACCATTTCCAGTGATTTAATGTGATGATCTGTGCTGAATCGGTATATAAAAATACAAGAACCTTAGATTCGTGATTGAATCCTGTTAGATAATAAAAATGAGAATTGCTACGGATAAAAATGTGGTTGATAGCGATTCTTACATTAAGAGGAATAGAGATATATGAAGGATATACAGGAACATTTTCTCCTGAGCAATAAAAGATAGGATGCTCAGGAGAAAATAAATTTGAATTATTTCATTGGGAGAAACAAGTTTTACATAGCTTTCTTTTCTTTTGCACAAGTGGTAAAAAAGTCGACCATCATTTTCAGGTACTTATCCACATGAACACCCGGGCCATGCTGACCATTGGGTACTAAATAAAAACTGCTGGGAACTTTTGCCTTTTGCAAAGCTTCGAAAAGCAATTCACTCTGACAGTGAGGCACTACATTATCTTTGTCCCCGTGGAAAATCAGGAATGGAGGGTCTGTAGGGTCTACATAGGTAATCGGACTTGCCAACAAGCATTTTTCTTTATTTTCCTGAATAGCACCTCCAATGTATAATGAAGCTGGAGAATTAGCAGCATTGTGCTTAGTATAAGTTCCCCCGCAAGAGTCCATTACCAACATATTGGTAGGTCCGAACCAATCTACAACAGCATCTACTGAGCTGCTATATTTTGTATAAGGTCCAACCAGGCCCTCAATATCAACGGTTGTTGAACCAAGAGTACCTTTCTTTACATTGCGGGTGGTACCAGTCATCGCTGCCATATTTCCGCCCGATGAACTACCGCTAACGCCTATAAATGATGAATTAAGCCGATATTTTGCAGCATTGGCCCGGACAAACCGGATAGCCGCTTTAATATCATTCATTTGAGCAGGGAATTTTGCTTCAAAGCTGGCCCGGTGATTCGGGGTTACAACTGCAAATCCGGCATCCAGCAACGCTTTAACTGTGGTATTAAGATCAGCATTTTTAGATCTGTTTGACAACCAGGCACTCCCATATATCGAGACCACAACAGGATATCTCTTTTTCTGGATTTTGGGTAAATAAATATCAAGTCGATGATACACCATGGTATCTCCGGCATAGTTTACATCTTTCCAGCATTTTGAAAAAGATTGTCCAAACCCCGACAATGAAACGAATAGAATAAAAACAACAGCTATATATTTCATATCTAACTCAATGATTATATATTATGTAGAAAACTTTATTTGAAAAGAAGTGGTGCTAGTTCACGCAAACTGCGACGCCAGGTAAGAAACTCGTGTGCTGTATTTTGCGATACATACGCTACCGCATTCTTTCCTGAATTTTTCAAGTCTGTAACGGCATCTTTTACCCGATCGGGATTTTCACGGCTTCCGCAACTGATAAAGATTAGTTTTGGATTAGCTTTATCCTTAATTTCTGCAGGAGTGTAAACCCCTCCACTTAAAAGCGCATAGTAAGAAAAGACGTCGGGGCGAGCCAGTGTAATGGCGTGGGTTTCCACGCCCCCCATGGAAAGGCCTGCCATTGCCCGGTTGGACTGATCGGCAAGTGTACGGAAGTTAGCATCAACATAGGGGATCAGCTCATCAGCCAAAACCGTTTGGAAAGGTTTGATGTCGAAATTTTTAAGTCCGCCAAATTTGACTTCATTGGTCATTCCGTAAGTCATCACGATAATAAATGGTTTGATTTTACCTTCAGCAATCATATTATCCATAATCAGGTTGGCGTGCCCCTGATTACTCCAGGCAGTTTCATCTTCACCCCAACCGTGCTGCAGATACAATACAGGGTAGCGTTTTTTAGGGTCTTTACCGTAACCTGGAGGTGTATAAATGAAAGCTCTACGTGAAGTGCCTGTGCTCTTTGAAGGAAACAAAACCTGTTGAACATTTCCGTGAGGAACATCTTTCAATGCATAAAAATCCTTATCCTGCGCGGGAATCTCAATGCCACTTTCCCAACGGGTAGAGCCGTAGAAATTCAGCGTTCCCGGATCGTTGAATACGCCTCCGTCAATGGTAAGGTGATAATAGTGAAATCCTTCATCCATCGGGCCTTCGGTCGTACCGGTCCAAACGCCATCTACTCCTTTTGTTAAGACCGTGCCACCTCGTCCACCCAATCCGAGACTCACGCTTACACCCTGAGCCTGAGGCGCCACTACACGAAAGCGGGCAAAACCTTGTGAGTTTACTTGCGGGTATTCCTGACCCGGTTGATTTGTTGTAGAAGGCTTGAAGTCTTCAACGATTGCAGGCTGATTAGTCTGGGCTAAACAGGCGCTACCGGCTAATAAAGCGGTGAAAATGAAAGCTAAAAATTTGTGATTCATCATAACGACATTTTTTATGAAATCAATAATCAGACAGATATCTTGTGAATGTTCCCGAACAAAGCCGGCAACCGAACATTTAAGGAATTCTCTTTTTGTCTACCTTCCATAATGGATTCTGAGACAGTCCGCAAGGATTACCGGCAAACATTTTACCAGCTTCTGCATCGCCTTTCAATTGCCATTTAAACCATGCTGTCGCTACTTTGGCAAATTCACCGCCATGTGGTTGACTATAAGTTCCGCCATGCCCCACTTCCATGTTGGCAACAAATACCGGAAGATGATTAATCCGATTGAAATCATCCATACCATTTCCATAAGCAATATCCTTTTCACCACCAAGGATATACAATGTCGGAGTATGTAGTTTCAGGAGATTATCTTTCGTCAGGTTTGGCATTCCGGGAAATCCACCGGTAGCATTCACAAAGATTCCGCTGTTACAAATAACCGCAGTTGTAACTCGTGGATCAGGCGCTGTCTCGAGAGTCTGTAAACCACCGCACGACATGCCGCTTACGGCTATTTTTGAAACGTCGAGTTTGTTGTAAAACGGACTCTTTTTATCGCTGTTCTGCGCAATAGCCCAGTTGATAGCATCGGTCATTTGCGAAGAGGTTGATTTACCCCCACCCTTTTCACCCTCTTGCGGCATAGGGCCGATTGCTATTACCACGAAACCATGCGAGGCTACTTCTGAGAGAAAATTCACATGCTCCCAGGGCGAATTGGCGCATGCTCCATTTCCCCAGGCAATAATAGGAAGCTTTTTAGCCTTACCAAATGCAGTCAAATCTTTCGGGCGAAAAATAGTGTGCGTGGGTAAGCTATTGTCAGTGTACGTGATGGCGCTGTATGGGCCTGTGCCTCCATCTTCGATCGTCCTTACTGTAGGCTTGGCAGCCGGAGCCTCTGTTTGTGCAAGCGCAGATTGAAAGAAGCCGATCGTGGCGAACGCGCATAGCACCAGAAACAAGTTGTGCTTTTTCATTGAACTATATAATTTAAAAGGTTAAAATCTTATCCAGTCTATTTCTACCGGATGATCTCCTGTATTGGAAAGTATGAGGTTATGGATCCCGGATTTTATACCCGATATTTTCACCCGTACCGTTTTCCATTCGACAGATGCCGGAACTTTTATTTTACTTACCATTCCGGCATTCTGACTGTCCTGACAAACCGTCAAAACACCGCCTTTTGGCGAAATACATCTTATATACAACCACTTATAGTGTTCTTTATCAAAGTCAACACTATTATACTGAATCCGGGCATCTTTCCCTGCCAGAATTGTTTTCCAGCCCTTAAAGTAGTCCAGCGTATCGTTATATGCGATTGATGTGCCTTTATCACTAATCAGGCTATATCTATCCAGCTGAATTTGATCGGATGCTTTTGTCAGGCCTGCTCGCCGTAAAGTCGGTTTAACTTTACGGATAGTTCCGTCAGCATTAAAGTTCAGGCTATCGATACGAACCGAACGGTTTTTGTCAAATTTCGGCGACCAGTCGTTTTGATGATAAAAGAGATACCATTGGTCTTTGAAATTCACGATGGATTGGTGGTTGGTCCAGCAACCGGTAGGTGATTCATCCATGATTACTCCGGCAAACCGAAATGGGCCCATCGGATTATCGGCAGTAGCATATTCGAGACGTTCGATATTATTTTCGACATGCGGATAGGTCATGTAGTAAATCCCGTTGCGCTCAAACATAAAGGGGCCTTCTTTCAAACCTTTAGTAGGAAGATCTTTTATCTCCTGTGGTTCGGAAGCGAGTTCCAGCATATTCTCTTTCAGCTTTGCGATCGAGATCTTTCCCATTGCCCAAATCAGATAGGCCTGTCCGTCCTTGTCAATAAACACATTCGGGTCAATTCCCTGCACACCCTTTACTGGTTCATCCTGTGGTATATATGGCCCTTCGGGTTTGTCCGCAATAGCGACTCCGATGCCAAACCCCTTGCGTCCATTCATTCCAGCCTGATTGGTATTAGCAGGAAAATAGAAATAATACTTTCCGTTGCGTTCGATACAATCGGGAGCCCACATGCTGTAAGAAGTCGAATCGACCCATTTTACCTTATCCTGGCTGATAATAACACCGTGATCTGTCCAGTCGGTTAAGTTATCGGAGGAAAAAACATGGTAATCGACCATGCAAAACCAATCTTTCCGAAGTCCTTTGCCATCCGGTGTCCGGATATCGTGAGAAGGATACAGATAAACTTTTCCGTTAAATACCCTTGCAGTCGGATCGGCAGAGTATTGATTGCGGATAACCGGATTCTGCCCAAAAGCCAGAACCGGTACAATGATCAGTAGGATGGTGATTAATTTGTGATATTTCATGAATTATAGAATCAGGAGTAAAATCTCAAATCAGGGTTAATGCGAAGCATTTTTAAAAATCAGCGAAGCAAATTCTTTTAAATCTCTTCGCCATGTGAGCCATTCATGAGCAGTACCCGGTGATTCGTAATATACATATTTTACACCCTGTTGATCAAGCATAGCTCGAAAAGCACCTACAGAGCCTGGGAATGGCCCTGGTTCGGTAGTTCCTAATCCCAACCAGAAAAGTTTCAGCTTACTATTTACAGCTTTTCCATCTTTAAAAGCGCCACCCATAAAGGTGGCAGGGTCAATAGCTGATGTTGCGGGATAATTAGAAGTTCCACTAAATCCGGCTAAATAAGAAAACTTGTCCGGATTATTCATCGCAATTGTAATTGCCTGATTTGCGCCCATAGACAAGCCAGCCAGGGCTCTGTGTTCGCGATCGGCCATAGTGCGAAATGAACCATCAATCATTGGAATTACCTCCGTGGTCAGCACACTTTCAAAGGGAGAGAACATCGGTGTTTGCTTCTCAGAAGAGCCACCGGCAGGTTTGCTGGCGTAGCCGTTATCCATGACCACAATCATAGGTACTGCTTTCTTGGCTGCTATCAGATTATCAAGAATCAGGTTTGCTTTTCCCTGATTAGTCCATCCGGTTTCATCTTCGCCACTTCCGTGTTGCAGATAAAGAACCGGGTATTTTTCTGTGATATTTGCATCGTATCCGGCGGGAGTATAGACAAATGCTCTGCGCCACGTTTGGGTTACCTTTGAGAAATAAGGTATCTGTCTGACCTGACCGTGAGGAACATCTTTCGCAAGATGAAAATCCGCTCCTTTTTCCGGTATTTCAATACCACTGGCCATGCGACTCATTCCGTAAAAAGTCTGACTACCGGGATCACAAACTGCCACACCATCAATCAAAATCGAATAATAGTGGAATCCTTCCACGATAGGATCAGTGGTGATTGCCCAGGAGCCTTCCTCCTCTTTCACCATATCATATTTTTTGCCCAAATCAACCTGAACTTTATGCGCCTCAGGTGCCTTTATGCGGAACAACACCCTATTGTCAGATAATACCTGCGGATATTGTGCCCCCGGAATATTGGTAGAGGCCGGAACAGCTGATACGGCATTATTTCCTGTCGGGATATTGCTATATTGATTAATCAAAGAAGCTGTAACCGGTTTGAACAATAGTTGTGAAAACATATAAAGATTCTGTTTCCAGACTTTGAAATCGTGGTATCCACCGGGAATTACCTGATAAATGTGAGGCACATCATTAGCAGCCAGATAATCATGAGTTCGTTTACTGAAGGTTATCAGTCCATCCTTGTCACCACACGAAATCCAGAGCAGCTTGAGTTGACTTTTAGTTTCGGCTGGGTTTGGCGCCAATTCCTGTGGAGTCTTCGTATTCGGAGCAGATGAGAACCCTCCTACCCAGGCAAATTTATCCAGATTGCCAAGACCGAAATTCAACGATTGCCCCCCGCCCATTGACAACCCGGCTATGGCCCGATACGCACGATCTCTGATTGCGGGATATTTTTTCTCAATGGATGGGATCAGGTCGTTAATCAGGTCTTTTTCAAAAATTGCAAAACCCTGTACTTTATCGGGAGTCATGATATTCCCGACAGCACGGTCATCTTTGATTGCGCGACCATTAGGTAAAACCACGATCATCGGCACTACTTTTTTATCCGCATAAAGATTATCGAGGATTGACTGCGGATTTCCCTGATTAAACCACTCTTTCTCATCACCGCCAATGCCGTGCAACAGATAGAGAACCGGATATTTCTTTTTGGGAGAATAGCCCGGAGGTGTGTAAACCAGTGCTTTTCGGTTTGTACCTACAGTTGCAGAAGCATATCCAACGGTATCAATTTTTCCGTGCGGAATGCCATTTCGGGAAACGTCAAATCCCTCAGGCGCTTTTTGAAAAGTCTGGCTACTGGCTACAACACTAATAGTCAGAGATATTACCAATAATAGAAGTGTTTTTCTCATGATAGGTATAATCTTATTTTAATTTAGTTCAAAGGCTTACCAAATACCTCTACCTCATTTATACTTATTGATTTATTTGAGGTTCCGGCAAATGAGATTCTCAGAAAACGTCCAACAACAGAACTGGATGTCTGTATTTTGTGAAGCTTCTCATTATTACTAAGCGGATTCAGGGTTGCAATTGTTTCCCAGGTTTGATTATCTTTCGAAAGTTCTAGCTTATATTCACCGGTTTCACCATTCGGAAATAAAATCTGCACTTCTGATACCGTATAGAGATTTTCCAAATCAACCTGCCACCATTTTACCGGATCATTGTTTACCGGTTGCCAATTGGTCTCAGTCTCTTTATCATTTGCCCGATTTGCAGTCTTCCCTGCCATTTCACTGCTGGCACGGGTAGGTTTTTGATAAGCAATATTGATTTTCGAATGATCAACAGTTGCAGCCTTGGCTATGGTATATCGCACGTAAGGCCGTTCCTCCACTTTTGGTGTTACACCTTCTATGAATTGGGGCAATCCTTTTGTCTCTATGATAATTGAATCACTATACAACCCTGATGAAGATGCTTTAATCACCGTTTTCCCACCATAATACGAACGAAATTCGATGGCTGCTTTACCGTCACGAATATAGATATCAGAAGTATCACTGAAAGTGATCGAACTTCCAGTCGGGAATTCACCCGGGCCGGATACAACCTGGAGTGTTATATCCGGTGAGTTGCTGAGTTGTTTGCCTTCTTTATCCTGAACTGCGACGGTAAGGAAAATATCATCCGTCCCATTGGTTCCGGTTATCGTATTTTTATCAGCGGTAAGTTTCAGTTTCGCCGGCGTTCCATCTACTGCTAGTGTTGGAGGAGCAATATGTTTATATTCGTTTCTGTACCAATAGTACATATTTTTGGGCATCCGGAAATAGTCGATCATCCCCATCAGGCCAAAATCCCCGGCACGGGTACCGTAATCAAAAGCACACCAGAGAGCCTGTCCGCTTCTCCAGGCAAACTGCTCATCCTTTTGCTTTTCCAGATCTCCCCAACCCGGAATATATTTTCCCGGCCGCTTGGCAATGGTTGATCCATACTCAGTGACAACATTCGGCACTCCCGGATTCATGAATAATCTGGCTCCGTCACCATTGTACCCTGCCACATCTCCAAGTTTGTCAATCTCACCTCTTTGGCAACCGCCAATACCCACAACGCGCGACGGATCAAGTTCATGCGATAGTTTGGTCAACTCTTTCAGGAATTCCCGCACTTTGGATATTGTCCCATATCCGGTAAAAAATGGTTCATTACACATACTCCACACAATGATGGAAGGGTGATTCCGGTGAATGCGGATCATTTCACGGAGATCAGATTTTACACTTTCCTCAAAATAGGGTTGATCTTCTTTATTCATCGGATATGCTCCGGCACCGTCAAACCAGTTTCCGGTTTCTTTTTGATTTCCGCCTGATCCCCAAAAGGCATTTTCTTCCCACAATAGAATACCTAAACTATCACAGGCTTCCGAAAACGCAGGATCATGCGGATAATGTGATCCCCGGATAAAATCCATGCCGCAATCCCTGATCATCCGGACATCGCGTGCTATAGCACTATTGGTTACAGCGCTGGCCCATCCGGCATGATCCTGATGCACATTGGCTCCTTTGAAATAATAGTGCTCACCGTTCAGGAAAAATCCCTGATCGGCCGTCCACTGCATCCAGCGAAACCCAAATGGAGTCGCGTATTTATCAATGACATTTTTTCCGTCTAATACATATGTGATTGCTTTGTACATGAACGGATGTTCAGGATGCCAGAGTTTTGGAAATTTAATCGACTTTGTCGTTTGATCAAATACTATGGTAGAATCGGTAGGGATAAATTTCTGTGAAGAGGTAGAGGAGACTATCTTTCCGGAAGGATCAACGATGTCTGTTTTCAGCGTGAAGCTTTTACTGTTTTTACTGTCGTTTCTTACTTCTGTTTTAATATTTACAGAACCGGACGTTTTAGACAGGTTCGGAGTTGTTACGTAAGTTCCATACCATGTAACATGTAGAGGTTCTGTAACCACGAGATAAACGTCGCGGTAAATACCGCCTGTGAAATTATGGTCTCCGTTTCGGGGTGCCAATCGGGCGCTCCAGTTATTGTTTAGCCTTACCGCTAATACATTACGCCCGGTCTGTAATTGATTTGTTATATCTATTGAGAATCCGGTGTATCCTCCCTTATGTGCGCCAACCGGCTGTCCGTTTACAAAGATCTGCGCTTCACGAAATGCACCTTCAAACTCTACAAAGACACGCTTTGACTTCCATTGTACAGGTACTTCGAAATTTTTACGGTACCAACCATACCCGGTGTACCATTGTGCTGACTGGAAATAGGGAGTACTAAAATTGTGAGGCAGGTTAATATTGCTCCACTCTTTATCGTTATATACTTCGGCCTCTGCCCCGGAGTTATCTCCTAATTTAAATTTCCATTCCCTGTTTATATTGATTCTTTCACGAGCCTGGTCAACTGCCTGTATATTCCCGAAACATAAAAGGAATAAGAGTATGAATAATATCTGATGTGTTTTCATTGTGTTTGATTTAGATCTGCTGTCCGGGAAGAAAACAGATCTGTTTCAAGGTTCTATTTTTTGACATTCTTGTAGCCCAACACAGAGAGCATTTGTGCTGCATATCTTTTTCCGAGTGTACGGTAACCTTCAGCATTGAAGTGAAGACTGTCTTTAGCAGCAGTACAACCTTGAGAAGATATTATATAAGAATTAGGGATAGTCTGAGGAAGTTTGGATATAATCTTGTTCATACTTGCACATTTCCCTCCGGCTTCAGCACTGACAAGTTCGCCTGCAAGAAGTGGAACTGATTTCGGGTTAAGTTTTAAATCTTTTATCAGATTGTCATAAACCCCTTTTACTTTAAGCGGCCAGGTGATATCACCTGTATTTGATTCTCCCTGATGAATCAGGATACCTTTGATGACGCCTTTCTTCTGAGCGATTTTTGCCATCTCCACCAGACGTGCATAAGGGTTACCGTCGTATTGATTGATCATACCGATCATCCAGGAGGGAGCTGTTGCCACATAGGATTGATAGTTCTCCTTATCAAACAGTTCAATTTTGCAACCACCTACAGCTACATTGATAATGCCGACTTTTACTTTCTTTGGCAGGTTAGCAATCATCATTCTACCAAAATAATCGGCAGGAGTTAGTCCGGTATTGCAACGGCACAACGGTGGTACTGCCGGATACCAATTGCCTTTTGTTCTACCCAGATCGGTGCAATTAAGAGTTGACAAAACCTGAAAACGTGGGTCGGTCACCACTTTATCCTGCTCTTCTATCTTAGCATTTCCTTCCATATTGGATTGCCCCAGGCAGAGGTAAATTTGGAAGTTCTTATCCTGCGAGAACATATTCATATTCAATATGATTGATCCTACAATGAGCAATAATGTGAATTTAATCTTCATACAATATTAGATTTACAAATTAAACTTGGCCATAAAAACAAGAACTTAATACAGAAGTAAGGCGATCCTTAAAGGATCGCCTTATCTTAAGTTTATTCTATGATATCTCTATTGTTATTGAGTCACAGAAAATGTCTCCATTGTCACACCACGGTTTCTCATCACAAGAGTATCCCTGGTTGCAACATTTATGCCTTTTGCAATATGATTAATGGTATAATCCAGATACATAACATCTCTGTCTTTATTACCCCAGCTATTCTTCTCGCCTTTAGCTACATACTTCCCGGTTCCGTTTACGGTATACTCTGCAGGAGCATTAGAAGTTACATTACAATTACCGGAATCGTCAATAGTAACCTTTAAATTACATACAAAGTTATTTCCACTCGCATCTTTCAATGTTACAGGAAACAATAAATCTTTAAGGGAAAGAGTCGTTAACTGATTTAAATATGTGCTGGCTGCGACCGTTGCGGCATCATAGGTAGATACATCAGCAGGGTGTCTGACTATTGTTTTATTTAAACCTCCTGATAAGATATCCACACCTCTTCTCAGATAATATCCATGCCATGGATTGATGTATTTTACAGCGTACAATACGTAATCCTTTGGAAGAACATCCCAATATCTTTTGGCCAGTTTCCGGGGATTTGTATTAGCTATAACCGGCTTTCCATGCAAAACAGAATCGACATGGGTAACCTTGGTCATTAATAATGGTATTACATAATTGTTCGCCAGGGCTTTCTGATCGGCAAAGAAAGCATCTGTAAACTTAACTTCAACACCTCCGGAAATCTCTCCTTTTTTAATAATAATCTGACTTGACTTCAACTCTTCATAATTATAATAATCATGCGGTAAAGGCAGAACCGACCTGTTTAAGCTGGCAAAGGAAAAACCGGTACAAATGGAATCCGCAACCACAACATCAATGGTCACGTCATGTTTATTATCATAAACACCTCCCATAGTTGCGAAAATTTTACATTTATGTTGATTATCAAGGTCTGTGTTATAGATATCTTCTCCAAGAGTGATTGTTCTCACTGGATATTGATATGCAAAATACACAGCGCTATAATCATAATCAGGGAATTCAATATCTTGATTATGACATGCTGAAAATGATATCAAAATCGATAATAACAAAATTATTTTTTTCATATTTCTTTCAATTACTGATTACTATTATTTCCAATTATCATTTTGAAGCAGATTGCTCCATTTCAAGGTTTCAGTATATGGTATCGGACCAAAATACATCCATTCCTGAAATAATCGGTTCTCTACAGTAACCGGGCTGCTAAATACCGGAGTTGCAAGTGATCCAGAGACTGTAATCCCTTTAGCCGGAGCTTTTAATTCGTCTAGTGAAACTTTCCAACGTCGTAAATCCCAGAAACGGAAACCTTCGAAACATAATTCCAAACGTCGTTCATTACGTATCAACTGACGCATTGCAATTGGATCATTTTTAATACTCTCAAGATACGCATCTCCTTGTCCGGTTGCAACAGGTGTTAACCCCGCACGTAAACGAATTGCTTTTACGACTGAATAAGCCGTAAAGCCTAATCCTTTAGGGTCAGCCATCGGACCCCAGGCTTCATTAGCCGCCTCTGCAAAATTGAGGTATATTTCAGTAAAGCGAATACGGGGCTTATAGTGCGTTTGTGTATTTCGTCCCGTCGGATTATAGTTGACGTCTTGTCTGAGCAATTTCCTCATGTAGTAGCCTGTTCGGGTTGAGGTCTCTTTTGCGTTTACAGCATCTTGCCCGGTAGTCATATCTATTGCTGTATTCGGCACACCTGCTTTCTCTCCATGCACAAGAATAAATTCTTTTAATCGGGGATCACGGTTCGCATACGGATTAGTACTTACATAAATTGATGACGCAGTAATAGGATATCCGTTTTTATCAGGAAAAGCATCTACTAAATTCTGAGTTGGGTTGACTCGTCCGGAACCGAATAATGAAGGAGGGTAGTTATTCGCTTCTAAGGAGTTTGTGCTCTCAGTCCCTCCTCTCCAAAGTATTTCCGGAGGATTCGATCCGTTTGTTATCGCTGATATTTCAGTACTATTTCTATACCAATATACACCACTTGCAAAGGATGTTGCAGGCAAGGTTCCGGTAGCACTTTTATATTTTACGACCGCAGAAGCATATAAAGCCGCATCTTCCCATGTACTTGTTGAACCATCTGACGAGGTTGTCGCAAAAGCCGGACTTGCCGCCATTAAGGCAATCTCTGAACGAATTGCCTTTACAATAAGCCCATTTACCAGACCTCTGAACTTCATACCAAACACGCGATTGTACTTTCCGTAATCAGAAACTCCTGCATTAACATATTTTGCCGGTACTCCCGATATACTAGTCAGTTCATTATATTCCAATGGTAAACGAACTTCAGCGCTATCTATATCCTTATATATTTGCTTAACACAATCATTGAAACTAGCACGGGGAAGATTAAACTCAGAAGCCGGAGTCTGCTCGGTCAAAATAATCGGCACACCCTTTAAGCTTCCATTCACCCAACCAGCATGTGCTTGTAACAGGTTATAATAAAATATCGCACGAAGGCCATAAGCCTCACCCTCCATACGATCCTTAAACATTTTATCTGTTTGCTTGTCTTCGGAGAATGTCATTTTCTGAACTTCAGAAAGAAAAATATTGACATACTGAATCGCATTGTAGCAAGAAGTCCAACGATCCGCAGCATTATTATAAGCTGTCCATTGACCGGTTGCTAACTTAAGATATCCGTTTGTATTATCATTGGATACTGCATCGTCAGTTGCAACGTCATTAAAAGACCAGCTATTTGCAGGCATTTTCACATAAGCGTTGGAGAGTAAATTATAACCGAAATTGGCCTCCTTATAACTCAGGCTTCTGTCCCGAATATTTTCGTCTACCGGATCAATAAGATCTGAGCAACTGGCAAACAGGATGACTGCAATCAAAATTAATATATTATTCTTATTCATTGTTGTTATTTTATATTCATGATACATCATTAAAATGTAGCTTTTATTCCAAAAGTGAAACTCCTCATCTGAGGTGTCGAGCCAATATTTCTCTCCATTAGCTCTTTTTCTTTTGCTATAAGCAACAAATCATTTCCATTTAAATAAACTCCCAGACCATTAATAAATGATTTCGCATACACACTCTTAGGAATATCATAAGATATTTGTACTCTTGCCAGGTTAATGCGATCATTTTTATACAACCAGAAATCTGAATTCCGGAAGTTATTATCCCCACTGGTTGTCGTTAATCTTGGGTATGTTGCAGTCGCAGCTGTTGCCTCTGTCCATCGACCTAGCATGGCCGCCGAATATTTTGCCGTATTACCTGCTGTTGCCCAGTAATATGAACCATTTTTAAATCCATAAGCTCCTGAGGTACTGTTTGCGAGTACATAAAGCGTGAAATTATTCCATTTAGCTGTCACATTAAGCCCCAGCGTTAATGGTGCTCCGGACCAACCGCCACGTCCCAGAAAGACTTCGTCTTTATTATCAATAATACCATCTTCGTTGACATCAATGTACTTAAGGTCTCCTGGTTTTACAGCTCCATAAGAAGGTTTGGGATTTGCAGGTGTTCCATCAATAGATGCAACAGTAGCTGCCGTGTAAAAACCATCATTTTTCAAGCCCCACAAACCATCAAGAGCTTTCCCCTGCCGATTCTGATATGAGTTCAGATAAATTTCACTGCGTTTAGCAGCTTTGGCTTCATAATAGGTTCCTACTAGTCCGACATTTAAATCTACTTTCTGAATGCGTTTATTAAAATTCATTCCAAAATCAAATCCGTTACGTTGATCTCCATTATAATTCTCAAATGGCAGGAACGAAGTACTGCCTGAGACTAAATAATTGGGATACTTATTTACAACCTGCAAAGGAATTCCGTCGAATCTACTATAATAATAAGACCCATTAACCTGAAGCATATTCTTCAACAAGGAAGCTTCAAATCCCAGACTAAAGTCTTTTCTTTTCTCAAACCCTAAGTTTTCGTTTATGTATCTGGTACTAATTGTAGAACGGAGCTGTCTGCTTTCAACCCAGGAAAAATAATCACCGGCATCTGTATAATTACTTTTATACAAATAATAGCCAGGTGAAGGCATATCAATATCCGTATTCAAAATTCCGGCAGACGCCGTAATTTTCAAGTCATTAACAACTTCAGATTTTGAAAGAAAGTCTTCATTGCTAATTCGCCAACCTAAAGATACTGTTGGTGAAAACGCCTCTCTGTGTCCCTGCGCCAAACGAGATGAGTGGACAAGATTTCCGGTGAAATCAGCATAATACTTCTGCTTATAATTATAGCTCGCCTGCAAACCCATATTGGCATTGGCAACCGCATGATACACGGCTGATTCACTGAGAGTATAGGCATGAGCCAGCAACATGGCAGACACATTATGCACTTTATCAATAGTAGTATTATACTTGAAAGCACCAGAGAAAAACAATGTTTGACGTTGGTATGAGTTGCCCAGGGATTGAGAGTAACTTGCATTATCCTGGCCAATCTTAGTCAAAGATTTAATCGTATCGTTCGCAAGCGTTGCACTATTCCAGGTAGGAGTATAAACAGCATAACTGTTATCCCCGATTGTTCGGCTGTACGAGGTATTATAGTCAATACCAAACTGAGTATCAAACGATAATCCTTTTAAGAACGAAGAGAGATCAAAATTCAATGAAGTATCAAACTGATATTTACGAGTTGTTCCTTTCACAAGACCTCTCGTGTATATATCTGCAAATGGATTTGTTGTTTGAGTCGAAGTTCCCCCTAACAAATACTTACCGTCAATAAGAAAAGCACTGCTATTGACATACCCGTTTGATGTGGCATCTGATCCATCCAGATAACTTACCGGAATCAATGGTGAAAATTGGTTCGGTCTGATTGTCGCAGCATTGCTCCAATAACTACCTTGCGCAGTTTTATTATCGTAGAAAGTTACGCTCGTATTTACCTTGCCTGTAATAGTATTACTAAGCTTAATATCAAGATTACCTCTTACATTAAACCGGTTTTCGCCCTCATCTTTACCATTTCCAAAGTTTAGCAAAGTTGTGGTATTGAAGTTCCCTATGTTTACATAAAAGCGAGCAATATCATTTCCGCCGGTATATTCGGCTATCGCCTCAGTTCGGGTTGAAAAATCTTTAAGATAGTTGGATGAATAAAAATCCAAATCCGGATAACGATACTGATTTTTCCCAGACGCATAATTAGCGATATCTGCGTCACTGTATAGTCCGGTAGTTATACCGTCATTTTTCAGAGCTTCATTGTACAGTGTCATATACTCGGCAGATCCCAAATATTTAGGATAACGTTTAGGAACCATCAGACCGGTATTAACACGCACATTAAACTGATTTGCTTTATCTAAACCTCTTTTAGTGGTGATAGAAACAACCCCTTTTGACGCACGGCTACCATACAATGCCACTGCTGCAGCACTTTTAAGAACTGTTATCTGATCTATTTCTGATGGAGTTACATTATATTCATCACGTGGAATCCCATCAACCAGTACCAACTTAGAATCCATACCCCAGATATTTCCGTGATAGCCGGGAATATAGCTTCCAAGATTATCTAAACTATAAGTCGTAAAATTGTCCTCCAACTGTTTTGAAACATTTAAAGAGGAAACTCCTCCAAGCAGGTCTGCTTTATTGACCTTATTAAATGCCACCGATATGAAATCAGAACTAATCGAATTTAGTGTTATTACTTTCAGGTCTGATTTTGCGACAACCTCAATGGTTTTATATCCCGTTGCTTTTACTGACAGTAAGCTATTTGCAGGAACAGATATAGAAAATGCGCCAGATTCATTCGCAATAACACTTGCCTGATTTTTATCTCCTGAGACTACTGCGCCGGGCACTTTATCCCCCCTGGCATCAAGCACAATCGCCGACACATTTATCTTGTTATCCTGTGCATTCATTCTCTGTCCGAATAAAGCTTGAATAACACATATAAAAAACAACAATTTTATATATTTCATCGTAGTATATTTTTTCAATTATATTTACAATTACCAACCCGGATTTTGAGGGAATTCCAGATACATACTCACATCAACCCGCTTCAATGGAAGCCAGTAATGCTTTTCCGAATAGATTCTTTCCCAGACAACATATTCCTTCAGGTTAAGAACTTTGTTATTCTCAGGGGTGGTTTTGTCCAGAAAATTATTCGATGGCGTAGCATTGTTTGTTTCCGGATATTCACGATCGAAACTAATACCGGTTTTTACATTATACGGAGACTTGGCCAACAAATGCCAACGACGCAAATCATTGAAGCGATGTCCTTCATATGCCAACTCCACTGCACGCTCACGTCTCAATTCAGACATAAAGCTTTCGACAGAATTCAAATATCTGGCATTCACTCCGGGCAAGGGTGTTCCATCGGGTAGTATTACACGATTTCGAACTTTGTTTATAGCATATACAGCATCATGATTGAAGGCACCTGATGTAGCAGTGAGACTTTGATAACCTTCGGTAACTGCCTCGGAATACATCAAATAGACATCTGCCAAACGAACCCAGGGAATATGAACCTGATGATTATTATATGCGTTATCAAATTTATTAAATCCGACAGGGTCAAATTTCAGCAATGCATAACCGGTATTACTACCCTTACCAGGCTCTCTGTAATTTCCATTAGTATACAAATTCGCATATACAAAATTCTTAGCACTAGCACTGGAACTATTGATCATTTTCTTAGTATCGTAAACAAAATCAATGTAAAAACGGGGATCTCTATTCTTCCAGGGATAATTGACACTATATCCTGAACCATTATCTGCCGGCACATCTGCTTTATTTACATCATTTATTGGTAAGCCATTCGCCATACCAAAATAGTTTACATAATTCGCAGTTGGATATTGCGACCAGCTTCTGTCCTGTAAAACTCCAGCAACTAAATATTCCTTATCCATTGACTGCCCGGTACCACCGAAATTTGGGCCCCTAAATATAGCTTCCTGGTAAGTTACACCATTAACCGTAGCTGAACCCGGCATTCTTCCGTTCTGGCCATTGGTTCTATACATTTCTGAATAGTTACTCCAGGGAATCATTTTATACTGACACGATCCGTCTTCGGATGCTTTCAATAAGAGTCCGAAAGCATCGGCCGCTTTTTTGCAGTATTCTTTATTATACTCTTCAGCTCCACCTGAAGACATATTCATCAACGGACTACCCGCCCACAAATAGTTCTTTCCCAAATAAGCTATTGCCATCCATTTATTAATACGAAGCTCATTCTTACCCGAAGTTGTTTTTCCGGCTTCTGTATCATCCCAATTACCGGGTAGCAGATCTGCCGCCCGCTGAAAATCTTTCGCGATAGAGTCTGCACATGCCTGATAGGGCAAACGGGGCAGAGTCAGCTTCTGATCAGCCGGAAGCACTTTATTAACATAAGGCAGTCCACCCCATAATTGGATCAATTGAAAATGAAACCAACCTCTGAAGAAATACAATTGGCCCGCAACCAGATTTTTCTCTTCCTGAGTGCCTTCAAATTTGTCCAGATTTTGAAGTCCAAGATTGGCTTTTCTAATCCCAAACCAACAACCAGGCCATAACGCCTTCGTTCGTTTATCATTTGCTGTGTTCCACGTACTTATATCCAGAAATGATCCTCCTGCTCCATAACCTCTCTCTTTTTGCCATGCCCAAAAGTCACCCTGATCAACAGACCACACCCAGGCAACCTGATTTGCAGCATTTAGCTGCCACATTTCTTCTTCGCCATTGTTGAAGAAATTATTATCATCCCGATTGCAAAAACTGGGAATACAATTGTATAATTCTTCCGTAAAACCCTGAAAATTGAAGAAGTTCTTATACGCATCATCCGGATTTATAGATGATGATGGCTCTTTATCTAAATATTCAGAGCAAGATACAAATCCTGCCATTAGAGAAAAGAGGCCACAATATAGAATTATCTTTACGTATTTTTTCATCTTGAAATAGTTTTTACATTGATACCTTAAGTCCTAAATTAAATCGTCTGACATTTGGATAATTTGTACTACCATTAACTTCACGGTCATCCGGCGTATGGTTCCATAACCATAAATTATTACCATTCAGAAATAAACGAAGTGATTGAAGACCCAAACTTTTAATCCATTTTGAGTTGAATGTATAAGACACCTCAGCGTTTTTCAAACGGATGTAAGACCCATCGTACATGTAGCGGGTTCCCTGACTCAACCCATTCAATGTATTATACAATTTTGGCATCGGTGAATCTGCATTTGTATTATCCTTAGACCAATAAGTCCCTTCAGAATACGCATTATTAAAATATGGAAAGCCAAAACTTGACACACCAACATAACGACTCACATTATTTACACCATAGAATTGAACGAAAGCACTAAACCCTTTCCAATCCACACCAATGGTAGCATTATAGGTATTCTGAGGATTGGTAGGATAGCCATAACGAACTCTATCTTTATCTCCATTAATTATACCGTCTGCGTCAAAATCAACAATTCTATAATTTCCGGGTATTTTGGTATCCAGACTTTCAAAAGCTGTACTTCCGTACAATTCATCCCAGGTATTATAATAACCATGACTAAGCGTTGTCTTAACCTGATTACCGGGATAACCTGATCGCTTCATATATTCCGGATAAAGAGCTGGATCATCACGGTTTATTACTTTATCAACTGCATGAGTCATGCTTGTATTTGCCCATAAACGCAAATCTTTATTCAGCACTTTACTGAAACGAAGCTCCAATTCATATCCATTTACTTTTACGCTACCTACATTGGCACGGGGAGGTGTAAATCCTAAATATGACGGCACGGATCTGTCTGCCCCGTTAATGATGATATTTTCGCGAAAATCACGAAAAACATCAAGACTACCGGCTATCAGATTTTTAAAGAAAGAAAAATCGACTCCAAGATTCTTTTTAGTTACAGTCTCCCAGGCAATGGATGGATTTGCCAACTGAGTTTGTGTATACCATTTATAGGGACTTACCTCCGATGGATTTGACGCGGCAAAATTGCTAATCAAAGTAGTCATTGCTGATTGTGTTGTAGTGTTTGTATAAGTATCCATATACAACCATCGGCCATTAACATTATCATCTCCGATTTTACCATATGAGACTCTCAGCTTCAACATATCCAGAAAAGTTAGAGGTTTCATAAACTTCTCTTCTGAAATCATCCATCCGAGTGCTCCTGAAGAAAAGAAAGCAAAACGATTTTCTTTGGCAAACTTTTCAGAGCCGTTATATGCTCCATTATACTCTAGGAAATACTTGTCTTTAAAACCATAAGTAGTACGAAAAACCCAGTCTTCCCGGTATGTCGGGATATCACTACCGTAAGCCAGTTCCTGACGGGCAAAGTTACCCATAGCCGTAACATTATGGTCGCCAAAACGATTCGCATAAAAAAGCTGAGTCTGATAGTTCAGGTTACGATATGTTTGCCCATTATCCATTGCCCCGGCATTGGTAGTCCAGTTTCGTGTAGGATAATAATCAAAGTTTGTAAGCGCGTCATTCGTATTCTTTACAGTTGTAACACCTGTAACCGGATCAATATATTTTTGTTTTGCTTCTGAGCCGCCATTATTTACACCTCTCTGAGTTTCAAGGAAACTATTATCCAATGAAACTGTAAATTTCGCAGACAAGCCTTTAACAAGCATCGCTAAATCCTGGTTAAGATTAAAGTCAGTTGCAATACGCGTTGTGGTTCGGTATTCAGCTCCACCAAGTGCTAGATTCATGGCTGAATTCACCCCGTCTACCTGATTGGGAACACAATACCCCCATGATCCATCTGAATATAGAGGATAGAAAAGATCCGCTGGTGTAGTATAAGCCCCCGCCCACATGTAACCTTCAGTGATTACATTCCATGGCTGTTTCTTCTGGCCATATGATCCAGAAAGGTTTACCTTGAATGTTGTTGAATTTGTTAACTGAAAATCAAGATTTGCTCTGGAGTTTACTCTGTTATATCCATATCCGGACTCATAACCCTTATCGTTAGGTAATAACTTTACGACATCACCTTCGTTCAAAAAGT
Source organism: Bacteroidales bacterium (assembly GCA_963662365.2). GTDB lineage: Bacteria > Bacteroidota > Bacteroidia > Bacteroidales > UBA7332 > CAXXIC01. The sequence continues at coordinate 206,254 of CAXXPA010000020.1, forward strand.
CGACGGCTGCAAAATATTTTACAGATTTCGTTCCCCCGGATACGTTTACATTTGCATTGTATGACATGGCGTAATCCTTGAACATCAAATCCTGCCAATCAATATTAGGATATCGTTCTCTTTGCTCCTGAGTTGTTTGATTACGATAATTATTGATAAAACTCTGAGATCTGATATAACTCCAACCCTCCGGTCTGTTATTCAATTCATACTCAATAACTCTATTCTTGATTTGAAGAGCATCGTAAGCATCATACTTCCCCGGAAGTTTTGATGGATCTTTCACCGTTGAACTGAATCCGACTTCTACTTTTGCCTTACCTTCATTACCCCTCTTGGTCGTAATAAGAACAACTCCGTTAGCACCCCTCACACCATATACAGCCGTTGCAGATGCATCCTTCAAAACAGATATTGACTCCACTGAATTAATATCCACACTACTCATAGCGCGTTCTACACCATCAACCAAAACAAGAGGGCTACTATTATTCCATGAACTGATCCCCCGAATAATAATTTGCGGATCTTCTTCTCCTGGTTTACTGGTCGTTTGCATGGTCGTTACTCCCGGAAGATTACCAGTTAGTGCTGCACCTAAACTTGACACACCACCAGCGCGTTCCAATACTTTACCAGATGTTTGAGTAATAGAACCTACAACGCTTGCTTTTTTCTGTTGTCCAAAACCGACGACTACAACTTCGTTCATTGTATGACTGCTACTTTGTAATACAACAGTAACCGAGTTTTTTCCGGAAATATTTATCTCCTGCGTTTGAAAACTTACATAAGAAACTATCAGAGTTTGGTTACCGTCTGGAACACTCAACGTAAACTGACCGTTGATATCCGTAACTGTACCGGTTGTTTTAAGCCCCTTAATCACAACTGTTGCACCAATCAAAGGCTCTTTTTTATCGTCAAGAACCCGTCCCTTTATCACCCGCTTGTTCTGAGCTACAAGTGCAGAACTACAGAGAAGCAGGAACAAGAGAAACATAGCTGTCAGTTTCATTCTCTTCTTTGGTAAAAAAAGAAACTCTATTGACAGAATTCCATATAAATTCTTCATTGTTTTATTAATTAACTTGTTAAATTGATTTGCTTCAATTAGCGTTTATGAAATCTACTTTTACGATTAGTCGTAAATCAAAACTGATTATACTTCTAAATTTCACATAACTCCAGTGGGGGAATCAACCATCGTCTTTTACTCTGTACATAACATGATTATTTTTAAGATTAACAATAGAATTCAAATGCCCTGATAGATCAAAGCAATAGAAACCCGTAAATAAATTCGTCGATTATATTCAGAATCCGATTGACAATTTCTTGCCCTGATAAATTCGCTCCAATAAGTCTGATATTGGAGTACCAGAGTCATTATCACTCTTAAACTTTCGTCTCAATTCAATCATTTTAATCCGGATTGCAATAGCTTCCTCTATTGATTCGCTTTTTTGCAGTAGATTTCTCAAATCTTCTAAGGTTTTCATAATATAAGGGTAAAAGGGTTTTTCATTATAGATTCAGTCTGTAAGCAATGTCCATTTGGGGTAGCTTTTCATAAATATAGACTCTATGTTGTCATTTACATCGTGAAATTAATCAACACACCTATTTTTGGTTTTTGATATTAGATATTCTTTTTCCAAATATAGATACGAATATATTCAACCGGATTTTGAGTCTGATGAAACACTTTCCCCATATAAATACCCTTAATAAACACCCAGCCAAAACCAACACTAACTAACTGATATACATCAACATAATCACACTCAAACACAACACATCAATTATTCTGTCAGTATCCTCTTCGGCTAAGAAATAATATGACCAGGTTAGCTGTTTGTAAAAACAAGATCTTTTATTGCAAACAATTTATCCCCGTTTTCACCTACAAACTTCAGATAAACATCATGTCTACCCGTAGTGCGGACAGTCTTAGCTGTAAAAGTTTTCACTTCAGATAAGCCATTTGTATTACTAATTTTACAGGTGGCTATTTTCTTTCCGGTACCAACCGAACCCAACCAGACTTCTACAACGCCCCCTTTACCTGGGCAAGACGCCGATATTGCAACCTGGCCCGAGGACTTTTTATATTCATTATTTCCAAATTCAACCCCGGCGTATAAGGCCCAATCATTATTGTGAATCTCATCAAGCAAAGTGGTGCCGTCAGACAAAGTGGTTTTCTGAGTCCCGGATTGATTGGCCGGACATTCTGCTAAAATCGGTGTATAGGCATCCCGGTAAATATAGAGATCAAAGTCGGCATAGCGGCTACCCTGGACGTATAAACCCTGCCTGTTGCCACACCAGCCATTATAATTCTGGGTAAAACGATCCAATTCTGCTACATTAACTTTATGACCTACAGGAATCCATTTGACTCCATCTGTACTGAAAAATCCGCTGATTTCATGATTTACTCTTTCTAATTTCACCCACACTACATTACTCTGCGAGGTATTTGCAGCGTCGTATTGAGTCCTTGTCATAACTAAAGCGGATAACTTTTTCACCTTTGCTATTCAAAGTGGAATAAATTTTCACAGACAAATTCTCCAGACCATTCATGAGTCTCAAGCCGGCTTCATCCGATGCAGAATCCGGTTTAAAATCTACCCGCGTAATCAACGAATAGTTATGTTCCGCATCTGTTTTAATAACAGTATTTGCTTTGGTTCTGCTTTTAGGTGTTAATCTCAACCAACCCGGTCTGGCTGTAAGCGAGTAAAGGGAAGATGGGGTACGTCCCAGGAATGACCACTCTGGATTTAGTTTCTGAGCGGTAAAGTAGTCTGATTTCGGAACCATCCAGGGAATACCGCTTGATGGCAACTTCGGTGCATTCTTGACCAGATTAACCGGGATAATCGGCCAACACACTCCCATCCGCTTCATACCGGACCTGATTTACTAATCCCTGGCGCCCCTGGCCATACCATTCATTATTATTTGCCCTTGCCCATACCGGATGCATAAGCCAGCTTGTACCATCTTTTAAATGTACTGCCGCAGAAGCGTGGTTCGGGCCGAAGAAAACTGCATTGGGTTTATTCGGATCTTTCTCATCAAACATATCAACCGGTGTCGTCCACGCAGATTTATCCTTTGTCAGGATTTTACTCCTCATTACTTTCTGCCCCCCTGACACATCACGGGCAAATGAATAGTAATAGTAACCATTGTGTTTCCACACATCACTGGTCCTTCCGCCCAACTAAATGGATGTTTATCAGTCCCCGGGATTTAACCAGGTAAGATCATAGACAACACCTGTCGGTTGTCCGGTCTTATCCAGTTCAACGATTCCGTTATTGGATTGTCCGTTCTTGACAATCATATACCATTTGCCGTCATCATCGATAAAAATAGAATTATCATAACCAAGCCCATAAGGAAGCCGTGTCGGATTATTAACTTTCACCGGCATGCTCCATGGACCTTCCGGTTTATCTGCGGTAACAAAATACATTGTATTGGCTCTGGAAAAGAAATCCCAATATTTGTTGTTATAGAAAAACAATCTGACCACCCCAGCAACCGCCGCTCGGAGCATCACCGTAAAGTGACCATTCTGCGGAAACCGGTTGGGCAATTGCTTCCCAATGAACCAGGTCTGTCGAATGATATATTACCGGAGTCGGATTAAAGGATGACCCCGTGGTGTAAAAATGATCTCCAACCTGGGTGAGTGTACAATCGGAATGATCTCCGGGAATTACAGGGTTCACAAATGTTTTTAACGAAGAAGACTGACTAAAGCTAAACGCTGGAAACAAAAAACAGCCTGAACCTAGAAGAATTGTTATTATTTTCTTTCTCATATAATATATATAATGTGTATTCTTTACATGGTATCTATTGAATAGAAAACCTCTTTTCTATTCAGTATAAAGTGTAAATCTTCATTGATTCCGGATATTTGGTAAAAGAGAGACCTTCTCTATTGCTGTTAAATTCATTCGTTTGTTCAACAGCTGGTCAATAAAAAATTTAGATTGGAGTGATAAATCACCCCAATCTAATTGCCACTACGTACTTAAATACCTAACCTAACTAATTAAAACTCTTTTTGCCATAACCATGGAGTCGTAGTGCTCTACTAATACCTACCTATTTTCAAATAAAAACAATCAATAGAAATTTCACATCACGAAGATAGACAGGTGGGCTCTTTGGGATTTTTGAATTAAGATATTTGGTTTCCAATTTTAGACATAACTCACGCAAATCACTCTAACAACCACAAATAGAAATAAATACAACATTAAAAATTATATCCGACTCGCATACAGAACTTCTAATGGACACTAAAAAAAGAGGATGTCAGGTTTGATCTGACATCCTCTTTTAATCGTTTTTCTTTTTATAACGCTACAATGCAAAGACTTAAAAACGCATAAGTTTCATTTTTTGATTACGTGGCAACATATTGACATAGCAACGTCTCGTTTAGAAACAATAATCTAACAACTTCTTCACTTCATCTAAATCTTCAAAACTGGTTTTATGAGAATCCAGATACAATTGTATTTGTTGCTTTTTCTCCGGAAAAGCCTTAAATATCTGGTTCCGGGAGTTCACTTTAATAAACTGATCACCTCTTTTGATCCAAAACACATAAACCATTTTTATTTTAAAACGCTCTTTTGCGGATAAGTGAGTAAGACTAATTGTTTGTCCGCCATCAAGAGACGACAACGAACCTATAGATTTAGTATTTGACACTTGCGAATAACCTCCATAACCTGCCTCTTTTGCATCCTGCAATAAAGTTGAATTATACTGTATATACACATCACCTTTTCCTACGGATATTTTCTCAAAAAACTCATTTCCCTTGAAATAAACAAACACACGGCCTGAAATTACAACAGAATCTGTTGCCTGAGGTAAACCCAGCACCAATGCAATATCATTTTGTTTGAAAAGCATCTGCTTGGCGACAATTTCATAATTGAGTAATGCCTCTGTCACTTCATTATTTTTAAAGTAAACTTTTCCTTTCTGATAATCGGGAAATATAAATCCGTTCGATATTATTTCCTCTGCTTTCGATATGATAGATACAAACAAAGCAGAAACAGCAAGAATAACTGCAATTTTTCTCATGAGGTATTGATTTATTGATTAGTACGATGTGCCTATCTAAATAATTTAAGATCAAACAATCGGAAGGCTAAAATAAGATATCGTAACAATAGTGTTTTTACGATTCCAGATATTTATTTTCTAAAAACAGACACAATCAACAAAAACAGGTACAATCTCAATCACATGAACAATCCCACACTTTGCTCTACAACGCTTTAGCAAAAACAAAACGAATCAATCTATCGACAAACAGATCAACGAACCACTTTATAAAAAAAAGGGGATGTCCCAAAAGTCAAATAAGTTAAACAAAACGCAAAGTCGCTAAGATGCAAAGTAATTACATTCAATTACATGGCTCTATAACGTTTTGGGTGGGTTACCATCGCATTTTTGCGCCTTCGCGTTCAATTAAGACTTTTGGGACACGCCCTTGTTTATAAGGCTAAAAAGAAATACAAACCAGAGATATTTTATATTTCGGTTGGTGATTTTCCAAAATGCTTTTTAAACACGGTACTGAAATATCCGATTGCAGAAAATCCACATAACTCACTGACTTCGGTAACGCTATACTTTCGGGTTTGTAATAACTCCAGGGCATAATCCAACCGAACAGTCTTGATAAAATCGGTAGGTGACTGATCGGTAAGAGCTTTTACTTTTTTATAAAGCAATGAAGGACTGACATTCATTGCTGACGCAAAGTCTTCTTTTCCAAATTCCGGATTTGATATATTTTCCCGAACCACATCCAACATTTTCTTCACGAACTTGTCATTTAGCTCGTTAGCCAGAATTTGCTCATTGTTAGTATCACTTAACTTTATCAATTTCAAAGCCTTTTCTTTGACCGCCTCCCGGTTCCGGATAATAGACTTTATCCGTTGTGCGAGTAAACTCATATCAAAAGGTTTGGTCAGATAATCATCGGCCCCCAGCCCCAATCCCTGTAACTGCTCTGCTTTCCCGGTAAGAGCTGTAAGCAATATGAGTGGAATATGGGAAGTTTCATATGTAGATTTCATCAATCTGCAAAGTTCAAATCCATCCATATTCGGCATCATCACATCGGAAACGACCAGGTCTGGTAACTGTTTCTGAATAATATCCCAGGCCTCTGCTCCATCCCCGGCTAACAAAACCTCAAAATCAGCCTGTAGCGGATATTGCATGAAGTTACGGAGATCGTCATTGTCTTCAACGATCAAAATCCGCATTTCCCGCTTCGGTAACTCTTCCTCCCGGATCTGCGGTTGAGATTCAACTTCCGTAGCCACATAAGGCATCGACTTTTTCACTTCGGCATTCAATGTTTCCTCTTCTTCTGAAACCTCTTTAAACGGAATTACAACTTTAAAAGCAGAACCGACATTTTCCTGGCTTTCACAGCTGACATAACCGTTATGCATCGCTACATAATCTTTTACCAACAGAAGACCGATCCCTGATCCTACTATTTTTGAATTTATCGCATTCTCACCCCGGTAAAATTCTTTGAATAACTGGCGCTGCGCCTTCTTACTGATCCCTATACCCTGATCTTTGACTTCGAGTGTCCAGGTTTCGGGCTCACATTTCAGCGTAATCTGTACCTGGCTATCCGGATAAGAATATTTTATTGCATTAGAGATCAGGTTATCGATCACTTTTTCCATCATTGACTCGTCAATGGCAGTTTGATAACAATCCTGATCCGGGGTAAATTGCAGATCTACATTTTTACTTTTTGCAAAGGATTCAAACATTAGCCGACGTTGCCCGACCAACTCCACAATATCGACCATCCTGAGAACCAATTGTCCTTTGCCGATATCCACCTTCTGAAAATCCATCAATTGGGTTACTACTGTAGATAGACGTCTTGTCTGCTCTGTAGCCAGTGCAAGATAATGCCGTCCGATATCGGAAAGATTGATTTCTTTCGTCAGCTCTTCAATAGGTGCTTTAATTAATGTCAGTGAAGTTCTTATATCATGAGCTGTATTGGTAAAGAAGCGTACTTTTTCTTCGGTATGTTGTTGTTTGAGTCGTTCAATATAATAATTCAGAACAAAGTAGATGATGCCCGCTATAAGTGCAAACAATAAAAGCCGGAACCACCAGGCTTTCCAGAACGGAGGAACAATGGTTAGATCTAATGTCCGCTCTGCAATTACCTTCGAAAGAGAACTATCGTACAATCGTATTTTCAACACATAATCACCGCTTGGAATATTCGAGTAGTTTACAAAGCGGTTACCCGAAGGCTGGCTCCAGTTATTGTCAAGTCCCTCCAATTTCCAGGAAAACTTAGCCCCTGAAACATCCCCGAGAGATAACAGCTCTAGATTCAGTGTATTTTGATTATAGTTTAGTGATAATTCCTGCAGACTATCCAAAGGAACATCGAGTGTTCCTCGAATAGAACGGCCCGCCAAAGTCAACTCTTGAAAATAGATTGAGCCTTGTGTTTGAAGTCTCGTCAACGCATTTGAAAAAAAATGGACAGCCCCGTTATTGGTCCCTAACATCAGTTGACCGTCCCGGAGTTGACAATTTGAACCCCGGTTAAAAGAGAGATGAGACAACGAATAAATAGAATTATAAGTAAGTACCCCCATATTCTTCGGATTCAACCGACACAACCCGTTTTCTGTACCCAGCCAAAAATAGCCATCAGCGGACATTATACTATTTACATAATTAGATGGCAGGCCGGATGTTGTTTTAATCTTTTGTGTTTTATGTGTTTTTAGATTATACCGGATCAGGCCTTCACCACTGGTACAAATCCAGATATCATCTTTTATAGCCATCACATCCTGAACCAGATACCCATCGAGTAAATGCTCAATCCCCCCGGATTTCTTATCTAACACTGTTAATCCGTATGTACAGGCCAATAAAATTTTACCAGGGTATAATTCTGCAAAACCATAAATAGGTTCATTGGGATATATTCGAAAACTATTTTCTTTAGCTTGATAACATATAATTTTTCCTTTAACACCACCCAACCATATATCACCCTGGCTATCTTTATAAATATCCATGACGAAATCACAATCAATCGACGTCCCGTTGGCTCCCTTAGAATAATGAGCCAATTCTCTGCCAGTTTGTTCATCCAACACATAAACACCGGAAGAATAAGTGCCGGCCCAAATCCGGCCTTGATTATCTTCGCACAACGAAAGAAATACCTGGGCTTGTTCTGCTTTATTTGAGTAATATGTTTTCCATTTACCTGAACCGGCCTCTTTACAGCTTATGCCATTATCTGTAGCCATCCAGATATTCCCTCTTTTATCCTGGATAGTTTTATTTACATTGTTGTTTCTTAAAGAATTTGGATTATTTACCGTATGTGTAATCTGCTCAACTAATGGAGATGTATGTCTGAAAAAAGAGACTCCACCACTATAAGTGCAAGTCCAAATGCGTTTATTTTTATCATTGAAAATATCATAAACACCATTCCCCCGAAGTGATGACGGATTATCAACATCCTCTTTATATACATTCAGTACTCTGTTCCCCTTTTTGCTCAATTCCCAGATCCCCTGGCCGTCAATCCCGACTAATATTGTAGAATCAGAATTCTCCTCAATTGCCAATATGGGTTGTTTGGGAAAAGCTGTTATCTGAATTGCTGTTAGACTTTGCTTCTTCATATCAAAAGAAAACAAGCCATTAGCGACTGTTCCAATCCAAAGTTTTTTCGCACGGCTATCGTACATAAGCTTATCAACCCGAAATGCCGATTTATTCGTGTGTTTGTATAGCCACCTCATTTTCATTGTCTGCTTATTTAACAAACAGATACCTTGTGTTTTTGCAACAATCAGATTATTTGGATCACACCAGGCAATATAGCTAACATCATCTTTTTCTTTAATTAGAGTCAGACGTCCCTTCCGGTAGCGAAACAAGCCAAATGAAGTAGAGAGCCAATAACTTCCGGTTTCATCTACCAGTACGTTGCACACACCTAAATATTGGTTCTTCAAAACCCTGGAAAGATTGACCATCAAATCAAAGCGGTCATATATAGCATTGTAGTGAAATAACTGACCGTTATTACTATAGGCCAATAATCCCGGATTTGAATATGTAAGTTTTACAGAAATAATATCCGTATTCTCATAAGGAAGCTGATAAATCCGGTAATCATCTCCGGCAAGTCTTAAAATCCCCGTTTTGGTAGATGCCCATATAAATCCGTTTTTGTCTTTGCAAACAGAGGCCACTTCCCGCATCGAGATTCCATACAAAGAGTTGACACTGTAAAACTTTACATTAGACGGGTATGATACAAATGTTGTAAGAAAGAGAAGCAAAACAAATAATTTATATTTCATTTTGTGCGGTATTTTCAATAGATGAAGGAGGATTCAATTCTCCATATGACAAAAATATGCCATATCAGAACTTTATTTACAGAGAAACATTTAAGGTTAAATACAACTCAGATTTATCGGTCAGCAAAGATATACATCTCCTTTCCAAAAACAAAATTAAACGAACTTCAAAGTTATAATTCCAATACGGTGAATATACAGACCCGAAACCGGAATTTTGAGACTCTCAAAATCGCCTGGACTTTGCCATACTTTAAGCTATGGTCTCGATATAGTCCGGTATAGATTCATTTTATAATAATACTGATATAATACTGGTCTAAAACTGATATAATACTGGTATAATATACCCTTCATAAAGGTTATTTTATATCAGTAATATATCAGTTGAACTTCAATATTTCGATTGTTTAAAGCTAAAATGAACTATAGCCAAACCAATACATAACATTATTTGAAGATTATACGGGAAGTGAATCGGTGAGTACTCCCAACCCTTGCTATGAAACCGAATATTTGAGCGAGGTGTAAGAAAAAGAGGTGTACAATGACAACAGATCGAGAGGTAAGCTTTTATTCAATAAAAAAATGGATTACAAAAACTTCTCTTTTGCGATCCGGTTAACTTCACTATAGATCTGAAACAAAGGGACTCCGGTTTGCTCTGCTATTTCACGGCACTCTTCGTATTCGGGAGAGAATTTCAGGAGTTCGCCATTCCGGTAAGCAAGCTTTACAGTCAACTCCCCAAAGGAGGTTTTTATCTTTTCGAATTTTCGTTTGAGTTCATCCCGTTCAACACGGTACTTTCTGATTCCCAGGGTTGGTGTTTCTCTAAAAACGATATCCTCAAGCTGCCCGGCATGTTCCTCCTTACACAGGATACTCAGTTTATTTGCCGGACGGTTCTTCTTCATAATAATCGGAGTGACAAACACGTCCAATGCATTGTTGTTGAGAAGGGTTGGAAATAAATAGGAATAGATCTCAGGATTCATATTGTCAATGTTTGTTTCCAACATCAACAGTGAATGGAGCTTTTTTTTTTACCGATGATTACCCTTAACACATTTGGGGTCTCCATATCCCGCTTACCCAGACCGTATCCGATTTTCTCAATAGACAATTCAGGTAAAGTTCCAAAGTCATTACAAAGTGCTTTTATGATAGCGGCTCCGGTAGGTGTTGTCAACTCTTTCTGAGCATTCTTACTATACACGGGTACATCTTTCAGGATTTCCAGCGTCGCAGGTGCGGGAACCGGAAAAATCCCATGCTCACAATGTACAAATCCACTACCCAGGTTCAACGGAGAGCTGATGATTTCGTCAACCTGCAACATCTCGATACAAATGGCGGCACCGATAATATCGACAATAGAGTCTACGGCTCCAATCTCGTGAAAATGAACATCATCCACTGTTTTGCCGTGTATTTTAGCTTCTGCAACAGCCACAATCTGAAAGATACGTTTGCTGGTCTCTTTGACAAATTCACTTAGATCGCTGTTATCGATGATCAGAGAGATGTCTTTCAGGTTCCTCGAATGACCGTGATGATGCCCATGCGCAGGTTCGTGAAGGTGATGATGGTTATGCCCGTGTATATGGTCATGAACATGTGTATGTTCATGGTGATGATGATGGTCTGACTCACCGGTTCCGGGCTCTCCTTCCTCCGGCCTTCTGAGATGTACGGTGAAGTCAGTTCCCGTAATGCCTTTCTTAATTCCTTTGTTTATTTCAAGATCAAATTCATCTAGTTTTATTTTCTGCATGCGCGCAAGAAATTCGGCCTGATCAATACCCAGATCCAGTAAAGCACCAATAGTCATATCACCACTGATACCGGAAAAACAATCAAAATAGAGTACTCTGTTTTCCATATTATTTCGAGTTTAATTCAATTTGTCGGATAATGGTGGAAGCCAGAAAACCGGCACCAAATCCATTGTCGATATTTACAACTCCCACACCGCTGGCACAGCTGTTTAACATAGCCAGTAAAGCGGCAAGACCACCAAAGTTAGCACCGTACCCGATGCTTGTAGGAACAGCGATCACAGGCTTATCGGAAAGTCCGCCCACAACACTGGCCAGTGCACCTTCCATACCAGCCACGGCAATAATCACCTGAGCTTCATGGATTTTATGCCTGTGTGCAAGCAGACGGTGTATACCGGCAACACCCACATCATAAAGTCTCTCGACAGTACAGCCCAGTTTTTCTGCGGTTACCACCGCCTCTTCTGCCACGGGGATATCAGATGTACCGCCACTCACAACCAACACCTTTGCCCGGCTTTTCCGGATCTCTACCTGTTGGATAAAGATACTACGCGCCTCAGGGTAATATTCGATATCCGGAGCCAGATCCCTGACCGCTTCATAAATCTCTACACTCGCGCGGCTTGCCAGTATATTATTCTTTTTGACCAGAATGCTTTCGATAATCCCTCTGATTTGAGGTATGGTTTTGCCGGGACAAAATATCACTTCGGGATAACCGGTTCTTATCTCCCGGTGATGATCGATTTTGGCATAACCGAGATCTTCAAACGGTAAATGTTTTAATTGCTCAATGGCTTGCGGGATCTCAACTTTGCCATTTTTGACATCGGAGAGTAATGCGTGAATGCTGTTTTCAGTCATAGCGTTAAGGTTTTGCAATTTCCCGGTTCAAACTGCCGGTTCTGTATCCTTCCAGTTCCATACAAACGTAGAGGTATCCAAACGACTTAAGTTGACGGGAGATCATATCGAGTTTATTTTCATCGAATAAATTGAATCGCTCCTCAGGGGCAACTTCTATGCGGGCAAGGTCTCCGTGGGAACGAACCCGGAATTGTATAAATCCAAGACTTCGGAGATAGTCCTCTGCCTGATCAATTTTAGAGAGTTTCCCGGAGGTAATCTTTTCCCCGTAAGGGATTCTCGAGGCCAGACAGGCAAATGCAGGTTTGTCCCAGGTTCTCAATCCCAGATCTTTCGATAACTGGCGAATTTCTCCTTTTGTAAGGCCTGCTTCACGTAATGGACTCTGAATCTTTAGTTCCTGAAGGGCTTTTAGACCAGGCCGGTAATCTGATAAGTCATCGATGTTAGATCCGTCGAATACGGTTTGGATACTACATTCCATCGCTTTTTCAAGTATTCTTGAAAATTCAATCTTCTTGCAATGGTAGCACCGATCCACCGGATTTGCAGCGACCACATCTTCAATTTCTCCATCTTGAATCATATAATGGGTTATGCCGATCGCTTTTGCCATCTCATCGGCATCTTTCATCTCCGATTTTGCATTCATTGGAGAAACCAATGTTATGGCAATCGCATTTTCCTGCAAAACATCGTGACAGACTTTTGACAAAAAGGTACTGTCTACCCCTCCGGAAAAGGCTACGGCTACTTTTCCTGCTTCTGCGATTATCGCTTTTAAACGTTCATATTTATCCTGTAGATTCATGCCTTCCTTTTATTTTATCGGGGTTAATGACAAATGTTATTTTTTCGTTGTACTACAAACCTAAAAACTGAATGGCTAAACCGCTGAAAAAGATTGCGGCGCCGGCTAATGCATGCGTATATTTCTCCAGTTTCTGAAAATGGAAAAATGATATCCCGAAAGTCATTAATACGACCAGGCTTGTCATGGTCACAATGGTGGTAAGACCAAACACGGAGGTCACCCAGACAACTCCCGAAACGCTATGCTGGCTGGCGGGAAACATTAACAAAGGGATTAAGGGCTCACATGGGCCAAATACAAAAATCACAAACAGCAACCAGGGAGTCAGGTTCTTATATTTTGTTTTTTCAGTTGACGAGAGTTCCGCATCGCAATTGTCGGTTTGTTGAAGGTGAGGATGAAGATGTCCTGTATGATGATCATGTTCGTGTGTATGCCTGACCCCCCCCCGGTGAAAATGGAAATGGGTATGCTTTTGATTTCTGAGACTACGCTTTATCCCCCAAATACCATAGATGAATCCGAAGATTATAAACAACCATCCGGCAATATTTCCACGGAATGATTCCAGGTATTCAAGTCTGGACACCGCTATTCCCAGGGCAATTCCGATAAATCCGATCAGGACCGAACTCCCGATATGCCCGAGGCCACAAAGAATGGTTATCCAGACTGTTTTGGCATAATTCCATTTTCGGGCTTTAGAGAGTACAACAAAGGGCAGATAATGGTCCGGACCTAAAAGCGTATGTATAAAACCCAGTGAGGCTGCAGTAAGACTCAGAATCATAATTTGTGAGTTCATATCCGGTAAATTTTAAGGTGTTAATAAAAGAGTTGAATATATAAGATTATGTTTCAGACCTTACTCATGATTAATTTCCCATGCTCAATACCCTTTAAAGCGATCAGATTATCCGCCAGTTCGGTTAGTTTGAAAGAAGGCCCTTTTGCTGAAATGACTATAAGAAGTTTCTCCTCTGTCAGGAAGAAATGCTGAACCGATAAAATACAATCTGTATATCCGGTTTGCACTTCCGTTAGTTTGGTTTGTAAGTCTGTTTTGCGGAAACTGCAAATTAAAACAATAGCTCCCGCTACAATATTGTTGCATTGCCATTTACGCTCTACAATATTCTTTTCGATCAAATGACGAATTGCCTGTGAGCGATTAGGAAATTTATTTGCCAGTACATATTCGTCCAGCGCCTCCAACAAATCACTCTCCAATGATACTCCAAATCTATTTACAGCCATAGTGTTACTTTTTCCGTATAACGTAACACAAAGATATGTTATTTATCGGTTTATAAGTGTTTCACAACCGCTGTTTTTCATTCCGGTAGAATAAATTACTCAATAAAATATCACGATTCTGAAATTCGGATTCCGCGATTATTGCTTATTTTTACACACATTATCTGATAAACACATTATGAGCTTTAACGTAAATCTGGTACCCATCATTGAAAAAGGCTGGTACAACTACAATCCCAAACGCAGAATCCGCAAAATCGAAGACCTGAGCGTAAATGTTTCTACCAACAAGGTTTTCCGAATAACATTTACCGATAAGACCTTCGTATTTGCCAAGGTTTCTAATTTCGGCAAATTCGAAAATTTCAAAGAAGATCACCAGATCATCAATGTAATGGCAAATAATCTGGAGCGCCCTTACGATCATTTTCTATCCAGTTCACTGATGAAAGGAGATCATCTTTACCTGTACCGTCATGAAGATGAATTTATTGACGTATGGATGGTTTTTTACCGGGCTGTACGGGTGAAAAACACATTACCCAAACGACTCAATGACGATCAGGTGCGTATACTGGGAAAAGAAGTTGCGAAGTTTCATAAAATATGTGATGAAATGACCCCGGTATTGCCCAAATCGTCCAAAACATTAATCATGGATATCCACCACTTGCTCCGCAGGCTGGAAAAATCAGACAGTAAGATCAAGTTTGCAGGATACAATAACCTGATTAAAGAGCACTGTCATATCTTTTTGCAAAACGCAATCAATCTGGGTTACAATGAGTTCATTAAGATCCCCGTTTTTGTGGACTGGAATATCGGCAACTTTTCGGTTCGGGACAACAATACCCTTTTTTCACGCTGGGATTATGACTGGTTCAGGATGAGCTCACGTGTACTCGATTTTTATTCTTTCAGTCGCGTCTGCTCCGATATTGGCGATAAAACCGACTTTTCCTATACGTTTTCACAGCTCAACGAACCCCGTTTCCTGAACTTCCTGAAAGAATACCACAAGGTATTTCCTCTGACACGTAATGAAGTACTCTTTATGAAAGAGGCATACCGATTCTTTATTCTAAACTATGTGATCAGCAATGGACGGTTCTTTTTCAATGAAGCGTATACCCGTAAACTTCAGCAGGAAGCCTACGAGCAACACCTGCCCAATCTGGATAAAGACTTTGATGCCGGATTGATCCTGGAAGCCTTAGAATTATAGAGACTATGCAAATATGATGACCATATTTTCTGAAATATGAGAAAAGTAATCCAAATAAACCATGCTGAGTCCTAAGTACACTTCGTCTTTTATGTTTTTTCTATTGGCTTTAAGTATTGCATACGGGCAAACCTCAAAGCCTCTTAATATGCGGATAAAAAAGAACCAAACAACATCGCACATTACTCAATACCTGAATGCCAAACAATGGAACGCCCTGTTTCCTAACCGTTATAAGAAAAAAAATGTCGATTTCTACTCTTTCGCAGCTTTTACCGCTGCAACCAAACTGTTCCCCTCCTTTCTTGGTGAGGGGAACAGTGTAATACGCAAGCGGGAATTAGCAGCCTTCCTTGCCAATATTGCACAGGAAACAAGCGGCGGATGGCCTGAAGCTGAAGGTGGTTATTTCAAATGGGGATTGTATTTTCTGGAAGAACAAGATAACGGACAACCCTTAGACTACACAGATTCTACACATAAATTATATCCGCCGGTATCCGGCAAAATGTATTACGGCAGAGGTCCCAAACAGATGAGCTGGAACTATAATTACGGACAATTCAGCGAAGCCTGGTTCGGAAACAAAGATAGTCTGCTAAAGCATCCAGAGTTGCTGACAAAAGATCCCGTACTCTCTTTTGCCTCTGCTTTGTGGTTCTGGATGACTCCGCAACCGCCCAAACCCTCCTGTCACGATATTATGACCGGAAAGTGGATTCCGACTCCAACCGATATGGAAAATAGAAGAGTTCCCGGATTTGGTGCTACTGTAAATGTGATTAACGGGGGAATAGAGTGCGGTCGGGGAACCGATATTGAAAAAACCCGATACAGGTATCGATATTACCAGTATTTCTGCCGTTATCTCCATGTATCACCCGGTGAAAACATCACTTGTACCGATCAGAAGCCATTCGGACAGTAAAAAAATGAAAACTTTCGGGAAATATTGCATCAGCCCCGAACATTTGAAATCCCCAAAGAGTTTGATATGTAGAAGCTTTTTCTTGCTGATAAAATGGATCCATACACAACCATCTCAAACAGATACAGCGATGAAACGAATATTAATACTTCCGGCATTTCTTCTTTTATTGATTGGTTGCGGACCAGTCGTTACTTTCAACCAACCTCAACCCGAAGGAGTTGACAGTCTGAGAGTGATTCCCAAAAAACTGATAGGCAGATACATCAGCAAAGATGGTTCGGGCAAACTGATAATTGACCGTAAAAGTATGATCATCCGGTATGATTACGAAGTAAAAGTTCCGAAAGATAGCGTAGACTGGGAAGATCTGTCAGCGGAAGACCGGAAACATTACAAAGTGGAAGGTAATTCGGTAATAGAGCATATAACCAACACAGACACACTCTTCTATTTTTCAGAAGATAATGTACTAAAGAAATTCAAAGGCTATTATTTTCTTAATTCCAGAATCGATAAAGAATCGTGGTTCGTCCAGAAATTAAAATTACAAAAAGGAGTATTGACACTCGGAACCATATCCAGTGAAGAGGAGCTGAAAACATTGGAAACAATCAACGAATCACCTATCGATACGATTACATACAACATTAAGTTCACTCGTAAACAGTTTAAAAGCTATCTCGAAAACAACGGATTCTCTGATGTAGATTCATTTATCCGGGTAAAGTAAGTAAGAACAGGGAACAAAATAAAAGAACCGCAGAAAGAGTTGTAACTTCTGCGGTTCTTTTTTAGTTATTTCTGTTACATGTGCGACAAAATCTACCGCCTTACTCCTGCTCCACCTTCCGGTAGATACTAATCGAAAAGCCGATCAACCCACCAAGAGTAATGAGATAAATCACCAACGAGGAGAAATCCGGTAAATGAGCTTCAGCGAGCGTGCGCCCAAAGAGAGCCAGGTAATTTAGAAACTCAGCCAATCCTCCGGTAACCCAGGCTATCAACAAGCCCAGAACGCCAAAAAACCACACAATCCAGCGATTAGCGGGTTTCTGATCTGCAGGCAAATGACGAATTACCCGACGACTGAATCCGTGATCAGGTACTTCCTGCTTTGCACTGTCAAAGAAGTATTTGAGTTCTTTATCCGAAATTGATTTCATAACCTGTTCCTTTAAAATATTCAGCCAATTTATCCCTTCCGCGGGCCAAATGCGATTTCACCGTACCAGTCGGGCAATTCATAACTTTCGAAATTTTCTCCACCGGCAGATCCTCCATATAAAAGAGCAAAACGGCAGTCCGCTCTTCCTCCTTTAAAACTTTAAGCGAGGAGTAGACATCCATTTTACAATCAGTGTGAGGTTTGTCTGCTTCGGTGTGCGGATCAATATCCTCATAATCTGTTTCCAGAAAAGGTTTGCTACTCCGAATATAGTCATAATAGACATTATAAGCAATGCGGAACAGCCAGGTAGAAAACCCGGCTGCCCCTTTAAAGGATTGCAGGTGAAGATATACTTTGATAAAGGTCTCCTGCGCCAGATCGTCACTCAATGGCTCATTGCCGAAAGTATGATTCAGAAAAAAGCGACGAATAGGCGACTGGTATTTTTGAACCAATTGCTCAAAAGCCTTGTGGCTGTTAAACAACACCACTTGGGAGACCAATAGCAGATCATCCGTTTTGCTGATCATTTCCTTCGGGCTTCGAGGATTTTTCTTCCATCTTATATGCCAGCAATTTGCCAAGTCCGATTAACAGGGGAATAGCACCGACAAATGCCACATCGTGATCAGCCACAAACCAGAGCATCAAAAACAATCCGATTCCCGTTGCAATCAGGGTAAATGCACTCTGCAACGGAGTTTTTTTCGGCTTAATTTCCTCAAAGAATGATTGAGGAATTTCGCGCCCTGCTTCTATTGCTTTTTCCATCAACTGATATTTAGCCTTTTTATTGCGATGGTTGAATATCAGTACAATCAGTACAATCAGGAAACCTGCCACGAAAGGAGCAACTACAGCTGCAAATCCTACAATATCCCAGTGGTTGCCACTTTCCAAATGACTTGTGGCTTCTACAATCCGGGCCAACCCGGGATCACCAACATGATTTACCATGGCCGCATTATCTACGTTCAATGAATCTACCGCAGCAAAAGCGGTCGTACAGACCATCATCAGGGTCAATGTGATAAACGAAACTAACTTTTTCATACTATTCAGATATTAATGAGTGATACATCTGACCGTTAGACGCAAACAAACAGATAATCGGTTGCAATTACAACAAAAAAATGCGTTAAATTGCTCAAAAAACATTTTTTACACAGCAAAATGCTATTTTGGGAGACTATTTAACAGATTGTTAATATCAATTCTGCAAATTCCTGATATTTTTGCAGAAAAAACAAATTAAGAAATGATTAAGCGAGACGAACTTATCAAAATAGGACAGTTTAACAAACCCCACGGAATACATGGTGAACTCTCTTTTACGTTCACCGACGATGTGTTTGATCGGGTAGATGCTCCCTATTTTGTTTGCGAAATGGAGGGTATTTTTGTCCCCTTCTTTATTGACGATTATCGTTTCAGATCAGAGAATGGCGCTTTGGTAAAACTAAACCGCATATCATCAGAAGAACAAGCCAAAATTTTCACTAATAAAGAGGTCTTTTTCCCCAAGTCTTTGGTTCCGAAAGACGAAGAACAGGAGACGGGAAGCGACTACTATATTGGATTCACCATTGTAGATAAGAATTTGGGGGAAATTGGCAAAATCATCGAAGTTGATGATTCGACTGCAAATATTCTGTTTATTGTCAGATACAAACGCCAGGAAATTCTGATCCCTGCCAGCGATGAATACGTCTGTGAAATAGACGATAATGACAAGGTTATCCTGATGGATATCCCGGAGGGATTGGTTGACCTTTAATCAATTAGCCAATTTGCTAATTAGCAAATTGGCTAATTATAAAAACAAACGCTCCACAACAGGTAATAACACAGCGGTCATAAATCCCATCAATCCAATAGCCAGACCTCCGATGGCTCCTTCTACCGCACCCAATTCAAGTGCTTTTGCCGTTCCTATTGCATGAGCAGCAGATCCTAATGCCAATCCCCGGGCTATTTTACTCGTTATCTTTGCTTTTCGGAAAAGAAACGGACCAATCATGCCACCGAAAATGCCGGTAATAACAACAGATATTGCCGTAAGAGCGGGAATTCCGCCATTTTTATCGGAAAGGCTAAGTGCTATGGGAGTAGTAACCGATTTCGGCGTCATCGAATGAATGATCGCTGTATCTGCTCCGAAAAGCTTTGACAATAGTATGACACTCACAATACTCGTGATACAACCGGCCAATACCGAAACCAGTATTGAAACAGCATTCCCCTTAATATACTTCACCTGTTCGTAAAGTACATAACCCAATGCAACCACCGTGGGTCCCAGCAGAAAATGAATAATCCGGCTTCCGGTGCGAAACGTATCGTAATCAATGCCTGTCAGCTTCAGAAAAAGTATTACCAATGCCATTGCAATCAGCAGCGGATGCATCAGAGGATGTTTTACCCTTGCAAACACCCATTTCCCTGTTAAAAATGCACCAAGGCAAAGCCCCAGCATAAATATTTCCGAGGTCAGAATATCTTTCATCATTTTTTCTCCATTTTTTGTTGAATCCACCCGACTACCAACATCACCAATATCGTACTAAAAAGCAGTGAGGTGAGAATTGCCCAGACATTCTGCTGAATCATCGTGTACGAAACCATCAAACCAACAGCCGAAGGAATAAAGAATAGTGTCATATTGGAAGTAAGCCATGAAACCGTCTGACGCAGAAAGGCCGGACGCACCCATCCCATCATAAGTGAAAAGAAAAGCAATAACATTCCAATGACGCTACCGGGAATAAATCCGTTTATTAGTTTGCTCAACACCTCACCCAACACATAAAAGAAGAAAATAATAAAAATGCCGTATAAAGTCATTATCCTAAAGTTTACACCGCAAAGTTAGGTATATTTGAGAAAAGGGGTCATCTTATGAACGCTTTTTAGGATTTCAACAGCTAAAAACATATATTAATATCCCGGATAAAACCGGCTAAAATGCAATAAAATAAGTATATTTGCTGTTAATAGACTAACCATCTGACAATTCAGTTTTTCACTTTTCACAGCTAGTCAAAAACTAATATCTGATAGAGTTTATTTAAACTATAATTTTACCCGAATGAGAATTCACATCGTCCACTATACTTTTTTGCTGTCTGTTTTATTCGTTATTTCTTCATGTAAAACAGCGTCGTTGAAAAAAGCCAATGCTCTATTCGAAGCCGGCAACTATGATGCCGCCTATTCAACATTCCAGAAAGTGGCACTAAAACTGCCTTATGACAAACCGGCATTAAAATCGGAAGTTTATCTCAAAATGGGTATTTGTGCACAACAAATTCAACGCCTTCAACTTTCAGAAACGGCTCTTAACTCTGCCGTACGACTTAAATCAACCGATCCTGCGCTACGATTACATTTAGCACAACTCTACCAGCGTCAGGGAAAATACAGTGCCGCTATTAGCCAATACAATCTTTATCTGGAAAAAGAGCCTAAAAGCGAATTGGCTAAACAGGGTATAGCCGGCTGTCAGATTGCCGACACACTCAAAAAATATCCCACCCGCTACACAGTACGGGCAGAAGGAAAATTAAATTCGAAACAAGGTGAGTATTCTCCGATGTTAACGGGCAAAGAGTTTGATCAAATCTACTTTACATCCTATCGGGAACAATCAACGGGTAAGAAACGAAGCGCAGTGACCGGATTAAAGAATTCCGACATCTATGTTTCAAAAAAAAATAACGCCGGACAATGGGAAACTCCCAAGCCAATAGAGGGCGGTATCAATACAACAGCAGACGAAGGTACTGTAAGTTTCAACGGGGATAATAGCGCCTTATATATCACCCGTTGCCGTCCGATGGAAGAAGCAACCTCTCCGGCCGAGATCTATTACGCTAAACGCTCTGAAGCAACCTGGAGCGAACTGCAACGAATTCTGGTCGTAAAAGATTCAACCGAGCTGACTGCCCATGCAGCTATTTCGCCTAAAGGCGATTTTCTCTATTTTGTTTCGGACAGAAAAGGAGGACATGGAGGCAAAGATATCTGGCGCGCATCCATAGCCGGAGGTAAAGTTTCAACAATAGAAAATCTGGGGGACCAGATCAATACCGCCGGAAATGAAATGTTCCCATACGTCAGAGAAAACGGAGAGCTCTATTTTGCTTCTGACGGATTACCCGGTATGGGAGGATTAGACCTGTTTAAGGCTACTCCTCAAGAAGATGGGAAATGGAAGGTAGAAAATATGGGATCACCTATTAATAGCAACGGTGATGATTTTGGAATCACTTTTGCCGGACTGGACGAAAACGGTTACTTCAGCTCCAACCGTGGCGACAACAAAGGCTTCGACCATATCTATTCATTTGAACTCCCCAGCATCAAGCTATTTGTTGAAGGAAGCGTAAAGACCGGTGAAAAACAATACCTACTTGAAGCCCAACTACATATCGTTAGCAACAAAGGATTAAACACCCGTACCGGCATCAAAAAAGACGGAACATTTAAGTTCAAAGCCGAACGTGGTGTGAAATATTACATATTAGCCTCCTGCAAAGGCTACCTCAACAGCAGCAAAAACATTGTAATAGCAGATCAGGAAAAAGATTCAGCCTATAAATCTGACTTTACTCTGATACCGCTTGCCAAACCCATACAGGTAAACAATATCTTCTACGATATAGACAAAGCAACACTTCGCCCCGAGTCGGCAGATGCACTTGACCAGCTGATTAAATTATTGAAAGAAAATCCGAACATCACGATCGAACTGAGCGCTCACACCGACATGATCGGATCGGTAGAATACAACCAACGGTTATCTGAAGAACGGGCTAAATCGGTTATTGATTATTTGATTAAAGGAGGAATAGAAAAGGACAGGCTTACTCCGAAGGGATATGGCAAAGGATCACCCAAGATCGTCGATGCTGCAATGGCTGAAAAATATCCATTTCTGAAAGAAGGAGAAGAGCTGAATGAAGAAAACATTAAAGATCTAACCCCTCCCCAGCAGGAAATAGCCAACCAAATAAACCGCAGGACAGAATTCCGCGTATTAAAAACGACTTACAACTTATTTTAATGTTAAATAAACATCCGGCCAAAAACTCACCGGATGTTTATTTTTTAAGAAATCATCTGTTTTCCGGATGCTATAGAAAATCTCTGTTTTCTGATAATCAGGGAACTTGACTGCTATACAATTTTATGACCGCCAACGGTATTTTAATAAAATGGAACTTACATGGAATGAAGCAAATAAATGCGTTCGTAAAAAAACATGACACCAGAGTTCGACATTGTTAATTTATCATATCCTATGTTATTATTCTGTGAACCACAAAAATATTTCATACATTTGCATTGCAATTTAAAATGAGAGGAATACATATTTTCTTCTGCCGTGTGCTTGTCTAACCACGTTAAAAACAAGAAATGAAAAAACAAGTATCCCTTACCTTCATGGTAAGCGGCATTCTTTTTGCCGTTTGCCTGATCGTTGCCAATATAGTAGAATCTAAACTTGTAAATATATTCGGAATTAATGCCACAGCAGGATTACTGATATTTCCATTATCATACATCCTCAATGATGTGATTGCTGAAGTTTGGGGCTTTCGAAAAGCCCGGCTGATAATCTGGATGGGATTCTTAATGAACTTTCTTGCTGTAGCTATCTTTCGAATGAGTATTGCAATGCCCGCTTCTCCGTTTTTCGAGAACCAGGAAGCTTTCGCCACCATTTTAGGAAGTACACAACGCATCACTATAGCAAGTTTTATCGCCTTTTTGTGCGGCTCATTCCTTAACGCCTATGTAATGAGTAAAATGAAGCTGGCAACTCAGGGTCGTGGATTTTCAACCCGGGCAGTCGTTTCTACGCTATTGGGAGAAGGATGCGACTCATTAATATTTTTCACTATTGCTTTTTACGGAGTTTTGCCTCAAAAGGAACTTCTAATCCTCATTGGCACACAGACAACCATGAAAATAGCATATGAGATAATTGCTCTTCCCATAACGACCCTTATCGTTAAATGGGTAAAGAAAATTGAAGAAACAGATACCCTTGACCTAAATATATCGTATAACCCTCTAAAAATCGGAGAATTATAATGCATTCTGAAGAATCAGCCCTTGTGCTTTTTTCCGGAGGACAAGACTCCACTACATGCCTTTATTGGGCATTGAAAAATTTCAAAGAAGTGAGAACCGTAAGTTTTTCTTACGGACAGCGCCATGCCTTCGAGCTTGACGTAGCCAAAACCATCGCTCGTGTAGCTAATGTTCCACACGAAATCCACTCGATCGACGTTTTAGGTACCATCACTCAAACATCATTGACGGATCCATCCATACCGGTAGATCCGATAGTTCCCAAAAACGGCCTGCCTAATACGTTTGTCCCCGGACGAAACTTAGTCTTCCTGACATTTGCAGCTATTGTTGCTCAGAAATACGGAATCAAGCATATTGTGACCGGAGTTTCCCAAACTGACTACAGCGGATACCCTGACTGCCGTGAGAAGTTTATCAAAGCAACAACCAAAACCTTGAACCTGGCAATGGAAGCTGATTTTGAGATCCATACCCCTTTAATGGCTAAAAGCAAAGAAGCAACCTGGCAACTGGCAGATGAATTAGGCGTATTAGAACTAATCCGCCACAACACACTGACCTGCTACAATGGTATTATGGCTGACGGCTGCGGTCGATGTCCGGCTTGCCAATTGCGCAATATAGGCCTGCAGAAATACCTCAAAAAGAGAGAAAAGCTAGTTAAGCTTAAACAAGCACAAACAGAAGAAGTATAATAACATTACAACCGGGGAGCTCCTTCAAACCTCCCCGGTTCCCCTACACTCATGAGTTTAAATCTGAATTTATTAGGTAATAAGACAGAGTATCCTACCACCTATTCACCTGGCATCCTTGAGACATTCGACAACAAACATCCTGAAAATGATTACTGGGTACGCTTTCATTGCCCTGAATTCACCAGTCTCTGCCCTATTACCGGACAACCCGATTTCGCTACTATCCTTATAGATTATATCCCCGATCAAAAGATGGTGGAAAGTAAAAGCTTAAAAATCTATCTTTTCAGTTTTCGTAACCACGGAAGCTTTCACGAAGATTGTGTGAACATGATCATGAAAGATCTGATTGAGCTTATGAATCCCAAATACATCGAAGTCACAGGACTATTTACCCCACGGGGAGGAATCAGCATTCACCCTTTCTCAAACTGGGGAAGACCCGGAACAAAATATGAAGAAATGGCTTATCACAGGTTATTAAACAAAGAACTGAAGTAAGCCAATCAAAGTAAATTAATTCCAGATACACAAGCCGATCACAGAGTATGGAGTAATTTATACATACTGATTCCGATCATAATACAAAAGGACATTACAAACAATATGCTACAGAATATCCTGAATCACGGAATTTAGCAATACATGCCCTGACTTCGATATTGAATTAATGATGATTTCCATCTGTACTCAAAAAGTATTTTACCATACAATTAAGTCGTAAAATATATCTCCCCGTAAATATGGAGAAATAACACAAAACTAAATGTTAATTTAACCTTAACATTTTGCTATTATCATTTTATGAACTAATTTTACGTACGAAAATAAAGAATTAGCATTGCTTTTTATTTAGAACACAAAAGCGATATCACCGCTCTCATTCATTCTTTCTATATACAACAACAATCGGAAAGCTGCAATCTCACTTAGTTCATGTGAATAAACGAAAGTGAGAGCAGCTTTTATTTTTTCCCTTAAACACCTCCTCCCAATCAGGAAAGCCCAACAAACCATCCAAAACAACCGCCGAACACATTAATAGCAGAATCAAAAAACACAACAGTAATTACCCCATTGTAATTTAGCAATCACACCAAAAGAAGAATCGTGATTATCCGGGCAAGGGTTATCCGGAGGATTTTTACAAGAAGAACCTTAGAGATAAAATCGCCTTATCTTTAAAGCCTGTTTAGAATGTTTCGGTAAAATTCAAACCGATACTTATCAGAAGGACAAAAAAAAAGAGAATACACAAAATGCATTCTCTTTTCAAGTTGCGGAGGCCAGACTCGAACTGACGACCTTTGGGTTATGAGCCCAACGAGCTACCAACTGCTCCACCCCGCGATATTTATAATGCAAAGGTAATGCTTTTTCATTAATCTGCAAGTATTTTTGACCCATAAAATTCACAATGTTAGCAAAAATAAAATTAAACACTGATTAGCAACAACATAGCACAATCATTTTTTTTATAAAAAGCTTACAGACTGCATATCAAGCCAGGTTTCCTGACAGCATTATAGCTATATTACAAAAAAGCCGGTTATCATTTCAGATTACCGGCTTTTATAAATTTCTGATATCAAAATCATTATTCCAATTGCAATGCTAGAGCTTCGGCACATTTCTCACCATCCATAGCAGCTGAAACAATACCTCCGGCATACCCGGCCCCCTCCCCACAGGGATAAAGGCCATTCAGGTTAATGTGCTGCATAGTTTCCCTATCCCTGGGAATACGGACTGGGGCAGACGTTCTGGATTCAACGCCTATCATTAAAGCTTCATTAGTGAGGAATCCTTTTGAATTCCGACCAAACTGCATAAACCCGTCACGTAAACGGTCAGTAATAAACAAGG
The DNA here is from genome assembly GCA_963662365.2 of Bacteroidales bacterium. Classification (GTDB taxonomy): domain Bacteria; phylum Bacteroidota; class Bacteroidia; order Bacteroidales; family UBA7332; genus CAXXIC01. Next base: position 232,430 of record CAXXPA010000020.1, read on the forward strand.
GCATCCACTTATGTAAAGGAGAGGATGTTACTCCGGGTGAATATGATGCATCCGGCAATGAGTTAGAAGGACGTTTATTCACAAAGTCCACCATACGTTGGGCAGGAGCGGTTTGACACTGGCCACCGGCGAGGTAACAATCATACTCTAACTGCTCCTGAAACTTCAGCAATGCAAGCTCTTTATGTATGGCATATTGTGGCAAATCTTCAGGACGTATCTCGACCACCATACCCGAGTTAGCCCAACGGGAACCCCGGCTTGATGAAGACATACCGTTTACCACAACCTGATTCGGGCCACTGGCTGCCGGGACTACCACTCCACCGGGACACATACAGAAGCTATACACCCCTCTGTCTTTGGATTGCGTAACAAAGCTGTATTCAGCTGCCGGCAGATATTTTCCACGGCCATCCGGTGAATGATATTGAATCTGATCAATTAAATGCTGGGGATGTTCAAGACGTACTCCAACTGCAATTCCTTTTGCTTCGAGATGAATATTACTTTCATGCAACCCATAATAGACATCACGGGCGGAATGGCCTGTTGCAAGAATAACCTGTCCCCGAAAACTTTCACCGGTATTAGTAACCACACCAACCACAGTTCCCTTTTCTATAATCAGCTTGTCCATCCGGGTTTCGAAATACACTTCTCCCCCACAACTGATAATCTGCTTACGAATATTAGCTATCACGGCAGGAAGTTTATCTGTCCCTATGTGCGGATGGGCATCGGCCAGAATAGCTGTACTGGCGCCAAACTGACATAAAATATTAAGAATACGATCAACAGATCCGCGCTTCTTACTGCGTGTATAGAGTTTACCATCAGAAAACGCCCCTGCTCCACCTTCACCAAACGAATAATTGGATTCCGGATTAACAAGGTGCTCACGACTAATTAGTGCAATATCCCGTTTGCGATCGGTAACGTTTTTACCACGTTCAATCACAATGGGACGAATACCCAACTCTATCAGACGTAGAGCAGCAAACAATCCGGCCGGCCCTGCCCCCACAACGATCACCTCTTTCCCATCCGACACATCGCGATACTCATTGCTGATAAACTCATCATTATCCGGCTTCTCATTGACATAAGCACGCAATTTGACATTAACATACACCGTACGTTGCCGGGCATCAACAGAACGCTTTAAAACGCGCACCGAAGTGATTTGGTCTACAGGCACCGACATTTCACATGACAACAACTGCTTCAGGGACTGTTCGGAAACCGCTTGTTGCGGCAATATTCTCAACTGTATTTCTTTAATCATAACTGTAATAATCTTCTTTTCTTTCCAATTCCGGGAAAGAAAAAGTGTAGGATATCTAACCTATGCTAAACAAAAAGCTAGCATTACAAATTGTCAAATAATCGGTATCTGCATTAAAAGGCATTATTTAAGAACCTGATCGACAGCGTCAAGAACAGGCTGGGCCGAAAGCGGCGCACCGGTAGCCTCTCTGATCCATTGATCCGGTGTAAGACGGCCCAGGGTAAAGATCCGCAGAACTTCTGAAGCAAACGATTTTCCTTTAATCTGTTTTTCCAACTGGAAATGGATCAAATGACCAAAGGAGTAAGCTGACAGATAAAGCGGATAGGCAATCATGTGACTGTAAACGCCCAAAAGCATCTGATCCTTTTGTCCCAATACAGGTGCATAATAGCTATTCCAGACATCGCGGGAAATATCAATCACGGCAGCCTTCAATCCGGAAGCTGTTGCATCGGGATGCGCATAAAGCCATTTCCAGGTACGGATATCAACCAGAGACACGCCCATGATTTCGTACAAAGACCAGAAATTATCCAGTACCTCCTGTTTATAAGCATCGGAATTGCTATTCTTAATACCCAACAATTCCAGATCGCGGCCCTGAAACATAAATGCCAACGCTTCGGTGAAAGCTGTATTGGGTACTCCGGTCAGCATGTAGTGGTCTACATCGTAAAGCGACAGGGTCTGCTCTACATTGTGACCAAATTCATGAATAGCTATATTGTAACCTTTATAGTCGATACCGGTAGCTGGTATGCGGGTACGTAAATGTGCTTTATCTCCTTTCATCAATGCACCGGCAGCATGCCCCGATCCGCGTGAAGGATCGACTGTAATCCGGTCACTCAGATATTGCGCTTTTTCGGGAGTGAAACCTAATGCAGTCAAAATCCCGGGCATCTGCTTTTCAAAAGCCTGAGCTGTAGGGAAACGACTGCGGGTCATTTCGGAAAGCTTATTCTGATCCAGCGAACTGCGGGATTTGAATCCATCGTACCAGATATCAAACGGTTCCAGTTTTCGGCCCAGTTTTTTAGCTATTTCGGCAGCAACCATCTTCACCTGTGGCGATGATACAAACCGGACGAATAACTGCTCCGTTTCATCGGCCGAAACCTCCATATCGCTCTCAAAATTACGTTTGACATAGGTATTGAGTGAAGAAGAATAGTAGTGATCCTGCTTTTGCTGCTGATGAAACAAATCGAGAATCAACTGATAGCGACGATCATTTTCCGCTGTAGCTACAACAGCTTTTCCTTCGCGGTATAAGGCATTGGTAAATGGATTCCATTGGCATCCGACATTATTAATCACCTCTTTCGGGATGCTCTGATCGACAATACGTTCCATCACCCGGGTAATCATACGTTGCTTAGCCAGCCCCTCTTTCTTGTCGGCATAATCAGCCTTGATTTCATCACGAAGGTTCCAGTGCGAAATCAATTTCATTCCGGCAGGGAAAAGTGATCGTCCTTTATTATCGAGTAAACAACCGGCCATGATATTATAGGAAGCCACATACATCTCGGCATTATTTAGCGTAGTGGAATAGTCAAGAATTAATCCGGCAGGGATACGTGCTTTAAAAAGGTCTCCCAGGCGGGCATAGGCCCATTCACGACGGCTCCAGCTCTTACCCAGCGTATTTTTTTCGTTCAAAGAATATTCGGGAAAATTGAGTGTAATGCGAAAAGCTATTTTACTGGAATACAGATCTTCGAACAGGTGTGCTCCCGGATTGTATCCGCCGAATAACTCATCAGCTTCACTATATCCCCCCCGGTCAAGATCCAGGGGCTCACGCAATTGCAAACCCATACGGTTAAAACCTCCTGATAATATCTCCATATTACGGGATACACTCTCGAAGAACTTACCTAAAACGGCATTATCTGCAATGAAACCAGACAGACAAAAAGATGCAAATTCCTCAGGAGAGCCGTCGTTTTCCTGCCAAAGCAATGCTGTCTTCCTCACCCCACGTTCAATACGGAAAGCCTGGGATTCACCAAATTTTTGCTTTATGACTTCAATCGTCTGCGTTATTTTTTCTGTGGAAATTACCGGTTCTTGCGCGGCATTCAGGGATGTAGTCACCATTGTAATGAGTATGAATAATAAAGTTAAGACTCGTTTCATAACAATATTCTCTGATTAAAGTTTAAACAATCCTCGTTGTATACAAAAAAGAGGTGAGATTATTTGGGAAATAACCTCACCGACTTTCGTTTATCATAAATCTGATTATTCTTCAAATATTAGTCGACCCTCTTTTACCGCCGGGATCTTATATCCTCCCCGACGCCAGGGTTTACGAATCTCTTTACGCTCTTCAGATCCCTTTTCAATTAAATAAACATTTTTGGCCCGATTGCCATTCCAACTGATTTCAAGTTCCTGATTTGAAGTAATATCAAGATATTTGTCTCCAAATGTTATATAAGCAGAGCATTCGCTACTCTCTCCCCGTATGGAAAAGCCTTTGCATGAGAACTGTAATGCTTTTCCCAGATAAACCGATTGAAGAGTATCCCTGACAAACGAAACAGCTGCGTAATTCCCGGTAAAGCCACCGCCGGGAACATATCCGCGACGACTACGGTCTACGGACTGCAATATCCAGTATTTCAAATCATTCTTACATTTTACTTCGATAGCAGTCTGTAATCCACGATAGCTCCGATTGAGCCAGTTCACGGACTCTACTACATTGTTCTCTTTTCCGACAAAAGGTTCATAGACCGAAACAAAGGGCACATTCCAGGCATCACCGATCTGATGGACAATCAATGTAGGTAATGGTAAAGAATCATATGGTGCCAGAGATGATTCGGAACGGGGAGAAAGACCTGTAAAATAGGTACGATTAGGAGTTCCGGGCATCAAAACCTGCATAAACGAAGGTTGACCGGCATATCCTTTTTCCACGGTAAAGAGTGCAGTTACCCCATCCTTGAATTCTCCGGTCGAGTGTGTTTTTTCAATGAAACGCAGACCGGGAAAATCGGGTTCAACGGTTGGTATTTTATCAGGAGACATGACCAATTGCTCTTTCTTATCAGAAACCAGTTCGAGATTATCGCCGATATTGTGATACAGATAATCGTTCCACAGTTTATTTCCGGAACGGAATATATCGACATAGAATCCCGATGTAGGAGAAACACGAATTAGCGACAACATGCGCTCTTCGTTGGTTCGGGTATAAGGTTCCAGATAACGGGTATTCATAAAGGAACAGTTGGGCGAGACAGCCTCTTGTCCGGCCAGTGGCTCCATTGCTGAGAGTTCAATCTGGCCGATAGATTTGGAAGTACCGCCACCTTTATAGATTTTCTCCGGACTGGAACTGCCGGCAGCTACAACAGTATTGTGCGCTGCCCATTGGCTGTAATATTTAATGTGCATTGAGTCACTTTGATTGCGACCAATGCCTGGATCGGCTCCCATTACACGTCCTGCTCCGTAAAAGTCAGCACTCATTCCGTTTGCATGATTTCCTGAATATGTAGCCCCCTGCACTCCGATCATTAGTCCGTTTCTTTTATCCATGCCGTTGCGCTGAAAATAATAATGCGCATAATCAATCTGACCGGTCCTTGTCCAGAATGAATCAGGCAGAGGATCAGAAGCCGGAGTCTCTGAATACAACAACAACCCCATCCATGAATTTTCTGTGCGTTTATGTGCGCCCGCTTTGATCAATAAATTAAGCAGTCCACTCATCTCTTCCGCTTCTCCTCGATTCTTCATGAAATCCAAGGCCAGGGCCAGCTCTAGTAATTGCCCGTCCGGATAAGGATTGCTAATATCTCCAAATGCCGGTAAAGCCAGATTCGGAAAAGCCGATTTCATTCGGACCTCGCCTGATTTGCCCAACATGGGATATGCATTTAAAACCGGATAGTTGTTTTTTTCTAAAGCCCAAACCGATTGCAAGAGATTATAAACAGCTGTAGCATGTCTTCCCGGATCTTTGAAAAATCCATCCGGTGTAAAATATCCGGATACAATCGATTTAAAACTCAGATTTCCATACTGACGTACAACAATTGAATCTTTCTCAATGACTTTAACCAGTAACTCCTCTTTTTTCTGGGGTTGTTCGACCAAAAGAGAACTAAATACAAGCATCGGATTTTTCACCGCAAAACTCTCCATATCACCGCGGGAAAGCAAGGTATTAGCAATTTTCTCAAAAACCGGCTGATAAAAGGAGGTATCATAGTTATTATCATACAGGAAGTTACCCAGAAAATCATACACCAGCAACAATGGTGCATATTCAGTATCACCTGCAATACGACTCGAAAACAATCCGGCTTCGCGACTTCCGGTTATCGGATTCTGATAATAGACAGCTTTAACCCATTGCTGGAAAACATCAGCAGCCAACCGGCCATACTCTTTCTCATCGGTCAGCCAATAAAGAATAGCTGCATCCAGGGCAAGACGGTTGATCTCGCCATTGATAACGTCACTGAACCGACAGGGATTTACTTTCTCATACTTTCCTGTCTGTCTGTTAAAAATCGGAATTTGTTCCTGAGCATTATACGGAAGAAGCTCTTCTATGGAGGGGAGCTGCAACGGATAGATATTTCGGGGATCTGGTCTGCCATCACCTACAGCAAAACAAATTGTAGGAACAGGTGCATTCCCCCAGACAGAATCAACTTTAAGACCGTTTGAGGATAACCTGAGATCTGTAAATCGTTTTCCTTCATCCCGGTTCATCAGATAACGGCTGGTAAGCCAGGTTGGATCATATTCGGTGGTCATCCGGTAATGTGCCACATAGGGATAAAGACGTTGTTTCATCCCTTCAAAAATCCGGGTAGCCCATTCTTGTCTCTCTATTTTCTCGAGAATAGCCTGCTTATCTTGTTTATTCACCAATAAACAAGGGTGCTCGACAGCTTTCGCTGACAATAACAATACAATAGAAAAGGCAACGGGGAGGTAATATTTTAGTTTATGCATATAATTCGTATTAGCTATATGCAAAAATAAAGATTTTACCTCCCCGAGCACACTCTTTTTCCTATTATTCAGACAATGAAAAAGAAAGCGTTGGGGTTTTACCTATTTTTAACAGAGCCTTCGCTCCACAAATCATAGGATAATTTTCACTGACATGTCCTACAGGGAAATTAAATGCCACCGGATAGCCGTAATCTGAAACAACATCAGCAACCATCTCATATACAGACTTAAACATCCCCTCATCCTCCTGATATTCGGTAAATTGGCCAATAATCAGACCCGAAAGTTTCGATAATACCCCGCTCATTTTCAGATTGTACATCATTCGCTCCACATGATAGGGCTCTTCCCCGATCTCTTCGATAAAAAGGATCGTATTTTCCGCCGGAAAATCATATTTCGTCCCGCGCAATCCCATCAATACGGATAAATTTCCGCCCCTTAGAATGCCGGTGCATTCTCCATCCCGGTTTAGCGGATGGCTTTCAAATGAATATTGAGGAATTTCGCCTGATAAAAATTGCTTTAAAGCAGCAGCAGAAAAGTCATCTTCAAGCGCCAGATGCCTGGCCATGGGTGCATGAAGCGAGGCAATGCCCGAGTTCTGCATCAAAGCATGTAAGGCTGTGATATCGCTGAATCCAATCAACCATTTGGGATTCTGACGAATAACCTCAGGATCCACCAGGTCTAAAAGCTGAATGGCTCCATATCCCCCGCGGCTGCACACAATCGCCTTTACAGCAGGATCGTAAAGCGCTTCCATCAGATCGTACATCCGCTCATCGACCGTTCCGGAATACCGTCCGTAAGCCCCCTTGGCATAACGCCCGCCTACTGGATTGAAATCCCAGTGATAAAGCCGGTCAATGGCTCCGTTTACTAAGTTTGGATCTATCTTTCCGGATGGTGAAATCACGCGTATCTGATCGCCGGGTTTGAGAAAGGGAGGGAATTGCATGTCTTAATAAGGTGTTATTAGGAGTTATAAGAATTAAAAGGAGTACAGGGAGAATAAATATCCCCGAATTGATTATCTATTTATTTGCCACTCGTGATGAACACAGTAACCGGAAGGGTTTGTCGTCCTGTTTTTACATCGGTCGCCGGCCTTTGTGATACCGTGACATTGGACTTTTTCACCGGTCGGATTCTCCTGAACAGATTTTAAAGTTTTCGAAGAATGAACACTCCGGGTATCGGATGATTCCCATTTCCAGCAACTGACGCAGAGCGTGCTTTCTATCTTTTTCTCCTGATCATCGGGCAAAGCCGGAAAAAAGTCCAGATGAGTCACCTTCTCCACACTATCAATAGTTACTGTATAAGAAGAAACCGGTCTGGTCGAACCTTCATTGGGAAGAATAAAACCGATCCCCTTGGGTTCCGGACTGCTATAGTCCAGTATCACTTTATAGTAGGCCCTGGGAACGGAAACCTGATCGTGCCCGATAGCCGGCAATCTTTTTTCCAGCACCGGACCTGTCACTACATATATTTTGCTGTAATCCCTGGCCCAATTCCGCACCTGCTCTTCGAGCTCTTTCCAGATCCCCCGGTTGAATTCCGGTCGTTGCGGCGACATATTGCTGAAGTAAAAAGACTCACGCATAGTTGTTTCCGACCATCCCATATCGGCTGCGGGAGCCAGGTGACCGCGGTCATAACCTGAATCCCGATAATCGGCATTATCGGCTGAACCCGTTGGCACTTCGGGATCGGGAATAAATTTATTGGTGCGCTCATAAGCCTTTTCGGTTTCATCAGCGGTCAGCTCGTATGCCACCCAGTTTGCCTGTTCATGCTCTTCATTGTAAGAGAGTGTGTAACCGGTATGTTTTACTATTTCATCATTGGCACTGAATGCGGGAAGTTCCAGCGCAGTTGGTTTTACCTCTTTTTTGCGTTGCGCCCAAAGAATCACGCCAAAGGCCAGCAAAGAGATAAAAAGGATGATCCACGTCTTTTTCATCGGGGACTGATAATTTATTTTGTTTTCTATTTCTTTTACCCAAACAACGCCCGGAATGCCTCTTCCACCTTCTTTACCGGTACGGTTTCGATGGTGAATTTCCTGCAATCAAGCCCTTTCAGGTTATCGGCCGGAAGGATGACACGCTGGAAGCCGAGCTTCTGCGCTTCAAGGATGCGCTGTTCGATTCGGTTTACCGGACGGATTTCTCCGGAAAGACCGACTTCTCCCGTAGCACAAACCAATCGTTCCACCGGAACATCGAGATTGGACGACAACACCGCCGTCAACACCGAAAGGTCGATGGCCGGATCGTTTACCTTCAATCCCCCTGCTATATTGAGGAAGACATCTTTCTGGGCCAGTTTGAATCCCGCCCGTTTTTCCAATACCGCCAGCAACATATTCATCCGTCGCAGGTCAAAACCCGTTGCCGAACGTTGGGGTGTACCATACACCGCTGTACTCACCAGCGCCTGAGTCTCAATCAAAAACGGACGAACACCTTCGATAGCTGCCGCAATAGATACACCGCTCAATCCTTCGTGATTTTGGGTCAATAACAGTTCGGAAGGATTGCTCACTTCGCGTAGGCCATCCTGCCGCATCTCGTAAATGCCCAGTTCAGCCGTACTGCCAAAGCGGTTCTTGATCGAACGGAGGATGCGGTACATGTAATGCTGGTCTCCCTCAAACTGCAACACCGAATCCACGATATGCTCCAGGACCTTCGGGCCGGCAATGCTTCCTTCCTTATTGATATGACCGATTAACAGAGTAGGCGTACCCGATTCTTTGGCATACTTAAGCAGCGATGCCGCACACTCACGTACCTGCGATACGCTGCCGGGAGAAGATTCCACCACCTCGGTGGAAATAGTCTGTATCGAGTCGATAATCAAAAGTTCGGGATTGATATTTTTGACATGTACAAAGATCTCCTCCAGGGAGGTTTCACACACGATATAGAGGTCGTGGTCGGGCGATGCTCCCAGACGCTCCGCCCGCATCTTGAGCTGGCGTGCACTCTCTTCACCGGAGACATAGAGAATCCGTTTCCCTTTTATTTTCAAAACGGTCTGCAACAGTAACGTGGACTTACCGATACCCGGTTCACCACCCAACAGCACCAGCGATCCCATCACCATACCGCCCCCGAGCACACGGTTCAGCTCCTCATCGTGCATATTGAGCCGTTCTTCGTGATTGGTTTCTATCTCCTGAAGTTTGCGGGGTTTTGATTTGAGCGTCTCTGCGCCGGTGTAGCTGCGCTGCACAACGGGGGATTTGCTCACCACTTCCTCCACATAACTGTTCCAGCTTCCACAAGCGGGACATTTACCCTGCCATTTCGGCGAGTCGGCTCCACACTGCGAGCATACATATACGGTCTTGGTCTTTGCCATAATTCCGGGATTGAAAATTGAGAGTGTAAAGATACGAAATTGTCGTTTCATTTACCTTCAATTAACATTATCCCGGAATTGACATTTCCGGGATAATGTTATCAGAGATTTAAATATAAACCACCCCTGATTGTATAATTGGCAATTCGTTTGGGCAAAACATGTAATATAGTGTTTGGTTCGAAATCCACTTCTGGCGTTATTCCAATCCGGATATATTTATTCAGTCTTATCCTCACACCTCCTGACACTGAGATCGCATCACCCATTCCATATAGCTTACTACTATAAATCATTGTACCCAATGAAAAATAGGGTTGTATTATTTTCGATGGCATTACATATTCAGCCCGAATCGGGATCTTCCAATATGATTGTGAATATGTGCCCGTAGTATCATTTATATTCGCTTTAACCCATAGAGCTCCGGTCTCCAGATACAACCGTTCATTTATCCATGGCAACCAACAATGCAAATAGACTCCTTTTGCAATGATTTTATAACTACTAACCTCCGCAGGGACATCTGTATACCTTATCGACCCCACTGTTAACTCCGGATTTAATTTGAAAGGATAGGATTTACGTCGATAAACCTTTGTATCCTTTTCACGACTAAACAACTTTTGATAGTCTTGCATTAGGGATATAAGGCCGGTCATTGATGGCTTTTTCATTCTCTCTATTTCCTCATTCAGAGAAGGTGCATCGTTCATATAGTATTTCAACATCCCTATATGTCTTTTTGACTGATAAAGAAAATCTGCACCATTCTTATCGATATACTCCTCTGAATAAGAAAGCTCCACCAGCCCGAGCTCTTCCTTTTGGATAAAAAAGCGCTCGGTAAGAGATTCCCGTAAATAATAGAGATTAATACGTCCTTTAAACAACACCTCTAAAAATACCATTTTAGATTGGTCGCCATCCTTAATCTGAAATGCGGTAAAACGCCTTCCGTCATCAAATCCATAACCTTTGTATTCTGCAGGCTGAATATTGCGGCTGCCGGAAGACGCATTCGGTTTAAAACTGCAGGACTCCCACGTCTTTGAATCACGACGATAATCGACCAAACCAGGTATTGTGTCTCCGGTGGAATTTAAGATATATCCCGGGCGGTAATCGCTTTGAGCCCAGACACTCAGACCGGATAATAAGAAATAGAAAAATAACAGAACTGTTTGTTTCATTTTGGTATAGCAATATTACAAAATTCACATATCCTTAAAAGACACTGTAAAGATATCACAACCCCCAACACCCCCAACACAATCAACAACATATTTTAATAAAAATACTATTCTTTCACCGCCGGTTTCAAAACGGATCCATTTGTTATCATATCATTCTGATTGAAACTGTTAGTCTGAAACATTAATCAGGCTCATGACTTTCAATGATTAAAACTATCTTTGCACTCTGAAATTTCACGCGTCAAGACGTCCCATTTGCACTATTTATTCGGTTATGCTTAAATACTTTTCCCCCAAATCCGATATCGCCACAATCCTCCAATACATCTTCAAATGGTTTTTTCGGGTCATCCCGGTAGCCATAGTTGCCGGATCAATGGTGGCACTTTTCCTTTGGCTGCTCGATCAGGCTACTCATATCCGGTGGCAAAACGAGTGGCTGATGTACCTGTTACCTCTGGCAGGAATTGCCATTGTAGCGCTCTATCGGTTCAAGGGAAAAAATGCCGAAGCCGGCAACAACCTGATTATGGATGAGATCCATAAACCCGGTGGGGGAATTCCGGCACGGATGGCTCCATTCGTACTGATAACCACTGTGGCGACCCATCTCTTTGGCGGCTCTGCCGGACGGGAAGGTACTGCGGTGCAAATCGGTGGAAGCGTAGCCAATTTCTTCGGTAAAATCATGAAACTGAAGCACGAGGAACTGCGTATCCTGCTGATGTCCGGTATTGCAGCGGGATTCGGGGCGGTATTCGGCACTCCGGTTGCCGGAACTATTTTTGCACTCGAAGTGATTGCCATTGGACGTATTAAATTCGATGCACTCCTCCCCTGCTTCTTTGCCGCCGTAATGGCCGACCTGGTCTGCTCGGCCTACGGTATCCAGCACACGCATTATCATATAGCATATCACGACACATTACAGTCGGGGTTTCTCCCCCTGCACTTTGATCTGAAGATTATTCTGTTTGCCATCCTGGGAGGAGCTTTATTCGGATTGGCCGGCTACCTTTTTTCAGAACTCTCGCATAATATCAAATCCCTTTCACATAAGTATATCCGGAATAAATTCCTGATTCCCGTAGTCGGTGGTTTAATAGTCATTGCCCTCACATTTATACTGGGGACCAAAGATTACCTGGGATTGGGTGTGAATGCATCAGATGCCGGCGGCATCTGCATTGTCAATGCATTCAAGCCTGGCGGTGCGGATATGTTCAGCTGGTTTTGGAAGCTGCTCTTTACGGCCATTACGCTAAGTACTGGATTTAAAGGTGGAGAAGTGACTCCGCTTTTCTTTATCGGTGCAACTTTGGGAAATACCATCGCCACTCTTACGGGTGTCCCCGTCGATCTTTTCGCAGGACTGGGATTCATAGCTGTTTTCGCCGGGGCCACTAATACCCCCCTGGCCTGTACTCTAATGGGGGTAGAACTATTCGGTGGAGAGAATCTCGTCTATTATGCCATCGCCTGTTTTATGGCTTACTACTTCAGCGGGCATTCCGGCATATATACTTCACAACGGGTGGGTGTTTCCAAAGCTGAAATTATATTGCATCCGGAATTAGAAAATACATTGAAGGAGATCAGGGAAAATAAAAAGAAGTGATAGTCCGGAAAATAAAAACTGTCCGGTTTGCATCAACCTTTGGCCACATTTGTTTGTTTAAGAATGAAAATCATTTTTATTATCACTAAAAACAAACATCATGGCAACGTTAAATCCTTATCTTACTTTCAACGGAAATTGCGAAGAGGCATTCAACTTCTACAAATCTGTTTTAGGCGGTGAATTTGTCAATCTGCAACGTTTCAAAGACATACCTTCGGAAGAACCTATTCCCGATGAAGATGCCGAAAAAATCATGCACATTTACTATCGATTCAATGGAAATAATGTATTAATGGGCAGCGACTCTTCCAGCTTCTTTGGAGAAACCACCATCGGTGACAATATCTCCCTATCCCTAAGCCTCGACAGCGAAGAGGAAGTAAAACGCATTTTCAAAGCACTTTCGGAAGGTGGAGAAGTATTTATGCCGCTTGAAGTAACTTTCTGGAACGCATTATTTGCCTCATTTGAAGATAAATTCGGCATTAACTGGATGGTAAGTTACGAATATAAATAGTCTCTAAGAAATTATCTTTGTAAAAAAGGCCGTTACAGATTCATGCAACGGCCTTTTCTCCTTTTACGTAAGGATAATATCATTTAAACTGTAAAGTCAGCACCTTTCGTACTACATCCGGCGTAACCAGCCGGCGGTCACCAAATGCCCTCCACATCCGTTTGTCAAAACGGATTGCGATTGTTTCAATCGTTTCTTCGGGAACATTATAATCAATAAGCCTGGTTTTTACATCCAGCGAATGATAAAAAGCTTCCGTCTTATGTATGGCTTCCATCACACGTTCATCTTCGGTTCCGGTAGTAATATTCCAGATACGCTCCCCGTATTGCAGTAATTTCTCCTTCTTTTCCTCTTTCAATACCTGCCACATACCCGGCATGACAATAGCTAATGTTTGTGCATGATCCAGGCCATGCAAAGCGGTTAATTCATGCCCGATATAATGTGTTGCCCAATCAGTTGGAACACCGGCCCCGATCAAACCGTTCAAAGCCATCGTTGCACACCACATCAGATTCGACATTGCATCGTAATCAGCAGGATTTGCGTAAACTTTAGGACCTTCTTCAACCAGAGTCCGGAGAATAGATTCGGAAAAACGATCCTGCAATGGGGCATTTACCGGATAGGTCAGGTATTGCTCCAATACATGTGTAAAGGCATCAATCACACCGTTCGCCACCTGGCGTTTGGGCAATGAGGCTGCTGCATCAGGCAATAAGACAGAAAACTTCGGAAAAACCAACGGAGAACCGAACGGAAATTTTTCCTGCGTTTCTGCTTTGGTAATCACAGCACCACTATTCATTTCTGAACCTGTAGCCGGCAATGTTAAAACCACACCAAAAGGTAAAGCTGCCTCAACAGGAACTCTTCTCGATACCAGATGCCAGGGATCACTCCCCTTAAACAAAGCGGCAGCTGCAATAAACTTTGTAGCGTCTATCACAGATCCACCTCCTACTGCCAGTAGAAAACCGACATCTTCAGCTTTGATTTTCTCTACAGCTTTCATCGCGGTTTCATAATGCGGATTCGGTTCAATCCCTCCGAATTCGACAACTGTATACCCCTGCAATGCATCTTTTACCCGGTCATATACTCCGTTTTTAAATATACTTCCGCCACCGTAAATGAGCATTACTTTTTTGGTTTTCTCAATCTGTTCCGGCAGTTTCTGCAGTTGATCCTTTCCAAAAAGAATTTTCACCGGATTATAAAATTCGAAGCTTTCCATATGTGTTGATTTGATTTTGGGTTTCTTGCCTAAATATACAATTCTCCTGAGAACAGACTTACACTTCCTTATAAAATTATTAGGTTTGTTCATGATTATTCAGTTGTAATGTAAAAAGAAAACAATCTGAACTTTGATTAGTTTAGGAAATTCAAAATTGATGATACTCTGAATTATAAGTATTTAAAAACAATCTGATAGAAAATGAATTATCTTTGCTTTAAATTTATACCAATATGGCATTAGAAATTAGACGAACCCCCGTATTGCAGGGAGAATCCGCACAATCATTCAACGAACATTTCAAAGAAATAAAAACAAATACATCTTCGAAAAAGGTACATTTTGCCATTGAAAGAGCAGAAAGGATTCTTAAAAAACTAAAAAACAAGTAACTAATGCTCGACTTGGAGAACGATTGTATAATCAACCTTTTATCAGAAGATTGTCCAATTCTCAGTTTTGATTGTGGTAATAAAGATCTAAATGATTTTTTCTGCAATGATGCATTAATGTATCAAAATGAACTTCTAGGAGAAACTTATTTTTTCACACTTCTCAAATCGACTGAACATATTATATGTGCCTTCACTATTTCAAATGATAGTGTAAAAGTTTACGACCTACCCAACAGCAGAAAAAAGAAAGTAAGGCAAGATATTCCTAACGAAAAGGCTATGAAATCATATCCGGCAGCATTAATCGGTAGATTAGGAGTCGCCGCTGAGATTGCTTCATTCGGAATTGGAAGCCAGTTAATAGATTTCATTAAATCTTTTTGCTTGATTGAATATGGAAATCGATGCCGCTTTCTCCTTGTAGATGCATACAATGAAGAAAGGGTTTTGCAATTCTATCAGAAAAACGAATTTAGATTTCTCTTTTCCACAGAGCAACAAGAGCGAGAATATTACAATAATAATGCAGCTCCATTAAAAACCAGATTTATGTATTTTGATCTATTGGCCTGGAAGAATTTATAACTAATTGTATCCCAATAGCTCTCCAAAATCCACTATTTCTTCCTCCTCTCCCATTACCGGTACTTCCACCATGTTTGCATCCGGATAATATTCATGTAACTTTTTGCTGAAAACAGAAAGTGTATCGGCTGTAATCAAGGAATCCGTCGCTCCGAAATGATTAAATACCAGTCCGGCTACATTTACCCCCCGGTGCTTGCAGGCATCCAGAGAAAGGAGTGTATGGTTAATACTTCCAAGTTTGCCACTGGTTACCAGAATGACCGGATAGTCACACTCCTTCACGTAATCAATCAACAAAACATCGTCATTCAACGGAACCATCAGGCCACCGACACCTTCCACCAACACACATTTATAACGACGTAACAGTTCATCCGTTGCCGCTTTCAGTTTCGACGGCTCTATTCGTTCATTTTCCAGTTTTGCGGCCAAATGGGGAGAACAGGGCACTGGAAAGACATACGGGCAGGTCAACCCTTCGTTGTCTTCGGAAAAAGATTCTACCCCCATCATCCGGCGATGTACCAGAATATCGTCAGAGAGACCGATACAGCCGGTCTGTGAAAGTTTTTGGGTTATCACATTTACGCCCTTTTTATAGAGATAGCGGGCGATTGCACCGGTAATAATGGTTTTGCCGGCGTCGGTGTCAATTCCGGTGATGAAGTGGGTTTTGTTTAATGTAGTCATAAGGATTTATAGGGAGTTATAGGGAGTTATAGGGAGTTGGGTGAATTAATATTGGCATACTGATGACACAGATTTGGATCGATCTACACAAATAAGAAGAATCCGTAAAAATCTGTGTTTCTTGCATTTGTTATCTGTGTACTATGATTTTTGACAAACAAAATAATACACCTGCCAGGTCAGTGACACCTTTCCATTCTCGGAAAAATAAAGTCGGTAATTATGATCAAAATCCTGCAGTTTCTTTTTATTCCAGACAAATGAGCTGTCTGTCGCTGTCACTCCGGTTTGTTGCAAATGCCTCAATACCTGACACGGCGAATCGAAATGCCGGATATGTGTTTCTTCAAAAGCTTCCCTGAGCTCAAATTGTACACCAAGCATTTCCTGTAATTGCGGCATGTCCGGATAAGGAAGTCCGGTTCCAATCAGCGTACGGATTTCCTTAAAATTGGATGAGCCATACGTATTGAAAATAAACAGGCCTCCAGGCAGTAATGCTTCATTTACCTTCTTGAAAAATCGGGGTAAATCTGTCATCCATTGAATGGCTGATGCTGAAAGTACTCCGTTCACCGTTCCGGGAAAATCTATCTGTTCAGCATCTCCGGAAATAAATCGTAACGCTGTCTGTTCCTTTATCTCTTTTGATAAGCCGATATAATGCAAAGCCAGCTCGTCTACCAGATCATTCAGCCAAAGGTCTTTTACTGTAACCTGTTGTAAAAGTTCACGCGTTAAGAATCCTGTTCCACAACCGATCTCCAGCAGTGAATCACATGAAGCGGGCAGATATTCTCCGGCCTTTAACGCGAGAGTTTCAGCTATATGCTTCTGCACATCTGCTTGCTGTTCATAGGTTGGCAGACTTTTGGCAAAACGGGATTTTATGAGTTGTTTATTCATATTTATAAGGAGTAACTGGAGTTATAGGGAGTTACAGGGAGTTACAGGGAGTCATAGGTAGTTGGAGATACTCTCCTTTTAACTACCTATGACTCCTTCAAACTCCTTAAAAAAGAAAAACGGGTAATGCGGTATCTCCATTTCCTCGATTTCAGTACGACCTTGCCAGTAACGCATTTGATTCTCGACCGGAAATATCGCATCGCAGTTCCCGATAATCGCGGTATCCCAGTTGAGTTGACCGGTCGTATTTTCATTAAAGTCAAAAGCGAGAATGGCCGCGAGTTCCTCTTTCTGTTCCTCTAAATCTCTTTTCGGGGCAATGACAGAAAACGCCTTGAATGCCGCAGCACTTCCCACCATCCGGCGTTGGAATTTCTGAATAGTCTGCGGATTGAGGTTATCGTACGTTCCCTGAAATATTGCGCGGGGAATACCCGTTTCATCATGAACGGTTGTCGGAGTTCCATTGATGGCTATAGCCTTAGTTATGGAAAAACCGACCTGCGCCAACACCTGTTCTGCCGCCCATACCCCGGTTGACCAACCAACCAGAATCACCTCATCGTATGACTGCCATTTCTTCCAATCAGCCGTTTCCAGCGAACGGTAATCGAAGCAGATGCAAACATCAGCATCAGTTGCCCCAACGTGAACCGTCGGATGTTCATCCATCGCCCAGCCGCTAAAAAAGAGAATCAGCTTACAATGTCCGTTTATTTGCCAATGTGTCTGCATAATATTTCCGAGAGTTGGTTGATCTGTTCTTTAGAGATAGCGGCCGTTAGTGAAATGCGCAAACGTTCGGTTCCCGCCGGAACAGTCGGAGGGCGAATCGGTAACACAAAGAATCCCTGTTCACATAAATATTTCGAGAGTTGCAATGTTTGGATCAAATCACGGATAATGACGGGAACAATGTGACTTTCTCCGGCTGTCTCCAGTCCGGCAGCTTTCAGGTTTTCCCGCAATATGCCGGATATTTCCGCTAAATGAGCGCGTTCCTCTTTCATTGCAGCCAGATGTTTCATGACAAAGTTCGTCCACTTTACTGACCATGGAGGTAATCCGGTGGTGAAGATAAAGGTGCGCATGGTGTTCACCAGGTACTCTTTGATCACCTGGTTGCAAACGACATAAGCGCCCTGCGAGGCAATGGCTTTACCAAAGGTACCAACCAGCAAATCGATTTTGCCCAACAGACCGAACTCTTCAATACAACCCAATCCCGTTTCACCCCGGACACCCAATGCGTGGGCTTCGTCCACGTAGAGAAACGCGTTGTATTTATCCTTGATCTCCACCAATTGCTTCAAATCGGACAAATCGCCGTCCATGCTGAATACCGATTCGGTCACGATAAATACATGTTCGTATGCAGCCCGTTCCTTATCCAGAATCTTTTCCAGACGTTCCAGATCATTGTGCGGAAAACGGATGCATTTGGCAGCAGAGAGACGGATTCCATCGATAATGCTGGCATGTACCAGTTTATCGGCAAGGATTAAATCCTTGCTTCCGGCTAAAGCGGGCAAAATCCCCATATTGGCGTGATAACCACTGTTGAAAACCAATGCGGCTTCGGTTTTATATAGTGTAGCCAGCGTCTCTTCCAGTTCCTGATAGGCAGCATGATTACCTGTCAGCAAGCGCGATGAACAGGCACTGCCGGGAAAGAATCCTTCTTCGGTTTGAGCTTCCGTTTGCAGGAATTCCTGCCAGAGCGTTTGGTCGGCTCCCAATCCGAGGTAATCGTTGGAGGAGAGGTTGACCATATCGTTTCCCTGAAACCCGATGCGTTCATCATGCAATGTGATATCGCGCAATTGGCGCAGGTTCCCCGATTCGCGCAGGGATTCCAGGTGTTGTTTGTATTTTTCCATATTGTTTTTTCATATTGCACCGTAGAGACGCGGCATGCCACGTCTTTACATCGGCATGCCACGTCTTTACATCATTGATATCACCGTCAATAATCCATTGGTTAATTTCGACAATTCATTTTCCGAAATAATATACGGCGGCATGATATAAACCAGTTTGCCAAACGGGCGCACCCAGATGCCCTGTTCCACAAACGCTGCCTGCATGCGGGCCATATTGACCGGGTCTTTCATCTCGACCACGCCGATAGCGCCTAACACACGTACATCGGCGACATTTTCGAATGTTGCTGCCGGAGCCAGTTCACGTAGCATTTGGGATTCGATGCGACGGATATTGGTTTGCCAGTCGCTGTTCATCAACAAATCAAACGACGCATTGGCCGCAGCGCAGGCTAACGGATTTCCCATAAAGGTAGGCCCGTGCATAAAAACACCCGCTTCACCCCGTGAGATAGTCAATGCCACCTCTTCACTGGCCAGCGTGGCGGCAAAACTCATATATCCTCCGGTAATGGCTTTCCCGATCGTCATGATATCGGGTTGCACATTGGCATGGTGGCAGGCAAAGAGTTTTCCGGTACGGCCAAATCCGGTGGCGATTTCATCAAATATCAGGAGAATATCCAATTGCTTGCAGAGCGTTGAAAGCTCCACCAGGTATTGCGGATGGTAAAAGCGCATGCCTCCCGCACCCTGAACGATGGGTTCGAGGATCACGGCAGCGATTTCTTCGTGATGTTTTTCCAATAAAGTCTGCATCGGCTGGAAATCTACCGGATTCCATTCCCCACCAAATTTACAGCTAGGAGCAGGTGCAAAGTAATGTACCGGCAACGATGAGCCGAACAGCCCATGCATTCCGGTTACCGGATCACACACCGACATCGCATTCCAGGTATCGCCGTGATAACCGGAGCGTATAGTGGCGAATCTGCATTTCTCCTTTTTGCCCCGGGCATGCTGGTACTGGACAGCCATCTTCATCGCCACCTCCACCGATACCGAACCCGAATCGCTGTAAAAGATGTGCTTCAGGTTTTGCGGGACGATGGACAACAGTTTTTCGGCCAATGAAATCGCCGGTTCATGCGTCAGTCCGCCAAACATGATGTGCGACATCCGCTTCAATTGCGTTTCGATAGCGCTGTTCATCACCGGATGGTTATATCCGTGAATACACGCCCACCACGATGACATGCCATCGATCAACCGGTGACCATCTTCCAGTTCGATATATACCCCATCCGCAGAACGGACAGGATAGACGGGCAACGGATCGATCATCGATGTGTAGGGATGCCAGATGTGCTTCCGGTCGAGAGCGAGCCGCTGCTTTAGTTCAGTTTCAACGAATGACATCAAAGCCTGCGGTTTTAAAGTTTTCGATATCCTGTTTCATGCCCACGCCGCCTATGGTGGTGAGCAGGTCGCCAATCAATGCCGCATTGATACCGGCTTTGAGCGCTTTTTCCTGAATATGAATAATCAGGTTGCGCCCTCCGGCAAAGCGGATTAATGCTTTCGGATTGACAAAGCGGAACACGGCGATGGTGGTCAGAATCTCCTCATCGGTAAGCGGTGACTGGTTTTCGAGCTTGGTACCTTCGATGGGATTGAGGATATTGAGCGGAATGGATTCTACCTCCAGTTGTTGCAGGGTGAGCGCCATCTCTACGCGTTGCTCCATCGTTTCACCCATGCCGATGATACCGCCGGAACAGATGCCCATACCGAGCGAACGGGCAGTACGGATGGTTTCGATCTTCTCATCGGTGGAATGGGTAGAGCAGAGTTCGGAGAAAAACGAGGGAGCTGTCTCGATGTTGCAGTGGTAGTTCTTTACTCCTGCATCGATCAGCTTTTGCAACTTTTCGCGGTCAAGCAGACCCATCGAAGCACAGAGTTCGAGCTTGGGGGTCTCTTTCGCTACGTATTTGTAGATGTTGCAAAGTTTGTCGAGATGATGATGGGAAAGAGCGCGACCGCTGGTAACAAGGGAAAATTTGTGGGCGCCTGCCGCTTCGTTGTGACGGGCCTGGGAGTAGGCCTCTTCGGGATTAATCAGGTCGTATACCTGAATGTTGGTTTGGTGGTGAGCCGACTGCGAGCACCATTTGCAGTCCTCGGAGCATTTGCCTGATTTGGCGTTTACGATGGTGCAAAGGTCCATTTTATTCCCGCAATAATGCTCGCGGATGCGGTTGGCCGCCGCGTAAAGTGCTTCCTTTTCGGCATGAAGAGCCAGCCAAAGAGCTTCCTCTTCGGTCAGTTGTCCGCCGCCCAGCACTTTCTCTTCGAGTTGAGAAACTGTTAGCATTTGTCTTTTGATTGTTTTGGTTTTCGGTAGGAATCCGGAAGACACAGAGGCTGTGCATTCCGACATAATCACCTCATAATGACGCGACACAAAGATGGCGTACCCCTTTCTCGACCAGCGTCGGAAACGGAGTTGCTTTCTTTTGTTTATTTGTGTCTGTTTATACATATTGAGGTGATTTTGCGGGGCAAAGATAGTGATTTATTTGCAGAGTGATAGAACGCGGATAATGCGGATTCTGTGCAACACGGATTTCCACGGATAAGCTGATAATAGATGTTATTGTGCTAAAGTTATAATGACTAGCCTATCGCACTCCGTAATTTCGTTTTGCTAATTTTTTATTCACTTTGTCAATGTCAAATTCCCGATAATCAAATTTTCCACCCAACCATCTCAAATAACTCTCATATTCAAAGTGATTGGGATTCTTCAGCACTTTAAGCATTTCGAGATAACCACTAATTCCTCCCACATCTTCCGGGGGGCAATTCATGTTACCGTCAATGCAAATGGGATATTTTACGTTATCATCGAGTTTTATTATCTTTTCCAGCAAAATCTCATGTTTCCAACTATCGCCATAATCATACTCATAAATAATGGTGCTTTTCTCGTATTGTAATAGCTCCTTGAGCCGAAGCCCTGAGTAGTCTATACTACCCATTTCTTCCCATAAGTCATCATCCGGCATTCTTTCCGTATAGTAGGCTTCATCCTTAATAAAGTGATGGAGATGCGAATTTGTCCACCCCATCGTTGTCTGAATCACTTTATGTAGATTTGATAGAAGAATCTTCTCATCTACCAGAATTCTTCGCCAAATTCTGGGCTTTGAGTCGATAAGCGTTATTTTTAATTTGTAAATCATGTTTTCTGTATTTGAGATCATTGTTGATTCCATGATAAAAGATCCATGTCAACCGTGTGTTATCATCGGCAAGAAGGTGATTTACTGATTCCCAAAGAAGTTCATCAATAACCCTATGCGAGTAATTAAAACGACACTTTTTAAAGTTTCTATTATTTCACTATCAAGGTCGATATCATCTAAGAATAAATCAAGAGCCTCAATCAGATCCAGATCTTTCAAAATAGTGATTAATAATAATTTTTCACTGATGAAACGAGTCATTTCATATTCTGTAACCGAATCTCTGCCTTGGAATATTATATTGATCTTAGGTAGAAATTCATCCACACCGACATTCGGATTCCTTTGATATTTCTCAAAATGACTCATGAGTCTAATCATCGGATACTCCGGATAGATTAGGTAATATGTTTCAAGTTTACGGGAATACTCCTCTGGAGAACTATGCCTGAGTAGTTCCAGTTGCATCATCGCGACCAACGGTGTTGCCCCGATTTGTTTTTCCAGTTCTTTTATCTTTTTGGCTGCTTTCTCCGGATTATCATTCAATATAATAAGAATTTCGTCAATCAACTTTTGTTGCGATGTTGTTATCAGAATGTCTTCACTGACTCCGATAAATTCATTTGCATACTCATCAATAATCGATACATCTAATTCGTCAATCCACTGATCCGAATAGTCATAAACCCTGCTTTCATTGGTAATTTCGGAATAAATCTGTTCTATTAAATTGGCAAGTTTTTTAAATTCATTTTCCGATAGGTTGTCCATCCCTTTATCCATCAGAGACAAAAACTCATCTTTCAGGTTCGCTATCATAAGTTTTGATAATGCAAAATCCGGAGCATGATCATCATCTTCTTCAACCATTCCTAAATAGGTAAAATGTCCTTCACCGGTATTTTTTTCAAGTAAATTGAGTATTTGATTTTCCCTTGCCTTCGACTCAAAACCAGTGTTAATATAGAGCGGGTTACCATCATCATCTCCAAAATCCAACTCAATCAGTTCGATATCATCCGTATCTTCTTCCAGCATATATCGGGTGACAGACGTAAAATCTTTACAGGGATAAAATCCATAATCTTCGGCATACTCTACTGCGCCATATATGATATTATGAACCAAATTATACAGAGTTTCCACCATTAACAATCGTCCTGAATACTTGTCCAATATCTCATGATATTCTTCTAAATCAATATTAAACCGGTAAAAACTATCTTTTACCCCCAGACAGCCTAAATCCACCAAATAGAAACATAACGTAATATTACCATTGGTGTGACTCCTGGCAATCACGATGTTAGCCATTTTCTCTTCTTCCCAACCTTCATTGATCAAACACTCAAAAATGGGTAGATTACGGGCTTTTTGTCGGATATAATTCTCAGGACTAAGGTGTCGTACCGGTGCTTGCCTTTTCTTTATTGTCATAGTTGTTTTTTCTGTAAAAGGAATATATTATTTAGCTGAATTTCAAAGAAATACGTGATTATCTATCTAGATCCACGTCATCCGTGTGTCATCGACTCCGACAGCATCAATAGAAATGGTAAAGCCTTTCCATAATCCAGTTGTTCATATTCGATACCCAATGCCCGGATATGCTGATAATAGGTGTTGTGATGTTCGTAATAGTATTGCTCACTCCGGATAAACCAACTCTTTTCTCCCAGCTTTTGGGCCAGAAACCACTTCTCTATCAGACGGGCAGTACGCCCGTTGCCGTCATTCCAGGGATGGATTTTTACAAATACCAGATGTAGCATGGCGGCGTAGTAAAACACCTCAGCAATACTCATCTCCTGATTCAGCAACACCTCCAGATCGTGATAAAATTTCTCCATTTCACTTTCCACTTCAAACGGTGATGCAGCCACATATTCGATCTTTCCATCGGGTGTGATCATATACATATTCTGTGTGCGGAGCTTCCCGTGCTGATGCTTCGATAGGATATGTTTACTCAGCAGCTTATGTACCTCTGCGATATTCTCTTTGTTTAACTCGTGAGTCTTGGCAAAGGTGTAGGCATTGTAGAGATCGTCAATCTTTTTTGTATAATCAGGCAAAAACGCCACCCCAAACCGTTTGTGCTTGACGTAAGAGTCCAGCTCAATATCTTCGCCCTCGATTTTGCTGGAATAGACCGATGCGACCGAAGTATAGAAGCTGAAGGTGTCGGTGGATATTTCGGCATCTTTCAATTGGTCGAATTGCTCCTGCAAGTCGGGATTGACTTGGGAGAGGTATTGGGGACGGAGATTGGTAGGGATGAGTTGGAGGTTCATATTTTTTGTTTTTGGCACACGGATTACAAGGATGCGATGCAACACGGATTTGCACGGATTTTTTTTCTTATCCGTGGGCATCCGTCCTAAACCGTGTGCTATTATTAAACTCATGATGCTGAAACTGTTTCTACTAACTTATCAAGCCAGTTTTTAAACCGGGGACATTTGTCCAACATGGCCTCAATTCCTGTCATTATTGCAATATCAGTGGCATCTACCCCTTTATTGTATTTTTTTGAATGTCTGGAATAGATAGCCTCCAGTCGTTTTGATGGTGCACCCTGTGGCGTACAATTAATATCTTCTATGCTTTCGAATTCATTACACAATGAAATCACATCGTTCGTTATTTTTTCACCATCCATATAGAAACCTTCTTCGGGATTAGCCAATAAAAGCGTCTCCATTTCGTGACGTTGAATGTATGGTATAAAAAAACGGTAAGACTTCCAGGATTGTAAGCAATCATTCAGACAACTTTCCATTTTTGATATACGTTCGTTCACATTGCTGAATTTGACACATGCTGAAAATCCGGGCAGTTTCTGCTCGCTATTTATTCCATAGTGGTCTAATAGGGTCGTGATAATTGGCTCGTCCGAACGATTCATAATTGGCAACACCGTATTCTTAAAATGATCAATATTGCTGTAACCGTGACCACCGCCGCCTTTTGTTACCATCACAATATCCATACCAGCATTAACACCTCGGTTTTCAACCAGATAAGGAATAATGATTTTCTTTACAAATTCCCATTCTGTTTCTCCTTCTACTATAAATATCAACGATCTCATGGCCGACCTCCTATCACGTTTTTGTTCCACAAATCGCTGATGCTGTATTCTGTCAGCCAATCTTTCAGTGTTTCACTGCTTTGGCGCTGGAATACAGATTGTCCCTCTTTCCGATCCACGGTAATAATATCTTCCGGAACAAAGTTATCCACCAGATTAACCGATTGGGTAGAGATAATGATTTGTGTCTTAGCGGAGGCTTTTTTGATTAATCCGGCCAGCTTGTTAATGGCAAATGGGTGTAATCCTAATTCGGGTTCGTCAATGATGATTACTTCTGGTGCCTCTGGTTGGAGAAGCAGTGTTGTGAGTGCTATGAAACGTAACGTCCCGTCGGAAAGATGTTTTGCGTTGAAATAGGAATCTGATCCTTTTTCTTTCCACTCCAAACGTATATAGTCTGGATTTACTCTGTCCGGTTTTAAATCAAAACGATCAAAGTAAGGCGCAACAGAACGGATAACCATCTCAATTCTTTTGAACTCTTTTGGATATGACATTTGCATTAAATAGAGATATGCCGCTAGATTACTTCCATCTTCCCTCAAAAATAGATTGTCAGAGATATCTCCACGTAATTTAATTTTAGCCGTTTTACTGGTGTCGTGAAAATGAAAGACTTTGAATGAATTCATATAGGATTTTACGTACACATATCGACCGGACTGCTTGGTTTGAAGAATACTTTCATAGTATCCATTCCCAAGATCTTCTTTATCCCAGCCTGTTGTTCCATATCCATGATGAAATTGCGTTCCTTCAATTCCAAAATAGAGGTTACCATCTTGATTCGGCTTTAATATGAAATAATATCTGTTTACATCATCAAATTCAATACAGCCTTTCAAATATTCAGAATGCTTCAGCCCAAAATATAGGATATTATTGGCATCGTCGCCCTCATCGGCTATATGATTTTGCAGATTACGATCATATATTGCTTTCAATAGTCTGAAAAAGCTAATAAAGTTACTTTTTCCTGCTCCATTTGACCCAATCAACACATTGATAGGCTGAAGGGGAAGAATCATCTCCCGGATGGATTTGTAGTTCTGTATTTCGATTTGGTTGATCATAGATGGAATATCGTAGTTGTAAAAATCATATAGAATCTATTTTAAGACAAATGCTTAAACACAGATTCATTGTAAAAATTATTATGCAGAGGATTTGCAAGTTTACTTACCGGTAAATTCTTAAAAATTGCATAGCGTTCGACTAAAGGTCTGAATTTCTCTTCTCCATTCTCGCTCAAACAATTATAAAATATCCAGAGTAATTCATAATCGGATAATTGAGCTCTAACCATAGAGGTGTACGAATATTTTTCTTCATGAGTAAATGGGCTATTATCTACAAATTTAAAGATTCGATAAAGATTCCTAAAATAATGTCCTGCATCATTTTGGAAATAGCCATAGCATACTAAATATTTTGCATTTACTACCTCGATGTTTTCATCTTTTTCGATTTGACCTTTAAGTCCATCATATCTTATCTGGAATACAGCTCTACCTCTATAAGTTCTTTCGGCTTCTTCTATTGTTCTTTCTTTGGTCAAGCCTCTCATTCTTAATTGAATTAATGCGTCATGACTAGTAGGTTCTTTTTCTATTGTTTTTTCATAAGATTCTATAAATGTGATGCCGTCAACAATCTGATGATGAAGGGAAAGTAACTGAAAAAATGTATTTTCAAACCGTTGAACTTTCAACGTTTCATTTTGAATATGGAATTCTTCTTTTTGTCCTTCAAGTTCACCTCTAGTCATTTTGAGCTCTTCTCGCTGAAGGCCTAGTTCCTCTTTTTGTAAATAGATCGTATAAATCAACCCTGCAAAAGCTAATCCAGAGAAAAGCGCATTAACAGCTCCAAAGCTATCTCCGAAAGTTCCTCTTTTACCCCAATCAGGTAAAGAATAATAGACGCAAACTTCTACAATTACATAGATTAGAATGATTAATAGCAATAATAAAACAAGTCTTGTTTTTCGAATTCTCGCACATAGCCCCTTAAAAATCTTACACATAAAAGGAATCGTTCTATTGATTAGTATTTCTTTACTCGTAATTTAAGTTTCACATTTAGCAATTTGCAGATTTTATTTGAAATCATCATTGCATTATGCCAACCCCCACAACATTCTGGACTTAGAGCAATTGTAATAACTGCAATCTTTTCTTTAGCATTAATGATACCTTCACATAGCCTTGTTAGGTATTGATTATCAATTAGCCTAATGTAATTATTGCTATTGTCAGTAAAGAAAAAGTCAAGATCAATATTCATGATCCATTTAAAACTATTCCCAGCATTCTCATTTAGCTGGAATTCGATATCAGTAAAATCCCAAATATCAGGAGTGTAAAGGTTTTCTGTTTCAGGATCGAATCCATTCCAAGAGCCAGTCCTTTGAGTTACAAAGATATTCTTATTGAATAGATTGGGATATAAATCTTTTACAGCTAATATATAATTATCAAATCCGATTTTCGGTAATTTATTTGTTCCCAGTTCTGAACAATAGGCTTCGATTTTTAATTTGGGATTTACTTTTATAAAATCCAGATCCTTAC
The DNA here is from genome assembly GCA_963662365.2 of Bacteroidales bacterium. Taxonomy (GTDB): domain Bacteria; phylum Bacteroidota; class Bacteroidia; order Bacteroidales; family UBA7332; genus CAXXIC01. The sequence continues at coordinate 260,000 of CAXXPA010000020.1, forward strand.
CTTTTAGATTGTTCCCCAGATCATAATGCTTATCAATATGACAGAAATTATAATTTTGAGTTAGGTCTAAGTGATTTAGCCAACACCAACCAGCTGATAAATGATTGTCAGAAACATATACATTTTCTTGTTGAAAAATAAAGTTCACATTATGGACTCCTGATTCCTGACTTATATCTATTTTATTTGTTCCTTTAATCCACATTCAACTCTCGTATTATATTTCTAGTGTAATTAATTAGATTAGTTAATTGCAAATATAGACAAACATGAAAGACAAGACGTTATAATGATTTACTTTTTGCTGAAAGGTTTATCTGTGCGCAGATGACACGTATACTTCGTAACACGGATTATCATGGATAAGAAAAAGAAATCTGTGATAATCCGTCCAAATCCGTGTCATCCGTGTGCTAATATTGTTTCTTATCCTCCAGCCCCTTAATATAATCAACAAACTGTAATTCAGCTCGTTTCAATTGACTCATCTCGAATTTTGGATTAGGCTTATACCATTTGAATTTACGGAAGTATGTATTTAAGGCTTCATCTTTAAAGATATAACCATGACGGGCATAGACCTCATTTCGCATAAGTCTTAATGTGGACTTCGGATATTTGTATTCGAAAGAAAATTCACCTCTCGCTTCTTTATATGGATTTATTGTAACGGAGTCATTATACGCATAACATTTCCAAAATGGAAGTAGTGATACACTGTATTGCTCTCCCCAATCGGGATAGTAGTTTTTAAAGGAATAAACAATGCTGTCATTATAAATCTGTCGCAACATTCCGGGACTCAATTTTCTTGATCCATAGTCTGTTGTATCTATAAAACTTCGTGAAATCAGGTTTGAAAAGTCAAAAGTAATTTTACCGTCACCGATAGTTTCATGCCAGGTTCTTCCGGTTCCAATCAGATAGCTGATTAATAATGTTCCGTCAACACTTCCACCCCAGTTGGCAACATAAGTATTCTTGATTAACAATGTTTCATTCGGATTGAAATTGGTGTCCCAGCAGTACCACTTTTCATAATTGACATAGGTTGTATCCGATTCATCTGTGATTTTTTGTGACATCGGCCTTACTTCTGTCTCTTTATTATTAATTAGACAGGTAAAATGTCGCAGATTCTCAGAATCCTCCCCAACGCTTTCAAAGTAATCGGGAAAACCCATAAAAACATATTGCTTTTGGTTGCTGTAATTTTTAAACCAAAACAGACAGGTAACAACACAACTATCCTTCAGCATTTTTACTTTGATATCTTCTTTTGCCATCCTGATATACTTATTTCTCATAATAGGGAAGACATTTCCCCCCTGCGAACCTAAGTTTGTATCGTCTGCAAAAATCAAAGTAATCTGGAAAGTCAGGGTAATGAGTAGGATTATTTTTTTCATAGTCAATGCTTTGTTGTTGATTCATAATATCCGTGTTGACTGTACTCTATTGGGGGAACAAATTGTTTTGCAAATATAGTAAATGAGTTTAGTTTTTGTTGATGAATGAAGTACGCTTGGTGGCGTATCATATCATTTCATTTCCTCTATCTTTCCTCTATTTTGTGTATATGTTGACTTTAAGGTATAATAGTGATAACACAGAGATAAAATAGTGATGACATAGAGATAAAATACTCTTTATAAAGAGTATTTTATCTCTATGTCATCTGTGTATTAGTATTTTATCAATTTAATTTAGACCTAAAGTGAACCTATACTAAACCTATAGTAAACGACATGTAAAAAAGGCTATATGAGTGGGCGGTAAGTTGCACCAGTTGGGAGGTTGCTGTTATAATACAGGGGTTCCTCAAAAGAACCCCTTTTTATTATTCCACAACAAACCGGGAACTGTCAACAACAATATTATTCACAGAATATCTGATAATGTATGCACCTTTGCTGAGGCCGGAAAGGTTGATTTGAGTTTTAGGCTGCGATAGAGTTTGCTGCAGCTCTTTACGACCAATTGAATTATAAACACTTGCCTGTACATTAGAACTACCGAAATCATCACATACAACATTCAGATAGTCCTTAACCGGTACAGGATAAATGGTGAATAACGGATTCGTTTTTTCGACTGTCACTGCTGAAGGATTCCATTTTGCACTCAGAGCATTCAGTTCTGCTGCTGTAACTGGAATCACAGTACCATGGCGGGGAGTAAAGTCAAAAGAAACAGCATTGGTCACTACGGAGAAATTTATCAGATCAGTGCTTTTTGTAAATTGATAAGCTCCACTGGTATACATATCATACATCAAAATCCAGTTATCCGAATTATACATTCTGAATACACAACCTCCTTCCACCGCGTTGGTGGTTGACTGCAGGTATTTATCATACAACACATAACCTTCTGACAGTTTACCGGAAACTGCTTTCTTAATGCCATAACCACTGCCTTCCGTTTTAAAAAACAAATGATACAGACCATCTTTGTAAACAATATCCCCGTCAATAATTGACAGCCCGTTAATACTATACAGTAATTTC
>CAXXPA010000021.1:0-51895 GCA_963662365.2 Bacteroidales bacterium
CTTTTTCCGTCTGGATTTTCTTCATTGCCATTTTTGCAGCATTCTGTTGTGACTCCTTTTTGGAATATCCAATCCCTATTCCTGCTGAAATACCGGAAATGAGTGTTTGCGTTTGAAAAACCGGATTGTTGTCGTTGTCGGTAAATGACTCGATAAGATTAAACTCGATGGGTATCTTATACTTCTGGCTCCACTCGATCAGTTTCGATTTAAAATTGACCTCTTTACGGGCAATCTGAGTCAGATTAATAAAAGGTTCAATCATTTTCTTTTCTACAAACTGCCGGCATTGTTCGTAGCCGTAATCGATGTAAATAGCACCGATTAATGCTTCGAGGGCATTTCCATAAACACAGCTGTTGTGTGATTTGGTACGAGAAGAGATAACAATTACCTTGTCGAGGCCCAACTCAATAGCGATCTTGTTAAGTGAGTCGCGCTGTACAATCTTGGAGCGGGTATTGGTGAGGAATCCCTCTTTTTTTCCCTCAAATTTATGGTAAACAATATCTGCGACAATGGCATCAAGGATAGCATCGCCAAGAAATTCCAGACGTTCGTTGTTTATCCATTTGCCATTTTCATTCTTTTGCGAAGAAGATTTGTGCAAAAAGGCTTGTTCGTAGATTTGAATATCGTTGGGGAAAAATCCGAGGATTTTGTAGTAAAGTAAATACGGCTCTTTCTTTTTGTTAGACAAGAGCCGTATTTTTCTGTATAAATTCTTAAGCACGGTTACTTAACAAATTTCTTAACAATGATACTTGCATTGTGACCACCAAATCCGAATGTGTTCGAGAGAGCTGCTCTAACCTCGCGCTTCTGCGCCTGGTTGAACGTGTAATTGAGTTTGTAGTCAATTGCCTCATCTTCGTCACCTTCAGAGAAGTTAATGGTAGGAGGAACAATGTTATTAACAACGGAAAGAACAGAAGCAATAGCTTCAACGGCTCCGGCAGCACCCAGTAGGTGACCGGTCATTGACTTCGTAGAACTGATGTTCAGTTTGTACGCGTGTTCGCCAAATACGTCTTTGATAGCTTTTGATTCAGAGATGTCTCCAACCGGTGTTGAAGTACCGTGAACATTAATGTAATCGATATCTTCAGGATTCATGTTAGCGTCTTTCAGCGCTCTTCTCATTACCAGTTTTGCGCCTAACCCATCGGGGTGAGTTGCGGTAAGGTGATAAGCGTCGGCCGACATGCCGCCACCAACAACTTCGCAGAGAATGTTAGCTCCGCGAGCCAGTGCATGATCAAGATCTTCGAGGATCAAACAAGCAGCACCTTCTCCCATTACAAATCCATCACGACTTTTACTAAACGGACGAGAAGCTTTTGTCGGTTCGTCATTACGGGTCGACAAGGCGGTTAATGAGTTGAAACCACCTACACCACCAGGTGTAATAGCAGCTTCAGCGCCGCCGGTTACAATCATATTCGCTTTTCCCAGTCTGATATAGTTGAATGCGTCGATTAGGGCATTGGTAGAAGAAGCACAGGCTGATACTGTACCAAAGTTCGGACCTCTGAAGCCGTACATCATAGAGATGTGACCGGCAGCAATGTCAGAAATCATCTTCGGGATGAAGAATGGATTGAATTTCGGACCGTTTTCGATGTTTGTATAGTACGATGCGATTTCTTGTTCGAAGGTGCCGATACCACCGATGCCGGCGGCAAAAATAACACCAACTTCATCGCAATCGGTTTTTTCGAGGTCGATTCCACAGTTTTCAATAGCTTCTTTAGCAGCTACTACTGCAAATTGTGCATACCGGTCGAATTTACGCAACTCTTTACGATCGAAATGTTTGCTTGCATCGAAGTTTTTAACTTCGCAGGCAAACTTTGTTTTGAACTTTGATGCGTCGAAAAGAGTAATAGGTCCGGCACCACTTACTCCCTTAAGCAGAGCATCCCATGTTTCAGGAACGTTATTACCCAACGGGGTAACTGCTCCCAGACCTGTTACTACAACTCTTTTTAATTCCATAAATTACTCAAGTAAAAACTATTACTTTGTAGCAGCTTCGATGTGAGCGATAGCGTCGCCTACAGTGCCGATTTTTTCTGCTTGATCGTCCGGAATAGAGATACCGAATTCTTTTTCGAATTCCATGATCAACTCAACAGTGTCAAGTGAATCAGCTCCAAGATCGTTAGTGAAGCTTGCTTCTGGAGTTACTTCTGATTCTTCTACTCCCAATTTGTCAACGATAATCGCTTTTACTTTAGATGCAATTTCAGACATGACTTAAGTTTTTAGTGAATTAATAAATATACTTTCTTAATTTTGCAGTGCAAAGTAATGCATTTTTATTTAAACTACACAACAAAACTGCGAATTATTTGCTTTTTTGTGCACAGATGGGGTTGTCGTGTGCATTTTAACCCATTGTGTATAGCGGTTTTATATGGTTTGGTTGCAAATGACAGCGATAGCCTTCCAAACGTACTGTTTATAGAGGAGTGACTGAGGTAAATGTCGTGATAAAGATAAGATATTATATAATTACATCAATATAAATATGAAGAAAATAGCCATTTTAGCATCAGGTTCAGGTTCGAACGCAGAAAATATTGCGAATTATTTCAAGGAAAAGGGGGGGGCTGAGATCTCGTTAATTTTAACAAATAATCCGGACGCTTTTGTGTTGGAACGCGCTAAAAGATTAGGAATTCCGGCTTTGGTTTTTTCCAAAAAAGAGATGAATGAGACGGAGAATATACTGAGTGCGATCCGGGAGAGTGGTGCCGAGTGGATTGTTTTGGCTGGATTTCTGCTTAAGGTGCCTCAGTATTTGCTGGATGCTTATGAAGGGCGCATTGTGAACATACACCCGGCTCTTTTACCTAAGTTTGGCGGTAAGGGGATGTATGGTGAGCGTGTGCATCAGGCTGTTGTTGAGGCCGGGGAGCGCGAGTCGGGTATTACGATCCACTATGTAAATGAACATTATGATGAAGGCGCTATTATTTTTCAGGCTAAATGTCCCGTGAATGAAAGTGATACCCCTGATGACGTAGCAGCGAAAGTGCATGCATTGGAGTATGAGCATTTTCCTAAGGTTATAGAACAACTATTGAAATAACGGACTTTGCAACCTTTGGGGATTTTATGATATGGAAAAATTCTATTTCAGAAGTCCTCTATATTTTTAATCTTTAATGAAATCCATTCAAACAGGTCTTTGCATATTGCTTGCAGTTCTTTTCTTCGATTGCAAAAAAGAGAGCAAGATTGAACCGGTGAACATTGAACGCTTTGATACCGAGTTGTACCAACTGTTGATGCATCCGGGGGATACTTCGGCTGAACATCGGTTTCTAAGCCGGTATAGTGACTTTTTACCGGTTTATCTGAGTGGGGTGTTGCATGCACCGCAGGCGGGGCGAATGCAGTCAATAGCTGCACTGCGCGCGTATTTTCAGGATAGTTCATTGATGAAGCTTTATGCTGATGAGCAGGTCGAATTCAGAAACCTATCCGGTTTTGAGCAAGAGTTGGGTAAAGCTGTCTGGCGTTATAAGGAAATTTTCCCCAAAGATCCGGATGTAAAGTTTAGTATGCATTTATCCGGGTTGAGCCAGTCGGTAGTGACTGTGGGTAATCGGGTGTCAATTGCAGGTGATAAATATATGGGGAAGAATTACCCGCTTTATCATGGGTATTATTACGATTATCAGATTCCAGAGATGGAAAAAAGCCGGTTGGTGCGAGATGCGCTGAAAGCATTTCTATTTGGTCGGTTTCCGCTCGAGAACCAACAGAATCTGCTTGATCAGATGGTCTATCAGGGAAAGATACATTATTTGCTGATGCAATTGTTGCCGGATGTAAGTCCGGAGCAGCTTTTTAGCTATAATAAGAAACAGTGGGAATGGTTGCAGAAAGGAGAGTCGGGAATTTGGCTTTATATGGCCGATAATCAGCATCTCTATTCAACTGATCCTATTGTGGAAGCAAAGTATATTGGCGAAGCTCCTTTTACAACCTATTTTGGCGATGGTTCACCTCCCAAAGTCGGAGTATGGATAGGCTATCGCATTGTGCAGGCTTATATGGATAAAACCAATGCATCGCTGCAAGAACTTTTTCGTCTGACTGATGGAAAAGCTGTTTTGCAGGAGTCAGGATACCGGCCATAATTTTTTTTCAATATTCCAAAAATCCCCGACATTCAGAAAGTATTTCACTTTCCGAATGTCGGGGATTTTTTATTTGTGGTTCTTTCCAGGTTCACTATAGGTTCGCTCTATGTTGACTTTAGGTATAAATATGGGTAATATAAATACAATACAGAGTTAACATAGAGATAAAATAGTCCTTATAAAGAGTATTTTATATATGTATTATCTCTATTTTATCTCTATGTTATGTCTATTTTATTGTAAAGTCAACATAGAGCGAACCTATAGTAAACCTATAGTAAATCTAGATTGAATTTCCAGGTTGGAAATTGATGATTGCAGAGCAAGATTTTTTATGAATCGGAGGCCGGAGGTTATGAGCGGTTAGCCGCGCAGATTGTCTTTTTGCCACAAATTATAGTTTAGGTATATGTACGGATATTTATAATCCGGATTTTACAGAGCTCAGGATTTGTAGATGTTTTTGAGCTGCGGTAGTGCAATCTGATACTTAACAGCCAGAAAACGCGTGGCTATTACTCCGAAGGCTGAAGCTATCTGGGTCAGTGTGGTATCGAACCCCAGATGATAGCAGATGTAATAAATCAGCCCACCCAATACGCAGGCCATGGCATAAATCTCTTTGTGGAAAATCAGTGGTACTTCATTAATCAGAATATCACGTACTACCCCTCCCGCCGATCCGGTAAGCGTTCCCATGAATATGGCAACCCACATGGGAAATCCGAAACCGAGTGTTTTGTTTATCCCGACCACGACAAAAAGCCCCAGGCCTATGGTGTCGAAAATGAAGAACGTGTGCTTAAAGCGGATAACGTGCTTCCCGAAAATAATAACAAAGATTAATGCAAGGGCAGTACAAACCAGGTATGATACCTGATTCATCCAGAATGGAGTCGTATTCAGTAGTACGTCGCGGATAGTTCCCCCACCTATGGCAGTAACCAGGCCGACAACGTAAGCGCCAAACCAATCGAATCTTTTTAAGGCTGCAAGGCGGATGCCGCTGATGGCAAAAGCAAATGTGCCGACATAGTCTAAAATAGTAACGGTATTGAGCATTCCTGTTATAAATCGGGTGTCACGGGTTTGAGTTTGTATTTATTCATAAAGAGGACCAGACGGTTTAAGAATCAATGGCGTCGAGTTCGGCCTTCATGGCAAGCAACTCTTCTCTCAGACCTTGCAGGCGGGCTACTATTTCATGATTTTTCGATACGCCTTCCCGGTTGTCTTTCAGTTTCTTTTTGGCTCCATCCAATGTTAAGCCTTTTTCTTTTACTAAATGATAAACGAGGCGAATGCTTTCAATATCTTCTTTGCGGTACGAGCGCGTACCTTTTGCATTCTTACGGGGTTTGATGATATCGAACTCTTTTTCCCAATAGCGTAAAAGTGATTCGTTTACACCAAACATTTCTGCCACTTCTCCGATGGAGTAGTAGAGTTTCTGATTTTTATTTTCGTTGAGAGCCATTTTTTTAGTTCGAATTGTTGGTTTTGATATGTTGACCAATACGATGTTTGTAAATATTGCCTCCGGTTGTGTATCCGGATTGTTTGTTCTTTTTACACGACTATGTTTTATAGCACATTCGTGTATTGTTAAAACCGGTAGGTTAGTCAAAGATCTGTCCGCGCGTTTCGGCTAACTGAATCATGCGGTCGTATTCTTTGGGTGAAAGGTCCATGAAATAATAGAGGGCCGGGTTGACCGGGCGACCGTTTACGTGAACTTCATAATGTAGGTGGGGGGCTGTTGATTTCCCGGTACTGCCTACATATCCGATGATTTCACCGCGTTTCACATTTTGTCCGGCACGGGCTTTGATGCTGCTCATATGTGCATATTTGGTCTGGTAGCCAAATCCATGATTAATCAGTATGGCATTTCCGTAACCGGAATCCCATCCGGCCTGCTGTATCCGGCCATTCCCCGTAGCATAGATTGGTGTGCCCGTACGGGCTGTAAAGTCCATACCCGAGTGCATTTTGGCCGTGTGGTAAATCGGATCGACGCGAACGCCAAATCCGGAAGAAAGCTGATTCAGGTCTTTGTTCAGGATGGGTTGAATGGCCGGTGTACAAAGTAATCGTTCTTCGCGTGTCCCCAACAGCTTTACCAGATCGTCAAACGATTTCGATTGCAGGTAGATTTTTTTAGACAGGATGTCCATTTTCATTGCAGTCGATTTGATGAGTTTAGAGTTGGAAAAATGGTTAAGCTCATCATAGCGGCCCGAGTTCAGTATATTCGTCTGACGAAGATTCTGTGACGGGGCCGATTGTAGAATTACGCGATAGAGGTTATTGTCGCGCTCTTCAATATTGCCCATAACATTAAGGGCTTTATCCAACCGATTCGTTAAAAGTTTGTTTTGTGAAGCCAGTACATCGATTTCGTGCTTTAATATTTTGTCAGAAGGGGTGTCAAAATAGAACGCGTAAAGCGCATAGGCTGCAATTCCCACAATGATGCCACTTATGGAATGGCGAAACACCCCCCAAAAACGTTCTTTTGCGGTCGGATATACCCGATCATAGGTGAGAGTCGCGGGATTATACCGGTAAAAGGTTTTCTTTCTCATCGAAAAATGCTTGCGCTTTAGGAAGTTTTATATGTAAGAATATGGCAAAAATAATCTTTTAAGCTATTTTTGCAAACTGTTTTTCAGTTAATTAACTCACGAGATGATTCTTTTAATGTAAACACGCTGTTGGTCAGTGTGTTATGTTGTTTGTAACTAAATAAATTCTAAATATGTTGACTGCGAAAGAAATCCGCGAATCATTCAAAACCTTCTTTGCTTCGAAAGAGCACCTCATTGTGCCTTCTGCACCCATGGTTATTAAAGACGACCCTACGTTGATGTTTACCAATGCCGGTATGAACCAGTTTAAAGATATTATTCTGGGGAATGCTGCCGCCAAGTGTAAACGTGTAGCCGATTCACAAAAATGTCTGCGTGTAAGCGGAAAGCACAATGACCTCGAAGAGGTGGGTATTGATACATACCACCATACAATGTTTGAAATGTTGGGTAACTGGTCATTTGGCGACTATTTTAAAAAAGAGTCTATCGAATGGGCCTGGGAATATCTGGTTGATGTATTAAAGCTTGATCCGAACCGTCTGTATGCGACTGTTTTCGAAGGGTATGCACCTGAAGGTTTGGAGCGTGACGATGAAGCAGCAGGATATTGGGCGAAATTTCTTCCTGTAGATCGTATTATTAACGGAAACCGCAAGGATAACTTCTGGGAAATGGGAGATACAGGTCCCTGTGGTCCCTGTTCTGAAATTCACATCGACCTCCGTAGCGACGAAGAGCGCGCAAAAGTGGATGGTGTAACTTTGGTTAATGAAAGCCACCCGCAGGTGATAGAGATCTGGAACCATGTATTTATGCAATTTAACCGTAAAGCGGATGGTTCGCTTGAACCGCTTCCGGCTAGGGTGATTGATACCGGTATGGGATTTGAGCGTCTTTGTATGGCTATACAGCACAAAACGTCAAATTATGATACAGACGTGTTCCAGCCGATTATCAGGGCTATCGGAGCACTTGCCGGTAAGAGTTATGGCGACAGCGAGCAGACTGATATTGCAATGCGTGTGATTTCCGATCATATCCGTACGATTGCTTTTTCAATTACTGACGGTCAGTTGCCTTCGAACGCCAAAGCCGGATATGTAATTCGCCGTATTTTGCGTCGTGCCGTACGTTACGGTTATACTTTCCTCGGACAACACCAGCCCTTTATGCACAAACTGTTGCCTGCACTGATCGATACTATGGGTGATGCTTATCCCGAATTGATTGCACAACAGGATTTGATCCAGAAAGTTATCAAAGAGGAGGAGGAGTCATTCCTTCGTACCCTTGAGACCGGTATCCGTTTGTTGGATAAAGTAATGGGCGATGCCAAAGCAGCGGGAAAAGATGGTATCAGCGGAAAAGATGCTTTCACGCTTTATGATACTTATGGCTTTCCGCTTGATTTGACAGAATTGATCCTGAAAGAAAATAATCTCACTGTTGCGATTGAAGAATTCAACACTGAGATGCAAAAGCAAAAAGAGCGCGCACGCAATGCAGCTGCTACCGAAACAGGAGACTGGGTAGTGCAGAAAGAAGGTGACCCTGCATTTGTGGGTTATGATTTTACGGAATGTGATGCTGAAATTCTGCGTTATCGTAAAATCAAACAAAAAAATCAGGAGCTTTATCAGCTTGTATTGGATAAAACACCTTTCTATGCTGAAAGCGGAGGTCAGGTTGGCGATTGCGGTCAACTAAAAGGTGAAAGCGAAACCATAGAAATCATCAATACGAAGAAAGAGAACAACCTTTCTGTGCACTTTAGCGCAAAATTACCGGCTGATCCTACTCAGTCATTTAAGGCTGTGATCGATGTGAAAAAACGTCAGGCTACTGCCGGCAACCATTCGGCTACACACTTATTGCATGAAGCATTGCGTGAAGTGCTGGGTACTCACGTGGAACAAAAAGGTTCGCTGGTTACCCCAGATAGCTTACGTTTCGACTTCTCGCACTTCCAGAAAGTGAGTGATGAAGAGTTGCGTCAGGTTGAGGTTCTGGCTAATGAGAAAGTACGTAGAAATATAGCCCTGGACGAATATCGTCAGATGCCTATTGCTCAGGCTAAAGAATTGGGCGCAATGGCGTTGTTTGGTGAAAAATATGGCGACGAGGTACGTGTGATCCGTTTCGGCACTTCAGTAGAGCTTTGCGGAGGTACGCACGTTTCTTCTACCGGGAATATCGGAATGATCAAAATCATTTCGGAAAGCTCAATTGCAGCCGGTGTTCGTCGTGTGGAAGCTGTTACAGGAGCTAAAACCGAAGAGTTGTTTAATCAGCAACAAGATGTGTTGAAAGAGCTTCGTGCGTTATTGAATAATGTTCCTAATCTGCCTGTTGCGGTTAAGAAAGCAATTGACGAAAACAGCGAACTGAAAAAGCAGATCGAGGAGTTTATGAATCAACGTGTGGCTGCTGTGAAAGATCAATTGCTGAAAGACGTTGAAGTGCGTGGCGGAGTTAAGCTGATTCGCCTGGCAGACGAACTTCCTGCTGATGCGGTAAAGAACATTGCGTTCCAATTGCGCGGTCAGGTGGCTGAAAACCTGCTTTTCGTGGCCGGTACCGTAACCGATGGAAAACCATTGCTTACTGTTATCCTGAGTGACGATCTCGTGGCTAAAGGCATGAATGCCTCTGCCATGGTACGTGAAGCTGCCAAATTGATTCAGGGTGGCGGTGGTGGCCAGCCTCATTTCGCTACGGCAGGTGGTAAAAATGCGGAAGGTCTGAGCGCAGCTTTAGATAAACTGGTTGCATTGGCTGGCGTTTAAATCCGGATTCCGGATCAGCTACGTAAAATAGTTGGATTTATTGTGTAGCTATATTCGGAAATATTCAGATCTACTTAACAGATTATTATTTTAACATATGTGAAAGGGGTGTCATGCAAGGTGGCGCCCCTTTTCTTTTGTTTTAATATATGGGTATTGCCGGTATTTAAGAGAATTTTTATTGTTTGTGATAGCGTGTTGAATTTGTATGCTTTAGAGTGCTGGAGTTAAAGTAAACAGACAGGAAAATAAAAAAGGGGCATTTCTCAATGCCCCTTTCTCAATAGGTTTTCAATAGGTATTAGTTTTTTAAGGTAAAAAAAGATTGTTTAGGTTATTCGTTGCAAATATCAACCTTTTTCGAATCCCAGCCAAATAAATAAACATATTCTACAACATGTTTTTCAAAGATGTTTCAAAATTGGCCGAAAAACAGAAGAAATGGCTGTTTTACACCACAAATATAATATTGCTTTTCAAAAAATGTACTTTTTTTTAGTCTAATTTTGCTGTTTAGCCTTATAAAGCCAGGGATTCGGGATATCTGACCGGTGATACTAACCGCTGTTCGTATATGAACATACTCATTCTACTTTGTACATTAGCGTCAAACGATTATAGTTTATCGTCTGGCGCTTTATCTTTTCTTCCGTATTTTTTTATCAAGAGAAATAATATTTTGTAAATACCAGTAAGTCAGTGGTATATGCATGTCTGGTTTTAGGTAAAAAGCCTTGCCGGATTTGTTTTTAAGGGTGATTTTCAAGCATGTTTTACAACATGGCACGATGATTGTCTATAGATATGCGTCAGGGATGATGACGGTAAATAAAAACGGTTATCGTTGGAATCTTCTCAATTTATTCACTATAAAATTTATTGTTATGAAAAAGATTGCATTTTACGGAAAAGGTGGTATTGGTAAATCTACCACACAACAGAACACAGCAGCTGCAATGGCTCACTTCCACGATCAGAAAGTCTTTATTCACGGATGCGATCCTAAAGCAGACTCAACCCGTATGATTCTGGGTGGTATGAATCAGAAAACGATCATGGATACGTTGCGCGACGATGGTGCAGAGTTGGTTACAACAGACAAAGTGGTTAGTTCAGGATTTGGCGGTATTAAGTGTACAGAATCAGGCGGTCCGGAACCGGGAGTAGGATGTGCAGGACGTGGTGTAATTACGGCTATCGATTTGATGGAAGCTCAGGGAGCTTATACACCGGAACTGGACTACGTTTTCTATGATGTATTGGGTGACGTTGTATGTGGTGGTTTCGCAATGCCAATCCGCGATGGTAAAGCTCAGGAAGTTTACATCGTTTGTTCAGGTGAAATGATGGCCGTGTATGCAGCGAACAACATTTGCAAAGGGCTGGTGAAATATGCTAAACAAAGTGGTGTACGTCTCGGCGGTTTGGTTTGCAACAGCCGGAAAGTGGACAAAGAGCGTGAGTTTATCGAAGAATTTGCTGCAGCCATCGGTACTCAGATGATACACTTCGTTCCCCGCGATAACATTGTTCAAAAAGCAGAGTTCAATAAAAAGACTGTGATTGAATTTGATCCTGAATCAAATCAGGCTCACGAATACAGTGAACTAGCCCGCAAAATCATCGAAAACCAGATGTTTGTTGTTCCAAAACCGCTGAAAATGGATGAATTGGAAGCTATGGTAACCAAATACGGTATAATTGACTAATTGCGTAAAACTAACTCGGTTTAAACTTAAAAAAACAAGACAATTATGAAAATGATTAGAGCAATTGTTCGTCCTGAAATGGCGGACAATGTCACTGATGGTTTAGCAGATGCAGGATTTTATTCGTTGACAAAAATGCCGGTTTTTGGTAGAGGAAAACAAAAAGGGTTGACCGTTGGAAACACCCACTACGACGAATTGCCAAAGACTCTCATTATTATTGTTGTGGAAGATCAGTCGGTAGACGAAGTCCTGAAAATCGTTCAATATAAAGCCTATACAGGAAGTGAAGGTGATGGAAAAATATTTATCTCTCCGGTAGAACGAGCATTGACTGTTAGAACCGGTTCGAAAGAACTCTAAAACTAAAACGATATGAAAGAAATAATTGCCTTCATTCGCACAAGCAAAATGAATGCTACCAAGAAGATTCTGGATGAGCTCAATATTTCCTCTGTTACTGCAACGCCGGTTTTTGGACGTGGAAATCAAAAAGGCTTAAATCCAATCCTTGCGGGCATTGAGGTTAGCAAAGATGCAATGGTCAAAGGGAGTATTACCGGGATGAAATTCGTGCCTAAACGAATGCTTGTTATTGTTGCTAAAGATGAGGAGGTTGATATTATTGTTGACGCACTTGTAAAAGTAAACAAAACAGGATATATAGGTGATGGGAAGATCTTTGTATGTCCTACCGACAACGCACTAAGAGTAAGAACCAAAGAAAGCGGTGATTCAGCTCTGTAAGGTATTAGTATTTAATAGGTAAAAAAAGAACGATTATGCCATACCATCAATTTAAAGTCAGCGAGTGTATCCCTGAGCGTCTTCACCATGCGGTGGACAAAGGAGCAGACGAAGATCTTACATCAGCGCTGCCATTGGGATACCTGAACACCATTCCGGGTACTATCTCGGAACGAGGATGTGCTTATTGCGGTGCCAAGCACGTAATAGGAACACCGATGAAGGACGTAATTCACCTGAGCCACGGGCCGGTGGGTTGTACCTACGACACCTGGCAAACCAAACGTTACATTAGTGACGACGGGAACTTTCAGCTGAAGTACACTTTTGCATCTGACGTGAAAGAATCAAATGTAGTATTCGGAGCAGAAAAAATGCTGAAAAAGAATATTATCGAAGCCTTTAAAGCTTTTCCTCAGATTCATAACATGAATATCTACTCCACCTGTGCTACGGCATTGATCGGGGATGATATCAACGCGGTAGCCGAGGAAGTAATGGAAGAAATGCCGGGCAAAAAGATTTTCGTTTGTAACTCTCCCGGATTTGCCGGCCCCAGCCAGTCGGGTGGTCACCACAAAATCAACCTTCAGTTTCTGAACCAATGGGTAGGAACAGGCGAACCGGAAATTTACAGCAAACATGTAATCAACTACATTGGCGAGTACAACATTCAGGGTGACCAGGAGATTATGCGTGATTATTTCTTGCGCATGGGAATTCAGATTCTGGCTACCTTCACCGGAAACGGACGATTCGATGACCTGCGTTGTATCCACAAAGCACAATTGAACGTATTGGAATGTGCCCGCTCTGCCGAGTATATCTGCGACGAACTTCGTGTTCGCTACGGTATTCCGCGTATGGACATCGACGGATTCGGGTTTGAAGCAACTGCCGACTCACTCCGCAAAATCGGATATTTCTTTGGCATCGAGGATAAAGCCGAACAAATTATTGCCGAAGAATATGCCCGCTGGAAACCCGAACTGGATTTGGTATGCAGCCCGCCTTCAGGGAGTGAAAATGTGTTTATGGCCCGGCGGTTCCAAACTATGGCACTGGTCACACATGCTGAAAACCGAGATGGGCATCAACGTAGTATCGGTTTACACCAAATTCGGACACCAGGGCGATATGGAAAAAGGAGTTTCGCGCTGCGAACCCGGAACACTGGCCATTGATGATCCCAACGAGTTGGAAAGCGTGGAGGCTATGTACGAATTGAAACCGGATTTGATCATGACTGGTAAACGTCCGGGTGAAGTAGCTAAAAAAATCCGCATTCCTTATCTGAATGTACATGGATACCACAATGGTCCTTACAAAGGTTTCGAAGGCTGGGTCCGTTTGGCAAGAGACATCTATAACTGCGTTTATTCGCCGGCTCACAGTCTGGTTCATCTGGATATCAGCAAAGATGAAATTCCTACCGATATAGGTTTTGCAACACGCGAATCGCTTTCGGACATCAATCTTAGCGACGAAATCAAGAACTCGACTGAACTTAGAGAATACACAGGCGATTACGATCCAATCCCAAGACTCCGTAAGAAACTGGAAGACAATCCCTATCTTTTCCCCGACCCTGTTACAGGCGAATGGAGAACGGTTCCTGTGGAAATGATTAAAAAGGGTAAAATCCTGGATGTTGAATAATTTTTTAAACGATAGATTATGGATAATAAGGTTGCCGAAGAAAAAATGGCTCAACTGGAATGGTATATTACCAAGCACTGTTTATGGCAATACAACTCGCGTGGCTGGGACAGGTTAATTCAGAACGAAAGAATATTGACCAAAACCAAACAGTTGCTTCGTGGCGAAAATGCCAAAGACGACGACACCACTGCCGACCGTTACTATTGGAGTGAAGCAATGTCGCTTTCAGGTTCGTTCAAAAAATACTTTCCATGGCTTGCCGCAACATCAAAAGATGATATTACTCAGATTCTGGACTTGCTGAAGGCGCGAATGGATCATACTATGGTTCATGCTTCTCTGAATAAAGAACTCACTAAAGAGCAGTATTAAATTGATAAGCATTGCCAAAATCAGACAAATTCGGGAAGGGGAAAAGAAGACACTATTTTTTTAAACAGCGTTATCTCTTTTCAGTATAACCCTTCCGGATTGTTTTGCCTGAAACATATGTTTAATCCAAAAAAATAAAATTATGAGTTGTAATATAAACGTTAAAGACAGAGTCGGGAATATCAACCCTATTTTCACCTGTCAACCGGCAGGAGCTCAGTACGTGAGTATTGGCGTAAAAGATTGCATTGGTCTGGTTCACGGCGGTCAGGGATGTGTTATGTTTGTGCGCTTAACCATGTCGCAACATTTCAAAGAAAGTTTTGAGTTGGCTTCTTCTTCACTTCACGAAGATGCAGCCGTATTCGGAGCGCTACACAGGGTAGAACAAGGGGTAGATGTATTATTAATGCGTTATCCTGACCTAAAGATTATCCCGATCATTACGACCTGTTCTACCGAAGTTATCGGTGATGATATCGACGGAGTTATTCTGAAACTGGAAGCCGGACTGCTGAAAGAAAAATATGCCGATCGCGAGGTACATTTAATCCCTATCCATACACCAAGTTTCGTGGGTAGTCAGGTAAGTGGATACGATGTTGCTGTAAAAGCATTTGTGGAACATTTTGCAAAGAAGGAAGAGACATCAAATGGTAAAATAAATCTGATAACAGGTTGGGTAAACCCGGCAGATGTTACCGAGTTAAAAGCATTGATCGGTGAAATGAATGTGGACGCTACCGTATTGTTCGAGATAGAAACTTTCGATGCTCCCATTATGCCCGAAGGTAATCACGTAGGACATGGCGAAACAACAATTGCTGATTTGCAAAGTACGGCAAATGCTATCGGAACTATTGCTTTGAACAGATATGAAGGTGCTAAAGCGGCAAAATACCTCGAAGATGAGTTTGAAGTACCCGCTATCATCGGACCAACTCCCATAGGCATACGCAATACCGATACGTTCCTTGCAAATGTAAAGAAAATGACCGGCAAAGCGATTCCCGAATCGTTGGTTCGCAAACGCGGTATTGCATTAGACGCAATAGCGGACGTCTCTCACATGTTCCTGGCCGGTAAAAAAGTGGCTATTTATGGTAATCCTGATTTAGTTATCGGATTGGCCGAGTATTGCATAGACCTGGAAATGGAACCGGTGCTGCTTCTGTTGGGCGATGATAATGGCGGTTACAAAAATGATCCACGTATCAAAGCGATGGTAGATACTGTAAAATTTGATATGGAGGTGGTAACCAATGCTGACTTCTGGTCGCTGGAAGACCGCATAAAAAATAAGGGATTGAAACTGGATTTAATTCTGGGACACTCAAAGGGCCGTTTCATAGGCATCGACAATAATATCCCAATGCTAAGAGTTGGCTATCCGGTTTACGACAGAGCCGGAGGTTTCCGCAAACCGGTAGTCGGTTATGCCGGAGCTATCTGGTTGGCCGAAGAGATGGCCAATACCATCTTTGCCGATATGGAATACAAACACGAAAAAGAATGGGTGCTTAACGTATGGTAAGGTCTCACTTCCGGGTTGACTCTGAGCTCATAGAATTATTAAGACTTTGTTCACCGGTACTGTAAGTAGTATCGGTGGCCAAAGAAATTTATCAGGAGGAAAAGATATGATAGAGTTTGAATCTCAAATAATAGATGAAGAGGCTTTTGCTACAAATTATGCCGACGCTAAAGCTTATCATCAAAGAGCGTTACAGTATAAGACAGTTATCCGGCGTCCAAGTCTGGTGTTTAATATTGCCGCCGTTGCTCTTGAACGTTATCTGGTAGCCTTGTGCGATTTGCATGGCGTTGATCCGCGTAACCACAATTACATCACGCTGATGAGGGAGATTGAGACTTTTATGGATATCCCCAAAGAACTGAATCAGAGAATCAAGGCAATGGATTGGATATTCGGTATTTGCTCGATTGATGATTATCGACATCCAAATCCTGATGAATCCGATATGGAGAATGTACTAATCCTCTGTGATGAAGTGCTAAGGCTTTTTGACGAGAACAGAATTGCCCGTATTACCACCCCTGAACACCCCTCATCACTGCTAACTACAACTTAAATAATCAATTCACAATCCGTATATATTATGCAAGGACGAATGAAAGAACATCCTCTCTCGCAGGAGGAGATACAAGAACTACTTTCCATTGAATCAGTCGGTAATCTCGGTACTATATCACCCGAAGGATTTCCCTACATTACCCCGGTACACTTTGTTATGATTGAGGGAAAAATATACATTCACGGATTATGTGCAGGACAGAAAATAGATTATCTGAAGGCAAATCCGCAGGTTGGTTTTGAAGTTTTTAAAATGAATGGCCTTATTCATGACCCGGAATTACCTTGTGATACAAATACCGATTATCAGAGCGTCATTATATTGGGGTATGCCTCTATGGTAAGTGACGAATCATTGAAAATTAAGGTGCTGGACGCAGTCGTGAAAAAGTATACGCCCCAGCATACAGGCAAATCTTATCCGCCGGCAATGTTGAAAGCTACAGGTGTTATTGAAATCATACCCTCGGATATTACCGGGAAGTTCTTTAAATGATCTGTGACCGGATAAGAATCAGCTTAACAGGTAAATAATTCAGGATCAATGAAGATAGCGCTCTTTTTAAACGAAAACCGTCAGATCCTTCCGTTTTACAGTTCGGGGATTGTTGAAATTTATTCTGACGAGACTACAGTATGGGAATGTATCAGCGAGATTCCTTTTGATATGACATTTCAGAAGAGTCTGGCAGATGTTCAATTGAAGATCAATTTGTTGGTTTCAGAATTTGAAGGGTGTACGTTGCTGGTCGTTGAAAATATCAAAGGGATGCCATCAGCCTTGTTACAGGAGAGGGGAATCGGTATCTGGAAAACCAACGGGCTGCTTTCTTCCGGGTTGCTTAACCATGTGAAGGCAGAACTGATCAAGACCCTGAAACAGCAGGGGAAAAAAGTTATACGACCTAAATTGGTGAGCAGTGAGCAGGATGCTGAATATGCCATAGATCTTATTCCTTTGCTTGGAGAGGACCGCTCCCTTAATTCGATGGATATTCTTATCCCTTTTATGAAGGAAACCAATTTCAGAACACTGGAGATCACCTGCAGTCATTTGCCTAAATGGTTTGATATTGCCGTTGAAGCTTTCCAACTCGAATATTCAGTAGATGAATCTGAACCGGATCTTATACATGCCACCGTAAGTCCTTCTATTTGGAATGAAGATATTTCCTTTCGGAAATATGTCAAAATACCGGGCATGGGCGGTTGTTCATCCGGTGGATGTTAGCCGTTTAAGAGGTGTTTATTTGAAAATCTAAAAGTATAAGCATATGAAGATAGCAGTATTTGTGGACGAATACGGAGCTGTACTTCCGCTCCTCTCCACCGGAATGGTAGAGGTTTATTCAGACGAAAGTGGTGTGTGGAAATGCGCCAACCGGATTCCGCTTAACATGAGTGATGCCGGGGGTATGCAGGGCATTCTCAATAATATCCGGATGTTGGTAGCCGGAATGGCCGGATGTAACCTGCTTGTTATAGAACGTATTACCGGCATCGCACGTTCCTATTTGAATGATTTCCAGATCGGTGTCTGGCTTTTTAATGGTTTTCTGCTCGAAGAGAGTCTGCTTAATCATATCCGGTGTGAGGTGGAACATTCGATTCTTGAATATAAAAATGCGCAGGAGACTGAATCAGGTGGGGAGCCGGAAAAGCAAAGCTGCCTGGATTGCAGCACCGACAGCTGCAAAATAAGAGATCTGTTTGCACCGGATATGCAGAAAATGTCCGATAACTGATTTATCGGTTTTTCAGATTGCAGTCGAAGTGTGTTCGTAATAAAAAAGAGAAGAGATGGAAAAGAAAGATTTATCCCTGCACCCCTGTTTCAATGAAGGGGTCAGACATACACATGCAAGGGTACACCTTCCGGTAGCGCCCAAGTGCAATATCCAATGCAACTATTGTAATCGCTTGTACGATTGCTGTAACGAAAGCCGTCCGGGAGTAACCAGTTCGGTCTTATCACCCTTGCAGGCATCTTTCTACCTGAAAGCGTTGCGTGACAAACTGCCTACTCTCAGCGTAGTCGGTATTGCCGGGCCCGGTGACCCTTTTGCCAATCCGGAAGAGACATTGGCAACGATAGAGACGATTGAAAAGGAATACCCTGATCTGATCTTCTGCCTTTCTACCAATGGACTTGGGCTTGTACCTTATATTGACCGAATTGCCAGGCTCAATGTATCAAATGTTACACTTACGATTAATTCACTGAATGTGGATACTCTGGCACAAATCTACTCCTGGGTACGATTCAACAAGAAAGTATATCGGGGAAAAGAGGGCGCAAAGATATTGCTCGAACAGCAATTGCTCTGCATTCAGAAATTGAAAGAAAAGGGAATGATCGTTAAGGTAAATACCGTCATTATTCCCGGAGTCAACGATCCTGATGTGGAAAAGCTGGCTGAAAAAGTCGCAGAAATGGGTGCTGATACAATGAATTGTATCCCGATGTATCCTACTGCCAATACCGCTTTCGAAGAGCTGGAAGAACCGTCGAAAGTGATGATGAAAGAGATTAAAGAGAAAATATCAAAATACATTAAGCCGATGTCGCACTGTGCAAGATGTCGTGCTGATGCTGCCGGACTGCTCGGACAGGACAGGGTTGATACAATAGAAATGATAAAGCATTACTCCTCTCTTGTGTTGAACCGGAATGAAATCCGAACCAAAGTGGCAG
This sequence comes from Bacteroidales bacterium, assembly GCA_963662365.2. Lineage (GTDB taxonomy): Bacteria > Bacteroidota > Bacteroidia > Bacteroidales > UBA7332 > CAXXIC01. The sequence goes on from CAXXPA010000021.1 coordinate 18,818, forward strand.
TTGCGACTCATGATGGGCTGTTAGTTAATTGCCATCTGGGAGAAGCTTCGGATTTGTTTGTGTTTGAACAAACAAGTAACGGTTACAAATTCTTAGAGAGACGTAAGGCTCCTCCGTCAGGAGGTGGTGAAGATCGCTGGTTGAAGTTAGCCAACGAGACATTGACCGACTGTCTGGCTTTACTGGTAAGTGGTGTTGGAGAGAAACCATCTTCTGTGTTACAAAACAACGGTATCCGGGTGATTACGATGACTGGATTGATTGATGAAGGACTTGATGCGGTTTATCTTAATAAACCACTGATGTCGCTTTGCAAAACCGACTTTTCACAATGTAGCGGATCATGCCACAGTAATGGACATTCGGGTTGTGGGTGAATTTGTGCTGAGGAATATTTCTTTCTCCATATATACAGTTTTCTTATGAATACTGCACTCCGATTCTTTTTTGATGATCAGCCTTCCCCTTTCCCCGGGGGAAGGAACTGATCAATTGGGCGGTATATTGTTCTTTGAGCGTTAAAACATAAAGTGGTTTGATTCTAGAATAGATTAGGCATCCCAACGGAAGTTTTTAAGTAAATTCTGATATAGAATTTTTTAATGAGTAACCCAAACCTATTCTTTGTCATATGTCATTTATTCTTTCGTTTGGTGATGCCTAAATCTGTTCTTTTTAAGAAAAAAAATGTTCTGTTTGGAACTAAACAAAGTGGAAAAGAAACATTATTGTAGGAGTTTGAAGTTGTGATTTATTCTAAGTTGCCTATATTCAGTGAGTTGAAAGACTGGCACAATGTTTGCCTTATATCTGCTAAGCATTATTGTTGTAATAGTGCATTTTTTAAACTTATCGTTATCTTTTATTTAGATAACGGTATGCTTGGCATCAACAGGTATAAGGTATTTTAGAGCAAATAGAGTATTGCAATTTCAAACGACTCCAGAATCCGATTTGAATATACCACAAATGCTATAATGAAGACAAACTAAAACAGGATAGGTATGAAGTCAATAACATGGAGTAAAAGACCATTTCCCGGTGCGATAGCCAGGAGAAGAGATGTAGCAGAATATAAATCGTCGGATATACTCTCTGTTATACGGCACTCTTCATTGATTATCAATGATATGGAGTGTTCACCAAAAACATGGGAAGAGAAGCATAATTGTATTTTTGGTATCCCGGCAAAGAAAAAACCGGAAGCACTGCCATATATTATTACACGATGGCCGGTTGTTTTCCAGGCATCATTTGAACGGATTTTCTTCTCTAAATTCTCTCATTATCTCGGAGGAATGAACGGTATGGTGGATCTGGTGGGGAGTGTCAATGGCGATGATCTCTTATATAAATACTGGGAGAACATCACATCGATAGATCAGCTGCCGGATGTGTTGATCACAACAGATATTAATAGCTTGTATCATTCCGGTTTTGCCAACAAATGGTTGAATACGTCAAATTTTGAGGCGATTGATTTGCCTTTGCGTTCATCGTTTGTTAAAGCGAAGCTTGACCATCCGGAAAAACTAATGGGTGTATTGGGGGCTGATGCTCTGGTGATGGTTGTAAATAAAGCGCATTTAGGAAACCGGAAGGTACCCTCCGAATGGTACGAGCTATTGTCACCTTCGTTTGCAGGTCAGATTGCGTTTTGCGGAGACCGGGACTATTCTTCACATTCGGTTTTTTATCACTTTATTAAAATGGGCGGCTTTGAGGCAATTGAACATTTAGTGGCCAATTGTGCAGCAAGAATGCATCCGGAAGAGATGTTATTCTCCATCAAAACCAAACGGAAGAGCCCGGTTGCCATTTACATAATGCCTTATTCCTACGCCCGGATAATTAATGATAAGCTTGATTATAAGATCGTATGGCCCAAAGATGGCGCAATACCCCTTCCTATTCAGATGTTGATCAGGAAAGGCGCCTCAGAGAGAAATAAACAGGAAATAGATTTCTTTACCAATGTACGGTTAGGATTGAATATGGAGCAATCCGGGCTGTTTTCTTCAATTATAGATGCAGCAAGTTCACTCCGTAAGTTAAACTGGGTGGGCTGGGATTTTATAGGACAAAACGATATAGAAGAGCTTAAACAAGCTGTTGATAAGCTGTTTTCAGCCAAGTTTGGAAATCATTGATTTAGTGACATCATTATTTTGTAAGCATAAAAGTTGACCTTATTTCTTACTATAGTAAAAAAGGTTACGTGATATACATTTTGAAATAAAAATAAAGGGGAATTTTTATGCAAAAGCCAATATTTCTGGATACGACATTGCGTGATGGGGAACAGACTCCCGGTGTGTATTTTACTCATGATGAGAAAATTCACATCGCCAAAGCGTTGGATCAAATCGGGGTTGAAATCATTGAAGCAGGAATTCCTTCGATGGGGTATGAAGAAAGGTCATGCCTAAAAGCTTTAAGACAGCTGAACCTGAAGGCTGAGATATTATCATGGAACCGGTTGCTGGAAGTCGATGTGAAGAATTCGTTAGAGGCAGAAGTGACTGCCATTCATGTTTCAGTGCCCACCAGTGACCTGATGATTGAAAAAAAGATGGGGAAAAAGCGGGAGTGGATTTTGTCTCAGATGGAAACTGTTTTCGCATTTGCAATACGGGAGGGAGCTATCCTCTCTTTTGGAGCGGAAGACGCTTCCCGCACCAATCCGGCTTTTCTGAAACATATTTTTCAGTCCGCACAGGATTTAGGGGCCAAAAGAGTGCGTTTTGCCGATACATTAGGAATCATGACACCATTGCAGGTTGCAGAGTCGATCGCCTATCTGTCAGATGGATTATCTATTCCAATTGATTATCATGGACACAATGACTTTGGTCTCGCAACGGCCAACGCTTTATCTGCATGGGAGAATGGAGCTAAAGTCATATCATGTTCGGTGCTCGGATTAGGAGAAAGAGCCGGTAATACCTCCATCGAAGAGTTTGCCGGAATTTTACGTTACCTCAAAGGGACAATGCCTGATTTTGATTTTGTAACACTTAAAAAATTGTGCAATGATATAGCAAGCTGGACCGGAAGTGCCATTCCGGATCGGAAACCAATTATCGGGGAGAATATTTACAGTCATGAATCGGGCATACACGTGGATGGCATTTTAAAAGAACCTTCAACGTATGAGTTTTTTTCACCGGAATTAATGGGGGAAAGGCGTCGTCTGGTGTTGGGAAAGCATTCGGGACGCAAAGCTGTAAGGTATCTGGCAGAAGAGAGAGGATACTCCATTACAGATGGTCTGATTGATGAGTTTCTGTGTGATATGCGTAGTCGTATGGCCCGGTCAGGAAATGTTGATGCTACCGCTTTATTTGAAAGATATCTGAATTTTTACGGAGAAAGGAGAATGTAAATTATGTGTGTATCAACAAAGAAATCAACCGGCAAAATAGTCGGATTTTGTACCGGTAAGGATTGTCTGGCTTTACGGATGAAAAGCGGTACGGTCTGTCTGGGGGATATGCTATCACCACTTTTTCAGATGAGCAAAGTGGTGATTGACAGTGAAAATCTCTCCGAAACCCTCTCTATTCTTCTGAAAATTATGAAGGAAGATATGGGGGTGATAAGGGGGATGGTGAATCTCTACAACAGCAAAACGGGAAAAATATTTATTCATGACAGTATTGGTCTGACTGAAGAGGAAGAGACCAGGGGTGTTTATTCTATCGGGGAAGGAATTACAGGTAAAGTTGTAGAGTCTGGGGAGATGATCGTAGTTCCACGTATCAGTGATGAACCCAACTTTCTCAATAAAACCCAAAGTGTAGAGAACCCGGAAGAATCGGATTTATCTTTCGTCTGTCTTCCGATATTGCGTGGAAAGAAAGTTCTTGGAGCAATTAGTGTGGAACGCATTTGCAAAGATCCTGACCAATTGAATTGTGATGTGAAATTGTTGGGGATAATCGCAGCAATGATTGCTCAGGCAGTGGAATTGTATCTGTTGGAGAATGAGGATAAGCATTCACTGAGGATGGAAAATGAGCGTTTGCGAAATGCATTGAAGGAGAAGTTTCATCCCTCCAATATCATTGGGAATTCAAAACCCATGCAGGAGGTTTATTCCTTAATTAGTAAGATTGCCCGTACAAAATCGACAGCACTCATACTAGGAGAAAGCGGAGTAGGTAAGGAGTTGGTAGCCAGTGCGATTCACTATAATAGTATTGACGCAAACGGACCTTTTGTCAAATTTAATTGCGCGGCACTGCCCGAAAGTGTCATTGAGAGTGAATTGTTTGGTCACGAAAAAGGCGCTTATACCGGCGCTGATGCCATGCGTAAAGGCCGCTTTGAAGATGCTGACGGAGGGACGATCTTTCTGGATGAAGTAGGTGAATTATCCTTGCCTATGCAGGCCAAATTGCTGCGAGTCTTGCAGGAACGCACCTTCGAACGTGTGGGAGGAAATAAAACGATCAAAGTCGATATACGCATCATAGCAGCGACAATCGTGATCTTATGTCGATGGTCAAAGAGGGTACATTCCGCGAAGATCTCTATTATCGGCTGTATGTTTTTCCCATTGTAATACCTCCGTTGCGTGATCGCAATAGTGACATTATTACCCTGGCAGAATTTTTTGTCTCTGGATTTTCAAAAAGCTTTGATAAAGAAATTAAGCGAATTCCTGCTCCTGTACAGGAAATGTTGATGGCATATTCGTGGCCTGGAAACGTACGGGAGTTGGAAAATGTAATTGAACGGGCGGTAATTCTTACAGAGGATAATGTAATACACGGGTACGATCTGCCGTTGTCATTACAGACACCCATACTTTCCAGCACTACTTGTAAGAAAGGGCTGAGTGCCAAGCTCGAATCTATCGAATACGAAATGATCGTTGAGGCTCTGACAGACCACCGGGGCAATATATCTACAGCTGCTGATGAGTTAGGGCTTACCCGACGGATTTTAAGCTTGCGGATGGAAAAATTTGGTATCAACTACAAGAAATACAGAGGGGAATGACAAATGTCATTCCTTTTTTCATTATTAACAACCTGAGTTCGGGGTAAGAAGGGGAATGATAGACGCAATACAGGTATATACCCCGGTAACCGGGCTGAGAGAACAGACAAAAAACAGGTTACTGCAATAATAATCCCGATAATACGAAGTTGTCATCTATTTTTACTCCATAATTATTAGGATTAGGTGAAGTACAGGTGTAAAAAATCACTATTTTTGCGAGTCAAAACACAATGTATATATAAAAAGCTACAAGAATGTCAGTAATCGAAGATGAAACAGGTAAAAGAAGTTTAAACTTTATTGAGGCTTTCGTGGAAAGCGACCTGAAAGAAGGAAAAAACGGTAAACGTGTACATACGCGTTTCCCGCCGGAGCCGAATGGCTACTTGCATATCGGCCATGCAAAAGCAATTTGTCTTGATTTTGGCATTGCACAGCAATACGGAGGTAAATGTAACCTTCGTTTCGATGATACTAATCCGACTAAAGAGGATGTGGAATACGTAGATTCCATCATGGAGGATATTCACTGGCTGGGCTTCGATTGGGAAGACCGTCTTTTTTATGCCTCTGATCATTTCCAAAGATTATACGACTATGCCGTTCGTCTGATTCAGTCCGGAAAAGCTTATGTTGATGATCAATCAGCCGAGGAGATCAGCAAGCAAAAAGGAACACCTACTTCGGCCGGAACCGATAGCCCTTACCGCCAACGCAGTATAGAGGAGAACCTGGATCTGTTTGCCCGTATGAACCAGGGGGAATTTGAAGAGGGAAGCCGGGTGCTTCGTGCAAAAATCGATATGAGCTCGCCTAATATGCATTTTCGCGATCCGATTATATACCGGATCATTAAATATCCGCACCATCGCACAGGTACTACATGGAAAGTGTATCCCATGTATGATTTTGCCCACGGGCAATGCGACTTTTTCGAAGGGATTACACACTCGCTTTGTACACTTGAATTTGAAGTGCATCGTCCGTTGTATGACTGGTTTGTTGACCAGTTAAAAGACGCCGGTAGCGACTATCGTCCCCGTCAGATTGAATTTAACCGTCTGAACCTGACTTATACCATGATGAGTAAACGTAAATTACTGCAATTGGTGCAGGAAGGTCTGGTGACAGGATGGGATGATCCCCGTATGCCGACTATCTGCGGATTGCGCCGTCGCGGATATACTCCTGAATCAGTACGGAATTTCATCAAAAAAATCGGTTATACGAAAGTGGATGGTATGATTGATGTTTCGTTACTCGAACACAGTGTACGTGAACACCTCAATCAGATTGCAACCCGCATCTCAGCAGTGGTTGATCCGGTGAAGCTGGTGATAACCAACTATCCTGAGGGACAAGTGGAGATGATGGAAGCTGTGGATAATCCTGAACTGGAAAATAGCCCGATACACGAAATTCCATTCAGCCGGGAGCTTTATATTGAGCGGGATGACTTTATGGAAAATCCGCCGAAGAAATATTTCCGCATGACCCCGGGTAATGAAGTGCGCCTGAAGAGTGCTTATATCGTGAAATGTACCGGTGTGAAAAAGAATGAGCAGACCGGAGAGATTGAAGAGATCTATTGTGAATACGATCCGCAAACCAGAAGTGGTATGCCCGAAAGTAATCGCAAGGTAAAAGGTACTCTTCATTGGGTTTCGGCTGAGCACAGTGTTCCGGCAGAGGTTCGGGTATATGATCGCCTCTTCAAGGTTGAAAATCCTGCCGAAGAGACAGAGCGTGATTTCCGTGAATTACTTAATCCGGATTCTTTGAAAGTGTTGGCTAATTGCCGGATTGAACCATTTGCTGCTTCGGCACAACCGGGAGACAGATTCCAGTTTCAACGCATCGGATATTTTAATGTAGATAAAGATTCCACTCCTGAGAAGTTGATTTTTAACCGGACAGTTCCTTTGAAGGACACTTGGGGAAAAGTAAAAGAAAAGGAGTAATAAATACCGAATGGAAGAAAACAAAACTCCCGAGTTAGTAAAAAGATATGAGGAAATGCTGGCTAAAAATGCCAGCATTTACTTTGATACCGATGAGTTTGAGGATATTGCATTTTACTACGAACTGGAAGAGCAATATCAACTGGCTTATGAAGCAGTGTGCAATGGATTGACTATTCATCCGGGCAATCAGGAGTTGCTTGTGAAAAAGGCTCTCTATCTGCTTTGTCTTGAGAAAAATGCAGAAGCGCTGGAGTTAATAGATACTTTGCATGTATCATCTACCCAGGGTTTGCTGATCAAAGCTGATATTTATCTGGCTAATAAGAAGCTGGATGAGTCTCTGGCTATTGTTAATCAGGTTATAGAGATCTCAAAACCTGATTTTACGTTGTATCTCGATATTTCGGATGTATTTGCAAATAATGAATATTTCGATCTGGCGATTGATTATTTGAAGAAAGGATTGGAGATTTTCCCGGGGAATAGCGATCTGATCCGTGAAATGGCATTCACTTATGGCGACAGCGAACAGTTTGACCTGATGGTGGAGGCTCTGAACGAATTGCTTGATGCCAATCCATACGAAATATCCGACTGGATTAGCCTGATCAGAGCTTATGGATCCATGAACCAGCTGGATAAGGCTATTGAAGCGTGTGATTTTGCATTAGCTATCGATCATACTAACGAAGAGGTGCAGATGATGCGCGCTGTTTGTCTTTACGAAAACGGGAATACAGAAGCAGCAGCCAACGCCTTTGATGAGTGTGTGAAATTCGAATCGGCCAACGCGGCATTTCTAATTGTGGTCATTCAATGTTTTCTGGAACTGAAACGATATGACCGGGGATTGCGCGTTGCAAACCGGATTGTGGAAATGGATCCTTTCAATGCGGACGGTTACTATCAACAAGCCATTTGTAATATCGGCATGAAGGATGTATCTGCCGCGTATGATTGCATCTGCAAAGCATTGGAAATAGATCCTCTTAATCCGGACTTCCTGGTTGTAAAAGCCGATTTGCTAACAGAACGCAATGATTACGATGAGGCAAAAACGATATTGCTTACATTATTGGAGCGTGAGCCCGACTTTTATAAAACCTATTTTCCTTTGGGATATATTTTTGAACAAGAGGAGAACTGGGTGAAATCACTGGAGTTTTATAAGAAAAGTTACGACAATAATCCTCAGGATGCCGTTTCCTTGCTTAAGATGGTGAAGCTTTACTACCTGACAGGGGATTATCAGGCTACGGTCGTACATAAGCTGTTGCTTGATAAAGCAATGGAAGATCCGGTGAATTCAGAGATGCTTTCCAACGAATATCTGCTTCGCGAGTATCAGTTGACTGATGAGTATATCAAGAATATAAATGACCAACTAAATAATTAGAATATTATGCATTTCTATGATCAGGTGATCCATTGGTATATGGAGAATATGAATTATATTACCATTACCCTGTTGATGTTGATTGAGAGTACTGTAGTGCCTTTGCCTTCCGAATTGGTAATTCCTCCGGCTGTTTATAAGGCTTTGGAAACCGGCGAAATGCATGTTGCATTAATCGTGGTTTTTGGAACACTGGGGGCGTTGCTGGGAGCATCGATTAATTATTTTGTAGCCCGGTATGTAGGGCGTCTTCTGGTTTATAAGTTTGCCGATTCCCATTTGGGGCACTTATTTTTGTTGAACCAAAAGAAGGTGGAACATGCAGAGCAGTATTTTATAAAAAACGGAAATAGTTCAACCTTTATCGGGCGATTGATTCCCGGTATCCGACACCTGATCTCAATACCAGCCGGATTGGCCAGGATGGATCTGGGTAAGTTTGTATTGTATACAACATTGGGAGCAGGTCTTTGGAATATAGCTTTGGCGGCGTTGGGATGGTTGGCACATGGCCAGAAGGACCGACTGACGCAGTATTATCACCAGCTTACTCTTGGTCTGGTGGTTCTGGGAGCTATATTTATTGTGTATTTGATTTATAACGGAATTAAGAAAAACGGAAAGAAAAAAGAGGCATAATCTGCAATTTCTTATTATGGAAAAGGATGTATTCGGTGGAATACATCCTTTTCTGTTTATATACACTAGACCAAAACCCTTGGCGGAGTGGATGCCACCACGTATAGCTATAATGTACGCTCGTGGGTGACGGGAATCTCGGGTAGCCGCTTTACGGAGAATCTCTACTATAACCAAAATACGGCAAATCTTGTTAACTTTACGGCTTGTTACAATGGCAACAAGAGCGAATATCTTTACGATGAGGTGTGGAGCGTCAGGCTAAGTACAGCTATTCGCTAGCGGGCATTCAGATGCCAATCGATAACTCAATAGAGAATAATAATATCGGCTCTATAACCACTACCGACTATTGCGGTAATTATATCTATGAGAATAACTCTCTGAAGCGCATCTTGACTCCAGAGGGCTATATCGCTGCCGATAACGGCAACCGATATAGCTACTTCCTCAAAGATCACCTTGGAAGTACCCGGGTAAATATCAGTGTTCCTATTGGCTCGACTTCTTTTACGACCGATCAGACTACGCACTACTATCCTTTTGGATTGGAGTATTACTCTCATCTAAGTGATATTCTGTCAGGATCTAATCCTTATCTTTATAAAGGAAAAGGATGGAGTCCATGGACTGAATATGCTGGATTATGGGGCGAGATGGTATGATGGGACGATTGGGAGATGGGGAGTCCCTGATCTGTAGGCTGAACTTTACCATTCAATGACTCCTTTTAAATATTGTTTCAATAATCCAATTAATTATATTGATCCTTTTGGACTTTGGGAAGCTACAGCAGGTGGATATACAACAAAAGATTCCAAAGATATTGAACAAATTCTATCTTATGTTCAGTCTGAAAAGGCTATTAGTAAAAAAGATCCGGGTATAGACCAAATGATCTCATTTATTGGAACAGTTAAAGACGGAGGACAAGGGAAACTGAGTGATGGTTCTGTTTTATTGTCAAGTGGTTTAATGGTCAAATCCGGTTCTAACAATTGGACTGCTGATAAACAAAACTGGAGTAATGTTTGGAATGAAGTTAATAATACCCTTTGTGATAAAACCTATCAAAATGCAAATACTGGCCTAGGTGCATTTGGTGTTGGTTCAAGTACAAAAGAACTTATGATTCAAGGTGCTGTTGCTCAATCAAGAGGAGTTATATAGTTCAGGCTGGAAAAAGTTCAATCAGTCAGATTCGAGCTCTTGGCTCAAGTGGCGCATCTTTATTAAAATGGACCTCTCGTATCAATAAAGGAGCGACTGCATTAGGTGACGCAATGACACTTACGGATGGGATTAGGAATGGGTTTCAGCCACACCATTTTGCTGATTTGGGTGTGCAAGGTGCTATTTATGGTATCGGATTATTAATTCCTGTAGCAGGTTGGGCTTTAGGTGGTGCTTATTTTGTGGGGGATATGTATTTTCAACATACACATAACGGTAAGAGTATAACTCAGTATTATTTAGATAATTAATTAATAAAATAATTGAATTGTGAATATCTATGATTTCGTTTTTTGTTTTTTCTACAGGCTCTGGCAGAAAAGAGATGGAGATGGGTGCTTTTAGTGGTGTATTGCATGTGACATTTGCAATTTGGATGCATTTTCTTTTATTCTCTGAAATTATTTTACGGTTAACAGGCGTAGATCTTACTCCATTTCTTTCTTCGGAGATTCCGGGAAGGACTAAGTTTTATACTTTGATAATAGCGCTTTTTATAATGATAATTGTTTGGCCCTTTTATCGAAGAAATCGAATAAAGCGTTTGTTGAAACTATTTAATCAAAAATATGGTAATGATAAAGGGAAAAATATCATGCGAGCATTGTTGTATACAATTGTACCTATGGTATTAGTCACTATATTAGCCGTTATCAGACAAGGTGGTTTAAAGTAATAGCCTTGTCCATTCGGATATGGTGCCGTAGAAAGGTGATGTTGGTTGGCGGGATTGAACTGCTTTCTGCATAGTGTGGGAGGAGAAGCGGAATAATCGGAAAGGAATGGTTATTTTTGGAAATCGTTCGGAAAGCCAGATGTTTAGGTGTCTATTTTTTACACTAAGGTAAGGCCGGAGGCCTTGATTTTCTGACGACGAAGGCGGAGCCTGTCGCCGAACGGCTTACTGCGGTTTTTTATGTTTGTAATGGTTATTGGCAGGCTACGTAGAACGAGGGAAACAAATATTCAGTGATATTCGAAATAAAATACTTTTAGGATGAAAGTGAATAGAAAATATTATATGCTCGGTTTTCTTTTTGTGGTCCTTATTGCAATTTACTTTGTGGATAAAGAATGTTTTATGAAAAACAGAGTGTTAAGGCATAAATTATGGGAGTATGATAGTGGAGCCGAGTTTGGAGATTTTATTTATATTGACAACATGATCCGTTTTGAAGGTAATAAGATGGTTTTTCGTCATAAATGCAATGATAAATATAATCAGGAAGTCTTAATCTTGAAGTGGCAATATTTTAGTAGTATGAAAGTTCAAGACTCTAAGACAGGCGAAACTGCAATATATAGTATGAAAGGAGCAAATTGAATGGATTATTTTCTTTAAATAAGAAGTTAAGACTCTTTTTCGCGCAAGAATAAAGACTTGCAGTCAGTGCCTTACTAAAAAATTATTATATATGAATGATATAAAAGAGCGATTGAAGGATGCTATTTGTAATAATGATATTCATTTCCTGATTGAGAATAAAAATCTGTATGACATTGATGAGAGATTTGAGGATGAAAATAATGATACGCTCTTATTATATTCTGTAAGTGATGCTGGTTCTAATATGTATTCATATTTTCTTGAGAATGGGGCAAATTATAACTTGTCAAATGATATAAATGAGACGATTGTTCATGCTTTGGTCTTCTCGGGGAGTATAGGGCGAATGCATGATATTTTAAACAAGTACAGGGATATAGATATTGATAAACAAACGATTGAATTGGTGACCCCTTTATTGTTGTCTATTTCGATTGAAAAATACGATATAGCCAAATATTTAATAAATAAGGGAGCGATATCTTTCTTGCAGATGAAAATGGTGTCAGTCCGTTGCATCTTGCTGTACAGTCTAATGACATAGAATTAGTTCGACTTTTAGTTGATAAAGGCGCAGACCTTAAACAAAAAACGAATAAAGGAAATTCTTCTTTGGCATTAGCCGCATATGGGGATAATGACGATATAATAAGATATGTGTTTAGGAAGATTTATGAATAATATCCTGTAGCTGTGGATATGAAACCGTAGAAAAGTGATATGTGTTCAAGGCGAAAACAGCGTTCAGCGCAGCTAATTGCATTCCGCCTTTCTAATAGATTCCTACAAATAGGAGATCAAGAACAACTAATGAGATTCAATATGAAACAATTATTACTATTAATGACAATGGGACTATTTTCATTATTCAGTTGCACTCAAAAAAGCAATCTAACAAAAGCTGAAACGGAATTAATCACAAAATAAACTTTAAAGCCGATTTACTTTCTGAATTAAAGGGCTTGACTAAAAGCGATCTAAAACAATTGCCTGCCATTGACCAGGAAACGGGAGACATGCTTGACGATAAACTTATGACGGGATTTATTCAGAAACCACAGAAGAAAAAGCGGTGGATTTTGTCAAAAGGCTAAAAAATAAATTCAGAGAAAATGGCTATTTGATATTTGTATTTGAAAGCGCCGGTAATAAGAAAAGTGTAGCGGTAATTAAAGGAACAGACGATTTAGATATTCTACGTTACAGAAGAACCGATGGGATAAACTACGGCTTAGAAAGTAAAGATATTGTAAAGAGAATTTCTGAATGGAAAGAGAAGTATGGATTAATAGTAATCGGTTGTAGTGGAGATTGGCTTCAAATAGAATTTGACAAGTTACCAACAGATTTAGACGCATTTGCAAAAGAGGTATATGAATTCTGTCCAGATTCAGTTGATCAAGGTGTAGGAACAATAGATAAACTAAAACAATCAATCAAAGAGATGAAGGGTGTTTGGTTGTGGTGGGATTAAATTAATTCTCAAGTGCGCGGGCTTATGCCGGTAAGTCTTGTTTGCTGGAAATCATACCGGTGATCATGCCGGTTGAGAAGATTGATTGATGCGCTCTGTTCGGTAGGGTATTTATGCAAGTCTGGAGACTTGCTTTTAGCACTGACGAAGGTAGAACCTTCGCCAAACTACTGACTACCAGACTACGGTTAACGGAGGAGTGTGCCTGCCGAAGGCCAGGGGTATAATCGTGCATATAGTTTTGCGTACGATGAGTTGAATCGCCTGACCGAAGGTAAATATACGGGAGGTACTGTAGGGGCCTATAATGAATCGTTTGCCTATGACAAAATGGGAAACATCACCAATTTTGTACGGTACGGAGTACAATCGTCCCCGGGAATAACATTCGGAAAGATCGATGATTTGACACTTGAGCATACAGGCAATCAACTGAAGAAAGTGACAGATTACGGGAATGACGGGATTTATTACGGAGATGAAGAATTTATACGGAACACCGCCAATTCGGGAAACAGCTGTGCTTACGATGCCAACGGAAACCGGCTGTACGATAGTAACAGCAGTGTGTGGGCAATCAAGTACAATACGTTGAATCTGCCCGATGCTATGCAGTTTTATCAGGGCCACCAGACCAACTATACCTATTCGGCGGCAGGCATAAAACTGAAAGTAGTGGACAAAACTGCCCCGGAAGGTGTGACTTTGCCCGTATCGAGCCTGAATACGATTTTAAGCAATCCTTCCGTATCATCGATTACAACTACCGATTATGCCGGGAATTACATTTACGAAAACGGATCTTTGAAACGTCTCTTGTTGCCCGAAGGATATTATCAGGGGAGGCTACTATTATTACTTCCTGAAAGATCATCTGGGTAGTAACCGGGTAGTATTGCGAAACGATGGCTACATAGCTGAAACCAGCAACTACTATCCCAGTGGGATGCGATTTGGCGAAAGTATCGTAAACGGTGGAAACGTACAGCCGTACCGCCACACAGGTCACGAAATGCAAGCCATGCACGGACTGAACTGGATTGATAACAATGCCCGCTTTAGGGACGGTAAGTGATGGGAGGTGGGGTTTACGGGTGTCGATCCGCTGGCGGAGAAGTATTTTGACGCCTCACCGTATTCATATTGTTTGGGAGATCCTGTAAATAACGTAGATCCATTTGGAATGGATGTGTGGACCACATCAGACCCCGATCAAATAGATCAGTTTGTATTCGCAGTGAGAGCTGGATTTAGGACCTTTAGTGTGTCAAGTAGTAATTGGTCCCATTTTTCTGACAATGACTTTCGGGCAGGGGTTGAGCATGAATGAAGCGGGGCGGATTCACCTATCAATACGGAACAGTCGAAGATGGTGTATTTACCACAAACCTGATGCGGTTCCCAAATATGCGTTATACGAGTGATCCCGACAGTCACTATGATCCTATTACGGGGTATTATAACCTGTATACCGCCAATGAAACGAATGGGGCTCTGAAAAACTTATGCTGGCATTGCTGGTGGTGAGATCCTGGGGCCTGCAATTGGGAGCTATTATTGGTCGGGGTGTAGGTCGTATCGCCAGTGGTATTGCTGAACGGTTGGCTGCTAAGGAGGGGGCACAAGGCTTTAAATCCCTTGGAGCGGCTGCAAAAGGATTTAGTAAAAACATTTTACCAGAAGGATTTAAGCAGACTAAACAATTTGGTTATCAGCATGGACAAAAAGTTTATGAATATATGGGTAAATACTTTTCAAGAGATATTGATGGTCATAATGGTGGAGTATGGAAAGTATTTGAAGCAGTTGGAGGTAAACCTAAAAAGAATAGGTACTGCTGATGAAACATTAACTATTTTTTAAAAAATGATATCATGGAATCAAAGGTTGTAAATTCAAAAAGTTTTGATCGGAATTTTAAAAAACTGCTTAAAGATAAGAAGGGGTAAAAATATTGCGAAGGGCAGATTTGATCTTGAATCGATTAAACTTAAGGCTAAAGCAGAAGTAATAATTCTTTTAATATCTTCTTTAAAGTCCATCATAGGTATAACCTACAAAGTTCTTTTCTGGGAAGAAGATACAAAAATTGAAGACTTTTTTAAATTGAATTTCTCAAACAAGAAATATGAAAAGGCTTCATCTTATAAAAACGGGAAAGAGCCTGGAATTGTTTTCATAGACGATGAGATAATAGATATCGATTTTTTTGAGGTTACTATTAAACAATCATTTTAATTTTGAGATGGCTAAAGAGCCATCTCAAAATATAAGAGTTCAGCTATGTGTTAATTTGGATAATTATATTGTGCTTATTAGATATCTATGATGACAGAGGTTTTGATGTATACTACATAAGCCGCTAAAACGGGGGGACAATATATGATGAAACCGTTGCTTGTGAGATATGCGGAGCAAACAGGAAACAGGTTAGCACGTTGAAACTCAAGAAAGGTTCAATCCCAGTTGTCAGTAGGTGTGCCCATGAATTGAAGAGAACCGCGAAAGCGAGTTCTCACAAATGCTGTATAAGAGATGGAAGACTGTTTAGGGCATTAAGAAAAGAATCTGCCGGAGTCGACGCGAACAGATGGCCGGAGTCCCCCTGATTGCAAGTAACGTGTAAAAAAGCGAAGGCTGTTTGGCGAAGCGTCTCGCTTCGTCATTGCTAAAAGCCAGCCTCCCGGCTGGCAACGTATTGCGAAGCAAAAAGAAAGCGGTTTCAGTCAATAGGCTTGAAACCGCTGTTTTTAAACGGCATGAGTAAGCGTGATTATTTATCGGGTTTTGTTATTTTTTGAGTTCCGATCCGAAAACAACATCAGAAGGGTGTTGGAATAGGCAGAGGATTATGGAATTCTTTTTACATTTACACTAAGGTAAGGCCGGAGGCCTTGCTTTTATGACGACGAAGGCAGGAGCCATTCGCCGAACGGCTTACTGCGGTTTTTTATGTTTGTAATGGTTATTGGCAGACTACGGAGAACGGGGGTGGCAATCCAGATGATATTCTCGTCCCGGTCTGCTAACACCTTGTTTAGTTCGTTACTGTTTATGCTGGTAAAGTGAGTGACATTTTTCCGGTAAACTCTGAAGTTCTGGCCATCGAACCTGTTTAATCCCGATTCGGTGGCAAACCACATGTAACCTTCCCTGTCCTGAGTGATTCCTACAATGTAGCTGTTGGATAATCCCTGTTCCATACCCAGTCTTTTTATGGTGAAGGGTTCGGCAATCAGCAGAATGGGGAAAAGTAATAATATCAATAGGGGACAGGTTTTCATTGGTTAAGAGCTATGAGTTTTTCCTTTGTTTATTGTTGCCTGTTTTACTAACGTGTCTTGGGTAGCAAACTAACAGGCTTTGTTCTTACCAAAGTTAATCAAATAAGTCAGGATAAATTGACCTGTAGATATGTTTGCTGAAAATGTAGCTGTTTATTGCTGATTTTTGTAACCGGGGAAAATGTCAGATGTGTATTATCCGGAGTATTATATAGGGTCTGCTGAAAAAACATTATAAATCAGATAAACAGCGATATATAACTGCCCATACATATGTAAATGCAAGGTTTTTGAACATCAACATCAGTTTTTGAATATTCTGGACCAAAGTGTACAACGAATCTGATGCAAAGTGTACAACTAATCTGGACGAAAGTGTACAACTTTTTTTGCAGTTTTTAAGACTCAAAGACGGTCTGCCAATCTGGCACAAAGTGTACAATTCTGATAAAACAAAGAAGGTTTATCTCCTCTGAAGTGGGAAGGATTTTGAAACTTGCGCGAACAAAACAAATCTTACGCGCAATGTCAAACAAACCCACACGCATGTTACAACTAAAAAGAATCTTACAACTTCGGTATTAACGGAGAGAGAAAATCAGAAATCTCCCGAAAAATACCAATCCACCGCAATGTGCTGGATAAATATCTGGCCCTGTTCGATCAATCCGGCAAAAGCTATTCAGAGCTGCTATCTCTTAGCGATAGTGAGCTTCATAATATTATTTCACCTCCCCGTGTAGAACCGGACAATGAGCGATTAGCTCATTTGCAAAGTTGTGATTCCCGGCTTTATTGGGGAACTTTCTAAAACTGGTGTTACCCTCAGAATCCTGTGGCATGAATATCTGGAGAAAACCCCGGATGGATATCGCTATGCCCAATTCTGCACCCATTTTACCGAATACCGTAAACGCTTGTCAGCTACCATGCACTTCGAACATACTCCCGGAGAAATGCTGGAAGTTGACTTTGCCGGCTCTAAGCTATCCTACATCAATATACAGACCGGAGAAGTTATCTATTGCCCTGTCTTAGTATGTACACTTCCTTTTAGCGGATACACTTATGTAGAAGTACTTAGCAATGCCACGCAAACGGAGCTTTTCCTGGCATTGGGACGTTGTCTTTGTTTTATGGGTGGTGCTCCCCGCAATGTCAAAAGCGATAACATGCGTCAGTTTATCACCCAAAACAACCGCTACGAATATACCTTTCCCGAACTGGCAGAGCAATGGTCGCTCCACTATAATACCTCTCTGGCAGCTGCTCGGCCCCGCAAACCCAAAGACAAGCCTACGGTTGAAAACTCGGTTTACCAATCCTACATGCGTATTTTTGCTCCTTTGCGAAACCAGCAATTCTTCTCCATTGAGGCTCTGAATGAGGCTATTTTGAACCAGTTGGATAAACATAACCAAGCACTGTTTCAAAAGAAACCCGGAAGTCGAAACCAACTTTTCCTGGCATATGAGAAGCCTGTTTTAGCGCCATTGCCGCCTGATGACTTCGTTGTCAAACACGCCGTAACAGCCAAAGTGCAAAAGAATTACCACATTATCCTGGGCGAGGATAACCACCAATACAGCGTACCTTACATCCACATCGGTAAAGAAACGCGGGTGGTGTATGATCACAACGAAGTGGAGATCTTTATCGGACTCAAACGCATAGCCCTGCATAAGCGAAATCCCAGAAGTCTGGGATATACTACCCTGCCAGATCATATGCCCCCTCACCACCGCCAACAGGCTGAAATAAGAGGCTGGGACGCCGACTTTTTCCTTCGATATGCCCGGTCGGTTGGCCCCTATACCGTTGAGTTTTTCACCCGGCTGATGGCAAACCGGAATTTTGTCGAACAAACCTACAGAGCATGTCTCGGTGTTAAACGATTGGGTTCAAGCTATGGAAATGAGCGCCTTGAGAACGCTTGCAGCAGAGCCTTGTCAGGCAAAATCTCCTACGGCTCGCTTAAAAACATATTGGATAAAAATCTTGACCTCCAATCATTAACCGAACTAGAGGAGCTCGTCATCGAAATCGACCATGATAATATCAGAGGCTCCAAAGCATATTGTTAAATCAAAATCAATCAAATCATTATGAACACGCAAGAAACATTAGCGCAGCTTGAAAAACTAAAACTAGCCGGAATGCTCAAAGCCTATCAAGGCATCCTGGCAATGCCCGTACAGGAACAGCCCTCCATACACCAATTCATGGCCCGTATGGCAGAAGCAGAACTTCTTGAAAGAAACAGAAAGCGAACCGAAACAAGTCTCAAGCAAAGTAAAATGAGGTACAATGCCGTCCTGGAGCAAATAGAATGCTCTTCTTCCCGCAATCTGCACAGAGAACACCTCGAAGCCCTGGCGGATTGCAGTTACATCCACCGCGGTGAAAATATCCTCATCACCGGTGCTACCGGTTGTGGTAAAAGTTATCTGGCCTGCGCTTTAGGGCGCCAGGCCTGTGCCTTTGGCTACAAAGTGACTTACCTGGGAATGGTTCGGTTCCTGGAAATGATCACCCAGTCTCGCATTGACGGCTCATTCGTTAAACAAATCAATAAGCTTGAAAAAACAGACTTATTGATCCTCGATGACTTCGGTTTGCAGGCCATTACTCCTAATGCCAGAGTTGCCCTGTTGCAAATACTTGAAGACCGATATGCCCGAAAATCGACCATCATTACTTCTCAGCTACCCGTCGCAAACTGGCATACTTATATCAATGAATCGACCATTGCTGATGCTATCTTAGACAGACTGACAGGAATGGCACATCGCTTTGAACTCAAAGGTGAGTCTATGAGAAAAAGGAGATAAAAAATCATTACTTTTGCTACCGAAATTCTTCCCCTTCATAGTTGTACACTTTCGTCCAGATTGGTTGTACACTTTCGTCAGAATAATCAGTAGTATATTGAATGTTTTAAAAGGGTTTTGATAATGAAAAATAATGCAATAGTATTAGAAATTCGTTCTGTCTTGATTAATGATTGGGATCCTATTGGAATAGGAGATAATCCTAATTTGGGCGATGAATATGACGGTTATATTGGTTCAATAATGAAGATTCTTATGCAAAGACTTCCTAATGAAGAAATTGTTGTGTTCTTGAAAAAAATAGAGAATACAGAAATGGGAATTGATAATGTTGACATCAAACACTTATATGAAGTTGCTATTAAGTTGAAGAAGATAGGGGATATACATTATAAATCTTCTTTATGAAAAAAGAATGGTGTCTTTTGGGACTCTGTTGCCGGTAGTGTGCAATAACCGTAGTTAGGTCGTTAGGCAGTTTTGCGAAGGGTCCACCTTCGTCATAGCTAAAAGCAAAGCTTGGCTTTGCAAAACAACGTAACAGTACAGCAATTCATAGATAAACGGCTTCAGGCAAAAAATGCCTGAGGCCGTTTTGCATATCGGTATAATCATTATCTTTGAATTACAGACCATTAAAAATAAATCGTATGAGCAGTGGTTGTCAGATCAGGGAGCAAAACGAGCTACATTACCTGACCTTTCAGGTGGTGGAATGGGTGGATATTTTTAGTCGTAGAGTTTATCGGGATATTGTGATGGATAGTCTTCGCTATTGTCAGAAAAACAAAGGATTGGAGATATATGCCTTTGTAGTTATGAGTAACCATATTCATTTGTTGGCAAGAAGTGAAACGCGTGATTTGAGTGATATTGTACGAGAGTTTAAGAGCTTTACAGCACGAAAGATTCTTGGTGCCATTGTTTGGTAGGGTATTTATGCAAGTCTGGAGACTTGCTTTTAACACTGACGAAGGTAAAACCTTCGCCAAACTACTGACTACCAGGCTACGGTTAACGGAGAGTATGTTGAAGGATATATTGAGGCTCTAATAGGTTATGTCTATGAGCATCCTTCAGAATGTAAAGGGTTGATGGTGACTGAATATGATTTTGCCTCTTTCCAGCAGAATAAACAACGAAAAGTTAAAGGTTCGACATTGTTTCAATATGATAATAAGGCTGATAATATAGTGGGGGGCTTTTAGATAGCGAACATGCAAAAGAAGTTGGAGCTGATGGTTCTACGCCAGATGCTAATCCTAACGGCGGACACTCAATACACGATTTTGTTAATACAATTAATGACCTTCCGGAAGGAAAATAAATATTCGAAAATGGCGAATTTGTCAAAGTTAATTAATCAATTTATGGTGTATTTAATATGGGTATTACTATGTCTCTTCTTTTTTGTTCTAATACCTATATTTACATTTGGTAGAAGTCAAGAGTCTTTGATTTATTATGTTAGAATATATCAAATATTTATTGGTGGAATGTTTTTTATAAGCTTATTTTCTTTGATTTATCCAAAATGGTTGAAGAAATATTGGGCACTAAATATCTTAGTATTTCTATTAACAGGTTATTTGATTTTACATTCTCTTCTTTAGAAGGTAATACCCCTCCTGTTGCCGGTAGCGTGCAATAACCGTAGTTTGGTGGTTAGCAAGTTTGGCGACAGCTCTGCTGTCGTCATTGCTAAAAGCAAGCCTCCCGGCTTGCATCAAGTACACGATAGCAAAAATAAGAAAGCAGCTTCAGCAAAAAAATAGTCTGGAGCTGCTTTTTTTGTTTGGGTGTAGAAGCGGAATAATCGGAAAGGAATGGTTATTTTTGGAAATCGTTCGGAAAGCCAGATATTTAGGTCTCTATTTTTACACTAAGGTAAGGCCGGAGGCCTTGATTTTCTGACGACGAAGGCGGAGCCTGTCGCCGAACGGCTTACTGCGGTTTTTTATGTTTGTAATGGTTATTGGCAGGCTACGGAGAACGGGGGATGAAAGTTGATGAGTCTGTCTCATTGACAAAGGGAGAAGCTTCGAAAATCAACAATATGAGTGATGTAGTTACAGAAAGTTGGACAGTGAAAAATGTTACACAGCAGTTTGATAAAAGTGGAAATGTAACGGGTTACTCTGGGATGGTGTTTACGAAAGATTCTAATGGTAAAAATATCAACACTGGCATATCTGTGAATTGCGGAACGGTAAAGGATGATAACAAGGTTAGCCCCAGTAATATATGGATGTCAAAGTCTTATCAAAATGCAGTAAATGGGAGCAAATAAGAAAGTTCGATATATATTGATATTTGTAGTATTGGTGATTCTGTGGAATATTATTGGTTATTTTATAGAACGGATGTTTCGTGAAAATGTAACATCAAAAAAGAAAATGTATTGCTATGAGCAATATGATAATAATGTTGTAAATCCAGTATTGTACGTGGAGGAAGAAAAGTATATTGACTCTTTAATTGTCTACTATCAAAAAATGGAAAATGGCAATATGACTCCAGTATTTAACTTCCCAATTAATTCAATGCCCTATGATACCTGCGTATATGTGATGGGGTATGAGCGAGACTCACTGATAGTGGACGTTATTTGCTATTACAATTGGGGTAGGACGGGAAGCTATAGAAGAGGTTATGTTTATCGAAATACCTTGCATTTGAATCCACCTCCCAAAGATAGGGTATTAAAGAAGTAAAGACATGAATATTATTAGATATGCTTTTGAATCATTGGTGAATGTAGCGATTCTGTCATTCTTTTTTCTCTCTACGTATTACCGTATCAAAACGATTCGTGTACGGTTTAAAATGAAGGAGGCTAAAGAGATTGCCACTAAAAATCTATCTTTAGAAGCTTTGTTTAGTTTCTGTTTTTGGTTTATCCCATTGAGGAAATACAGGGAAATAGGAAATCAATTTCATAATAGATATGCTAAAAAGTGCAATGTCTTTTTGTTTTTATTGATCGTTTCTGTGGCGATCTATTTTTACGCATAAAATTTTTTGGTCGATTATATAAGAACTCTTTAAACTTCTTATTTTGGTAAGCATTTTATCGATGAGCCGGAAGATCGTCTGTTTATCTTCTTCATCGAGTTGTTGGATAAGCCTCATTTGCTCTACGGCCGTTTTATCTTCAATCACCACTTCCTGGGGCATATTGCCGTCATAATTAATAATCTGGTCAGTGTTCATATTAAAGAGCAGTGCCAGTGGTTGCGTAAATGACTTATTAATGAACTGAATTCTATACAAACTGTTTCTATAGAAGCAGCTCCGGGGGATTTTATTTGAATGTTTAGGGAATAAACAAGGAGGTGTGCTTGAATAGTTTCTATTTGTCTTGATATTGTAGTCGAATGTTTGTGTATGTAGTAAAAATATGGCTAATTGTCAATATGTATTTGTGATTTGAAAATGACAAATGTTTTTGTATATGGAATAATGTGTGTCAAAATAGTATTCTTGTATTTTGTGTAATGATAAAATGATTACCTTTGCGCCTTGAAAATGGAAAGGTGATTATTGTGTGCATCTTTCGAACAGGTATTGTGTAATAGAAAAATATTTGAAATGAAGGGAAAGACAGCTTGGAAGTACAGGCTTCCGTTTTTGATTTTGGTGGTTGTGGCATTAGTTTCGCTCATTCCGGTGAAATATGCCGATACAATTACAACAGAGTATCCGATAAATCATGCTGATACAGCATGGATATTGATTGCTTCGGCATTGGTGTTATTAATGACACCCGGATTGGCTTTTTTCTACGGAGGTATGGTTCGTTATAAGAACCTTGTCTCAACTTTGCTACAAAGTTTTTTTGCATTAGGATTGGTGAGTGTATTGTGGGTAGTGGTAGGTTTCAGTCTTGCTTTTGGTGACAGTTATCATGGCCTGATTGGCAATCCGTTTACTTTTGCGATGTTTAAGAATGTCGGAATTGCTCCTAATCCAGCTTTCGCTGCGACTATTCCATTTGCGCTATTCGCGATGTTTCAGTTGAAATTTGCAATTATAACCCCTGCATTGTTTACCGGAGGTGTGGCAGAGCGCGTACGCTTTTCATCGTTGATGCTGTTTGTTTGCTTGTTCTCTGTAATCATTTATGCACCGTTGGCACATTGGACCTGGCATCCCGAAGGATTCCTGCGTAAATGGGGAGTACTTGATTTTGCCGGGGGAACAGTCGTGCATATTTCAGCCGGTTTTGCGGCATTGAGCGGAGCGCTGTTCCTTGGAAAGCGTAAGGGCGAGATGCATCATCAACCTACGAATATACCTTATATCATGTTGGGTACGGGGTTGTTGTGGTTCGGATGGTTTGGCTTTAATGCGGGATCTGCATTAGCTGCCGATGGTTTGGCTACCTCTGCGTTTGTGAATACCAATCTGGCATCAGCTACAGCTATGTTGACCTGGATACTGGCCGATGGAGCTTTAGGACATAAACGTTCGGCAGTAGGTGCAGCGGTAGGTGCGGTAGTCGGACTGGTTGCCATTACACCGGCTGCTGGTTTTGTAACTGTAGGACAAAGTATCTTTATCGGATTTGTGGCTTCAATGATAAGCTATGTTGCTGTTAAGTTGAAATCGAAAACAAATATCGACGATACATTGGATGTGTTCCCCTGTCATGGTTTAGGTGGCATTGTCGGGATGATTCTGACCGGTGTTTTCGCAAAAGATGTAGGTTTGATTTATGGGGATGCAACTGTATTTATTCATCATATCCTGGCATTGGTAATTGTCAGCGTATTTACTTTTGGCGGTTCTTATCTCCTTTATATGCTGACGGATTATATTCTACCAATGCGGGTAACCGAAGAACAGGAGGAGAGAGGTCTTGACCTTACACAGCATGGTGAAGAGGCTACAGATATGAGGTCTTATTGAGACGTTGAAACAGTCCTGAAAAAGTATCGCAATAAAATTTAAACAGGCTATAAAGCCGGATAAATAAAAAGGTTTCACCTGATTTTGAGGGTGAAACCTTTTTTGTAGTTATAGCTTTCTTTGAAGAGGCAAGCTTCAAAGAGTAATGGCTATTTAGTGTAAAATTACTTTGTCATCTTCTTTTTCAGGTACTCAATTTTGGCAGCTGACAATCTTTTTTCCTGATTAAACCGGAAAATATCAGATAAAGCCTGGGCCAGCTCGTATGTCTGACGAACTGCCTGTTTTGTTTTTTCATCCAGAATGATGGAATGAGGTTTCCCGCCCAGGTAGGTTACTTTGAGCGTTTGATTACCGTATAGTTTGATAAAACCGGCTACTCCGTTTTCGTTTTTATGAGCATAATTTACTACTTCAGTGGTCATACCTCCATCATTGAAGCTAAAATTATTCGCACCATCAAAGTCAATAGGGAGTGTTTCTGCAAACAATCCATCAGGCGTGGCCACGCGGATCGCATTGTGTTTAATGGGGGATTTACCATAGTAAACGCTGGCGATATACATATCTCCGTTGTCTGAAACACCGGTACGCAGGTAGCTGCGACCAATATTGTCTTCTACCTTTTGAGATTTCAATATCCAGTTGCCACTTTCCTGATATTCCTTGTCCTGATCGAGAATGAAATTGCTTTTCAGTAGTTCGGCTTTTTTCTGCAAAACAATAAGAATGCTATCGCAATAAGCATTGGTTTTGGTTTGCTCTTTATATTCAACCTCATGCATCAGTCCAATAGCCTGCTTAATGACTTTATAAGCCTTAGGATACAAGGTGCGGAGACTATCTATTTCGAGTTTGGCGGCATTGTAAGAGCCTTCTGCTGAATACTGTCGGGCTTTTTCGAGACGATCACTTGCTTTCTTTTCATCTGATTGGCAGGCTATCAATCCCAGGAGTATGACGATGAATAATGCAATTTTCTTCATAATTTATATTTTGAAATATCCATTTCCGGATAAATAAGGCAAAAAGTTGAAATAGAAAAACGCATAAACAAGAAGGTGAAATAATATTCCAGCCTTCATGTTCCTGCGTTTTGTTAATATAGATCAACCAGGGAATTTGGGGAATTTCTGAAAGTCAGGTCTACGTTTTTCAAGAAATGCGTTTTTCCCTTCCTGAGCCTCTTCCATCAGGTAGTACATCAGGGTGGCATCACCGGCAAATTCCATCAACCCACGTTGTCCGTCGAGTTCTGCATTGAGGCCGCGTTTGATCATGCGGATAGCCATCGGGCTGCGCTCAAGGATTGTCTGGCACCATTCAACAGTTTCATCTTCCAGTTGCTCAAGAGGTACCACTTTATTCACCATGCCCATTTCTTCAGCTTCTTTAGCGGAATATTGACGGCACAGGAACCAGATTTCGCGGGCTTTCTTTTGTCCAACGCAACGAGCGAGGTACGATGAACCAAAGCCTGCGTCAAAACTACCGACCTTAGGTCCGGTTTGTCCGAAGATCGCATTTTCAGAAGCAATTGTCAAGTCGCAAACCACGTGTAATACGTGTCCGCCACCTATCGCAAAACCGTTTACCATTGCAATTACGGGTTTGGGGATTGAACGGATAGCTTTGTGTAGATCAAGCACGTTCAAGCGGGGTACGCCGTGTTCGTCAATGTATCCGCCCACACCTTTTACTTTTTGGTCGCCACCGGCACAGAAAGCTTTATCACCAGCGCCTGTGAGGATGATAACACCGATATCTCCGCGTTCACGACAGATTTCCATAGCATCCAGCATTTCAACGTTAGTCTCGGGACGGAAAGCGTTACGAACTTCTTCACGATTGATCGTGATTTTAGCGATTCCTTCGAAATACTCAAACTTAATGTCTTCGTATTCTTTAATGGTTGTCCAGTTTCTCATAATTTGTTATTGTAATGTTTCTCTGATTTTAAATGATTCATATTTTTAGACAGAATATTGGCGGGTGTCCTATTGATTATCTCTTTATAGCAGCAAAGTATTTCCGCAATACCTCATCGTTTACAACCCGGGGAGTTGTAACTTCCAGAATGGCCGGTTTGGTATGAGGTGCATAAAAATCCGTCAAAGCAAGTTCAAGCTCTCCGGCATTTGTTGCACGATAAAACGGTAAATCATATAATCGTGCAATACCTTCCACATTTATGTCCTGGGCAGTTTCGAAATAATCATCCAGTTCTTCAACAGAAGATGGACCGGGGATATATCGGAATATACCGCCTCCTCCGTTTTTAATGACAATCACACGTAGATTAGGGGATAGGTATTTATTCCAGAAAGCGTTGGAATCGTAGAAAAAGCTAATGTCACCGCTGATAAAAGTAGTGACTTTATCGTTAAGCCAGGCAGCACCGATTGCAGTTGAGGTTGAGCCGTCTATTCCGCTTGTGCCGCGATTACATTGTATGCTGTTGATGTCTTTTTGTTGGAAAAGGTGTCCATAACGTACAGCTGAGCTGTTGCCTAATTGTAAGTCGCTTGCAGCAGGCAGTGCGTTGTTAATGATGTCAAAAGCCTTTAGGTCGCTCCAGTCGGCTATTTGCATAAACGAGTTATGACGTTCTGTTGAAATCTTCACTTTTTGCAGCCAACAGTCGGAGAAATCTGAATCGGGAAGTTCGATTTCAGCGAAAAGTTGTTCGAGGAAGGCTGCAGGATCGATTTGAATCAATGCTGTAAGCTGGCGGAAAGTATCAATATGAGATTCGCCTTTACCAATATACCAATGTTCGCGTGGAGTGTTCTTTTTGAGGAATGTTTTAATTTGTTTGGATACCAATGCGCCTCCGAAGCTGATTAAAAGATCGGGATGGAAATCTTTAGATTCATCTTCTGTGATAGTATTTAATACGCGATCAATAGTCCTGATTGATTTATCAGTATTGATATTTGAGATTGGTTCTGCTATAACTACAACATTCTTCAGACTCTCAATCTTTTCAATAATCGTTTTAAGCTGATCTTTCAGATCGGTGGGCATAAACCCTGCCAGGATCATAATATTTTTGCATTTCCCGGCTCGAAGTTGTAATTCGCAAATACTTTCCCGGGAGAGCTTTGTGTCAGGTTCATATTGAATAAAGGTTCTTTGCAGATTGCCATTCCCTGAAGTAGTATCATAAAGGGGTTCCCGTAACGGAATATTAATATGTACCGGACCTTTTCTGCCTGAGCTGGCAGCATTAATGGCTTCGTTGACACATCGGTTAACATGCCAGGCTTCGTCAGGGCAAGTTACTTCGGCAGGAAGCTGGCAATTATATTTTGTGAAATTGGCAAAAACCTGCTGCTGGTTAATCGCCTGGCTGTCATCTTGTCCAATCCACTCTGCAGGACGGTCAGCTGAAAGAATCACCAGTGGGATCCGTTGGTAAAATGCTTCTGCCACAGCAGGGCCATAGTTGAGTAAAGCGGTGCCGGAAGTACATACAAGGCCGACAGGTTCTCCTGATTTTTGAGCCATGCCAAGAGCGAAGAAAGCGGCGCTCCGTTCATCTACAATTACAAAACACTCAATTCGTTCATCCCGATTGAATGTAATAGATAGAGGTGCATTGCGGGATCCCGGTGAGATTACCACTCGTTTCATACCCTTTTGAGCACAAAGGTCAACGATGATATGAACTGTCTCTTTATTTGAAAATGTTTTCATGTTCAATGGAGGGCGTTATAACGCCGTTATTATGTAATGGTTTCTGCAAATTACATCGGCTTCAGATATTTTGCAGAAGATATTCTATGATAGATAAAACTATGGATATCACCTCCTGAAAAAAGCGCAGACAGATCTGCCAAATCAGAGTGAGATAAACGCTATAGAAACTTAGAAAGCGTTTCTGCTTTCAGGCAGGTTTCCTGCCATTCCGCTTCCGGATTGGAGAGAGCAGTGAGACCGCCACCTACGTAAAACGCAACACTCTCTTTCATTAACTTCATACAACGCAGGTTGACGAATAAATCAATTTTACCATCTGACACAGGACCAATATAACCGGCATAATATTCGCGGTTATGAGTTTCCGTATCATGTATTAGTTGCATTGCTTTAGCCTTGGGGAGTCCGCATACAGCGGGTGTCGGGTGAAGCTTGTTTACTAAGCCGGTTAATTCTTTTCCTGATAGTTTTCCTTTGCAATTAAATGTTGTCATCAGGTGGCAAAGGTGGCCGGCTTCAACTTCTTTCGGTCCATCTGTTTTTATATCTAATTCCTGATACGAACATAAAACTTTTTCAACAAAATCGCTCACCATCTGTTGCTCTTCCTGCTCTTTAAATGTCCATTTTACAGACGGATCATTTTTCTTTGTTCCAGCCAATGACATAGTAAAGAGGTCGTCACCGGAAACAGAAAGTAATGTTTCGGGGGTAGCGCCCAGCCAGGTGCATTCTCCCGGAATATGAAAAATAGAAACGAAAGCGTGAAGGTAGGAGTCGGTAAGTTTGTTGAAAATGGAAGGCGCATCGGTGAATGAACCTTTCTGATGATTGATAATGCGTGAAAGAACAACTTTCTGTAATTCACAATCAGAAAGTTTCCGGATTAGTTGTGCTGCCTGATGCAGGTAGTCTTCTTTGGAGATATCGAAAATCAGTTCTTCTCTTTTCTGATAAGAAAATTGCAAAGACTGAAGTTTTTCAACCCATTCATTGGGGATGTTATTATTTTCAAATAACAATTCTCCACGAATAAACAGTGAGCGGTGTGTGTCACCTGTATTAAAAGGAGCAACTACAAATCCCTGCTGATGCATATCAAAGCCTGAGAACTCCTTAATATCTGGTGTGAGCTGAATGCCTGTAATTACCCGATTGCTTTGAGGCATGCGGAAACTATAAAATGGAATCCCGTTATTCAGGCAAATATGTTGAACGTCGAATAAATTCATCTGGTTAGGAGAATGTCGTAAATCCTGAATTAAATTGAATTAGGATTTCGATAAAAATCAAATCACGCAAAGGTAGGGGAAATTCGGGAAATAGGGCATAAAGGCCGGTAGTAATCTTAAATAGCCGGTGGAAAATATGAAATAAAAAACCCGCTAAAGAAAACTAAAGCGGGTTTTATGCAATATGCTCTGAAGTCATTAGATTTAGAGCGGAAGCGGGGGGATTCGAACCCCCGGTACGGTTACCCGTACGTCAGTTTAGCAAACTGGTGGTTTCAGCCACTCACCCACACTTCCAAATCAGCGAGGATTGCTTCCTGATTGCGGGTGCAAATATATAACAGAAGTTTTAATCCCACAAGTTTTGTTTGAATTTTTACGGGTATTTTAATTGGAAAGTATATAAAAAAACCCGCTAAAGAAAACTAAAGCGGGTTTATGCAATGTGCTCTGAAGTCATTAGATTTAGAGCGGAAGCGGGGGGATTCGAACCCCCGGTACGGTTACCCGTACGTCAGTTTAGCAAACTGGTGGTTTCAGCCACTCACCCACACTTCCAAATCAGCGAGGATTGCTTCCTGATTGCGGATGCAAAGATATGATAGAAGTTCTAATCTCGCAAATGTTTTCGAAGATTTTAATTAGAAATTATTTTGTACTTTTGGCCGTTTAAACGTACTTTCTTATGAATTTATCACCTAAAAATAAAGAAATGAAAAAGAAAAATGGAGGTAAACGATTGATCTTAAGTTTACTTGCCGCATCTGCATTTGTAGCCCTCTCCCTCATCTATTTTTTGTTTGTGAAAAGTTTCCCGAGTGAAAAATTTTCTCTGAATATTCGTCCGAATACCCCATATACTGAAGTAGAAGCCCAATTGAAGGATCATGCCAGTGCTCCGGCAATGACATTCTTCAATTTATTGAACTCAGTTTTTCATTATGAAAAAGCGGTGAAGATAGGCCATTATGAAGTAAAAAAAGGAACTTCAGTATGGACCTTATTTAATAGCCTGAGAAAAGGCAGACAGACACCGGTGAGACTAACCTTTAATAATATCCGGACCAAAGAACAACTGGCAGGCCGGTTTGCAGAACAGCTAATGATGGATTCCATTACATTGGTAAACGATTTTAACAATGTAGACAGTTGTGCTAAATATGGATTTACCCCGGAAACTATACCATCAATGTTTATTCCGGATACCTATGAATTATATTGGGATATTACGTATGGAAAATTCATGAAACGAATGAAATCGGAATATGATCATTTCTGGAATAATGAACGGAAAGAAAAGGCTAAACAGATAGGTTTGACACCGATTGAGATTTCTACGTTAGCTTCTATTGTAGAGGAAGAAAGCAATAATAAAGAAGAACGCCCTGCAATTGCAGGTCTTTATTTAAACCGTTATCGTATCGGAATGCCGTTACAGGCTGATCCGACAGTGAAATTTGCGGTAAAAGATTTTTCTTTAAAGCGTATTTTGTTTGAACATCTTACGGTAAATTCACCCTATAATACTTATAAAAATATAGGATTGCCTCCCGGACCTATACGGGTACCATCGGCTTCTGGCATTGATGCTGTACTGAATTATGAAAAACATGATTATCTTTACATGTGTGCTAAGGCAGATTTCTCGGGCCGACATGCTTTTGCCCGTACCATGGAGGAGCATCACCAAAATGCGCAACGTTACAGAGAAGAATTAAACAAGAGGAAAATTAAATAATGCCTTAATCTAACAGTACCAGATAAGTTATTGTATATGAAAAAAATGGATTGCTTTATTCCCCTTGGGGAGGCTGTACATGCATTACAGTCGATAGACTATATGAATAAATCGGGTGTCGTCAACAGAATATTTCTACTGACTACCAATCCTGAATATTCATTACCCGGTTATGAAACTATTGTTGTCGACAACTTGCAAAGTAGTGCGACAGTGGCTCAGATTGCTGCTAAAGCAGAGACTGATTATGTGTTGATTTATACTAAAACTACAGTTTTAGGTATTGGGTATTTTTCACTCGAGAGAATGGTAAAAATTGCAGAAGAAACAGGTGCCGGAATGCTTTATTCTGATTACAATAATGTACAATCCGGTCGTGTTCAATCTGTACCATTGATTGATTATCAGGAGGGAAGCGTAAGAGATGATTTTGACTTCGGATCAGTTTTATTATATCGTACCGAGGCTCTTCGTCAGGCTGTTGCTGAGACAACTGAAGCATATCAGTTTGCCGGATTATATAATTTGCGATTGAAAGTTTCTCAGAAATATCCGCTGGTTCATTTGAATGAATTTCTTTATACCAATGTGGAATTGGATGATCGCAAGTCCGGTGAAAAGCAATTTGATTACGTAGATCCTAAAAATCGGAAAGTTCAGATTGAAATGGAAGCTGCTTGTACTGATCACCTGAAGAAAACCGGTGTTTGGCTAAAACCGGAATTTAAAGAGGTTTCATTTAATCAACAGAAATTTGAATATGAGGCTTCTATTATAATTCCTGTGCGTAATCGTGTAAATACCATTGAAGATGCTGTGCGGTCGGCTCTTTCACAGAAAACGAATTTCCCCTTTAATGTAATTGTGATAGACAATCATTCAACAGATGGAACGAGTGATATAATTGAGAAATTCAGTATGGATCACCGGTTGATACATATTATCCCGGAACGCCTGAACCTTGGTATTGGCGGTTGCTGGAACGAAGGCGTACATCATCCTCAATGTGGTAAATTTGCCGTACAGTTGGACAGTGATGATATCTATAGTTCACAGCAAACCCTGCAAACCATCGTAGATGCTTTTTATGATCAAAACTGTGCGATGGTGGTGGGTACTTACCGCATGACCAACTTCAATCTCGAGGAGATACCGCCCGGAGTGATTGATCACAAAGAATGGACACCTGAAAACGGACGTAATAATGCGCTTCGTATCAATGGACTTGGTGCACCGCGTGCATTTTATACTCCGATGTTGCGCGAAATCAAAGTGCCTAACACCAGCTATGGCGAAGATTATGCATTAGGGTTGAATTTCTTACGCGAATATCAGATTGGTCGCATTTACGATGTTCTTTATCTGTGCCGTCGTTGGGAAGGCAATTCGGATGCTGCACTCGATGTGGCTAAGTTAAATGCCAATAACCATTACAAAGATAAAATCCGTACTATCGAAATGATGGCGCGAAAACGTTTGAATAGCTTACAGAGCTAGTCTCTGAAAAACGATTTACATGAACCGAATTCTATCAGATATTGATTTGCAGCAGTATCAGCAGGGGGAAAGCTTCTCCGCTAAAGCAAAAGCATTGCTTACACAGCAACGTATCTCATTCCCTTTGGCTAAAAAGTTTTACGACAGCCTGGATGGTGTACAGGAGAAGATGTTTATCATTGACGGACTGTCTGTTCGTGTGCAGTTCAATCCTGCCCGGATACAATCGTCTGCTGCAAAAGTAGATGAAAAATCCATCAGTGAACGAAAATGTTTCCTTTGCGAAGCGCATTTGCCTGTTGAGCAGAAAGGGTTATCCTTTGGTAACGAATATATGGTGTTAGTGAATCCTTTCCCGATTTTCCGGGAACATTTCACTGTACCCCCATCTCAATCATATCGATCAGCGGATTTCAGGACGAATCCCTGATTTTCTGGCTTTAGCAGGCTTGATGCAGGATTTTGTCATTTTTTATAATGGTCCGAAGTGTGGAGCATCAGCTCCGGATCATTTTCATTTTCAGGCAGGAAACAAAGGATTTATCCCTTTGGAAACGGAGTTTGATTCAATCATTAAGTCTGGCAAGCTACTCATTTCACAGGACACACTTTCCGTTTATCGGATCAAACCTTACGGTGCGAACTGCCTTGCTTTTGTTTCAGAAGATGAGAAGGCGATAGAGCATGCATTTAATCAGGCTTTTGATTATCTGGCTAAAAGATCTCCTGAACAGGCAGAACCGATGATCAATGTTTTAGGCTGGAAATGGAATGATAAGTATGTGCTGACCTTATTCCCACGACAGTTGCATCGTCCGACGCAGTTTTTTGCAGAAGGGG
>CAXXPA010000022.1:0-51998 GCA_963662365.2 Bacteroidales bacterium
TTCCGGTCAGGAGGGTATCGTAATCGAAAGCGGTGAAACGTTATATCAGGTTTCGAAGTTATTGCTTTGTACGGGTAGTGAAACAGTCTTGCCTCCGGTTCCCGGATTATCTGAAACCGGATTCTGGACTAGTCGCGAAGCCCTTGAAACGAAAGAGGTGCCCGCATCGCTGGTTATTATCGGTGGGGGAGTAATCGGCATTGAGTTTGCTTCCTTTTTTAATAGCCTTGGTGCAAAAGTTACAGTCGTAGAGATGCTCGACGAAATTTTGCCCGGTATGGATAGAGAGATTTCAGCCCGGCTACGTGAAGAATACACTAAAAAAGGAGTGGATTTTCTGCTGTCAAGCCGGGTGTCGGCTGTAAATACTCAAGCTGTAACGGTTGAAAATGCAGACGGGCAAATAACTATTCTTACTGATAAAATCCTGTTGAGTGTAGGTCGTCGTCCGGTTCTGAATGGTTCCGGTCTCGAAAATATATCGCTGGAGCGTTTTCGTAACGGCATAGCTGTGAATGAACAGATGCAGACCTCTGATCCGAATATTTACGCATGTGGCGATATTACCGGTTTTTCCCTTCTGGCGCATACTGCTGTGCGGGAAGCCGAGGTTGCAGTAAATCACATTATTGGAATACCCGATAAGATGAGCTATAATGCTATTCCGGCAGTGGTCTATACCAATCCTGAGATAGCTGGAGTGGGAGAGACCGAAGAATCTCTTCAACAAAAAAGAATAGAATATCTGGTGAAGAAACTACCCATGTCCTTCTCTGGCCGTTTTGTTGCAGAGAACGAGTTGTTTAACGGATTGTGCAAAGTGCTGATCAATAATGAAGGTAAAATTCTGGGCGTTCACATTCTGGGTAATCCGGCATCAGAGATTATTGCATTAGCCGGCATAGCAGTTGAGCAGGAAATGACATTGTCTCAATGGCAAAGAACGGTCTTTCCGCATCCGACTGTCGGCGAGATTTTTAAAGAGTTGTAACATTTTGATTCTTATGTGTTTAAATGTAAGAGCTTAGAAATATACAATAATATTAATCCTTAAAAACTAATTACGTCTAATGAGTTTAAAAATCATTGTCCTTGCCAAGCAGGTTCCCGATACACGCAATGTGGGGAAAGATGCCATGAAAGCCGATGGCACGGTGAATCGTGCCGCGCTTCCGGCGATATTCAATCCGGAGGATTTGAATGCGCTCGAACAGGCTTTAGAGTTAAAAGAAAAACACCCCGGTACTACAGTACATTTGTTGACGATGGGGCCAGGTCGTGCAGCTGATATCATTCGCGAAGGTTTATATCGCGGAGCGGATGGTGGAATTTTGCTGACAGACCGTGCTTTCGCCGGAGCGGATACCCTGGCGACTTCTTATGCGCTGGCATCTGCTATTCGTAAAATGGGAGAATTTGACCTGATTCTTTGCGGGCGTCAGGCTATTGACGGGGATACAGCTCAGGTCGGTCCGCAAGTCGCTGAGAAATTGGGTATCTCCCAGATTACTTATGCTGAAGAAATTCAAAAAGTAAAAGGTGGCAAGATTCGGGTGAAACGCCGACTGGAGCGAGGTGTTGAGGTCGTGGAAAGCAAGCTGCCGATTCTGGTAACCGTAAATGGATCTGCTCCGGAGTGTCGTCCGCGTAATGCCAGATTGATTCAGAAGTACAAATATGCTAAGACGGTTACTGAGAAGCAGAATATGAATACCGACTATACGGATATGTTTGACGAACGGCCTTATCTTAATCTGGTAGAGTGGGGAGTGGCTGAAGTAAATGCTGATCTGGTTCAGGTTGGTCTGTCCGGTTCTCCTACAAAAGTGAAAAAGATAGAGAATGTGGTCTTTCAGGCCAAAGAGAGTCTCGTGATTTCACCTTCCGACAGAGACATTGACCTTTTGATGTACGACCTGATTGCAAACCACACTATCGGGTGATTCTTCCACTGCTTAACTCTTAAAACATGAATAACTTATTTGTATATTGCGAAATAGAAGACGGCATTATTGCTGATGTCAGTCTGGAGCTGTTGACCAAAGGACGTACCCTGGCTAATCAACTCAAATGTAAACTCGAAGCTGTTGTAATAGGTTCAAAACTTGACGGCATAGAAAAACAGATCTTTCCTTATGGCGCTGACACCCTTTATCTTGTGGATGATAAACGTCTTTATCCATATACTTCTTTGCCACACACTTCCGTACTGGTTAATCTTTTCAAAGAACAAAAGCCTCAAATCTGCCTGATGGGTGCTACCAGTATTGGGCGTGACCTGGGCCCCCGTGTTTCTTCTGCTTTACATAGCGGCCTGACTGCCGATTGTACTGCACTCGAAATCGGTGATCATGATGAGAAAAAAGAAAATAAGGTTTACAAAGACCTGCTTTATCAGATACGCCCTGCATTCGGGGGGAACATTGTGGCAACGATTATCAATCCCGAATGTCGTCCTCAGATGGCCACGGTCCGTGAAGGGGTGATGAAGAAAGAGATTTTCGATGCTCAGCATCAGGGCGAGATTGTGAGATTAGATGTGTCGAAATATATATCTGATACCGATTTTGTGGTTGAGGTGATCGAACGTCATATGGAGCAATCGAAAGTGAATCTGAAAGGTTCTCCGATCATTGTAGCCGGTGGTTATGGTGTTGGTTCGAAAGAAAATTTTCAGTTGTTGTATGATTTAGCGGCTACTATCGGTGGGGAAGTTGGAGCCTCACGAGCTGCTGTTGATGCCGGTTATGCCGACCACGACCGTCAGATTGGACAAACCGGTGTTACTGTTCGTCCGAAATTATACATCGCTTGTGGTATTTCTGGTCAGATTCAACACATTGCCGGTATGCAGGAAAGCTCCATCATCATTGCTATCAATAACGATGAAAATGCACCGATCAATACCATTGCCGATTACGTCATCAACGGAACGGTTGAAGAGGTGATTCCTAAAATGATTAAGTATTACAAGAAGAATAGTAAATGAGAAGGAGTCAAGTGAAAGGAGTGATAGGTAGTTATATGAAGTTTTAGGGAGTCAGGAGAAGATATCAAATGCACTGTGCTCAAATTCATTGCCGTCTGTTTTAGCTGACGGATAAGTGAGAATAAAACAACCCGGCTTTAGCCAAAGAGTTGAATTTATCCTAGCTACTTTTTACTCCAACAACTCCAATAACTCCCACGAAAATATTAATTATCCCATAATTCTAAGAAAAACAATGAATTTCTATAATGATAATCCCGATTTAAAACACCATCTCAATCATCCTCTTATGCGGAGAATTGTTGAGCTCAGAGAACGTAATTATACCGATGCACAACAATTTGATTACGCCCCCATGGATTTTGAAGATGCTATGGACAGTTATGAAAAAGTGCTTGATATTGTAGGCGATATTTGTGGTGATATTGTAGCTCCGAATGCCGAAAGCATAGATCAGGAAGGTCCTCATGTTGTGGATGGACGTGTAGTCTATGCACAAGGTACACAGAAAAATCTTGATGCTTTGGTGAAAGCCGGACTGATGGGGATCTCACTTCCGCGTCGTTACAATGGAATGAACTTCTCACTGGTTCCTTACATTATGGCTGCTGATATGGTGAGCCGTGCAGATGCCGGTTTTGTGAATATCTGGGGCTTACAGGACTGTGCCGAAACTATTTATGAGTTTGCTAACGAAGAGCAGCGTAAGAAATTCCTTCCCCGTGTTTGTGCCGGTGAAACAATGGCAATGGACTTAACCGAACCTGATGCCGGCTCAGACCTTCAGGCTGTAATGTTGAAAGCTACTTACAGTGAAAAGGATGAGTGTTGGTATCTGAATGGGGTAAAGCGCTTTATAACGAATGGCGACGGGCATATTTCATTGGTGTTGGCCCGTTCTGAAGACGGCACCAAAGATGGTCGTGGTCTCTCGATGTTCCTATACGACAAATATGATGGTGGCGTAACTGTTCGCCGTATTGAAAATAAGATGGGAATCAAGGGGTCGCCTACCTGCGAATTGGTATTTCGTAATGCGAAAGCGGAACTTTGTGGTGACCGCAAGATGGGTTTGATCAAGTATGTAATGGCGTTGATGAACAGTGCCCGCCTGGGAATTACAGCTCAATCCGTGGGTATTTCAGAAGCTGCTTATCGCGAAGCGCTGGCATATGCTAAGGAACGCAGGCAGTTTGGTAAACCGATCATTGAATTTCCGGCTGTTTACGAGATGCTTTCAATTATGAAAGCTAAGCTGGATGCAACCCGTACCTTGCTTTATGAAACCACTCGTTTTGTGGATATGTATAAAACTCTGGAGGATATTGCAAAAGAGCGTAAACTGACTCCGGAGGAGCGTAACGAAATGAAGAAATACCAGAAGTTGGCCGATGCCTGTACACCTCTTGGAAAAGGAATGGCCAGTGAGTATAGTAACCAGAATGCCTATGATTGTGTGCAGATACATGGCGGTTCAGGCTTCATGAAGGATTATGCCTGTGAACGGATTTACCGTGATGCCCGTATTACTTCCATTTACGAAGGAACGACCCAGCTTCAGGTGGTTGCAGCTATTCGTCACGTGACTACAGGTTCTTACATCGCTATGATCCGCGATTATGAAGCGCAGGAAATCGCGCCTGAACTGACCAGCTTACATACCCGTCTGATTGCCATGACCCATGCCTTTGAGAAAACGGTTGAGGATGTCAAGGCTATGGGCGATAATGAATTTATCGATTTCCATGCCCGCCGGATGGTCGAAATGGCCGGACATATTATTATGGGATACTTATTGCTGCATGATGCTTCCCGTTGCGAAGATTTCCGTAAATCAGCCGAGGTTTATATCAATTTCGGTGAAGCGGCTGTACAGGGGCATGCCCGGTTTATTGAAGGTTTTACCGTGGAGTGTCTTGATATTTACCGGAAATAACAGCAGGTGAATAAAATCAGGAAGCGGGGAAGACATGATTTGTCCTTTCCCGCTTTTATTTTATATAAAAGTGTCTGTTTTAGAGAGTAGAATCGAACCACATCTCCATTGATCTGTTTTAACATAAGAAGGGCTGTCCTGTCAGAGTTTCCACTCCTCAACCTTTCATTCTTCAGATCTTCATTATTTAGCAACTTTAAATCATACAACTATGTTAAAGAAAAGAGTAGAAAAGGCACTTAACACACAAGCTAATGCTGAAATGTGGTCTGCACATTTGTATCTGTCTATGTCGTTGCAGTTATCAGCCGAAGGGTTAGGCGGTTTTGCCCAGTGGATGCGCATTCAATATCAGGAAGAGGTACAGCATGCTTTTAAAATAATGCGATTCCTGGTTGAAAGAGGTGGAAAACCAACCTTGTCTGATATCAAAGATATTCCGGTGGACTTCGGTAGTACAGTGGAGATTTTTGAACTTGCTTTGGAGCATGAAAAGAAGGTGACGGATAATATAGATAAACTGGTCGACCTTATTCGTGAAGAAAATGATAAAGCCACAGAATATGCATTGCAATGGTTTGTTACAGAACAGGTCGAAGAAGAAGCAACATTAGTGGGGATTATCGAAAAATTAAAGAGGATAGGAGATGGAGCAGGCCTTTATATGCTTGATAAGGAATTGGCTGCCCGGCAATAATAGAGTCTTTTGAGAATGAAAAAGCTGCACTGGAATTACCAATGCAGCTTTTTTTTGATAGTTATGCTGTTAAATCCATCTGACATAACAGAAATCCTGACGGTGTGGTAGATCCGGGTGTTTCGGATAAATACGGAACGCAAATTTGTAAGCTCCCGAACTTTGGATTCTGTTCGTTAAATGATAGTAATAAAGAGTACCTTCTACTTTCACCAGATGCAGATCTTTGATATAGAATATCTTCTGATGTCCCTCTTCTAGTTCTGTAATTACAACTTCTACTCCAATATGGTCACCAAGTCCTTTCAGATCAAGTACTACATCGACTGAACAAGCATCGTTTACAGAGTTAGCCCGGCTCAGTTCTTCGGAAGGTGTCATTGAGACAACTTCAATATCATCCCATTTAGCTGCTACTTCTTCTTTCCAGAGTGCAATCTCTGTGGCTTTCTCAAATTTGTTTTCTCCCAGGTATTTTGAACGCGTCGCGAGTTTATTGTAGAACCGGTCAATATAGTCGTCCAGCATCCGTTTAGTGGTATAGAACGGAGCAATCTGAGCAAATGAATTCTTGATGTATTGTATCCATTCGGGTGAATATCCCTTGCTGTTTTTTGCATAATAAAGAGGGATTATCTCAGTCTCGAGCATTCCATAAATAGTCGCAGCATCCAGCTGATCCTGATGTTGTGTGTTCTGGTAAGTATTATGTTCTGTCAATGCCCAGCCGGCTTCTTCGCGATAACCTTCATACCACCAGCCGTCTTTTACCGAGAAGTTCAATACACCGTTCATTTCGGCTTTCTCACCTGAGGTTCCCGATGCCTCAAGCGGGCGGGTCGGTGTATTTAACCAGATATCCACACCGGCTATCAGTCGTTTAGCTAAATGCATGTCATAGTTTTCCAGGAAAATGATTTTTCCCAGAAATTCAGGACGACGGGAAATTTCCACGATATGTCTGATCAGTCCCTGTCCGCCACCATCTGCCGGGTGAGCCTTTCCGGTAAAGAAAAAGAGAACGGGGCAGCGTTCGTTATTTACAATTTTAGACAGGCGTTCCAGATCTGTAAACAACAGGTGGGCGCGTTTGTAGGTGGCAAAACGACGACCAAATCCAATGATTAAAGCATTGGGATTGATATTTTCAAGAATAGAAACCACTTTTGAAGGATCTCCCTGATTCTTCAACCATTGGCCTTCAAACTGTTCGCGGATGTATTTGATCAGTTTCTCTTTGAGAGATTTACGAACTTTCCAGATTTTATCATCGGAAATTTTATAGATAGGTTCCCACATCTTAGGGTTGGCCTGATCCTGCCAAAAATTATCCGGAAATTCCTGTTTGAAAAACACCTGCCATTCTGACGAAGCCCAGGTTGGTAAGTGTACGCCGTTGGTTACATATCCAACGTGCAGCTCATCCGGAAAATATCCTTTCCAGATCGGGCTGAACATCTCCTGTGAAACTTTTCCATGCAACCAGCTTACACCATTGACTTCCTGGCATGTGTTGCAGGCAAATACACTCATGGAGAATTTGTCATTAGACCCTGGGTGTTCGCGGCCCAGGTCAATAAAGTCTTGCCAGGTGATTCCCAGTTTCGCGGGAAAAGCACTCATATATTTACCGAATAAGCCTTCATCGAAGCTGTCGTGACCGGCCGGTACAGGTGTGTGAACGGTATATAATGATGATGCCCGTACCATTTCCAAGGCAACCTGGAAGTTTAATCCCTCATTTTGAATGTAATCGGCCAGACGTTGTGCGTTGATTAATGCGGCATGACCTTCATTGCAATGATACACTTCCTTCTTAATGCCCAGTTTATTGAGTAGCAGGATACCTCCGATACCCAATAAATACTCCTGTTTCATGCGGTTTTCCCAGTCACCGCCATAAAGCTGGTGGGTGATGGATCTGTCCCATTCGCTATTTGCCTCTACATCGGTATCCATCAGGTAGAGGTTAATACGGCCTACTGCTACTTTCCAGATATTGGCATATACTGTATGTTCCGGAAACGGAACCTCCAGTACCATAGGTAGCCCGTTTTCATCAAAAACCTGTTCAATAGGCAGGTGCGCAAAGTTTTGAGCTTCATAGTTGGCGACTTGTTGTCCTTCCATTGAAAGAGTCTGGGTGAAGTAGCCGTAGCGATACATAAATCCCACGGCATCCATATCGATGCAACAATCGCTGGCTTCTTTCAGGTAATCTCCGGCTAATACACCTAGACCCCCTGAATAAATTTTCAGGATGTTAGTCAATCCATACTCCATACTGAAATAGGCGACAGATGGTTTTGTCTTATCGCGTTCGGTATTTATATAAGCCTGATATTCGGCATAAACTTCATCCAGTTTTGTCAGAAAGGATTTGTCTTTGCGAAGCTCCGATAAGCGTTCGTAGCTCACCATTTCCAGTAGTAAAACCGGATTGTGAGCTGTTTTAGACCATATTTTAGAATCGATAGAGCCAAATAGGCGTTTTGCTTCGAAATTCCAGACCCACCAAAGATTCTTTGCGATTTCCGACAATTTATGAAGTTCTGCCGGCATCTTTGATTTTACGGTAATGTCTCTCCAGACCGGAGAGTTTGCATTGCTAATTTGTACTTTCATATGTCAATAATAATTTTTGTATTGGCTACATATGGAACTTGCATATACTGTCATACTCTTTGTCGAACGTAAGTGCATGCCCGTTTCATAAGTATAATTGATTATGACTACAATCTTGATTTTAATTTTGAGATATTTTCTTCTGTAGAGCTATTGTATAAGCTTCCTGGTAATAACGGATAAAATGGGCCCAATCAGCTTCTGCTGCCAGATTAAGCGCATTCTGGCGAATCTCTGTCATCTTTTTGTCCGGCATATTGACCAGCTCGGTCAGGTTCTCCCGGATCGCTTCCGCCACTTCGATCTGATTAATGTCAGAACGCTGAATAACAGCTACACCTGAATCAATTTTGGAGGATCCTGTTTGCTTTTCGGCCCAGACTCCAAATCCGGCAAGACTCGTTGTAATGGTCGGGATAGAAAAGGCAACACTTTCCAGTGGTGTATATCCCCACGGTTCGTAATAGGAAGGGAACACTGTCGCATCCATACCGATCAACAGGTCGTAATATGATTCGTGGAAAATAGGGTCATGTCCGGTCAGATAGATAGGGATAAAAAAGACCTTTACCTTGCTGTTAGCATCGTTTCTGAATCCAAGCCATTTAAACTGATTTACAATATGATCCTGTTCCATATAATGCAGCCAATGGGTTATATAAGGCTGTGGAAGCGGGTCGGTGCATTTGTCTGTTCCTACTATTCTGTCAGACAGCTCTTTACGTGGGGCGAATATGTGTGCCGGAACAAGAATAAAGGCATATATATCACGTTTAAATGCATCTGCATCCCGCATTCGCGCCAAAGAATCAACAAACAAATCGATCCCTTTGTTTTTATATTCATAACGTCCTCCTGTAGCTACAAAGAAAGCATTTTCCTTAGGCCGGATTCCGGTAAGTTTTTCTGCAACATTGGATAGTACGCTTCGTGCATGGTCCCGTTTCTGTTTATAGTTTCCGCTTTTCGGCACAAAATCGTGTTCAAAACCATTCGGTGTAACCACATCTACAGGTTTATTCAGCAACTCTTTGCATTCCACAGCAGTAATATCGCTTACCGTTGTGAAACAATCCACATGAAGTGCTGTTTGTTTTTCAAGTGAATGTTTGGCTGCCATATTCAGATCACGGGCCATTTTGTCGCCATCGTATCTGGTTATATTATCATAGAGCGGACAATTGTTGCCGGCAATAGAGCGGCCGATTGAAGTGGCATGTGTGGTAAATACCGTGCCTACTTTAGGAAGATTTTTTTGCACATAAAGAGCTCCCATTCCGGTAGTCCATTCATTAAAATGTGCAATGACTTTTTTATTTTCACCCTCAATAAAGTGATAAAGACTTTTAATGACCAACGCAGAGGCATAAGCGAAAATGCATGATTCATCATAGTCGCCGAATGCCTGGTCTGATTCCACTTTATACCATTCCCATATTTTTGCGTAAAGTTTATTTTTTCGATCAAATAATGGCTGGAAGTTGACCAGGATGGCAATGGGTTTTCCCGGAATATCCCATCGGCCCACGCGAACCTGAAGTCCTTCTTTTTCAGCGATCTGCTCCCAGGATTTAAGAGGGGTTTTGGTCTCAACGAAGTATGGACTTTCTTTTTCAGTCCAGACGTCCGGCCCGATAAATACTAATCTATCGTCAACCAGATTTTGCAGGGTTTTAGCACGGGTAGAAAGTACGGTATAAATTCCCCCGATTTTATTGCAAACTTCCCAACTTACCTCAAAAATATAATCGGGAGTGATGTATTCCATATTATCTAAGATTCAAATTTTATAAAAATGAAAGATAATCATTCTGTTGCAAAACTAAGTAAAAAAAATTGTTAAACGTGCTATGTGAGATGTTTTTTTATGGCTTTGTTAATCCTTTTAATTGTGAATTGCTGCTTGTCGTTAGCTAATTGATAGGAATACAGTGTTTTATGTTGTGTGAAGTTTGAAATATTAAAATAATCCCCGGGGGAGTCCGGATTGCCTGTTATGTATAGGGTTATTGTAATTTTAATCTGTTGTTTCTGAAAAAAAATGAGTGGTCCGGATAGTAAAATCTGCATAAACTTGTTAACATGGGTATGATCGGATGCCAGACATTCTAAAATGACTAACTTTGTAAACCAAAAC
Source organism: Bacteroidales bacterium (assembly GCA_963662365.2). Lineage (GTDB taxonomy): Bacteria > Bacteroidota > Bacteroidia > Bacteroidales > UBA7332 > CAXXIC01. Next base: position 10,385 of record CAXXPA010000022.1, read on the forward strand.
ATCAAAAAAAATAATAAGTTATGGCTAATAAACGTGATTTGAAAAAGGCAATCCATCAGGTGACCTCTGCTTTGTTTGCCGAGTGCATTTTGTTTAAAGAATTTATTCCCGGTGTTGATGGCAATAGTGCGGATCAGTTATTGGACAAAATACTGAATTTTCAGGACGAATACCTCAAACGGGTGAATAATTATGGCGGTAAGGGAAATCCGGCAGTGGTAAAACAATATTTTAAGAAACTCAATGCCACAATTATTGAAGATGCACAAGGTCTGTTTAATGAGATTAACGCATTGAATAAGTGAGACGTTTCTTAAGCGGCTTGCTTCTGGAATCAGTCGGCTGGCGGAGAAATCTGACGGTTGATATTCCTGAGAAATGCGTGATTTGCGTCGCTCCTCATACCAGTAACTGGGATTTTATAGTCGGGAAACTCTTTTATACCTCTATTGGTAAAACAGCTTCTTTCCTGATTAAGGATACCTGGTTTTTTTTTCCGGTAAATTATTTGTTGAGATCAATGGGGGGTATCCCTGTTAACCGTGAGCGAAGCGGAGACCTGACCGATCGGCTGGCTCAGGAATTTGAGCATCGTAATCGTTTTCAGTTAGCAGTTACTCCTGAAGGAACCCGTAAGTTGAATCCTCACTGGAAAAAAGGTTTTTACCAGATTGCCCTGAAAGCTAAAGTTCCGGTTGCTTTAATCTATATGGATTACGGCAAGAAGGAAATCGGAACCTTTGGTATATTTCATCCTACCGGAAATGAAGAGGACGATATTCGTCGGATCAAGCTGCATTTTAAAGATGTAAAGGCCTGTCATCCTGATAAATTTACAATAGGAAAGGCATAATGTCTCTTTTAACTGTTATATTTGTTACGCGAAATGCTGGGAGTTTCCTTCATTTCGCGTAATTTTTTTGTGCTGCCTGCCTTTTAAAGTTGCGTAACGAAAGTAATCTATCAACCATTTATCATCATGAACGAACTACGAGTAACCCTTTTCCAAACCGATCTTATTTGGGAAGATAAAAAAGCCAATCTGGAAAACCTGAGAATAAAAGCAGAAAAATTATCAGAAAAGACAGATCTTATGGTGCTGCCCGAAATGTTTTCCACTGCTTTTTCCATGAATTCATCTGGACTGGCCGAAGGGGTAGGTGGTGAAACAATTAAAGCCATAAAAGAGATTTCGGGCCAGACAGGCATAGCTATTTGTGGCAGTTATATTGCTTGTGCCGATGGGAAGTATTTTAATCGCGGATTTTTTATACAGCCCGACGGCTACGTTCATTTTTATGACAAACGTCATCTTTTCCGCATGGGGGATGAACCGCGGCATTACAGTAGTGGCGATAACCGCCTGATCGTAACGTATAAAGGCTGGAATATCTGTTTGCTTATTTGCTATGACTTACGTTTCCCGGTCTGGTCACGTAATGTTCAGAATGAGTATGATCTACTGATCTATGTGGCAAACTGGCCGGCTTCCCGGGCAAAAGTCTGGAATTTATTGCTTCGTGCACGTGCGGTGGAAAATATGACCTATGTCTGTGGGGTAAACCGGGTGGGAACAGATGGACTGGGATTGAAATATTCAGGTGATTCAGTCTTGCTGGATGCCCGGGGAGAAGAGGTGGTTACTTGTACTCCGGGTGTGGAGGAGGTGAAAACCGCAACTATCACGCTTGATGTATTACAAAATTTTCGCCGGAAATTTCCTGCATGGATGGATGGGGATAAGTTTGAGATAATTTGCTAATTCGCTCATTTACTCATCCGCAAATTCTCAATAATCAATTTCGCGGCATGATCCGGTGCGCCGGGTTCTCCCAAAAGCTTATCCAGTTCTTTATATCCGGCAATTATCTTCTCTCTGTATGCTTTGTCGTTGAGTAGCAGATTTAGTTCATTCGTCAGGTTCTTAACGGAAGCTCTGTATCCCAGCAGCTCTTTTACGACCGGACGGTTGGTAATCAGATTCACTAACGATACATAGGGCACTTTCAATACTTTTTCCACTATTTTATAGAGAATGACTCCTCCGCTCTGATAGTAACAGACAGCCTGAGGTACATTAAACAGTGCTGTTTCGAGTGTGGCTGTTCCCGAAGTCACCAATGCGGCATGAGCATTGTATAGCAACGAATAGGTCTGGTCGAATACAATCCGGATGTTATTGTTGGCCAGGTAGGGATGGTAATAAGCCGTTTCGATACCCGGAGCGCCGGCTATCACAAACTGATAACCGGGAAATGACCGTGCCGCATCCAGCATCAACGGAAGGTTTTTGTCAATCTCCTGCTTGCGGCTGCCTGCTAAAAGTGCTACGATCGGTTTATCCGGTAGTAGATTCCGTGAGCGAAAATCGTTATTTCCCTTTTGTATCTGTTTGAAATGATGGATCTCATCCAGGGATGGATTTCCCACGTAATCAATCGGATAGTTGTGTTTTTGATAAAACGGCACTTCGAAAGGCAATATCGAGTACATTTTATCCACATAGCGCTTAATCTCTTTAATCCGATGCTCTTTCCAGGCCCATATTTTGGGTGAAATGTAATAATGAACGGGGATATCCAGCTCTGTTTTTACATATTTGGCAATCTTCAGGTTAAATCCCGGATAATCAACCAGAATGACCACGTCGGGCCGGAAGGATCGGATCTCTTCCTTGCAAACCTGCATATTTCCTAAAATAGTGCGCAGGTTCATGAGTACAGGGATGAATCCCATGTAGGCCATTTCGCGATAATGCTTTAGTAGGGTACCGCCTTGTTCAAGCATCAGGTCACCACCAAAAAAACGGAATTGAGCTTCTTTATCTTCTTTTTTCAGGGCAGCCATCAGGTTGGCTGCATGCAAATCTCCCGACGCTTCGCCGGCTATCAGGAAATATCTCATTCCATACGGTTTTTAAGTTGATCGATGTAGTGGTGTGCTGTAAGGTCTACTTTACAGGGTACTACCGATACATAATGGTTATTCAGAGCCCATTCACAGGTGTCTTCTGCTTCGGGCTCGCGATTGTGCATATTGCCGGTTAACCAGAAATATTCCCGTCCGGATGGATCGGTACGCTTTACATACTCTTCCTGCCATACTGCATCCGTCTGACGGCAAACGCGGACGCCATGTACCTGTTCTGTGTCGGGAACATTCACATTCAGGCAAATTCCGTTGGGGATTCCGTTTGCCAAAACATCCTGTGCGATTCTGCGGGTATAGATCTGGCTGACAGAAAAATCTGCATCGCTACGGAAGCTGCACAGCGAGAATCCGATAGAGGGTATTCCGGCAATACAACCCTCAATTACAGCTCCCATGGTGCCGGAGTAGTGGATGCTTACCGCCGAATTGGAACCATGATTGATACCGGAAACTATTAAGTCGGGTTTGCGCTCCAGTAACTGATTGAACGCCAGTTTGACGCAGTCTACCGGAGTGCCGTTGCACTGGTAGATTTCCAGATCATCATCTTCTCTCACTTTACTGAAGCGAAGTGGGGTATTGGGGGTAATGGCGCTTGATTGTCCCGAACGGGCGGAATCGGGAGCCATCACCAGTATCTGGCCCAGTCCGTGCAGTGATTCGATCAACGCAGAAATGCCTTTGGCATTAACCCCGTCGTCATTGGTTACTAATATAAGTGGTTTATTGCTGTTTAAAATGTCCATATCAATTGCATTTGAGTTATACCCTGCTTCCGCGCTCTACTTTTTTGACACCTTTTACGGTCCGGATCTTTTTAATCAGCGATTCCAGCCCGGCTGTATCACCAATGGAGATTGTGATATTACCACTGAAAAGTCCGTCGTGTGAGTCAATGGTAATTGATCGCAGGGTCACATTTTTCTCTTTTGAAATGATGGACGAGATGTTGGTAACGATACCAATATCGTCGTGTCCCAATACATTGAGCGTAATCGCGTACTGGGAGTCTGATTTACCTGTCCAGCGGGCATTTACAATACGGTAACCGAACCGGGAGATCATCTGCGGTGCATTGGAGCATGTGGTGCGGTGGATTTTGATCCCTCCCTGGGTTGAGATAAATCCGAAGATGTCGTCACCATAGATCGGATTACAGCACTTGGCCAGTTTGTACTCTACCCCGCTCAGATTCTGGTCGATGATCAGCTCATCGTTTTTTTTATGGGCGTGCTCATGTACGGGAGCCGGCGCTATAAATCCTTCAGCTGTGCGGGAGTCGTAGTTCTGATCTTTTTCTTTCAGTTCAAGCTCATGATACTGATCCATCATTTTATTGATGTCCAAACGATCGGAAGCCAGTTCGGCAAAGAAATCCGAAGCCTGTTTGAATCCGTTCTTTTTGATCAGCTTCATCAGGATAGCTTCGTCAATATCGATTTTACGGTTTTTAAACCGTCGTTGCAGCAACTCTTTGCCGTATTCCGCCTCTTTATAGACAATCTCTTTGAGCGCTTGTTTGATTTTAATGCGGGCTTTGGATGTGGTGACAATATTGAGCCAATCCTGCTTGGGCTTTTGTGTGGCAGCGGTCAGAATCTCCACCTGGTCACCGCTATTCAGCTTTTGTTTGATCGTAACATTCTTGCCGTTAATCTTAGCACCTACGCATTTGCTGCCTAATTTGCTATGTATCAGGAACGCAAAGTCAAGTATTGTAGCTCCTTTGGGCAGTTTGTGTAAATCGCCCCTGGGGGTGAATACAAATATTTCCTTGTCGTACAGGTCGGGTTTGATTTCCTGCATGACATCGAGCGGACTGGCATCGGAGGCTTCGAGCACTTCCCGTACGTTGTTAAGCCATTCATCCAGACCGCTTTCACCTTTCACACCTTTGTATTTCCAGTGCGCGGCGAGACCTTTTTCGGCAATCTCATCCATTCGTTCGGTACGGATCTGTACTTCTACCCATTTTCCTTCCGGCCCCATCACTGTGATATGGAGTGATTCATAACCGTTGCTTTTCGGAATAGAAAGCCAGTCACGCAGACGTTTGGGGTTAGGCTGGTACATATCGGTGACTATCGAATAGGCATGCCAGCATTCTGCTTTTTCCTTTTCTACCGGAGTATCGATGATAATGCGAATCGCAAAGAGGTCGTAGATTTTTTCAAAAGCGATTTCCTGTTTCCGTATTTTATTCCAGATCGAGTGGATTGATTTAGTCCGTCCCTTGATGGAGAAATTCAGTCCCACTTCCTCCAGCTTCTGCTTGATAGGGAGGATGAAATTCTGGATATATGCGTCGCGGGAGCGCTTGGTCTCGCTTAGTTTCCTGGCGATCTCGGTGTAAATCTCCCGGTTGGTGTATTTGAGCGAAAGGTCTTCCATCTCCGACTTCACGCGGTATAGTCCCAACCGGTGAGCCAAAGGGGCATACAGGTAAGAACATTCGTAGGCGACCTGACGGCGGAACTCTTCATTGGGGTGGTTGTTCAACGCCCGAAGCAAAAACAGCCGGTCTGCCAGCATAATCAATACCACCCGTACATCTTCGGAAAAGGTAATGAAAAGCTTACTGAAATTTTCCGACTCTATAGACGGATTTTTAGCATAGAGTTCGTTTATTTTTGAAAGTCCGCGAATGATTGTTGACGAATCTTCCCCGAAATATTTCTGTAAATTAGCCAGGGGGAATATGCCGCTAGCCACAGCTTCGTACAGAAAGAGGGATACAATTGAAGTTTTACGTAACCCGATCTCTTCGATAAGGATGTTTGCCGTAATCAACAGACGTACCAGAGGATGAAAACCGTATGCATCTCTCTGGTAACCACCTTGTTCAACAGCCTGAGCAATTGTGCTTTTTATATATTTTAATTCTTCAGGAGTGATAGCTCCTTCTAAAGAAGTCAGTAATCGCCTGTAGTTGACAATAAACTCCCTCGCTTCATCTGCGCTGATAAATTCTGTCCTACTCATTTGTTAAAGGATTTTATTGGCTCAAATATACAATATTTTGAAAAAAGTATTCGGGCAAACTATGGTAAAAATACTTTGCTATCCTCAAATTGGGAAAATGTACCACATTTTGTTGTGTCAATAAAAATGATCGTGATCCGACATTTACTAATTTTGCGGCTTCAAAATGCAGGGAGGAATGGGGGGTAAGGAGTTACGGGGAGTGAAAAGGAGTAATGGGGAGTTATGAGAAGTTAGGTGAAGTCAGGAGAAGTCAGGAGAAGTCAGGGGCGTTCAGCGTAAATTGTAAATCTGTAATTCAATGTCGTTTAGTTAAGAGTCTGATAACTCTGTAAGAGTTTACTGTGCATAACGCCCGGTTTCAACCGGGTGTATTTCGCAATCATTTTTTTCTACATTCGCTTACATCGCCCCCGGATAAATCCGGAGGTTATGCATAGAAAACTCTTACAGAGTTCTTTTTAACTAAACGACATTGATCTGTAATTTATAAATCCATAAGGGCTCCTCTGCGTAACTCTGTGTAATAATATCTTACACGGAGGAGCACGGAGAATTCACTCTGCGTAATATATCAAATACATAAATCATAAAAATAGAAAGAAAATGGCTGAAGAAAAGAAAGAAAAATGGCTGAATTACCTGGCGTTGTCCACGGTATTAATTGCAGTTTGTGCGACGTTGTCCACTTTTAAGGGCGGTGGATTTGGAAGTAAAGCGTTAATGAACCAGACCAGCGCTTCCAATCAATGGTCCTATTATCAATCGAAAAGTATCAAGAGTTATATCTTCGAAAATCAGCGGGACAATCTGGAGTTGCAACGCGATATGCTGGCTCATTCACCCAATGCGGGGAAAATGACTACCGAATACCAAAAGAAGATTGACAATTACAACGCGAAGCTGAAGCAGTATGATCAGGATAAAGCGGAAATCAAAGCTAAAGCTGAGGCTTTTGAAAAAGAACGCGATAACTGTCAGGCTCATTCGTCCGCTTTCGGCATTGCGGTTATCTTCCTGCAGATCGCCATTCTGCTTTCGTCAGTAGCGGCGCTGGTAAAGAAGAAAATGCTTTGGTACCTCAGTCTGGGTGTCGGGGTCGTGGGTGTTTTATATTTTTTCAACGGGTTCTTTTTGTTTCTCTGATTTTCACAGCCTGATATCGTGTCGACCGATATCAGGCTGTGTCTTTACAATCAGATAATTAATCAATAATTAACCCGGAATCCTTTAGTTAATGGGCGAATAGTGTTACCTTTGTGCCCTGAAAATAACAAGATTAAGATAGACGCTAATGATTACTGTTTCAAATTTGGCTATTCAGTTTGGGAAAAAGCCACTCTTTTCGGATGTTGATCTGAAATTTACCTCGGGCAACTGCTATGGAGTAATTGGTGCCAACGGTGCCGGAAAATCTACATTCCTGAAATTAATTGCCGGGGAATTAGATGCTACACGGGGCTCAATATCCATGGGACCGGGTGAACGCCTTTCGGTACTCAAACAGAACCACTACGAATTTGACGAATGTACGGTGTTGGACACTGTGCTGATGGGATTCAAAGAGTTGTGGCAAAACATGAAGCAAAAGGAAGAACTATATGCGAAAGCCGACTTTACGGAAGAAGATGGCAATCTGGCTGCAAAACTGGAAGACGAGTTCGGACACATGGGTGGATGGACTGCCGAGAGTGATGCGGCTAACCTGCTAAGCGGACTTGGTATTAAAGAGGATGTTCACTACCAGTTGATGAAGGATCTCAGTGGTAAGGAGAAGGTGCGCGTATTGCTTGCACAGGCTCTTTTCGGAAACCCCGATAACCTGTTGCTCGATGAGCCTACTAACGACCTTGACCTCGAGACTGTACTCTGGCTTGAGAACTACCTGGCTAACTTCGAGAATACCGTGATTGTGGTTTCGCACGACCGTCACTTCCTCGATAATGTTTGTACCGATATCGTGGACATTGATTTCGGTAAAATCCGTGCTTTCTCCGGTAACTACTCCTTCTGGTACGAATCAAGCCAGTTGGCTGCCCGTCAACAGGCCAATGCCAACAAGAAAGCGGAAGAAAAACGCAAGGAACTTCAGGAATTTATCCAGCGATTCAGCGCCAACGTGGCTAAATCCAAACAGACCACCAGCCGTAAAAAGATGTTGGACAAACTCAAAATTGAGGAAATCGAACCTTCTACCCGTCGTTATCCGGGAATCATCTTCCAGCAGGAGCGTCCTTGCGGCGACCGTGTATTGAGCGTGGAAGGTCTTTCTTACGAAGTAGACGGCGAGGTGTTGTTCAAAAATCTTGAGTTTAACATCGAGAAAGGGGATAAGGTGGTATTCTTAGGTAAGAATAACCGCGTGATGACCACTTTCTTCAAAATCATTACGGGTGAATTACAGCCTACCTCGGGTACTTTCGAATGGGGCGTAACGATTACACCGGCTTACCTGCCGATGGATAACACCGAATTTTTCCAGAAAGAGGAGAATCTGGTGGAATGGTTAAGTAAATTCTCCAGCGATACCAGCGAATCGTTCCTGCGCGGTTATCTGGGCCGTATGTTGTTTTCCGGTGATGATTTGTCCAAAAATGCACAGGTGCTTTCGGGAGGAGAGAAGATGCGTTGTATGATCTCTCGTATGATGCTTCAGAACCCGAACCTGCTGATCCTGGATCACCCGACCAACCACCTCGATATGGAGTCTATTCAGGCGTTCAACAACAACATGATCGCTTACCCGGGTCAGATCCTGATGGCATCGCATGACCACGAGTTCATTGAGTCGGTTTGCTCACGCGTGATTGACCTGACTCCCGACGGAGCTATCGATAAGTACATGGACTTTGAAGAATACCTTACTGACGATAAAATCCACGAACTTCGCATGTCGAAGTATAAGGGATGATACTCAAAGCATAGACTGAACGCAAAGGCGCTACAACGCGAAGTGATTATTGTTGAATAAGCACTTTGCGTTGTAGCGCTTTTTTTGTTTTTTACCCGGTTAATTGTTTAGTCTGGGAAACAAAAATAAGTGATTTTGTTTATCGGATTGAACAAAATAAGACTACACCTTATTGGCGCGGGTTTAGCGATAGCGTAACCCGTGTCCAAAATCAAGACAGCTAATATCTTTTCACCGTGCAGCGGCTCAATGTCGCTTGCCGGATAACATCTAACTCTTTTTCTTTACTTTTTTGGCGCAAAAAAGTAACAAAAAAACATAGCCGGGAAGAACTCGTTCGCTCGCCCATGTACCGATCCTGCGGTTTAAACGCATTAGTGAATGGGCTCCTCACTCAAACAGCTCCCCGGCAGTCTGGAATTTTTTATTTTTCCTGTCGGAACAGGTCTTGTTGCATTTCTGCACCTTATTGGCTTAGGTTTAGCGATAGCGTAACCCGTGTCCAAAATCAGGACAGCTTGTAACTTTTGTTTTAATAATCGTGTTAATCAGGGGAAATTGTCGTTTTTAAGGAGTGTATTTATAAAAAAGTTGGATATTTGTAGAAATAAATTCCAAAAACGATGCCAAAATTACGCTTTATTTCAGATCGGACATATTTGATATTACTCCTTTGGATTAGTTTTATTGTTTCTTTTCAAGCTCAGACACTTAGTAAAGACCGGTTTTGTACCCCGGTTAAATATGTTTACAAAATAAGCAATGCCCAGGCTGAGAAAATAGCCAAAGGCAAAGTTGAAACATTGTCTTCTGAGTACTTTCAGCAGTTTGTTGACACAACCAGTCAGGTAACTCCGGGAAATATTCCTCCGGGTGCATACCTGATTGCTGACGCCGAAAAAGAAAATTTGAGATGCTGTCTCTACAAAGTGATTCCTTTTACCTGTAATATTCTAAATAATCATACCGATTTGGCCATTTCGGTACTGGATAACCAAACCGGAAAAGTCATACCGGATGCACTGGTTTTTATTAATCATACCCGTATTAAATATGATGTGAAAAGTCAGACTTATCGTCGGCATCGCACTGATAAAGACGGATGGGTGAGCGTAGAGGTGAATGGAGTTTGTGACTTTTTTCCGATTAGCAAACAATACAAACTGAATCCCTGGAAACGTTTTGTAAATGGAGCGGCCAGTGTGCCTGTATTGAAATATATAGTCCGGCCGGTCTGGTTTATCACATCCATTCCGGGTGATGCTATTCAAAGTATCAAACGACACTATGCGTATCGGTCGATTTACCGGATAAAAAACTTCCCCCGGAGACTTAAATATAAAGTTAAAAACCTATTTGACCCTGATGGAAACAGATCGGAGCGCAAGGATGAATGCTTTGTTCTATTGAATAAACCCAGATTCAGACCAGGAGACAGTATAAAAGTCAAAGCATATCTGACAAATAAACATGGCAATCCGGTTGACCATAAAGTGGTGATTAATCTGCATAACGGAAAAAAGCAAATTCCCGTTGATACCTTAATACCTTTGCGCCCCGGCATCTTTGCATGCAAATTTCAGCTTAAGCCTTCTTACGAATTGGTACTTGATAAATATTACAGTATTACATTTACCTCAACCAACTGGGATTATCTGGCCAGCGAATCTTTTAAATATGAAGATTATGAGCTGAGGAGTACTGTTTATGATCTGTCTGTTTCACAGGAAGAGTATCAACCGGATGAACCGGTGAAGATTACGTTAAGCGCAAAAGACGAGAATAATCTACCCCTGCCGGATGCGCGGGCTGATATTTCATTGTCAGTGAACTCTCTGAATAAGTTTGATGGAAAGAAACTGCATTTCCCAAATATAATCTGGAAAAAAACAGTTTCGATAGACCCGTCAGGGGAATCTGCAATTACGATCCCGGATTCGGTCTTTCCTCCGGCCGATTTGAGTCTTAAACTATCCGTTCGATTCAATAACGCGGAAAACCAGGGCAAGACCAAAGATTGCTACTTTATCCGGCATGACTGTAACGAAAAGATTGTTTTTGAACCCAAAGGAGATAGCCTGCTGATTGATTTCAGGAAAGCCGGTGTTTCGATGCCAGTAACGGGTGCTTCGCTTTTGACTAATCTGGCTCCGGAAACGCCGATATACTTGCCGGTTATTATTCCGATGAATCCTTTAGTAAACTCGTATCGGGTGAAGTGTGACGGTATTGTTCGAAGTTATACTCCTGATCAGAGTGGGGACGGTATCCTCTGTTCAATGGAGCATACAGGTGATAGCCTTTTTGTTAATGTCAGTAATCCACGCCATCTTCCGTTGGCATTTACCCTGTATAAAAACAATCGGGAAATCAGGAGAGGAACCGGCATAAATCCGGTTGTCAATCTAAAAGCTTCCCGCAAAGCCTGTTATTATTTATCGGTACAATATGTGTGGGCCGGAACAGTGAGAAGTGCGGAGTATAGTGCATCTTATTCTCCCGCCAGGATGAAAATCAGCGCTATCGTGCCACCGGTGATTTATCCGGGGCAGAAGGTGACTGTGAAACTCGCGGTTACCGATGAGCACAATGAGCCTATTCCCAATGCCGATGTGACAGCTTTGGGCTATACCTCGAAGTTTAATTCAGATCTGTCGGTTCGTTTACCTTATCAGGTCGTTACGCGTAAAGGAAGAACGACTTTTAATTCATTTAGTGGAAGATATTCAAATGCTCCGACACGCTTCCGGTCACCGCTCGATTATTTGGCGTGGAGAGATCGTATGCGACTCGATACAATCGAAATGTATAAGTTTGCCTATCCGAAAGATGGCAACTATCGACTGGAGTTACCTTCAGAAGGCCGGAAGCCGTTGATTGCACCTTATTTGGTTCATGCGGGTACTCTTTTACCCGTGAATATGCTTTACATAGATGATGTATTGGTATACACCAATGAGGCGACATCCAAACGGCCATACTGGTTTGAGGTTCTTCCCGGAAGACACCATGTCAGGATGCGTACTACCTGCAAATCAGTTGAATTTGATGTAGATACCCGGCCTTATGTCAAATACATTTTGAGCTTTGATCCCGATAAATATGGGTTCAGAAATACCAGCCGGCAGAATAATAAATACAGCAGTACCGAAAAACAGCAACTAATCCGCAGTCTTATCCCGGTTCGTAGAAGTCCCCAAAACGGTTTCGACTATTTACAACAGGGCGACTCTGTTTTTGATATTATCAATGATCAGGAGCGGGTAATCGCCGGCCCTTTCCGAAATAAAGAGATTACTTACCATAGTATTGGAAATTTCAGGCGGCCATTTCTTCCCGACAATGAGCCTTTTGAATATGAATTTCTGACGGGCGTGACAAAGATGAGGAGTATATCCCTGTTTAATAAAATGAGTTATTCCAGGCCTTCATTGGATTTTGGCGAATCACTGCTTACACAAAAGCGGATAGACTCCCTATACCAGAGCTATGCCCGCAGGAAGATGCATGATAAAGCGCGATTCACAATGCTTAAATCTGACAATTCCGGTTCGGTATTTTATCTATCGGCAGAATTGCCGGATTCATTGCGCTCGAAGTTGCTGGGTTGGGTGCTTTTTAATCCGGAGAGCAAAGCGTCCGGCTTTTATTCCTACGAAACGCATTATATCCATAATATCCCATCAGGGCGTTATATGCTTATGCTTTTGCTGGACGATCTGACTTATTATTCTACGGATGATGTTTATATTCAGGGAGGCAGCTATACATTGCGCCGCATTACGAGGGATGAACTGCAATATTCCCCCGAAGTTCTTACAGTTAAATATCCCGATGCCATGCCTTCGTTTTATTATGGTAAGCGATTGACTGAGCTCAACTATTCTGCTCCCATTTCGTCAAACACAAAAATTAAGGCTAATCCTGCTTATGCGGGAGAAATCCTGATACATGGCGTTGTGGTGGATGCAAGGGATAGATCTCCGTTAGTCGGAGTCTCTGTGATCGTGGATGGTACCAATAAGGGGGGAATAGCGAATATCGATGGTGTCTATAATCTTGTCGTTCCGGCCGGATACCGAACTATTACCTTTCACTACATTGGATATAAACCTCAGACTTTCCGGAAATATGAATCCGGCGAACTCAATGTCGCTCTTGAATCAGATAACTGCGCATTGGATGAAGTGGTCGTAGTTGGGTATGGAACACAAAAGCGCATGGATCTCACCGGATCTGTAACATCAGTTGATGGAGCTCTTCAGGGACGGTTAGCGGGTATAGATGCATCCGTTATCCGGATAAGGGGCGGTTCGTCCATTACCGGAGATGCCACCCCGTTATATGTAGTTGATGGTGTAGTCCGCGGAGATATAAAGGATATTAATCCGAAGGAAATTCAAAATATGAATGTCCTGAAAGACGCGGCCGCTACAGCTATATATGGTGCACAGGGAGCGAACGGAGTGGTTATTATCACCACCCGGAAAGGGGTAACCACTACGACAACAGAAGCCCGGCAAATGATGCAACAGTTGCTTGCCGACGATGGCTTTATGGCCAAACAAGCAGGTGGCCTGCGCTCTCATTTCTCCGACGAAGCTTTCTGGCAGCCGACCCTTACTACGGATAAGAACGGTATCGCATCCTTCGAAACTACTTTTCCTGACGATATTACCAAATGGAAAACCTGGTATGTTGGGCTTTTGCCCCGAAAATCCGCTGCAATTGCAAGTACGGAAATACGTTCCTTTATCCCGGTGAGTGCTCAACTGTCGTTACCCCGGTTCCTTACCCGCGGGGATAAATCCAATGTGATCGGGAAGACCGTGAATTATACCGGAGATACCGTTCAGGTAGAGACTTCTTTTTCCGTCAATAACAGAACGGTAAAGAGTGAGCAAGCAAGATTATTGCAGGTTCATGTGGATACATTGGGCGTACAGGCTGATCGTCGTGACAGCATCCAAATCGAATACTCATTCCGGCGTAATGACGGGTTGAAAGATGGCGAACGTCGAGCCATTCCGGTGGTATCTTGTGGTACGATTGAGACTACAGGCGATTTCTTTGCTTTGGATAATGATACAACGATTACTCTCCGGGCAAATGCAGGCGCTGATTCTACCATTGTATATGCGGAAAGCGACGCGATTGAGTCCATCAAAAAGGAACTTAACTATATGGATGGCTACCAGCATCTGTGCAATGAACAGTGTGCCTCTAAGCTCAAGGCTCTTCTGATCGAAAGACTGATCAATAAATCGGAAGGAAAACCATATACCTCTGATGGTAAAATCAGACATCTGATTGATAAGCTGGAAAAAGGAAGTAACGATAAAAAACTCTGGGGCTGGTGGTCTGGCATGGAGACTGAGGTCTGGATTTCGACTCATGTACTTGAGGCATTATGTCAGGCGCGGGAGGCCGGGTTTACGATCAACAAGGACTTTACTTCAATGAGAATCGACCTGTTAGGATTGTTTGACCGTCAGCCAGCCTCTGTCCAAATCCGGATATTGCGATTACTGCATCAACTGAATCCCGATGGTAATTATGAATCGGAGTTGAATAAGATTCATCCGGATAAAAAATCAATGAGCGAACAATTAGCGCTGCTTGAACTGAAAACCCGCTATCACAAGGTTGATGCAGATACATTGCTCCGGACCTGTCAGCGGGATCTGTTCGGAAACTGCTATTGGGGTGATAAAAAGGATAATCTGATGGGAAATACGACGGAAGCCACTCTTTCCGCCTACCGTATTCTGCGCGAATCCGGAAAGTATCCGCAAATGCTGACTAAAATCCGAAATTATCTGTTAGCCCAGCGCCGTAAGGGATGTTGGCGCAACACCTATGAATCGGCTCATATTCTGGAAACAATTGTTCCGGATATGATTGCCCTGAAGGGAACGTTGCAACGCTCCGTACTTGATATTAACGGATACGTTAACCTTCGTAGGGATACCCTTCCTCTTCGTCTCTCAATGCCACGGAATAGCGCCGTTACAATTCATAAGACAGGTAGCTATCCCGTTTATCTTACATCGTATAGCCGGATATTCCGGGAAAATCCGGAAGCTGTAAACAAGGGTTTTACCATCAATACACATTGGGAAAACGGTTCGACCTATCTTCCGGCCGGAAAGCCGGTAAAACTAATTGCCGAAGTCAGTGTAAAAGAGGATCAGGAGTATGTAATGGTGGAGATTCCTATCCCTGCAGGATGTTCCTATAATGATAAAAGACAATACTGGAAGGAGTCTCACCGTGAATACTTTGCCGATAAGGTATGTATTTATCTGCGCAATCTCCGTCAGGGGCAATCAACCTATGAGGTAAGCCTGGAACCACGCTTTTCCGGTGAATACAAACTCAATCCGGCGAAAGCGGAAAAGATGTATTTCCCGGTGTTTTTCGGGCGTACCGGTATCCGTGAGGTAAGTATTGGTAAATAGCTTACAGTGTTCGGGGGAGAGGTAATTATTTCACCCCCAGCACTATCCCGCACCCCGCATATTTTACCTCTACCGGATTACCGTCAAATCCCACCTTTCCAAACTCCACACCGATACCCAGCACCAGGCTGACATCGTCGGTCAGGTTGGCCTGTAGCTCTTCTCCAAGACTAAGACTCACCTGTTGTTCTTCCACGATTGCTTCGGTGGAATACCACGGACTGGTCCAATGATAGGAGAGGCAGTCTAAATCTATATTGACCGGATTGTACTCATTTCGTGCTCCCGATACCTCCCGGTCAGACAGGCTTCCGAAAGTCATTATGATCCGGAAGAACGGCAGATTGGGAAAGTTTACCAACTGCGTAGCGGTGTTGATACGCGGCAGTGTAAGCGAGGCCAGCAACTTCTCCCGGTCAATATTCCATTGCGGACTGATGCGCAACGTCGAGGTAAGCGGGTACTTGCGGTTCAACTGGTAGCAGTCCAGCGATTGCCGGTATTTTGAAAAAAGAATCCGGCGTGTGCCCAGCGGGCTCTCCGTATCTGTCTTCTGAATGCTTTTGGCAATGCCGTTGAAGGCTGCCGAGATATTGAAGTCACCCAGTCGTTTCAGTTCAAAAATGGAGGTTGTTAATGCTCTCGACATCAGCACACACCCTTTCCACTCCTGCTGGTTGAAGCGCAGCTTCTCAAACTCCGGTGATTTGGCAATCTTTTCCTTACTGGCGCCCCCTTTGGTGCGCATGATTACTTTGTCGCTTCCTTTCTGGGTATAGAACGATACCCCTTTTATGCTTCCGTTGAATTCAAACGGTCCTTTGACTGTAGCCATATTGCGGATTTACAATTTTATTATTTACGATTTACCATTTATAATTAAGCTGGTTTGGATTGCGACAAATTAAAACAGTCTCGCCAAAACTTCAGCGCATTTCTCAACTCCGTAGGAGTTGCCTACGCATAACCCCCAGATTTATCTGGGGGAAAGAAGAACTGAGCTGTACCAGAACTCCAGCGGAGTTCACCATCCGAATCAAGAGATAAAGCATTGATGATGGAAAACTCCTACAGAGTTCTGGTTTAATATTCGCCTATAACCCCCAGATGAATCTGGGGGTTAAGTACAGAATACTCCTCCGGAGTATCGGGATTATAATAATTCAGGTACTATTGACTGTTTAAATATTGCTTATCGCAATTCAAAACGGTTCGACTCTAATTCTCGTTACAATAGCAGGTTTGGTGTCATCAATCCCTCTCCCCATAATTATTCCTCATTCCCTGTTACCAGAGAGCACTGGCCTCTCAATCCCTGCTATTGGTTTGGTATAAGGTTCATTATAGGTTGTGTATAGGTTGACTTTAGGTACAAATATAGCATTTATAGTTGAAATACAATGATATTACACAGATAAAATAGTCTTTATAAAGAGTATTTTATCACTATTTTATCTCTATGTTACGTCTGTGTTATCACTATATATAGGTAAAGTCAACCTATAATGAACCTATAGTCAACCTATAGGAAAGCATGGTTTGGATTGGCTCTGATTTCATTCTAGGTGGTGATGCTGTCATTAATTATGATTCAGCCAATGATAAAATAATGGTGGAGATGAATGAAGGACCGATGGTCTCACCGTTGTTTCTAAATACTACCGGTCATAACCTCCCGTTTGGTTACGTTTTTGGTAATACCGATTCTACCTATATTTACCAATACAAAGGAGTGGAATTACCCGAAGCGCAACGATTCCCCTTCTGGAATAATGAACATAACAGTGGGAATTCGGCTCCATTGATCCGGTGTAACAATTATACCCCGATAACCGTAACCATGCCCGACGATGGCCAGTTCATTACCATGTATTCTACCATTGGCTTTGATACCAATGATTTGATTCAGGTCTATGCCGGTATGGATAGTATGTTTATTTGCGATGGATAATAGTGTTTATTAATAATGAATACTATTGTTTATCGTGGATGAATAACTATCTTTGTATTGAGCAAAAATGAAATCGTATGATTAAGAAATCCGAACTAAATGAAGTTATCCGACAGCAACGGTATAGGTTAAAGATCAGTGATACAGGACTTAGACGTGAATTGTTGTCCTCTTTACCGGGTGATCTGAAAAGTCATGCCCTGATTATATCCGGTATTCGCCGGTGTGGTAAAAGTACGTTGTTACATCAATTACTATCAGATGATATTGGACCGGTTTTGTTTCTTAATTTCGATACACCGAAGCTCTATAATTACGAAATCGACGATTTTGGCTTATTGGACGAAATTATAGAGGAACAGGGGTATAAAACTCTTTTTTTCGATGAAATACAGGTAGTAGAAGGATGGGAGCTGTATGTCCGACAAAAATTAGATGAAGGATTTCGCATAGTGATTACCGGATCCAATGCTTCATTATTAAGTAAAGAATTAGGTACAAAACTCACGGGAAGGCACGTTACGAAGGAGCTTTTTCCGTTTTCTTTTATAGAATATTGCACCTATCTTGGTTTAGCAGCAGGAGAGGCTTCTTTATCAGATTATCTGGATACGGGCGGTTTCCCCGAGTTTGTAAAAACGCAAAATCCGGATATTCTGAATGCTTTGACCGATGATATATTGTATCGCGATATAGCGGTGAGGCACAACATAAAAGATGTGAAGTCGTTGAAACGTCTGTTGGTTTTTCTTGCCTCTAACGTGGGCAACCTGGTTTCTGCAACGAAACTTACCCAATCGATGAATGTAAAGAGCGCGGCAACGATACTGGATTATTTCTCCTTTTTCGAACAGTCGTATCTGATGCAGTTAATGCCGAAGTTCTCTTATTCTTATAAGGTGCAAATGATAAATCCCCGGAAGATCTATTTTATTGACAATGGTTTGCAGGGGATCATTTCTGCCTCTTTTAACGGCGATTCCGGTAGGAGGCTTGAGAATATGGTTTTCTGGGAATTGCGCAGGAGGCAGAAAGAGTTGTTTTATTTCAATGAACAAGGTAAAGAGTGTGATTTTGTTGTTTGCGAAAACAATAAGCCAACACAACTTATTCAGGTCTGTTATGAGTTGAATAAGGAAAATGAGAAAAGAGAGCAACAGGGACTGTTTGATGCGATGGATTTTTTTGATATGAGCAACGGTATTATCATCACGTTTAATCAACAAGATGTAATTGTGCACCAGGGCAAACGGATTGATGTCGTTCCGGCATATTCCTTTTTATTTGCATAAACGCAGTTGGATTTACAATTTAGCCAACAGGATTTACAATCTAGTCATTTACAATTTACCATTTGGGGATTCTGCGTATTTTAAAATGTCAATGGTAAATTCATCAATTATCTAATGTCCCCTTTACTGGTGCCGGGTTTAGCGATAGCGTAATCCGGGTTCAAAATAAGGGTAGTTTGTAGCTGTCAGAAAGAAACTTTATCTTTGCTAAACCAATATAATCCATTATGGCAGAGGCAAGAGATATACGGTGGCAACAACGATTTGCCAACTTTGAGAAGGCATTTAATCAGTTACGAAGATTTTTAGATAAAGGCGAATTGAATGAATTTGAAGAGCAGGGGCTTATCAAATCCTTTGAATATTCGTTTGAACTGGCCTGGAAAACATTGCAGGATCTGTTGAAGGAAAAGGGCTATGATGAAATTACCGGACCTAAACCTGTTATTTCACAAAGTTTCCAGGATGGTTATATAATTAATGGTGAAGGATGGGTGAGAATGTTGCGAAGCCGGAACCTGACCAGTCATACCTATAACCAGGAGACTGCAGATGAAATTGCAGCAGCCATTCGTAATGAGTTTTTCGGCTTATTGCAGGATTTGTTGCTAAGATTAAAGAAAGAATCATCGAACCAATTTGATCTTGTTATTTATGATCGAATCACCGAATCCAAATTGATTGATCATATACAAAGAGTCGGTGTTACACTTTATCAAAGAGAATAGAGCCCTTATATTGCCGTTCGTCTTTAGACAACGGATTTGGGGATTGTCTATTAGTAGGGCTTTAGCCGAAATGTTAAGGTTTTTCACTTTACTTTTTTGGCGCAAAAAAGTAACAAAAAGGCTCTATAACGTTTTTGGTGGATTCCCTTTAATGTATCAAATGAAATAGGACGCGGATTTACGCTGATAGGGCGGATGAAAAACGGATAAGATAAATGCAAGCATTTTTGATTTTCTATTAAATCAATTGACAAAGTCAATTTTAAATCCTTAATTATCCATATTATAACAGATAGTTAATCCTTAAATATCCGCTTAATCTGCGTAAATCCGCGTTCCATTTCCCAAAAAACAACCGGATTTACCATTTAGTCATTTACCATTTACCATTTGGGAGGAGGGTGTGAATTGTCGATTGTAAATGTTTAAATAGTAAATGTATTCGGCTCTTCACTCAAACAGCTCCCCGGCAGTCTGGAATTTTTTGTTTTCCCTGTCGGTATAGGTTTTGATGCATTTAAACCTATGCCTCAGTGAAGATCAACTTTCCTTTCTGGAAGAATTCAACGATTTTCAATTAGAAGGCAGATATCCTGACTATCTTTTTGAGATTCATAAGCGTTGTAATTATGAGTTCACTAATCAATTATTGAATCAGGTAAAATCCATAATATTATGCTTACAAGAGAAGATGCAATAAATAAAGTAAAGCAGTTTGTAAAAGAAATTTCCTCATTGGGTGTTTCGCTGGACAAAGTAATATTATTCGGCTCTTACGCTTCCAATAATCAACGCGAAGATTCGGATATTGATGTGGCTTTGGTGTCAAAATCTTTCACGGGATTTGGTTTTGAAGACCGAAAGCTTTTCTCCAGAATCAATATTCGGAAAGAATTTATCGAGATCGAGACAAAAACCTATCCAACGGAATATTTTGAAAAGGGTGATCCTTTTATTAACGAAATATTGAATTCAGGTGTTGAGATTGCCTGAACTATCCTCTCACTGGCGCGGGTTTAGCGATAGCGTAACCCGTGTTTGGGGTCGGGGGTGGGTTGCATGAGATTATTCGGTATCATGTAATTTGTAGCGTCGCTTTCGGCTGAATGTTTTGATACCCACACCGTGCAGCGGTTTTAGACCGCATCATCGACTGAGAGGATACACTTGCCTGCATGACACTGCATTGAGTACCAATTTAATCCGGATTTCTTATTATGATTCTTAAAAGATAGCTATCTTTGCATTCTCTATATCTTTGACTTTTAGTGATGAAATAAA
The DNA here is from genome assembly GCA_963662365.2 of Bacteroidales bacterium. GTDB lineage: Bacteria > Bacteroidota > Bacteroidia > Bacteroidales > UBA7332 > CAXXIC01. Next base: position 30,922 of record CAXXPA010000022.1, read on the forward strand.
TTTTTAAGAACTAATCAAAATGTTCTGATTATGGAAAATATTCAAAGTAAATTAATTGCCAACTTAGCGAAAAAATTAAAAGCTGCACCAAAGACAAGAGAGCAAGTCGTTACGTCTCTTCGATCTGCTAAAATAATTGATGCAAACGAAAATTTTACTGCTAATTATAAGCATCTAGGTAAACATGTAACTCAGAGATAATGTATAGTGAGCGTCCTAATTTAATGATTGGATTTCATGGATGTGATGAGTTGACAAGAAACAACTTAGTAAGCAATCCAAATAAAATAAAAATTAGTGAGGAAGTTAATGATTGGCTTGGTCATGGATTTTATATTTGGGAAAACAATTATGAGCGAGCTATTCAATGGGCTAAAGACAAGGCAAAGCGCAATGACCAATTTAAAAATCCGTCGGTTGTAGGTGTTGTTTATCAGTTAAGAAATTGTCTTGATTTTACAGATTCAGAATACATAAATTTAATCTCAACCTATTACGAATTATTCAAGCAGGATTGTTTTCGTATTGGTAAAGAATTGCCAAAAAATAAAGACTCAAAATTTGATAAATATCATGATTTAGTACGAAGGGAACTTGATTGTGCAGTAATTGAGTACATGAATCAGCAAATCTACGAGGAAATTGAAAATGATGTAATGTCCAACGGATTCAGTAAATTAGAACATTTCGATACTGTTAGGGGGATATTTACAGAAGGTGGTCCTGCTTTTGAAGGAGCAGGAATTCAAAGAAAGAATCATATTCAGATTTGCATTAGAAATTTAAATTGTATAAAAGGATTTTTTATACCTAGAAATAAAACTTTTTACCGTTAGTATATTTATTCCGTCCCATCCGCTAAAGCGAGACGGCAATGAATTAAAGACATTAGAATAAAGACAAGAGATAAGAGACAAAAGATTTATTTTAATGTCTATCAGTCTTTGATTAGTGTCCCCCCCCTCATAGGCGCGGGTTTAGCGATAGCGTACCCCGTGTCCAAAATATGGACAGCTTGTAGCTGTCATAAGTTTTCTCAATGATATCTTTAACCGATGGAAGCTTGCGCTTCTTACCTCATAGCGACTCTGAGCTGCTTGCCGGATTACATCCAACCCTTTTTTCTCTTTACTTTTTGTTTATTACGCGTCAAGCGGCTTTGAGCCGCTGATCGCTTTCGGCAGAATGTTGTGATACACACACCGTGCAGCGGTTTTAGACCGCTAGCTGGATTTCTTCAATATCCAGTCTGATATCCAACGTCTCATGTTTACACTGCCTCAAATTCTTGCCGTCTGCTTTAGTTGACGGATAAGAGAGGATAATACAAACCGGCTTTAGTCAAAGAGTAAAATTTGATTTGCTAAAGCCTTTTTTTAGAAGATTCCTTATTCCGTTCCGTCCGCTAAAGCGAGACGGCAATGAATTAAAGACATTAGAATAAAGATAAAAGACATAAGACAAGAGACATAAGACAAGAGATTTATTCTAATGTCTATCAGTCTTTGATCTAATGTTCCCTTTACTGGCGCCGGGTTTAGCGATGGCGTAACGCGTGTCCGGGATCAGGTCCGTAAAAGGATAAACAGTTAAACATCAACAAAAGAAGAGCTTTAGGTTATTTATTGATTATATTTGTGTTTTAATATTATATCAAATACGCAGTAGTATGAGCACCATTACAATAGAAATAGATTCTCCTCAAAAAATGAAGCTAATCAAGGCTCTGGCTAAAGAAATGGGCGCTAAGATTATAGTAAACAGATCAAAACGTGCTTCTGATTTTAACGCTGAAACATTGGCTGCTATAAAGGAAGCCCGCGAAGGTAAAACCATTAAATGCAGCAACTATGATGATTATCTCAAAAAGGTGCAATAATAGATGTATGCAATTGAATTTACACGCAAATATCTGAAAGATTTAAAACTTGCTCGAAAGAGACAGTTACCGGAAGAAGAATTAAACAAAGTCATTAAGATGCTATCTGAAGGTAAAACATTACCGGCTAAATATAATGACCATTCATTGTCGGGATGTTATATCGGATTGCGGGAATGTCACATTAAACCGGATTGGTTATTGATATATGAACAAGATGATAATATAAAAATCATTACATTAATACGAAATGGAACTCATTCAGATCTCTTTTAAACCATTGTTCATTATATAGTATGTGATAAGAGCAAATACTTTTCCTTTTCTTGGTTGGCGTATGATATTGCCGTTCGTCTTTAGACAACGGATTTGGGGATTGTCCTTTCACTGGCGCGGGTTTAGCGATTGCGTAACCCGTGTCCAAAATAAAGACAACTTGTAGCTGTCATAAGTTTCTTCAAAGATTTCTTTAGTCGATGGAAGTTTGCACTTCTCACCTCGCAGCGACTCTGAACTGCTTGCCGGATTACATCCCACCCTTTTTCTCTTTACTTTTTTTTATTACGCGTTAAGCGGCTTGGAGCCGCTGATCTGCTTTCGGTAGAATGTTTTGATGCGCACACCGTGCAGCGGTTTTAGACCGCTAGCTGGATTTCTTCAATATCCAGTCTGATATCCAACGTCTCATGTTTATACACTGCCTCAAATTCATTGCCGTCTGCTTTAGCTGACGGATAAGAGAGGATAATACAAACCGGCTTTAGCCAAAGGGTTAAATTTGATTTGGCTAAAGCCTTTTTTCAGGAATATTCCTTATTCCATTCCGTCCGCTAAAGCGAGACGGCAATGAATCAAAGACATTAGAATAAAGATAAAAGACATAAGACAAAAGATTTATTCTAATGTCTATCAGTCTTTGATCTAATGTTCCCTTTACTGGCGCCGGGTTTAGCGATGGCGTAACCCGTGTCCAAAATAAGGACAGCTTGAAGCTGTCATAAAGATTTGCCACAGCGTGGCCTGGATATGTTTTTCTGCAAACCGTATATAAGGTAATTACGGTATTTATTCAATCTGTCTTTTTATCTTCACGTACATTATTATATGGAAGCATGATGATTTCGTTATAGGCGTATTTACTGCACAATAGATCAACAAAATCCGGATATAAGTAGGTCTATGAAATTAGTTTGTATTATTGGTCTCCGGAAGGACAGAACCTCAACTTCTTTCTGTCAGACCCCCAACCCCCAAAATGGGGGCTGTAACGTAGTTCGAAAAATGAATATTAGCATATTTAATTAGCTATTAAACCAGACTAACGTTGTAATTGCACCACTCCTCCCCACTTTGGGGAGGTCGGGAGGGGTCGGTAATCGGGAATTAAATTAATACTTTAGCATAAACTAAATTGATTCATACACATATCATCGATTAAGCCCATTAACTTAACGGTGTGTCTGTATTTAACTAATACATAGCGGATTGTGAAATCAGAGCGTTGTGTATAGCTGAAACCCTTTGTGGATACAGGGTAGATACAAATACTACATTTGCCCGCAATGGGTGTAAATCAAAAAAATGAAGGCTTAGAGTAATTTTTAACGGATTTATAGTTGGAAATTTCATTTTAGGCTATATATTTGTACTGAGAAACGAAAACGGTCGAAAAATCTATTGTTTGTGGAGTGGCTTTTGTTTCCCGGATCTTTGAGTTGTTTTTTATTGGTAAACAGGAATATTCAGATGGTCAGGAGGATTGAGATAGGGCTAATTCGGCAATTAAGAGTCTATCTTCTTTTATCTTAACGTCAAGTTTGGGAAAATAAAGTTGAAAACAAAGATTAACACTTCTGGAGATTGTTTTTCTGATTTCCTGATTATATTTGTACTATAAAACGAATTTAGTCGAAAAAATGTCAGAGGTAAAGATAACGAAAGAGGAAAAGATCAAAGAGGAAGTCTTGTTGGCTGCCCAGCAACTGTTTCAACGGTATGGCTTTCAGAAGACGACCATGGAAGATATAGCCCGATCTATGGGGCGGGGTAAGAGTACTTTGTATTATTACTATAAGAGTAAAGATGAGATCTATGAAGCGATTATAGTGAAAGAAGCCATGGACGTTATTTCCCGGGTTTCCGCTGCAACAGCTAGCGTTAATACAGCGTCTGAAAAGCTAAAAGTATATTTAATAACAACATATACAGTTATTCGCGAAAAAATTCTTTTAAATGATGCTGTTCGCGTAGAGATGTTTCAGGGGGATATGCCGGTTGTTTCCAGTGGTTCAATGGCTTCAAATTTAAAACGGCTTAACGAGATTACCCGTCAGTCTATTAAGAATATTTTGATGGATGGAATTCAAGGAGGTGAATTTCGGGAGAATTTGACAAAAGAACTTGATGCTGTGGCATATGTAGTAATGACAAGCTTAGTTAGTGTTGCATTTAGATTGGCACAAGAAAGAACATCAGAGGGAGCACGGCTGACTGAGTCTGAAGTTTTAGAGGCTCTAACCGATGTCTTAATCTCTGGTTTGAAAAAGTAATGTAACTTATATGCATTTGTTCTGCAAATGCATTTTTTTGAAATTTATATAGACTAGAATACGAAAAACGTTTTATGTGTTTGGTGTTGGAGTTTTTTTTGATGGTTTTTGATGGTTTTCAAAATATCATTCAAGCGTAGGTTTGACAAGAATGATATAAATAGGTAGATCGTGTGTTGGTAGAAAAGAGATTGTTTTGAGTTTTCATTTATTTATGGTTGGGTGATCGTGGGTTGCCTCGGTGAGATCAAGGCGGCCCATAGGTCTCCTAGCTAGTGATAATAAGGTTTTCAAGTAAAGAATTTAGATTTAACTGATATATGTTGTAACATAATTTTTAACCTTAAAATAATAAGATATGAAGAGTTGATATAAATCCAAGCCTTAAATAACGCTATAAATAAAATATTGGCGTTTCATTCAAAGCGAAAATGTAAAGAATGACATTATACAAATCAAATCAATATTAATCAAATCAACGTGCTATGAAAAGAAAGTTACTGGCCTTAATTTGTGTTGCATCCGGACTGGTAATTGCACCGGAACTATACGCTGCTCAAATAACGGGTGATACAATCAGTGTAGTAAAGGAGACGCGTGCATCTAAAAAAGAAGAAAAAAACAGAAATGTAATGCTCAATGCCGATAGTAATATTGGCCCACGAAATGTAAATATCGGGTTGCCATTTACCGGAGATGTTGTTATTCTTGAAAATGATCTTCCGGTGGTCTATTATTTTTATCCAACTATTCCGACTACCTCATGGCGGATGGATAACAGCTTATCTAAGATGGGATTGATGTCCTTTGCAGAGAGTGCCATCACTACCGGTAAAGTGGGGTATGCAGTGCAAAGCTCAGACAGGGATGCGAGTGCGACAAATAAAGGATTCGGATCAATATATATGAACTCTTTTGGTTCTTCCAGATATGACTTTACATTAACCGGGCCGATCAAAAAAGGTTGGGGGTATATGTTGGACTTGTATCAGAATTTTGACCGGGGAAATAATTATAATTTTAAATTTACCCCATGGCTGGATAAAACATCTATGTTCAAGTTTGCCATCCAGAAGAAATATGCGAAGGGTAATGTTCGCTTGCTTTACAAGTACCTTGATTCCAAATCAGTTTCCGGAACATATAGCCCATTGACTTACAAAGGAAATGGTAAAACCTCAGCATTAGATAAATTTAATCCGGGAACCGATTCTTATATTCTTGAAAGCGGAATGATACCCTGTTATGATTACAATACCGGTGCTGCAACTGTTGCCGATTTGAGTAGTGATAAATATACCCGCACAAATTCGCATAATATCTATCTGAACGGAGAGCATAACTTTGCTAGTGGCTGGAAGCTGACCTATTCTACTATGTATCAGCATATCAATACGCCGTTGTCAATTGCGTTTCCTATTAGTATAAATACGTATGATCCGGATCAGGCTCAGGCGAAGGGGTGGAGTTTTAAATACATGGGAACCTCGAATGTTTATACCGGTGCGGCTCAAATGGTAACTTCTCAACTTATTCCTCAGTCTAATAACAACTCCATATTTAGTAGAGCGGAATTAACCAAGCAGTTGGGTAATCATGATCTTCGTTTGGGATTCAACCAATTATACACTCATAGACAGTTTCATCTAAATAGTGGATTGTATTTCCAAACCGTGGAAGCTAATCCTAAACTCTTAGATATGTATACTTATGTTCCGACATACAATATGACAGTAAAAGCTACTAATAACGGATTGATGCCTGCTTCTGCCGGTGGTTATGGAAGTGCCACGGATGATCAATACATTAAAGAGGCATTGTATGCAACCGACGATATTAAATTGAGTAAAAAGCTTGATGTTGGTTTAGGTTTTCGTATAGAGAATCAGTGTATTAAAGAAAAGGCTAGTCCTTACATCAATGACTTTATCAAGGATCGTCCGTTAATTGATAATACATTGTCAAATCGTTGGAATAAAGTTGGTACTTTAAGCTTTGTATATAAGATGACCAAAGAATTTGGAATCTTGGGGGATGGAACCTATAACTCCTGGTGGGATCGTTACTGGGACTATGCTTACAGAGATGCGAAAGGAAATCCGATAGCAGATCCGACAACACCGGGAGCCAAGCCAATGCAGACTGTTTGTAAAGATATGGAGACAAAAGTGCTGAATCTGGGTGGTGGTGTGTTTTATAATCTTGGAAGCACCTTGCAATTGGTCTCTAAATTGACCTATATTTCAAAAGACAATATCAGATCAAGTCAGACAGTAACAAATCCCTCAAATGCTAATGATAGAACAACTTTTGATCCGATTATTTATGACTTAAGTACTTTGGGATGGACAACCGATATTTTAGCGACACCAATTAAAAACTTTTCCATTCACTATTTGTTGACCTTACAGGCACCAAAGTATAAGAATTATTCTTATTCAGCTTATGGAGTTACCTACGATTACAATAATAACTATATCCCGGAATTGTCTAAAATATTGATGGAGATTGACCCAAGTTATTCATTCGAAAACGGTGTTCGTCTGTGGACAAGTTTACGTTACTTCGGTAAACAATATGGAAATGCAACAAACGCCTTCTATTATAACGGATGGTGGGAGAACTTCGGTGGAGTTGATTATCGAATCAGTCGTAGTGTCAACCTGAAGTTCCAGGTGACCAACTTCCTGAATCAAAAAGGTGTGAAAGGAAAAGTACAGGGCTCTGATCAGATTACAGATGCTTCTCCTTATGTTGGCCGTACGGTAGTGGCAAGTGGTATTCGTCCAAGAACCTTTGAATTGACTTGTCAATATAAATTCTAAACTATAAACCCGGATTTAATTCTGTCTGACAGCATACAGTGTGCTGTCAGACTTTAGAAAAATCATAATCTCTAAAAATCATAATTTATGAAAACACTAAGAATGATGTTGATTGCCTCATTGGTAATGCTGGCAACAATGGCTGTAAAAGCACAAGAAAAAAAATCTGACTTTTTTGTCGGTAAATGGGCAACAGTTACCGTTGGAACACCGGGAGGTGATGGTAAAGGTATGATCGTTTTGTCAAGAACCCCGGAAGGAAAAATGGCCGGATACTCCTGTGCGGCTAACGGGGAGGGTGAAAAAACTATTTTCTCCAGAGTTGATGAAAAAGAAAAATCTGTAACTGTCTATTTCAAAGCGAGAGGATATGATGTCTATATCTTTTTGGAAAAAGTCGATGAAAATAATTTGTCAGGTAGTACAATGGATATGTTCGACACCACAGCTAAGCGCATAGTTGAGAGTGCGGCTACTCCGGATAAAAAATAAACAAAAAGAGAAAGGGTGGTGTAAATAACCACCCTTTTTATAATACAAAACCAATTTGAAGAGTATTGTTTAGGTTGTTTCTTATACAATACAAAATCCTCAAATTATGGTTATCTCTACCCGAATTTTACCTTCTCACAAATCTATCTAAGTAATTATACTTGTTTTAAGGCTGCTAAGTTTAATACTAGCCTGATAACCTTCATTTGTTTCGTTGTACTAATGGAACCCTATAAATCGTACCATTTAATTGATTTCTGCTGCTTAAATCCAAATGGTATGGACTTGTAAAATTGAAATCATGAAAACTACAACATCAGGAATATTTGCATTCTTTCTAATTCTCTTTTGTCAATTTCAAATTTACGCCCAAAAGGAATACAAACAAAACATTATATGTAATCCGATAAATCTGAATTATCGGTTTCAACCCGATTTGCCATCACGTCGCGAAGCGGCTGATCCCTCTTTGATTTTGTTCAAAGGGAAATACTATCTGTTTGCGTCAAAATCCGGAGGCTATTGGAGTTCGGATAATTTATCGGACTGGTCATTTATCACGACCCCGGATCTTCCGCTTGAGGATTATGCACCGACAGCGCTGGTCATGAACGATGCCGTTTATTTTATGGCTCTGGATCGTCGGATTTATAAGTCAACAGACCCGTCAAGCGGCCATTGGGAAATCGTAAAAGACTCATTTGCAATGTATGCAGGTGATCCTTGTCTTTTTTTAGACGATGACGGACGTCTCTATCTATATCATGGCTTAGCTAATTCTAAACCAATTCGTGGAATCGAATTGGACAAAAATACATTCAATACAATTGGTGAAGAAAAAAATCTGATGTCAACCCATCCGGATCTATATGGGTGGGAAAGATGTGGTGACTACAATACCGATAATAAAAAACCTTTTCTGGAAGGAGCCTGGATGACCAAACATAATGGGAAGTATTTTCTGCAGTATGCATGTCCAGGAACCCAGTTTAAAAGTTACAGCGATGGACTGTATATAGCAGAATCACCTCTTGGGCCGTTCAGGATTGCCGACAGTAATCCATTTTCATACAAGCCCGAAGGATTCATTTGTTCAGCCGGACACAGTAGTACATTCCAGGATAAGTATGGGAATTACTGGCATGCAGTTACGATGCTGGTGGGCATCAAGCATCGTTTTGAACGACGTCTTGGACTATTTCCTGCATTTTTTGATAAAGATAATACCTTCTATACCTATACAGGATTTGGAGATTTCCCTCATGCTCTACCCAATAAAAAAATGGCCGGACCGGAGGATTATCAACCTACAGGAATGCTTCTTTCATACAACAAGCCCATTGAAGCATCATCAATGTTAACCGGACATCCAAAGGAAAATGCCAATAATGAAAATATTCAGGACTACTGGAGTGCAGAAACCGGTAATCCCGGTGAATGGTTGATGATTGATCTTCAACGCAACTGTAAAGTAAATAGCCTTCAGATAAATTTTTATGATGAAGCAACTACCCTTCTGGGAAGAACTTCATCTATATACTATCAATATCTGATTGAGTATTCTTTGGATAAGAATACCTGGAAACCATTGGTGGATAAACGTTCGAATAAGAGTGATCAACCTCATGATTTCATAACTCTGGATAAACAGGTAACAGCACGATTTGTCAGACTGACCAACTATCATATTCCAGACGGAAAATTTGCCATATCCGGATTTCGGATTTTTGGTAAAGGTGAAGGAAAGAAGCCTCAATCGGTATCTTCACTTAAAGCCTTACGCGACACCGATTCAAGGAGAGTGAAACTAAGCTGGTCAAACGAGAATCAAGCTATCGGGTATAATATCCGATATGGGATAGCTCCGGATAAACTCTACCTCAATTATCAGACGTTTAATGCAGATTCATTGACCATCAACAGTCTTAATTCGCTTCAGGACTACTATTTTACGATTGATGCATTTAATGAAAATGGGATAACAAAGGGGCGTCAAGTTATTGAGGCCAAGAGGATTTCTAAATAGGAAATTATAAAAGAACCGAATCACAGATTTGGGCCTGTTTGATACGAATTGCTAATAATAATCTAAAACTATAGACACACAGCTATGAAAATTAAAATTGCAAGTTTTATTCTTCTCTTCTTGATGGGTATAGGAGCTTATGCCCAGAAATTTAAAGTGGCAGATCCAAAAGATATTGCTCTTTTCCCTCAGCAGAATGATTGCCGGAATGTATTGAACCTATCCGGTATATGGAAATTTAAAAAAGACTCCCTGCATGTTGGTGAGAAAGAACAGTGGTATAATGGTTTAAAAGATTACCGTTCTATTGCTGTTCCGGGAAGCTGGAACGAGCAGTTTGCCGATTCCCGTGACTACCTGGATTATTGCTGGTATGAAACTGAAACTTATGTACCGGCGAGCTGGAAAGGACAAAGTATTTACATTCGTGTAGGATCAGCAGTATATGTCGCTAAAGTCTGGATTAACGGTATTCCTGTCGGAGAACATGAGGGGGGCCATTTGCCCTTTGCATTTGAAATAAATCAGGTAATCAAATGGAATGCCAAGAACCGGATCTCGATCCGGATTGAGAATCTGATGAAAACGAACCGGGTACCGGCCGGTAATGTTGCTGATGGCCCATTTACCAACTTCCCGGCTTCAAATTATGACTTCTTCCCTTATGCCGGTTTGCACCGTCCGGTATGGCTTTATAGCGTGCCGGCTACGGCTTCTATCAAAGATGTTACTGTGAAAACCGGATTTCAGGGTACTACCGGCGTTATGGATGTGAAAATTGAACAAAAAGGTAGTATTTCAAAAGGTAAAGTGGTAATCACAGGTGAGAAAACGAATATTGAGACTCCGGTTGTATTTAAGAATGGAGTAGCTACAGTGTCGATCAAGATACCTAATGTTCGTCTTTGGTCAACAGAAGATCCATATCTCTATTCAGTGGTAGTGACTATCGGCGATGGCGCTGTAAAAGACCGTTATTCTCTGGAGACTGGGGTGAGAACCGTATCTGTAGATTCCAAACATGTTCTCCTGAATGGGAAACCTGTTTACCTGAAAGGATTTGGAAAGCATGAGGATTTCCCGATTTTTGGTCGTGGTAGTGCTTATCCGGTTATTATAAAAGACTTTTCATTGCTGAAATGGGTTGGTGCCAATTCGTTTAGAACGTCCCACTATCCCTATGATGAAGAATATTATAATATTGCTGATCGTGAAGGTTTCCTGATTATTGACGAAACACCTGCGGTCGGTTTATATTTTGATGGAGATTCGACTGATATAGAGCTGAGACAAGAAAAATGCAGAACGTATGTTGATGAGTTGTATGCACGGGATAAAAATCATCCTTCAGTGATCATGTGGTGCGTGGCAAATGAGCCGTCAGCAAATGCTAAAATCGGAACAATGTCAATAGGTGATGTGTCCTTAAATAAAGGCTATAAATATTTAGGAGAACTCATCCAAAAGTTCAAAAAACTAGATGAAACACGACTCTCTATTTATGTGGGAGTTATGGCAGGTCCAAAAGAATGGTTAGAACTTTCAGATGTAACATGTATCAATCGTTATTGGGGATGGTACACCAATGTCGGTGATTTTAAAGGAGCTGTTCAAATATTAAGTAGTGAAATGGATAGATACTACAAAAGAATTCATAAACCGCTTATGCTAACAGAATTTGGAGCAGATACTTATCCGGGAATGCATTCGGAGCAGAGCGATTTGTACACAGAAGATTTTCAACGTGATTTTATAAAGGCTTACTTAGATGTGGCTGATTCCAAAGATTATGTAACCGGAATGCACGTATGGAGCTTTGCAGACTTTAAAACAGGCCAGAACCTGATTCGTTTTGGAGGATATAACATGAAGGGGGTATTTACCCGAGATCGTAAGCCTAAGGCTGCCGCTTACTATCTGCGTACCCGTTGGAATAAGGATGCACAAAAATAATTATTGTTGATTTTAGTGTGTGATTTGCGAAACCGGAACTCTGTTTGAAATAGTATATGGGTGAAAAGATTCCGGTTTCGCATAAACTAAACCGAACCGGTTATAAAAGAATCTATGAAGAAAAAATACTTTAGTTGGTCGCTTGCATTATTGTTACTCACCAGTACCGTAACTTATGCTTTTAGCCAGGGAAAGGATGAAAAACAACGGATGGAAACATTCATCAATAATTTGATGAGTAAAATGACCCTGGAAGAAAAGTTGGGACAGTTAAACCTGATTACTCCGGTTGCCCGAACTGGTCCGTTTGCGACAAAAAACGCATCTCAAAAATTAAAAGAGGGTTCTGCCGGTAATGTATATGCTATTTTAGGAACGCCTAAATCCGTTCATTCCAAAGTTGTACTTGCCGATAGTACGCGTCTCCGGATTCCGTTTCTGAATGGATTGGACATCATTCACGGATACAATACGATATTTCCAATACCACTAGGGCTTTCCTGCTCCTGGGATACAGCTCTCATCGAAAAGACGGCACGTGTAGCGGCGGTAGAAGCAACAGCAGCCGGATATAACTGGACTTTTTCACCTATGGTAGATATTACCCGTGATCCACGATGGGGACGCGTGATGGAAGGGGCAGGAGAAGACCCTTACCTGGGAAGTCTCGTAGCTCGTGCAATGGTGAAGGGCTATCAGGGAAAGAAGTTGAGTGATGAAACTTCATTAATGGCCTGTGTAAAGCATTTTGGTATGTATGGTGCAGCCGAATCCGGCAGGGACTATAACACAACAGATATGAGCAGATTGACTATGTATCAAACCTATTTGCGGCCATATAAAGCAGCTGTAGAAGCAGGTGCAGGTAGTATCATGTCCTCTTTTAATGAGATAGACGGAGTACCTGCTACGGCCAATAAATGGTTGCTTACTGATATATTACGCAAAGAATGGGGCTTTAACGGTTTTGTGGTAACAGATTTCAACGCAATACAAGAACTTATTGCCCATGGTGTTGCCGAAGATTACAAACAAGCGGCAGAGCTGGCGCTTAATGCCGGAGTGGACATGGATATGGCCAGTGAAAGCATGCTTGGTGCTATGTCCACCTTATTGAAAGAAAAGAAGGTAACTATGTCTCAGATTGATGCAGCCTGTCGCAGGGTATTGGAGGCTAAATATAAACTCGGACTTTTTGATAATCCTTATCGTAATTACGATCCACAGAAACTGGCTAAGGTCTCTTTAACGCCTGAAAATATCCAGGTAGCAAAAGAGGCTGCTCTGAAATCTATGGTTCTTTTGAAGAACGATAATATGACCCTGCCATTGAAGAAGGATGCGAATATAGCACTGATTGGTCCGTGGGGAAACGACCAATCGGAAATGTTAAGTATGTGGGCCTTTGCCGGTGATGCTGACCGTATTGTCTCTTTTTATAGCGGAATAAAGAAAGAGAACCCGAATGTAACCTTTAGCGCTGGAAGTCTGACTAGTGATAATGCTGTATTTATAAAAAAAACACGCAGTTACTATGACGAAAAAGAGCAGCAACAGTTAGAATCAGAGGCACTCGAAGTGGCAAAAAAATCAGACGTAATTGTGGCTGTATTAGGGGAGTCAAAACAAATGTCAGGAGAAGCTAAAAGTATGACTGATATTTCGCTTCCGGAGTGCCAGCGCAAACTTCTTAAAGCACTGAAAGCAACCGGTAAACCGGTGGTATTGGTTCTCGTAAACGGTCGTCCGTTGACTATTGAAGATGATTTGCAAAATGCAGATGCTGTGCTTGAAACCTGGCGTCTGGGAAATGAGGCTGGTAGTGCTTTAGCTGATGTATTATTCGGAAACTATAATCCCTCTGGTAAATTGACTATGACATTCCCTCGTTCTGTCGGTCAGATCCCCATTTATTATAATCATAAAAATACAGGAAGACCCTATACAGAAGGAAAGAAAGAGAACTTTGTATCCAACTATCTGGATATGAAAAATACACCACTATTCCCATTTGGTTATGGATTGAGTTACACAACTTTCACTTATGGAAAAGTTGTGTTGAGTGATACATTGCTTAACGGAAACAATAAGATACTGACCGCAAAAATAGAAATAACCAATAGTGGTAAGTACGCCGGAGAAGAGACTGTTCAGCTGTATCTGAATGATCCGGTTGCCTCAGTTACCCGTCCGGTGAAAGAACTAAAGAAATTTCAGAAAGTTTTATTGCAACCCGGAGAAACAAAGACGTTGGCTTTCCGGATCTCTACAGAAGATCTGAAATTCTATAATAGTCAACTGAAATGGGATTGGGAACCGGGTAAGTTTAACCTGTTTATTGGTACAAATTCAGAAGATGTCAAACAGGCCGGTTTTGTCTGGAAAAAATAGGACTTAATCGGATTAATCCTTAAAAACAATATTTAAATGGTCTATAATAAGAAATTTGGAGTCGTTTGCCTAATTGCTTTTCTGATTATGCTGCTTGTTGTTTTACAGGCCAAAAGCGCAAACAGAGCTCCCGGAAAACAAACTGTCCCGGTTAACCTCAGGTGTGAATATCTGGTTAATCCTATGGGTATTGATAAGATCAATCCCGGATTGTCCTGGCAAACGAATACGACACTGAATAACTGGCTTCAGTCAGCCTATCAGATTGTTGTTGCAACAAGTCCTGATCTATTAACAGAGCAAAAATGTAATGTCTGGAACAGTGGAAAAGTATTGAATGGAGAGTCTGTTTGCATTCCTTACAGCGGACCGGCTATTCAGTCCCAGAAACGATATTATTGGGCTGTCAGAGTGTGGAATCAGAAAGGGGCACCTTCGCAGTGGTCAAAACCGGCTTTCTGGGAGATGGGAGTATTGGATAAAAAAGCCTGGAGTGCCAAATGGATATCGAATACCGACTACGAAGAAAAGGCAGATCGTGAAAATATTCGTTGGATCTGGTTGCCGGATCAGGATGCCACTGATGTGCCATCGAAGACTAAAGCTGTTTTCCGTATAAAAGTGAATATTGATCAATTGCCCCAAATCGCAACGATGCATACAGTAGCACGAGGGGAATATCTGCTTATGGTGAATGGAAAACAGGTAGATTTAAAGACTAAAGCCTGGCAAGCATTTGAGCGTCAGGATATCCTGGGCTATTTGAAAAAGGGTGAAAATATTATTGAAGTCAAAGTCAGCAGCGTGAGGACTGCATCTTTTGCTCAGGGAACAGGAAAATCGCTGGCCGGTAGTTATGCTGCATTTGCAGCCTTACTGAAACTGGAAGATAAGAATGGTCAGGTGAAAAGATATCCGACATCGCACAGTGACTGGATGTCAAGAAACATAAAGGAGGATAACTGGAAATCGGCTAAAGTGGTTGGTGAATTGAATGATCCGAAATTTGGTTTGGATCCCGGCCCATTATCTCAACCGGCATCGATGTTTCGAAAAGAGTTTAAGTTGAATAAAGCAGTAGAGTCTGCCCGGCTTTACGTTTCGGCGCTGGGTAGTTATCGAATGTTTATCAATGGCAATCGTGTCGGGAAGTTCGTTTTGACACCCGAGTTTACCAACTATAATTCGAGGATCACTTATCAGACTTATGATGTAACGTTACTTCTGAATAGTGGCCGTAATGCAGTCGGATCCATATTAGGGGATGGTTGGTATGGAAGTCCTTTGGGCTGGAACGGTGAATATGATGTATTTGGTACATCCCAGAATAAGCTTATGGCTGAAATTCAGATTACCTACAAAGATGGTACCCGGGAAAAGATATTAACGGATGGCTCATGGAAAGCAGATTGCTCGCCGGTACTTAAGTCGGAAATCTATTCAGGTGAATTTTATGACGCTCGATTGGAACAAACAGGCTGGAATAAGCCCGGTTTCGATGATAAAAGCTGGAAATCAGCGACTACAATGGCTGTTAACTCTGAATTGCTCTCATCTCAGGTAAACCAACCTGTAGAGGTAAGACAGATTGTAAAACCGGTCTCTATTGAAAAAGTAGGGGATCAACGATGGATTATAGATATGGGACAGAACCTGGTCGGTTGGGCTCGTCTAAAAGTAAAGGGAAATGCCGGAACAATCGTCAAACTGCGTTATGCAGAACGTCTGGCGACCAAAGACAGCCTTTACACTGATAACCTGCGTGGGGCTACAGCAACCGATTGTTATGTTCTCAATGGCAAAGGAGAAGAGGTATTTGCACCTCATTTTACCTTTCATGGTTTTCGGTATATTGAGGTAACCGGATATCCCGGACTTCTGACAAAAGAGGTCATTGTCGCAGAGGTAATCAATTCACTCGAAAATCTGACAGGAACTATTCAAACCTCAAATCCATTGCTCAATAAGATGTATTCTTTGGGAATCTGGGGACAACGGGGGAACTTTATCAGTGTGCCAACGGATTGTCCGCAGCGGGATGAAAGACTGGGATATACCGGTGATGGACAGGTTTTCTGGCGTACGGGAACTTATAATTTTGATATTGCCGCTTTTACCCATAAATGGATGAGAGATGTGAGGGATGAACAAACTGTAGCCGGATCATTTACAAATACAGCACCGGCTGTACCTAAGAACAACCGAAAAAACGGATCTCCGGGATGGGAAGACGCCGGTGTGATAGTGCCATGGAGTTCGTGGATGCAATATGGCGATAAAAGTATTATTCATGAAAACTGGCCGGCAATGGTACGTTACATGGATTACGTAGCTGGTCAAAGTAAAAACTTTATTCGTCCGGGCGGATATCTGGGGGACTGGTTAGCCCCGGACTCCAATACGCCGAACGATTTAATCGGGACTGCTCTATGGGCTATGACGGCTAATATGATGTCTCAAATGGCCGTAGCAATTGGAAAGAAGGATGATGCCCGGAATTATTCTGTTTTGAGAGAAAAGATAAAAGGAGCATTTCAGAAAGAATATATTGCTGCCGACGGTAAAATAGGTACCGGTACCCAGACCTGTTATGTGATGGCTTTACATGCAGGTTTAGTCCCCGACTCTTTGAAAAAGCAGGTGACGGATAAACTGGTTAAGGCCATTGAAGATCGTAACTGGCATTTATCCACCGGATTTTTGGGGACTCCATATCTGCTCTTTGCATTATCTGAAAATGGCAGAGCAGACGTAGCGTATCGTTTACTGCTCAATGACACCTATCCGTCATGGGGGTATATGATAAAAAATGGAGCAACAACCTGGTGGGAACGTTGGGATAGTGATAAAGGTGATCCTTCGATGAATTCATATAATCATTATGCTTTCGGTTCTGTTGTGGAATGGATTTATCGTTCCATGGCCGGTATAAATGCCGATCCTAATGCACCTGGCTTTAAAACGATTATCATAAGCCCTGCATTTGATAAATCAGGAAAGATTACTCAAACCAAAGCTGAATTACAGTCGGTGTATGGTAAAATAGTTTCTGACTGGGTAGTTTCTCCGGATAAAACGATCACCCTGAAAGTGAATATCCCGGCTAATACAACGGCAAAAATAGTCTTGCCGGATAATGTGCGTTTAATGTCAGCTAAAGAGGATGTTAGTTCGCAAACCGGTTTTTTGACTCTTGGATCCGGATATCACGAGCTTAAGATTATTCAATAGAATAAATCTTTAAAATACTGCCGGAGCTACTGAATGATAGAAAGAGAGACAGTTTGCTCCGGCATTATTTTTAGGTAATGGTGTATTATAACAAAAACCAGTTATGCAAAAAAGAAAAACACTACTTTCATATATCATAGCGCTTGCTTTTTTTACAGGAATTGTGCTCTCCGCACAAGCGCAACAAAAGAACAACTACCCACAACTCGGTAAGTCTCCGGTTAAGGCTGTTATTGCAGCGATGACACTCGAGGAGAAAGCCAGTATGTTGACAGGTGCCGGAATAAATATTCCTCCATCTGCCGGAGTAGATCTTTCACAAGCAGATGTTAGCACGTTTGGTTTTGATTTTAAACAGATAATACCTGTCCCCGGAACTTTAGCTGCAAATACAAAAAGCCCGATCTCGCTTGCAGCAGGCACGACCATTGCAATACCCCGGTTAGGGATTCCCTGCGTAGTCGTAAATGATGGTCCCGCAGGTTTACGTATGATGGGAGGGAACTATCAATGTACCGCATTCCCCATTGGGACATTGTTGGCTTCTACCTGGAATAAGAATCTGCTTTATGAAACAGGAAAGGCCTATGGTAATGAAGTGCTGGAGTATGGTATGGATGTGTTACTCGCTCCGGGAATGAATATCCAGCGCAATCCTTTATGTGGCCGCAACTTCGAATACTATTCTGAAGATCCTTTATTATCCGGGAAAATGGCAGCTGCAATGGTTAATGGTATTCAATCTCAGGGAGTAGGTACTTCCATCAAACATTTTGCTGCAAATAATCAGGAGACAGACCGCCAAACGGTAAATACCATTTTAAGTGAGCGTGCATTACGCGAGATATATCTGCAAGGATTTAGAATCGCCGTTCAGGAATCAAATCCATGGACTATTATGTCAGCTTATAATTTGCTCAACGGACATCACGCATCAGAAAGTGCCGATTTAATTACAACAATTTTACGTAAAGAGTGGGGATTTAAGGGGATGGTTATGAGTGACTGGATTTCCGGACACGATTTTGTGGCACAGGTAAAAGCCGGTACTGATTTGTTGATGCCCGGCCCTTATCAGGTCAATACGATCATCAAGGCAGTGAAAGATGGTAGGTTGAGTGAAAAAATACTGGATAGAAATATTGAAAACATACTGAATCTGGTATTGAAGTCTCCACGATTTAAAGATTATAAATTCTCGGATCAACCTAAATCAGAAGAAAACGCTAAAATAGCACGTAATGCAGCTACAGAAGGAATGATCTTACTGAAAAATACAGGAAATGTACTTCCATTTTCTAAACAAGTTAATTCAGTAGCATTGTTTGGTAACTCCTCATACGATACGTACATCGGAGGCTCAGGGAGTGGATATGTCATAACCAAATATAAAGTGAGTATTTTCGATGGTATTGAGAATGCGGGTTATAAAGCCGATGCATCTTTGAAAGATATCTATAAATCATATATGAGGGTAAATGCTCCAAAGCAAACAGATATTCTTGCGACGATGATGGGTGCAAAGAAACGCGCTCCTGAAATGCCTTTAGAGGCTTCTTTGGTGGAAAAAATGGCTGATTTATCGGATATCGCTATTTTTACAATAGGACGTAAATCAGGTGAATCGGCCGATCGGAATATTGAAGGAGACTTTGACCTATCTGACAATGAACAGAAGAATATAGAATTACTAGTCGATAAATACCATGCCAAAGGGAAAAAAGTGATTGTAGTGATGAATATTGGCGGTGTTATCGAAACGGCCAGTTGGAAAAACAAACCGGATGCCATCCTTCTTGCGTGGCAGCCTGGAATCGAGGCTGGTAATGCGATTGCCGATTTGTTAACCGGAAAGGTTACCCCATCCGGGAAACTTGCGGTTACGTTCCCACTTTCCTATTCTGATGTACCATCTGCTAAGTCCTTTCCGGGTGAGGTTGTAAAAGGTGATTCTATAATCAAGAGAGTGGTGATTTACAAAGAAGGAATTTATGTGGGATACAGATACTACAATACATTTGGTGTATCTACATCCTATCCATTTGGTTACGGGCTAAGTTATACATCATTTAAATACAGTAATCTGAAGTTGAATTCCAAGGTGTTTAACAATTCCTTAGAGGTTACAGTAACCGTGACGAACACTGGTAATGTTCCCGGAAAAGAGATTGTCCAGTTGTATCTTAATGCACCGGCGGGCAAGATCGATAAACCGTCTCTTGAACTTAAGAATTTTGCAAAAACAGAACTGCTTAAACCCGGCAAGTCGCAAGATGTTAAGTTTACCATTCATGCTAAAGATCTGGCATCTTATTATAGTTCACGATCTGCATGGATTGCTGATCAGGGAGTGTATAATGTTAAAGTCGGGGCATCAAGTTGAGGATATAAAACTATCTGAATCGTTTCAGCTTAACAAAGAAATCGTTTGTCGAAAAGACTAATAAAGTATTAGCACCTCAGGTAAATATTGATGAATTAAAAGGCCAGAGGCATTTGTAGTCAAAAGATGCAGAGTTTGTTTATAAACCTCAGAATAAAGATGTCTGTAAAATGTAATCTGTTTATAGATGTGTTGTTTGATCTCTACAATAACATTGTACGGACGGAATAGAATATCTCAAATCAAAGACTCAGTTAATGTCAATGAAATTAACCGGACTGATTACCCTGTATTATGTCCGTATAAATCTGAAAAAAGTAAAGGAAATAAAATGATAGTACAAAGCTATTCAACAATTTCAGCTACGTCCTGTAATAGGAACTGAAAAAAAAAGCGAGAAAAACCTTGCAGGCAGTGAAAGAGGCTGGATTTACAGGGATTGAGTTAAATGGATTCATGATAAAAAAGATGCCGTTTATAGTTCCGGTAATAACCTGGCTGGCAGGAATGCCTGTTGGTCGGAGTGGACGGTTAGACTGGAAAAAACTCATAGCAGAATCCGGTCTAAAAGTGGTTAGTATTCATGAGGATCTTGGGACAATACTTAAAGACCCAAAGAAAATAATAGATGAAGCAAAAGCCTTTGGAACTGAATACATTGTTGTGACAGGAATGTATCTATATGATTATTCAAAGGAGAAGGCAGTTACAGAGCTGGCCGAAAAGCTAAATCGGGCAGGAAAAGAGTTAAGCGCCGGAGGAATACATCTCTTGTACCACAACCATAATTGTGAGTTTCGGAGAGTGGAGACCGGTCAGACGGCTTATGATTTAATACTGGAGAAAACGAACCCTCAATTCGTAAATTTCGAGTTTGACTCTTATTGGGCCATTGAAGCTGGTTGTGATGCGGTTCAATTAATGAATCGACTAGGGGAAAGAATGAAGCTTTACCATATCAATGATCGGGGTACCCGGGTGAAAGGCCGCAAAAGTTCAATTCTGAAATCAGATAGTATGGAGCTGGGATATGGAAACATAAACCTGGCTGCTCTAATCGAAGCAGCCAAAAAAAATGAAGTAAAAGCGATCATTCTGGAAACACACCGGAATTGGGTGGATAATTCTCCGGTGAAGTCATTTCAGTTAAGTGCTGAATTCTTAAAGCAAAATCTATGATTGATAGAGGGGACCTATGAGACGTATGTATCCCAATGAATTTTTTATGTTCGTGCAGATTTTAACCCGATCAAATAATATGGAAAAAACACAACAAGGCCTTCTTGAAAGAAGTGCATTAAAATTATATCTTATCGTAAGTGTGATAATATTCAGTTTGTCACACGTT
>CAXXPA010000023.1:0-9291 GCA_963662365.2 Bacteroidales bacterium
ATATTGTTGTCAATACCGTTGTTGTTGAATTCAGGATCCAAACCGTCGTACTTTGTAATTACAAACGGATTCTGCACCGTTGCATATACTCTTGCTTTTTGATCTTTAGTAAATACTTTATTGAAAGTATAACCTATCGAAATGTTATCCATACGCAGGAATGAAGCATTCTGGAGTATAGTAGTTCGACAAGTAGCGTGCATTGTTGAAGTTTGTATATTCGGCTGTAGTAACACGATTCTTCAGGAATCCGGTCTGGTCGTACATCTGCGAACCACCCCAAGCTTCACGTTGCGACTGGATGTTGTTGTAAGCATAGTTTCCTAAGCTTGCACGCAATGCGAAGGCGAAATCCCAGTTCTTATAAGACAGCTGAGAAGAGAATCCCATAAATACATCCGGAGCCGCTTTCTTGTATGTGATCAGGTCTTTTTCGTCGGTTTTACCGTCGCCGTTCTGGTCTACGTAAGCACCTTCTACAGGCACACCTTCCGGAGTATAAACCTGTTCGTACACATAGAATGAGTTAAATGGTTTGCCAACAGCATGAATCAAGGCGTTGAAACCTGTACCACCATCAATACCACCGTGAATAGCACCCACATAGTTAGGATCGTCATTCAAAGTCATCTTGGTGATCGTGTTCTTATTGTATGAAATATTATAACCGATGGTCCAGTCCCAATCCTTTGTTACAACCGGATGAGCATTGATACTGAACTCAACCCCTTTGTTTTCCAAAGTACCTACGTTGGTAAGCAACTGGTTGCTGAAGTTGGTACCGGCGGCAACCGATACGGTATTCAATAAATCCTTAGTTTCTCTGAAATAGAAATCAAGGGCACCAGTGATGCGACCGTTCAGGAAGCCGTAAATCCAATCCAGCATTCCAAGTTGTAGTCTCTTCCCACTTTAGGTTTTCGTCGTATGCCAACGGAGCGATCAGCGAATACTTGGTGTCGCCAAAGTAATAGTTGGCACCCGCCTTGCTGTACATATAACGAGCCATGTAAGGATAGTCGCTGCTACCCAGGTTCTGCTGACCGGTTATACCGTATCCCAAACGCAATTTAAGATCAGACAATGCATCCACATCCTTCAGGAAAGCCTCTTCGTTCATCTTCCATGCCAGAGCAACCGATGGGAACAAACCCCAGCGACCATCCGGGTTAAAGCGTGAAGAACCGTCGTTACGCAATGTAAATGTTACCAGGTAACGATTCAACAACGTGTAATTTAAACGACCGAAGAAAGAAATCAGGTAGTTTTCAGATTCATATTCGTCGCCTTCCTTATAGAACTCTTCACCCTTCGATTGAGCGAAAGCAGCAGAGTAGGGGTATCTGTTTTTTGTGCTGTTATAGAAATGCTGCCAGGAGTAACCAGCCATCACATCAATGTTGTTGATGCCGATCTCTTTGGCATAATTCAGATAGAAATCAAGTAATGTATTCCGTTTAAGCTGATAATAATAGGTGTTTTCACCAAAACCCTGCTTAAAGTTACCGGAAGTATAGGTCATAGGAGAGTTGTCCGCAATAATCACATTGCCTTCACTTTTTGAAACGTCGTAACCCACATTCAGGTTAGCACGTAAGTCGGGCAAGAAATGCATACGATAATCGATCTGAGCGTTACCGATACTTCTGTACACGGTAGACTCGTCGTTACGCTGTTCCAACATGGCAACCGGGTTTGTAAGAGCGATATCTACTGGTTTGCCATCTGTTTTCATATAGATAAAATAGCCGTTTCCGTAGTTATTGTTATCCATATAAACAGGCTGAGTAGGATCAAACTGAGTAGCCATACCGATAGCACCCTGGTTGGCAAAACGGTTGGTGTTATAAACCCCCTTCACATTTAAGTTGATGTTCAACTTCTTGTCGAAGAAATTAGGATTGGCACTTAAAGAACCCGTAACACGTTCGAGGTTTGAAGTCTTCAGGATACCATTCTCATTTGTATAAGCCACAGAAGCACGGTAAGGCATATTCGGAATTGCTCCGGAAATACTTACGTTATGGTCTGTGCTGTAAGCCGTTCTGAAAATCTGATCCTGCCAGTTTGTGCTGGTATTACCCAAAGCCTTGGCCTGATTGCTTTCGGCACCAAATTTTGTAGTTACAAAATTGCGGAAAGTCTCAGAGTCCATCACACTTACTTCGTTGTACTTGGTACTAACGGAGAACGAACCGTTGTAATCCACTTTAACCCGGCCGGTCTTACCAGTCTTGGTCGTGATGATGATTACACCGTTTGATGCACGCGAACCGTAGATAGCGGTAGCCGAAGCATCCTTCAGAATTGTAAATGTAGCGATATCGCTGGGGTGAACGGTAGCCAACGGGTTAGACATCCCGCTGATACCCTGATTGTCTACAGGAACACCGTCGATAACGATAAGTGGATCGTTGCTGGCCGACATGGACGAACCCCCGCGGATACGGATTGCAGCCGAAGCACCCGGAGCACCACCATCGGTAACAACACTTACACCGGCAGCCTTACCTACCAGCAGGTCTGAAGCCGAAGTAGCCATACCCTTGGTAAGTTTATCGGCATCAATAGCCAATACAGAGCCGGTAACGTCTTCCTTTTTAACAGAACCGTAACCAATAACCACTGTACCTTCCAGCATAACGGCATCTTCCTGAAGAACCACCATCAATACCGGAGCAGCCTTTACTTCTGCGGGTTTGTATCCTACAAATGAAACGGAAATAGTAGCATCTTGAGGAGCTTGAAGCTGGAAATTACCATCCAGATCGGTTACCGATCCGATTGTAGATCCTTTAATAACAACATTCGCACCAATAATTGGTATACCGCTGGCATCTTTCACATGGCCTTTTACAGTTATTTGCTGTGCAAAGACACCGAGGGAGAATAGTAATCCCATCGCAACAGACAGGATAATTCTAACCTTACAAGAATGAATCTTCTCTTTCATGCATTAGTTAATTTAAGATTAATACTCTATTTTTGTGTTTAATTTTAATAATTTCAGTCAACGATGCAAAAGTATATACACAAAACAGATTTATGGGTTAAATAGTTGGTTTTAAGCCTTTTTATTCCATGCAAACGATTTCCGGCAAACGTTTGCATAAATAAGTAAATCTTGTTATAATTTCATAATAAGTTTGTCGGATATGCTAATTGTTAATTAAAAACTATTATTTTTGAGTAATGAAAAGATCCTAACAAATGAAAAAGCGGCAAATAACGATAAAAGATATAGCGAAATCACTTAATGTAGCACCCTCAACCGTATCCAGGGCTCTGGCCGATCATCCGGACATCAGCAAGGAAACAAAAGAGCTGGTTCTTGCTTTTGCCAAAGAGCATAAATACAAACCCAATGCCCTTGCACTGAGTTTGCGCACAAGCAACACCAAAACCATCGGGGTGATACTTCCTCAAATTGTGCATTTCTTCTTTTCATCGGTTTTGTCGGGTATCGAAGACGAGGCCGAAAAGGCCGGATACCGGGTGATCATCTCCCAAAAGCAACGAAAGTGTTCGAGCGCGAGGTGCTGCGGGGCATACACCCTGCAGGAATCCCGTGTGTGCGGAGTGCTTGCTTCGGTGGCGAAAACAACCACCTCCTTCACTCATTTTCAGGAACTGATAGACAGCGGAGTGCCGGTAGTGTTTTTCGACCGATATCTGTACCGGAATTCTTACAGACCGTGTGGTGGTAGACGACTATGCCGGTGTGCAAACCAGCCGTGGAGTACCTTATTAATACAGGCTGCCGGCGTATTGCCTTTTACGGGATCCGAGTCGCACATGCCCATTTCGCGCAACCGGCGCATGGGGTACGAAGATGCCCTGCGCAAGCACGGAATATTTGTGGATAAATCGTTGATGACCATCTGCAATAATTACAAAGATGCCCTTGCCATCACCCACCTCTATGCTTAATTTGCCCGAGCCTCCCGATGCCTTTTTTGCCGTAAACGACGAAACCGCTCTGGGTATCCTCAATGTGGTAAAGGCCAAAGGAGCTTAAAGTACCCGACCAGGTATCCATCTGCGGGTTCACAAAACAATGCCATCGCAGAGATAAGCTCAATCCCCAGCTTACGTCGGTCGACCAGCACGGATACGAAATGGGTGCCACCTCCATGCGGCTGTTTGCTCGATCACATCGAAGGCCGGCGACTGAGAGGCGATCAGATTGTCAATAAGATAATCAAGACAAAACCTGGTTGTCCGCGAAACCACCCGTTGACTTTTTTAGTCCGCCGGGCTTCGCTTTTCAGATTAATTCACTAAGTTTGCTGCGGTGAAAAAACCTTAAAGCATCATTTTATGAAGAAAAAACCTTTTTTGAACTTCTGGCAAATATGGAACCTTACCTTTGGTTTCCTCGGTATACAATTCGGATTTGCACTGCAAAACGCAAACTCAAGCAGAATTTTACAAACCTACGGAGCAGATGTGGAACATCTTTCGCTCTTCTGGCTGGCAGCGCCGCTAACTGGGGATGATCATCCAGCCCATCATAGGTCATTATTCGGATAAAAACATGGTGCCGGTTGGGCCGCCGCCGTCCGTTCTTCCTTGTGGGAGCCATCCTTACCACCATCGCTCTGGTGCTGATGCCCAATGCGGACCCTCTTCTTATCGCCCGGAACGGGCCCATGCCATCTTGTCGCCGGTTGTTGATCTGAGCCGGTATGCTTATGATTATGGATGCCTCCATTAATGTAACCATGGAACCATTCAGGGCCCTGGTGGGAGATATGTTGCCGGACGAGCAACACACCAAGGGATTCTCTATCCAGACATTCCTTATCGGGGATGGGAGCCGTGGTAGGCTCGCTGTTACCCAGTATCTTGAATAACTTTTTCGGACTGTCCAACACCGCTGATCCCGGCGAAGTGC
The DNA here is from genome assembly GCA_963662365.2 of Bacteroidales bacterium. GTDB lineage: Bacteria > Bacteroidota > Bacteroidia > Bacteroidales > UBA7332 > CAXXIC01. The sequence continues at coordinate 4,898 of CAXXPA010000023.1, forward strand.
CCGACAATGTGAAAGTGGCCTTCTATGTTGGGGCCGCCATCCTGTTCAGCAGCGTGATGTGGACCATCGTTAAGACCAAAGAATATTCGCCTGAGGAACTGGCCGCTTTTTCCGAAAAGGCAACAACCGCCGAGGTAAAGAAAAAGAATGGTTTCCTCGAGATACTGCACGATATCAGGCACATGCCCAAGGTAATGGTGCAGCTCGGGATGTGTCAGTTCTTCTCCTGGTTTGCCCTCTTCTCGATGTGGGTTTATACCACACCTGCACTGGCGCAACATGTGTACGGCGTAACAGACCCCGCATCTGCGCAGTATGCGGTGGCGGCCGATAAAGTGGGAGAGCTCTTCAGCGTATACAACTTTGTGGCCATGCTGTTTGCCCTGATGCTGATACCCATTGCCAAAGGAATCGGCCGGAAAGCAACCCATGCCGTATGCCTTCTGTTGGGAGGCGGGGGACTAATCACCATGTACCTGTTTACCAATCCGGACCTGATGTTCGCCTCGATGATAGGTGTCGGTATCGCCTGGGCAAGTATCCTGGCCATGCCCTACGCCATCCTTTCAGACAGTCTGCCGCCCGCTAAAATGGGAACCTATATGGGAATATTCAACTTCTTTATCACCATTCCCCAGATAGTAAACGGCGTAATCCACGGCTGGATAGTAAACCACGTGTATAACGGTCAGCCAATCTACGCCCTTTTAACCGGCGGATGTTTCCTGATCCTTGCAGCCGTTTCGGTAATCCTTATCAAAGAAAAGTCCAAAGTAAAGGCAGTCAAAGCCTGATAATAACACCACAGGCAAAGAAAGATTATGGTAAGCATTGATGATTTCAAAGAAGTTAGAGAGTGTGATTATAAAAATGAGCACTATTCAGTTCGTGATAATGGTGCTATTCTGCGTCATTCGAGGCTAAATAAGCAAAAACGCAAGGATGATGAAGCTTGGACTTTTGGAAAGCCAAACGAAAAAACAGGCTATATGAACTTTAGTAATGAAACAGTGCATCGGATTGTTGCTTTCGCATTTTTAGGAGCGCCGCCTACTGAACAGCATGTTGTGGACAATATTGATACAAACAGAAGGAACAATCGCCCTGATAATTTGCGTTGGCTGACAAAGTTGGAAAATGTGCTTAATAATAAAATCACTGTTGCTAAAATAGAAAGATTAATTGGTAGTATTGAAGAATTTTTGACTGATCCGTCAGTTTTAAAAGGATACGAAGATAAAGATCCGAATTTTGGATGGATGAGGACTGTAACATCAGCAGAAGCACGTGTATCTTATGAACGTTTAAATTCCTGGTCTCAGGAAAGAACCGAACTAAAAGGGGGGGAAATTGGTGAATGGATTTTCAATAAACCCCAATATCCTGACAATACATTGAGGAATATGGGAAATAATATTGAGTTGAACGAAGTACAATCACTGACACCCCATGCAATACAAACAAATTGGAAAATTCCATGCGAATTTCCATTTTGCCCCACTGAAATCTCGGATACCCCTATTGCTGACTATAAGGATAAATTGGAAATCGGAAAACCGTTCTGCAAAAACGATCAATACACATCGTTGGTTTTAAAGTCTGTAATTACTGATAATGGTGCCGCATTGTTGGTTATGTGTAAGAGTGCTTCTGATTCTACAAAGCCATGGACACTTGCTAAAGTCGTATTTTGTGAAGATGTGTTTGTCCATGAAAATATACGCTCGTTCTTTCATGAAGATGGAGCCCAAAAGCACTTCACTCTTGCTCAGGGATTAGAGTGGACTGGTGGTGAGGTTTTTGATGATTTGTGTTGATATATTAATAACTATCATAATGAAGAAGTTCGTATTCGTATTATTTATCATTGCTTTATCGGCAACAAAATCATTCTCTCAAACGCAACGCTATTATTGCGAGGTAAAAGGAATTGAGAAGGATTTTTCATCTGGATTGAAGATTATTTTCGATTTTGGAAATATATCTTCCTATAACATTTGGGGCGACTTGAGTGGAAAACTTAAGTTCGTAAATGAAAACGGTGAAGTAATAGATTTCAATAGCATGGTAGATGCAGCAAATTATATGGTTAACAAGGGTTGGAAATTTCAGCAAGCCTATTCTTCTATTTATGGAGGCCACCCCATAATTCATTGGATTTTTTACAAAGACGCCGAAAGCTTTGAAAAGGCCAGAGAAGGTATCATAACCAAAGAAGAGTACAAGAAGCAGAAGTAATCTATAATAAATCTGTACGATGGAAAATTGATCAACGTAATAAGTTGAGTGATTTTCACATTATGCATATTTACATATTCCAAATAAAAAGAATGCTTTGTCTTTGACATCTCTAAATACCCAATCTAAAAGCAGTAATTTTTTCGTTGAATGATTCACTGGCAGCATTGATTACCCTGTTATGAAAGAAATTTATAATATGAGATAATGAGATTGAATTGTTCTGACAATGGTTCCAAAAGAAAGGAATCTGGATCTATCTACTTTAAATACTTAATATCTTGTATTTTGTATTTTGTTTTTTCCTTTTTTATATATAACTTTGCTAGACGTTCTAAGGGAACAAACGGGTAGATTTATGTTTGGTTGAAATGCCAAACCGTGGTTTTCTAAATCAGTTCAAGATTTAGAAGAAGAAGAAAGCTTATTTTTACTTTTTCTCCCCGTGGAAAGCTCTTGATTATCAAGAGCTTTTTGTTTTTTAAATCTCAATACCATGGAAAAAATAATATTGCGCGATATCTTAAAGGAGGCAAAAGAAAAAGCTGAATCTTTTCATTTGTATCATAATTATTTGGAATTAAGTTATCAAAGAAACAAAAGACGTATCACAGACGCACCTGATAAAAATATTTATATTCCAGAAGAGTGGGGCCTGGACCATAAATATAACCCGTTTTATGTTATAAAAAGAAAAAAACAAATAGCGAAGTCTATTTCAAAAAGTATATTGTCACACACTTACAAGCCCAATTCTCCTTATATAAAAAGTGTGCGCAAAAAAGGAGGAGGAAAGCGTAGTATTTCGGTCTATCAAATACCTGATGCTGCCGTCTCTGATCGATTTTATCATAATTTATTAGCCAAAAATAAGCATAGGTTTAGTTCTCTTTCTTATGCTTATAGAAATGATAGAAATATTCATTTTGCCATTCAAGATATTGCGCATGAACTAACAAATGTATCTAGAATATTTGTGGCTGAATTTGATTTTAGTGATTTCTTTGGGTCAATAAATCATGAGTTTTTATTTAAGCAGTTCGAAGAAAATGAATTTTTAATAAGTGAATTAGATATATATATTATTCATGCATTTATTGATGATTTTCAAGTTGGCATTCCTCAAGGAACTTCTATTTCTTTATTTTTAGCTAATCTTGTATGTTGGAAACTTGATCGCTGTCTAGAGAATGAAGGTATTAGGTTTGCGCGATATGCGGATGATACTATTATTTGGTCTAAAGATTATACGAAAATATCTAGGGCATTTGATATTATTTCTGATTTTTCAAAAGAAGCAGGAATAAAAATAAATAAAAAAAAATCTGCAGGTATAAATTTACTACAAAGCAAAGATCTGAAATCTGAGTTTCAAAACACAAAAGAGTATATAGAGTTTTTAGGATACCGTATTTCATATGAGAATATAGGTATAAAAGATAATTCTATCAAAAAAATAAAGAAACAAATATCTTACCTTTTATATAGAAATTTGATACAACCGATAAAATCAGAACCTTTTAAAGCAGTTAATATACCGTCAAATGGATTAGATCGAGATTTGGTTACTGCTATTATGCAAGTCCGTAGATATTTATATGGAAATATGACTGAAGATTTATTAAGAAGGTATATAAATGGGACATATAAGAAACTATCATTTAAAGGAATAATGAGTTTTTATCCTTTGATAACAGATGAGAATCAAATGAAATATTTGGATCAATGGTTGATATCTACAATGATTAATGTGTTAAGAAAAAGGAAAAAGTTATTAATGCAACATAATCCTAATTTCAATACAAATCAGTTCCCATTTAATTGTAATAAAGATTTATTTATAGAAAAGTGTAAGAATCAAACAGTATGGGGTAAGAAGGGGCTTATGCAGATACCATCATTTTTAAGAATTTACAAAGCATTAAAATTAGGATTAACAAGAGAGGGTATTGAAAAGATTATGAATCCTAATTCTTCAGCATATTATGACATTTGAAGGGGTCTAAATAAAACTGTGTCAGGATAGTCAATCCTTTTTATTTACTGACTGTTTAGATTACTGTTTTTAAGGAGGAGATTGTCCTTATTTCATATAATAGGTGAATTATTGCCAATAGGTCATTCGCAGTTCTCCGAAAACTTCAACTAAAAATGAT
>CAXXPA010000024.1:0-99288 GCA_963662365.2 Bacteroidales bacterium
TTCGTCTGTGCCGTTGATGATAGCAGAAATAACTTCACCGGTGATTAAAAGCTTGTTGCGGCCAATGGTGGATGAAACCAGGATATTATCCACAGCTCCCACGCAAAGCAGGTCGTCGATGTTCATAATCAACGCATCCTGAGCGATTCCTTTCCAAACGGAAATATCGCCTGTTTCTTTCCAGTAAAGGTATGCTAATGAGGATTTTGTGCCCGCACCGTCGGCATGCATGATGTTGCAGTATTCGGGATCGCCGCCCAGGATATCGGGGATAATTTTACAAAATGCTTTCGGGAAAATACCTTTGTCGATGTTTTTGATGGCGTTGTGCACATCTTCTTTCGAGGCAGAAACGCCGCGCTGGTTGTACCGTTGGTCGCTCATTGGAATATATTGTTACGAGTTTTTTAATTGAACGCAAAGGTGCTAAGAAACTAAGTATTTTATTCGTTTGTGTTATGAATCCTCAATCCGGAAGTCTTTGCGAATTATACGTTTATCAAAGCAAAAAATGAATCTGCCGAATAGTCAGCAAATTGTGTGCAAATTTAGTGCAAAAAAGGGAGTTAGGCAAATGGAATCTGTATTGTCAAAACCATATTTGAAGTTGGATACTTTAAAGTTAACCAGGATCACATTTATGATTGTCATCTTCCTAATTCTGACAAACTGATTCACTTTTGAATCAACTGTTTACTTGCCGATAATACCCATTTTTCTCCATTAAAAAGCAAGCGTTCATGTTTTGTGCTATGCCGGGTTGCATTTTATAGGAAAAGGAAAGGGTGTTGTCGTGTATATCAGCTTCGAATCTGAAGTTGTTCACCTGTTCCGGAAATGCCTCAGCCAATGATCCGAGTAATAAGTCATGAGTAGCTACTATTCCGGTACCATTCAAATGGAGTAGCCTTTCCACCAATGCCAACGATCCTTTCTGTTTATCGGTCGAATTGGTTCCTTTCAGTATTTCATCCAGGATAATAAACAATCGTTCTCCTTTTTCCATCCGGATAATCAGGTTTTGCAGACGTCTTAATTCTGCAAAAAAGTAAGATTCATTTTTGGCGAGTGAATCGGTTGTTTTCAGACTGGTGACCAGTTTTGCAGGATGAAGAGTCATACCGGTTGCGCATACAGGTGCGCCGATACTGGCTAGCAGGTAGTTTATTCCCAATGTTCTCAGGTAGGTACTCTTTCCCGCCATATTCGCTCCGGTAATGATGATGAAATAGGGAGATGCCGGTATATTCAGATCGTTTCGGACACATTTATCGCGATGCATTTAGCGGGTGGTCGCATTTGGGTTATCTCTACGGTGCCGGATTCGTTATTTATTTCCGGAAATACACTGTCAGGATGATTGTAGTGAAATGTTCCGAGAGAGCAAAGAGCGTCAAACTCACTTATTGCATTGAGCCACTCAGGAAGAAGACGGGCTGTACATGACTTCGTTTTTTCGAGATGAAGTACTATACGCAAATCGCGAAGCAGAAGGCCGTTCAGCAAAATCCCGATCAGCATGTTGGAACGCTGATTGAGTTGTTCTGTCAGACGGTTCAAAACGTCGCAACAGATGACGCGGATCTTCTCCGTACCGGATCAGACGGTTTTGGATGTCGGTCAGTAAAGATACTTCGAATTTTTCGTTTATAACCAGATGAAACAGCTTTTCATAAGCAGCAACAAAGCAACCTTTTTCCCGATAATATTATGAATATTGTTGATTCGTTTGGTGAAGCTACCCACAATTCCCAGACTGAATAAAAACGACAGGGTGAAGAATGAAAAAGGAAGAATATCAAAGATTGCGGCCAAAAGTAAACCGGCATTAACGACGGGCATCAGTCTGATAAATCCCCGTAATATTTTTTTTCCCGGAAAGTAATTTTCCGAAGCAAAAAACTCCTGCAATTCCTCCCGGTCTTTAACCGAAAAAATGCTGTATCATTCCGATGGTTGAAAAAATGCAGACGGAGTTCCTGTTTAACAGACAACTCAGCTACTGCTTTTTGCCGTTGTACGATTTCCGCCTTCTCGGTTAAATGATCCTTCAACCATTGGATTAACGTTTCCCTACCCAGTCCTGCGATGCTGCGGTTGAGGTATTGAAACAGGGAATGGCCGCCAAACACATCAAGGTCATTGATAAACGGATGATCTCCATTCAGCTCTTCCCGGGCATCATCGATACCCTCGAAATTATAGTCAATCAGGTTGAGTTCCTTTTGTAATAACCTGATGCGGGTTTCACTGTAATCCCTCTGCCGGATATGTTTATCATACCATACAATCAGGATCAGGAATCCTATGATACCGCCAATGCTTTCCAGGACCGGTATGTAGATTGGCAAATGCCTGCTAATCCATACAAGGAATGCAAGCAGGCAGAACCAGACAAACCGTATTACTGAAATACGGGTAATTTGTTTACGATGTTCCGAAAGGTTTTGCTCTGACACTGTCAGGAGCTGTTGGTATATTGTTTGTCGGGTTTGCATGAGGAATTATTGGTTTGTTATACTCCATAAAATAAAAAAAGCGTCACACCTGCAAAGGTATGACGCCGGTTCGTTATATGGGTAGGATTATTCTTTCAAACCCGCCAATTTCTCGATTTTCTTCTTGTAATTGGTGTTTTCCAACCAACCTGTGAATTGCTCAGCCCCCGGACCAAAAGCAAAAATGGGTACAGGTGCACCGGTGTGACTGGTCTTGGTGTAGTTTATTTTTACTGTTTTCTTTTCGAAGTCACCTTCCCGGATAGAGGTTCCGCCTGTTTCGTGATCAGCGGTAATAATCACCAGCGTGTTGCCGTCTTTTTTAGCGAACTCCAGTACTTTGCCTACAGCATTATCGAAATCAACGGTCTCCGAAACCATATAATCCTGATCATTGGCGTGACCACCCCAGTCGATTTGCGATCCTTCCACCATCAGAAAGAAGCCCTTCTTGTGTTTGCTCAAACGATTCATAGCCAGTTCAACGGCAGAGGGCAGATAGTTGCGTCCTTCACTTACTTTTTTAGGATGGTCTTCAGCTAAAAGAGTCAACAGTTTTTTGCCGGCAGGGATTTTTTGAGCATCCTCTATGGAATAGGTTATTTCATAACCCTGTTGTTGTAATTCCCTCGAGAGATTGCGTCCGTCTTTGCGTTTTTCAAAATCATTGATACCACCTCCGATGGCAACATCTACCCCCGATTTGGGAAACCACCCTGCTATTTCCTGAGTGGAGTTGCGGCTTCCTGCATGTGCGTAAAAGGAAGCCGGGGTAGCGTGAGTGAGGTTACAGGTAACGACAATTCCTGTTGCAAGTCCGTTCTTTTCGGCAACTGCCAGAATAGATTGGACCGGGACAGTATCGGGAGTAACGCCGATCATGCCATTGTCGGTTTTCACACCACAGGCAATAGCTGTTCCCCCTGCTGCCGAGTCGGTGATATAATTGTTTGCAGAATAGGTTTTTTCAATTCCCGTGTAGGGGAATTTCGCCATATTCAACTCTTTATTGGTGACTGTAAATGCCGATTGCACCTGGTTGAATCCCATACCATCACCAATCATGATGATGATGTTCTTCGGCTTTTTGGCTTCAGCGTCAGTGAAACTGAGCATTGCCAGGCAAGCCAGCATAAGTAATCCGGTTCTGTATATTCTCTTCATTTCAAGGTTGATATATAAGTCGATTTAATTGTCTGTTATTGATGCTTTCATCTACTCGATCTGATTAATGATTTTGCTGATCTCTTCATCTGTTTCGTGAAGGGTTTTCTTACAGAAAGTGAGCAGTTCTGTAGAGCGGGCTACCAATGATTTCAACTGATCAATTTCAACCTCCTCGTTTTGTAATTTCCGGACTATATTTTCCAGTTCTTTCACCGCTTCAGTATATGTGGTTTTCTTTGCCATAAAGTATAGATTTTATTTACAGTACCGGCAAAGGTAGAATTTCTTTGCCATTTGGGACGCATGTAAAAACAAAAAACGGAACCTCTGAATGAAGTTCCGTTTTTATAATATTGTTTCAGGAAAATTATATCAATCCCTCAATTTCTACCATTTCATTAACATCAGCATCGTAATCTACCTGCTCAAATCCAAAACCAAAGAGGTTTTTAAATTCGTCGGTATAACCATTAAGGTCACCGATAGTACCAAGAGTATCGGTTTTTGCATTCTCCCACAAACGTTTGATTTCTGCCTGAACATCTTCTCTCAGTTCCCAGTCATCAATGCGGATACGGTTTGCTTCATCTGTCGGGATTTCTCCTTCTGTGAAGAGACGCTGTGAGTATAAACGCTGAATTTGCTCGATACATCCTTCGTGAATACCTTTCTTTTTCATGATTCTGAACAGAATGGTAATATACAAAGGTATAATGGGTATTGCCGAACTGGCTTGTGTTACCAAAGCTTTGTTTACAGAAACATAAGCTTTACCGCCAATGCTTTTCAGCTTTTCAGTAATTGAGAAAGCTGTAGCTTCCAGGTGATCTTTGGCTTTACCAATTGTACCTCTGCGATAAATAGGTTCGGTAACGGTAGGGCCAATATATGAGTATGCCAGAGTCAGCGCATCAGGTGCCAGTGCACCGGCTTTGATAAGTGCGTCGATCCACATTTCCCAGTCTTCGCCACCCATTACAGCAACGGTGTTTTCGATCTCTTCTTCGTTGCAGGGGTCAATAGAAATATCAGATATAATACCGGTATGGAAATCTACCGTTTTATTGGAATAGCTGTTGCCGATAGGTTTCAATACCGAACGATGTGTAACACCGGTTACCGGATGAGTACGTACCGGAGCAGCAAGGCTATAAATTACCAGATCCACCTGACCGAGCTCTTCCTTGATCAGATTGATGGTTTTTTCTTTGATTTCGTTAGAGTAAGCATCACCGTTGATGCTTTTAGCGTACAAACCGGCTTTGATCGCTTCCTGTTGGAAAGCAGCGGTGTTGTACCAACCCGGAGTAGCGGTTTTACCTTCCTGTGGTTCTTTTTCGAAGAAAACTCCGATAGTCGCAGCATCCGAGCCAAAAGCACTGGTGATTCTCGATGCCAGACCAAAACCTGTTGAAGCACCGATGATCAATACTTTTTTAGGGCCGTTGATGGCGCCTTTTGATTTTACGTATTCGATTTGGTTAAGCACGTTTTGCTCGCAGCCTTTCGGGTGAGCGGTAAGGCTGATAAATCCGCGCATTCTCTGTTTAATGATCATATATCTAGGTCTTTTATTTCATGAACAATTTTTCATTACTGTTCAGGTAATTTGCGGGTGCAAAAGTAATACTATTTTATCGAATTGCCAGCTAAGTGGTTAAACAAGACAACGAATCTTGGGATTTGTTAGCAGAAAACGCCCCAAGATATTCATTTTTTTAAATTTGTATTTTTGAGAATAATCGTAAAAACTATTAATTATGTTCATCTGTTTTTTTTATCAGAGACATCAGGATCTTTACTTAGACCAGCTGATGCCCTTCAGCTATATCAACGATTTGTACAGCAAAGATATCGGGCACTGGAATGATAATACATCATTTACTCCGCTCTCCAAATATATGAGTGACTGATCCGGCTATTGTTATAAATAGTCCGGATTTCAGCAGCGAAAAATAAAATGTTTGATGCTCTCCAGGCTTTTTGTGAGTTTCCGCAATTTCATTTGCTGATCAAATTTTTTCACTAAATCGTTGCGGTTCAACTTTTCCTCCAGATAACGAAGTTCTTTATAATGCATTGATGCATTCTCATGCCGGCTGTCAACTGACTTGTTCCAGGTGTTCGAAATGAAGCAGGTTTCATTGATATAATAGGGAACTCCGTATGCCTGATATAAGCGGTAAAAGAATTCCGCATCCATTAGGCTAACCAGATTTTCATCGAAAAGCAGATCATCTTTCTTTTCAAAGAAAATACCTGAAGAACACCCCATTCGATTTGTACCGCTGAGAATATGTTTGGTCCATCTGGGAATGTACTCTTTCGGTTTATTCGACTGCTTCCAGCCCATTGCACCCCATTTCCCTTTTGCACTCATGATTCTGGCTATCATCTTGTCGCTAATAATCCGGTCGTCCAAAAAAATGGGTTTTATGATCGGGTATTTAGCATGACGAATCGTATGGTTGATTCTGGCAGATACAGATTTTTTATCCGAATCGTATTTCAGATAATTGATGTCAAGCTTATAATTGGCTTCTTCCAGAAATTTTTGGATTGCCTTGTCCTGACTATTGTCGGAGATAACCACTTCAAATCGCCGGTAGGTCTGATTGCACAGACTATCGAGTAATTGCTTCAGTTGATCAGTGCTCAGATTTGCCTGATCTCTTGATGTGACACAAATAGAAATCATATATTAATCAATTAATGAGATAAAGTGTTTTTTTTGTTTCAAGATGGAGATGCTATTGCAACAGACTTTTATATCAGATTATTGATGGTTGCTACAAATTCCAGATTAAACAATTTGAGATTGAGCTCCATCAAGCGGAATCCATCCCCAGATAGGTCTACAATCGTCGGATAATATTTGACGGCCAACTCCTTGGTCTTTTGGTGGATCTGTTTCGCCAGCTCTCTGTTTTCAGTGGTTTGGACGGCTTTGGCATAGTATGTCTGTAATGCGGCCAGATCTTCGGTTTTCCTGAAATCGGGATAGGTTTTGTCTTTATCAAGCACCGTATGCATAATGGTTAATGCCGCTATGGCAAACAGGCTCAGCAGTTCATCGAACTCCTCCGTGCGAACAAATGCCGGATAATGCTGCCGGATGATGGCGATGATTTCAGCCTCAAACTCTTCCTTAAACGTATTGTAGAACTTATCAACCTTATTGAATTCTTCCAGGAATTGTGCTCTTCTTTCTTCATTGTCAAATATTCTCATTGTCCGGATTTTTTTTGCAATATAATCAATTTGGTTGAAATGTGGATTTGTTTGCGTGAAAATGTCTGTAAAATGTATAGTGTCTATTGCAAATGTTTGGTTTTTCCTGTCTTTCTATCTGTGGGGCTGCTATTTACTCCAGATGCGGTATTTCATAACTTCTGGATATTTGAGTTGTCAGTTACCCAATATCCGGGAAAAGCAAAATCGGTGGTCGCCTCATTCCCCGAATCCTGCAACTTGTAATAGATCATTGCCCCCCGGTTGACAAAAGCGATGGAAGTGCATACCTCACCCTCTTTTAGGAAATAGTCGTTCTTCTTCAATCTCTTCACTTCGAATAGCTCAAGTAGTAGTTGCCATTCGACTTCATTGAGTGAAATGATCGCTTCTGTCGCACGTCTGAGTAAATCACTGTTCATAAGGGTAGGATGTTTCGGTTACTGCAAATGTGCGGGTTTTATACACCGGATCTATAAACAATAAACAGAAAACCGGCTTCAGTATGAATGGCTGAAACCGGTTGCTGTATCTTATCTGTATGTTGTTGATGCAAGCCGGGAGGCTTGCTTTTAATAGAACGAAGTCTGGAGACTTCGCTCAACGGCATGGTTGATTTTGTATGCTACGGTGGACAGAGTGGATATTGGTTAGCTTTTCCATTTACATATCCTTTTGAAAGAGATATTAAGCGATCTCAATCCCGGTGGTCTTTATAAGTTGGATAAAAGGAGAGCCATCTTCGTCTTTAAATTTTTGTTCACCAATCAGAAAAGGTTCTATTTTTGAATTAATTCTGCGTGTTAATTTCCACATCTTTCCAATCACCAAATCGTTATTTTCGTTGTAGTTATCCGAGACGATCAAAACATCAATATCGCTATCAATAGATGCGGTATTGTTGGAATAGCTTCCAAACAAAAACGCCCTGCTTACATTAATTCCTTCTGAATTAAGCAGGAGGATGTATTGCTTGAGCAATTTTATAATTTCGAATTTATCCATTGTAATAGTGTTTTTGTTTTTTGAAGGTATCCCAAGACTTTTTTCGCGTTCAGGTGTACCCGGATTATAGTCAGGATAACGTCCTTGTAATTGGTACTTCATCAAGATCCCCAAAAATATTTCATCATCTTCTTCGAAATCCAGCCTGGCTTTCTCTGACAGTAGAATAAGATTGTGTGTGCGTGGAGCGACCTCCTGAGTCTGTTTTACCACATGGGCTTTTATTGCTTTTTCAATTACGAGGTGACAAAAGAAAAGTCCATGAAGAAGTCGGTTTTTCTCTATAAGGATTTCTGCAGAGAGATAATCGTCTTCAGCTCCTGCCTTCCAATATTCGATCTGCTTTTGAACATCCATTTTTGTTCAGGATTAAGTTTATTACAAATATAATACTATTCAAATCAAATAGGTTCTAAAAGCAGTCGCTTTTTAGGGTGCCGCTTAAAATGGACTATGTAAGCACTCGGATAAGTTCCCCAAATAATCAGTTGTATGAATGCTCCCACTGTGTAATTTATAACAGATTGGTTGATCCGCCATCCTTATATTATCAGGATAGAATATCCGATAACAATCGATTTTGCTCTATAAATATACATTTTAGCTGCTTGTCGCATTACAAATGCTCATAATAAAGAAAGGGCGGATCACAGATCACGCCCTGACGGTTTATTGTTTTTGTACGGTTTTTATATCCGATGCGACGGAACTTCTGGATATTTGAGTTATTAGTTTTTGATTATTTAAATCAGATTATTGAAATGTAATAATTACCTTTGTGAATAAATTAATAGTCATGAGGAAGATATTAAATCCATTTATAACAAGTGGTTATGTTTCGGAAGAATATTTCTGCGACCGGATTAAAGAGAGTTCTGATTTGACCCGGTATCTGACCAACGGCAATAACCTTGCTATTATTTCGCCCCGCAGAATGGGGAAAACCGGTCTCATCGAACACAGCTTTCATCAACCGGAAATAGCTGAAAACTACTACACCTTTTTCATCGATATTTACGCAACCGGAAATTTGAAAGAGCTGGTTTTTAAATTGGGAAAGGAAATATTTACGACCCTAAAGCCACGGGGAAGGAATTTTGTAGAGCAGTTTTTTGCTGTCATCAGTTCTTTGCGGCCTGCTTTTAAGTTGGATTCGCTTACCGGAGAACCTGCATTTGATATTGGCTTGGGCGATCTACCGGAAGCGGAATTCACCCTGGAAGAGATATTCAAATACCTTGAAACTGCTGACAAGCCGTGTATTGTTGCCATCGATGAATTTCAGCAAATCGCCTCTTATCCCGAGAAAAATATCGAGGCTCTTTTGCGGACGCATATTCAGCACTGCAAAAACACTCAGTTTATTTTTGCGGGAAGCCAGCGCCATTTGATGGAGAATATTTTTTTCAGTTCCTCGCGTCCGTTTTACCAAAGTGTAAGCCTGCTTCCGCTCAAAGCGATTGAGTTGGAGAAATATGTGAGTTTCGTTATTCAACATTTTTCCAACAGCAACAAAGCTATATCAGGCAATCTGGTGGAAGCGGTTTATGGCTTGTTTGAAGGTCACACCTGGTATATGCAATCTGTTTTTAATGCACTATTTGCACTGACGGGAAATGGAGAAACATGTACCTCCGAATTGGTCAAAGAGGCCATTGCCGGAAAAATAGCCGACTACGAACCACTTTTTCTAAGTACGCTGTCATTTCTGACTGAGAGGCAGAAAGAAGTGTTGTATGCCATAGCCAAAGAGGGGAAAGCCACCGGCATTACCTCAGGCCAATTTATCAAAAAGCACGGTCTGTTGTCCCCTGCTTCGGTGCAAACCGCTATTAAACAGCTACTCGACAAGGAAATGGTTACCTGCGAAAACAAAGTTTATCAGGTGTATGACCGCTTTTTGGGACTGTGGCTCACTACAGTCTATGGAACAGGATATCAGGTGAGATTTTGAAAAATACTTTTTCCGTGTCTTTGGATAAACGATATGCGGAAATTCCTAATGGTTTGAGGAACTCTTCCAGCAGAACTTCTCCGGGATGAATATTGGTTAGCTTTTCCATAAAAAAATGACCCGAATGCAGTTCTTATGGTATGCAAAACGGGTTCTGTTACTACAAAGGTACAATCCGGTTTTATGTATGCTTACTTTTTCGGCAGAATTCTTATTTGCATTAATTATTTTTAGATAGTGAAATAGAAGTCCGGCTTCAGTCTTAATGGCTGAACCCGGACTTCTTATGTTATCTGTTCGATGTTTGCTCAATCTGGGAGGCTTTAGCAGAACACAACACCATGCTTTTTATTTTACATCTCCGAAAAATCCATTTCATGTTTGGAGTACTTATCAATCTCCCTTTGTGAAAGCTTTATTGATTTGTCAATGCCGTTATGGCAAAATCCGTCGTAGCTTATTAAGATCGGTTTTTCTCCTTCAAAAATCCAGCAATGACAAATGTCTGATTCATCAAAAAACTCATCAATGGTCTTTTTGAATAATTTCTTTGTTTTGCGGGTAAGTGTTATGTGGATATTTCCTGAGGATGCATTGTCTAAATTAAAAGGGGATAAAGAACGTATCTTCAGAACTTCTCGTTGTCGTGCTGTTTTGCACTCATTTAGCTTTTTGATATGATTATTCTGAATGTCATCTAATTCTGCTTGTGTGTATTTATTCGAGCGAAAATTGCTCATTAAGATCACCTTGATTATATCTGGGCTGAGATCAATCATTTTTTTGAAAAATGACAAGTATGGGCTTTGGTATTTTCTTAAATGAATATCCCGATACATACCTAATGGATAATTGTTTTAATAGTAGAGTTAAATCCTACTATCATGAAACTATTAGATTTCGCCATTAATTATCCCGACGAAGAAAGCTGTAAGGCAAAATTCCGGGAGTTTCGCGAACGCGAAGGGATTATATGCCCTGTCTGTGGATGCAAAGAGCATTACTGGAAAAGGGACAAAGATTGTTTTGAATGCAAAAAATGCCACCATCGAATTGGATTAAAGAGTGGCACTGTAATGCACAAGTCAAAACTACCATTCCGGTACTGGTTTTTTGCAATGCTTCTCTTAACCTCTACCAAGAAAAGCTTCTCGGCGAAGGAGATTCAAAGGCAATTATCGCATAAGCGTTATCAACCTATTTGGCACATGCTGCATAAGCTGAGAATATGTATGGGTAATCGTGATGGCTTATATAAATTGAGCAACGAAGTTGAACTGGACTGTGCTTTCTTTTCTACAGAAACGCCTGTTGAAGAGAAGAATAAGCCTATAAAACGAGGCAGAGGTAGCCAAAAGAAAACAAAAGTCATGATTATGGCAGTGAGTAAAATACCAGACCAGGAGTGCAAAAATGCAAAACCTAAGAAGGTAAGATATATAAAAATGATCGTGATTCCCGACCTGAAAGCAAAAACCATAACACCGGTGGCTCAGGATTCTCTCTCAGCTTCAGCTACTGTCATATCAGATGATGACACTTCGTTCGTTCAAATTAAAGATGTTGTCAAAGAACATAAGGCTCAAGTGGTAGAATCCAAAGATATTGCTAAAGTTTTGCCATGGGTGCATATCGCTATAAGCAATGCCAAACGACTTTTATTGGATATGTACCATGATGTCAAGCCGGAATATATACAAATGTACCTCAATGAGTTTTGTTACAAATTCAATCGTCGGTATTTGGGCCCGGTTATATTTGACAGGTTATTGATCGCAAGTGTTACCTACAAAAATGAGTTTAGGTACACATAAGGATATTCATTTATATTTATCTTTGTACTGTAGTCCCGGTGATTCCTCTCCCAGTCTTTTTGCTGGTGATGAAGCCGGGTTTTTTGTTTTATGCCATTTTCAAAGATAATCTTTTCTGTATTTTCTTTTCGTTGTTTTCCATTTTTATTTTACTAAGTCTTTTAGGGTGAATCATAAACAAAAAGGACAAACCCAGCCGGATTTGTCCTTTTCTATCTTGAATAACTTGTATCAGATTACTTCTAAGCCAAGTGTTTACGTTTGTTTTCATCGAGGTTGATCTTACGCAGACGGTTGCTCTTATTTCTCAATATCTTTCTTTATTCTCTTAGGGTTCTGTCTATTATCAAACAGTGTTACTATATAGATGGTTGAATTATCATAACGATAATAGAGGGTGGAGTGCCTGACTTTTCTCATCGTTAGCGGTGTTTTTTGATCATCTCTTCATAATCCACCGTCTCTTCATTTGCGATATCGGAAAGTCCCTCAAGAATATCCTCCTTTTCATGTTGGGAAAGTGATTTCCAGAAGTCTTCGTTCTCTTCCTTCTGAAAGAGCTTTGATCGCGTTGAGGATTCTGGGATTCTTCGTTTCCAAAACCATTCGCATGATTTCTAATTTTTCAGCCTGAATATTCACATTCTGAACGATTTAATTGATACAAAAATAGTGATTCTTCGAAGAGGTTATCATTTGCCCATCATAATATAATAACAAAAAAAAAGGGCGAACCCAACCGGACTCGCCCTTTTAATATTATAAAAACACTCAGTGTCTTACCACTGTTGTGTTCAATTCAAATTACTTCTTAGACATACGTTTACGCTCGTTCTCATCAAGGATGATCTTACGCAGACGGATGCTCTTCGGAGTCAACTCTACGTATTCATCTTCGCGGATGTATTCAAGTGCTTCTTCGAGAGAGAACTTGATAGCCGGGATGATACGTACCTTGTCATCAGAACCCGATGCACGCATGTTGGTCAGTTTCTTCGATTTGGTTACGTTAACCACGAGGTCACCCTCTTTGGCGTGCTCGCCTACCACCTGACCTGCGTATACATCGTCCTGTGGATCAATGAAGAATTTACCGCGATCCTGCAGTTTGTCGATTGAGTAAGCAAACGCGTTGCCGGCATCCATAGAGATGATCGCACCGTTGAGGCGTTTCTCGATATCGCCTTTCCAGGGTTGGTATTCGAGGTAACGGTGTGCCATGATCGCTTCACCGGCAGACAGTGTCAGCACAGTGTTACGCAGACCGATGATACCGCGTGAAGGTATATTGAATTCGATGTTTACACGTTCGTTTTTAGTCTCCATCATCAGGAGCTCACCTTTGCGGCGGGTAACCACGTCGATCACTTTACTTGCCGATTCTTCGGGCAGGTTGATGGTCAACTGTTCGATAGGCTCGCATTTTTTGCCGTTGATCTCTTTGATGATAACCTGTGGCTGACCTACCTGAAGTTCGTAGCCTTCGCGACGCATCGTTTCGATCAAAACCGACAAGTGGAGTACACCGCGACCGAATACAGTCCAGCAGTCAGCTTCCGGTGATTTCTCTACACGAAGAGCCAGGTTCTTGTCCAGCTCCTTCATCAGACGGTCGTGGATGTGGCGTGAAGTTACCATTTTACCCTCTTTGCCGAAGAAAGGAGAGTCGTTGATGGTGAATACCATTGACATGGTGGGTTCGTCGATAGCGATCGGATCAAGTGGTTCCGGTTCGTTGAAGTCAGCGATAGAGTCGCCGATTTCGAAACCTTCGATACCTACCAATGCACACAAGTCACCACATTTTACTTCTGATACTTTCATACGGCCGAGACCTTCAAAAGTATGAAGTTCCTTGATGCGTGATTTTACGAAAGAACCGTCTTTTTTACAAAGCATTACGTCCTGGTTTTCTTTCAGGTTGCCACGGTGTACGCGTCCGATAGCGATACGACCCACGTAGCTTGAGTAGTCAAGCGAGGTGATCAGCATCTGAGGAGTACCTTCGCGGTATACGGGAGCAGGGATATGTTCGATGATGGATTCGAGCAGGAAGGTGATGTCGCTTTCCTCTTTCTTCCAGTCTGCACCCATCCAGTTGTTCTTAGCCGAACCGTAGATAGTGTGGAAGTCGAGCTGCTCTTCGGTAGCATCGAGGTTAAACATCAGGTCGAATACCATTTCGTGTACTTCGTCCGGACGACAGTTGGGTTTGTCTACCTTATTGATTACCACGATAGGTTTCAGACCGATTTGCAAAGCTTTTTGCAATACGAAACGGGTCTGGGGCATCGGGCCTTCGAAAGCATCTACCAAAAGCAGACAGCCGTCAGCCATATTCAATACACGCTCTACCTCACCGCCGAAGTCGGCGTGGCCCGGAGTATCGATAATATTAATCTTGTGATCTTTATATTGGATAGAAACGTTTTTCGACAGAATGGTGATTCCGCGTTCACGTTCGAGATCGTTGTTGTCAAGGATAAGTTCGCCAGAATTCTGGTTTTCTCTGAAAAGGTGGCCTGCTGCCAGCATTTTGTCTACTAATGTTGTTTTGCCGTGGTCAACGTGGGCAATAATCGCAATGTTTCTAATCTTTTGCATACCTACTGATTATGTGGATCACTCCACTTTTTAAATTTAGGCGCAAAGGTACGACAAAAAAACGGGAAAATAGCAGTCAATCAGTTACAAAGCGGTGAAATGGAGTTAAAATCAGTTAGGATTTTTGTTTCTTAAGATTGAAATTTTTGAAATGGAATAGAGCGTAAACATGCAATTTTATTTTTGATGGTAATTCTGTAGTCCCAATATGTGGGTAACCGGCCTGATGTTTTGATAAGGTTGGTTTTAGGTTTAGTTATGGTTGACTTTAAGTATAAATAAAGGTTAGATTATTGTATCATACAGTTAATACAATGATAAAATAGTCCTTATAAATAGTATTTTATCACTATTTTATCTCTATTTTATTACTGTGTTATGTCTATATTATCATAAAGTCAACCATAACTAAACCTAAAGTAAACTATAACTAAATATAGGGTGTTGAGGGGTGGTGTTTCCGGGTTTTTATAAATTGTGTAAAATTATTAGTTGAATATTTGTTTGTTTAATAAAAAAGTATTTCATTTGCAGTGTACTAATAAACTAATACACCTAAAGGTTAAGGCCATGATAGAATTAAAAGATGTGCAGTTTTCGTATACACGGAAGAAGGCTCTGTTTGAGGGGCTTAGTTTGTCGCTTAATGCCGGTAATATTTACGGCTTGTTGGGTAAAAACGGAGTAGGAAAGACTACTTTGCTGAATCTGATGTGCGGATTACTTTTTCCGAAATCAGGTGAATGTAAGGTGATGGGATTAACACCTGCAAAAAGGGAAGTGGCATTCCTGCGCAATCTCTTTTATGTACCGGATGAAATCGCTTTGCCCTCGATGAAGATGAAAGACTTCGTGCGGGTGAATAAGGTGTTTTATCCGCAGTTTGATGAGGACTTGCTGAAGAACTGTCTGGATGAATTTGAAGTGGATGAAAATGAAAACCTCGCGAAACTGTCGCATGGTCAGAAGAAAAAGGCGTTTATCTCCTTTGCTCTGGCTTGCCAAACGCCGCTGCTGCTAATGGACGAACCGACCAACGGGCTGGATATTCCATCTAAAAGTACCTTTCGCAAACTGTTGGCTTCGGCGGCAACCGAGGAGCGTTGCATCGTGATCTCCACTCACCAGGTTCGCGACCTCGAAAACCTGATTGATGCGGTGGTGATTATGAACAATAGCCGCGTGTTGCTCAGTGGGACTATGGATCGGATTACAGAGAAACTAACCTTCCGGGAGTTGGTCAAAGATGAAAAGGCGCTCTACGAAGAAACCGGTCTCAAAGGCCGCTGGGGCGTGGTGGAAAATACCACCGGCGAATACAGCAAAGTGGATATGGAGATGCTCTTCAATGCCGTGGAAGGAAATAAGAAGGAGATTGAGCGGTTATTTGACGGCAATTGAAATGGGAGAGGAGTTTGACTCAAAACGTTTCTTTTCGATGTTGCGCATTGCGAGAGGAAACCTTCGTTTAAAAGCTATAGTTGTACATGCAATAGCAATGGCTCTTCTTCCGGCTACACGACTTGAAGCCACTGGCGCGAGTTACGCTATCGCTAAACTCGCGCTAGAGGGGTTTCAATCAATTACAGATAAATTGCAGAGGCAGATTCTGATATGTTTCATCATTACATTCATTAATTTATGAACGATAGATTTAGTTTACAACGATTTGTTGCGCTGTTTGTGCGCTACTGGGCGGAGAAGAATTTAGTAAACGGTTTGTATTGGTTGATAGCGTTTCTTTTATTGTTCTGGATGTTTATGGATACGCAAAGGTCGGTTTTAGAGAATAAACACATGATTGACAATATAGAAATACCATTGTTCCTCTCTATCTTTCCTTTGTTTATGGCAATCCAGATGATTATTGTTTTTAGTGATCTGACCAAGGGAAAGGAAGATGCTGTTTTTTATGATGATGCCAGCTTTGAAAATTGAAAAGTTTTTATTTCTACTCATTATCGGTTTTGTCTTCCCTATATTGTTTTATTTCGGTTCAATCTTTTTGATTGATAATTTGACATATCATCTGTTTTTATCCTCAATCAAAGTTGTTATTTCTTGATAATTCTTTCATGGAAGATTGGTATAATGGAGCGTATGATTTTGTTGTGGCTTTATTCTTTTGTCTAATTGTTTTTCTGGGATATTTCTCGTTTATGAGGAATCAATTTCTTTATACCGTTGCGTTAATTGGTTTTGGTTTCTGCCTTGGATTAAATCTGCTCAATTCATTCCTTTTTCACACATTCGTTGACTCCCGACTGAGTGGTGGAGATGTTTTTGGACGATTGGAGACTTACTATGCTTCTTATCAAATGCAATATGATGATGGATTGTTATTTGACTTCTATCGTTATTCTATTCCAATTGTTGTTTTTTTTATTCTCGGCTTGGTTTATGCGGCTTTCCTGAAGTTCAGTGAAAAGCAAATTAAAGTCTAATACTTTATTTTAGAATTATGAGAAGAAGTAATATCGTACTGACTCTGTTGGCAGTAAGTCTTTTTTGCTGCATTATGTGGGAATATTTACTACCATAAATTGAATTTTGAACCCAAAAGAGCTGAATTTGAACGAGTCGTGTTATATGAAAAACATGCAGATAGCATAAAAGTAGTTTGCTTGAATGATACAAGTAAAATTGTTTATTGAAGAACTGGAGATATTGAAAAAAAGACAATGTGCATATGGATGGAACTCAATCTCAACTGTTATCATTCTACCGTGATTATAAGATAAATGGAGACACTTTATTTATGCCAAAGACAATTTGTATTGCAACTTCACGGCCAGAGGATGTGAAGTTTGAAATCAATTTACCCAAAGTCGAACAAGTCTATATCAACGGAAAAATCACCAAACAATTTAATGCTAAACAATGATGAACGATAGATTTAATATACAACGATTTGGTGCATTATTTACCATAGATACTGGACAGAGAAGAAAATTGCCAATCTGTTACTGTGGTTTGTGACCGGTACTTTAATGCGCCTGGTTTTATCAAAACGTTCATTACACATGGTTAACCCGGGGGAATGGTCCCGGACGAATAGAAGAGCCTGTTTTTTCTGGTGGTGTTTTTCGGTTTTATATATTAGTGCAAATGGCTTTGGCTTTTACTGAATTGAATAAACGTAAGACAGCCGCAAATTTTCTTATGATTCCGGCTTCGCGGGAAGAAAAAATATCTGTTCCTGTTGATTAACCATCTGATTATTCCGGTGGTATTGTACATCGGAAATGGCGTTTTTGTTGGATTGGCTGATTTGTAAAATGGCATTTCCGGATCAGGGAATGTTGTTGTTTCAGGGACAAGGTACAATGGATAGTTATATCCGCAATAATCTGTATCACTTCTTTGTAGTAGCAATCAGTGTCTTATACTGTTTATGTAGGTTTCTTTGTTTTCAGCAAAAATCAATTGATTTATTCTGTATTGTCTCTGGTGTTGGTGTTTTATTATATGCTTATTATGTAATCGGATATAAACTGATCCGGAAATTTAATTTCAACAGATCTGTTTGGTGGCGGCGTATTAGACCAGGTTAGCTACTCGCATGGGAAAATTTCTGACTCAACTGGATAATGGTATTCTTCTCTGACTATCAGCCTTTATCAGTTGTTGTAAGTCGGCGCTTCTATTTGGTGGGATGATCTATGTAGCGTATTTGAAGTTCACAGAGAAGCAGGCCAGGGTGTAATCATTAAATAATTTTTGACGATGAAAAAAAGTAATATAGGATTAGCCGTTCTGGCTTTGGTTTTTCTATCAGCCTGGCTGGGGAATATTTATTATCACAAATACAATTTTGTGAATAACAAATGGCGCCTGGATAAATCGGAGCTGTTTGATTCGGTTCGTGATAGCATAAAGGTGGTCAGTGTGATAGATTCCACTAACCGGTTAAGTGGCAAAAATAGACATAAGTGCGGGATAAAAAAATGGAGGTTGACAGTAACCAATATTGACGCCTTATTACAAAAGCATGGTTATTGTAAACGATACGCTCATGATAACTAACGAATTTGCCAAAGCGACAAGTGGCGGTGATGAGGTGATGTTGAGTTTGTCGTTGCCGGGAGTGAAAGCTTACTATTATAATCGTAAGCTGATGAAACGTTTTGATCAGGAAGTAAACGAATTAATCTTATATGGAGTCAAATACATTTAGTTGGATGCGTGTGTGGGGCGTTGCTGGTACGATACTGGGCGGAACAGAAGATTCGACTGATTCTGGCAATAATAGCTCCGCTGTTGATGTTAATGCTGGGGTATATAACATTTAGAAATAGAGGTACGATGAATATAGTATCATTTGAATTGTTATATGGGATATCTTCTTTTAGTCTCTTGTACTTTTTTTATCTGGGTTTTTCAATGTTACGGGGAAAGAATGTCTCTCGCTTTTTGATAATGCCTGCAACTAATTTGGAGAAATATGTCTGTTTGATATTGAGCAGTGTAGTTCTTCCGGTATTCTTTTATGGTTCGATTTTTGTTTTATATGAGTTTATTTATGAATTAGTTACTCGTTCAGGCTTTTCGATGAGATCTTTGGCTGGGAATAATAATTGGGTGCAAGCGTTACTTACGTTTTGCTTAGGATGGGTATTATTCGTTTTAGGTCAATTCTATTTTAAAAAAAGTGCGATGCTCAAAACGTTTTTATCGATCATGATAATCGGATTTATTTTCAGTACGGTGGAAAATATATTGCTGAAGTTACTTTCCGAACAGGCCTCACTATTACCCGTCCGAACAGACCTTCTGAGTGCAATGTATATAATGGATGGTCATAGAAAGGTGATCCTGGATGACGGATTATTTCATCAATACCCTATTTTACAAGCCGTAATTGTTATTGTGTTTACTGCGGCATTGGTGTGGATAAGCTATTTGAAGTTAAAAGAAAGAGAGGCGAAAATATGAAATTCAATGATGCACAACCTATATTTCTACAGATAGCCGATTGGATGTGTGAACAGATTCTAACCAAAGAGTGGAAACCACTGGACAGGATCCCCTCGGTGCGGGATCTGGCAGTAGAGCTGGAGGTTAATCCCAATACGGTGATGCGTGCCTATGAACGATTGCAGTCAAATGATGTGATTTATAATAAACGAGGCATTGGGTATTTTCTTTCCGAAGAGGCATATCAGCAGGTCCTGGCATTGCGCAGAAGTGAGTTTCTGGCACAAGAGCTACCTAAATTATTTAAAAATATGAATCTGCTTGGGATTTCATGTGCTGATGTAGAACTGGAGTATAATCGTTATCTGTCCAAACACAATGAAGATGAAAAAAAGTGATAAAATAGGTCTTGGGGTATTGGCTTTATTTGTCGGACTATTTCTGGCAAATATCGGGTATCATGTTTTTAATCTTGAATTCCGGAAAAAGACACGATTTTTGGAGAAGCAACATCTGATTAATATCGTTTTTTTGAGTTCTGCCGATACAATGTTGTATCATAAGGTCAGGATAGAGGAGGGGATTGATTATTCCAATTTTGAAACAGCAAAACAAGAGTCAGATTTTTATGAGAAAATAAAAATCAGCAATGATACTCTTTTTATACCGCAGGAAGCAGCTTATTTAATGGACAGAAAGGAGTCTCGGACAGAATATTACATCGGACTCCCAAATGTGAAGCAGCTTTACTGGAATGGGGAACTGGTACAGCGTTTTTAGGGGGGCTCCACTGGTGCGAGTTTAGCGATAGCGTAACTCGTGCCCAAAATTAAGACAGCTTGTAGCTGTCTCAATTTTAAAATAAACATCAATTGTCATGAGTAGAAAATACAAATTCCGAAATCCGGACGCTATTTATTTTGTTTCTTTTGCGACAGTTAATTGGATAGATGTATTTACAAGACCTCAGTACAAAGATATTATAGTAGATAGTTTGAATTATTGTATTGAGAAAAAAGGACTTGTTGTATATGCTTGGGTGATAATGAGTAATCATGTCCATCTGGTGATCGAAGGAAGAGAAAGCTCCCTGGAGAATATCCTGAGAGATTTGAAAAGACATACGTCAAAACAAATTATCCATGCAATTGAAGAGAATCCGCAGGAAAGCCGGAAACAATGGATGCTTTGGGTGTTTGAGCGGGCTGGACAAAGGAGTTCGAGTAATAGTAAATACCAGTTCTGGCAACATCATAATCAGCCAGTAGAATTGTCGACACAGCCTTATGCAATAGAAAACTCGATTGACTACATTCATAATAATCCGGTAAAATCCGGTTTTGTAGATAGACCGGAAAGTTATCCTTATAGTAGTGCTGTGGATTTCTCAGGAGGTAAAGGTTTCGTAAATATTGAACCTTGTTGAAATGCAGAATTCTCCGAATTCTAAAACAGCTGCAAGCTGTTTAGATTTTCAGCACGAGTTACGCTACGCTAAACTCGCGCTAGTGGATGAAGCAGCTTTACTGGAACGGAAAGCTGGTGCGGCGTTTTTAGGGGGGGCAAATTGACAGTTGCATTGTAGAAAGAATCAATATTTTCCCCCACTGGCGCGAGTTTAGCGATAGCGTAACTCGTGCCCAAAATTGAGACAGCTTGTAGCTGTCGTATTTAAAATAAACATCCTGACAGTTGCATTATAGAAAGAATCAATATTTTCAATAGATAGTTTTTCAAAATACACAATTAACACACTACCATTAAAAATGAAACAAAGATTGTTGTTGCTTCTGCTGTTGATCGGCTGTGTCAGCCTGAGTGCAGAAAACAAAACCCCGGCTTATCAGATCACCGGGCAGGCTGTTGAGCAAAACAGCGGAAAGAGTATTCCTTATGCAACTGTAACGTTGCAGACTGACAGTGCCAAACTGATGAAAAAGATCAGTTGCGATGTCTCCGGTAAGTTTTCCATACCGGTAAATGTAAAACGGAAATATACCCTGGTATTATCAGCGTTGGGTTATACCGAAGCGAAAGTCGCTGTCGAAATAACCGATGCAAAGACAGATGTAGGCAAAGTGAATATGACCGAAGGTGCCATGATGAAGACCGTTACCGTAGAGGCGCAAAAGCCGCTGGTGAAAGTCGATGTGGATAAAATCACCTACAGTATCGAAGCTGACCCCGATTCCAAGACCAGTAATGGGCTGGAGATGCTTCGTAAGGTGCCGCTTCTGGCAGTGGATGGGGATGAAAATATCACGCTTAATGGCCAGTCTAACTACAAAGTATTGGTCAATGGTAAAAGCTCTTCGATGATGTCGAAAAACTTCAAAGAGGTAATCAAAAGTCTGCCGGCTAATTCTATCAAGGATATTGAGGTAATTACCAATCCGTCGTCAAAATATGAAGCAGAGGGCGTGGGAGGAATTATCAATATCATTACGATAAAGAAAACGATGAATGGGTATAACGGTAGTGTCAGTGCCGGATTTGATTCATTTGGGAGTATGAACGGAAGTGTTTACCTGACCACAAAGGTAAACAAGTTCGGATTTTCGGCACGCTATTCGGCCAATCAGTATAAACGGCCCAATAATGAATATACGTCGTATCGGGAAAACTACGTTTCCAGTGCCGCAAATCAATATTATACCAATCAGTCGGGGAAAAGCAACTCGAGCGGCCTGTCTCAGAATTTTTCAGGAGAAGCCAGTTACGATATTGATTCGCTAAACCTGATCACGATGTCTTTCTGGGGCTATCAGGGAGACAATCGCAATAACAGTTCTTCGGAAACAGAGATTAAAAATCAGCAAAAAGTGATGACCAGTAATTACCGGATGAATTCGAATGGTAAAAGCACTTATGGCTCAGTATCAGGTAATATTGACTATCAGAAGACTTTTAAGAAACCGGATAAAACGTTCACCGTTTCCTATAAACTGGATAACAATCCCAATACTTACAACTATTATACCGGAACGGAGAATATTTTAAATTACAGGCCTTATCAGCAGCGATCCGTAAATGATGCTTTGAGTCGCGAGCAGACTTTGCAAATAGATTATTACGACCCATTGACCAAGATGCATCAGGTGGAATGCGGTGTAAAAGCTATTTTACGACAGAATGACAGTAATTCCGATACCTACCAATATCTGAATGACCAATGGGTGGATGATGCTGCCAGAAGTAATGAACTGGACTATAACCAGTACATCCTGGGAGCCTATGTCGGCTATGTGTATAAGTTGAAGAAATTCAGCCTGAAAACCGGGCTTCGTACTGAATTAACATGGAATGATGCGGTTTCGAAATCACTTAGTGATACCAGTTTTACGAACCGGTTGCAGAATGTGGTTCCCTATATTACACTTTCTTATCAGTTAAAACCGGGAAAAACCATTAAGGCATCTTATACGCAACGCCTTTATCGTCCGGGTATCTGGTATTTGAATCCGTACCGTAATGACATGGACCGCCTGGATATCCGGTATGGTAATCCTGACCTGAAATCTGAAATTGCAAACTCTTTCGAACTCGGGTACAGTACTTACACTCCCAAGATCAATTTTAGTCTGACAGCCACCGGTTCATTCACGAACAACTCTATTGAGTCGATAACCTCCATGGTGGATACCGTACGTATGACCACTTATAA
Source organism: Bacteroidales bacterium (assembly GCA_963662365.2). Taxonomy (GTDB): domain Bacteria; phylum Bacteroidota; class Bacteroidia; order Bacteroidales; family UBA7332; genus CAXXIC01. The sequence continues at coordinate 22,855 of CAXXPA010000024.1, forward strand.
AAATATCGGGAAAGATATGAATATCGGTTTGAGTACGTATTTTTCTTATCGCCCCAACCAGAAGTTTAACGTCTACTTTAATGGTGGAGCGAGTTATGTGAAACTTCAGGCCAATAACGGTTATACGATTACCAGTGAGGGGATAAGCTACAGAGGTTCTTTGGGAACCCGGCTTGCTCTTTGGAAAGATGGATCAGTCAATGGTAATTTCGGGGTGTATTCTCCTTCGGTTCGTTTGCAAAGTAAGTCATCTACTTATGCTTACTCTAATTTAGGCGTGTCGCAATATCTGCTAAAAAAGAAACTTATGCTTACGCTTTCGGTTTCCGAGCCATTTACGAAATATAAAAAGTACACCTCCAATTATACTGATGTGAATTACAAAATGAATAGCGAATACATTAGCCAGGTACGGTCATTGCGATTGAATCTGACCTACAACTTCGGCAAGATGGATGTTTCGGTCAAGAAAGCCAGACGCGGTATTTCGAATGATGATGTGAAGAGCAGCGGTGGAAGCGGGAATTGATATTAGACGAAAGACTTAAAGACGAAAGACAAAAGATTTAAAGATAAGAGATTTAAAGACCTAAAGACTATTAGAATAAAGACTGGAAGATGGTTTTACCAGTCTTTTATCTTTCAGTCTTTATTCTAAGAAGTCTTATATCTACCAGTCTTTTATCTTTCAGTCTTTATTCTAAGAAGCCTTATATCTACCAGTCTTTTATCTTTTAGTCTTTATTCTAAGAAGTCTTATATCTACCAGTCTTTTATCTTTTAGTCTTTATTCTAAGAAGTCTTATATCTACCAGTCTTTTATCTTTCAGTCTTTATTCTGAAAATTCGCTGAAACCTATTGTGGTTCAAAAAGAAAGCATTATCTTTGCGCCACATTTTGTCAAACATATATAAAACAAAAGAACATGTACTTAAGTGCAGAAAAAAAACAAGAAATCTTTGAGAAGTACGGAAAGTCTAATACTGATACTGGCTCACCTGAAGCGCAGATAGCATTATTTTCGTATCGTATTTCTCATTTGACTGAGCACCTCAAGTCAAATCACAAAGATTATAGCACAGAGCGCGCTCTGAAAATGTTGGTAGGTAAACGTCGTCGTTTACTCGATTATTTGAAAGATCGCGAAATCGAAAGATATCGTGCTATCATCAAAGAACTTGGTATCAGAAAGTAAGAAATTGCTTTTCGAAGCTACAAAAGCCGTCTCATTCATTTGGGGCGGCTTTTTTCGTTTAAATGCAAAGGGGCGAATATGCTCACCATAAAACAACAGAGAGCACAAAGTTTCACTGTTTTCAGTGTTTCTTTGTGCTCTCTTATCTTAGCGGTGGATTATGTATCTAAATATCCTCGCGATCAATATCAGGCGAATTGCATCATACGGCTCAGGTATTTGCCGATGATATCGAACTCGAGGTTTACGACAGAACCCGGTTTGATCTGATGGAAATTGGTGTGCTCGTGAGTGAAAGGAATGATAGCCACCTGGAAACTGTTGTCAGTAGGGTTGCATACAGTCAGGCTTACTCCGTTTACCGTTACCGAACCTTTATCTACGGTCATATAACCTTTTTTCGCCATCTCTTTATCGAAAGCGTATTCGAAAGTGAAATACCAGCTGCCGTTTGCTTCTTCCACGTTTGTGCAAACAGCGGTCTGGTCAACGTGACCTTGTACGATATGTCCGTCCAGGCGGCCATTCATCATCATGCTGCGTTCAAGATTAACCTTATCGCCAACTTTCAGCAATCCTAAGTTGGTACGTTCAAGGGTTTCCTTGATGGCGGTAACTGTATAGGTATTGTCCGTCAGACTAACCACAGTAAGGCATACGCCATTGTGTGCTACGCTTTGATCGATTTTCAGCTCGTTCACGAATGAACATTGCATGGTAAGGTGCAGATTGTCCTGGTCATTCTGCAGGGCTACTACGGTAGCTGCTTCTTCTACGATTCCTGAAAACATATATTTAAGTTTTAAGTTGTCTGTTTTACGTAATACGTTTTTATCAGTATATCACGGATTGGATTATTTGCAAATTGGCTGATTGGCAAATCAAAAAGCTTTTAGCTCTTTATACAGCCGGTGGATTGGCAGCCCCATTACATTAAAATAGGATCCGCTCATCTCTTCTACCCCGATGTAGCCGATCCATTCCTGTATGCCATAAGCTCCGGCTTTGTCCAGCGGACGGTATTTCTCTACATAGTAGCGGATTTCCTCTTCGTCCAGTTTCGCAAAACGTACAGTTGAAGTAACGTGAAAGGAGCTCTGTTTGTTTTTGGATGTCATGCATACGCCGGTGATTACCTCATGTGTTTTGCCCGAAAGAGCTTTCAACATACGCACGGCATCTTCTTCATCCTCCGGTTTGCCAAATACCTCACCATCCAGCCAAACAATGGTGTCGGCTGTAATGAGCAATGTATTATCTCCCAGGTGGGATTGATAAGCAGCTGCTTTCTGGCGGGAGATGAAGGTGGGTATTTCGCTGTGTACCAGATCTGCCGGATAGGATTCATCTACATCGGGCAATGCTACTACTTCGTATGCGATGTCCAGACCGCTTAATAATTCCCGGCGACGCGGAGAGTTGGAAGCGAGCAGGATGTTGTATTCTGATAAGTTGTCGAAGAATTTCATATTGCTGGTTTATAACCTTTAGCCCTGGCTATAGGTTTGTAATCTTAAAAATGGTAAATTGTAAATGGATAAATCGTAAATGAATTTACCATCCGAAAGCTTCATCGCTCATCCATTTACCCTGAGCTTTAAGTACTTGTTCAATAACATCGCGGCCGCAACCTTCACCGCCTTTTTTCTGTGATATATATCTGGAAACGGCTTTGATCTCCGGAGCGGCATCGGATGGGCAGCAGGGGAGGCCTACCAGTTTCATGACCGGATAGTCGGGGATATCATCGCCCATGTACAGGATTTCGTCCATTAGCAGATCCGTTTTCGAAAGAAAGTCATTGAAGTCGGTGATTTTATGAGACGAAGCCATATAGATATGCTGTACCCCCAGATTTTCAAACCGCATTTTCACGGCATTGGTTTTACCTCCGGTAATGATGCAGACGGTCAGACCGCGTTTAACGGCCAGTTGCATAGCAAAACCGTCTTTGATATTAACCATTCGCATGGGTTCTCCGTTGGGGTGAAGAGGGACATTTTCCGAGGAAAGCACGCCATCAACGTCAAATAACAGCGCTTTTATTTTTTTTAGATCGTAATTGATGCTGCTCATGTTTTAATTTTTATCTATGAAAATAGTTTGTGTAAAGTCGCCGGGGCAAAGCAGAGGAGTTAATCGGGAAGCTAAATCGTATCAGGAAAAGTCTGCGGTTCTCAGGGAAAAGAAATAATAATTTCTGTAGAGCTATGATTCCTTACTTACCGTTTTCCGTAATACAATATCCGGTCCGGTGAAATTTTACCGGTACTTAGCAATATTCTCCTCTCATCCAGACTTTAACTGTCGGTTTTGGAATTTCACCAAATCAGTCCTTTAATCAAAGGAGTCGCGGACTATGACCGCCGGTAGGGAATTACACCCTGCCCCGAAGAATTACAGCTGCAAAATTAAAGATTATTTTTTATTCCGGGTTCTGATCGTTGTTTTTTCCGGGGTAAACAGGTTATAAACTCTTATTTTGCTTTTTAGCCGCTTCGTGAATGTTTTCACTTAGCAGATGGTATATTTTTCTGAGTTTTTCTTCTTCCAGCATATTTAAATGCCGGTTGATTACTTCTTCATCGAAACGAACGGCAGGGCCGGTTTGCGCTTCTTTGGGGTGAAGCGTGTGTACCTTTTGGGCGGTTTCGTTGATAAGAGGCAACAGGTGATCAAAGTGTAACCCTTTTCCCTCCAGTAGGTTTGCTGCTATGGCATACATGTGGTTGGTGAAATTGCAGGCGAAAACAGCAGCTACGTGCAGATACCTACGTTGCTCGGAGCTTGCTTCAATTACCTGATTCGAAAGTCTTGCCGCCAGCTTTTTGAGAGAATCCAGATGTTGGGGCTGATTGGCTTCAATGTAAATAGGTATGGTCGAAAAATCTACATCTTTCGATTTGCTGAAAGTCTGGAGCGGATAGAAAACACCGAAATGCTCCGCGTGATTTTTGAATATATCCATCGGAAGACTTCCTGCTGTATGTACCCAGAGCGATTGGTTCTTTTCTATTTTGTGTAATAGTTGAGGGAGGGCATCATCTTTTACCGAAAAGATATAGAGATCGGCATCGTTAATAACGTCTTCGATCCGATGGGTGTAAGCCGCTCCGGTTTTTTCAGCCAGTGAACGGGCAGATTCTTCCGTGCGACTATAAATCTGAGCAATGACGCATCCTTTTTCGTGAAGGGCAAGGCCGAGTCGTGTAGCCAGATTACCGGCTCCTATTAATACTATTCTCATCTTCGTAAGACTCCTACAATTAAAATTAGTCCGAGCACCATCAGGATAATGGGGGTAAGATAGGCATCCCAGTTGCCCATGTAGCACATGATGGCCCTGACGCGGAGCAAAATACCGAAAATCAACAGGATAATGCCGATTGTCTTGTCTGTTTTTACGATCAGAAATGACAATGCGGCAATGATGATGTAACTGCGCCAGTCGATTACCTCCTGCCAAACGGGCGATTGTACAGGCGCAATTCGCATTTTTGTCAGTAAGGTTATTATTCCGATTACAAAAATTGCAACCCCTGTAGCCAGTTTGTTTTCGTCTTTCTTTACAGCCATATTTAAAGTCGTTGGATTAAAGAGTAAAGACAAAAGAATAAAGACTGAGGAATAAGGGTTTCAGTCTTGGGTCTTTTATCTTTGTTCTATATGTCTTAGATCTTTATTATTACCATTTACCAATATGGATCTTTTCCCACATCAGTTTTTCTTCATTGATCGGTTTGCGGAACTCATCTTTGTGACCGATGGCAATGATCGACAGGACTCCCAGTTGTTGAGGCAATTCGAGTGCATCTTTTACATATTCTTCGGAACTTGCGCCATATTCGGTTTCGCGGCAACGAACCTGTACCCAACAGCTTCCGAGTCCCAGGTCTTCAGCCTGCAGTTGTATGAGAATAGACGCTATCGATGAGTCTTCTACCCAAACGTCGCTTTTCAAAGGATCGGCAGCAACAACAATGGCCAATGCTGCATTTTCGACCAAAGCAGCACCGTGTTTTTTGCAACCGGCCAGTTTTTTCAGCATCTCCTTGTCTTCCACAACGATAAATTCCCAGGGATTACTGCTTTTTGATGCCGGGGACATCAATGCCGCTTTCAATAATAACTCTACTTCTTCCGGTTTCAATAGTTCACCGGTATATTTGCGCGTACTTCTGCGTCTTTTCAGTAATTCGTTCAGTTGGCTCATAGTAGTTTGGAATTTGTTGATACAAAGATAGATGAAAAAAAGGTTTCTGCCTAAACCTTTGGAGATGTTCAGGGGGCTAACTATTATTGTAATCGTAAAGCCGGTTTGGATTGCGATAAAATTAAAAACAGTCAGCCCAGAACTTCAGCGCGTTTCTCAACTCCGGAGGAGTTGCCTATGCATAATCCCCAGATGAATCTGGGGGTTATGTACAGAATACTCCTCCGGAGTATTGGGATTATTATAATTCAGGAGCTATTGCCTGTTTTAATATTGCTTTTCGCAAATCAAAACTGTCCGACTATAATAGTAGCATATTTGCGACAGTTTGGTAAATGGTGGATTGGAAACCAGAGTCTCTTCCGAAAAACAAAAAAATCCCCGTCCAAAAACTTTCGGACGGGGATTTTTATATGGTTAAAAAAGAAAGCCGATTACAATACACCGATCTCTTTCAATACGTCGTTGGTTGCACGTACAGCAGCAGCGCTCTTTTCGAAAGCAGCTTTTTCAGCGTCGCTCAGTTTAACTTCGAGGATCTTTTCAACCCCGTTTTTACCGATTACGGCAGGAACACCGATACAGATGTCGCTTTGTCCGTATTCGCCTTCAAGGAATACGCAAGAAGGGATTACTTTTTTCTGGTCGCGGATGATTGACTCAGCTACATAAGCAGCAGCAGCACCCGGAGCATACCATGCAGAAGTACCGAGTAATTTAGTCAGTGTCGCTCCACCTACCATTGTGTCAGCCACTACTTTATCCAGTTCTTCTTTGCTCAACAGGTCAGCAACCGGGATACCTTTGTAGTTAGCCATGCTGGTAACAGGGATCATAGTGGTGTCACCGTGTCCGCCGATTACCATACCTTCTACTTCGTTCATGTTAGCATCGAGCGCTTTGCTCAGGTAGCAACGGAAGCGAGAGCTGTCCAATGCGCCACCCATGCCGAATACCTGGTTTTTCGGAAGGCCGGTAGCTTTCAATGCCAGGTAAGTCATGGTGTCCATCGGGTTACTTACCACGATGATGAAAGCTTTAGGAGAATATTTCAGGATGTTTTCAGCAACGGTCTTTACGATACCGGCGTTTACACCAATCAGTTCTTCGCGGGTCATACCCGGTTTGCGGGGAAGACCAGAAGTAATAACAACTACATCAGAACCGGCAGTTTTTGAATAATCGTTGGTAACACCAGTCAGTTTAGTGTCGAAATCCTGCAATGCAGAAGTTTGAAACATATCCAGGATTTTACCTTCGGCAAAACCTTCTTTGATATCCAGTAAAACTACTTCATTTGCCACTTCGTTGATAGCCAGTACGTTTGCGCAGGTTGCGCCTACAGCGCCAGCTCCTACTACAGTTACTTTTGACATAATATTTTTCTATTTTTTAAGTTAGAGTATGTGCTATTTTTAATGTGCGCAAATGTACGATAAATGATTTGATTGCAGAAATATTTCCGTATTCATATTCGTTTAAAGATTATTAATTTGACCTTCGTTTTACTCTAAAACCACTACATTTGCAGCGGATTTTCAGAAAAAAACGGAATTATGACGAAAAACAACAAGTGGTTGGTAGCTTCGCTGATTGTCTTGCTACTGATTATAGCAGGAAGTGTCGTATATATTATGCGTCAGCAGAAGGAGATAAGCGGCATGGTTGAAGAATTTGATATTCAAAAGAAGGATCTCGAGGATGAGTATTCTCAACTGGCTGTTCAATATGAGGGTTATAATAAACTGAATATTCATAATGATTCATTGTTTACCCTGTATGAAAATGAAAAAACAAAGGTTCAACGTTTACTGGAAGAATTACGTACAGTAAAATCGACCAATGCCCGCCGCATAAGTCAGCTGAAAAAAGAACTGGCAACTGTACGTGCCGTATTACGCACTTATATTGTACAGATTGATTCGTTGAATAAGCAAAACAAAGAGCTTCGTGCTGAAAATAAGGACGTGAAGCAACGGTACTCGGAAGCAACGCAGACTGTTTCCCAATTGTCGAAAGAAAGACGGGAATTGTCGGATAAGGTTTCCCTGGCAGCACAGTTAAATGCTACCGATATTAATGTAACCGGATTGAATAAACGTGGAAAACCGATCAATAAGGTTGACAAAATGACGCAGATTATGGTTAATCTGAAGATCGCACGGAACGTGACTGCCGCTACCGGTGAGAAGTTTGTTTATCTCCGTATTATGAAACCCGACAACGATATTCTGACTAAAAACAGAATGGATGTATTCCGTTATGAAAACCGGGATATTAACTATTCTTGCCGTCGTATGTTTGAATATGCGGGTGAGGAGATCCCTTTGACTCTTTATTGGGATGTGCAGGAATATCTCTACCCGGGAGAATACAGGGTCGATGTATTTGTCGATGGAAATATGGTCGGCAGTAGGAGTTTTAAATTAGATAAATAGGTTCTAAATAACTGATAGTCAAACGCACCTGAGATACAATCAGGTGCGTTTTTTGTGAAGTGACATTTTAGGTGAAAACAGCCCCCCTTTTTTTTATTCAAATTTGTCATTTTAAGCCCCGGAATAATTGGTTTTATTGCACAGATTGTTTATTTTTGTGCGATTTGCCGTAAAAGAAGATATTTTTATCCCCAAACAATGAAACAATATTTAGATTTGTTAGAGCGGGTTATGCACGAAGGTGTCCGCAAGGAGGATCGTACGGGAACGGGTACGATCAGTGTTTTTGGTCATCAAATGCGGTTCAACCTCGAAGAAGGCTTCCCGATGCTCACCACTAAAAAACTTCACTTAAAATCCATCATCCACGAATTGCTCTGGTTTCTCACCGGAGATACCAATGTGAAATATTTACAGGATAACGGCGTTCGTATCTGGAACGAATGGGCTGATGAAAACGGCGATCTGGGTCATGTATATGGTTATCAATGGCGTTCGTGGCCTGACTACGAGGGTGGATCTATTGATCAGATTACCGAAATTATCAACACAATCAAGAATAATCCCGACTCCCGGCGTATCATTGTAAGTGCGTGGAATGTGGCTGATATCAAGAATATGAAGCTGCCTCCCTGCCACGCTTTTTTTCAGTTTTATGTAGCTGACGGACGATTGAGCCTGCAGCTTTATCAGCGCAGTGCCGATGTATTCCTCGGAGTCCCCTTCAATATTGCCTCTTATGCTTTATTACTGATGATGGTAGCTCAGGTGACCGGATTAAAGGCCGGAGATTTTGTGCATACCTTTGGTGACGTTCATATCTATTCCAATCACATTGAACAGGTAAAACTTCAGTTGAGCCGCGAGCCAAGATCCTTGCCCCGCATGACGATCAATCCGGAAGTAAAAGATATTTTTTCCTTCAAATATGAGGATTTTACACTAAGCGGTTATGATCCTCATCCTCACATCAAAGCCGAAGTATCAGTATAATCATAAAATAATTAGGTAAGCTATGTCAACAATTTCATTAATTTGCGCCCTGGCCGAAGATCGTGGCATTGGGAGAAAGCAGGAGCTTTTATGGCGCCTGCCCAACGACATGAAGCGGTTTAAAACATTAACCGAAGGCCATATCGTAGTCATGGGCCGTAAAACATTTGAATCGTTGCCGAAAGGGGCTTTGCCCAATCGGAAGAACATTGTGCTGACCTCCATGCCCGAAGCGATGGGCACCACCTGTATTGCTTGTACATCGATGGAAGAGGCCATTCAATTAAGCGAAAAGGACAAAGAGATTTTTATTATTGGCGGAGCCGGTGCTTATAAGGAAGCTTTAGCCCTGGCCGATAAAATGTATCTGACCTTTGTGCATTCGACATTTCCCGATGCCGATGTGCATTTCCCCGAAGTAAACTACGACGAATGGGAAGAGGTTAAACGGGAAGAGCATAAAGCCGATGAGAAGCATGCGTATGACTATACGTTTGTGGATTTTGTGAGAAAGAGATAAATTAAGATCTGCTCTTTACAAAAAGGGTATCCTGAATATAACTCTAAAACAATTAGCCTCACCCCGATCCTTCATAGGGATGATCAGGGTGAGGCTTTTTTACGAAAATACAATGAATATAATACTGTTTGACAGGAAAAATCGTAACGATTTGCTTCCGTTTACATTTACCAGACCTGTTGCTGAGATTCGCATCGGCATATTGACTATTCGTGAGAAATGGGCGAAAGTGTTTAAAGCTGAATTTTCTTACTTAACCGAAGAGTACCTGGCTGAAAAGTTTCCGTTGGTGGAAACAGAACTAAACCTTTATGTGGCGGGAAATGTATTGCCGTCTATCGAACTGGTCGATGCAATATTGCATCTGAATGAGGGAGAGTCGCTTTATCAGGATGAAATGATGATTGCCTGCCGTGGAAACCGGGAAACGTTTAATCTGGCTAATCCGGATAGTCGGGTAGAGTATAAGCGGAAACTTACTGTGATCAATCAGGTTTATGATATTTTCACCCTGAATGGAGAAGCTATGGAGGCTGACTTTCGCCTGTTGACACACGGTCGCCAAAGTGCAGCTCTGAGTTCTACGGTGCAGGTAATCGGAGAGACTCATTTTGCTGATGGCTTTCCAAAACTCTTTGTAGAAGAAGGGGTAACTATCGAATGTGCTACCATAAATCTGAAAAACGGCCCTGTCTATTTGGGTAAAGACGTTGAGATTATGGAGGGTTCGCATATACGGGCGCCGTTTGCTGCCTGTGAACATGCCGTGGTAAATATGGGAGCTAAGATCTATGGTGCAACGACTCTGGGTCCTTACTGCAAGGTAGGGGGCGAGTTGAACAACGTAGTCATGTTTGGTTATTCAAATAAAGCTCACGATGGTTTTCTGGGTAATGCCGTGATTGGAGAATGGTGTAACCTGGGCGCCGGGACTGAATCGTCAAACCTGAAGAATGATTATTCGGAAGTGAAGCTCTGGAACTATCCCACGCGTCGCTTCCTGAAAACCGGATTGCAGTTTTGCGGCCTGATGATGGGGGACTATTCAAAAGCCGGGATCAACACCATGTTTAATACGGCAACCGTACTTGGTGTGGGATGCAATATTTACGGATCGGATTTTCCCCGCACATTCGTACCTTCATTTAGTGAAGGTGGGGCTTCCGGTTTTAAGAAGGCCGGTATGAAGAATTTCTTTGCTACGCTTGAAAAAGTCAAAGGGCGCAGAGGGCAGGAACTGACAGAGGCTGACCGCAGGATCTGTGAAGCGGTTCTGGCGGAAGATGTTTGATGACGTGGTAAATTGATGAAACTCCGCATTGAGTTCCTGATTTGAAGCAGGAATTCAATGCGGAGTTTTTTATTTGCAATAGAAGGATGAGTTATAACGAATTTATTGAGGAGTTTACTTCTCAAATTTTTCTGCGAGATTGTTGATTCTGTTTTTTAGTTGCTGGAAGAAACGAAACCTTTCCCTTGCTGATACGCCACTAAGAAATGTTGATTTAGAAATGGTGTTATGAATCCATTTTTCCGTTTCATTGCAAAATGAAGAGTCGGATGTCACCAGACTGTTGATTGTAAATAATTTTATGGTGGCTGTTGCTGTTCCATTACATTTGCTGATCATAAAACTATTTTCAGGATTTACGGGACTCAGATAGAGGTTGAAGTCGCTGATGCTTTTTGGGCCCTTCTTTTTTATTTCGGTCCATAGGGAAACGGTCTCTATCATTTCCAAAAGCTGAGTACATAATAATTTCGGAATCTCTTTATCTTCAAATCGATCCAGATCATAATAGTACTCCAAAAGCCTTAACACGGGATCAATCGTGTTGTATGTCCATATTTCTGTTGAAGGAATGTGGTTATAGCCATCCATTATTTTTTTATAACAGTCCAGCAGTTTGTCTTTCTCTTCTAACTCTTCAACAAATTTGTCGTAGGAAATCGGTAGGTTACAAATGGTCTGATACCAGGCATACAGTTTGAAGAAAATCAGCTCCGGATAAGGCATGAAATGAAATATAGGTATATCCTCTGCCGTAAAGAGGATTTCTTTGCTTTGGGATTTTGCCAGGTGTTCTATTGCCTGGGTAAATTGAACCATATAATTGTAATAGTTCGTGGAATTAGAGACAATGTCAAGCGAGGAGTATCTGAAGGTAATACCACTGGATCGTTGATTCCATATTTCATCCATCGAAATGCTGAAATGTGAGCATATTTTTTGCAATTCACGTATTGTTAACTCTTTTTCGCCTCTGAGTCTGCGATAAGCTGAATCGGTTCCAATATTCAAAAGTTCCGCAATAACATCTGCCAGTCTGAATTGTGGAGATAGTTTATTCTTTGCAATTGTAAAAATCCGTTTTTGTGCTTCCATATTAATTAGTAAGATTCCGTAAATATAGTAACTATTTTTTTTGAAAAGTCATAATACTAAGTGTCAAAATGAGGAATAGTATCAATTATTGATGTTGAAAAGTGAATCAATCTTCACGTTTACGAAATATTGAAGTCAGATGTGAATATCCCCTGTAAAATCCGTTTTATAGTTGCTCCCCATCACTCTATCTTTGTATTATATGAGGGTTATAAGGGTCCTGATATTGTTTTGAATACCAGCAGTCAGACAGGATGTAAAGGGTTTTAGAGGGGCTTTTTTATATTCTGTCTTCTGCTGGTATTTCAAAATTACAGCAGTTTTGATTTTTTTGTTACCTAATACCGAAGTACTCTACCTGATAGATCTTTATTATCCATTCTTTTCCTCTAATCTAACCTAATCATCATTTTGTAGAGCTATGGAAGATATATTCATAAAAGATATAAGTGAATTTCTTGGAACTGCGAATCTCAGATATTTTTCTAATGGCTTCAGGTTTATGGATTATGAATATAAGAATTTCGCATTTGTCGAAAATGAATTGGTGGGTAATGTGTATATCCGAAACAATGCCGGTGTAGAAGATTGTGCAAAGCCATGCCATCTGGGAACGATAGAGTACATTACCATCGCTTCAGCATTAAGTGAAATCTTGTTGGCCTCGGCTTTTGATTTTTCGGAGGAAGAGATAGCATCCTCCTGGATAAATTATTGTAAGATGAAAGTAAGCTTTTGCACCTATCTGGATCAGGATAGTAGTGTAAGAGTTTGGGGAATAATTAAAGAGACCGAAAAAGATGCAAACAGCATCAATGGGTACCAAAGTCGTTGTCAGGTATCTATTGCAGGAGTTTTAATAGAAATAGGAATAGATCATCCGGCAAATATAAGGTCAGCCGGACCGGTTAATATAACGCCGGAAGTTGATATAACCGGCTTGTACGTTTTGGGATATAAGAAAAGGAAGCATATGATAGAAAACGTATTTTGCTCTATTGGTAAAAAGACATGTTCTGCATCAATAAAAGTCGAGGACTATTTTTTACAACGGAAGGGGATCGGAGTCAAATACCGGGCCTTCATTATGCCGGATATCATCAGTATAGCCGGCCAGTTATCGCAGGTTTTACTATATAAATCGGAAAATACGAATAGAGAATCGGCAAATAATATGTGGTTGAGAGAATGCTCTATTGTCTATAACAGGCCATTCGAAAAATTGCAGTGCACCGGAAATATAGCCTTTTCCCGGTTTGATGAAGTGTTGGTCAAAGGAGATCCCTGGAGATGCGTAGCCCTGTCAAGTCAAATCGGTGGAATTAACGCACATTTCAGGATTGCCCATAAAATAAATCGTGAATAATGAGAAAAATTGCAGTAACAGGGGGAATGACTCTGGACAGATTGCTGATGGTGCAGGCATTATCTTATTTTACCGGATATGATATCATAAGGCAAACGGCATATTCTTGCCGGGCTATTAAGTATGATCTAAGTGAAACGATTGAAGAGTGTGATTGGTCAGATTTGTTTGTGTATGTGCTTTCGTCATTTACCGAACGGATTGAGATTGAGCAACAATATGATGGTTATATCTCAAATGGAGGAGTGTTTCACGAATTGTCATATATGGAATCGTTATACAAATCGCATGTGTATCCGGATCACCGGAAATCCAAAGAATACGCCTCGATGTTGTTTGCCCTGAGAAAAATTGTATTGGAATATGCCATCCGGGAGTATGATTTTGTGATACATATTGATAGCCTTGTTGCAGAATGTGGAATACATCAATTGCAGGAGTGCAGCTTAAAGCATTTGATCAAAGAATTTGAAACGTTGTTTGTCGTAGATAAGGATCTTATATTATCTGAAACATTACAAGAAATGTCATTAAGAATGGGAATTAAACCGGTGTATCCCGCGACCACCTCAATACGAAAAGCGCAATTGGACGTGTTGGGAAAATAAATAGGAAATGATGAAGATAGCCATTAGCGGAACTTATTCAACAGGGAAAACGACGACGAGTATAGCCCTGAGCCTTCTTACCGGAATGCCAGTAACACATGCCAGAACGATGCGGGAAATATTACCCGCTGCATTTCCCGGCAAACGTTTGGAAAAGTGTAATTTCCATGAGTTGGTAGAGTTGGGAATGAGGCGGTTTACTGAACGTGTAATTGCAGAGCAGGCTTTAACCGGCAGGTTTATTTCTGACGGATGTCCCCTACAGGAGTGGATTTACGGAACTACACGGATGAGAACGGGATTGAATCCCTCCGAGCAACCGAGGATGATTCAATTACACAAACAAAGATATGCTTCCGAATGGAGTGTGTTTGAAGAGACCATGATGGGTTTTGGAAAAACGGTGAAAGAGTATACCCGAAGTCACTATGACCTGATTGTGCATTTACCCGTGGAGTTTCCGTCCGATCCGGACGGCCATCGACCGACCAGCGAGTTGTTTCGACAAGAATCGGAAAAACTTCTGAAGCATACTTATCATGAGTTGGGGCTGAATGTGTTGGAGGCTGGAGGCTCTTTGCCTGAACGACTGAATACTATTTTGCAATATCTGGAAATGAAACCTCTTATTTTGATTGAAAATGCGATTGATCTTGCCCATAAGGAAAAGCGGGAATGGTTCGATAGTGTGAAGATGGAGTACGCCGGGTTGATTCAGGGATAACCTTGTATTTACCGCATTGGTAAGAATGGAAATGTTTACCCCGAATCGATTAAGGCTGACAATGTGATCAACTACTGGTTTGGCTTTAATAGCGAAGGTAATCTCCAATACCGTGAAGACAGGCTGAAAAATCAAATTCAGCGGGAAGATTTTCTTTACGATTCACACAACCGCCTGACCAATTGGAACGTGACCGGTAATGGAGTTGTTACTCCCCGTTTGGCGAAGCGTCTCGCTTCGTCATTGCTAAAAGCCAGCCTCCTGGCTGGCAACGTATTGCGAAGCAAAAAGAAAGCGGTTTCAGTCAATAGGCCTGAAACCGCTGTTTTTGAACGGCATGAGTAAGCGTGATTATTTATCGAGTTTTGTTATTTTTGAGTTCCGATCCGAAAACAACATCAGAAGGGTGATGGAATAGGCAGAGGATTATGGAATTCTATTTACATTTACACTAAGGTAAGGCCGGAGGCCTTGCTTTTATGACGACGAAGGCAGGAGCCATTCGCCGAACTGCTGACTGCGGTTCCTTGATTGGTGTGAGTTTTGTGACAGGCTAAGGAGAACCGGGGAAAGGTGAAATATATAAATAATGATAAATACTAAATCGGCAATAAGTATCATCTTGATAATGTTTATTTTAGGGTGTAATAATACAACTAAGGAAATCGATAGGTTAAATTTGAATTTTGAAAAGTGGAAAAATGACTCCTTTAGTTGTAAAAACGAAAGATGTGACATCGGGGATTCTATTATAAAATATAAAAGAAAATTTATTGGGTTAGATTCATTAGAGGTTGTAGGATATTTAGGAAAACCAGATGTTCGTTATTCAGATGGCGATTATAGTTACTATATTGCTCCAAATTACCATTGCGGTATCGCAAATATTGATAGTGGGGCAGTAATTATTGTAGTTGAATTTAATTGGTTGCATAGGGTATGTAGTATAGGTAAAGCTGGAGAATGGTAATGGATAATGTGTCTGATTTAGTTTTAGTCCTCCCGTCGCATCGGAAATAAAACCGTAGAAAAATGATGAATAGTCGAGGCGGATGTCTCATCCGCCTTTTCTTATTAAAAAGGTTGAATTCTACGGGGGTAGGCCCATTCTACTGTGATTCATCGTACGACTATGCCAATATCCGCAACAAATCTGCAATATTGCAGATAATAGTCAGAATCAGAATTTATAGAATCAGAAAATTTACAGAATAGGGGTGATGATGTAGAAGGGTAATCTTTTACATTAAAAGCATATGAAAATATACTTGAAAACGGTATTCTGAAAATTCGGACATTCTGAAAATTCAGATTCAGACATTTGCTGGTACGATGCTGCAGGTGAGCGCACGGTAAAAACCTTTGGAGATGCACAGGGTGTATCTGTCAACGGCCGACTGCGGCTATTGACTTTTTACTCAATTCTGACGCTCATGAATAGTATATTTCCTTGAATCCGGAAGAACGGAGGTTGGATAGATAATGCTGTTTAAAAATATATATATTGTCTTAATGCGATATTAAACATCCATTGTAATGTTCAAATTATAAGTAACTTGCGGTACAAATCAGTAGTTCATTCATAACGCTTATATTCTTTCCATGCCAATGGGATTACGAAAAATTCAATATCTGGATGTCGCGCGAGGCATTGGTATAATATCCATTGTAGTTGGTCATACCCATTCTCCGTTAAGAGATTTCGTCTACCTGTATCATCTTCCACTGTTTTTCTTTATTAGCGGATACCTGTTCAAAGAAAGCTATTTCATGCAACCCCTGGAGTTGATCCGGAAAAGGTTTACCCGGCTTTATTTACCGTATGTCACATATGGTGTTATATTCTTGTTCCTGCATAATCTTCTTATAGATTGGCACTTTTACCTCCCCTATATCCATAAGTACAGCAATAGTCAGCTATGGGCTGAATTAGTCAATATTCTTACCTTCAGATCGGGGGAACAGCTGATATGTGCATTTTGGTTTATTCCGACTCTGTTCCTGATCGAGGTAGTTCTGAGTATTGCAGGAAGGATCACGTTAATCCGGCTGCCCGGGTCCAATGTGAATCTGATGCTAGCCATTACATTTGTATTCTATATTGGTGGGAATGTGTTGTCGTATAATCAGGTTGAATTGCCATATTATTTTAATGTGGTGTTGACTCAGAGTTTTTTGTTCTTCCTGGGTTTTATATTCAGGAGAAATGAAGGGAAAATACCGTTTAATCCCAGGTTGGCCGGAGTCTGTTTTTTGTTGCTTATCGTCGCATCATTCTTTTTCCAGGTTAATCTGGTAAAGAATAATTTCTATTCGTCGGAGATTCCTTATCCGGTTGCCGCTGTATTATTTCCGTTGATTGGATTGATGGGGATATACGTCGTGTTGTATGTGTCGAAATGGATTGCGCAACGATCTAAAGTTTCTCCGGTCTTCGAATATATCGGAAGCCATACCTTATCTATTCTGGCATTGCATTTTGTCAGTTTTAAGCTGATATCGTATGTAATTGTCGATAATACGTTGCTTCCCGACTGGCAAGTGGGTTTTTTCCCGGTCATAAACTCATCGGCATTGATCTGGTGGATTCCATACACGATCGTCGGTATTGCACTGCCTCTTCTGATTAATTATCTTAAAATGCATACCATAGACAAAGTTTCGGCTTTGAGAGCAGGATAGTGAACGCCCGACCTTTCTATTCGAAAAGCCGGGCGCTATATTTTTCTTACTATAAGAGGTTTTCTATGGGTGAGGTTACTGCTTTACAAACTTTCCATCCTTCCAGTTGAATTTACATACAGGTTTGAGCAACGGCGCAATGCGCTTGTAATCTTCTTTGCTCAGGTAGTTTTCCGCATCCAGCGAAACCGTAAGTTCGTTTGAATTCTTAGAGAATGAATAGCTGAAGAAGGTTACGTCTAAAGCCGCTAATGCTGACGGATCGTTCTTCTCAGCCCAGGCCTCTTTATTGATAAAATCATTGAGTGTGACTGGAGGTAATACTTCTGCTACTTCAATTTTATTCCACATGGAGGTGAAAAACTGTATCCGGCTGTCTTTGGCATTTCCACTTACAGTCTGTACGATGGCGATCACTTTTACCGTATCGTTTAGCGGCAACAACTTCATCTGTGCTGTAGCTGATTCACTGAGCTTCAGGGTAAGGAGGTCGTCGGAAAGCTCTGTCAGCCCGGTTTTCCCTTTAAGCAGGTTTTCCACACTAGCCGTTTTGCCTGCTTTGAAGAGATCAACCAGATCCTTGCGGTTGTTTGCACTCAGATAATTGAAGATATCGTCAGGCATACTTGTGAAGAAGGGCGAAATGTATTGGGCCGAAGCATTCAGCGAGCATGCGGTGAGGAATATAGCAAACAGTATTTTCTTCATAATCGTTGTAATTGGACTGTCTTAGTTTTTCGATCCCAAATATAAGAAAAACATCCCCAATAATACCAATACCACATCGATAGCTTTGCTTTTGATGTTCTTTTCCCGTAAAAACAGAGCGCCGCAGATAAATGAAACCACAACCCCGCTCCGGCGTACCATCGAAACAATAGAAATCATAGAATCGTCGAAACTCAAAGCATAGAAGTAAACGAAATCAGCCAGGCAAAGGAACAGGGAGATCAGAATAATGCTCCAGCGCCACTCGAATGGTGTGGACTTTTTGCGTTGCGGATACCACATCACCATAAGAATCAGGATCATAATGGCAAACTGATAGAAAGTATACCACACCTGCACAGTCATCGGATCAAAGTTTCTCAACAGGTATTTATCGTACAATCCGCTAATGGCTCCGGTCATGGTACCCAAAACGATGAACAGGATCCATTTGTTATTCCGGAAATGAATACCCTCTTTTTTGCCGGTTAGTGAAAGCAGGTAGAATGAGGAGATGGAAATCAGCACACCAATCCATTGGTTCATATTCAACCGCTCGGCAAAGATGATCAATGCACCCAATAGTACCAGTATCGGCTGAGTGGCTTTGATAGGCCCGGTGATGGTGATGGGTAGGTGTTTGGTGGCAAAGTAGGTGAAGATCCATGACGATAGCACGATTACAGCTTTCAGGATCAGATAAAGATGAGTCTGGAAATCGACACGGGGCACGTAGATTAAAGTGTCTTTCAACCAATCGGGTTGCACATACGAGATGATTACAATCGGAAGAAAGAACAGACTGCTGAATAAGGTGTTGAGAAACAAAACAGGAATCACAGCATTGTGATCCAAAGAGGTTTTTTTGAAAAAGTCATACATGCCTAATAAGGCAGCTGATAAAAAAGCGAGTAATAACCACATGTCTTTTTAAGTTATACGTTTTACGTTAAATGATTTAGGTTCTTCGGTAACTAGATGAATGGTTATGTGCAATAAGATAAGATTCGGTGGATGGCAGGAGCGGAGGTTATTCCTTAAACCCTGTCTGTCAATCCATGAAAATATTCTCCGGATATTCTATATCTACCAGGAACAGCGCTTGTGCAGGTGCTGAAGTTCCTGCCTTGCCACGGTCTTTCAGTTCGATAACTTTACGGAATCCCTCAAGGTCTATTTTGTCACGTCCCACTTCGAAGAGCGTTCCTACCACGGCTCGTACCATATTGCGCAGAAAGCGGTCTGCCTGTATGGTAAAAACCCAGACTCCGTTTTCCTCGATCCATTGTGCATGCATGATGCGGCAGTTATTTGTTTTCACATCCGTATGCAGTTTGCTGAAGCTGGTGAAATCAATATATTCAAAGAGTATTTGTGCGGCTTCATTCATTTTGGCAAAATCCATTTTTCCATGAATCTTGTGTGCCAGATTTCCGCGAAATACATCTTTTTTGTCCGTTACATAATATTTGTAAGTTCGGGAAAGAGCATCGAACCGGGCGTGAGCATCAGATTTCACTTCCCGTATGTGAGAGATGGAGATATCCCCGGGCAACAGCCGGTTAAGCTTTTCACTTAACTGGCGGGGATCAGCCAGTGGCGTTTCTATATCGAAGTGGGCTACCATCAGAGCAGCATGAACTCCAGCATCGGTCCTTCCGGCACCAGTGATGCCGACGGGTTGCCGGAGCAGTGTCGAGAGAGCCTTTTCCAGTTCTTCCTGTACGGTGATTCCATTGGGTTGGATTTGCCACCCGCAGTAGTTTTTTCCGTTGTAAGAGAGATAAATAAAATAGCGGTGCATATGTGTTTTGTAAAAAGAAAAAGCTGCAAATACTTTCTGTGGAAGCACTTGCAGCCTTTATTTCGTTATGATACGATTACTTCTTAGACTGATAACGTTTATTCAGCAAATCAATCACTTCATCGGTAATGTTATAAGAATCTTCAGCGTAAAGCACGTTGTCGAATGCTGTATTGCTCAGGATCATATGATAACCTTTGGTTTTATTGTATTCTTTAAGAAAGGCGTTTACAGAGTCGCGGAGGCGTTCGTTCATTTTTTGTTGTTCAGCCATCAGCGCCGTAGAAAGATGTTGGTCCAGCTGTTGCAATTCCTGTTGTTTTTTCAACAGACGTTGTTGTTCGCTTTCAGCTCTTTCGCGAGAAAGGAAAGCGTTGTTTTCCACTTTTTTCTGGAATTCAGCCATCTCGCCTTGCAACATGCGGCCTTTTTCGGTTAAGCTTGCGCGAGAGTTTTCCTGTTTGCGGAGGAGTGTTTCGTTGAGGTCTTTTGCGAGATCGTAGTGAGTCAGCAAAGAGTCAACATTTACATAAGCAATCGGTAACCGGCTTGATTTGGCAGAACCTCCGATTTTCGTCAGGATTGGTGATTCTGAAGATTTTTTATTTGAAGAAAAGTGTAAAACAAACAAAGCGATAACTGCTACAGCTAAAACTCCATTCAGAATGTAATTAATATTTTTCATAATAAAGTGATGGTTTCTAATGTGTTATTTAAAATGGTTTTTCAAGGTTATTCCAGTCTTAAATACCGGTTGGATGGGCTGATTTACTTCCTGTTTTTACTTTAGAGTTTGGATTTTTTACCGAAGTCCGCCAAAATATCCGTTTAAGTAAGAAAAGCGGATAATCTGTCAGGCTGGTCAAAAATCAAAATGAAAAGGATACGAATGCAAAATGCGCCAAATCCCCGTTTTTTTAAGGTTTGGGTTGCAAATATACAATGATTCATTTGGAAATATCAACTTATAAGGCTTTAGATTCTTTTAAAAGTCGGGTGCAAATTCGGTATTTAATCATTTTTAATTGTTTGAAGTTCGGCTTATCCCCGATTAAATTTCTACTTTCGGTAAATGAAAAATTTAGAATTATGACAATTAAAGATTTGAATCCGCAGGTAGTCTGGACTTTTTTCGAAGAGATATCCCAGGTACCCCGTCCATCTAAAAAAGAAGAACGTATAATAGCATATTTAAAGTGTTTTGCAGAAACAAAAGGATTGGCATATAGATCGGACAAAGCCGGCAATGTTTTGATCCGGAAATCTGCAACTCCGGGTTTGGAACATCTGCCTACCGTCGTATTGCAATCGCATATCGATATGGTATGTGAAAAGAATAGTGATGTATCGCACAATTTTGAAACGGATCCCATACAAACCGTCGTGGAAGGCGAATGGCTGAAAGCCAAAGGAACAACACTTGGTGCGGATAATGGTATTGGTGTGGCGGCTCAATTGGCAGTACTGGCTTCAGATGACATTCAACACGGTGCGATTGAATGCCTGTTTACTGTTGACGAAGAGACCGGGTTGACAGGTGCTTTTGCTCTGGAAAAAGAGTTCCTGACCGGTAAAATTCTGCTGAACCTTGATTCGGAAGAGGAAGGCGAAGTTTTCATCGGTTGCGCCGGTGGAATAGATTCTACCATATTATTCCCATATAAACGAGTGAATACTCCTGAAGGTCTGTTTTTCTTCCGGATTGAAGTCTCAAAACTGAAAGGAGGACATTCGGGGGATGATATTGATAAAGGATTGGCAAATGCAAACCAGATTCTGGCCAGATATCTATGGACTTTAAACGAAAGGTTCGGATTGACTTTAGCGGAGATCAGCGGAGGTAATCTGCATAATGCTATCCCGCGTGAAGCTAAAGCGTATGCGGCTGTTCCATTTAAATACAAAGAACCGTTGCGTATTGAATTAAATCATTTTCTGGCTGATCTTGATGACGAATATAAGGTTACAGAACCCAATCTGAGGATTGATCTGGAATCTGATTCAGCACCAGAGTTTTGTATGGATAAAGCGTGTTCCGATAAACTAATCAGTGCACTCTATTCTTGTCCCAACGGGGTGCAGGCAATGAGCCGCACTATCCCGGGATTAGTAGAAACATCAACCAATCTGGCTTCTGTAAAAATGCTTTCCGATAATACGGTTAAGATTGTAACCAGTCAGCGAAGCTCTGTCGAATCGGCAAAATATGATATCGCCCATCGTGTGGAATCTATTTTTAAACTGATCGGAGCGACAGTGACACATGGAGACGGATATCCCGGTTGGACTCCCAATCCCGCTTCTCCGATATTAAAGGTGGCTGTTGATACTCATAAAGAGCTTTTTGGGTATGAACCTAAAATCAAGGCGATACATGCCGGATTGGAGTGTGGATTGTTTCTGGAAAAATATCCGGGACTGGATATGGTTTCTTTCGGTCCGACGCTTCGTGGTGTTCATTCTCCCGATGAACGGATTCATATCCCCTCGGTGGATAAGTTTTGGCAGCACCTTTTGGCTATATTGGGAAATATTCCGGTAAAATAATCGTTTTGTTTGTTGTGAAGTTATGGGTTTGGTACGCACCTAACTTCACTGCTAAATATGCCAAAACGAAAAAATAATAATGTTACATGAAACTATGTTTTAAATACATCCTTCCAGTTATTTGTGTCATTGCTGCTTTTGTGATAAGCTCATGCAGCAGTGAACCGGACTTCTCAACAAATCCGATGGATAAGCTCTCGTTTTCGACAGATACGGTAAGGTTTGATACTGTATTTGCACAGATCGGAACTTCAACCCGGCAGTTCCGGATTTACAATAAAAGTAATAAGCCGCTTAAAGTTGAGTCAATCAATTTAGCCGGAGGTTCTTCGAATGGCTTTTCAGTTGTAGTGGATGGGGAGAGGGGAACTGCTTTTTCCAATGTTGAGATTGGGGCAAAAGATAGTTTGTTTGTTTTCGTTGAAGTGACGGTAAATCCACAAAATGAAAACAATCCGGTTTTGATATCTGATTCGCTGACGTTCCGGACAAATGGAAATAATCAACGGATCCGATTGGAAGCTTATGGACAAGACGTGATTATTTTGAATAAGATATTAAGAAAGCATGTAGTAGTGCACAGGCCGGGAAAACCGGATACTACTATAACTAAAGTTAATACAATCTTTAATGATACGACATTGACCGGAGCGCGCCCGTTTTTGGTATATGATAGTTTGATTGTAGCTAAAGGAGGAAAACTAAACCTGGCACCGGGAGTCAGACTCTATTTCCATGAAAAAGCTCTTTGCCGGATTGATGGCCGGATTTCATGTAAAGGGACTGTTCAGGATCCGGTTGTCTTTCGCGGAGATCGTACGGATAAGATGCTAAACGATTTGCCCTATGATCTCTATACCGGTCTCTGGCGCGGGGTTTCCATAAGTCCGGATAGTTATGATAACGTTATGGAGCACACGCAGATCCGAAACGGACAATATGCATTGCGGCTTGATTCAGCGGCAACAGACAATCAAAAGCTGACTTTACTGAATTGTAAATTCACAAATGTTACCGGAACTGTTTTTTCTGCCTTTAATTGTAAGGTTACAGCTTGGGGGTGTGAGTTCTCAAACGGAGGTGAAGATGTAGTTGCTCTTACCGGCGGAATTTATGATTTTGTACACTGTACAATGATGAATCATTTCTTATTCGGGAGTGAAAGTCCATCAGCAGTACGATTGTGTAATTATAAACTGACCGGTGATGGAGCTTGGGTCTTTTTCCCTTTAAAGCAGGCTAACTTTAGTAATTGTATACTATATGGACGCAGGACTACAGAAATTAATTTCGATAATAAGCCAAAGGGGTATGCTATAAATACAGATTTCAAATATCATTTTGATTATTGTCTGATTAAAGCCAATGGGGAAGATGATGCAGATTTTGTTTCGACGTTGTGGAATAAAGATCCTAAGTTTATTAATGTCGGGGAGAACAACCGTTTTGATCTTCGTTTGGATTCAGCATCCGTTGCGGTAAATGCAGGGCGATACGGGAGTGCGCAGGCTTGTCCGACCGATATGTATGGTAATTCCCGATTAGCTGATGGTAAGCCGGATCTGGGTGCTTATGAACGTACACAAAAATAGATTCTGAAATTATATCTGAGATACGCGTGATCTGTTGCTCTGTTTTCTGTTCCGGGTAATGGTTAGCGCGTATTTTTTTAACATTATAAGGAATGAAAAGGGTATTTCTCATTATATCGCTGAGTCAGTTCTTTTTGTCACTATTTGCTCAGGAGAATCTACGCATCATGTTTTATAATACAGAGAATCTATTCGATTGCAAAGACGATCCACTAAAAGCTGATGAAGATTTCTTACCCAACTCTCTTTATCACTGGAATTATTATCGTTACAGAAAAAAACTTGAAACTGCAGCAAAAGTAATTGCTGCAGTTGGCGAATGGCAGACACCTGCTTTGGTCGGGCTTTGTGAAGTGGAGAATGATTCGGTAATAAATGATCTGATCCACCGGTCATCGTTACGAAATCAGTCATATCGGTATGTTATGACTAACTCTCAGGATAGACGGGGCATTGATGTGGCTTTGCTTTATCAGAGAGACCAGTTTAAATTACTTTCGTGGAAATCGCATCATGTTCCCTTAAAACACCCTACACGGGATATTTTGCATGTTACAGGCCAGCTGATGAATGGTGATAGCCTGGATGTTTTTGTTTGCCACTTCCCTTCACGCCTGGGCGGTGAACAAGAGACCAATTTGTTAAGAATGACAGCTGCAAAAACATTGCGGGAAAAAGTCGATTCTATTGTTGTCAGGCGAATTCATCCCGGAATAATAATTATGGGAGATTTTAATGACTACCCGGATTGCGAGAGCTTGTTTAAAATATTGGGTGCTAAATCACCGGTTGATAGTACTACCCGTTACGTGAATCTGATGTATCCGATGTTGGGGCATCGGGATCAGGGTAGTCATAAGTTTCAGGCAGAATGGGGACTATTAGACCAGATCATTGTAAACCGTCTGCTCATAAAGGATTCCCGCATTCGGGTAAAGGATCAAAAAGCACATATTTTTCATGCTCCGTTTTTGTTGGAAGATGATAAAACTTATGGTGGAGTACGTCCGTTTCGTACTTATTCAGGTCCCCGGTATTTGGGCGGATATAGTGACCACTTGCCGGTGTGGATAGATTTGGTGGTGGGGAATAGTGATTAAACCTTGAATACTCAAATTATAGTACTGCATAATATTTTACTTCTGAAAAACATACTGCTAAATTCGAATTGATTCTCTAAAAGCGCTTTTTTTTGTACCTTTGTCCGCCTGTTTTATGGTATGGGTAAGGAATCATTCTTTCCAGAGTAAAAGTCTTGAAAATCAGAAAATAATATATCATCAATGGAATTAGCAAGTAAATACAATCCGGCTGAAGTAGAAGATAAATGGTACAGCTATTGGATGGAAAACGGACTGTTCAAGTCTAAACCCGATCACCGCGAACCTTATTGCATCGTGATTCCCCCTCCCAATGTAACGGGTGTGCTCCACATGGGACATATGCTCAACAATACTATTCAGGATATTCTTGTCCGTCGTGCCCGTATGATGGGGAAAAATGCCTGCTGGGTACCCGGAACAGACCACGCCTCTATTGCCACAGAGGCTAAAGTGGTAGGTAAACTTGCTGATGAAGGTATCAAAAAAAGTGACCTGACCCGCGAAGAATTCCTTAAACATGCCTGGGAATGGACAGATAAACACGGTGGAATCATTCTTGAACAGTTGAAAAAACTTGGAGCTTCCTGCGATTGGGATCGTACATGTTTCACCATGGATGAAGTACGTTCTGAGAGCGTATTGAAGGTTTTTGTAGACCTTTTTGAAAAAGGACTCATCTACCGTGGAGTCCGTATGGTAAACTGGGATCCGAAGGCGCTGACTGCGCTTTCAGACGAAGAGGTTATATTCAAAGAACAACAAGGTAAACTCTATTACCTGAGATATAAAATTGCAGGGGAAGAGGGATATGCTGTAGTTGCAACCACTCGTCCTGAAACTATTCTGGGAGATACTGCAATGTGTATTAATCCGAATGACCCTAAAAACGCTCACCTGAAAGGCAAAAAAGTAATTGTTCCGCTGGTTGGTCGTGAGATTCCCGTGATCGAAGATGATTATGTGGATGTGGAATTCGGAACCGGTTGTCTGAAAGTAACTCCGGCTCACGATGTGAACGACTACATGTTGGGTGAAAAATATAACCTGGAAACCATCGATATTTTTAATGATAACGGAACTATTAACGATAAAGTGGGGATGTACGTTGGTCAGGATCGTTTCGATGTACGCAAACAGATCGAGCAAGATCTGATTGCTGCTGACCTGATGGAAAAAGTAGAAGCTTACACGAATAAAGTTGGTTTCTCTGAACGTACTCACGTACCCATCGAACCTAAACTTTCTATGCAGTGGTTTCTTAAAATGGAACAATTGGCTAAACCGGCTCTGGATGCCGTGATGAATGATGATATTAAACTGGTTCCCGCGAAATTCAAAAACACTTACCGTCACTGGATGGAGAATGTAAAAGATTGGTGTATTTCGCGTCAGCTCTGGTGGGGACACCGTATTCCGGCATACTTCCTGCCTCAGGGTGGTTATGTTGTAGCTGAAACACCTGAACAGGCGTTGGAATTAGCTCGTCAGAAAACCGGTAATGCAAAATTACAGTTGTCAGATCTACGTCAGGATGAAGACTGCCTGGATACCTGGTTCTCATCATGGTTGTGGCCGATTTCGGTTTTTGATGGTATCAACAACCCTGAAAATGAAGAAATCAAGTATTACTATCCTACTAACGACCTGGTAACCGGTCCGGATATTTTGTTTTTCTGGGTGGCTCGTATGATCATCTCAGGTTATGAATACCGGGGTGATATGCCGTTCGAAAATGTTTACCTCACCGGCATTGTTCGCGATAAACAGGGGCGCAAGATGTCTAAATCGCTTGGTAACTCACCCGAACCGCTCGAACTGATCAAGAACTTCGGAGCTGACGGCGTGCGTATGGGGCTGATGCTTGCAGCTCCGGCCGGAAACGATATTCACTTCGATGAAGCACTGTGTGAACAAGGCCGAAACTTCAATAATAAAATCTGGAACGCTTTCCGTCTGGTAAAAGGCTGGCAGGTGGATGAAACCTTGCCTCAGCCGGAAGCTGCAGCAATTGCTATCAAATGGTTTGATGCTTTATTGGGCAAAACCATTGTTACGGTAAATGATTCGATGGACAAATACCGTATCTCAGAGGCTTTGATGGAAGTGTACAAGCTATTCTGGGATGAATTCTCATCGTGGTATCTTGAAATGATTAAGCCAGGTTACCAGTTGCCAATCGATAAAGCAACTTATGAAGCAACACTTGGATTCTTCGATGCATTGTTGAAACTGCTTCATCCTTATATGCCTTTCATTACAGAGGAATTATGGCAGGCAACGTATGAGCGCAAAGCGGGAGATAGTCTGATGACTCAGTTGTTACCTGAAGTTAAACCATTCGATGCTCAACTGATTGCGGATATTGAAACGGCAAAAGAGATTATTACCGGTGTGAGAAATGTGCGTGCCCAAAAGAATATTCCCCAGAAAGAACCTGTAGATCTCGAAATTCTGGGAGGGTATAATACAGCATACGATGCAGTAATTCTCAAACTGAGTAATCTTTTTGCGTTAAACAAGTGTGCTGAAAAATCAGTCGGAGCAGTTTCTTTCCTGGTAGGTACTTCGGAATATGCAGTCCCACTTGGTAATAAGCTAAATATTGAAGAAGAGCTGAAAAAACTGAATGATGAGCTTGAGTATAACAAAGGTTTTCTGGTTTCAGTAATGAAAAAGCTCGGCAACGAGAAATTTGTTGCTAATGCCAAACCTGAAGTAGTGGAGATTGAACGAAAGAAACAGGCTGATGCTGAGAGCAAAATCAAGTCGCTCGAAGAAAGTATCACAGCTTTACAAAAATAAAACCTCAAGCCCCGGTAGAACTCAAACTCTATCGGGGTTTATTTTGTTGTATCGGTATAATTTCTATCTTTGTAAGTGGTTAACTTTGTAAATCATGAAGCATTCGGTTTTGTATATCTTTTTCCTGGGCCTTTTTATGACATCCTGTCAATCGGTTTCTTTTCTAACGATAGAAGTGAAACGTCCGGCAGAGATTGTGATTCCCGAAAGTGTACAAAATGTGGTTATAGTTAACAACTCAGAGGATCAGCCCGATGATTTTGGTCATACGGTTTATAAATTCAGAAGTAAAGAGGAGAATCCGAAGTTGAAAACTGCCGGAATGGCTGATTTGTTTACCCAAGAGTTGGCTAAACGATTAAATGCTCTTCAATGGTTCAGGGTTTATCAGCAAAAACCGGAGCATTCCACCAAAACGTTTCTGGAAGAGCTGCCTCTCAATCATTCTCAGATAAAGGAGATATCAGATTCAACACATGCTGATTTGATTATCTCATTGGATCGTTTTATAATCGAAACCCTTATAAAACTGAGCGTTTCAAACGAACAGGGATTGTATCGCATCACTATGGATGGACGGGCGTATCCTACACTTCGTCTGTATGATGTGAATAAAGATAGAAGCATTTATACCCTACGTCAACAAGATAGTCTGTTCTGGGAGGTTTATGATATAACAGCCGAACAAGCGGTTAACCGTTTTCCTGCACCTCTGTATTGTTTCCAGGATATGGTAGTGTATGGTGTGGATCGAATGATGAAAAAATTGGTTCCTTACACAGAGTCGGTTGATCGGTTGTATTTTATAGCGGGGAATCTAAATCTTCATGATGCGGCAACCTATGTTAAGCAAAATCGTTGGGACGATGCGGCCTCTATTTGGGAATATGAATATAAGCATAGTCAAAGAAAGAAGATTCAGGCTTTTACTGCTACTAATTTAGCTCTTTATTACGAAATCTCAGATAAGTTTGATGATGCCATAGAATGGGCTGAAAAGGCCTCCCTTCATTTTCAGCAAATGAAGTCTACTGCTGCTCAGTCTGAATCAGAGAGGTTGGTACAATATATCAGGGAGTTGAAACAACGAAAGGGTGAAGCCGTTAAATTAGAAGAACAGCTTCATTAATTTATATAATAGTGTAAATATCAAATTACCCCATAACTATGAATGCAATCTACAATACCGTGCAAGTAAAGCTGGCTGAGTTAATCGGTGAAGCTATTGAAAAGTATAAGCTTAAAGAAGAGCCAGGTACCCTTACAGATATGTATGTGCAGCTCAACACGGCTAATAGTGTTGTGGCGGTTTACGATGATGAAGAACAATTGCTTACTGAGGAAGATTTCCCGGAGTTCGGCGAATTGTCTTCTAATGACGATAAGACTCTTTTTCGGGTAATAGAAAATATATTACGTGACGTTTTGAATGAGCCGGAAATATTGGCAAAATTTGAGGCTATTGATCCGTTAAGGCCATTTTCTGTTTTATTGGTAGATGAGCTGTTTGAGCATCAGGCTGAGATATATTTACTTGAAGATGGTAGTTTGATTATCGAAGATTCATTGTTTAAAGATATTGATAAAGAACTGGATCTTTTCCTGGATAAGTTGATGGAAGAGTAACCATGTATTATATATAATTGAAAAGGTCCGGATTTCCGGACCTTTTTTTATTTCTTAATATGGATTTGATTACATTGATCATAGCTATGTAAAAAACAAAACAGGCCTCTTAGGAGGCCTGTTAAAGAAATATTGTTCTTAAGCTGTTCGTAAGAGTTGTCCTAACCGAAGGTTAGATCTTTTAATCTTGTTGAGTTTGCGCAATACACTAACTGTTGTTCCGTATTTCTCAGCAATCGAGGAGAGAGTATCTCCTGATTTGACTTTGTGGTAAGCGATACCTGAAACGTTGGCCAGAGATCTTCCGGTTTTCTGTTTGTTGTTGGCATAGAATACATAAGTATCCATGTGTGTAACTTTATTCTGGAAGTCGAATATTTCAGCCGGATTGATGGGTTTACCTAGAAAACGTGTTTCAAAGTGAAGGTGCGGTCCTGTTGATCTCCCTGTATTTCCTCCAAGAGCTACTATTTCTCCTGCTTTCACATATTGGTCGACATGTACCAGATGCCTTGATAAGTGTCCGTAAACGGTTTCCAATCCGTTGCTATGGCGTATAACAATAACATTACCATATCCCCCCTGACATCCTACAATGCGAACTTTTCCGTCAAATGCAGCACGTACAGGATCGCCTACGTTAAGTTTGAGGTCGATGCCATAGTGCATACGATGGAAACGGGGACGATATCCGAAATTAGAAGTGACAGCTCCCATAGATGGCATACTCCAGGATGAGATATCTAGAATCAAAGAGTCCGGAATCTGTTTGTTTTTATATGGGTTTACAAAGCTGTTATTCCAGTTGTTGTCATATAGTCCCAGCGCAGGGTATAAGTCCTCTTCGTTTTCAGTTCCCACTGAATTTCTAAGAGAAGAGATAGAATCAAGACGAAGCTTTTCTCTGTTTATCCTAACCTGATCAGCTAACAGATCGCTAGCGTTGCGAATCAAGGGTTTAGCAGAACGTACGCCAGAAGCAATTCTGTGGGCGTGGTGCGATCTTGATCTTGCGTGAGCTGTTTCACTCACGAAAGCAGTACTGATTATGATTAAAATAAATAAAAAAGCCTTTCTCATATTATTATCTCCTTTTTAGGGATTAAACTTCATCATTAGCGTATAAAAATCCAAAAGTAGCCAGTTTGTAATCGAATAATTCTTCATCTTTAAAGAATCGTTTGATTTCTGTTTCTGCAGTTTTGGGTGAGTCAGAAGTGTGAACTACGTTTTCCGTTACACTGGAGGCAAAATCGCCGCGAATAGTTCCGGGGGCTGCTAACCGGCTGTTTGTAACACCAGTCATAAGCCGGATTACTTCTACAGCTCCAACGCCTTCCCAACAGGTTGCTATTATCGGCGATGCCATCATGCTGTCTTTGATATTCTGGAAAAACGATTTGTGCTGCAAATGAGCATAGTGTTCATTCAGGATTTCGTCGTTCAATTGCATCATTTTGATTCCGACCAACCGCAAACCTTTTTTCTCAATGCGGGAAATAATCGCCCCAATCAGTCCTCTTTGGACTGCGCTTGGTTTTAATAAAAGTAGCGTCTTTTCCATAGTCGAATCTTTTTGTTTGTTCTGACATCAGCAAAGATAAAATTTACCGTTTAATAAAAAAGACCCTCAAAGCATGTTCTGTAGCACTTTTGGGGTCTTTTGGGTGGAAAAGTAAACCAGTTTTGGTTTTTTCACACTTTGTTTGGAATGATTGTTAGCTAATCAGGCTCCAGTCAACTTTTTTTCTGAAAAGCTTATCTAATTGTTTTTTTAATGTGAGATTTGATGGAAAATTGAGTTCCGGGTCTTCATTTATGATCTCGGTTGCGATGTTCCGGGCTAGTTGAAGTACCTGTCCGTCGTGTACAAGATTTGCAATTTTCAGGCTGAAAGGATCGCCGCTTTGTTGAGTTCCTTCCAGGTCTCCGGGGCCGCGAAGTTTTAAATCAGCTTCCGCAATTTCAAATCCATCGTTGGAGCCAACCATTATTTCCATTCGTTTGCGTGTGACTTCTGATAGTTTGTGAGAAGTTACCAATACACAAAAAGACTGATCAGCTCCCCGCCCTACGCGCCCTCGTAATTGATGAAGCTGGGAGAGTCCAAATCTTTCTGCACTTTCGATAACCATAACTGAAGCGTTAGGGACATTAACGCCCACTTCGATTACTGTTGTTGCCACCATTATGTGTGCTTCTCCTTTGATGAACTTCTGCATAGCAGCATCCTTTTCCACTGCTTTCAGTTTGCCATGTACCATGCAGACGGTATATTCCGGGAATACTTCGCGGATATGATCGTATCCTTCTTCCAGATTTTTGAAGTCCATCTTCTCACTTTCCTGGATTAGAGGGTATACAATGTATACCTGCCGTCCCTGTTGTAATTGTTTACGTATGGACGAGTAGAGTGAGCCCCGTCGGTTGTCATATTGATGTACAGTTTGAATCGGTTTTCTGCCCGGAGGTAATTCGTCAATAACGGAGACATCCAGATCACCGTATAATGTCATCGCTAATGTACGGGGAATAGGAGTGGCAGTCATGACCAGGACATGAGGCGGACGTTTGTTTTTAGCCCAAAGCCTGGCTCGTTGCGCTACACCGAAGCGGTGTTGTTCGTCGATGATGGCCATTCCCAGATTGTCAAAACGGACAATGTCTTCCAGCAGGGCATGTGTACCTATTATAATATGTATATCTCCGGTCAGTAGTTGCTGGTGTACTTTTTCCCGATGTGCTTTTTTGCTTGATCCGGTCAGTAAAACGACATTGATATCTAATCCGAATGACAGTTCACGGATGGTTTCGTAGTGTTGGGTGGCTAAAATCTCTGTGGGTGCCATCATACAGGCCTGATAACCGTTGTCTATGGCCATCAGCATACTCATGAAGGCAACCAAAGTCTTTCCGCTTCCAACATCACCCTGGATCAATCGGTTCATCTGATGTCCTGTTCGTACATTCTCGCGAATCTCCTTAAGTACACGCTTTTGTGCATTGGTGAGCTCAAACGGCAGATTTTGTTTGTAGAAATTGTTGAAATTGTCTCCGATTTTCGCGAAAACAAATCCTCCCAGTTTGCGGCTATTCAATTTTGAATATCTCAGTATGTTCAGCTGGATAAAGAATAGTTCTTCAAACTTCAATCGAAATTCAGCCTTTCTTAATAATTCCTGAGATTTTGGAAAGTGTATGTGATACAGTGCATCGTAGAGTGGGATTACTTTTGCGCGTTCTACAACTGACGGATTCAACGTTTCGGGAAGGCGTTCTTTAAAACCGGAAAAGAGATTGTAAACCAGTTTTTGAATCATTCTGGAGTTCAAAAAATGATTCTTCATCTTTTCTGTTGTATTGTAAAAAGCTTGTAGTGCTCCCGCTTGTTTCTCCAGTGTTTCGTCGTAGATGTCTATATCGGGGTGAGGCAGGTTGATTTTGCTGTTGAAGATATTGGGTTTGCCGAAAACCAGATATTCTGTATTTAGCAAGTATTTCCCTGTGATAAATTTGAGTCCCTTAAACCAAACCAATTCAATTGTGCCGGTCCCGTCTGTGAATCGGGCGGTAAGTCGTTTGCTCATTCCTTCGCCTTGCGTTTCGAATGAAACGATATGTCCTCTCAACTGTACATACATCATATTTGCGTTGATTTCGCTAATACGATGCATGCGGCTTCGGTCGATGTATTTGTAGGGGAAATAGTAAAGTAGATCTTCGAACGAGCGGATCTCCAGTTCTTGCTTAAGTATTTCTCCTCGTTTTTCTCCGACACCGGGTAGAAACTTTATATCTTGTTGGGATAGATTCATCTTTTTTGCAGTAATGCTTCTGCAATAATTAAGTCAAAGGGTGAGGTGATTTTGATGTTTTCGCGATTGCCTTCGGTTAGGGTGACCATGTTTCCGGTTGATTCGACAACGGAGGCATCATCCGTAAAATTTTCGGAAAATGATTGGTTATACGCATTTGCCAGAATATCGGATCGGAAAACCTGAGGAGTTTGTACTAATCTGTATTTCGTACGATCAACTGTAGTGCTTCCTGAATCAGTGAGTTCACGTATGGTTTCGTAAACGGAAATTACCGGAATTGCGGCGCCTTCTTTTTTAGCGGAAAGAAAGCAATTGTCGATCACATCTTGTGATACAAAGGGGCGAACTCCGTCATGTACCCCGACAAGCGAAATGTTATCAGTAGATTGTATAGCCTTATCCAAGCCGTTTTTTACAGAATGGAACCGGGTTTCTCCTCCATTGGCGATTTCGTGGGGTATGGAAAAGTTGTAGGTTTTACAGAGTGTATTCCAGTAGTCCTGATGAGCTTTGGGTAATACCAGGATGATTTTCATCGAGGGGTCGTATGTGTGAAAAACACAGAGAGTATGCATTAAAACCGGTTTGTCTCCGATGGGGATAAATTGCTTGGGTATGTCATTTCCCATGCGAAGTCCTTTTCCACCGGCTACAATAATGATCTGTTTTTCCATATCGACGTTTGCTTTGATGCAAAATTAGGAAAAATCTGCCTGATTTTGAAATACTCCATTGTTCTATTTTCTGGTTATCCAGCTTTGTATTTCGATGTTGTGAGTTTTTTACCCAATGACATAAGTTTTACTTCGAAGAAGTAGTATGACGCCAGAGAAAATAATATGGTTGCAGATATTACAGATAAAGCCATAACCCAATTAGAATGAATATGTAAATAGATGAATAATTTCTGCATAATCGAATTTGTGACAGGATGAAGGAGGTAAACCCCGTATGTAACAATACCTAATTTTTCGAGAGGGTACGCAATGAATTTAGGGACGGGGATTGAGAATTTGAAAAATGCAACGACCAGAAGTATGGATAATATAACAAGTGAAATACGATGCCATCCAATTACGATGTTGATTTGATTTCCGGTTGCCGGGTAAAATATGAAAGCGGTAAGGATGCATATCAGGGCAAATGCAATATCCGATCTTGAAAAGCTGATATCTCGCAGATTGTAAAAAATTGCAATTCCGGCTGTGTATAGGAATAGATTATTGAAGGGGTTGATGTATGTAATCCATTGCTTACCGAGTGTTTGAGCAGGGGATAGAGCATAGAAACAGAAGTAGTATCCCACAATAAAAGTCAGAGCACATAACAAATTTCCCAACCATCGCTTATAATTGTAGGATATCAATAATAATGGAGTAAATGCATAATAGACCATTTCATTGCCAATAGACCAGGCGCCGGTGGCGATATAGCCTCCCGGGTCGATGAAACCAAAGGCTGTAGTGAGATTGATGACTATCTTATAAAAGTCTAATGTTGTTTTCGTGTAATAAGTTAAAGCTACGGTTGCTAATGTTGTCACCCATAGTAAAGGCCAGATTCTGAAAATGCGACGAGTGAAGAAAATGAGAGTGGCTTTGATGGTTGTGAAGGATTGGTGGTATACAATTGCCATGCTAAGCCCTGATAAAATGAAGAAAATAGAAACACCATATATACCGAGTCTTCCAAGGAATGATGCTGCATCCGGCTGAGTGAAATACCATCCGGAAATATGATAGGCCATAATAGAGAGAGCCATGAGTCCCCGTAGCCAATCCAAAGAATCGATGCGTTTGATTTGTGGTATAGCTTTGTCTGCCGGATTTTGTTTCGGTTTAAAAAAAGTAGAGGGGAGTTTCACGTTCCGGTTTTGAAATGTATAGTGGTAATATCTGCTTATAGGAAACAAAAAAAGCGAGTAATAAACTCGCTCTTTGTTTTTGTTATCTGTACCCGGAGGGGGACTTGAACCCCCACAGCCGCGAAGCCAAAGGATTTTAAGTCCTTCGTGTCTACCATTTCACCATCCGGGCAAACCTGGAGCGAAAGACGGGACTCGAACCCGCGACCCTAACCTTGGCAAGGTTATGCTCTACCAACTGAGCTACTTTCGCAAATAATTTCTTTTGTCAAACCAAAACGCTTTTCGGT
The DNA here is from genome assembly GCA_963662365.2 of Bacteroidales bacterium. GTDB lineage: Bacteria > Bacteroidota > Bacteroidia > Bacteroidales > UBA7332 > CAXXIC01. The sequence goes on from CAXXPA010000024.1 coordinate 58,135, forward strand.
TTATTTGTTGAGCGAAAGACGGGACTCGAACCCGCGACCCTAACCTTGGCAAGGTTATGCTCTACCAACTGAGCTACTTTCGCGTTTGCGGTTGCAAAGATAGAACTGTTTTTTTGTTTTGCAAAATATTTTGGTGGAAAAATAGCAGGCTTTTTGGGGACTACTTGTAAACGTACAGACTACTAGCGTTTTGGCTGATGGTGTAACGTCTCAGATAATATCCATTTTCTTTGGCAGGACCGGAATAAGGGCTACCCGTTCCGTCAGAGATGTTGAAGGTTGATCCGCATTTCGGGCATTTAGCCTGTATTGTATTGTATACTGCGACTTTTATCGTACTTTTTATTTCATACGGACAAGCCATATCGTAGGCATAGAATGCATCAGCTCCGTGAAAAACCAGAATACCTCCATAACCGAGATAGTCACGTGTTACCCGTTTTGTTGTAAAAGTCTTGCTGCCAAACATGGGATTAAGCTCTGTGTCGGTCAGATTTATGTCTAATTCCAAAGCGACAGGGTAATCCGGAATTCGGGAGAAGTATTCAGACTCACAGGCAAAGCAGAGGAATAATAGAAACAGAACCTTTTTTATCATTTACGATAATGTTTTTGCATTAAACGAAAATAACCGTCTCCTTATTGGTCAGAGTCGGCTATTTTTGTTTTAGAATAAAGATAATTAACAAACTATTGGAAATTATCCGAGAATATTATCAATGGTTTCCAATTCCTCATTAGTGAAATGAAGGTTTTTTAAAGCCTTTAGGTTATCATCAAGTTGAGCAACCGAGCTGGCACCAATGATCAGGCTGGTTACCCGGTTATCCCGCAATGCCCAGGCTAAAGCCATCTCTGCTAAAGTTTGTCCCCTGTTAATGGCTATTTCGTTAAGTCTCTTAACTTTTTCAATGACTTCGGGGGTAACCTGATCGATTTTAAGAAATCCTTCTGCCCGGGCTGCTCTGGAGCCTTCTGGGATTCCGTGCAGGTATTTATTGGTGAGTAATCCTTGTGCTAAGGGCGAAAATCCTACAAATCCCACGCCGTTATCGTGGGCAATCCCCAATATTTCATTCTCAATATTCCGAACGAACATGCTATAGCGATCCTGATGTAGTAAGCAGGGTACATTTTGTGATTTCAGGTATTCGTATGCAAATTTAGTTTCCCGTGGTGGGTATTTGGAAATTCCCACATACAAAGCCTTGCCTTGTTTGACAATGTCAACCAACGTTTGCAACGTCTCTTCAATAGGGGTAACTCCATCGTAGCGGTGCGAGTAAAACACATCGACGTAGTCGATCTGCATTCGTTTCAGACTCTGGTTGAGGCTGCTGATGAGATTCTTGCGTGAACTGCCATCTCCGTAGGGCCCTTCCCACATAAAGTGGCCGGCTTTGGTGGTGATGAGCATTTCATCGCGATGATTGGCGAAACTTCTTTTCAGAATGCGTCCGAAGTTTTCTTCAGCACTACCCGGGATAGGTCCGTAATTATTTGCCAGGTCGAAATGGGTAATCCCGTTATCGAAAGCATGTTTAACCATAGCAGTGGCGGTTTCGAAGTTATCTACACTGCCAAAGTTGTGCCATAAACCAAGAGATAATAATGGAAGTTTAATGCCGGAATGTCCGCAAGTACGATACTGCATGATGCCGGAATAACGGTCTGGATTTGGACGATATTCCATAATGTGTTAGTGGGTGGTGTGCTAGTGGATTTAGACGGTATGATAGGAGATGAGAAAGACAAATGTTGGGTTATAAACCCAACATTTGTCTTTCTGCAGTATCGACTTTGTTAAAGCCGAATGATTTTACGATATCGTTTTTCAATGTCGAAATCTGATCATTGCACAGGTTGCCTATGCTGCCTTCGTGCGTGTGGTTTACGTGTTTGTCCGGTTTAAACTCTCCGGCTTCGATAGCAAGGCCAACATGTTTATAAGCGTCACGGAAAGGCATTCCTTCGGTTGCCAGGCGATTTACCTCTTCAACGCTGAATATCAGGTCGTAGCGGCTGTCTTCCAGGATGTGGTCGTTTACCTTCATACCACTCATCATGCGGTTCACCATCACGAGGCAATCTTTCAGCTCGTCAAATGCAGGCAGGAACACCTCTTTGATGATCTGAAGGTCGCGGAAATAGCCGGATGGCAGATTGTTGGCAATCATCATGATTTGTTGAGGTAACGCTTGTAACTTATTGCATTTAGCGCGGGTCAACTCGAATACATCCGGATTTTTCTTGTGCGGCATAATGCTCGAGCCGGTTGTGTATTCGTTGGGCAGCTTGATGAAGTTGAAGTTTTGGCTGTTGAACAAGCAAGCGTCATAGGCCAGTTTGGACAATGTCGCTGCAACTCCCGCGATGGCAAAGCCTACAGTGCGCTCCATTTTGCCGCGTCCCATTTGGGCATACACCACGTTGTAGTTCATACTGTCGAAGCCTAGCAGGTCGGTCGTCATCTGGCGATTTAGCGGGAATGAAGAGCCGTATCCTGCTGCTGAGCCAAGGGGATTGCGGTTGCATATCCGATAAGCGGCCTGCAGCAGTTGCAAGTCGTCTGTAAGGCTTTCAGCATAAGCACCGAACCAAAGTCCGAATGACGATGGCATTGCGATTTGCAGGTGTGTGTAGCCCGGCATCAATATTGCTTTATACTTATTGCTTTGCTCGATAAGTGTTTCAGCCAGCTCATCGCAAAGTTCTACGATTTCCCGGATTTGTGCCCGGGTAAAGAGTTTCAGGTCTAATAAAACCTGGTCATTGCGCGAGCGGCCACTGTGGATTTTTTTACCGATATCACCGAGGCGTTCGGTAAGCATTGCCTCTACCTGAGAGTGGACATCTTCTACGCCTTCTTCAATAACGAAATCGCCATTGTCAGCCAGTTGGTAAATATTTTTCAATTCAGCCAGAAGAGCGGTCAGTTCCTCTTTTTCAAGCAAACCGATGCTTTCAAGCATGGTAATGTGTGCCATTGAGCCCAGAACATCATATTTGCCTAAATAAAGGTCCATTTCGCGGTCCCGGCCAACGGTGAAGCGTTCGATGTCCTGGTCTGTATTTGAGTTTTTGTCCCAAAGTTTACGTGCCATGTGTCTGTTTTTTAGAAAGGGAATGAGGAAATCATATCAGCCAGCTTGTTTACGGCTTCCTGTAATGGTTTTGAAACCATGCCTTTGATGAAAATATTCAATTCTGCCTGAAGCGTGATTTTGAGTTTGGTGTCATTTTCACCCGCTTCTTTTAGTTGAATCCAAACGAAAAAGTCAATCGGAGCTTTTTCTGACTTAAACTTGATGGTTTTATGGGGCTCTCTCTCGATGATGCGAAGTCCGATTTTTCCCACCGGATCAACAGAAAAGCGTAGAGAGTCAGAGTCGAATTCTACATCTTTCAGCTTGTCCTGTGGAATCTGGTCTTTGATTTGTTCTAGGTTTGAGAGGTCTGATAGTTTGTTGAATATAGTCGCGGAGTCGCGATAAATGGTTTTGATTTCGCTTTCAAATTTGGTCATACTGGCCTGATGTTAATGTCGTGCAAAATGCGCCGACGTTGTAGGTTTAATATATGAAATGCTGTCTCCGATGACAGAGACAGCATTTTAAGTATCTTATAATAATGAATTGACAAAGAAAATCATCCTTTCCAGTTAGCCGGGTCTTTACGCCATTTTTTCAATGTTTCTACATCTTCCTCCTGAATGTATGCTGTTTGTACAGCGGCATCAAGTACAGCGTTGTAGTTGCTGAGGGTGATCAATTCTACGTTAGCTTCTTTGAATTTTTCTACAGCGACATTGAATCCGTAAGTGAAAATAGCAACCATGCCGATTACTTCGCATCCGTCTTTACGAACCGCTTCAACAGCTTTCAAGCTACTGCCACCGGTTGAAATCAGGTCCTCAATTACCACTACTTTCTGGCCCGGTTTCAGGTCACCTTCAATCAGGTTTTCCAATCCATGGTCTTTCGGTGTAGCACGGATGTAAACAAATGGCAAGCCCAACTCTTCCGCTACCATAGCTCCCTGAGCGATTGCTCCGGTTGCCACTCCGGCGATAGCATCTACTTCTCCGAAGTTTTCAAGGATAATGCGTGAGATTTCAAGTTTGATCAGATTACGAAGACCTGGATATGATAAGGTTTTGCGATTGTCGCAATATATGGGTGATTTCCAACCCGATGCCCATGTGAAAGGGTTGGAGGGTTGCAACTTAACGGCTTTGATTTTCAACAATTTCTCAGCTACGAGACTTTCTAACTTTTTCATCTTGGTGTATCTTTGTTTTAAATGCTCTGCAAAGTTAGCGAAACGGATTGAAACTATTAATCTGTTTCCGCTTTTTTTTACCGTGTAATTAGCCAAAATGTTTTATAACATTCAAATAGACAGCTAAAAATAGAAAATCCACTAACCGTTTACCGGTTAGTGGATTGGGCTTGTATGATTGTTTCTTAAGCCTAAATTTTTGGAGAATGCTTTAGTACTTTTGCGTCGAGATAAAAGAAGATCTCTTCAGCAATATTGCTACAGTGATCGCCTATACGTTCCATCTTGCGGAAAATACTGATGAATTGCAGACAGTCGTAAGCCCGGTCAGGATTTTTCTCGATATAATCGGCAATGATTCGCGGTGCTTCGTTGTTGATGTTGTCTACCAGATTATCCTCGCTGAAAATAGCAGCTGCAATTTCAGATTTTTCATTTTCCAATGCTTCCAGACCTTGCGTAAGCATCTTTTTTACAGCGTCTAGCATCTCTTTCAGATGAGTCTGAGTGATCAGTTCTGCGTCGAGGCTCATAGTCGGAAAGTGGATCAGTTGTTTGGATATGCCATATGCAAAGTCGCCAATGCGCTCAAGGTTAGAATTGATCTTAAGCATGGCCAGTACAAAGCGCAGGTCAACGGCTACAGGCTGATGAAGAGCAATGATATTTTCACATTCACTGTCGATTTTCAGCTCGTAAGCATCCACTCTTTTCTCGCGCATGGAAACCTGCATGGCAAGGTCTTTATCTAACGTGATTAGTGCTTCCCCCGCTTTGGTTACCTGAGAGAGAACCAGTCTCCACATTTCAATGATGTCTTGTCTGAGCGAGACTAGTTCTTGTTCTAAATGTCTCATATTCTTGTTTTTTTAAGTCGTAAGTTCTAAGTCGTAAATCTGGCTGTTTCAGCCTATTCAACATTTATTCAAAAGAGGCATCAGCCAAAGCGTCCGGTGATATAGTTCTGGGTGGATAATTTCTCCGGATTGGTGAATATTTTGGTGGTATCGGCATATTCGATCAGTTCTCCCAGGTAGAAATAAGCCGTCTTGTCACTGACGCGCGATGCCTGTTGCATATTGTGCGTAACGATGACTATGGTGTAATCTTTTTTCAACTCATAGATCAATTCTTCAATTTTTGATGTCGAAATAGGATCAAGTGCCGATGCCGGTTCGTCCATTAACAAAACTTTCGGTGAAATGGCTAAAGCCCGTGCAATACAAAGGCGTTGTTGCTGACCTCCCGAAAGGGCAAAAGCCGATTTCTTAAGTTTGTCTTTTACTTCTTCCCACAGGGCAGCGCCTTTCAGTGATTCAACAACGCGTTCTTCGATAAAGTTCTTATCTTTTACGCCATTGACACGGAGTCCGTAAGCAATATTTTCAAATATAGATTTGGGGAAAGGATTGGGTTTTTGAAAAACCATACCCACTTTTTTGCGCAGATCGTCAACGTGAACGCCCGGTGCATAAATATCCTGGCCTTCAATCAGGACGGAACCGGTCAGACGGGTACCGTCGATCAAATCGTTCATGCGGTTGAGTAATCTCAGAAAGGTTGATTTGCCGCAACCCGACGGACCGATGAAAGCCACCACTTTATTATTTTCCACTTCAAGGTCTATGCCTTTTAATGCGTGAAAATCACTGTAGTAGAAGTTAACGTTCTTAGCATCAATAGTTAGCATCTGTATATTTACAATTTTAAGATTTGCAATTTTATTCCTGTAGAGACGAGGCATGCCTCGTCTTTACTTATTAATTCATCTTTACCTTCTTAGCGAAATAGTTTCGGAGAAAATTTGCCAACAGGTTGACAAATAAAACAATCGCAATAAGTACCAGCGCTGTTCCGTAAGCCATAGCGCGTGAAGCCTCCAGGTCGGTTCCACTGGTGGAAATCACATACAAGTGATAGGGGAGTGCCATTACCTGGTCGAAAATGCTGTGAGGCAATTGAGGCAGGAAGTAAGCAGCTACGGTGAACAGAATGGGAGCTGTTTCGCCCGAAACACGACCAATCGATAAGATCAGGCCGGTAATAATATTGGGCAATGCCATCGGAAAAACCACCCTGCGAATAGTCTGTAATTTACTCGCTCCCAGAGCCAGACTTCCTTCCCGGAATGAAAAGTCGATTGCCTTCAGCGACTCTTCCGTTGTACGGATTACCAGTGGAAGTGATAATAATCCCAGTGTTAGCGAACCGGCAATAATAGAGTCACCGAATTTTAATGTGTTTACAAACAGAGACATCCCGAAAAGGCCAAATACGACAGACGGAACCCCGCTCAGGTTGTTGGTCATGATGCGGATAAACGCGGCTAATTTGTTTTGACGGGCATATTCATTCATATAAATCCCCGACATAATACCAATCGGAAAGCTGAAAAGACTGCTGCCCACAATGAGGCAAAGCGTACCGACTATAGCCGGGAATATTCCACCTTTGGTCATACCCTCTTCCGGGGCTTTGGTTAGAAAATCCCAGTTGATTACGCCGATTCCTTTTATGACAATAAAGCTCAGAATCAGAAACAGCAGTGCAACCACAGAATAACTCATTATTTTGAAAATGGCAAATGCTGCAGTCTGGGTTCTTCTTTTCTGTTTCCCGCAAGTGCCGATATGTTCGATAGGTGTCATTTGAATTTACAATTTATTGATTTGCAATTTACCATTGAAAAGAGAGTGGTTTCTATTTATTCTTTTTGGATGAAATTACTTCCACGCTAATGCTGATGATAAGAGTGAGCAGGAATAAAATTGATCCCAGAGCAAACAGCGCCTGATAGTGTGCGCTTCCTGCTGGTGCTTCACCTAATTCTGCCGCGATGGTTGCGGGAATGGTTCTCACCGGTTCCATTATCGTATGAGGTATTACAGCTGCATTTCCTGTTACCATCAATACAGCCATTGTTTCACCTATAGCGCGTCCGATACCCAATACGGCAGCCGATAGAATACCTGATTTAGCATAGGGAATTACTACACGGTAGATAGTTTGCCATTGTGTTGCACCCAATGCCAGACTTGCTTCTTTCATTGAGCGGGGAGCCGTACGCATGGCATCTTCGGCAACGGTTATAATGGTTGGCAGCGCCATGATAGCCAGTATAATACAACCTGCTAAAGCCGACTCGCCTACTGCGAGATTGAATATCTTTTGTAGAAATGGAACGATAACGACCAATCCGAAGAATCCATAAACAACCGAGGGGATCCCCGCTAGTAGTTCAATAACCGGTTTCAGGATATTGCGTACTTTCGCAGATGAAATCTCAGCGAGATAAACAGCAACAGCCAATCCGAAAGGTAATGAAATGAGAATTGCTCCAAGGCTTACCCATAAAGTACCCAATATCAGCGGCAACAAACCAAACTGAGCTGATGGAGTGGCGGTTGGAAACCACTCTTTGCCAAAAAAGAAATCTCCTGGCTTCTGAGTGGCGTGTTTCATCACATAGCCGGTAAATTTTTTCGGTATATATTGCTCCGGCATATAAAGAATGGCGGCCGGATGTTTGGTGATCAGATCGTTTAATTTTTCAGGGATGTGTTCAAACTCGGCTCCCAATTCTTCTTCGGTGTAATAATTAGTGAGGTCACCCAGTCGGATTACTTCGATGTCCTGGTTTGCACCGCCCAATTGTGACCAGTTAGTGAGTTCTGCATCAAAAATCTGTTTGATTTGATGTGCATTCAGATCTTTTACCTTGTTGGTTTTACTTAAAGCCAGTACGTTTCCGGCTTCTACCACCGGGCTACGAAACAATCCCGATGCTTCTTTAAACAGGAAAAGAACGATTAATAAAATCGTAATACTGGTTACACTACCGCTAAGCAGCAGAATGCCTTCGACTATTTTTTCAAGAAATCTTTTCACGCGATATATTTGTTTTTGGATTTGCAAATTGCATATGTTCGTATTGCGTACATTTTACGATGCAAAGTAACGATGTTCATATTAAGCCGGCATGAAAAAAAGGTTACAAAACTGTTACAACGGTTGAGGTTTGAATTTGTTTGGATCTATTTTCCATATGTAAAATAGATTTTAAGATGATGTGATTTATGTGTTTGATTTTTAGAGGTGTATGGAAGGTCTGTTTTGAGTTGTAATTTAATTGACATAAATTCTGTTAGATGAACAATTAAATGTATTCATTGGTTAATTGTAATAAGGTACGTGGACTAAATGAAAAAACCGAAGTATATCGAATTGAATTTTTTACCGGATCTACAGAAATACTGTATCTATTATTGGGATTCAATATTTTACCCTGATTTCTTTTGCAAACCTTCCTGGTAATCAATCTGCCAGTTATTTGGTAATAATACTCAATATTGAGCTTTCATTATTATTTCAATAAAAATGACCTGAAATAGAAATGTAATACAATTGCCAAAAGTGTGTAATATCATGGCTGTTACTTTGCAGCATCAAACATAAAAACAGAAAAAAATGAAATTCAAATCTATTGCTCTTTGTTCTTTATTATTCTCATCTTTGGTTGCCTTTGCGCAGGAAGGGAATGTTGATCCGGTAGAATCGTTGAATCAACGCGTGACTCATTTGGAAGATGCTAAAAACGTTGCTAGTAAACTTAAAATCTCAGGTTACATCCAGGCTCAATATCAATCTTCACAAATTGATACAGTGGGTAAAGCTTCTAAAGACTGGAAACCGTCACAAGATATGAAAGTAGGTGCAGGTCGTTCAGAAAGTGAATCAACCAGTATGAATCGTTTTGGTGTTCGTCGCGGGCGTATTAAAGTGGCTTATGAGGATTTTGGATGTCAGGCCGCTATTCAATTCGATTTAACAGAAAAAGGTCTTGGCCTGAAAGATGCTTACCTAAATATTCTTGATCCCTGGGTAGGTTATGTTGCAGTAAAAGGTGGTGTATTTGACAGACCCTTCGGTTATGAAATCTCTTACTCTTCTTCACGTCGTGAATCTCCGGAAAGAAGCCGTATTTTCCAGACTTTGTTCCCGGATGAAAGAGATCTTGGCGCAATGTTGACTCTACAGGCTCCTAAAACTTCACCGTGGAATGTGTTGAAACTTGAAGCCGGTTTGTTTGGTGGTAATGGTATTTACTATGATAATGATAGTAAAAAAGACTTTATCGGTCACCTTTCATTTAATAAAGCTTTTGGTGAAACAAAGTTAGGTTTAGGTACATCATTGTATAAAGGATTTGTTGCTCAGACCAATGCAAATGTATATACAGTGAGTAATGGTGCATTCTCGTTAGATAATTCAGCTTCCAATAAAAATGGTTTTGCTAACCGTCAATATTTAGGGTTTGATGGCCAGCTTAGTACAAGTTCTTTCTTAGGATTAACTACTATTCGTGCGGAATATATCTCCGGAACTCAACCTGGAAGATCTGATAATTCAAGTAGTCCTAAATCAGGTCTTATCCCGGGCTTTGATGCTAGTAATGCAGCTGTAGTTTCATCAACCACATATACTGCAAATACAACAACAGGTGTTGTGACAGTAACTCCTGGTACTGCAATAGGAACTGATACTTACATTCGTAAATTCCAGGGTGGTTATGTACACTTGGTACAAGATATCGCTGATACCAAACATAGTATTGAAGTAAAATACGATTGGTATGACCCTAATACAAAAATCTCTGCAGCTCAAATCGGTGTAGGCGCTAAAACAGGTAAAGCTGATGTTGCTTATTCAACTTTAGGTCTTGGTTACCTTTACCGTATGAATGCTAATGTTCGTATCATGGCTTATTATGATATTGTTTCAAACGAAAAAACAAAACTGAAAGGTTATAAAGCAGACCTGAAGGATAATTTGTTCACACTTCGTTTCCAATACAAATTTTAATTCAAAACACTTCGGTTTAGTTAAGCGTTAATTATTTGCTGCTTGTTCGGAAGAATTTATAGTGGGGATAGTGACGCTTTACTAAACCCAATTCAATAAACTAAAACTTATATTAAACAGAACAATATGAAAAAGTTAGTAATCTCAGCGCTGATGGTATGCGCATTAGTTCCTTCATTCCAGGCTCAAAAATTAAAAGGTAGCGATACCGTATTGCCATTGGCTCAAAAAGAAGCTGAAGTATTTTTGAAAAAAACTCATAAATCAGTATCCGTAGTAGGTGGTGGTAGCGGTGTTGGTATCGCTGCATTGCTCGATGGTACTACCGACGTGGCAATGGCATCACGTAAAATGAAATTCGATGAGAAAGTAAAATTGCAGGAAGCCGGTTCTACAGCGGTAGAAAAGATCATCGCTTATGATGCATTGGCGGTAGTTGTAAATCCTTCAAATCCTGTATCTAAACTGACGCGCGCTCAGTTGGAAGGAATATTTACCGGTAAAATCAAAAACTGGAAAGAAGTGGGTGGTCCTGATTTGAAAGTTGTTGCTTATTCCCGTGAATCAAGTTCAGGTACATATGAGTTCTTCAAAGAGCACATTTTGAAAAACAAAAATTACGCTAACGGCATTCTGAGTATGCCTGCAACCGGTGCAATCATCCAGTCTGTAAGCCAGACAAAAGGTGCAATCGGTTATGTTGGATTGGCTTACCTGGAAAAAGATGTAAAAGCTCTTCAGGTTTCATTTGATGGTAAAACCTATGTAGCTCCTTCTATGGCAACAGCTAAAAATAAAACTTATCCTATCGTTCGTCCATTGTTCTTCTATATTAATAAAAAGAAAGAGGCTGCCTGCAAAGCATTTGTTGACTTTGTAATGTCGGCTGAAGGACAGGATATCGTAGAAAAAGTGGGTTATGTTCCTGTAAAATAAATGTAGGGTTTTTGGGTTATTCAAAATTAAAAACCGTTGTCAACAAGTTTGGCAACGGTTTTTTTGTGCCAGCTCTCATTTATGGGGATCGGGATATTCAGGCTTTTATCTATATGTATAATGAAACAAGCATGAACTAATGTTCATCAGAGTGGATGACATTATATGCAAGTTCCATACGTAGCCAAAACAAAAATAAATAATGACGTATGAAATAGCATATTCATTCCGATGAAATAAATACGATATATTCATAAGATACCTTTGATAACCTGAGATTTTTATTCAATTCATAATCCCGATAGCCTATGTTATTAGAGAATATTCCACCTGATTTTGTAACCAATATTATCCTGTATGGGTATCTGATTGTTTTTTTGTTGGTGTTTCTTCAGGAGGTGGGCATTCCCAATCCCATACCGAATGAGTTGGTGTTGATATTTTCCGGATATCTTAGTTTTAAAGGGTTGCTTAAAATTCCTTTGGTTGTACTTTCGGCCATTACCGGAGATCTGTTAGGTAGTGGTATTCTCTTTTCCCTGTTTTTCTTTTTCGGCAAAACGATTATGGCGCGAAAGCCCGGATGGATTCCTATATCCCAACAGAAATTGAATAAACTGTCCGGTAAAATTCAGCGAAAAGGTTTTGCCGGGATATTTATCGGGCGGATATCTCCATTCATTCGTGGCTATGTGGCAGTATTGTTGGGGCTAATGAATTATCCGGTAAAGCGATACGGATTGGTGCTGCTTCCGACAGCTGCGTTGTGGGCCTGCTTTTATGTGTGTGCCGGTTTTCTGATTGGCCCGTATTGGAGTCTGGTGTCTGTATATCTTTCAGGTATACAGCTTTATATGGGATTTATTCCACTTTCTGTTTTTCTGATCATTGTGTTTATACAGGTGTTCAAATATTTTTCTGCAAGAATGCGTGCAGCCTAAAAGTTTAAATGTATGAAGATTCATATTGCTTCTGAAACGAAATATTTTATCCGGGGAAATGGTGTTCACACCGCATTTATTGACCATTTGGAGCTGATGAAGTCTGCCAATGGTATTGAGGTGGTGATAAATAATGAGGGGCATGGTGATGTGTTTCATTGTCACACGTATGGTCTTTATTATTTCCTGAAAGGACTTCGATATAAAGGCAAAAGGGTATATACGGTACATGTTATTCCTGAATCCATCAAAGGGTCATTGCCGCAATGGCAGTTCTTTATGCCATTTGTAAAATGGTATTTCAAACAGGTATATTCATTTGCCGATGTATGTATTGCTATTTCACCGCATGTAGAAGAGGCTATCCGTGAAACGGGAGCAAAGACAGAAATTGTTCGTATTTACAATCCGATACAGTCTGAAAAATGGCAGTCATCACCAGAGCGCCGTAAAGAAGGGCGCAAGTTATTGGGAGTAGGAGAGAAAGAGTTTCTGATACTTGGCGTTGGACAATTGCAGGCACGCAAAGGGGTAGAGGACTTTATCGATGTGGCACGATCTGTTCCTGAAGCCCGGTTTGTCTGGGTTGGAGGGCGCCCCTTTAAGGCAATGACAGAGGGGATTACCCGTATTGATGATCAGATTGAGGCAGCTCCTTCAAATATTCAGTTTGCCGGAATGCTTGATCTTGAACAAATGCCGCTTGTATATGCTGCCGCTGATTTGTTGTTGTTTCCTTCTTATCAGGAGAATTGTCCGTTGGCTCCCATAGAAGCTGCCGCAAGCGGACTTCCCGTTGTCTTTCGCGCTCTGCCGGAGTATAAATCGCTCTATGAACACACTTATATTAAGGCAAAAGATACGACCGATTTTATCCGGATTACCCGTCGGATGATGACTGACCGTTACTATTATGCCAATGCAGTCATTCTTTCAGAGATACTTATTAAGCAGTTTGATCAGAAATCAATCAGGATAAAGCTAATTCATTTGTACAACTGTCTCAACGAAAAGGCATGGGATGTATCCTTATCCAATATATTAAATGGAAAAAAAGCCGATGCGGGTATTACTGCTGAGTGAAATGCTGGGCTATGTTTTCTTCCGGTAATTTATCCAGGTTGATTATCATTTCCATAGCGTTGTGGTCAGAAAGATAATCAATGTCTCCATTGCCCTTGTATGTATAGAATGACTGAATTTTTCGTTCAATTTTCCTAATCAGCTTGCTGTTTCGGACCAGTATATAGTCGATAATCCGTTCTTTACCCAAAGGAATTCTTGCAAGGGGATTATTGACTTCATCATAAGTAGTCCGGATAGAGCCATTCAACTCTCCGTTTTGAGCATCAAGCGTCTCCAGCATTTTGTGGTAGTGCTGGTGATCATTCATGTCGATATTGAAGTCGCCGCAGATTAATTGCGGGATATGTTCGTGACCGAAGGGCATAAGGAGATGTTCGCTGATCTCCCGGCATTGCAGGTCCCGTATCTGGTGCGGTTCATCGGCCTGAAGGTGTGTTGCAAGCAGTTGGAATGGGGTATTCTGATAGCACCCTTCAAATAATACTGCTCCTTTACGGGCGATCATATCGTATCCCTGACTTTTAGTAAACTTAATGACTCCGAGTTTTTTTAGCGGGATTTTGCTGATTACCCAAAGTCCGCTATTGGTGAACAGGGGAATATAGTTTGGATTCTCCGGCCCATACTGATAGGGATATTTATCCGCCAATCCTCTGGCGATAACGTTGCGGCAGCGTCTGCTGAATGCTTCCTGAAATACAATGATCTGATAATCGGAGTGCAAAAGCTGATCAACAATCAACCGGGCACGCCCACGGCTATTATTCAACAGACTGACATACGGGAGCATATAGATGTTCCAACTAAGTATCTTTAGGTCACGGTCAACGAGTGCTTCGTCCGGACAAGCGGCTTTTGAGTTAAACAGGGCAGAAATCATACAAAGCAAAAATAGCAATATTTTTTTTCGCATATTTATTTTCAGTTGATTTTTGACTATGCAAATCAAGTAATTGTGTATTACATTGGCATTGAGATGGATTGATGTTTGCGTTACGGGGTATTTGTAATTAATCTGTCATAAATATGACACGATATGGTCACAGATAATTCATTTCTTTGAGGGAACTAAAAATAGACTAGATGAGTACTTATTATACCAGAAAAGATTTTGGGGATGATTTTAAATGGGGTGTGGCTGTTTCATCGTATCAGATCGAGGGAGCGCACGATGCCGACGGCAAGGGTATGTCCATCTGGGATCATTTTACCCGAACGGGAAAACGCATCAAAGATGGTTCTTCGGGTGAAATTGCCTGCGACTTTTATAATCAATATGCCGAGGACATTTCCATTATCAATAACCTGAATGTTCCCAATTTTCGCTTTTCGCTTTCGTGGCCGCGGATATTACCCAACGGAACCGGAAAAGTCAATCAAGTCGGATTGGATTTCTATCAGCGGGTGATTGATTGTTGCCTTGAAAACGGAATAACGCCCTGGCTTACGCTCTATCACTGGGATTTGCCGATGGCATTAGAGAAAAAAGGAGGCTGGACTAACCGCGATATACATTATTGGTTTGCCGAGTATGCCGATATTTGTTCCCGGTGCTTTGGCGATCGGGTGAAGAATTGGTTTGTGATGAATGAGCCCTTTTCATTTACGGCTTTAGGGTATCTGGTGGGGTACTTTGCCCCGGGAAGATACGGGATTCGCAATTTCCTGCCGGCTGTGCATCACTCTAACCTTTGCCAGGCAGAAGGGGGGCGCATTATCCGTCGCAATGTGCCGGATGCCAATATCGGAACTACTTTTTCATGCTCTTATGTCAGGCCGGTAAATGATCATCCGGCCAATATCAGAGCAGCGAAGCGGGTGGATGCTCTCTTTAACCGCCTGTATATTGAACCGTCATTAGGAATGGATTATCCGATTGGAGAATTGCCCGTACTTGAACGAATCGAAAAGTATATTCATCCCTATGATGCCGGGATTATGAAATTTGACTATGATTTTATCGGTCTTCAGAATTATTATTCACTAACTGCCCGTTCCAATATGCTTATGCCTTACCTGAAGGCTTTTTATGTCCCTTTTCAGAAGCTCAACCGCCCATTGACTGCAAATGGGTGGGAGGTATATCCGGCGGGCATCTATAAAATCCTGAAGCAATTTTCCCACTATCCCATCAAGCAGATAATTGTGTCGGAAAATGGCGCCGCATTTCGGGATAAAGTGGTAAATGGTAAGGTGCATGATACTCACCGGACAAAGTATTTACAGGATTACATCGGTCAGGTGTTGCGGGCGAAACAGGAGGGTGTAAATGTAGGTGGCTATTTCATCTGGACGCTGATGGATAACTTCGAATGGCGGGATGGCTTTAACTCCCGCTTTGGCTTAGTGCATGTCGATTTCAAACAACAAACCCGCATCATCAAGGATAGCGGGCTTTGGGTGAAAGAATTTTTGGGATAAAAATTACCCCGGCAGGTTTGTTACCTGTCGGGGCTAATTATCTCTGATTCATTTTTCTGGAATCTATAAAATGGTATTTCAAATACCTGGTCAGGGTTAGGCTAAAACAAATGCAGGCGTTAAATGGCACTCAATATTTGTCAGTTCGTTAAGGATTAGTTGCTCGGCTCTATGAACCCAACTTCCGAATTCGTTTGATTGGCGATAATGAGGTAAGAATCCCAGCAGTTTTTCAATTTCGAAACTGTACGCTCCCACTCCCGCACCTGATCGCATCGCATCGATAACGTTACATTCCTGTTCGATGTGAGTCGGAACCATCAGGACCGGTTTCCTCAGATACATTGCTTCGCATACCGACTCGAATCCACCGGTTGTCGCGTAAGCTTTACATCCGGCCATATATTGCAGGAAAAGCTGGTCGTTCAGTTGGTGCATGGCGAGCATGGGGGTTAGCATTTCAACAGCTGGCGCTTTTTTCTTGTCCCAAAAGAAATGAAGCGGTTGAGTCAGGTGCGATTCGCTCCATTGTTGTAGTTCATCGGCAAAGGCGGTATTGAGCAAATATCCGTGGATGTAGCTGCCTTTGTTTGGCATTGTATTGAAAACCTCATCACGTAACAGAGGCGGAACAATCCTGATATTCCCGGCTTCTGTCAGCTCTTCATTACGGAAGGATAAGGCTAAGCGCTTATGTGATCTGAGAGAAGTACACCAGGAGTAAAAGTTAAGCAAACGGAAGCGTAGCACATTTTCTCCCGTGTAGTTGAAGTTTTGCGTCATAAAGTAATATTGATGGGCGATATTGATCATCGGCACCTGAGGATTGAAAATCCCGTAGGTAAGACCGCACATCAGTTCATAGAAATTGATAACCACATCGGGCTCTGTTTCCCGGATAGTTTTTCTGATGAGGAAAAGGCTTTCGATAAATGACGGAATCAGCAGAAGGTTGTATAAAATGCTCAGCAAAATTGACGAACGCTTGCATTGGGGAGCCGGTAAGAAGTTAGGACTTTGGAAGCGGATGATATCTCCGGCGATTTTTTTCTGGAAAAATTCCGGAATACGTCTTTTATTGCTGCAACCGACCATTACAGCCACTACTTCATGCCCGTTGCGTTCGAGCATTTTTTTCAGGCTAAGTGCCTGGGTAAAGTGTCCCCGGCCTTCGCTCTGAATTACAAACAGATATTTCATAATTTTAGGTTTGTCAGTTGATTATAATTCCCCGGAATCAGATCACGGCAGCTACGCTCAGATCAATGCGTTTCGCTTCCCATGCAGGCTGCACCTGGCTATGCAGGTACATTTCCCAGGTTCCGTCTTCATTTTCCAACAGCGCAGACATGGACTCTACCCAATCTCCTGAGTTGAGGTAATGAATTCCGTCGATAAATTCATTGGCCGGTTTGTGGATGTGTCCGCAAATAATGCCATCGAAGTGGCGCGATTTAGCCAGTGAAACCAGCTCTTTCTCATAGTCGGATATATAGGACACTGCCGATTTTACCATCTGTTTTACACTTTGTGACAGTGAGAAATAGGGAAGCCCCCGTTGGGTACGGTAAGCGTTGTAGATCCGGTTGATCCACAACAGGAAGGTGTAACCGATATCGCCGATTTTCGCCAGCCAGGCCATGTTCGATGTGATCGTGTCAAAGACATCGCCATGAAGCACATAGTAGTGTTTGCCGAAACTTTCATGGACATAATCCTTCACAATGGAAATATTGGCAAATGAAAACGGAGCCAGGTAGTCGATAAAATCATCGTGATTCCCTCTTACATAAATGATTTGGGTATTATGATTTTCCATCATCTTCATGATCACCTTGAAGAAATCGGTATGCGCTTTTTTCCATTTACCTTTACCGTTTTTCTGTAAATGCCATCCATCGATGATATCGCCGTTTAAAATCAAGGTCTTGCAATTGACTGTTCGCAGGAAGTCTGTCAATTCAACTGTTTTTGAATGTTCTGTGCCGAGGTGAATGTCGGACAGGACAATCGTAGGGTAAAATTTTTGCATATTCATCGTTGCTAAATTGATTATACAAATTAACCCTGTGAATATTACAGCTTTAAAACAAAGGCATGACGATTTGGTGAAATATTAAACAACAAACCCGCATCATCAGGGATAGCGGGCTTTGGGGCAGGGTGAATCCGAGATGAATCCGATACTTATTTATTGCTGGTAAAATGAGTAATTCTATTTTTCATCATTGAAAAACAATTGGTAGAAATTCATATTCCGGTAAGGGTCATATCCTTTCTCCATATACTCAGTGCTGCCGTCGATGATAATCTTATAATTATTGTCGAGTAGAATTACGTTTTTTACCTTCCGGGCTTCTTTTTTAACCGCTTCGTTTGACACACTTATTTTATCAGGAATGGTTACATTGTGCTCTTTCTCAAAGGTTCGTTTGTGTTCGATGAATGCTTTGCGCATTTGCGCCTCCTGGAGCAGTTGTCCGGCAAAGTCATCAAACTCTACTTTTTCATTCTCCTTGAGGAAAGAAACCGCCTTTTTCATGATCTCCACCTTCTCTTTCTTTTCCACATCGGGTACTTGTGTTACAAAGCTTTGGCACATCGACATCAGATTGCCTGTCTGGTAAAAATCATCTTCCCGAAAGCGTATATGCAGGAAGTCATCCATCCAGTATTTAGCTTCGGCACCTTTATTGATGGTATCGATGGCGGCCACCAGGAAACCTCTTTCTCTATCGGTATTGAAGATCAGACATCCTTTGTCAAGTTTGTTGATGTTGATGCCGTTTTCGCTGTTGATCTCAAAGTTATCCCCTGAGGGATAGACGCGCAGATAGGTTTCTTTGGATTCGGATTTAAACAATCCGATTGCGTCCACGATCTCGTCTTCCACTACACACTCTTTGAAATAGACCACGTAGAATTCACCCGGTTTGATTTTCGGGTGGATGGATTGTTCATATAGGTGTTTAGCCAGATTCACCGACTGCTCATAGAGCGTATCCGGATTCTCAAAAATCTGTTTCGCATAAGTGAAAACCTCATTGAGATCAAGGTTACTCTCGTGGTAGAAATTATAGTAATCATTATGCTTAAAAGGAGATAAAAAGTAACGAACCAATATTTCGCAGATTGGTTCACTGATGTTGAGGCAGGATTTAGAGAAGCGGATTCCCTCTTCGTTCAGTTTATTGCCTACCCGATGTATGCCTATTTGTTGGATTGATTGGGGTTTTGCATGTATCATACTGCAAAGATTGCAAATAAAACGTATTGGGGCAATATTTACACAATAATAAGTGTGGTAATCGTATATCTCTGTGAGAGTTGATTTATCGGACGGAATCAGTATCCTGAAGTCGGTTTTGTTGTTGATGTTACGGTTTTGTTCCGATGTTGTGCCCCTGTTGTTGCATGGTTTTGCCATAGATATCCCATAGATATCCCATAGATAACCCATATTATATTATGATATGGGATATCTATGGATCATGTATGGGATTTATAAGGAAAATACCTTTCTCAACACTGGAACAAGAACGGAGAGTCATTGGAACAAGAACGGAGTATTACTGGAACAAAAGATAAAGAGGTGAATCTCACGACACACCTCTTTTTGCAAAATACAGAAATCAGAACGTAGCTACTAAAAACTTATTCCACGGCTATATTCATTGTTACAATTGTCGCAAAATTATCCGGAGAGTGTTAAGAGAAGGTTACTGCATGATTTCAGATGTGCGAATAATCGGTTAAGAATAAAATACTTTTTTAATAGATCTTATAAATTCATCATGGTGTAACCGGTATGAAACAGATTTGGCATATCGTATTGGTAAATTTGTCAACCGGATATAGGTATTTATGCAGGGTAATATAATGTGCTGAAATTCAGTAGTAACATATAATGGGATGAAAAGACTAGTGGTGGTTCGCCATGCTGAAGCCGAAAAGGTACAAATCGGACAAACAGATTTTGACAGAGAATTGACGATCCAGGGGAAAAATGATGCGGCAGAGGTTGCTGGATGTTTATTGGCTAAACGTGTATTCCCGGATCTGATAATTTCCAGTCCGTCTTCACGTGCATACAGGACAGCCCGGATATTGGGAGAGGTTTTTGGTCTCGATAAGAAAAAGATTGCACGCAAGATATTGTTGTATGATGAAATTGAAACCGGCAAGATAGTTGCGCTGCTTAAAAAAGAGGCTAGACATGCCGAAACCGTCTTTCTGGTTGGTCATAATCCTGTGCTTCAGCGAATGATTCAGGAACTGACCGGAATTAATCAACAGCTTCCGATAGCAGGTGCAGCCGTAATTGATTTTGATGTCGAACGTTGGAGTAAGATTTATTCAACAAAAGGGGAGCTAATCCATTTTGAGGTCCCCTGAACTGATATTGTATCTGTAAAATAGGTTATACGGAAATGCAGAAGTGTGATTGATTAATCGCTGAATATGTTGTAGAATATATTATCTGAGGCTGTTTAGCTGAATCTATTTTCTAATTTTGCCATTGACGCTATACACGTACAGTATAGATCGGTATAGCAAAAGATATTGAACAATAGATCTAAAGCAGTTAATATGGTAAGTAAAATATTCCTCCTCGGTGGACACGATCTGGAGATGGCCGAGATTAAACATATTCTTGACGAATGCAAAATCAAATATTTTGATGCCGGACTGACCTGGGACAATGCCCAATTGTCACGTTATGAAGCGGAGCTGGAGCGATATGCCGACGATCCGTTTTATGCTATCTATGGTGTTGAGCTCCGGGAGGATGACGCGGTTATGGTCCCCCTTAACTATTACCGCGTTCGCCATCATAATGAATGCATTAATATGCCTACATCGCTCGAACAGGTGGCTTTATTACTCGATTTTCCCCTGACAGATCGCCAGAAATATATTGCTGCAAATGATAAAGGTTATATACCGGCCATGCTTGAAGCCGGTGCCTCGATGGAAGAGATTGCCGAGATTCGCCGCCTTGACCAAATGGAGCAGGGGATTACCCAGATTGATATCGATATGGCTGAGCAGGCTATTCTGGAGAAAGTAGTGGATGGCGGTGTAACGATTGTCAAGTCGCTGACCAAACGATTCACATCGGTCTGCGACCGGCTGTTCCCGTATAATCGCCTGATTGTTTATTGCGAAGACGAGCTGGTCTATTATGGTGAAAAGATGATGAATGTGGCTAATTACTTTACGCCGCAAGTGATGACGGGCAATGCCTATTACGGTGGAGGTAAGGAGGGTTATTTCGGTATTAAGCTGCAATCGGATCAGGATCGAACGACTTATTTAGATGAAATACTCAATCTTGTAAAATAATTAAACAAAACGCCCGGCAGAATTTATCAATATTTGCCGGGCGTTTTCGTTTTCTTCGCGAAAGTTACCTTTGGCATAAGAGCCGAACAGGATGACACGAATACAACTAAATTGTCCGTTGATTGCATCTGCATACAGATTGGCAATTTTTATAGCATCAGCAACTTTCCCTGTGATGTCATTGATGCTTGTAGGCATTTTTCATGGCTGATAGATGTTTAGGATAGAATTTTGATTCAAATGTAGATTTGAGGATACTAAAACTCCGTCTTTCTTTCCACTCTAACCACCTCTCCGGTAACCGGATGCATAAACTCCAGGTATTCAGCGTGTAAATAGAGACGGTCAGCATTGCGACCGTAAAGTTCATCGCCTACAATAGGTGTGTTGAGCCCCAGCGGATGTGCGGCATGGACGCGCAGTTGGTGTGTACGACCGGTTACGGGGGTGAATTCAATGCGTGTACGTTGTGCGGTACGTTTGAGTACACGCCAATGGGTAAGGGCGGGCTTGCCGTTTTCCATATCTACCATCTGTCGTGGTCGGTGATAGAAGTCAGGCGATAAAGGTAGATTGATGGTTCCTGAATCTTCAGAAATAATTCCATCGAGTAGTGCGATGTAGCGTTTCTTGATGTTTCTATTTTTGAATAGCGTTTGCAGAGACTTGTGTACTTCCTGAGTTTTTGCCATCAGTAAAAGGCCTGAAGTTGCCATATCCAACCGATGCACTACCAATGGTCCGGTTGCATCAGGGTATTTTTTACGGATTCGTTGATAAGCAGAATCCCGGTCTGATTTCCCGGGAACGGAAAGTAATCCGGCCGGTTTGTGAATGACCAACAGATATTCATCCTCGTACAGTATTTCTGTTTCCTGATTTGTGACAGTGTCGTATTGTAACGGATCAGGATCAAGCTCCATCCCTTGTAGCATGTGTGCAAGTATCGGTTCGCATTTGCCCTTGCAGGCCGGATAAAAGTGGCCGTGATGCCGGATTTCCGTTTTGGGAGATACACCCCACCAGAATTCCGCCATCGCAATTGGTTTAAGTCTGTGCAGAAAGGCATATTGCAGCAGCTTGGGAGCGGCACATTCACCTGCTCCGGCAGGAGGTGTTTTCTGCACCGTTTGTGCGAATATTTCGCAAAGCCCCCTGGTTTCCCCTTTGCTGTTTAGCATTTGGAACCGATCAAACAACTTGTGTTGCAGGGCGGCCGATTTTGTTTTGCGTTCGGTTTTGAGTCGTTCTATTTCACCGGAAAAGTTTTCCAATTCTTCTTTTAACAAAGCCAAGCGGATTTGCCATTGTTTTTCCAGTCGCTTATATTCCGCCTTTTCGAATTGACTTGCTTTGACCATATCAGCCAGTTCTTCTTCGTTCAGCAGGTTGTTTTTCCGGCATTCATCCCGGGCTGCTTTATTAGCCTTGAGAAGAGTTTTTTGTTCTGTCAGCACTTTATGGGCCAGGTGTGTTTCCTCTTTCAATGTCGTTGAACAGGCGATGTATTCCGGGTTATGGGTGATCTCTTTGATGCGATGGTTAATGGCGGAAATTTCTTGTTCTTCGAGTTTGAAGAAACCGTCCTTTTGCAACAGATCGAATACCGGCGGCACAAAGTGTGGGTGATCATTCCGCCCGTCCAGATTTCCCGAAAAAGCAGCCAGATAGCCAAGCTCTCCTTTTTCTGTCCGGACCACCAGCACACCAAACATTTTTCCCTGACTCAACTCATCCGACCAATCAGTACGACTTAGCAGATATTCCTGTAACTCCCCGCTGGCCAGCACACAAAGTGGGTGCGGAGTATAATTGAACGGAAAGGTAAATTTCTCCGGCAGGGAATAGTGGTCAACAGTATGTTTGAAAAAATGCAAGGGGCTTTCTGTTGTCATAAACGATTGTCGGTTTGCTGCTTCAAAATTACGAATAATTCCTTCATAGGTTAGCTTATGTGTTAGTTTTTGCTATTCATGACGTTGGTAACTATCATTACCTTAATTGAGATGTCGTTTTATGAAAATATTTATAGATCGATGTGTGATATGTGAAAATGTTCTTGGTTATTCTGCTTGTTTCTGCAAAATGAGCAAGATTCTATGCGATTTGTTTTCTTTCCTTGCTAATCTTGTTAAGGAATATTAGTGTTTTGAGAGTTGTTTAGTTGTCGCTTTGTCGGGTTGCAATATTAATGAGAATAATGCACTTGATATGTGTTTAATAAACATGTTGGAAAACATGTATTTGGCGTAGGGTGATATTTATCTTATTCGTTTGCTGATGCGGGTTTGATGCATTATCGGAGAGTATTAAAGAGGCGTTGTGTTTAGCTGATTGAGGGTGGAATGAGTCAAGATAGGTGGTGTGAAAATGATTTGGAAAATCCCTGTTTTTTATATGCGTTTCACGTATTTATAGTGATTGTAATGCATTTGATATTCATAATAAAAGTGATAATATGTTATTTGGAGATTGTGGGGTTCGTGATGTTAAAGTATTTGTATTACTTTTGCACTGCAATTTTAATAGATTGTAAATCTGTATGTAACATTATTTTGTAAGGTGGTGTGAAAAAGGGTTTTAATCGATTTTTATTGTAAGTGGAAAATATTTGATGAGCTGTTGTTGTGTTGATGATCCGATTGCCGGAAAGATAGATATTACTGTGGAGTTAGCTTTTTAGATAAAGTGTATAATACGTTTGAGAAATATATTCATTTACCCCCTGATTTTATCCCGATTTTGATATTTATTATGTACAAGAATAGAATTATGAATAAGCTTCTTTGTTTTTTGGGATTTACGACTCTTTTTTTATTCACAAGTTGTTTAGATGATCAATTTTCGGATATTAAGACTTCTCAAAGTATTAATAAGATAGAGGATGTAAAGGTCTCTTCTGATTTTAACTGGGCAACGACAAAGACTGTAGTGGTAAAAGTGGTTGGTCTACCCACTGTGGAACCGGTTAAATCCACTCTTTCGATTGGAGCAAAAAGTAATGTGTATTATACCGGCTATCATGCAATGAGTGATACCCTGAACCTTAAAGTGGTAGTACCTGTTGCTGTAAATGAATTAACGCTTAAGTTTGGTTCTATTGAAAGAACGTCGGCAATTGCTGATGGAAAAGCCGGCTTTTCTTATCTCTCAAATACGCAACCCAATTGAAAACAGGAAATATGAAAACTCGAATAATAAAATACAGTATGCTGGTTGTTTGCCTTCTATTCGTGACCAGCGCTGCAAAATCGGTAACATTGCCCACAGTTACACTTAATTTTGAATCAGGGAATAAGGCTGTTGAAATATCGAATTGCTGGACTTTTAGCGATGTTGATTATGTAAACGGTTCAAAAATGACGGGTGTATGGTCCGGAATAACGAATAATGTCCAAAGTCAGGAGCAAGCAAACAGTAATAACTGGATAAAATCCCCATGGATAAAACCGCAAGCAGGGATTATTACTTTTAATGCAATGTTAAATGGTAACCTGAACAATGGAGCCCGTGGCATTGCAGTTTACTATATCCCTTACGATGTCAAGAAAGATGCAGAAGGCACTCCTGTATTAATCTCTTCATCTTCAGTAAGTATAGTAAGTCCTAAATCACAGGCAATATCTGTTTCGGTTCCTGCTGGAATTGTGGATGGCGTATATAAGATTCAAATTAAGTTTTTTGGAAAAAGTGGTTCTGCTGAGATCTGTGTGGATGATATCTCAATTCCGGGTACTTACTATTCAGATCCTTCAAATAATTGCATGCCGCCTAAGCCGATTCTTGATGCCGATAAAGATGGTGTACCTGATGCCCAGGATGAATATCCCAACGATCCCTATCGTGCTTTTAACAACTATGTTCCTACTGTAGGAGGATTCGGAACATTGAGTTTCGAAGATAGTTGGCCCGTGAAAGGCGATTATGACCTGAACGATATGGTAATAGACTACAACATCAACAGGATTACCAATGCAAGCAATGAAGTAGTGGAGATAAAAGCGAAATTTGTGTTACGTGCATCGGGTGCTACTTTTGGTAATGGTTTTGGATTTCAGTTGGATGGTATAACTCCGGATAAGATTGCGTCTGCAATCGGATACCGCAGAAGTGAAGGATCGTATATCAAAGATGCAGCCAATGGCTTGGAGCAGGGTCAGGATTATGCAACCTGCATAGTTTTCGACAACTTCTTCAATGAAATGAAAAATCCGGGTGTGGGATTAGGCGTTAATACCGATGAGTCAGCTCCTTTTGTACCATATCAGACGGTGGATGTAACCCTTACTCTTTTAAATAACGGTCAGGCTCCTGCCGGTGGAAAGGTTAAACTTGCTGACCTGACTCCGGATATCTTTAATTTCTTTATTATAGCGAATAAGAAACGTGGTGTTGAGATCCATTTGCCGGATCGTGTTCCGACCACATTTGCAGACCGGTCTTTGTTTAATACCGGAGATGACGCCTCTGTGGCTCCTCATTATTACCGGACTGCAAATAATCTCCCATGGGCATTAAATATTATTCAGGCGTTTGATTACCCAGTGGAACAGACGGTCGTAAATGAAGGTTATCTTCACTTTATAGACTGGGCTGCAAGTTCGGGTAAACTTTACCCGGATTGGTACGATAATAAAGAGGGTTATCGAAAACCAGAGAAAATATACAAGAAAAAATAAAAAAAGACCGGCTGTAGAGTCGGTCTTTTTTTATGGAGTAAAGTGAGGCTGCCCCCTGAAAATTATTTTTTTTGAGTGTGATCTAATTTAGATGGATATGCCTTGTGCGTTTTGAGTTTAGTTTGATTTCTATATAATGTGCTTTATAGTGTTAAAAACATACTCTTAATGTGGAGTTTTTATGGGTTGTAGCGGTATTTTAGCGCTTGTTGTCTGCTTTATAATACGTTGTTGGTTAAATATGTAATCTGATTGTTTTGTCAGGTTAATTAGTGTAGAACAAAAGTGATAGATTGTTGTTTATAATCATAAAGAGTGAGAAGAAATTACCTAAACCCAATTAGTGGTTAGATGCAAATTGATAGATAATGTAACCTAAGCTTTTTCCTTTTGTCAATGTTTATGCATTGAGTCGTCTTTGTAGCATTAACATATCAAATACTTATGAATGGATGGATATATAGAATAACCCTAAACTGAAATTAACCCAAACCAAATTAGAATAAACAACACGAAGCCTAAACTGAAATTTACTTAATGCACCATGCTTATGGTCGTATTTTCCTAAATCTATATGTGATTAAACAGAGAGTTTTGTTGCTATGAGGGGATTATATGCTTAATGAAAAGATGAGACTGAGTAAACCTAAACTAGATTCTCCCGGTAACTGACTTGTTTTATATCTCTGTGTAGTTTGATAATCCATTGAAATTTAACGGACAATCCAGGTGGTTAAGCGAATTGAATTTTAATTCGGCGTGCTAAATCAGAATGAATTATGAAGAAAATTAGTTATGCGGTTGCTCTTGCAGCTGCCTTATCCTTTACGAGCTGTCTGGAAGATCAATTCCAGGGTCTGTCTGACAAACCTAATGTCACATCAGTAGAAAAATTAAGTGTTTCACCGGATTTTAACTGGGCGACTACCAAAGTGATTTCGGTACAGGTACTTGGTGTGCCTACTCAAACACCAATAAAATCTACCTTAAAAATAAGTGCAAATAGTGATGTTTTTTATACGGGATTTCAAGCTCTGAGTGATACGCTCAACCTAAAAGTTGAAGTTCCGGCCACAGTGAACGAATTAGAGTTAACAATGGGTTCGATTCAGAAAAAATCTGTAATTGCAAATGGTAAAGTTGTGTTTTCATATATAACCGGTATTAACAAATAATCTGATATAGTCATGAATGGATTGAATAGGCTTAAAATAGTATTTGGTTCACTTTTTATGCTGTCGTCAATAGCTCAGGCGCACGTTGTGCAGGATTTTGAATCAAATGATCAGGCTCTGCAAGAGTATTTAGGATGGGAGTTTCAGAAAATTAATTTTTCAAGTGCAACTAATTACCGTATATATGGTAATTATTCAGGCGCTACTACTTCGATAAGTGCTTCTTCTCCATGGGCATGGATTATATCCCCCTGGGTGAAAGTCGATGAAACGGAAGTTACCTTAGCACTTAAAATAGATAAAGGCAGTACTCCCAGAACTTATATCCTGAGTGCATATCCGTATGATCCATCAAAAGCGGATGGTCGGGGGGCTTTAGTGAAGATAGACTCAGTTTCTTTATACAGTGATAATAGTAATACTATAATTCCGGTTACTTTTCATTTGCCGGCAAGCTTTGTCGGGAAACTCTATAAGTTCAAATATAGTTTTAATGGTATGGTGAGTGCTGCTAAAGCGTCAGTAGATGCATTAACTTATCCGGGAGAAAACTATTCAGATCCGACAAATGGTGGATTGCCCAAGCCTGAAGTGGTTGATACTGATAAAGATGGTGTGCCGGACGATCAGGATCAATACCCGATTGATCCTTACCGGGCTTACAATAATTATTATCCGGCACAAGGGGCCGGGACATTGGTCTTTGAAGATAGTTGGCCTAGAAAAGGGGATTATGACCTAAATGATGTTGTGGTCGATTATAGTACCAATAGGGTAACCAATGGAGCCAATGAAGTAGTGGAGGTGAAAGCCAGATTTGTGATGAGAGCTTCGGGTGCAAACTATCAAAACGGATTTGGATTTCAGTTGGATGGCATAGCGCCGGATAAGATTACTTCAGTGTCCGGGTGTCGTAGAAGTGTCGGATCATATATTAAAGACGCTTCCAATGGGCTGGAGCAAGGGCAGGATTATGCTACCTGTATTGTTTTCGATAATTTTTTCAATGAAATGTCGAATCCGGGTGTTGGTCTGGGGGTAAATACAGAAATGATTGCACCAAAAGTCGATTATCAGACACTGGATATAACACTCTCTTTACTAGAAAATGGACAGGCTCCTGCTGGTGGTAAGTTGACGCTGAGTCAATTCCCTTCTAATCTGTTTAATTTTTTTATCATTGCGGACAAAAAAAGAGGGGTGGAGGTGCACTTACCTGACCGGATGCCTACCACGTTGGCTGATCAAAGTCTGTTTAATACCAAAGATGACGCATCTGTAGCACCCCATTATTACCGGACTGCAAATAATCTGCCCTGGGGGCTTGATATTGTTCAGCAATTTAATTATCCGATTGAAACTGTTGATGTGAGCAGCGCTTACCTTCACTTTATAGAGTGGGCCGTGAGCTCAGGTCAGCAATACCCGGACTGGTATTCCAATAAACCGGGATACCGGGACTCCGATAAGATTTATAGCAAGTAAATATTTAGAAAGACCGGCTGTTGAGCCGGTCTTTTTAAATTCAGATCAGTGTGAGTTATATTCTGGTCAGATTTCGCCGGATCCCATTAAACCCGGTTCGTTTGATGGGAGAAAGACGAAACCGTTCCCGGAATTCATTTTCAGACAGACTTTCCCAATTTGATATGTCAAGCTGTAAGAAATCATTTGTTGGTAAAAGTTCAATTGTATGATGCGGTGTCGAGAATCTGTTCCAGGGACAGGCTTTCTGGCAGAGATCACAGCCAAAGAGTCGATTGTGCAGTTGAGGAGCAGAGTCCGGATAATCACCTTTCTTTTCAATTGTCAGGTAAGAGAGGCAATGTCGTGCATCCAGGTTATGAGGTTGTAAAGCTCCGGTAGGGCAGGCGTTGATGCAACGATGGCAATTACCGCATTTAGACGAAATAAACGGGGTGTCATAAGCCAGCTCAATATCCAGGATTAACTCCGCTAATAAGAAAAAAGAGCCTTTGCCCGGAATAATCAGCATATTGTTCTTTCCTATCCATCCTAATCCGGCCTGTTGAGCCCAGTACCGTTCCAATACAGGAGCCGAATCAACAAATGCTCTGCCTTGAGCCGGTTCAATTTGCTGATTGATAAACTCCATCAAAGCAAAGAGCTTTTGCTTAATAATGTCGTGGTAATCTCTGCCGTATGCGTAATAAGCAATCTGTGGCAGATGTCCGGGTTGTATCTGTTGAGGATAGTAATTGAGGGCAAATACAATGACAGTCTTAGCATTTTCTACCAGAAGGGTCGGGTTGCATCGTTTGTCGAAATGATTGGCCATATAGCCCATTTCGGCATGATGATTATCTGTTAACCATTGAGCGAGATAATGTTCAGCATCTCCTGTATGACCGGCCTGTGCAATACCACAGGTGTCAAATCCCAGCCGCTGGACTTCCTGCTTAATGAGTGCGGATTTTTCAGTCAAAGATAAGCTCACCGGTCAGATCTTTTGACGGTATTTGGTCTCATCTTCATCTTCAAGGATGTTGAGGTAGCTGTTGTAGCGGGATTCACTTATGTAATGTTTCTCAACAGCTTCAAGTACGGCACAACCAGGCTCGTGGCGATGAGTGCAGTTGTTGAACCGGCAATTGGCTGATATTTTGAAGATCTCCGGGAAATAATGAGCTACCTCTTCCGGTTTGAAGTTTATCGTGCCAAAACCTTTTATACCGGGTGTGTCTATGATATATCCACCGGTAGGCACTTCAAACATTTCAGAAAAAGTAGTGGTGTGCATTCCTTTGTGATGGTAATCAGAGATACCGCCGGTCTTTGCTTTCATACCCGGTATCAGAGCGTTGATAAGCGTTGACTTTCCAACACCTGAATGACCAGATAGCAGTGTGATTTTTTCGTTGATTTCTTCGCGAAGAAGATCAATGCCGTCCCCGTTAAGTGCCGATACCCGGAAAGAGGGATAACCAATTGTTGCGTATAAATAAATTAATGCTTCGGCATACTCTTTATCCTCTTCGCTCAACGTATCATATTTGTTGAATACCAGTTTTACGGGGATGCGATAGGCTTCAGCAGAGGCAAGGAATCGGTCTATGAAAACAGTTGTAGTGGTTGGATTACTAACTGTTACAATCAGAAAAGCCTGGTCAAGATTTGCAGCCAGAATGTGAGATTGCTTGGATAGATTGGACGCACGACGAACAATGTAGTTTTTCCGTTCTTCTATTTCATGGATAAAAGCCGTTCCTTCGTTATTGATAGTGATTGCAACGCGATCACCAACTGCTATCGGATTAGTGCTACGGATTCCTTTCAGGCGAAAGTTGCCTTTAATCTTGCATTCAATCAGCTTATTATTTTCGGTTTTTACCTGATACCAGCTTCCGGTGTTTTTGATAACGAGTCCTTTCATTTGCTTGTCGATATTATATAAAGCTAAGAAAGTCGAAAAACCGTTTGGGTTTTCGACTTTCCGGTATGTATTGTCTGTAAGTACTCAGAGAAAATAAATTAATGAGGTCTAATCTATTTAAAGAATTACACAGTCATAATCTCTTTATCTTTGGCAGCATACAGGTCATCCACTTTTTTGATATAACGGTCATGGATTTTTTGTACATCGCCTTCGGCATCTTTTTCAGCATCTTCAGCCAATCCTTCTTTGATGGCTTTTTTCAAACTGTCAATCGCATCGCGACGCGCATTGCGAACGCTTACTTTTGCTTGTTCAGCATCTTGTTTTGCTTGTTTGCTCAATGCTTTACGGCGTTCTTCTGTTAAAGGGGGAATAGCCAAACGGATAATTTCACCGTTATTGTCAGGCATAATACCCACTTCTGAGTTGATGATTGCTTTCTCAATCTCGCGAAGCATGTTTTTTTCCCAGGGTTGAACAGTGATGGTGCGGGCATCCGGGGTAGAAACTGTTGCAACATTGCTTACAGGCACGTGTGAACCGTAATATTCTACTTTAACACCATCCAGCAATTTAGTATTTGCTTTACCGGCGCGAATGTGATCAAGCGTCTCTTCGAGATACGCTACAGCATGCTGCATTTTATCTTCAGCGTCTTTCAGATATTTTTTTACATCAACCATATTATTGAGAAATTAGGAGTTACAAGTATTGAGTATATTGGAGAAATATTTTCCGTAAAAGTCCGTTTTATAATGGATTAGCTTGTTGTTTGCAGAGCAAAGTTAGTGAAAATATCAGAAACCGACAAGAGTACCGATATTTTCGCCGGAAAGCACCTTTTTCAGGTTACCTACGGTGTCCATATCAAATACAATAATCGGCAGTTTATTTTCTTTACACAGGGTTGTTGCAGTCAGGTCCATTACTTTCAGACCACGCGCGTATATTTCGTCGTAAGTGATAAAATCAAACTTGGTTGCAGTAGGATCCTTCTCCGGATCTGCAGTGTAGATGCCATCGACACGAGTGCCTTTCAGCATTACTTCGGCACCGATTTCGACACCCCGCAAAGCTGATGCGGTGTCGGTCGTGAAGAAGGGATTTCCAGTACCGCCCGAAAGAATGGCAATTTCTCCGTTGTTCATTGATTCGATTGCTTTCAGGTTGCTGTAATGTTCGCCAATGGGATACATCGGAGTGGCTGTGAATACACGGGCCGGTTGGCCTATTGCGGTGAGGGCAGAGCTTAACGCCAGACTATTAATCACAGTTGCCATCATACCCATCTGGTCGCCTTTTACGCGGTCAAAACCTTTTGCTGCTCCACTAAGACCGCGAAAAATATTACCACCGCCAATCACGATACCGATCTGGATACCCATGTTGGCAATATCCATGATTTGCTGAGCGTATTCACTCAATCTTTCTTCGTCAATACCGTATTGTTTCTCACCCATCAGCGATTCTCCGCTGAGTTTTAACAGGATTCTTTTATAGTTTGCCATTTTGTTTAACTTTTGATGCAAAAGTAGTCATTTTTTTTATTTAGAAGAATTTCTCGTTTTTCTCTTCATCATTCTTTTCCATCTGCTTTTTTTGTATTTTTGAATTCTAATCCTGAAGGCCATGAAGAAATGGATATGGACAATATTGTTGAGTTTTCTTTTTTCAGGCATTCACGCTCAAACGAATGGTCTTGAATATGCTAAAGGCCTGTTTGTTGAGGGGGATTTTGTAGAATCAGGAAAGAAACTTTTCGACTACCTGCAAATTACAGATACTAAAGATGCTGAGGTGTATGCATTGGCCGTATTATCCTATTTGCAGATTAATAACGGTGAAAAAGCAGCCCAGATAAACAGTCTGGCCACTCAGCGGGGAGTGGATATCAATAGTGTATTCAGACAAATGAGGCAGATTTCCATATCATCGGGTATGCCGGGCATTTTTGAGAAGATCTCAGTCCTGATGATGCAAAAAAATGATTTGAACTCCGAAATGTCGGGGAAATATTTACTTCAGTTTTATCTGGATAACCGGAATTACGATAAAGCGAATCTATTACTTGGCCAATTGTTGCAGATTGATTCTACAAACATTGAAAATCTATCAACCCAGGCGTTGGTATTTCAGTCTCAGGGCAAAGATTCATTAGCCGTGGAGACTTATAAAAAGGTGATTGAATTGGAACCGCTTCATTTTGATGCAAACGTATTTATTGGAACTTACTATTTTCTGATTGGAAAGCAGGGGTTGGAAAAGATATACAATCAGCATATAGATGCCGGGTCAATTACCGGGGTGGATGATGCACGGTATCGGGCGCTTCGAAAGGAGATAATTTCCAGTTTTATTACCAGGTCGGTAATCTATCTTGAGAATGCCAACCTGACCCGATCTACCTCGTTAATCCGGGAGATTATACAGACAGAAAAGAATTGGCTAAACGAACTGATCCCGAACAATGTACGGATAAAAAAAGAAAATCGATTAAAGAAGTTTCTGAAGCCTTGATTTCGGATATTCAAAAAAAATATGTTATCAGAAAAGAGAGTATTAGTGGGAATGAGTGGAGGCGTTGATAGTTCGGCGGTCTGCCTTATGCTTATAGAACAGGGATATCAGCCTGTAGGAGTAACAATGCGGATGTGGGATGCCCCGTCCAAATTTTCTATTTATAATCAGGACGAGCCGGATTATATAGTTGAAGCTCGTGTACTGGCTCAAAAATTAGGTTTTCCACATCATGTGCTTGATGTACGCCGAGAGTTTCGTGCCGAAGTGGTGCAGGATTTTCTGGATGAGTATATGGGTGGTCGTACCCCCAACCCCTGTGTGATGTGTAATTTATTCTTTAAATGGAAATATTTGCTGGAAATGGCAGATAAACTGGATTGTCATTGGATTGCAACGGGGCATTATGCAAAGGTAAAAGAGGAGAATGGAATAAAATACATTGAACAGGGAGTTGATTCGACCAAAGATCAATCCTACTTCTTGTGGCGTTTAGGACAAAAAGAACTTTCGAGAACATTGTTTCCCCTGGGGGGATTATCTAAAGTGGAGGTGAAGGATTATGTGATTCGTCATGGTTTCCGGGAAAAAGCCCAAAAGAGTGAGAGTATGGAGGTCTGCTTTGTTGAAAAAGATTACCGGGATTTTCTTCGTGAACAGATTCCGGATATTGATCATCGAATCGGGGAGGGTAGTTTTGTGGATACCCAGGGTAGAAGACTCGGCAAACATAAGGGATTTCCATATTATACCATCGGGCAACGTAAGGGGCTCGAAATAGCTCTGGGGTACCCTGCATTTGTGATCAAAATAAATCCGCAAAAGAATATTATCATGCTTGGCCGAAAGGAAGATGTATTCGCATGTCAGATGTCAGTTTCTCAAGTACAGGTGGCAAACCTTTATGATTTGTCGCATCCTGAGTTGAAAGTGCGTATCCGCTACCGTAGTCAGCCTATATCCTGTAGAGTCAGATCAGTAGGTGAGCATCAGTTGTTGGTTGACTTTACTGAAGAGGCTTCAGCAGTTACTCCGGGACAGTCTGCCGTATTTTATATAAATGAACGTGTGGTAGGTGGAGGTATCATTGATAATCCTTCAGAGTTGAAGCGGATATTAAAAAAGGAATAGAAAAAGCATTTTGATCAATTTTGTGACTTAAAACTCTTATTTTTGCAAGACTTAAGAATTTCGTAATCTGAGTTTGAATACGTGGAATACAACGAACAAGAAATTATAAAGCAACTTCAGGAGCCAGGCCAACAAAGGCAGGTGTTTTCCCGCATAGTGGCTCAGTACAGCGAAAAGCTTTATTGGCAGATCCGGAAAATGGTGATCTCACACGATGACACTAATGATGTGCTGCAAAATACTTTTCTTAAAGCCTGGGTGAATATTGAGAGCTTTCGGGGCGACTCAAAGTTATCTACCTGGCTTTACCGGATTGCTATCAATGAAAGTATTACCTTCCTGAATAAGCAAAGTAATCACAATGGTGTGACAATGGATGATCCGGAAGGTTATCTGGCCAATAAGCTTGAAAGTGATGATTGGTTTGATGGTGACGAATTGCAGATGAAGTTGCAAAAAGCCATTCTCAGGTTACCCGAGAAACAACGTCTGGTCTTTAATATGCGCTATTTCGATGAGTTGAAATACGAGGATATGTCAGAAATACTAGGTACTTCTGTGGGGGCTCTGAAGGCCTCATATCATCATGCGGCTAAAAAAATAGAAGATTTCCTGACCAAAGATGTTTAAACCTTTTTACAGAATCAAAGTCTAATCTAACGAGTTTGAAATAGGATGAAACAGACAGCTGAAATTTGTATATTCAGGAGGTTGTGATAGTTTTTGTATATTTCAATGATAAAAATATCGCTTATGAAAAATCTGGACGAAATAAAGAAGCAATATGGCAACAGCCAGCCATTTAAGGTTCCGGAAAATTATTTCGAACAATTTTCCGCCGTAATGATGGAGAAATTGCCCGAAAAAGAGAACGAAAAAGAGGTGAAAGAAACTCCTGTGATTTCAATATGGAGTAGGGTAAAGCCCGTCTTTTATATAGCAGCTATGTTTGCCATGGCAGTATGGACAATTAATTTACTCACAGGGGACCGGGGGCGTTCTTCGTCTCCTCAAACATCAGTGAATGCGGTTGAACGTGATGGAGATGCAGTATCGATGAAACTAGCTTTGTCGGTAGATGAATATTCACTCTATGAATATCTGAGTGATGATCAGTATTAAAGGATTTTTTTATTGCATAATAGACTCTATAATGAAGAAAGTTTTTACATTAATCTGTTTGTTGTTTGTTTCGGTCTCTTTTATTTATGCGCAAGGCGATAAAGGAAGACCTCCTTTTGATATTGAAAAATTCAATGCCCAGAAAATGGCTTATCTTGTTCAGGAGGTCGGCATTACACCAGAAGAATCAGCTCAACTCTTTCCCTTGTACAACGAAATGCAGGCTAAGCGTTTCAAAATGATGAAAGAGACCCACGATAAATCGAAGGTATTACGCAAAAATTCAAATGCTAAAGATGATGAGTATTTGAAAATGGTAGATGAAATTCTTAATCGTCAGATTGACGAGGCAAATTTAGAAAAAGCGTATTACCAGAAATTTAAACGAATTCTATCTCCGCAGAAAGTATTGAAGCTCAAACAGGCAGATATGCGTTTTGCCCGTGAAATTTTGAGAAACGCCGACCATCGTAAATCAGATGGCAAAAAATGAAAATGATATTTGTTGAGTTATTATAATTTGAATGTTTGAAAGCGGATCGTTTGAGGTCCGCTTTTTTTCTTAGCTGAAGTCATCTGTTATTTTGTTAGAGAAGCCCGAAAAAAACATATTGATTTTATGGTTATTTTATAAAAAAACGTACATTTGCTTCTGTGAAAAATCGGCCGATATAGCTCAGTCGGTAGAGCAACGCATTCGTAACGCGTAGGTCGCCGGTTCAAGTCCGGCTATCGGCTCCAATTTTATTATTTATCCAAGGGCGTTTCAGCACGGTTGAAACGTCTTTTTTTATTAGGAGGGAAATGTTCGGGATTAATTTACATGTGTTGTTGCCGCTTCGGGTTGAAGCTTCCGAAGTCTCTGAAATGGCAACTCAACTGCTTTTCGGTGAACTTTTTGTTGTAAAAGAGATGGCAGAGAGATGGCTTTATATTGAGAATGTTGCAGATGGTTACAGGGGATGGGTCGATCGTGGCATGTGCACGTTGATTTCCGAAGCAGAATTTGATGCTTTAATAATATCCCCCAAACAAGTAGTAGGTGTACCTGTTGCAAAATGTCAGAAGTGGAATTCAGAAACTTTTTATTTGACAATGGGGAGTACATTCTATCCCCAAAATCAGAGGTTTATTCAACAATATCAGGTAGATGATTCACTGCTGAGTGAATTAATTCCTAAAACAGATGCAGCTCCGATTCTTCAGACTGCATTTTTGTTACTGGGGGCACCATATTTGTGGGGAGGGAAAAGTGTTATGGGGATTGATTGTTCCGGTCTTACTCAACTAATCTTTTTTATGAATGGAAGACAGTTAGCCCGTGATGCCAAAGGGCAGGCACTGCAAGGTATAGCTGTAGCTACTTTATCAGAAGCCAGACCATGCGACCTTGCTTTTTTTTCTGCATTAGATGGACGAATTACTCATGTAGGTATGATCCTGCCGGAAAACCGGATTATACATGCTTCGGGTAGTGTGCGGATTGATGAGATTAATGAAGCCGGAATTATTAATGTCGATACTCAGATACAAACTCACAAATTGCATTCCATCAGACGTATTATATAAGTTAAGCAATAGCTTTCTTACATGTTTTCTCCCCAGATGAGTTAATTTTTTATTTGCAAATTTATTTCTTTGAAGAACTTATTTTTTGACCATAGGGTAGGGTGTGGTTATTTTCATTCGGTATAGGATTGTAATTCACTTGAAGCGGTATTAATCATCAAACGTTTGAATCATTGACGCAAAAAGAATTTAAAATATTGTTCGATCAGTATTTTGATCCGGTACGTAGTTATATTTACTACCGGTGTGGGGACACAGAGCTGGCAAGTGATGTTGCACAAGAGGTATTTATGCGGGTTTGGGAGAAACAGCTTTATCCGGATGTGAAGAAGGAGAAAGCGTTGCTCTTTAAAATAGCAGGAGATATTTTTATAAGTCAATATCGCAGAAAAGTGTTGGAAATGAATTATATGCAATCGTTGGTTGTGGATGAGTCCGAAAATTCATCTCATGAAGAACTGGAATTTAAAGAGTTGTCCAGTACCTATCAAAACGCATTGCAAGCTATGCCCGAGGTTTCGCGAGTGGCTTTTCTGATGAGCCGGGTTGAGAAACTAAAGTATTCTGAAATCGCTGAACGTCTCAACATCAGCGTGAAAGCAGTCGAGAAAAGAATGACGAATGCTCTTAATCATTTGAGAGAAAAACTAGCTTATTATGAAAAAAACTGATACTTCTGATTCCAAAAATCCGGATCAAATAAAATTTGAAATACCCTGGAGCAGAAGCAAAGAGGAAATTTGGCAACAAGTTTTTGCCCAACTTCCTGAAGCCGGGGAGCCAGTGAAAAAAAGCATTGGGATACAGAGTTGGTTTTACTATTCAGCCGTTGCTGTCGTGGCTATTGTTGTCCTGCTATTTTCCGGAATGTGGTTTTATTCCGAAACCGTAATAACTCCTATCGCATCGCAGCAAAAAGTAACCTTGCCTGATGGCTCTTCTGTATTAATGAATGCTGAGTCAAAATTATCGTATAAACCTTACTGGTGGTATATTCAGCGACAGGTAAAACTGGATGGCGAGGCTTATTTTCAGGTGAAAAAAGGAAAACGATTTACCGTAATTTCAAAAGATGCAACTACCAGTGTATTGGGGACCAGTTTCAATATATATGCCCGCAATGATGGTTATGAAGCAACCTGTCTGACCGGTAAAGTAAAAGTGGCTACACGTCATGGAGGCAAAACGGTGATTCTTACTCCAAACCTGCAAGCGACCTTGATGAATGGATATTGGGAGAAAAGAGATGTTGATGCTTCACATTCCATAGCCTGGAGTCGTCACGAATTTTTCTTCACATCGGCACCGCTATCCAAAGTGTTACAGGAAATAGCCCGTCAATATGGAGTGGAAATTATTTGTAAAGGACGTTTTGATGAACAATATACCGGGAATTTTTCAAAAGAGTTATCTGTAAAAGAAGTTTTAAGTTTGGTATGTTTGCCTTTTGGTGTTAACTTTACGGCGATCAATAATAACCAGTACTTAATATCTGAATAACACTTGCTCAGGTCTGCATTATCCATACTTGTCTTTTTAATCTTTTTTTCTCTGTCCGCTCAAAAGGTTCATCTGGTTATATCAGGTAAGCCGCTAAATCAGTTGTTGATAGAGATGCGGGAAAAGTATAACCTGCAGTTTTCTTTTGATGATAAATTACTTTCACAATATAAAGTCGAAGTCAATAAAAAATTTACTACTCCGACAAAAGCACTGGAGTATTTACTTCGTCAGTTTTCCTTAACCTATCAAAAGCAAGAGGGGGTATATGTTATCTATCCGGCATTAGCAGTTGCCTTAAATAGAGAAAGAACCTCCTCCTCTAATAAAAAGAGTGAATATAAAATTACCGGTTTGGTTTCAGACAAAACTAATGGAGAGTCTCTACCGTATGCCAGTATTCTGATTAATGGCTATGGTACAGCTTGTGATGAGACCGGACATTTTACTTATCTCACCCGTCAGGATTCAACATTTGGTCTGAGAATTAGTCATCTCGGATATTATCAGAAAGATACAGTTGTTAGTCCCGGATCCAAATATGTTTTCAGGCTAGAGCCGGCGTCATATCGGATTAATGAAATTGTTGTATCCCGAAAGGTAGAGAAAAGTTTGCATACAACAGAGCTTCCCGGTGTGATCCGGGCCAATAATCAGATAGCCAATAATCTTCCGGGAAATGGAAATGCTTCTGTATTTAACTTTTTGCGTTTGATGCCGGGTTTTCTGGCAGCCGGAGAGAAGAGTCAGGATCTGGTAATCTGGGGATGTTACGAAGGTCAGAGTCAATTGTCGGTAGATGGTTACACGCTCTTTGGAATGAAGAACTTCAATGACAATATCAGTTCCGTTAATCCCTATATGGTGAAAGATATTAAGATGTTGAAAGGCGGTTACGGAGCGCAATACGGAGGTCGGATTGGAGGAATGGTTGATATCACGGGTATTGACGGTAATATTTATAAACCGGAATTGAAAGTTAATCTGAATAATCTGACCGTAAATGCATTGGCATCTACTCCTGTAGGGAAAAGATCTTCACTGACTGCTGCTTTTCGACAAACTTTTTATAATTTGTACGATATGGAGAAACTGAATCCATTCCGGAAATCAGATCGTACAAGAATTGAAAATAATCAGAATACAGATAATTCTTCTAATGCGCCTGTTCAATCTGATAAAAATATCAGTAATCAGCCTTTACCTGATTATGCCCAGAATATCCAATCTGCCGGTTTGAACAAATCTGTTCAGCCAGGGGGGCAAGAAATACAGAACCAGTCATCTGCAATTTATTTATATCCTGACTATGTTTTCCGGGATGCAAATCTGAAGTTCTCCGGTAAATCCTTACAAGGAGATTCATACTATATCAGTTTGTATGGGGGAATGGACCGGTTTAATTATTCATTGGAAGACTCTCTCAACAGTAGTCCGTTTACCATCAAAGCAAATCAAAAAAGTATACAATGGGGGGCATCTTCTGTATATAATAAACTTTGGACAAATGGGACACTAACGGCATTTAAGATTGCATATTCTTCATTAAAGACGACTGCATTAAATAACAACGCACACTTATGTCGAGTGTTCCTGTTACCTCGCAATCGGATCGGGGAAACCAGATACAGGAGATAAAAGCTATAGCAGATAATCATTCTACGATAAATTACGCTCATACTCTTATCTGGGGAGGTGGACTTACCAGTAATTCTTACCGGTTTTCAGAAAACTACTCAACGCAAGCAGTGTCGGATCTGAAAAATGACGTGCAATTGCTGCATGCCTATGCTTCCGATCAATTTAATCTTTCACGTACATTTACGTTTAATCCGGGAATTCGATTGGATTATTCATTTCTTGAACATAAAGCATATTGGCAACCCCGACTTTCAGCCCGAATGGATTTGAATGAGTTCTTTAAGATGGCTGTGTCGTGGGGGAAATATAATCAGTTTGTATCAAAAAACTTTGTAATCGATAATAGTCGTGGTACTTATAATTCCGCATGGACAGTCTGCGATGGAGATAAATTGCCAGTACCATCGTCGACACATTGGATTGCAGGCGCCTATTATAGATTTAAAGGGTTTTCAGCTTCATTAGAAGGATATTATAAAACGCTTAATGGCCTAAGTCGGGTGAATCGTAGTCAGGGGCAATTCGGGCAACTTATTCTTACCTATGATAATTCCGGTACCGGACGTTCTGCCGGCCTTGATCTACTGGTGAAGCAACAGTTTCGCAGGCATTATGCCTGGGTGTCCTACTCCCTGAGTAAAACGGAAGAGTTGTTTTCAGATTTTACAAAATACAGACCTGCTCCACAGGATCAACGGCATGAGTTGAAATCAGCCTTAATTCTTGATTTTTCCCGCTTTGTCTTTTTCTACCAATTATGTATATGGTTCCGGTTTTCCTGTTTATGAGAGAAATATGACTTTGGTCAACGATTCCCGTAAATCGTATAATCGTTGGGATGCCTCTTTAAGCTATCGGTTTTCACCCCGTCATTTTAACATGCAAACCGGAATTTCTGTTTTGAATATACTGGATTCCGATAATCTGAAATTGAGTGAATTAGTGCAGAATCCTTCAAATATGGAGAATGTCTTGACCATCTATTCCCGATCAATTCCATTTACCCCCATGCTTTTTCTGGAATTATCTTTCTGATTGAATAAGTTAAAAAACACACAAGTCGTATAGCTGATTTGTGCGTTTTTTATTGGTATACGGTTATTTACAGATGAGAACGGTTGCATAGGCAGATATGCCTTCTTCCCGCCCCGTGAACCCAAGCTTTTCGGTAGTTGTTGCTTTAATAGAGATATCATCAATATCAATCTTCATTACCTGAGCGAGTGTTTCCTGCATGTGTGGAATGTGGGATTTAAGTTTAGGACGTTCTGCACAGACAGTTATGTCTATGTTTGAGATTTCATAGCCTTTTTCCCGAATTAAGGCGACAGTTTGTTTCAATAAAATTTTACTGTCAATATCTTTAAACTTTCCGGAGGTGTCCGGAAAATGATATCCAATGTCGCGCATATTAGCAGCGCCAAGCAAAGCATCGCACAGTGCATGTATTAATACATCTGCATCAGAGTGTCCAAGTAGTCCTAATGAATGATCTAGTTTGATACCTCCCAGCCAAAGTTCCCGGTTCTCAACCAGACGATGAACGTCGA
>CAXXPA010000025.1:0-5566 GCA_963662365.2 Bacteroidales bacterium
TAAGCTCCACGCCAAACATAAGAGCTAACCAAATCTGCTCCAACCGTCATGGGTCGCTTTGTCTTGTGCACTTGCACTCACGAGTCCGCTAACTAAAATAGCGATTGCTAAGATGATCTTTTTCATAACTAAATAAATTTATCAATTAAACATAAAATAAAAACCGGATTTGTTGAACCGAAAACCTGTTACCGTTTCGGAATACTACCGACTCTCCCCTGTCGGCTTGTGAATACCTGCCATTGGATACCTGTTATTATACCCGTCACATGCTTAGCAGATTTTTTTTTTCGTACCCTCTGGTACATTTACGTTGAATTACCTTAAACTAAATCTTTTTTACCTAACAACTAATCCCATCGAATAGAATATCTTTTTATCAGCTCTAAAGGATATTGAATTACCTTTTTGATATTCCGATAATGCAAAATTATTCATTTTGACACACAAAACACCATTTTAATATACATTTGATCAAATAAAAAATCAACTTATTCAATTTATCACAATTAAACGCCTTTCAATTACAAATTATCACATGCCACATACAATTAATTACATTTTGAAAGAGCCCGGAAAACACAACTTACACATAAACATACAAAACCGAATAAAACCACACATAAAGTCGCTCAAAGACAAATATTAAAATCATTTTATCACACACAATAGCATACAGCTGTCATTTTGATCCACCAGCCATATATTACCCATATCCTATCTCAAGGTAGTCGAATAAACTTTACATTCCGTGATGAACAGGATGACTTTTTTATTTCTTCATCGTATTGATTTCAGACAAAACAACAATAGCCTCATTACATCATTTAAAACAAAACAATGAAAGCAAGCACTAATAATCAGATATATATCACTTCAAAAAGAAAGAAAGAATATTCAGAACATACCCCATAACCCGATTTGTTATATTGTTAAATACGAGAATCAGACTAAACTCAAACGGTAGAGAAGTTAGTCCCTCGCCATCCGGCTGACTCAATCCAATTTAACGGATTGGATTTATACGTTGTCTAACGACTCCGCTAAATTTTATTCAAACCTAAATCTGCGAAATTATCATCTTATGAAAAGCACTAAAAAAACCATCGACAGACGACCAGCCGTAGCCGGAAAATTCTATCCGGCTGATCCCGATATGCTCCGGCAAGATCTCTCGAATCTTTTTGCCGCTGCAATACCCCGGAAATGCAATAATGTCCGCGCAATTATATCGCCCCATGCTGGTTATGTATTTTCCGGAAAAACAGCTGCGTCGGCTTTTAACCAGATCGATCCGGATGTAACCTATAAGAGGATTTTTATGATCGCATCGTCACACCACGCCTATTTCGAAAGTGCTGCGGTGTATTGTGATGGCGACTACATTATGCCTTACGGTAAAGAGATTGTCGATACCACATTCGGCAATATGCTGGTAGAGCGTTTCCCCCGGCGTATTCACAGCCAACCGGGGTCCGCATCAGGATGAACATAGCCTCGAAGTCCAGTTACCATTCTTACATCATGTTCTAAAGACTCGTTACCGGATTGTCCCCATTATTATCGGTACATCCGATCCGTCTGTCTGCAAGCGGATAGCATCTATATTAAAGCCTTATCTGAATTCCAACAACCTCTTTGTGATCAGCTCTGATTTTTCGCATTTTCCTGAATATAACGATGCGAAAAGGGTCGATGCCATTACCAAAGAAGCTATTCTCGTCAATGATCCTGAAATACTGTTGATGACTTTGGCTCAGAATGCAAGGAAAAATATTCCACACCTGGCTACCAGCCTGTGCGGATGGACTTCTGTTTTGACTTTACTTTACATGACGACACACAATGATTCGCTGGAATTTCAGGCAATTGATTACTCCAATTCGGGAGATTCCAAATATTTCGGAGAACCGGATCGTGTAGTCGGCTACTGGGGCATTGCCGTTTCAGAGAAAAAAAATCCAGTCCGGTGATTTTAATCTGACAGAATCGGATAAAGAGATATTACTGACTATTGCCAGACAAACGATAGAAGAGCATTGCGCGCACGACATAAAGCACAACCTAAATCCGCTGGACTTTTCGGACACCCTGAAAACGAAATGCGGGGCTTTTGTTTCGTTGCACAAAAAAGGCAAACTACGGGGATGTATCGGTCGTTTAACCGGCGATCTTCCTTTATATAAAATTGTTCAGGAGATGGCTATTTCGGCAGCCTCACACGATTATCGCTTTATGCCCGTCGAAGCGAGGGAACTTCTCGACATCGAAATCGAGATCTCGGTACTCTCTCCGTTACGAAAGATTGACTCCATCGATCAGATCGAGCTGGGCAAACATGGTATTTACATCGAAAAAGGGGCACTTAACCGGAGTATTCCTGCCACAGGTAGCTACTGAAACGAAATGGAGTAAAGAGGAATTTCTGGGACATTGCGCCTTTGATAAAGCCGGAATGGCATGGGATGAATGGAAAACAGCAAATATTTACATCTTCACGGCTACGGTTTTCGGCGAAAGTAGGTAACATGCCATTGTGCCAATAAAAGAATGATTAAACACGAAGTCGCAAAGGGAGATAAACATATACCTCAGGCCTTTGCGACTTCACTTTTAATTCATACTAGACTACCATTCACCGGCAACTGATTCTCCGCAAAAAACGCATTTGCCATCGTGAATATGATTTTTCGTTATCGTATATCCTATCCGCTCTACCACTAA
This sequence comes from Bacteroidales bacterium, assembly GCA_963662365.2. Lineage (GTDB taxonomy): Bacteria > Bacteroidota > Bacteroidia > Bacteroidales > UBA7332 > CAXXIC01. Next base: position 2,725 of record CAXXPA010000025.1, read on the forward strand.
CCGGTTACATGCCGGGCAATGGGTATTCTCACCGTGCAAACCCGGCATGTTACCTATATAAACATATTTCAACCCTGTATTTAGGGCAATTTCTTTGGCCTGCAACAAAATGCTTTCGGTAGTAGGTTGTAAATGTTCAAGCTTATAAGTCGGGAAGAACCGACTGAAATGGAGCGGAGTTTCTGCAAAACCATTTGCTACTAACCAGTCACACATAGCCTGTATCATTTCCGGCTTATCGGTATAGGTTGGCACAAGCAGATTTGTGATTTCCAGCCAGACACCCTTTGCTTTCAACGTCTTTAGCGTATCCAGTACCGGTTGCAAGCGGCCTCCGTCTAATTTGCGGTAAACCTCATCATCGAAACATTTTAAATCTATATTGGCCGCATCCAGATAAGGACAAAGATCCAGCAATGGTTTTTCATTGACAAATCCATTTGATATAAAAACCGTTTTTACGCCTTTTTGATGAGCTATTTTCGCCGTATCATATACGTATTCGTAGAATACCGTAGGCTCGGTATAGGTAAAAAGCGATCATATTTGTACCGTAATGAATAGCTTGTTCAACGACCTCTTCGGGCATCAGATTGTAGTGATCCAGCTCTTCAGGTGAAGTTTGCGAAATCTGCCAGTTCTGGCAATTAAGGCAACGGAAGTTGCATCCTGCAGTGGCCAACGAATAGATTTTCGAACCCGGATAGAAGTGAAACAGCGGTTTCTTTTCAATCGGATCAATACTGATTGAGCAGGGATTACCGTAAGCTATCGTGTACAAATCACCCTCATAATTGACCCGGGTGTGACACAATCCGGATTTATTTTCATGAATCACGCAGTTATGCGGACAGACATGACAACGTACTAAGCCGTCTGGCAGTTTTTCCTGATATGCAGCCAGCTTATGCCATTTTCCTAAATCAATATTTTTCATGGGGCATTATGATTTATTTAATTCTCTTCAGACAGCATCATCTGTTTCAATTCGCCTGATAATAGAGGCAAACTTCTGTCAGTCCGCACGCTTCACACTTCGGCTTACGGGCCAGACAGACATACCGGCCATGCAGAATCAGCCAGTGATGCGCAATGGGTAACAGCCTGGCGGGTATATGTTTCACTAAAGTTTTCTCGGTTTCAAGAGGCGTTTTCGAATCTTTTGTCAACCCGATACGGTTTGATACCCGAAATACATGCGTATCCACCGGCATTGCCGGTTTATCGAAAGCTACTACCTGCATAACGTTAGCAGTCTTACGCCCCACCCCGGGCAGTTTTACCAGTTCATCCGGTGAAGAAGGTACTTCTCCATGGTGTTTCTCCATCAATGTTTTCGCCATTCCCACCAGATATTTCGATTTACTGTTGGGATAAGATACGCTACGGATGTATTCAAATACAGCTTCAGGTGTACTTGCCGCCATTACATCGGGCGTCGGGAAGTCCTCAAACAGCTTCGGGGTAATCATATTCACCCGTTTATCGGTACACTGCGCTGATAGAATTACTGCCACCAGCAACTGAAACGGATTATCATAGTGCAATTCGGTCTCGGCAACCGGCATTGTTTGTTCAAACCAGTCTATAACACGTTTATAGCGTTCCTTTTGAGTCATATTCTTGTCATTAACTATTAACACCAAAATTAGCAAAGAGTTTTGGTTTTATTACAATGAGTCGAAAGAAAGCAATCGAAATAATTCAGACTCCATTCAGTTGCAATGATTAAGCATAATATGATTCCCCTATTAACAACCAAACAAATACCGGATCAGCTTTGTTTTTAATCTGAAAACCAACAATAATAACATAGCCTCCTTATATCAGACTCTTCTGTCTGATTTATCTAAAAAATCATCATTATGCCTGACAGACTCAAGCTTATTCTGCTTATCTCAATTTCCTGGATAGGCATCACAGAAATAATTCATGCCCAAAAACCTGTATTGGATCTGGGAATCCGCATACAAAAGACGGTAAATCTGTATAACGAAAATGGGATATCGGCACAATATTCCCATCCGACACTCTGTTTCGATAAACTATATTTCGGATTCAGTTATGTAACCAGCCGCTTGGGTACTGCTTTCCATTCCAATGCTATCAAACAGGATAACTATATCTTTTCATCTTCGTGGATGTTCCGCCCGAAACACCTGATCCGTCCTTTTGCCAGGCTCAACACCGGACTATTTTCGGCAGACTATGAAGAGGCTGTTTTTGACGTTTTGCCACACTCTTCCCTACTGCTGTCTCCGGAGGGAGGAGTCTGTTTTGAAACTCAAATCCCATTGAAAATTTCGCTTTCATTGGGATATAACTTAATCACCGGAGACGGCATGACCGGACCGGGAACGCTTTATCCTCTTTACCTTCAAACTACAATATCATGGAACGTATTCAAATAAAGCATCTATTCTACTTATCGCTACTGTTATTTGGAATTTCGGCCTGTGATAAGACACCGCCCATTACCGACAATATGCTCGACGGGAATGTTATTTTTGATCCCTCGCTTTATCAAAAAGAAATTTACCTGACCTCTTACGCTCATCCCAATCCATCAGCAGCCGAAAAAACAAAACCGGTCATTATTGCCTGCCACGGATACAGCGCCTCCACTTTTGAATGGAATGAATTCCGCGATTGGGCTGCAGGGAAAGGGGATTTCTATCTTTCTCAGGTATTGCTGGGCGGACATGGCCGCACTTACGAAGATTTTAAAAGCGCAACCTGGAGAGACTGGCAGGATTCCATTAAGTCGGAATACAACCGGCTCGTTGCCAAAGGCTACTCCAATATCAATTTTGTGGCTTCGTCTGCCAGTGGGGCATTGCTT
>CAXXPA010000026.1:0-159598 GCA_963662365.2 Bacteroidales bacterium
TTTGGCCTCAGGCATCCAATGCATCCGTCATGAAAGGAATTTTTGCCACATCTGCCGTTTCACACGGTTGCCGCGATCAAATTTCCCGTGTCAGCTCACCCAGATTAAACTTGCGGGCTCCGGCCATGAATTGCTGTAATCCGCCTGCCAGCTTATCCGCATATCCACACATCGCAATCGCTCCAAACGGAATATTCTTCATTTCATCGGCACCCACCTTATTTTTCACACTTTCCCACATAGTAAAGATCTCTTCGGGATAGATTCCATATTCGGTTACACTAGCAGGCAAAGTATCCCAATGGCCATTCAGATCCGCTTTAACGATCGGGATAGAATGTGCCCTCTATATTGCTTCCCAGGAAACCGGCAATCATTGGAGCACGTCCCAGACAAACCATTTTCGTATAGGGGGCTCCCAATGAGAGCGCTTTAAACAAATGATCTTCCCGTGCAATCCTCCGGCAAAAGAGATATCCGGTGGAGTGATTCCTCTGTTCTTCAAAATCTCACAATATTCATATGCTTTGGAATGCAGGGCCAGTGAGGAATTCCCCAATGCTGCATCATATTCCATGGACTCATTCCGGTTCCCCCTCCTGCACCATCTATAGTCAACAGATCTAATTTAGTATCAGCCGCAAAGCGAATTGCCATAGCCAGATTCTCCATGCCATAAGCACCGGTTTTCAGAGTGATACGTTTAAAGCCCAACTTACGTAAATAAGCAATACTACTCATGAAAATCTTCACGCACAGCTTCTACACTGTGTTTATTAGTAGCGCCAAGACGGCTGTGACGGGCAAATGAACTGATCGCCCTTACTTTTAAAAGCCTGAATAACTACAGGATTATATGGATCCGGATCAACAATGTACCCGCGGTCTTTCAGGAATTGTGCATATTCGATCTGTTTTACCTGAATCTCTCCTCGATATTTTTAGCACCCTGTCCCCATTTCAGCTCGATAATTACATCGTTGCCGTATTTATCAATCAGGAATTCTGCAACTCCGTTACGGGTATCTTCCACATTCATCTGAATGATGATAGCACCGTATCCATCATAATAACGCTGAAAAGATCGATTCGACGTTCCAGCTCCGGAGCTGATTTTATACGACCTTTTTCAAGAACGGACTCTTTATCAACACCAACTACATTTCACCACCACGATCGGGATTCCACATAAGGAAGCTCCTACTGCAAAAGATGGCCAGTAACGGGCAGCCACAAAAGTAGAACCCAGAGCTCCGTTCATGATAGGAAGACGACTTTTGGTCTTCATCTCCCGGCCAAACTCGGTTTGGAGATTTACATTTGTAAAAATGCAATCATCCGATCGTCGGTCATATTGGTGGGCATTCCTTTAGAACCGTAAGCATACCCCTGCACACGAAGCGCATGATTACCGACACCTACAGCAGAAACATTCTCAGCTCCGGAAGTTACGTACCCGAACTTTCTGGGATAGAGCATTTTCTACCCTCCAAACAGGAAAGCCACGTTTCGCACTTACTTTACAGGCTGAATCACAAAGCGTACCAACCCCGATTCGCAGGGGACTCCACGGTTGACTGTACCGAGAGCATCGTTGTTTTTTGACCATTCAAACATACCTGTGTAATTTATTAATGTGTTTGTTGATATTGGATCTTCCGTTCTGAGAAACAGAAGTAATTCTCACGCCACTTGTAATGTTTGCAAATTTATAGCAATTTTTCCTATAATCAAAATCATTTTGATTATTTTCACCTAATCTCCGCAATAAAAAAAGCCCTGCATTACCTTTTGCTACTACCAACCCCAAAAACCGCAGGCTGATGAATAACATTGGTATTTAGATGCACCGCCTTTGTTCCGCTGTTGATTAAGGCCTTTCCCATGTATATATCATAGATGATCCATAGATATCCCATATCATAATATAATATGGGTTATCTATGGGATATCTATGGGATATCTATGGAAAAACCCATAATCAACCTAGTTAAAACCATAGAGCAAACACCAGTACAACCATATGACATAACACCTTCATGCCGGTTATATTCAAAACGCCCGGGCAATGCACAAAAATTCCCCCTGCACAAGATCTACTGATAATTAGTCGGCTCATCTCTTAACACGAATAATACAAAGTCTCATTTGATTATTAGCGAAACAATTTGTAAGTTTGTCAGCCTGTTAGCTACCACTTTAAACTTATATATATGTCATTTAGCCAAAAAAGCTACGCCAATTTTTGCCAATAGCACTCAGCAATACCATATCACCGATGATGTGGACGCTTCGATCCGGAATCCTTACGAATTTCAGACCATAGAATATTTCCTATATCTGAAAAACTGGATTGATGCCGTACAATGGCACCTTGAAGATATTGTACGTGATCCGAATATCGATCCGGTGAAAGCTTTGGCGATTAAACGTCGTATTGACAAATCGAATCAGGAACGCACAGACCTGGTTGAGCTTATTGACAGCTATTTTCTCGAACAATACAAAGAGACCACTCCCCTGCCTGAAGCGACCATCAATACTGAAAGTCCGGCATGGGCAGTCGATCGTCTCTCAATTCTGGCATTGAAAATATACCACATGCAACAGGAAGCCAACCGCACCGACGCTTCTCCCGAACACATTTCTCAATGCCAAACCAAACTCAATATCCTACTCGAACAACACAAAGACCTGACATGTGCAATTGATCAACTTCTTTCCGATATTGAATCGGGAAAGAAATACATGAAGGTATACAAACAGATGAAGATGTATAATGATCCGGCATTGAATCCGGTTCTTTATGGCAAAAAATAAACTTAACCTGATGATATATCCTAAAATAAGCCGATCATCAGTCGGCTTATTTTTTTTCCACTGCAATTTCCAAAACTATAGTATCCAGATTAACAGATGAAGAAAATACTGATTATTCGTTTTTCGGCGTTAGGTGATGTTGCCATGACTATCCCCATCACATACTCACTTGCCCGCCAAAATCCTGATCTGGAAATAGTATTCTTATCAAAACCTTCATTAACCAGACTATTCTTCAATGCTCCGAAGAATTTTAAACTGGTCACCATTGATGCAAAAGGCCGGCACAAAGGATTTGCCGGTTTAATCCGTCTTTTTCTGGAGTTGAAAAAAGAAAGATTTGACGTTGTGGTTGATTTGCATAGCGTATTACGCAGCCATTTCCTGACAAAACTTTTCCGTTTGTCCGGGACAAAAACGACAACAATCCACAAAGGACGATCTGAGAAAGAGCGCCTGGCCCACCGGCATAATAAACACCTGGTACAGTTACCAACTTCATTCGAACGTTATCTGAAAACCTTAGAGGAAGCCGGGATTAAGTTCCAACCTGATTTCACATCAATCTTCGAAAACGGCAAAGGTGATTTAAGCATATTACAGGACTTTATTCCGGTCAAAACCAGGAAATGGATCGGTATCGCTCCATTTGCCAAGCATGACGGAAAAATCTATCCCATTGAAAAAATGGAAGAGGTAGTAAGTCAACTGTCTCAGAATGATTTGACAATATTTTTGTTCGGTGGAGGTCCGTTGGAAAAAGCGACTCTGGACAAATGGGCTGAGAACTACCCGAACGTGATCTGTACCATTGGCAAAATCGACATGGAAAAGGAGCTGATCCTTATGAGTCACCTCGACGGAATGATCACCATGGACTCGGGCAATATGCACCTGGCATCTTTGGTCAACTGTCCTGTTATCTCCATCTGGGGAGCTACACATCCTTATGCCGGATTCTATGGATGGAAACAACCCAAAGAAAACGCCATTCAAATTGACCTTTCATGTCGGCCCTGCTCCGTATTCGGCAATAAACCATGTTATAAGGGAAACTATGCCTGCCTGAATAAAATAGAACCTACAACCATTGTCCGTCAGGTGAAAAGGCTCTTTTTAGACAAGTGATCTCTCTAAAAAAGGAGAATTTTTCATACCTTTGCGCATTCAAGAAAAAAAGAGAATACGCGATGGATAAAAAATTTAATAGAACGCTCATTACCACGGCCTTACCCTATGCTAACGGCCCCGTTCATATCGGACACCTGGCAGGTGTATATGTGCCGGCAGATATTTATGCACGTTACCTGAGACTAAAAGGCGAAGAGGTCCTTATGATCGGCGGAAGCGACGAACATGGAGTCCCCATCACTATCAAAGCAAAAAACGAAGGCATAACTCCGCAAGATGTGGTAGATCGTTATCACTCCATCATCAAAAAATCATTTGCCGATCTGGGCATTTCATTTGATATTTATTCTCGTACCACTTCAGATATCCATAAAAAAACTGCTTCTGACTTCTTCAAAACCCTTTATGACAAAGGTGAATTTATCGAAAAGACTTCAGAGCAATACTATGATGAAGAGGCTAAACAATTCCTGGCCGACCGTTATATCACCGGTATATGCCCGCATTGCAAAAACGAACGCGCTTATGGCGATCAATGTGAGGCTTGCGGTACTTCATTAAATGCCACAGACCTGATCAATCCCAAATCGACCATTACAGGTGCAACACCTGTATTAAAAGAAACCAAACACTGGTATTTACCTCTTGATGAACATGAAGGATGGCTACGCCAATGGATCCTTGAGGATCACAAAGAGTGGAAAGCCAACGTATACGGCCAGTGTAAATCCTGGCTCGATATGGGACTGCAGCCCCGTGCCGTAAGCCGCGACCTTGACTGGGGTGTACCTGTTCCCGTGGAAGGCGCCGAAGGTAAAGTTCTTTACGTTTGGTTTGATGCTCCTATCGGATACATCTCAAACACGATCGAGTTATTACCCAACGATTGGGAGAAATGGTGGAAAAGCGAAGATTCAAAAATCGTCCATTTTATCGGAAAAGATAATATTGTTTTCCACTGCATTGTCTTCCCGTCTATGCTGAAAGCGGAAGGTTCTTACCAGCTGCCCGAAAATGTTCCGGCAAATGAATTCCTCAACCTTGAAGGGGATAAGATCTCTACTTCCCGTAACTGGGCTGTGTGGTTGCACGAATACCTCGAAGAATTCCCGGGCAAACAGGATGTTCTTCGTTACGTACTGACAGCCAACGCACCGGAAACCAAAGACAACGACTTTACCTGGAAAGATTTCCAGGCACGCAATAATAATGAGCTGGTAGCCGTACTTGGCAACTTCGTGAACCGTGCAATGGTGCTGACTCAGAAATATTTCGACAGCAAAGTACCTGCATGCGGCGAACTCACTGATTACGATCGTGCTACTCTGGCTGACTTTGCCGATGTAAAAAAATATGTGGAGGATTACCTCGACCAATATCGTTTCCGCGATGCATTGAAAGAAGCGATGAATCTGGCCCGCATCGGTAATAAATACCTGGCTGACACAGAACCGTGGAAACTTGCTAAAACCGACATGGAGCGTGTAGCAACCATTATGAATATTTCATTGCAAATCACAGCCAATCTGGCTATTGCATTTGAACCGTTTCTACCGTTCAGTGCGCAGAAAATGCGTGATTTCCTCGGTATGGAAAGTTTCGACTGGGCTCACCTGGGGCGCACCGACATCCTTGCAACTGGTACTCAACTGAAAACTCCCGAACTACTCTTTGAGAAAATCGAAGACAGCATGGTAGAAGCCCAGGTGCAAAAGCTGCTTGACACCAAAAAAGCCAATGAAGAAGCTAACTACAAGGCAAACCCGATTCGTGAAAATATCGATTTCGAAGATTTCATGAAACTCGATATCCGTGTGGGAACCGTGCTGGAGTGCCAGAAAGTTCCCAAAGCCGACAAATTGCTTCAGTTCAGGATTGATGATGGACTTGAAACCCGCACAATCGTTTCCGGAATTGCCAAACACTACGCTCCGGAAGAACTGGTTGGTAAACAAGTCTGCTTTATCGCAAACCTTGCTCCACGCAAACTGAAAGGAATTATTTCTGAAGGTATGATCCTGTCGGCTGAAAACAACGACGGAAGCTTATCTGTGATTATGCCTGGCCGCGAAGTAAAACCAGGTAGCGAAGTGAAATAATCTACATCCTAATAACTATGGACTTACATGACCGAAAGTATTAAATCAAAAAGCAAAAAAGCAATCTTGTGGTCTGCTTTTGATAAGACCGGAACACAAGTGATTTCAATACTTATCGGTCTTGTATTAGCCCGTTTGATATCTCCTCACGAATATGGATTGGTGGGGATGATCGGTATTTTCTCAGCACTGGCAGGAGTTATTCTCGATAGCGGTTTTTCATCAGCTATTATCCGAAAAACTGACTGTACCGAGAAAGATCTGAACACTGTATTCTTTTTTAATCTTTCCATCAGTGTATTTTCATACGCGATCTTATTCTTTTGTGCTCCTTTTATTGCCGACTATTTTCATCAACCCATTTTAAAGCCATTATCCAGAGTTGTATTTCTCACGCTGATTATTAATTCTCTGGGAATCATTCAGAATGCCGTTTTAACGAAACAATTAGACTATAAAACGACGGCATTCATCAATATGGCTTCTTTAATTGTGTCCAGCGCTACTGCTTTAACATTTGCGATTCTGGGATTCGGAGTATGGACCCTGGTTGCCCAGATGATTGCCCAGGCTGCAACACGCGTTGCTTTATTATGGATAAACGGCAGATGGGCACCCCGCTTAATATTCAGCACAGAAAGCCTGAAAGAATTATTTTCTTATAGCTCGAACTTATTGATTGCTTCTATTTGTGGTGTTTTCTTCCAAAATGCATACACACTAATTCTGGGGAAATTTTACACGCCCAATGCTGCCGGTTATTATACGCAGGCAAATAAGTGGAGCGATATGTTCTCCAGCACTTTATATTCAATCATTATTGGTGCGACATATCCGATCTTCTCGACGGTACAAAACGATAAAGAATTACTCTTTCGGACCTATCAGAAAACGATGAGACTAACAGCCTTTGTTGTTTTTCCGGTATTAATGGGTGCTGCTCTGGTCGGACAATCTCTGATCAATATTCTTTTGGGAAGCAAATGGGTGGAATCCGGAATTTTGTTCCAGATTCTATGTCTGGGAGGCATCTTCACTCCTTTCACAGGGCTGAATGCCAACTTCATTCTGGTTAAGGGTGATTCCAGAGTTTATTTAAAAATCGAAATTGCCAAAGCTATTCTGGCTATCCTTTTTCTTCTGGTTACAGTAAGAATCAGCATTATGGCCATTATAGCCGGGCAGATGGCCGTTCGCCTGATCCACTACCTGCTTGTCGTGATTGTTGTCGGAAAAAGAGTGGATTATCCCTGGACAATGCAGCTAAAAGATATGTTTCCCTACATTGCATTAAGTCTTTTAATGGTAACATGCGCATTCCCTTTAAGGCTTGTAATCCATAATGATTACATTCTACTACCTCTACAAATCATTGTCAGCATTTTATTCTACTTTCTAGCAAATAAGAAACTGGATTCAAAAGTATTTGAAGAAGTTCTGATAACTTTTAAGCTTAAGAAAGGCTGATACAGAATCAATAAATTTCCCGATGAAACTTCTTGCCATAGTTATTACATATTTTCCGAACCCCGATGACCTAAAGCGAAACATATCCCGCTATATCGATCACGTTGACAAACTTATTATTTGGGAAAATACGCCCGAAAAAGAAGCTATACAATACCATATCGAACTCCCGGAACATCAGGCTAAAATTATTTATCGGGGATCGGGCAAAAATGAATTTATCGCTATTCCGCTTAACCGTACGATTGCATGGGCAAAAGAAAACGGTTATACTCATTTATTGACCATGGATCAGGACAGTTGCTTCGAAGAAGGTTGTTTTGAAAAATATATCCTGTCTATCAGGGATTGCACAATTGAGAATGTAGGCATGTGGGGTGCTAACCCTAACAATATGTATAAGACTGATGAAGCTCTTTTAGTTGTTCCCCAGTGTATCACCTCTGGTACGGTCTATCCATTATCCATTTTTGACAAGATTGGTCTTTTCCGGGAGGATTTTGCGATTTATGTTGTAGACATTGAGTTTGGGATCAGAGCCAGGAAGTACGGGTATAAAACTGTAATCGCAACGCAATGCCTGCTCCATCATGTATTTGGAAAACCGACCAAATCAAAACTCGGACTAATAACAAGCAATTATTCGCCCTTTATTACCTACCTGATCATTCGTAATACTATCGTGACCTGGATTGAACATCCGGATCATTTTAAAGTAAGAAAAGGCTTTATTCAATATAATATTATCTTCAGGCTTTTATCAGTTATCCTTCACGAGAAGGACAAACTAAAAAAGATCAAGGCCATTTTCCTTGGTATACTTGACGGTGTGCAAAAGAAAATGAATTCCCGAACATTCTAAAACAAACTATTTTAATGGAGAAGCAATCCCCGGTTGTCAGCGTTTTAATGTTGACATATAATCAGGAACGATATATTGAGCAGGCGATTAAAAGCGTATTACGACAGGCTGTAAACTTTGACTTTGAATTGGTCATTGGAGATGATCATAGTACGGATAATACCGTTGCAATCTGCCAGAAATACCTTGCGGAATATCCCGGTAAAATAAAGCTATTGGTTAATGAACGTAATCTGGGGCTTCAGCAGAATTTCATTCGCACTTATAACGCCTGTACTGGTAAATATATGGCCATTTGCGAAGGTGATGACTATTGGATTAGCAAATACAAACTACAACGTCAGGTTGACATCCTTGAAAATCATTCCCGATATGCAATGTGCTTTCACCGGGTATTAAATTTTTTCGAAAAAGACGGAAGTAAAAGCCTTTCTAATGGTCGCCAGAAAAGAATTACCACTATTCTGGATCTTGCTTCATCAAACTACATAACCAATGTATCAATTCTTTTCAGGAGAGGGTTATTCGGGGAATTACCGGAATGGTTTTCAGAGGTCTCTACATATGATTATGCCATACACCTCCTCAATGCGCAATATGGAGATATATACTATTCCCCCAAAGTAATGAGTGTATACAGGATTCATGAAAAAGGAATCTGGAGCGATTCGGGAATCGAAAAAAGACAACGTATCGCAATGAAAATCCGGGAACTTCTTATGGACTATTTTAAGGACAATGCACCTGTATACGAAAGGTTACGTGAGGCATGGGCTGCTATCTGTATAAGTCTATACAGACATTTTTCCAATAAAAATGAATTGGATAAGATGAATAAGATACATCAGGAACTTATCTCTGTTTATCCTGAAAAAGAAAAGGCCATCTTTGCCCCAGAGAGCAAAAAAAGCCTTTCATTTCGGGTTATTTTGTTTAGTGCCCTGACCTTCTGCAGAAAAGAGATATCGAAGTTTATCCCACTTCCGAATGTTTAATCGTAACTTACACCCTAATAATATCTGATCTCAATCTGCTTATGCTCAGGTTCAGGTATAGATCACTATTGTACAACTTATGTTTGTCAGGGGTGCTTCATAATAAATTCGGCGAATTGCCAATCCAGCATTGTATCGAGGTCAATGCTTAGAGACCTTTCCATAACATATTTCTTTATCTTACTAAAGGCTGACAACGGTTTAGTCCGCAGCGCATCTACATTCATCACATAAATCGCACCATTGTATTCATATACTTTGGGGCAATCCTGCCGGCAGACAAACGTCGCTTCCTTTGATCTTGAAAGGAATCCGTTATCATTCTCTTCAAACAGGGTATAGTACGGATTGGATGCAGATTCACAAACCGAGACCACCATATCCAGAGATGGATCATAAAGTTTGATGGCCTCTTTTACATGTTGAGCAGAACGGAAAGGAGAAGTGGGTTGTAGTAAAACCACAATATCATAATTTATGCCTTTCTGTGCATAATAGTCGAGTGCATGAATGATAACCTCATAGCTTCCACTTGTATCTGTCGCAAGCTCATCCGGGCGCTTAAACGGTACATTCAGACCTGTTTGCTCCACTACCTTTATGATCTCGTCATCATCTGTAGTAACACAAATATCGGCGTCATCGGCCAATTGGCGGGCTACTTCAACCGTATATAGAATCAGTGGCTTTCCGTTTAAGGGCTTTATATTTTTATGTGGAATCCCTTTGGAACCTCCCCGGGCAGGAATAAGGTATAATATCTTCATAATTGACTAATCAGATGAATGGTAAAGATTGCTGTTTGAAGACAGCAAAAACTACTGCTTCAGGTATTTGATGAATTCTTTTGCTTTGGCATAATCTTCATGTTTGCCAATATCAATCCAATATCCGACAATGGGAAATGTTATAACTTTCTTTCCCTGACTGGCCAGTAATTCGATCAGATCGGGCGCATCAAACGGACGATCAGCAGGAATCATATCTGCAACTTCACGTCTCATCAGATATATACCCGCATTGGAATAGTATGTGTAAGTCGGCTTTTCTTTTAGTGAAACGATTCGCTCGTCTTCCACCTCCATTACCGCATAAGGTACACTGACATTATATGGAATAGCTGCTACCGACATCTCGGCATCAGATTCAATGAAGTGAAGATAGAACTCTTCAAAATCAATATTGGTAAATAAATCGGAATTCATCACCAAAACAGTATCATTGGAAAAATGATCCAAATGGCGCACAGCACCCATCGTACCCAGAGGCTGTGTTTCTTCAAAATAACGGATAGATAGTCCTTTATTTGCGCCATCACCAAAATGATCAACAATTTGCTGCCCCAGATACCGAATGGTTATGCTTATATTCTCAATGCCATACTGAGCAAGACGATCAATGTTGTGTTCGATAATCGGTTTACATCCTAACGGGAGCAATGGTTTGGGTACAGTATCTGTAAGGGGACTCAATCGTTGACCACGACCACCAGCCATAATTACTGCATCAATAGGTAATGCAGAATGATTATCTTTCAGATTAAATATCTTTTCGATGCGTCCCTTTTCATCCAGATAAGGAATCAGGGAAAGTCTTTTATTCCGGGCCGATTTTATCGCTGCAATAGAATAATTGCCGGCATTGAAGGCAAAAAAATTCCGGTGACAAATCGTTGTAACCGGATCAGTCATCGATACACCGGCTATTAATCCACGACGAATATCCCCATCAGTTACCGTCCCCAACAACACACGATCGGCATCAACCACCATCAGAGTGAGAATATCTGATGAAAGCTCATTAAGTTTGACCAATGCATCTTTAACAGAGGCTGCTTTATCAATCAGGTATTTGGCATAATTTTCCATCCTTTTGCGATTTACAGGTCATGAAAATGTTTGATCACAATATCGTTCAAATCGGTATTTTTTAACACCTTAAGAATATGATCTACACTATCGGGGGTATGATACGGATTAATTGTCTGTTTGGCTTTTTGTTTGTATTCAGCGGTCAGAGAAGTTTTAATTGCACATTCAATGTCTTCTGCTAACGGAGTGCAATTTATAGTACTATCCGCCTGAATACGTCCTTTTTGACGAATCCCGATATTTACTGTTGGGATCCTGAAACTTGGAACTTCAACAATACCACTGGATGAATTTCCAATCACCACATCTACCAGTTTCAAAGCCGAGAAATAACGTTTCTGGCCTAATGATGGAATACTGGTAGCCCGATGCTTATTCTTTTCCACAAAGTCATGGATCATCTGAATTAAAATGCGTCCATCTGTATCCGAATTGGGGTAAGTAAACAGACAGTTTAATTCGGGAATATTGGTCAGAGCCTGCAATAAATTGGCGAATTGTACTGCCGAATTTGTATTGCAATCAAGCGTTACAGGGTGGAATGTTATCAAAGCAGATGGTTTATTAAACCTGAATCCTATTGACTCTTCCAACTCCGTTTGAGACATCATTTCCACATAACGAATACTATCAACACCCATCGCACCGACATTGAATACCCGGTCAGGTTGTTCTCCCATCTGAATGACACGCTTACGGTATTCCTCTGTCGCGGTAAAATGCAAATGGCTCATTTTTGTAATCGCGTTGCGAATGGCATCGTCATAGGCCCCTTCGGTAATCTCTCCTCCGGAAATATGCGCAACAGGAATCCTATATAGCAATGCTGTAGTCACCGCTGCCAGGATTTCGTACCTGTCACCCAATACAACAATCAAATCGGGTTTTAAATCTTCATAGGCATCTGCAAAACCGATCGCACCGAGCCCAACCGATTTACAGGTCGCATTAGCGGTATCGGAAGAAAGCAACATTTCGACTTTGCGATTTATCGTAAATCCGTCAGCCAGTATTTCCTTGTATGTAGAGCCGAATTCAGGTGAAAGATGCATATTGGTCGCGATAACCAGCAACTCTAAAGTCACATCTTCCTGAATAGCATACATCAACCGTTTCAGAATGCCATATTCAGCCCGCGTGCCGGTGACAATACAAATTCTCCTCATAGTTCAATCAGTTCATCTTCGGAGAAGTTGCGTTTTGCTGTCTGTCCGATCACTTCATTCCAGCGCATTGGAGAAATGCCATTGCCGGGACGTTTAACGATTAGATTTTCTTCAGTGAAAACTTCTCCTGCTTTTATTTCACGTGCCGCCAGAATACTTTTGCGGGCCACAATCATATTTTTACGTTCAGAATCCGTAACATGCTTATCTTGACTGCCCAAAGCAGCTTCAATATGACGGATAGAATCTACCATGGCTTTCAATTCATCCGGTTCTAACGAGGCTTTATGATCCGGACCTTCCATAGTATTATCAAGTGTAAAATGTTTCTCTATAACAACTGCTCCTAATGCAACAGCAGCTACAGGAACCTCAATGCCATTCGTATGATCTGAATATCCGACTTTCACATTCAACGCTTTGCCAATGGTTTGCATAGCACGAAGATTTACATCGGAATAAGGAGTCGGATATTCGGTATTGCAGTGCAGAATAATAATTTCATCTCGTTTCACACCGGCTTCAACCAGGACATCTATAGCTGCCGATATTTCGTCTAATTCGGACATTCCACAAGACATAATCACCGGTTTACCCAGCTGCCCGATCTTTTTCAGGTAAGGGTAATTCGTGATCTCCCCCGAAGGAATTTTGAAATAATCCATATCCAGTTCTGCCAACACATCAATGGAAACCATATCGAAAGGTGTTGACAAAAACTGAATGCCCACTTCTTCACAATAGGCTTTTAGTGGCTTATATTTATCGACAGTCAGATGAATAGCACGGGCCATTTCAAGCTGAGACTCAGCCTCATCAGTCGTATTTAACTGATATTCGGCTTTGGGTGCAAATCTTGACATGACCAGCTCCGGAATTGCTGTCTGAAATTTGACATAATCAGCCCCGGCTTCTTTTGCTGCTACGACCATCTTTTTAGCAAGTTCGTAATTGCCGTTATGATTGACACCGGCTTCTGCTATAATTATTACGCTATCCATCTTTATTTCTTCTTTTCGATATAGTTAGAGACAATCTCATCCCAGTTATTACTAAAACGAACTGCACGATCGTCAATCCAAAGATCGCCAACAGGTTTGCCCATCATCAGCTGATGATACTTCACGCCATGCTGCTGTAACCAGGCAGTAGTCATTTCAAATTCCATCCAGGTACGGGCAGTATAGATGATAATAGTATGCCCCTGATCGTACAAACGATTTACGTTTTCTACCGAACCGGTTTTAGGTTTTGCCAAGCAACGACTGTAGGTTCTCTCTTCCGTACAGATTGTTCCGTCTAAATCAATGATTATTTGCATAAAAAATTACTTCTTTGAAATATCTTGTCATCAGGACTCCGGCTTTCCAATCATTGATGGGTGTTGCCTTTTTACCTGAGAATTCTTCGATTAAAGTCTGAGTTGTATTTGCTCCTGCTGCAAAACTGGTAATAACGGCTCCTCCGTAACGTGGATTGATTTCCATAAAATAGGTATCCCCGGATTTCCGGTCACGGATAAATTGAATCGTTATCGGGCCTTCCAGAACTCCCGTTTGGAGTAATTGTCGGGAAAGTGATTCTATTACGTCATCATGGATGGTCTTAGAACGGACAGCTTCACCACCACTTTGTTCCAATCGAATTCTGGGAACAATGCTAATGATCCCCTGGTCTTGCGAAACATAGCAGTCGACTGTAAATTCTTCTCCTTTTTCAATATATTGCTGAAGTAAATATTCACGCAAATCATATTTAGCCTGAAAACTATCAAATGCATCTTTATCCGAAATGACAATTATACCTTTGGATGCAGACCCGGTTTTAGGTTTTGCAATAAGAGGAAAGAAAAGTTCCTCATCGGGATTACAGGTTCGGGGAATAGGTAAATTCATTGTATCAAACCAATCTGCCGCCAGATTCTTGTCAAACATAATCCGGCAAACCTCAAGATCACTGACCGGAATAAAAACATCAGGCAGAAGTTCCTTCAATTCACGGGCTACAGCGATAGCCGGATCAACAAATGGCAGGACCATATTGATTTGCCTTTCACGGATTATTTCCGTTAAATGGGGAATTAATTGATCATCCTTCCAGCGTAATCCAATGATAATTTCACCCATAACAGCCAGAGGCACCTCTTTTTCCAGTTCATAAGAATAGAGATGAAACTCGTATCCTTGGGCTTCCGCAGCACACTTCAGATATTCGGCAAAAGAAACCCGTTTTGCTCCGCCAAGAAAAAGTACATTTAATGCTTTCATAGACGAACCGAGCTGGGAATATTAACGACTCTTTCTTCCAGCCATTTGGCATTTTCAAGACTATCGGTCTGGCAATGTTGAAACATAGGAAGACGATTCATCAGACGCCAGACAGGACGGGTCATTACCCCGTTATCATTGGTTTGAGTTAAGAAATTATCACGTTCATCAGAACTCTTGAATACAAGAGCATTTAGCCAATAATTAGAGTCTGAATATTCTGGCTGAGACAGGAAGCGAATTCCGGTAGTTTCGAAAAAGCTGGAATATTTTTCAGCCAGATCCTTCTTCTTTTCCAGAAACATCGGAAGATTTTCCATCTGAGCACAACCTAAAGCCGCATTCAGATTAGGCATACGATAATTATAACCAATCTCATCATGTACAAACTCCCAACGGTGAGGAACTTTTGCCTGGGTTGTCAGATGTTTGGCATGCACACCCATCGCTTTATCCTTGAAAAGCAACATACCACCTCCACCGGTGGTAATGGTTTTATTACCATTAAAGCTTAACACACCAATCTCACCAATAGTTCCGGTGTGCTGGCCTTTGTAAAAAGAGCCCAGACTTTCGGCGGCATCTTCTACCAATATCAGACCATATTCATTACAAATGGCTTTCAATTCGTCCAGACGTACAGCATGACCAAAGGTATGCATCGGCACAACAGCGCTGATCTTTCGGCCTGTTGATTTATTATAGATAGAATTACCTCTTTTTTCCGCATTAATCGTTAGAAATTCTCTGACTGCATTCGGAGAAAGGCCTAATGTATCCAGATCAACATCGAGAAAAACAGGTTCAGCACCACAGTAACTGATTGCATTCGCCGTAGCGATAAAAGTCAGCGGTTGAGTAATCACTTCATCACCCCGTTCAACTCCGGCAAGCAGCAAAGCCAGATGCAAGGCATTCGTACCGTTTACGCAAGCTACCGCTTTTGCACAACCAGTGTACTCTTCTACCATATGTTCAAAACGATCAACAAATTTACCGACGCTTGACACAAAGGTTGAATCAACACATTCGTTGAGATATCTCTTCTCATTACCTACAAAACGAGGCTCGTGTAGTCCTACAAAATCAGGATTGCCATACAACTCCTGAATATATTCGATTACGCGGTTATACATTGTAAATATCTGCTTTATATTTTGCCAGATTCTCGGGATCAAGGAACCATTCAATGGTTTCTTTCAGTCCCGCTTCAATATCATATTTCGGTTCAAATCCGGTGAGGACTTTGATTTTGGAATTATCCCCCAAAGGCGAAAAACTTCTGAGTTCTTCGGACGTAAACGTTGAGTATCCTCTATAAACTTCACATCGGCATTCATCAATTTTGCAATCAGGGTTAATGTTTCACGCATCGAGATTTCAAAATTGCTCGCGATGTTTACTTCCTGACCGATTGTTTCATTACATTTCGCTAGTGCAATAAAGCCACGGCAGGTATCTTTGACAAAGTTAAAATCGCGGGTAGGACTTAAATCGCCCAGTTTTATTTCCCGTTTACCACTAGCAATCTGAGAAATGATTGTAGGTATAATTGCACGGGCCGACTGACGCGGACCGTAGGTATTGAACGGACGGACAATAGTCACCGGTAATTGGAACGCATTGTAGAAACTCATTGCGATGGCATCCGCTCCGATTTTTGAGGCAGAATATGGCGATTGCGGTTGTTTGGGATGGTCTTCATCAATGGGAACATATTTTGCAGTTCCATATACTTCAGACGTAGAAGTCACCAGCACACGACGAACCCCGTTTTCCTTAGCCGCCTGACAAATATTAAGTGTTCCCTTCACATTGGTATCTACATAGCAATCAGGAGCCACATAAGAATACGGAATCGCAATTAATGCTGCCAGATGATAAATCGTATCGACGTCTTTGGCTATCATTTTGCAAAAATGCGGGTCACGAACATCACCGGTTACTACTTCCAGATTGGAATGCTTTAGTCCATTCAACCAACCCCAATCGTTAAACGAGTTGTAGTAAGCCAATGCCCTTACACGAAAACCTACAGCTAATAACGCTTCTGTCAAATGCGAACCGATAAATCCGTCGGCTCCGGTTACCAAAACCAATTTTTCCTGCATATGCAATTAAATCTTTTTTCTTTCGAAGGCATCAATAAATGAGCCTTCAGTTATATTGTAAATTTTTTTCCCAATTGAACGGCTGAATGCTTCCACCACATGATAGGATCGAAATGCCACAACCATACTTTCCAGAATCTCATCCAACCTTTTGGTAAAATAATGCCGTTTAGGTTCTTCCTCTTTTGAATAAAAGTGTCTCAGGTCTTCGTACACCCGGTTCTGTTCGTCAACAGCCACCTGCCTCGGCCAGGAATGGTCGGCTCCTGCGACATATATCGTACTATACTTCATCCGTAATGCCTGCATAATAGCCGGAATCAATACATTACGGGGACGGGGCATACCGAGTCCCAATCGATATATCAGGAATGAAAAAAAATGGAAATCCGACAACAGGAGTGATATTTACAAAGAAAACATGTATATTTTTGTTCAATTCCAGATGGGTCTTCCAGTTCACATATTTCCTCGCTTTTACCGGAAGAAAAAGCAGCAGAGGCCAGTTTGTCTTACAGGCTAAAGTCGAAAATAATCGTTGGCAATACTCCTCATTAGTAAAAAATGCAGGATCAACAGCAACATAGATATTCGGGCAGATCTGTTCATAATAGTCGGAGGTAACGGCAAAATTAACAGCCAGCAAATCTTTTCCTACTAAAAAATCACCATTTTGATTAATCGTATTCAATAAGGAAGGGCCATTTCCTAAAATGACAACCTCCATATTTTGAGACAAATCGGGAGAAGGGATCTTAACTGGTCTTGAAAATAAAACAACCTTCACTATGCTTAGCGAAGATTGTACACAGTCATTTGCAAAACCCTGTAATTTATCCCAAAATGAATTCATCTGATTATTAGCCTTTAATTCTGCAAAAATAGCCAAAGTTATTCAGGGGATTTACACTTTCGGGAAATTATTTGAATCTGCAATCGTATAAATTACAAGATGATATTTGTTGAGCTTTGATATTTGTACACAAAATCATATTATCTTTGCTTTTAAAACATTTAAAATGAAAGTTTTGTTAATCAACACTTCCGAAAAAAAAGGAGGAGCAGCCGTCGCTTGTAAAAGATTGATGAAGGCGCTTGCCCAATCGGGAGTGGAGGTGAAAATGTTGGTACGGGACAAAGCCACCGATGATAAGCAGGTAATAACTGTAAATGACGGATGGTTCAACCAAAAGATTAACTACACACGATTTGCCTGGGAACGCTTTGTCATCTTCTACAAAAATAAATTCCATAAAGAAAATCTGTTTGCGGTCTCTATTGCCAATTCGGGCATTCCCATTTCCAATCATCCGGCGGTACAAGAGGCTGACATACTTCATCTGCATTGGATTAATCAGGGCTTTCTTTCAATCTCTGAGATTGAAAAACTAACCAGGCTGGGCAAACCAATTGTATGGACAATGCATGATATGTGGCCTGCAACAGCCATCTGCCACCATTCGCGCGAGTGTAACAACTATCAAACGGAATGTAAGAACTGTTTCTTTCTGGAGAAACCTGAAGATCAGGATCTTTCAAATCATGTTTTTAAACTAAAAAGAAAAGTCTGGTCCAAATCAAATATTAAATTTGTGACTTGCAGTAAATGGCTGGAACAACGAACTAAAATCAGTGCATTGATCAACCCTTCACGGGTACAGGCTATCCCCAATCCGCTCGATACCACGTTTTACAAGCCTGTTGACAAACAAACAGCGAGAGCTAGGTTTGGTCTCCCCTCCGATAAAAAACTGATCCTCTATGGAGCAGCTAATGTTACTGATAAACGAAAGGGAATCGACTATTATATAAAAGCATGCAAAAGGTTATCTCAGAAATCCCCCGAAATAAACGGTAAATTGGAGCTGGTATTCTTTGGCCAGGTTAAAGAAGACATTGACGGTCTTTTCCCCTTCCCCATTCATCAGGTAGGTTATTTAAACGATGACGAAGCCATCCGCGATCTGTATAACGCCGTGGATTTGTTTGTCACTCCATCTCTCGAAGAAAATCTGCCTAACACAATCATGGAATCGCTTTCCTGCGGCACACCGTGCGTTGGGTTTAAGATTGGTGGTATCCCCGAAATGATCGATCATCAAAAGAACGGTTTCTTAGCTGAATACAAATCCACCAAAAGCCTGGCTGAAGGTATTCAATGGTGCCTTTGGAAAGCCGACTACTCATTACTTTCTGAAAATGCCCGTCAGAAAGTGGAATCTTCTTATTCTGAAGAGTTCGTGGCAAACAAATACATTCGTCTATACCGAGAAATCTTAACTCAATTATAAAATGAAACCGCTGTTTTCGATTATAACGGTGACATATAACGCCGAGGCGTTTATTGAAAAAACAATCCTGAGTGTACTGGGACAGACTTACTCTGATATCGAGTTTATTTTGATTGACGGTGGCTCTACCGACAACACCATGGAGATTATCAAAAAATACAAAGATCATCACATTACCTGGAAAAGCGAACCGGATAAAGGGCTCTATGATGCGATGAATAAAGGGATGAAAATTGCTACCGGAGACTATCTCTGGTTTATCAATGCCGGGGATACCCTCAATTCACCTACAACAGCAGAGGAACTTGCCGACTCTATTCCCGGAAAACTATTGCCTGATGTGATATATGGTGAAACTGCTATTATCGACACAAGTGGCAAATTCATTGCCATGCGTCGTTTGAAAACGCCCGAAAGACTCACCTGGAAGTCCTTCCGCATGGGAATGCTGGTTTGTCACCAATCATTCTTAGCCAAAAGAACGCTGGCTCCCGAGTTTGATCTCAGCTATCCCCGTTCTTCCGATTTTGATTGGTGCATCAATATCCTGAAGAATGCATCAGACATATACAATTCACATCTGACTCTATCAAACTTCCTCGAAGGAGGTATGTCGACAACGGAACGCAAGGAGTCTTTGTTAGAGCGCTACCATATTATGAAAAAACATTACGGACTTTTCACTGTTACTATTTTACATATCTGGTTTGCCCTTAGATTTTATTTTGCCAAATGGGTAAAAGGCAGAGTGTAAAAGAAGGAGTTAGTCTTCCCTGAATACCTCTATCGAATACATCAAAAGAAAAACGGAGTCTGCAAAATTTGAATTGCAGACTCCGTTTTTTATTTTGTGGAATATTCTTTTATTTCCTTATCCTGCTACAACAACTGAAAACCCTTCGGCACGCAGTTTGTCAGCGATATGATTCATCTCTTTCACGGTCACTTTGTGGAGAGTCTTCTCGGGTGTTTCACGATCCAGCGAATAGACCATAACCTGCTTAGGGTTTATCTCCTTTATCGCGTTAATCCAGGCTTCCACCTCTTCATCCGTTGTATTGTCCACAGGAATACCCTGGTGGGTACCACGCAGGAACATCGTCTGAATGATCAGATTTCCTTCAAATTTCTTAAGCTCTTCAATTAATCCCGATACAGTAAAGTTCTGTTGCGTTGGGCGGTCAATAAACTTTACGGTCTCATCAATAGCCGAGTCCAGTTTCAGGATATTATTCTCGACCTTCTTCAGAGCCTCAAATACAGCCGGTTTACGTACCATAGTCGAGTTTGAAAGAACGCTGATTTTTGCATGCGGGAAATAAAGATCACGTAGCTCAATAACATCATCAATCACACCGGGAAAATCGGGATGCAGTGTTGGCTCTCCATTTCCGGCAAAAGTGATTACGTCCGGAGCCTCACCGGCTTCAAGCATTTCGCGAAGTTTGGCATTAAGTTCCTGCCTCACCTTTTCACGTTTCGGAAGGGAGCTACCAATACCTTGTTCGTTATATCCGCATTCGCAATAAATACAATCGAATGTGCAAACCTTACCATCTGTAGGTAATAAATTGATCCCGAGAGACACACCGAGACGACGGCTTTTAACGGGACCGAATACAATTTGGTGAAACAGGAAAGTCATAGGATAAACATTATATAAACGCAAAACGCGAAGACGCAATATAATTTCTATATTAACACTTCGCGTTTTGGCATATTAGTATTTAATTAATCTCAATATTGTTTCTTCTTGCGGAATCCACCGGATCTCTCCCCACCTTTACGGGCACCCCCAAAAGATGAAGAACGGCCAAATTTCTCTTCTCCGCTTTTACCCTGTGCAACCTCGACATTGATCTTACGACCGTACCAGTCTGCCTTGGTCAATCCTTTGATTACGTTTTTAGCTTCTGTGCTTTCTACCTCAAAGAAAGAGAAAGCCTTCATCAGATCTATTTTACCAACCTGTACGCGACCGCCAACATTGGAGTTGATAAGATCTATCAACTGGTTAGGATACAATCCATCGTTTTTTCCTACGCTGATAAAGAGACGGGTAAAACCGGCTTCTGCCTGACGATCCCCAGTAGAATGGCCACGATCAAAACGGTCACTCTTTTCACCTCTGCGACGGTCTCCGCGCTCTGAACGCTCATCCGGAACCACAATTTCACCGGCATTACGGTAGTAGTTGATCAAACGGTTGAATTCGAGAGAAACCACGCGTTTCATCAGGTCCTCCTTGCTTAACCAGTCCAGTTTCTTGAATACTGCAGGTAAATAGCCCTGGATTTCAGCCTCGTCTACTTCTACTTTTTCAAGTTTATCCACCAGATTCATCAGCTGTTTTTCGCAGATCTGATATCCTGAAGGCAAATTATCCTGTTGGAACTTCTTCTGGATTATACGCTCGATTTCGCGCAACTTATGTTTTTCCTTAACATGAATAATCGCAATAGAGGTACCCGATTTACCGGCGCGACCTGTACGACCGCTTCGGTGAGTATATGTTTCAATATCATCAGGCAAACCATAGTTGATTACATGTGTCAGGTTGTCCACATCCAGTCCGCGTGCTGCTACGTCGGTAGCTACCAGCAACTGGATATTCTTCACGCGGAACTTCTGCATTACGTAGTCACGCTGCGCTTGCGACAACTCTCCGTGCAATGAGTCTGCGTTATATCCGTCCTGGATCAACATATCGGCAATCTCCTGCGTCTCTTTACGGGTACGGCAGAAAACGATACCGTAGATATTCGGATAGAAATCGGCAATACGTTTCAGCGCCTGATATTTATCTTTCGCATGAACGGTATAGTATATATGTTTAACGTTTTTAGAACCTTCGTTTTTAGAACCAACCGTAATTTCCTTCGGATTGTTCATGTAGTTTTTCGAAATTTTCGCAATTTCGGAAGGCATCGTAGCTGAGAAGAGTAATGTCTGACGTTCTTTGGGCACTTCGGCCAAAATAGCATTCAGGCTTTCGGTAAAGCCCATATTAAGCATTTCATCAGCTTCATCCAGCGCAACATATTTTACATGATCGAGGTGTACGGTTCCGCGATTCATCAGGTCAAGCAGACGACCGGGAGTTGCCACAACAATGTGAACCCCTTTTTTAAGAGCACGGATCTGACTGTCGATGCTTGATCCCCCGTAAACGGGTAAAACTTTCAGATCGTCGATATATTTGGAGAAGTCGGCCAGATCTCCTGCAATCTGGAGACAAAGCTCACGGGTAGGACATAATATAAGAGCCTGGGGGCGAACAGAAGTCAGGTTTATTTTCTGAATAATAGGCAGTCCGAATGCAGCCGTTTTGCCTGTACCGGTTTGGGCCAGAGCAACTACGTCTCTGTCTTCATTTAATAAATAAGGAATAACTTCTTCTTGTACGGGCATGGGGGCTTCAAAGCCCATTTCTTCAATAGCGGATAGAATCTGCGGACAAATACCTAGTTCTTGGAATGACTTCATTTAGTTTTTTCCTGCAAAGGTACAAAAAACTAACGGGTTAAGAGTATTTGTTGTATTTTTTCTCTTTTTCGGGGAGATAGATTCAGCTTTTTTTGCAAATACTTATCCAGCGAACCATTTTCTTGTCTTATTTTCTCAAAAGCATATTGCAAAAAGCTCTTTTGTGCTGACATCAAAACGGTTAGCGCTTCCTGACCTTCATCCGGAAGCTTCTCTCCAAAGTTCGCTTCTTTTTTGATATCAAGACAAGAATTGGAGAACAGGTAATCCTCATAGACCGCTTCCTCTTCTATTCCAAGAACAGACATCAGGAGGGCTGTTACATACCCCGAACGTTCGTTACCATTGGAGCAATTGATCAGTACCGGATAACTCTCGGCTTTTGAGAGATATTTAAACAGATCTGCAAACTCACGATCATAGCCTGTCGCGTAAGATGAAAACAGATCCTGCATATAAATAATGGCATCGTTGCGCAGACATTTTCCGTCATGCAACTTCGCTTCCATCTCCCGGCTGATCGGATTCTTCATGGGCAGGGAAATCACCTTCGCAAAATGATAATCATCCGGATCCGACAACCGCTCTTCCTCCGATCTTAAATCAACAATGGTATGGATTTTCAGATTCTTCAGTCGTTCAACGCCATCCTTCGTCACTTTACTCAGGTTTCCGGAACGGTATACCTTCCCCCAGCGAATGGACTTGTCATTATCATTCGGATAACCTCCTATATCCCGAAAATTGGTAACTCCCGACACATTTATCTTCCGGTTCGTAACAAAAACCTGTTGTTTTGTTATCAAATACCAACATAAAATACTTACGGTTATCGGTAAGCTTGGGAACAAGCGCCATACGATCACCGATTCGTGCGGTTGTTAATGGAAAAGATAAATTAAAAGCGTCCGGAGTATTTGATGCATATACATCTACTTTCCCATCCATATTGGGAAAAACCTCCCATTTGATGGTATCCTGAGACTTCAGCCCTTCTTCACAGACACACATAACCTCCAGATTTTGAGTGGCGCAAGAGCTGAAAAGAATCAGTAATGTAAAAAATGAAGCAGTCTTTATTTTTATTCTAAACATAAGTTTTTCGAAACATTCCCAGCTGCTAATATATTTGGAATTTTCGAATCTCTCTCTGCTTTCATTTTTGTTAAATGGGAGAATTAAACACATTTAACTTAAGCAAGTATCCTTTCAGTTATTTAGAAAGATATTTTTCGGCAAATGTTTTTGAAACGTAATTGTCGTAACCGAGGCATACTTCCGTAGAAAAATCAATTCCACACTGAATGATCTTACTCCAGGTTTCTTCTGATAAACTATTGAGATCATCGCGCAACACGTTGTATTTCAGAAGCCCGTATAATACTCCGGCATTGAAATTATCTCCGGCACCGATAGTGCTTACTGGTTCCAGGGAAGTTACGGAGAAATTCTTCATAAAATCTCCCGTTTGCAGGTATACTCCGTCACCTCCACGGGTACAAATAAATTTTCTGCAATAGAATTGTATCTTGTTTTTGTAGATTTTATCGAGGTCAGTCATATTGTATATGTTCTGAAAATCCTCATCCGAACCACGTACAATATCGGCAAATTCCAGATTCTCGATAATGGACGGCATCAGCCGGATAGAATCGTGTACATGTGTCTTGCGGAAGTTCGGATCATAATAGATAATCGCTTTCCGGTCACGGGCATATTCAAGTATCTCTATCATCTTTTCCCGCAAAGCAGGATTCAATGCATAGTACGAACCAAAGATGAGAATATCATCAGGATTGATACGGGGTAAAACCACATCGAGCCGCTGACTGGGATAATCCTTATAAAAAATATATTCGGCATTACTTTGATCATCAAGAAAGGCCAGCGCAACAGGTGATTTCCCATCGGGAAAACAATCCACATGTTCCGTGGAAATATTATTCTCCTTCATAAAGTCAAGAATAATATGCCCCACTTTATCGTTTCCGACTTCGCTCACAAATGCAGTCGGCATTTGCAACCGGCCCAATGTGACCAATCCGTTGAACACTGATCCACCCGGTACAGCCTTAGTGGGCTCATTATTTTTAAAAATCACATCAAGGATAGTTTCCCCGACTCCTATTATTTTTCGCATATGAAAAAAATTGCTACACGATATTAAACCGGCCTCGAAAGCTGCAGGATATCCCCAAAGTGCAAGAGCCTGTTTAATATCGCGTGTGTAATCAGAACTAGTTCTCCTCTCTTGAAACAGTACCCAAATACCCACCGTGGTGTCTTTTGGCATATTCCTGCTTCGTAAAATCCGATTCCTGCATTACATTTACCACCAGGGCATCTCCGATTACGGTCATCACGGTGGTAGAAGTGGTGGGAGTCAGCCCAAGCGGACAGACTTCAGCAGGAGCCCCCGTAAAGAGACGTACATCGGCCTCTTGCGCCAAAGGACTATCGGGATTGCTGGTAATCACAATAAACTGCAAATCGGGAGATAAATGACGGGCCAGCATTATGAGCTCCAGAATCTCACGGGTTTTGCCGGAATTGGAAATCAACAGCATTAAATCGCCGGGTTGAATGATACCTAAATCGCCATGTTGTGCCTCGCTGGGGTGAAGAAAGACGGCAGGTACACCGGTCGAACAAAAAGTAGTGGCAATATTCATAGCAATTTGCCCCGCTTTCCCCCATGCCACTGGTTACCAGCTTGCCGTGTCGGTTCTTCGTTTCGATTATCAGGCGAACAGCCTTCTCGTATTCATCGGTAACCGGAATGTTTCGGATAGCTTCTGCTTCATGCAAAAGAATCTCCTGAATTGTTTTGATCATAAATAATGTAGTGTAGTAGTAAGTTATGAAGTGACAAATATAAGGTTAATCTGAGATAATTTCCAAAAACACAAAAGTAACAGGTCTTTGTGGAATATATGCAATCCTTTCAAAAAAAAAGCGGCTGCCGGAAACCCGACAACCGCTCTGATATAATCATGAACAAAAATACTTATTTAACCTCCCAGGTTTCGCCGCTGAGAAGAAAATCACGAAGTGTACGCGCCGGATATTTGGCCTGCACCTCTTCGATTTGTTTTTTCACCTCCTGGTCGTAAACAGGAGCTTCGACGCTACGAATCACACCCAAAGCAAGAGGCAGGCCGTAATTGTGCATCATGGCCAGTTTATATTGCATTGCATTATCTTCGTCAGTTGCATCGTGAGTCAGGATATCCTCGTGAGTAATTCCGTTTTCACCAATAGTCACGACTTTCAGCTTCAGGCCATCCAGTACAATACCTTTGTCGTTGTTAGCTCCGAAGATCATTTTCTCGCCATGGCGGAGAACAATGGTACGATCGGCACGGGTTGCTTTATCTGAGTAGTAATTATGGATTCCGTCGGTGAAGATCACACAATTCTGAAGTACCTCAACGACAGAAGCGCCTTTGTGCTTGCCGGCTGCAATCATACATTCGAGTGTAGTCTGCAAGTCAACGTCGATAGAACGTGCAAAGAAATTCCCTCTTGCACCCATAGCCAGTTCGGCAGGTACAAACGGATCTTCAACAGTTCCGTAAGGAGAAGTCTTGGATACATAACCACGGTCAGTTGTCGGAGAATACTGACCTTTGGTAAGACCGTAGATCTTGTTGTTCATCAGAATGATATTCAGGTCGATATTACGACGTACCGCATGGATAAAATGGTTACCACCGATAGCCAGACAGTCGCCATCACCGGTGATTTGCCAAACCGAAAGCTCCGGGTTAGCTACCTTCACACCGGTAGCAATTGCCGAACCACGTCCGTGAATAGTGTGGAAGCCATAAGTTGCCATAAAGTAAGGCAAGCGGGATGAACAACCAATACCTGAGATAACGGCAGTATTTTCGGGAGTCAGATTCAGTTCCGACATCGCTTTTTGCAACGAACTCAGGATAGCAAAGTCGCCGCAACCGGGACACCAGGTAACTTTTGCAGCGCTTTTAAAATCGGTAGCTGTATATTGTTTGTTTTCCATCGTTAATTATTCCTCCATCTTTTTTGTAAAACAATCTACCAGTTCGCTCACCAGGAAGGGTTGACCCTGTACTTTGTTGTATTGGTCAATGTTTGCTCCGGGAACTTTCATGCGCAATACCCCGGCCAGTTGTCCCATATTCAGTTCGCATACAACCACTTTCTTGTACTTTTTAAGTACTTCGGCAGTGTTGGCAGGCAGCGGGTTGATATATTGGAAGTGAGCCAAAGCCACTTTTTTACCCGACTCGTTAAGCTGCTCAACAGCTGAGTGCAGGTGACCGAAAGTTCCGCCCCATCCTACCACAAGCAGGTCGGCATTGGGATTTCCTTCCACTTCAAGTGCGGGAATAAATTTAGCTATATTGTCGATTTTTGCCTGACGGGCATCGGTCATCTTCTGGTGGTTAGCCGGATCGGTTGAAATAGCGCTGGTATTGTAATCTTTTTCCAGACCTCCTACCCGATGTTCGAAACCTGCCATACCGGGTTTCGCCCAGTAGCGTACCATGGTCTCTTCATCCCGTTTGTAAGGCTTCCAGCCCTCTGCCATTTCAGGCTTAACGTACGGAGGATTGATAGCGGGATATTCATCAAGATTAGGAATTTTCCAGGCTGAAGAACCGTTGGCAATGAAACCATCAGTCAACAGGATTACCGGGGTCATATGTTCCAATGCAATCTTAGAGGCGTTGAATGCCATTTCGAAACAGTCAGTCGGAGTTTTAGCAGCAACTACTACAGCCGGGCTTTCGCCGTTACGGCCATAAAGAGCCTGCATCAGATCCGATTGTTCGGTTTTCGTAGGAAGACCGGTTGATGGGCCACCGCGTTGTACGTCTACGATCACCAAGGGAAGTTCGGCCATAACAGCCAAACCGATAGCCTCGCCTTTCAATGCCAGACCGGGACCCGAAGTGGTTGTTACAGCCAGGTCGCCTGCGAAACTTGCACCGATAGCAGTACAGATACCGGCGATTTCATCTTCGCACTGAACCACTTTCACGCCCAGCTCTTTGCGTTTAGCCAGCTCATGCAGAATGTCGGTAGCGGGTGTAATCGGGTAACTTCCCAGGAAAAGCTCCAGGCCTGCTTTTTCGGCAGCTGCAATCAGACCGTATGCGGTAGCGTTATTACCGTTTACGTCGGTAAAGATACCTTTTTCCTGCTCATCGGTAGTTTCGATACGGAAAGTAGATACGGCTGCATGTGTATTTGCACCATAGTTGAAACCATCAGCCAGCACCTTCAGGTTAGCCTTAAGGACAGCCGGTTTTTTGGCAAATTTTGCTTCCAGAAATGGAGTTACACTTTCAATCGGACGATTAAACAGCCAACAAACCAAGCCTAAAGCAAACATATTTTTGGAACGAAGTACGGCTTTTCCATCCAGGCCGAAACCTTCGAGACTATGTTTTACTAAGGTAGTTATAGGAGTAGGCACAATTTGTAATTGTGTTAATCCCAACTCTTCGAAAGGGTTATTTGTTTTAAAGTCTGCCTTTTTCAGATCTTTTTCAGTAAAAGAATCTTCATCGATGATCACCACCGAATGAGGCTGTAAATATCTTGCATTTGCTTTTAATGCCGCCGGGTTCATTGCCAGGAGAACATCTGCTTTGTCACCGGGTGTATAAACGTTTTTCGCTCCAATCTGAACCTGAAAACCTGAAACACCTCCCAACGAGCCCTGAGGTGCGCGCATTTCTGCCGGATAATCGGGGAATGTTGAAATCTCATTCCCAAGTGTAGCCGACAAATTGGAAAAGATGTTACCCACCAACTGCATTCCATCGCCGGAATCACCCGAGAACCGGATCACCACATTATCCAATTCTTTTACTTTTTCGTGTACCGTCATAAGAATCTTAAAATTACGAATTAAAATTTCAATAGGAAAAATAAAAAAACCTTTACCTTTCTATTTCTAAAAATTGAAGCTGAAAAACTTTCATTCTATCGGTGTGCAAAGGTAAACAAAAATAATGCGTCTTCCAATGCAGCATGTTAACAAAAAATACTAATAAAGAAGGAATAACTCGCAATTATACAATGATTTATGCATAAAAAGAGTATATCTATCCGTTTAATACCTAACTTTAGCAGAATAACTCTTCCAACGCAGAAATGGTTGCATTGCCTCTCCTCCTCCCAATATGCTAAACGGGATTATCCTTTCTTCCACCGGTTTTGATATTTCGTTATAGATTAGCGAATCATCAAAACCTGCACCAGCGGCATCCTCCCGGGTTGCCGCAAAAAAGACCCGTTCGATTCGTGCCCAATAAATAGCCGCCAGGCACATTGGGCAGGGCTCGCAACTTGAGTAGATCGTACATCCTTCAAGATGAAAAGTACCCAACCGTCGGCATGCTTCGCGAATGGCATTCACCTCGGCATGTGCCGTGGGATCGTTGCTTTGCGTTACCGTATTACCGGAACGGGCTATGATTTCACCGTCTTTCACAATCACTGCGCCAAACGGCCCTCCGTTTTTATCCACGTTTTCGGATGCTATGCGAATAGCTTCGCGTATAAACTCTTCATGTCTTTCCATTTCCTGAAATAACTTTGACAATCCTCTTTTTTTCCTGTAAACAAAGGGTAGCACAAAGTTACTACATATTTATGGGGTTTCGAAAAGTTTAGTGCATAGGCTATTGTTTATTCACCCTATATGCAACAAATAAAACATCATTATCCTTTATCTTTCCTGAAAACGGAAAAATGGATACTTTTGTACTCTCAATTCCCGGAGATTTTCACAAGATCTTTTCCGGGAAGATTATTATACAGAGTTACCTGAGAAGTTATAGGGAGTTACAAGGAGTAATAAGGAGTAATAAGGAGTAATGGGGAGTTACAAGAAGTAATAAGTAATAGGGAGTTACTAGAATAAGGAGTTATAGGGAGTTACAAGAAGTTATAGGGAGTTGTAGGGAGTATAAAAAAATAAAAAACTCTGATCTCCTCCGTGGTCCTCCGTATAATTAAAACAAATACAGAACTAATACAGAATATACAATGAAAGTGTGCATCGCCGAAAAACCCAGTGTAGCGCGGGAAATCGCCCAGATACTGGGAGCAAACAGCCGCAAAGATGGCTATCTGGAGGGAAACGGATACCAGGTCACCTGGACATTCGGCCACCTCTGCACACTCAAGGAACCGCACGAGTACCTTCCCCAGTGGAAAACCTGGTCTCTGGCGTTTCTGCCAATGATTCCACCCCGCTTCGGCATACGTGTAATCGAAAATGAAGGATACGAAAAACAATTCCGCACCATAGAAAGCTTAGTGAAGAACGCCGAAATGGTGATCAACTGTGGTGATGCCGGCCAGGAGGGAGAATTGATTCAACGCTGGGTATTACAAAAAGCGCAATGCTCCTGCCCCGTCTATCGCCTCTGGATCTCGTCGCTGACCGAAGAGGCTATCCGCGAAGGTTTTGAGAAGCTGCACACCAATGAAGAGTTTCAAAGGCTTTATGAGGCGGGATTGTCACGCGCCATCGGCGACTGGCTGTTGGGGATGAATGCAACACGCCTTTTTACCCTCAAATATGGGAAAAATCGCAGCGTACTCTCCATTGGCCGGGTACAAACGCCTACCCTGGCCCTGATCGTAAACCGCCAGCTCGAAATACTGAACTTCAAACCCGAACCTTACTGGGAGTTGAAAACTATTTACCGGAACACAACCTTCTCGGCTGCCAAAGGCCGTTTTACCTCTCAGGAGGAAGGACAACAGTTCCTCGAAACGGTACGCAATTCGCCCTTTGTCGTCACAAACGTTACGACCAAGAAAGGCAATGAGTCTCCTCTCCGACTCTTCGACCTGACCTCGCTTCAGGTGGAATGCAACAAGAAGTTCAGCTTCTCGGCCGAAGATACACTCAAGCTGATCCAGTCACTCTACGAGAAAAAGGTAACCACCTATCCGCGTGTGGATACCACCTTCCTGAGCGACGATATTTATCCGAAAGTACCCGGTACTTTGCGCGGATTGAAAGATTATGCCGAACTGACCGGGCCCATCCTTGCCGCCAAAATACCGAAATCAAAAAAGGTTTTTGACAACAGCAAGGTGACCGATCACCACGCGATCATCCCCACCGGTGTTCACCCGAACAACCTGACCAATGACGAACGCAGGGTATTTGACCTGGTAGCCCGTCGTTTTATTGCAGCCTTCTACCCCGATTGTAAAATATCGACGACGACCGTTACCGGTGATGTGGATAAAGTGGAATTTAAGGTAAACGGAAAGCAGATCCTTGATCCGGGATGGCGTGTCGTTTTTGCCAAAGACAAACCGGAAGAGAAAGAAGACAACGAAAAGAAAGAAGACGAAGAAGATAATATCCTGCCGGCTTTTGAAATCGGCGAAAGCGGTCCGCACGAACCGACATTAGGGGAAAAGTGGACACAACCACCCAAGCCCTATACCGAAGCAACCCTGCTCCGTGCCATGGAGACAGCCGGTAAACAGGTAGATGATGATGAACTGCGCGATGCCCTGAAAGAAAACGGTATCGGTCGCCCCTCTACCCGTGCGGCCATTATCGAGACGCTATTCAAACGCAACTACATCCGCAAGGAAAAGAAGAACCTGGTGGCAACCTCTACAGGCATCGACCTGATTGGCGTGATCGATGTGGAACTGCTGAAATCGGTGGAACTGACCGGTCTTTGGGAAAAGAAACTGCGTGAAATAGAAAAAGGCTCTTTTGAAGCCCGCCAGTTTATTGAAGAGCTTAAAACGATGGTGACAGAGGTTGTTACACAGGTGAAATACGATACTACCAACCGTTCTGTTGCAGTCGAAGCTCCGGCTCCTACTCCTTCTCCCGAAGAGAAGAAAGCTCCCAAAGAGAAAAAAGAACGTGCACCCCGTAAAAAGAAAGAACCGGCAGAAACCAAACCTGATACTCCCAAACCGACAGCTCCTGCCCCCACACCTCAACCGGAAATTTGTCCGCTCTGTGGCAAAGGCACTATCATAAAGGGAAAAACGGCATACGGCTGCTCGGAGTGGAGAAACGGATGTACGTATCGCAGACCTTTTGAGGAGGATAAATAAAAAAATACCCACTCTGAATAATCTTCAGAGTGGGCTGACCAAAAAAAACAAACCTATTTAACCTTTTTGATCAAAAGACCTGACTACCGGATCAATTTTGAGCACCGGTATTAGCGGTTGTCGACCATCCCGGATTTTGATAAATCGGAGATGTGGAAATATCTGATCCGTCTTTGGATGTAATCAGGAAATGCTGTGTTGCAATCGGACTCAGGTAATGCGCCATTGCCCATTTATAACCATTGTAGGCCAGAGAAGTGGTGGTCATTTCATAAGGACGCAGGTACTGGCTCAACAAAGGTGATGACACGTTGCTCGCATCTCCGATACCATATTTCAGGTCACCGGCATTATACCAGTTTTGCATCGGCCCCCAAAGTTTGAATCCTTCAATATGGTATGGGGTTGTCTTCATCTGATCCAATGCTCTCCAACGTTTCAGGTCCATCCAGCGAAGACCTTCCGCCATTAACTCACAACGACGTTCGCGACGGATATTATAGAGCGTTTTATCAATCATACTTCCACCTGAATAAGCCCCCCAGTCATTTTTTGCTTCCTGAGTCATATCTGTAGCGGCAATAGTTTTATTAAAATCCGGATCAACGCCGGCACGCGTTCTGATTGCCTGCCAGTAAGTCTTTGCTTTATCACTGAGTGTTCCGTATCTCTCATAATAGGCTTCAATGTAATTCAGATAGGATTCTACAGCCCGGAATACAACAGCTCCGGTATAACCCTGTCCGTTTCCACATTGTGCCTGATCATAGTTCAATCCTTTCCGGATAACATAACCGGTCGTAAATTTATCCTCGTTCGATGATACAAGAATTAAGGGTACCAGTTCTACAGGCGTTGCGTGATCTCCGGCAGAACTCGGATAAAGCACATTAATCTGGCCCGGAGTCTTCAGGAACAGCCACAAACGGCCATCTCTGTTTTTCTTAGCCACAGCAGCACTGTCATCGCCCAGATAACCCGATCCTGATGCATAAATTGGTAAACCATTGGCCATCACAAAATTATCAACCAATCCACGGGTTAAACCAACGGCTGCGTTACCTTTCTGCGCATAACACGGAACATTGTGAGTTATACCTAACCCTTTACTGTATGCACGCCAGAAGAGCACTTCACTGTAGTTCGACATATCCACATCGGCAAACATTTTGCAATAGGGATTGGCATCGCTTGCCACACTAAAGGCTTTGCCGGTTTCTGCCTGAGCGGTCATGGTGTTGTTTACAAGAGCAACATTATCGGCAACTTGTTGTGCTGATGCAATTGCCTGGTCGAGGAACCAGTTGATTTCGCTATCGATGCTTCCCGACGGATACTGATAGTTTTTGTTGTAATCTTTGGAAGCTCCCGGCCATCCTGTACCGTTAGGAACGAAAGCGGTTCCTTTGAAATTTTTAAGCCATGAAGCCTCATACAATGCGACACGGGATTTCAACTGATAGGCACAGTATTTTGACAAACGGTTCTTCTTGCCGTCAGGTGCTGTGGTTTGCATCAGACTGATGGCAGAGTCAAGGTCCTGTATGATAAAGCGGGCAACTTCATTACATGGCTGACGTTTACTGGCATCGGTCAGTTCCTGCCATTGGTCGGGCAAAACGCTTTTTACAATTGGAAAGTCGCCCAACTTTTGCAGCTTGTCAAAATAGACAAAAGCCCTTATCATGTAGATTTCTCCAATGTAATGTTTGATATTTGACATACTACCTGAAAGAGCACCGGCTTTTCTTTTAGGTTCAACATTATTCAGAAAATAATTGCAGCTTCGTATATTCGTAAAGTCCCAGTCACCTCCGGTCTGGCTTACTTTCCATTGCCCCGGTACATATTTGTTGTCGTAAGATGGAGAAGCCATATTATCTGTAGCAGCGTCAATGCCGAATGTCCCGAAAGTCCAGTTGTCATGTGTCGGAAATACGGAGAATAATTTCACACTATAAGAGGCTAATTGCGACTCTTCATTCAGATAATTTTCAGGAGTAATTGAAGCCACAGGTTCCTGATCCAAAAAATTATTACACGAATTCAGCGCAAAAATTATACCCGCAAGCAGGATATATAAAGATTTATTTCTCATGATTGTAAGATTTTAAAAGTTAACACTCAATCCTCCGGAGATTACCCGCGACAATGGATAAACATTTCCGGTCCAGGTTCCATCAATGGTTTCAGGATCAAACATTTTAGCCATTTTGGTAAAAGTCAGCAGGTTTTCGCCTGACACATAGACTCTCAGCTTTTGAATACCGGCCTTACGCGTAATATTAGCGGGAATAGTGTATCCGAGTTGGAGGTTCTTTAAGCGAATGTATGCCGCATTCTGCAGATACCGGGTCTGGCATTTCTGGTTTTTATCATTACCAAACAAAGGACGGGGATAATAAGAATCCAGGTTTTGACCCAAAGGATTGCTGGCGTCACCACGGAAATAATCCAAATGCTCAGTCAGGCCGGAAGACCACCAGATACCCCATTTCCAGGCTCCCCAGAAATAGTAGCTATCCTGATAGTAATCTCTTTTCATGACCC
This sequence comes from Bacteroidales bacterium, assembly GCA_963662365.2. Taxonomy (GTDB): domain Bacteria; phylum Bacteroidota; class Bacteroidia; order Bacteroidales; family UBA7332; genus CAXXIC01. The sequence goes on from CAXXPA010000026.1 coordinate 34,219, forward strand.
CCTGAAGAAATGCCCTGAAGTCGAATCCCTTCCAGTCGGCTGTCAGTTCAATGCCAAAAGGCAGTTTCGGAGCGCTGTTACCGATTACCTTCAGGTCTCCGTGATTACCTACAGTATTAGCTCCATTATCAATTTTACCATCACCGTTCACATCGGCATACATAATATCACCGGCTTTCCAGTTGGAGCCAATTGCATTTTGACCACCATTGGTCAATGTGGCCAGGTAAGTGTTCATTTCATTATCCGATTTGGCAATTCCCTTTGTGGTGTACCCCCAGATATCGCCATAAGTCTGTCCTGTATAATATTTATCCAACGTTCCGGTCGGATTCGCATACCGGGTAATTTTTGAAGTAGAGTTTGAAAGAAGCACCTTCACTCCATAACCCAGACCGTTCGACAGTCTGTCTCTCCAACTCAGTTCCAGCTCAAATCCCTGTGTCTTCATATCTGTGTTGTTGGTTTTGGGCACATCGGTACCTAGTATTTTAGGCAACTCGACACCTTCACCCATCATATCGTTTGTGTAACGGATATAACAGTCCAGGGAGACATTCAGGCGATTATTGAGGGCGGCAACATCAACACCGGCATTCCAGGTTCTGATCTTCTCCCAGCTAAGATTAGAGCTGATTATACCCGGAATAGACGAAGTATTCGGCTGTGCACCGTTTATCAACCATGAACCGTTTGCTGTTCCGATAGGCATTGTCAGGTAAGTGGGATATGCGTTAAGATTTCCATTGGTATCTACTGTATTCTGGTTTCCTAACGAACCATAGGAAGCTCTCAGTTTCAGTGTGGATACATAGGTTTCGAAAGGTTTCCAAAACGATTCACGGGCAATATTCCATCCGGCAGAGAACGAGGGGAACCAGTTCCAGCGTTTGTCGGCACGCCAACGTGAAGTTCCGTCATAACGAAGATTGCCTTCTACGAGATAGCGGCCTTTATAGTCGTAATTCAGACGTCCGAAGAATCCGGCAGTCGACCAGTTGTAGTAATTTCCGGAAACAGACGGAGATGCAGTCTTACCGCTGGCATCTACACCGCTGGTTGTATTCAGAGTGGGAAGATCAGCAACGATTACCCCTTGTCTGTCGGATGTTAAATCACGATATTTATTCATTTCAGACTGGAAACCGACCAAACCTTTAACAGTATGGCCACCGTTCAACTCTTTGGTGTATTCCGAAAACAGATTGACGTTGTAATAATTTGTCCGGTACGCTCCTTCGTGGACAGATGAAGAAGAGTTATAAACATAAGGATTGCCATTAATGTCATGATTATATGTTTTCAGGGCATCCCAGTGTCTGAACTGATCATTGGTCTTATAATTGAATTCACCGGTGGTTGTCCATCCTTTAACCGGTTGCAGAACAATCCGGGCCTGTTGGTACAACCAGTCTTCCTGAGTCTTATCCCGCCCTCCGTCTCTTAATCCTAAAGCGGGTGACGGAGCTGAAAACAGGTAACCATTAGGATCGTAGAGTGGTAATATAGGCCATCCCTGACGCGCTAAGTCTGAGAATAGGCCGCCGCCTAATTGTGATGGTCTTGCATAGTCCTGGCGTATCCATCTGGTGTTGTAGCCCAGTGTAGCCCATGAAGTAAGCTTTGTTTCAACCTTACCGGTCGCTGTGTAACGGTTCAAATGATCTCCTCCGAAGTTCATCAATCCGCCCTGATCGAGGTAATTTCCGGAAAAGTAATATTTTGTAGTTTCGTTTCCTCCCGTAACACTGAAGTTATGCTCCTGCGAAGGCGCCGAGCTTTTATAAACAGCTTTATACCAATCAATATTGTCATTAGCTCCACCATAGTCAGCCCAACGCGTGCCATTTGCAACTGATGTCATGGGCAGTCCGTTGGAACCAATCAGTTTGCCATCCTGGAAGTCCTTGATTCGTTTCAGCCAGGCAGAATCAAAAAACGGACTGGAACCTCCGTTTGTAGAAGCTTCATTAAAATAGAGGGCAAAGGTGTAGGAATCCATCATGTGAGGCAAGAGCACAGGAGAACTTGATTTAAAATTATTGCTATAGTTGATCGATATTTTTCCTTGTTTCCCTTTTTTGGTGGTAACGAGAATCACTCCGAAAGGAGCACGGGATCCGTAAATAGAAGATGCCGATGCATCCTTCAATACAGAAATATTCTCAATATCCTGCGGGTTAATCGCACTCAGGTCTCCTTCCATGCCATCTATCAATATCAGAGGGCTTCCGGAAGAACCGGTACCGATCGTTGCAAGTCCCCTCACGTTTACACTGGGCTTACTTTCCAGCATACCCTGATTTTGTGAAATATTCAGACCGGCAACCATTCCTTCCAGAGCCTGCATGGCATTCTGTACAGGACGGGCCTCCAGAGCTTTGGAATCAACGGTTCCTACCGAACCGGTAAGATTCACCTTTTTCTGGGTTCCGAATCCGACTACCACCACTTCGTTTATACCTATGTTCTTTTCTTCGAGGGTAACATTCAAAGTCGTACGGTTATTCACCGCTACCTCGAGATTATTCATTCCTATATAGGAAAATACCAGTGTAGCAGAAGAGGGAACATTTTTCAGGACGAATTTACCGTTTAGGTCTGTGACTGTTCCGGTATTCGAGCCCTTAATCTTAACACTTACTCCGATTAAAGCTTCGGACTTTGAGCCTTTGACAATACCACTCACTGTTCCTGACTGAGCAAACAGTGATACGGAAAACAGAAGCATTACGAATAATGCGAAATGAGTTCGAACATGGTTCCATTTCAGAATGTTCGGAAAATTTGGGTTGTAAAATCTCATTTTAGATTTCGATTTAAGTTAATAAAAAAGGATTATTGATACTAGTTCTCTGGATACTTTACTCTTACATCATAGGCAGTGTTTTAATGGTTAATGATTAAAGGTTAGTTCTATTTTATTCATGGTTAATCTTATTCTGAAGCCGGAGAACTCTGACTCCCGACTATTCAGGGCTTCATAAAATGCAGTGTATCAATCACTGCAAAGATATTGCAACCGGAATCTATCGGGGAGGATTATTGGATCAAATAGTATGCGAAAAGGAATCAGGCCGTCTCATTGTTGGTTCATATGCATTCATTGCTTTTGAATGCAACACGAATCGAATTGCCATTTTATCATTTTTTTGTAATATTGTATTCGTTAGAACAACATCGAATGGCTGTTGGTTCTTATCAGTAAAAATTTGATAGAATAGTTATTGTATTTATCCTGAAAACCGATTCTGATATCTAATGAAAAATCATCTGACGCTTTTTATTCTTATTGGCCTCTTTTTTAATGCTTGCCCGATAAAAAGCAGCGAAAACCGGATCCTGTTTCGACAGTTTCAATATACCGATCAGCTTCCATCCAATTCTGTTCAAAATATCTACAAGGACAAAGAGGGATATATGTGGTTCGGGACCAGAGATGGCTTATGCCGTTTTGATGGTTACCGCATCAAAATTTTCCGTTCCAATACGGCAAATCATAATAAACTGACGAATAATAATATTCGTTGCATGGTAGAAGATAATCAACATTGTTTATGGATAGGGACAAATGAAGGTATCAACATTCTGGACAAAATAACCTACTCTGTCACCCCTTTCAACCATCCTACGATAGGACGTGACCGGATTACCGATATCTGCCTTGACACGAAGGGAAATGTATGGATTGCTACCAGTACAAGAGGAATCGTAAGGATTGATCCTGACAGAAAGAGTCATGTGTATCAGAACGGACCCTCAAAATCAAAAATACCTTCCAACAAGACAATTACCATTTATCCGGATTCCAAAGGGAATATATGGGCCACTTTCTGGACTGGCGGGCTGGCCGTGTATCAACCGGAACAAGATAATTTCAAGGCTTTTCCTCCTGTAGGAAAAGATAATAACCCCTTTAAAATTCTGGAAGACAGAAATCACGACTACTGGGTATGCACATGGGGAGATGGTATCTTTGCGATGAATCCTGATGATAAAACCGGGCATCCTTTCACCCCGGTTACCTTTTTGAAAAACAGCAAACCTGTCAAAATGAATAATATCATTTACAGAATGATACAGGACTCGGAAAAAGGTCGTATATGGATCGTCTCTTTTTCGGGATTGGATGTTTTGGAAAAAGTGAACCGTACTACCTTTAATGTAGTAACAACCGAATCAATGTTCAAAGACTCCTCCAACAAACTTTTCCATGAGATCTTGGACGATAAAAGCGGTAATTTATGGCTGGGATCTGTTGGGGATGGAATATTTAAACTGGATTTCCGGAACAATAATTTTCAGACAAATGATTTGGGTATCCTGACCCAGAGGTTAGGGTTTCCACCGAATGTGTACCATGTGTGTAAAGCTGGTAACAACACCATTTATTTGGTTATAGACAGGCTTGGAGTCTTTTGTCTGGACACTAAAACCCAGGTGTTAAGCCAGGTATCTATCCCTTTTCTTTCGGGGAAAGAGAATGTCCAGGTAATGTGTTACATCAGGAATCAGCATGCTGTGTGGTTTGCTAAAGAAAATGAGAATGTTATTTATATCGTTAACGATCAGGCGAAAGGGACTCAAAACAATGTAAAGACAATCAAAATTGATCCGGACAACCATTCAACAATCAACTGTCTGTATGAGGATTTTTATGGTAATGTATGGATTGGATTTGAACAGGGCCTCTACAGACGGTCCCCGGATGGGAAAGTTACCCTGATCAGTAGTAATATTACGAATATCGTTAGTCTGTCCGGAGATCGTAGCGGGAATATCTGGATTGGAACTGAAAAGCAGGGAGCATTTCGTGTTCAATACAACGACGCCACCCGATCGTTAGCCAGGATTGCGAACTTTAGCGAGAAAGCGGGTAATTTGCAAAGCAATTCTATCCAGACTGTTTGTTGTGATAAAACAGGGAATGTTTATCTGGGAACCAGGGAGGGAAGCATTTACTTATATAATCAACCAACAGGAAAAATAGAGGATATCAGTTACAAGTATGGTATTACCGAAGACGCGATTCTGGATATTATTGAAGATAATTATGGTTTGATTTGGGTCTCAACGATCAAAAAAATTATCCGGTACAATCCGGTAAATCACGTCTCAATGTATTATACCTCCACGGATGGAATTCTGGTAAGTTCATTTTCCAAGAATGCATCCGTAAAACTTGAAAACGGGCAAATATTATTTGGCGGAAACAAAGGATTCTGCCTGTTTACGCCTACACCTGCCAATCTGCATTCTGTTTCGGCAGCGCAGGTAAAAATCACCGATATAGATGTAAACGATCAGTCGATCTTTAATAGCAATCCAAATTCCGGGTTTGATTTTAAAAACAATGAACTGATCCTGGAGCCCAATGCCGGTAATATCAGCCTTGAGTTTTCGTCACTGAACTATTCATTTGCGGATAAAATCCAGTATGCCTACAGACTTATCGGCGTTGATAAGGACTGGGTATATCCCGGGAGTAGCCGGCGATATGTAAACTACGCCAGTCTTCCTGCCGGGAAGTATACTTTTGAAGTGAAAGCAACGGACGAAAACGGCCAGTGGAGTACCCGGATCTCATCTTTGAAAATCATAAAAAAACCTCCGTTTTATCTGACAGGGTGGGCTTACCTTCTGTACGCTATCGTGATTGCCGGAATAATATGGTTTTTAATCAACAGAGTACGCTTACGGAATGAATTAAAAATATCCCGTATTGAAAAAGAAAAATCAGAAGAACTGGCTAAAACCAAACTTCACTATTTCACCAATATATCTCATGATTTGCTCACGCCTCTTTCTATCATCGCATTGTTGGTGGAGGAAATTGAGACAAAGCTGACAGTTGCAGACAGACCGAAGGCCGAACTGGTTAAATCCAATGTAAACCGCCTGAAAAGACTGATACGTCAGATCCTCGCTTTTCGGAGAATTGAAACGGGAAATATGAAACTTAAGGTACAGGAAGCAGATATCGTTTCTTTTGTACGGGAAATATGCTTTTCCAATTTTCAGCCTCTCATTTCGGAAAATCAGATCAACTTCATCATCAAAAGTGCTCATGAGAACTATAAGGCATGGTTTGATAAAGATAAGCTGGATAAGATCTTATACAATCTGTTGTCCAACGCATTCAAATTCACACCTGATCAGGGAACAATACGGATTGATCTGGAATTCCCCCAAAAGGAGAGCGTGACTTACCTCTCATTATCAGTCAGCGATACCGGAGTTGGCATCAGTGATAAAGATTTACCTCACATTTTTTCGCGCTTTTATATCAGTAATGCCTCAGACCAAAGTAAAAGTAACGGCATCGGCCTGTCACTCGTTAAAGAACTCTCTGAAATTCATAACGGGGAGGTAAGTGTAACCAGCGAACTGAACAAAGGAACAACGTTCAGGTTGCTGATACCAATATCACCGGAAGCATATCTACCGGAAGAAATGTCCTATGACAATCTGACGGAACAAAATCCCAACCCGGAGCTGGAGCAGGAAGCTGTCAGCGCAGTACAATTGACGGATAAATCAGCTGTAAAACGGTCTGATTATTCCATACTGATCGTTGAGGACAATAAAGAGCTAAACCAGATCATGGTGGCTCATTTCGACCCGTTTTTTACAGTATTCTCCACGAATAATGGCCTTGATGCATTAAATATCATCCGGGAAAATACGATTGATCTGGTAATTTCAGACGTAATGATGCCCGTAATGGATGGATTAGAGCTTTGTCAAACGATTAAGAACGATGTAGCAATCAGTCATATTGCGGTTTTGCTGTTAACGGCAAAGATCTCTTCTGACGATCAGATCGAATATTTCAATGCCGGAGCAGATGCATACATGCCCAAACCGTTCGATTTGAAGGTGCTTGATGCCAGAGTTGATAATCTTATACAACGGAGAGAGAAATCTGTCTCCTATTTTAAAGAGAACAGAGATTTAAAAGAATTAGAGGTATCATCCATGAATTATGGTTCGTTGGATGAGGAGTTTCTGAAAAAAGCAATTGAAGTGGTTGAAGCCAATATAAGCGACATTAATCTCGATCCTGATAAATTAGCGGATGTGATGAATAGCTCCAGATCTACATTATATCGCAAACTGAAATCGTTGACCGGTCTCTCTTCGGGTGAATTCATCCGGAATATTCGTTTGAAACATGCCTGCAGAATATTATTAAACAACAACGATCCGATCATAGAAATTGCTTATTCGCTGGGATTTAATGACCCCAAATATTTTAGCCGGATTTTCAAGGCCGAGTTTAATTTAAGTCCGCGGGAATACCGGGAAATGTATCAACAAAATACGTCCGGTGAAAATGGTTCGGAATAATCGCAGTAGGTAAGCCGTTAAAAGCCAATCACCCTGAACCTACTACTGCGTTTATTACTTTGGAGTGGATTTATTACAGACTACAGAGAACCCAGGCTGTATAATACCCAAATACTGACTTTTTGCTAAATACCTATCTGTAAGTCTGCATTTTATAGTTCAATGTATATCTTTGTATATCAAATCAAGGAAAGGGTAAAATTATGGCAACGATCACATTACGATACAATCCAAGAAACGCTATCGCCAGGAGAACGTTGGATTACATTCTTTCCTCCCTTAGCGCAAGTTTAGCGAAGCGTAACTTGTGCTGGAAATTTAAACAGCTTGTAACTGTTTAAGAATTCGGAGAATTCTCTATTTTACATGCGACAGCTACAAGCTGTCCTTATTTTGGGCACGGGTTACGCTATCGCTAAACCCGCGCCAGTGTGTTACCCGTAGTCGCTGCACTTGTCAATCCATTGACCGAAACACCCTGTGCATCTCCAAAGGTTTTCACCGTGCGCTCACCTGCGGCATCGTACCAGTAAATGTCTGAATCTGAATTTTCAGAATGTCAGAATAAACAAAATACCTTTTTCAAGTATATTTTTCACTTACTTTTATTGTAAAAGATAATCCATCTATACCATCGCCCCTATTCTGTAAATTTTCTGATTCTATAAATTCTGATTCTGACTATTATCCACAATATTACTAATTTGTTGCTGATTATTGGCATCGGTATAACCTAAATCATAACCTGCCATCAAACTGTCATTGAATTGGATTCCAAATTGTTTTTGAGCCATTGCTTTTTTCTTGTGATGTTGTGTAGATTGTCGTACTCCATCTCCAGTTGCCGAAACCCAAAACGACCGGCGGTATGCCGCTGATGGAGGCGTTGAGCCATCGGCAGTCGAACCGTGATGTTTTCAGTGATAAGGAGCTGGATAACCAGACCTTGTCGAATCTCCTCTGGGCGGCGTGGGGCTACAACCGTCCGGATAAACGTACCGCACCTTCGTCGCGCAACAAGCAGGAGCTGGAGCTTTACTTAGTGATGAAAAGCGGTTCGTACCTGTACTGTACGATGCGAAGAACAACATCCTGAAACAGTGTCTCGAATCAGGACAAACGCAAGGCTGCCGGTATGCAGCCGTTTGTGTCGATTGCGCCGGTAAATATCATCTTTGTGGCGGATAAATCGATAGGCTCTGACCTGGAAAACTCACACACGAACAAACAGCGGCTTTATTTCGCAGAATATCTATCTCTTCTGTGCTTCGGAGGGATTGAATACGGTGGTGCGGTCAAATTACATATTACAATCACGCACCACACTATTCTTTCAGATTAATCAAATAATCGTTAGCTTTTGCTCCTCTCTTTATCCCATGTTGATCAATAGATGTTCCAGAGATATCCCAGAGATATTCCAGTGATATCCCAGTGATGTCCCAGTTTATATATGATCTGAGATATCTCCGGAGTATCATAGGAACAACAATATGATGACAAGGTTTTAAGAATAGATCAATACCGAATCAACAGCGGAGAAACCATAGAACAGAGGAGTTCCGGAAGACTCTATTCTTCTGAGAAGTGGGGATAAATTAAAAAACCCGGCCAAACAAGGTTAGCCGGGAAAGCGGTAAATAATGCGGTTAGGTTCAATTAATATTTAAGTCCGGTTAAGACGGAATAGAAAGTCCGGGGATTTTTAACATCCCAGCAGATTGATAACCTGCGGTATTACCGTAAAGAGAGCCTTTTCTGTAATATATACTTCACCATCGATTTCCAGGGCAACCGGAAAATCAGCACGGACTTCGACCTGTTTTGCCTGGAGGGTTAATGTTTTGGGGCGATGGCGGAAATGCCCCTTTGTCAAAGCGAGGAGTGTTTTAATCAGTTCCGGTTTACGCATTCCGTAACAGATCTCTACGCCAAACAAGCCGTTGTCGCGGGTTACCGGATCATCGTAATGCAGATTACCGGGCACATAGCTGCATTTCAACACGGCCAGATTCGACAATGTCGTATCAATCCTTTTAAGTCCGTTGATAATGATTGCAGCCGGGAAATTACGAAAGGAAAGAATGGTATTCAGGGCTGTATATATGACAGAGAGAATAACCCAGCGCTTTTTGGTTATTTGAATGAAGCGGTTTTCCTGATTATTATAATGGCGGATAGCTTCTGCTGAAACCCCCATACTGGAGTTGGCAATAAAATAACGGGACTTTGTCCCTCCCTCGGGTGTCAGAAAGCCGACCATGCCGATATCAGTCTTTGTTGCATGCTCAATATTTATACGGGTGGGCACTTCCTGTATCAGACTATCAGTTGGTTTGATAAAATCATTGATTGCCCCTAATCCGATACCTCCGATATAGAGATCCTGTACATGCCCACTACGAACGCGCAACAGGATATTCAGCAGATAGTTGGCGCTCCCGTCCCCTCCGGCTGATATAAAAACTTGTGTTCCCTCAGCAAGCAATTCTTCTACTACATGTTCAATATTTGTAAACGGCCGGAAAGTTACGACCCTTGTTTCCGGCGGCAAAAGCTTTAAAACATCGGGGGCAATTGATTTCCATTGTTCCTCTGCCTTCCCGTAATTCGCCTTTAGATTTACAATTACAGCAGTCTTCATGGCTTTATATTAATCTTATCCCGATTAAACAACCGGGAATGAAGAAAGTTTATCATAAAAGCCACTGAAATCGTTTTTCTAAATTTTGCTGCTACTCATACAAAGCTTAATCCCAAAGAACATTTGACTCTATTTGTCATAATGGTATTTACAGCTGTAAATCAACAATTCATTTTCCTCTACCCGATATACCAATCGGTGCTCCCTGTCAATACGCCTTGACCAGAAACCCGCCAAATCATATTTCAAAGGCTCGGGATTGCCCTTCCCTTCATAAGGAGTTCGTTGAATAGACTTAATCAATTCGTTGATTTTTCTGAGCATATTTTTATCCTCTGTAAGCCAGGAAGTATAGTCCTCCCAGGCATTTCTAGAGAAAATAATCCTCATCATTCTTCTATCAGTTTTTCATTAACTACTTTACCTTCTTTCATCTGTTGTATGGACTCATACAATCTATCGGCATTAGCTTTTGAACTTAATAAATGAACAGTTTCCATGATGGAATTATACTCTTCCAAAGAAATCAACACAGTGCCTTTCCCGGAATTCCTCTTAATAATCAGGATCTCATTATTCTCCTCTACATTATCGAGATACTTCTTCAGGTCGGTTCTAAATTCGGTATAGTTAGCAGCAAGCATAATTACAGTATTAAGATATTTATAAAGTACAAATATACGTACTTAATCAAGCTTTTCAAAACTAAACACAAAATATCTTTGTTCTTACTCCCCGGAATCTATTACCTCTTCATCACTACATAATCAATAAAACAACATAATGCATGCATAAACACATTTACATAAAAAAGGCCGCCTCAACCTGAAGCAGCCTTTTTATTGAAAGTATATTTTATTTCTTTTTTCCCCTGGGTTTCTGACCACGGGTTTTGGGTTTTCCGTATTTTATTTTCATCTGTTCGCAACGACGAATCTTCTTATTGACCTTTTTATTTTTCTCCAGCTTCTCGTGGAATGCAGGGCCGGCTTCTTCTTTTTGGGGAAGCTTAACCAGGATGTTCTTCATCGGCACTTTGGGCATTTCATCGTCGATGAGAACCTGTGAAATAGTCAGATCTTCAGGTAACGGCAGTCGGGGAATCTTGTAATTCATCAAAGCTTCGATAGCCAGCTTGTAATCTTTCTCGGCTTTGGTAATAAACGTGATGGAGATCCCTTTGCGGTCGGCACGACCGGTACGGCCGATACGGTGAATATAGTTCTCGGGAGCATCCGGTGTATCGAAGTTGATTACATGACTTACTTCCGAGATATCCATACCGCGGGCAATCAGGTCGGTAGCAATCAGGATCCGTATTTCACCGTTCTGGAAAGCTTTTACCGTATTGAAACGGGTATTCTGTGCCTTGTTGGAGTGCACAACGCCCACCTGGTCGGGGAAAGTATCGTCCAACTCATCGAATACAAGGTCTGCCAGCTTTTTGGTACTTGCAAATACAAGCACTTTCTTAAACTCTTCTCCGGCCAACAGCATTTCCAATAAATTAATCTTCGTATAGAAGTTGGGAAGATGGTAACAGGTCTGTTCGATATTTTCAAGCGGAGTACCCATGGGTGCTGCTTCAATCCAGAGTGGTGCGTTGAAGAAGTCGTGAATCAACGCCTCCACCTCTTCGGTAATGGTAGCCGAGAACATCAGGTTCTGACGTTTAGTCGGCAAAAGATCCAGTACGCGAATCAACTGAGGTCGAAACCCCAGGTTCAACATCTCGTCAACCTCATCAATCACCAGACGCTTTACATTTTTGAGTTTCAACACGCCATTGAGTGTAAGATCGAGCAGCCGGCCCGGAGTGGCTACCAACACATCCATTCCCCCTTTGACCAGTTCGGTATGATTGCGCATATTTACGCCTCCGTACACACCACCCACAACCACATTCATGTAGGTAGTCAGTTGTTTTACAGCTTCCACGACCTGCACGACCAGCTCACGCGTAGGTACAACGATCAGAATCTGAGGATGAAGTTCTTTGGTAAATTTCCATTGGCGGAGGCAAGGCATCAGATAGGCAAATGTCTTACCGGTACCGGTTTGTGCAATTCCGACCACATCTTTTCCCGACATGATAGCCGGAAAGGCGTTCGCCTGAATAGTTGTTGGCTGGGTAAAACCCAGATCTTCAATCGCGTTTCGCAACGGAGTATTGATGTTCAAGTCTGTAAATGTCATAACGTCAAAATGAATTGGGGTGCAAAGGTAGTGCTAATTGACGATAAATCAAGATGTTTGAACAAGATAAAGGCATTTTTCAGATAAATAAAACATTCTTTGAGGATATAACCGGGTAATAACCGCTCCTGAAATTCACCTTCTGATTTCCTTTTAATTACAACCAGAAACAAGCCGGGAAGAAATCTTGCATTATTTCCCAAAAAAAATCCATTTTCGGATAGGGTGAGCAAATAATTATTCGGTATTGAATTGAAAAGCTGTTATTAGATGCCCTAAAAACTCCACCGGCATGAAATAATCCGGCTTTTCAAGGATTGTCAATAACCATTTAAAATTTTGTATTATGAAAAAGTTTCTCATTCCCTTCTTCGCAATTGCTGCGATTCTGAGTTCATGTAGCAAAGAAGACAACCTGACATCAGGTGACGCATCAACGCTTTCTACATCCGCATCAAGCGCAATTACCGCGTATGTGGCAAACAATTATCCGGCTACGACAATTGCCTCACTTACCGCTTCTACCAGTGGAACCAGTGTGACATTAAGCACAGGCGAGCAAATCACCTTCACGGCAGATGGAAAAGCTCAGGGTTACACCAATAACAAATGTAAGGGTTTAAAGGTAGACAGTCTGGATACCCATCGTCCGGATTCGATTGGCGGACACAAGCCCGGCCCCGGCATTATGCATCACGGTGGTAAAGACAGTATCAGATGCGATAAGAAAATCCATGGTCCCGCAGCAATTTCGGTTGACTCCCTACCGATAACCATTAATGACTATATCGCAGCCAACTATTCCGGATATACGGTAATCCATGCCAGAAAAGATACCTTATGCGCCGGCGCTGTGATCGAGGTTATGGTTTGTACCTCAACAAAGGAACCTGTCAAACTGGTATTTGATGCTTCAAACAGTTTCCTGATGAAAGCTGAAAGAGCACTTTATGCTGATGTCCCCACGGCTGTATCCGCTGCAGTCACTGCCAGCTATTCGACTTACAAGGTTATGAAACGCTGTGAGAAATTCACGCTGGCCAACGGAAGCATTCAATACAAGGTGTTTATGTCCCTGGATAAAGTTCGTAAATCAGTTACATTTAATGCCGACGGCACTGTAGTCTGCGAGAAATAGTACATGTATCATTCTTAATAAAAAGGCTTCAATCCGGAGATGTCAGGATTGAAGCCTTTTTCATTTATACAAGTATCCCCTAAGTCGTAAATAAACTAAACGCGAAACCCTCAGCATGTTCAGAACTCAAAATTTTCACCCTTTCGCTTCCAGCAAATCACCTGTGTATTTCTCTTGCCGGCATAAGCGCTAAAGGCCGCTGCACTCCCATAATCTTCCCCAAAGTGCATTGGCGAAAACAACGTTGTGGCAATCTTATCAACAAATTGTTCTGCTCCACGCATATAATCGGTCCCCAGGCGTTTATCCACCGGAAACATCACAAGATCAAACTGACCGGCTGATTCGGCTATCAGGTTCAGCTCTCTCAGGTAATCATTCTCAGCTTTACGAATCTCTTCCTCCGTCGATTCATCCTTCCAGTGCCAGTTATTCAGGTCTCCGGCATGGAAAATACGTTTACCGGCAACCTCAACCAGAAAAGAGCCTCCTATATCTGTCGATCCGAATGCCTGAACTTTCAGGGTCTCATCCTGATAAACCTCCTGTTTACTGAGGTAGATGGCCGCATCTTTCGGTGTTTTCAACCGCTTCAGAATATCACTGGAGAAAATATAAATAAGATCGGGACGCTTTGCCTTCCACGCTAAAATCTCCTTATTGAAATGATCCTGATGTGAATGGGAACTGAATACATAAATTTTGCCGGGGCGGTGAAGCAATACCTCCTCCACCAATTTATGTTTACTGCTATCCGTCACATCTTTATAAAAGTCGAATATCAGGGTAAATCCTTCTCCTTCAACGGAAAATCCACTGTGATAAATATAGGTTAGTTTCATATGGTTAGTAAAAATGAATAATAAATATGGCATTGGGATTAAAGCCGCTGCCCGGTTTCCGGTAAAAATATCCGGCAATTACAGTCTGCCTGATGTGTAGAATTACTGCATCTGTCGAATGCGCACCTCAATCGATGATTCACCTTTCAGCCTGGTTTGAAGCTCCTTCACGTTCGTCTCTCCATAATGATACGGATATAAAATGCGGGGATTAATCATCTTTGCAGCTTTCACCGCCTGATCGACCGTCATGGTATAAGGTTGATTGACAGGCAGGAATGCAATATCTATATTCTTCAGATTTTTCATTTCCGGGATATCTTCCGTATCACCGGCAATATAGATCCGGAGTCCTCCGATAGTCAGGATATAACCGTTATCACGACCCTTTGGATGAAATTTATCTCTTCCGGCAGTCGTGTTGTAAGCAGGAACAGCTTCAAGATTCAGATAGGGAACAGGGGTGAGTTTATCTCCGTTCTTCATCACTTTACCCCTCCCCAATAACTTCCGAGAGGAAGCATTTGCCACAATCACAGTGCCTTTCTTCTCCAAAGCAGAAACAGCTTTCGCATCCAGGTGATCGGGGTGCTCATGCGTAATCAGTATAATATCGGCTTTTTGCATTTTGGAATAATCGGCATACATGGATACCGGATCAATCTGAATAGTATGGCCTTCATAGCCGATCGACAAGCTACCGTGTTTAATGAACTGAACAGTCAGAATGTGACCATCTTTGGTTTTGAAAGTGTCGGATTCAAACTTTGCGGCAAATATCAGATTCGTCATCATGAGAAAAGATACAACCAGGATTAATTTTGATTTCATAACTTTCTGTGGTTTGGGGGATTAATACATCATGTGTAATTACATCTTTTTAAAACAGCATAAAGCAGCTTGTTGTTTATGGTTCTTTGGATAATACCCCGTAAAAGAGGAGAATAAAGCTAATTATCAGGTAGAAAAACCGGACTTCCCGTAGGCAAATGCAACAATTGAATCAAAATAAAAAAAGCCAAACCGTTAAGATTAAACGATTTGACTTTAGAACTTGTGGTCCCACTTGGGCTTGAACCAAGGACCCCCTGATTATGAGTCAGATGCTCTAACCAACTGAGCTATAGGACCGATTCGGTAGGTTATCTCCGAAAGTGTTGCAAATTTAATGCAATAATTTTTATTTTCAAAACGGTTTTTGCAAATCTGTGACAAAAATGTATTATCCGGCCCAACCTTCCCGGTCAAGATTACGGTAATTGATCGCCTCTCCCACATGATGCGCCTGCACTTGTTCGCTGCCATCAAGGTCGGCAATGGTGCGGGATACTTTGAGTATACGGTCGTAGGCACGTGCTGAAAGATTCAGGCGGCTCATCGCATTCCTGAGCAAAGCCACACCTGCATGATCAGGCAAGGCGTAGGTATTCAACTGCTTAGAGCTCATCTGGGCATTGCAATAAACACCTTCCGTCTCTTTGAAACGTTCTTCCTGAATCAGACGGGCTTTGATCACCCGCTCGCGTATGTGTGTACTTGGTTCGGCAGGACGGCTGTCTGAGATTTTCTCAAACGGCACGGGAACTATCTCAATATGAATATCAATCCGGTCAAGTAACGGACCTGAGATCCTGTTCAGATATTTCTGTACCATTCCCTGCCCGCATACACAATCTCTGTCAGGATGATTATAATAACCGCAGGGACACGGATTCATCGATGCTATCAACATCACGCTGGCAGGATACTCCACGGCAAATCGTGCCCGTGATATACTGATCTTTCGGTCTTCCAACGGTTGACGCATAACCTCGAGAACCTGCCTGTTAAACTCCGGTAATTCGTCCAGAAAAAGCACACCGTTATGAGCCAGGGAAATCTCTCCCGGCTGGGGGAATGATCCACCGCCTACCAAAGCGGCACTTGAAATCGTATGATGGGGTGAACGAAACGGCCTCTGCGAAAGTAACGACATATCCCGGGTTATTTTCCCGGCGACAGAATGTATTTTAGTTGTTTCCAGGGCTTCCTGCAATGAGAGTGGCGGAAGAATAGAGGGAAACCGTTTTGCCATCATAGATTTTCCGGCACCGGGAGGGCCGATCATTATCAGGTTATGTCCGCCCGCAGCAGCAACCTCCAATGCCCGCTTCACACTCTCCTGCCCTTTCACATCTTCAAAGTCAAGGTCAAAATGAACCTGATCAGAGAAAAACTCTTCACGTGTATTCACTACAGTCGGTTCCAGTTCGCGGTCGCCATTCATAAACTCAATGACTTCCCGGATATTTTCCACTCCATATACATTCAGGTTGTTGACGACAGCTGCTTCCCGTGCATTCTGAAGAGGAACTATTAATCCACTGAATTTATCTTCTCTGGCTTTGATCGCAATGGGTAATGCACCTTTTATGGGCTGTAGGGTTCCATCCAGAGAAAGCTCACCCATCATCATGTAAGACTCCAGCTTATCAGACGATATACTGCCCCCGGCAGCCAGCACTCCAATGGCAATCGGTAAATCATAGGCCGATCCTTCCTTACGGATATCTGCCGGTGCCATATTAACCACCACTTGTTGTGACGGAAACTTATATCCATTAACACGGACAGCAGAAATAATCCGTTCGTGACTCTCTTTTACAGCATTATCGGGCAGTCCGACCAGAAAGAACTTTATCCCTTGTGAACAGTTTACTTCAATGGTAACAACCAGAGCATTTACACCCTGTACGGCAGCAGCATAGGTCTTGACAAGCATAAGCGGAAACAATTTTCACAAACTTATGAAATTACATTAAACAAATAGCGTTTTTCAGGAAATAAAACAAAAAAACTGCGCTATTTGTGAAAAACAATTGTTTCCAACAAATAGCGCAGTATCTATATTATCTTGTAAAGGAACTATTCAAACATCAAAGTAAACAGTTTGCTCTTGTCGAATATTTCATTGGAAACCTCCAGAAGTTGTTCGACTGTCAGGGCTTCAATGCGTTGGCAGACCTCTTCAAGGCTCTCAAATTTATTGAAGTGAAGATAGGATTTCCCAATCGCCAGAGCCAGGTTCTCCTTATTATCGACAGAAACACCTAACTGCCCCATCAATTGTTTTTTAGCAGCGTTGAACTGCAATGTGGTTAGCTTCTTATCGCGAAGCGTTACCAGTTCTTTATCGATCAAACGTATGCATTTTTCCCGGTTTTTCGGATCAGAGCCAAAATAGATAGCAATCAGGCCCGTATCTGTATAGGAGGTCAGGCTCGATTCAACAGAATATACATAACCATGACGTTCCCGTAAGGCCAGATTAAGACGGCTATTCATA
The DNA here is from genome assembly GCA_963662365.2 of Bacteroidales bacterium. Classification (GTDB taxonomy): domain Bacteria; phylum Bacteroidota; class Bacteroidia; order Bacteroidales; family UBA7332; genus CAXXIC01. The sequence goes on from CAXXPA010000026.1 coordinate 51,714, forward strand.
CCCGGACCACCCAATATATTATTGATCAGATAGAGTGCAAGCCGGTTCTTATGATGCAGATCATAGGCGCGGCTACCAATCATCACATGTGTCTGATGCGTATCATGATTTTGTACGACTGTTTTACTGTCTATATCAAGCGGAACGGTGCGTGTCTTTTCCACTATCCCTGCGGTAATATTCCCCGCATATTTCTCCGCCAACCGGACAATCTTACGAAAATCGGTCTTTCCCATGGAGAAAAAGACCATATTGGAGGGTACATAATGTTTTGCAACAAACGCCAGAGCATCATCTGTGGTAAAAGCGTTCAGATGATCCTCATCGCCCAGGATATTATGTCCGAGAGGATGGTCGGCAAACAACAGATTCTCAAACTCATCATAGATCAGTTCGGAAGGGCTATCCTTGTACGACCCCACCTCATCGAGAATGACATCAACCTCTTTATCAATTTCGTTTTGCGGAAAGGTAGAGTGAAATACCAGGTCGGAAAGCAACTCAATAGCCCGCTCTACATGTTCCTCCAGGAATATGGAGTAAACAAATGTCTCCTCTTTCGAGGTATAAGCATTCAGCTCCCCTCCAACCGCTTCCATCCGGTTGATAATATGCATCGACCTGCGCTTGCGGGTACCCTTAAAAAGCATATGTTCTATAAAATGAGCCATCCCGAACTGATCAGATTCTTCATCGCGCGTACCCACATTCACGGCATAACCGCAATAGGCCACAGGAGAATCGGTGGGCATATGTATGATTCGCAATCCGTTGGAAAGAAGATGCGTTTGGTAATGATTTGTCATAACTTTTATTTTATAAAGCAAAGATATGGAATTTGGGGATTTTCTACCCTGAAACCGATCAACTCCGGATCAAACTTAGTTAATTAAAGAATAAAACAAAACTAATAAACTGCTCTGATGTTTAATAATAATGGGCTGATATGTAAATGCTACATGAGATAATTGCTAAAGTACACCGGCAGTGCTTATTTGTAAACCTATTTCAAATCAATTTTACGATATGGGAATTATCAGATTTATCAAAGAGAAGCGGGCCAGATTTACATTTATCCTTTTCGGGATCATTTCTTTAGTGTGGTTTTTAATAAGAGTTATCCCCAAACCCAGCAGGGCTGCTTACCCTTGCCAACGTGCAGCATTTCCCATTGCAAGTGCATTTGTAATCTGGCTAACCGGAGCTGTAGGTGGAATCTGTTCCATCCAGAATGCAAAAAAAATGTTTCACAACAAAAGAATGGTGTCACTTGGATTATTTACCGCCGGCATCGTCCTGATCCTGTTTACCTATCTCTTTTTTCCTACAGAATATATCTTCTTACAAGCCAAATCTCTGTTTTCCAACGAACCCGTTTTAAAAGCCGGATATAACCAGGCTATTGATCAGACAATCGATCCAAAATCTACCGTTGCCATTATCAGATCCGAAAAAAGTAACGTTGCTGATATTACAAAGGCAGATGTGGAAGCCATGATCCGCAAAGCTGTCGAAATGGCAGGAGGACTGAATAATATTATTACGGACGGGGACACAGTGGTTCTTAAACCTAATCTTGTCTTTTGCGATTATAAAGGCAGCGCCCTGCCTGTTGAAGCAAATGGAATGGTGACCGACTGGAGGATTGTCGCTGCAACAGCAAAAATCGTAAGAGAATTAAACCCTCACGGAACTATAATAGTAATGGAAGGGTCAGCCGGGTACTGCAAAACCAGCAATGCTTTCAACCTGTTGAAGTATTCAAAAACTTACATTCCTGAAGTTGACTATTTCTATGCTCTGGAAGAGGTAAGTGGAAATTTCCAGGATTTTAACTCCGCCAAACTTGTTAGCGCCACCCTACCTGAATCAGTAAAATTATATCCCGACAATCTGAAGAGATACAACTCTCCAAAGTACTACTACAATAAAATCTATTATAATGCAGATGTTTTAATCAGCTTACCAGTTCTTAAGAACCATGACATTGCAGGTACAACAGGTGCAGTAAAGAACCTGGGCATTGGTGCAACGCCATCTAATATATATAGCGCTATAAACGGTTATAATGGCCGATGGAATGATCCTTCCGGAGAGAAAGCGCCGATCAGTCATGATCCTTATTATCTACACCGCTGGATTCATGATTATTATTATGGGCGACCGGCTGATTTTGCCATTATGGATGGATTACAGGGATATTCTTATGGCCCGGGGTATGATTTTGAGCCTCCCGGCGGTTTTAATATTAAAAACCAACAACAAAACATGAGGATAATCTTAGCCTCAAAAGACCCTATTGCTTTAGACGCTATCGAAGCTCTGACATCGGGTGATGATCCGCTGAAAGTAACTCATTTGGTTTATCTGAATAATGATGGGATGGGGTGTGCAGATGCCAACGCTATCAAAGTATCAGGAACCAGGGTATATGCCGTTAAGAAGAATTTTGGCCATGCCTCTAATCAATCTTTCTCTGATGCAAAAGACTTTACAGCTCCCGGCTCAAGTGTTAATTATGTTCATTACTCAGCCGGAAATATTCTGAATATTTCTCTTAAAAATGATAGTGATGTGACCAAAGTTGAAATTGTGATCGATGGACAAGAATACAATAAGATTATTATTAGCCGCTTTAATTCCATATCGATTGATTTAGGCCAATATCAAATTACAGATAGCTTATTGACCATATACGCACAAGACAGATTCCTGAATTCAGATGTATTTATGATTAAAGGTAATTATCCCAATATATTTATACCAACAGGTAATTATCCAAAAGATTCTTCGTCGGTACCCCGGACAATCTCGGACCAGAAGTTATATCTCTATCCCAATCCCTCATCGGACATTGTGAATATTCAGCTAAACACACAATACAAAGGAACATTGAATTTTGTAATTCTTGATCAGGGGGGAAAACAGTTATATAAAACCTCAGGAAACAAACAAACTACGGTGTATACAAAGCAGTTTGATATTTCAAGACTGTCAAAAGGCAATTACATTTTCACTGTCTTTTTTGCAGATAACTCTTCTGTTTCCAAGAAAATAAGCAAAAAATAATCCTTTAAAACAAACGAGAGACTACCGACCGCACAGATAATGATCGTATGATCGTGAATACTGTCAGAATAATATCGCGCGATCCGGTTGATAAACCATCATCGGCTGCGAACCGTTTTATTCATTAAAAAACAAAACTGACATAAATTCAGTATCCAGCCTGCATTTTTGACAGTTAATTCGTTTAATATATGATAATTACCTTTAAGACCAAGCAGCTAAAACATTGTTTCGGGCAATTTGTTTTATAATAACCGGCAGACTATCTTTTGGCACAAGATTTGAAACTACAAAAGTGAACTCCGGTTCACAAAACTAATGTTTAACTCATAAAATAGGAGGTAATTATGTCACTGATCAAGAGGGATGATTTCTTCCCGTCCATGTCAAATTTTTTCAATGACTTCTTCAACCGCGATTGGATGGATTGGTCAAACCAGAATTTCTCGTTAACCAACACAACCCTTCCATCCGTGAATATTCGCGAATCAAATGAAGCTTTTAATGTGGAACTGGCCGCTCCGGGTATGGTAAAAGACGACTTTAAGATTGAACTGAATCACAACGTGTTGACCATTTCGTCAGAAAAGAAGGAAGAGAAAGAAACTAAAGAAGGTGAATCCTATTCGCGCAAAGAGTTCAGCTATCAATCATTCAGCCGCTCGTTTACTTTACCCAATGTAGCAGACAGCGAAAACATCGAAGCTAAATATGAAAACGGAATTCTTACTATTCGTATTCCCAAACGAGAAGAAGCCAAAACAAAACCAGTACGGTTGATTGAGATCAAATAAGGAGCATGTCAAAAAGAGCCTGAAAACAAAAGTCTTTCAGGCTCTTTTTTTATTTTATGGCTTATCAGTCATATTAACTTTGCAGCACTCAGATCCAGATAAAATAAAGAATGAGGTATCTCTTCAACTATTTTAAACGATGGATATAGCGATGCATGATCATCTTTAGTCAGGATACTTCGCATTACAGTTGCTTTACTCTCGCCCGTAACGAAAAACACAATCCGCCTGGCATGCCGGATTGTCGGTCCCGTAAGCGTAATGCGAGCTTGTCCACTTTGTGGATGATAAGCCACAGCATAAATTTCCGGATCCACTAATAAATCAAACCGGTTCGGGAAAATGGATGCTGTATGTCCATCATCACCAATACCCAACAACACTAAATCGAAAAGCGGGAGTCCGTTAACTTTTGGCACAATTTGCAATACCTGTCTGGCATAGCGTGAAGCTTCATATTCCGGATCTATTTCACCAATAATGCGATGAACATTGCCCGAAGGAATGGGGACATGATCAAGCAATACTTTTTTGGTCATTCCGTAATTGCTGTCGGAGCTACGGGGATCGACACAACGTTCATCTACCCAGAATATATGCAACCGCTTCCAGTCAATCTGATTCTCAAAATCCTCTTTCCAGACATGAAACAATATTGCCGGTGTTGTCCCCCCCGAAACAGCAATGTAAAAGTTTTGCTCCTTATCTTCATTCATCCACAGAATGAAATGTTCTGAAAGATTCTGAGCTGCCTCCAGCGAGTTGGAATAAATATATTTGTTCATGTTTATTGCTGTTAGTGATCATCCTACGGATTACAATTCACAATACAAATCTGCATTGGTCAGATTCTTACAAGGATTGGTCCAATACGAATCCGGAATTAGTGTATCAGCCTCTTTCGGACCCCATGTCCCTGCAGGATAACCATAAAGAGGAAAATCTGAATCTTTCTCCCACAAATTCAACACCGAATCGAAAAATGCCCAACTTGTTTCTACAGCGTCGGTACGGGTAAACAAGGTAGAATCACCCTGCATGCCATCCAGTAACAACCGGCTATAGGCATCAATAAAGGAAAATGAAGGTACATTCTCATACTTAAAGTCCATGCTGGCCTGGTGCACACTGAATCCTGACCCGGGTATTTTTACTCCGAACTTAATCTGAATACCTTCATCCGGTTGAATACGAATAATCAGTTTAGTACAGGAATTACAACCACAACCTGCGCATTTAAACAAACGATGAGCCAGTGGTTTAAAGTGAATGACAATCTCAGAAACCTTGGTCGGCATCTGTTTCCCTGTACGGATATAAAATGGGACTCCCTGCCAACGAAAATTATCGATAAACAATTTCATGGCCACATAGGTCTCGGTACGTGATTGAGGATTCACCCCCTCCTCTTCACGATACCCGGGAGTGTGACCTTTAGCCGTATCGGAACTAATATATTGCCCGCGAACTACATTCGTACGAATATCATCATCACTCATGGGGCGCAAAGCCTGATAAACCTTCACCACTTCATTGCGAAAGCTTTCTGCATTAAAAACAGAAGGAGGTTCCATAGCAGTCAAAGCTACCAACTGAGCCAAATGGTTTTGAACCATATCGCGCAGGGCTCCTGCATTATCGTAATATCCGCCACGTCCTTCGAGACTAAGATTCTCAATGGCAGTAACTTCTACCCGTTCAATAAAATTACGATTCCAGAGGTTCTCGAAGATGCCATTAGCGAAGCGTAGTACCAAAATATTCTGTACAGTCTCTTTACCCAGATAATGGTCAATGCGGTAAATCTGATCTTCCTGGAAAACGCCTTTCAATACTTTATGTAGCTTCTGAGCCGACTTGAGATCATACCCGAAGGGTTTCTCAATAATGATCCGGCGAAATCCGGTGTCTGCAGTTTCCTTATGCAGACCCTGAACCTTAAGCCCTTTCGGAATAACCTCATACATCGACGGTGGAGTAGATAGATAATAGAGATAATTATCCGGCATATCCAATGACAATGCTAATTCCTGCAGCCGTTTTTTTAATGGTTCATAACTCTCGGGAACGGTCGTTTCCAATGACTGATAATATACCGTATTTAAGAAATCTTCCAGTTTGGGTAAAACTGATTCATCCCGTTTAGTATATTTCAGGAAAGCATCCCTGATCAGTTGACGATATTGCTGATCGGAATAAGCAGAACGGGCTACCCCCAATACAGCAAACTTTACGGGTAACATTCCACGCTCATATAACTGAAATAGTGAAGGAATGAGTTTGCGTCTCGTCAGATCCCCCGAAGCGCCGAATATAATTAGAATTTGCTCTTTAATATTTTGCATAGTTCTTTCTTTGGATAATTAGAGTGAGATCCCGCATTGTGCAGGATACCGGAAATCGGTCAGCAATGAATTATCCCGGCTAAATTTTCCCAAATCACACTTTATAACTTCCCGAATGCGTGTCACCTCCTTTACCAGTCCAGTTTTCATGAAAGAATTGCCCTCTGGGAGCATCTACCCTTTCAAAGGTGTGCGCACCAAAATAGTCCCGTTGAGCCTGTATAAGGTTTGCCGGCAGAACAGCTGTTGTAAGACTATGAAAATAGTTAAGCGCTGACGAAATAGCAGGAACAGGTACTCCGTTAACAGCTGCAGCAGCGACTACCCTTCTCCATCCGGGTAATGCCTGCTCAATCTCAAAGCGGAAATAAGGATCTAGCAACAGATTGTCAAGCTCAGGATTATTCCTGAATGCTTCACTGATTTTTTGCAAAAATGCGGAACGGATAATGCAACCACCACGCCACAACCGGGCAATGCCTGCATAATTTAACGTCCATCCAAAATCTTTTGCGGCCTGTTTCATTAAACGGAAGCCCTGCGCATAGGATACAATTTTTGAAGCATACAGCGCGTCATGCACATCCTCAGCCAGATTTCCCTGATAAACACCATGATCGATCACATCCAGATTATACGCTTCGGCAGCAACCAGACGTTCATCTTTAAGAGCCGAAATATTTCTTTCGTAAACAGCCGACGCAATCAGATTCAAAGGTACACCTGCGTCCAGTGATGATATTACGGACCACTTCCCGGTTCCTTTTTGTCCTGCAGAATCCAGGATATTGTCCACCAGATAACTTCCATCACCTTCTTTATGCTGTAAAATATCAGCTGTAATCTCAATGAGATAACTATTTAGCTTACCCCGGTTCCAAAGTCCAAACAACTGCGCTATACGTTCGGGATTCACACCATCCAGTCTTTTCAAGAGCAAGTAAGAGTCTGCTATGAGTTGCATATCTCCATATTCAATGCCATTGTGCACCATCTTTACAAAGTGTCCCGCTCCTTCACTACCGACCCATTCACAACAAGGTAATCCATCTTCGGCTTTTGCCGAGATAGACTGTAAAATCTCTTTAACTTCAGGCCAGGCTTTCTCTGAGCCTCCGGGCATAATTGAAGGACCATATAATGCTCCTTCTTCTCCACCTGAAACTCCTGCACCAATAAAATGAAATCCATTAGCTTCCAACTCTTTCATACGGCGGTTAGAATCTGGATAATGAGAGTTCCCTCCATCGATTAATATATCACCCGGAGAAAGATGGGGAACCAGTTGAGCAATTAACTCATCAACCGGAGCACCAGCCCGTACCATCATAAATATTTTACGTGGAACAGATAGTGACTGGACAAATTCAACGATATTGCTTGTTCCAAAAAAACGTTTTCCTGCACCCCGTCCTGAAATAAAACGGTCAACTACTCCTTCTTCTACACATTTTACTGTACGGTTGTAGACGGATACCCGATATCCTCTACTCTCCATATTTAATGCCAGATTTTCGCCCATTACAGCTAATCCGATTACGCCAATGTCTGATAATGCCATATATTCTTTCTTGTTTTTAGATTGTTACCCTAATATAAATTTCGCGACATGAAACATTGACTGTTATATGCATGTCGTTTTCTACATATATTGATGTTAAAACAAAAATATGGTTCCAGAAGTCGGCACTAACCTACAGGATTCTATTTTTTTAACAGGTTGTAATCTTTAATCAACGCTCATTACAAAATGAAATGTAAATACCTTTATATCAATAACAGTTTTTTTTAGAAATAATTCCTATATTTGTCGCCTCAATTTTTTATTTCTAAGCTCTGGAAGCCGGAATAATCACAACTAAAATATCACAACAATCCTTTTTATTCAAATAACAAACCACTAAGAGAGACAATCACCGCGAGGTTGGTTGTCTTTCGTTTTTCTGAGCATAATTATTAATAAAAAAAGAGGCAACAGCTTCACAGCGGTCACCCCTCAGGTTCTCAGATTAACTGTTGGCAGACAGTACTCTAATTTATGATATGATTTAGTCAGATATAGAGATAAAACCAATTTATACATCAGCTTTTACATACGTATCGATCGAAATGCAGTCAACGCGGATGAATGAATAGCTATCAATCTGCATACACCTCAACACCACCACGCTATACAATTCCTCTCTGACAAATTACGCCAGAAATAGTTTCAACTGCGTATCCTGCATTCGAACGACAAACGTTAATACAATACTCAAACTTATAAAAAGCTTAAGCAACACTTGTTTTTTATGTCTAAATCCTGATCTTTTTTCCGTAAAGTAGCGTCCCTCGTTTTTACACCGAAAACAGATGGACTAAACCTGGGTATTGGCAGGTCTTCTGACTTACTCTAACTTTGAACGCCTTCCCGTATCCTGGCAGATACAGTGGCAAAGTGTTATTCAAAGTCAAATAAAGAGCTCACAGCAGCGGGACTGTCCGGGATTTACACCCGATTCCCTTTTGATCCACTTACTCCGGCCGGAGATAGCGGAACCAATACAGCGGCAAAGGTAATATTTTCTTTATTCGATGAATCCCAATTAATGTAATATTTATCGGTTTTAACAAATCCGGGGTCAAAGTGGTTGAATAAAAAAGAGTATGATAACTCGGTAAGTGTCCTGCTTAAAGAAACGATATTGAATGCTAAATTGACATAACTCATAAACATTTTATCTCTATTTGTGTTTTTTATATAGTAGAAAGAATGATCCTCATCGCAAATCAGATTCAACATCGGTATACTGCATTAGTAAGCTGGAAAAGCATCAAGAGAACTGACCCGAACGGCAAACCCCCAAACTATCATTTAAACAATCACAACACTCTTTTACATTTCAAGCTATCTTCACGAACTTTCAGGCAATATAATAGACGTTTTTAAAGATCCTTATATACTCAGACACTGTTAAATCACATTTTTTTAAGAACATTTTTATTTTGGAGCTGTTTTAATATCAGATAAACAATCCTCATACGTTTTAACCTAAACCTGGCAGTTGACCTATTTTATTAAAAAACATACGATTTCATTGACGAAACAACGCTTTTACTTATTTGCCCATTTAACCTAAACCTTACTTATCCTACAATGAAGAAGAAACTGACCACTTCGTCGGGCAAACCTTTCTATGAAAATGAAGACAGCATGACAGTAGGGCCACGGGGTCCGATACTTCTTCAGGATCACTACCTCACAGAAAAACTAGCCCATTTTATCAGGGAACGGATACCCGAACGGGTTATTCATGCCAAGGGATCCGGTGCTTATGGTGTATTTACCGTTACGCAGGATATCAGCCGCTACTCCCGTGCCAAACTTTTTGAAAAGATTGGAAATGAATGCCGTGTATTTGTTCGATTTTCAATGACAAACAGTGAAAAAGGCAGTCCGGATACCGAACGTGATATTCGCGGTTTTAATATCAAATTTTACACCGAAGAGGGAAACTGGGATTTAATTGGTTCCAGCTCGCCAGTATGCTTTATCAAAGATTTAAAGAAACTGCCCGATCTGATACACTCACAGCGACGAGATCCGCACACTAATCTCAAAAGCGCAACCATGCTATGGGATTATCTGAGTCTGAATCCCGAGACTTTACATCAAACTCTGATATTATTCAGCGATCGCGGCACACCCTACAGCTATCGCCACATGCACGGGTACGGTGTCAATACTTATTCGTTGTATAATGAAATGGATGAACGTATCTGGGTCAGATTCCATCTGAGAACACAACAAGGCATTAAGAACCTCTCGGCTTCAGAAGCTGACTTTATGCGGGGACGTGATCAGGATTGGGCTCAACGGGATTTATTGACGGCATTGCGCAGCAATGACTTCCCGAAATGGAAATTGCAGATTCAGGTTATGAATGATTTTCAGGCTAAATCTTTCAGGTGGAATCCGTTTGATCCAACCAAGATATGGCCACATAAAGAGCTTCCGTTAATTGATGTCGGTATACTGGAACTAAACGAAATGCCTGAGAATTATTATGCAGAGGTTGAACAGGCTGCTTTCTCACCCACGAATCTGATAGATGGCATTGGGATTTCACCAGACAGAGTGCTTCAGGGAATGTTGTTTGCATATCCGGATTCCAATCGCCACAGATTAGGAACGAACTACGATCAGATACCGGTAAACAGACCTATCTGTCCCGTCCATAATTATCAGCGTGACGGACAAATGGCAATAAACGGGAATGGTGGCGCTTCACCCAATTACTCTCCGGGAAGCTTTAATGGATTTGCGACCGACAAGCACATTAAAGAACCGCCTTCAGTACTTGATTCTAATATTGCGGACATATTTAACCGAAATGAAAATGATGATGATCACTACACTCAACCCCGTTGGTTATATCATACTGTATTCAATGATCAGAACAGACAAAGCTTAATTAAAAATATCACTGACTCAATGAAATACATTGGCGGGCCAAAACGTGAAGATATCATTCTCAGACAGTTAAACAATTTCTACCTGATAGACAATGATTTTGCTAATAAAATTGCTGATGGATTGTCAGTAGTCCTGAATCCTGAACAATAAGCGGGTTCAGACTTAAATCTCAAACTTTTTCAACCAACAGATATACTTTAAAACTAAATAAAGATATTCCGCTTCGCCCGTGAGGGTTACACCGGAATCTACAACGGCAATCTATCTCACAGACACGGATTACTAGGATGCAAGACAAGTTTTTTCATTCTTTTCTTTCAACTTCGATTCAGTCACTACATCTCAGCTTATCCGTGTCTCTTTTTTAGTCCTGTTCTTTTATTTTTCCGACGTCGTAAACGGCGATGCCGGTAATCCTTCTTTGTTGAATAGATTCGCTCCTTCCGGATTATCCGCCCAGGCATAACGTACTGTAACCGGATTAGCTATCTCATCATTCCAGACAATCACTTTATTGTTTTCGATTCTGGCTTTAGCCCATATGAAATGATTATCAGCTCCGGCTATGGCAAAATAGCGAAGCTCACCTCCATCTTTGGCAACTAATCCGCTGCCGGTATTCGAGAATGTCAGGATAATTCTATTTCCTTCCACCTTCATGGATTGATACACCGGGCCGGAGGATATGATTTTCTTATTCCCGTAAGCCACCTTCTGAGCAGCCAGAGCCAAACGTTTTCCGACCTCTTTCTTGTTCAATGGGTGAATGTCGTTCCATTCCCCTAAATCGATGGCCACCGCCATGCCGGTTTTCGTCAGGCTAAGTGTCCGGCGCTGCGACTCGCGGAGTTGCGCCCAGTTGCTTTCGGTCGGCACGCTTTTAGTCTCCATAAAGTTGGCCAACTGCACATAGAGGAACGGGAAATCCCCTTCTCCCCAGTGGGTGCGCCAGTCACGAATCATCGTCGGGAAGAGTTCGCGATACTCTTCCGGCTTACCGGTATTGGCCTCTCCCTGATACCAGATGACGCCTTTGATGCGGTAGTTGAGCAACGGGGCAATCATCGCGTTGTAGAGCCCGACCGGTTTCCAGCGGATGAAGGTCATGCCGGGAGTCGGCCCCATCGTTGCGCCCAGCTTGTATTGCCAATCGCCCTTCAGGTTAATCTTTTGCTCGCCGACCGTCAGTTCGTAGGGTTTATCCAATACAAAACCGCCTTTGCCGGAGTTGTTAATAATCCGCACTACAAGGATGTTTTTGCCGGTTTTCAACACATTGGCAGGCACATTGTACCAGCGCGGAGGATATTGGTAACTGGTCGTCCCCACAAACGCGCCGTTGATAAATACCGAATCGGCATCGACAATACGACCCAGGTTGAGTTTCGCCGGTTGAGCCGCCTGTTCGGCTGTCAACTCTATCTCTTTGCGGAACCAAACCACCCCGTTTACCTGACCCAGCGGAGTTTCTGACCAATAACCGGGCACTTTCATCGTCGCCCAGTCGGCAGCATTCAGGTTCGGATTAAACCATTTGGCCGAAGGATTCTTATACCCTTCATCTTTCTGCCACAACAGGTTGTACCAGTCGCGAATCTTCGCCTGCTCTTCCGACTCTATCCGGTTGATAAGCGATTGGTCTTTGAAGCGTTGCGCCTCGGCATAATATTCGGGGAAAGCTTTCAGCGTCTCTTCGCTAACCCAGGCCTGAGCGGGCGAGCCTCCCAGACTGCTGTTGATGATACCCACTGCTATGTGATATTTTGCATGAATATCTTTGGCAAAGAAATAGGCTGACGCAGAGAAATTCAGGACATTGTCGGGGTTTGCTGCCTTCCATTCACCAGACTGAAGGTCAGTCTGCGGCGTGTTGAAATCATACCGCTGCGGCACCGTAAAGAACCGGATGACCGGATTAGCAGCATTGGCAATCTCCTGTTCATAAAGTGGTCTCACCCTGTATATCGGCAGTTCCATATTGGACTGGCCGGAAGCCACCCAAACATCCCCTACCCAGATGTCTTTCAGGTTAATCTCATTGGTACCCTTCAGCTTCATGGTATATGGACCGCCCGCATTAATTTTAGGAAGCGTTATCGCCCATTTGCCTTCTGCGTTGGAGAAGGTTTCGTATCTCTTTTTGTTGAATTCCACCCCGACTTTCTCATTCGGAGAGGCCCATCCCCATATTTTCAGTTCGGTGTTTCGTTGTAACACCATTCCGTTGCCAATCAGTTTCGGTAGTCTGATTTGGGCATTGGATATGATGGAAATGCCTAGTAATAGGAGGCAGAAGGTGAGGTGTTTTCGTTGGTTTTTCATTGTCATTCGTATTATATGAATTATCTAAAGGCTCTCTATGAGTAAGTCTTTCGAGTGGGGTCTATTTTCCACTCACAATCTCAATTGTCTTCCCTTCCAGTCCGTTTGACTTACCCGTCAGCTTAATCGTTCCGGATTCTCCTTTCTTCGCCCGGACAATCACCAGGCAAAGGCCGTTGAACGCTTCCCGTTCTTTGGATGGGAACGCGACGAGATTGGTTGCATCACCGTTATCTGTAGCGACTATCTCTCCCGGCCCTTCGATGGAGAACTGTAAGGTATTGTTGGCACGCGGAACGATCAGCCCGTTTTTATCGGTTATACGGACAGTTACAAAGGAAAGGTCGTATCCGTCCGCTTTTATCCGGTTACGGTCAGCGGAGAGTTCAAGTTTTGCGGCATCACCGGTTGTTTTTACCGTCTCTTCGGCCCACTTTTGGCCGTTTTTGTAGGCAATCACTATCAGTTCCCCCGGTTGGTATTTCACCTCATCCCAGCGCAGGCGGTATTCGTATGGTCCTTTCTTCTTACGACCCAAAGATTGTCCGTTCAGAAAGAGTTCCGCCTCATCGCCCGAGGTAAATATGTGTACCGGTGTTACCTCTCCCACGCGTTCCGGCCAGTTCCAGTGCGGAAGGATATGCACCATCGGCATTTCAGGACGCCAATGCGACTGATACAGGTAATAACGGTCTTTCGGGAATCCTGCCAGGTCGATGATTCCGGTGTAGGAACTGCGTGCCGAATAGTAAGGTGTCGGCTCACCGATGTAGTCAAATCCATTCCACACAAACTCGCCAGCCACGAAAGGATGGCTTTCGAGTGAGCCAAATACTCTTTCAGCCGAAGAACCGAAGTCCACGGCATGTTGCTCGTAAGCGCTCACCTGACAGTTTTTAGAGTCTCCTCCCCGTCCGTCCCGTATGATATCACTTACTTTGGAGGTTACGGGGAAGAGATAGATGCCGCGGCTACTTGCTGCCGAGGCTGATTCGGTGCTGATAATCATTTTCTCCGGGAACTTCTGATGATACGGGTCGTATTGCGGTGCGGTACGGATGCGTTCCGTTCCCTCAAACTCCGGATCCTGACGAATTCCTTCGCCCTGATAGTTTAATCCGATTACATCCAATACTGCCGGCAACGCCATATCGGGTTTGGCGTAGTTCATCGCACCGGTGGTAGGGCGCGTCGGGTCTTCTTCTTTGACAAACGCCTGCAAACGACGGGCTACTTTCGCTCCCGCTTCTGCGGTATATTGCTCCCCGACTTCATTCCCGAAACTCCACAAAATCACCGATGGGCAGTTTCTGTCTCTACGCACAAAAGCACGTGCATCCGGCTCCGACCAATCCGGGAATATCAGGTGGAAATCGTGCGGAGTCTTTTTGGTCTCCCACGAATCGAAGATTTCATCGATGACCAGAAAGCCCATCCGGTCGGTTAGCTCCAACAGTTCCGGTGCGGGTGGATTGTGCGACATGCGGATGGCGTTGCATCCCATCTCCCGCAGAATTTCCAGCTGACGTTGTGCGGCACGTACGTTGAATGCGCTACCTATTGCGCCCAAATCGTGGTGCTGGTTTACGCCTTTGAGGACTATGTGCTCACCGTTTACCATCAATCCTTTGTCGGCACTGTATTCGATGGTGCGGATTCCGAAACGGGTTTCGTATTTATCCACCGGTTTCCCATTTACACTTAATGTAGTAACCGCCAGATAAAGATTGGGGGTCTGCATAGGACGTGGGCCCCACAGCTTTGGATTTTTGAGAATAAGCGAGACTGAAACTTTTGCGTTTTCGCCTGCTGCGATTTGAGTCTTCATTGCAGGAAAAGCAGCCACGGCAATTCCCGATTTATTTCCTTTTCCATCCAAAGCATAGATTTGGGTAAATGCTTCTACATGGGCACTCTTCTTCGATTGATTATCGACTGCAACGTCGAGATTGATGGTTGCAGAAGATTTCGACACATTATTTGTAGTGATGTAAGTACCGTATTGCGCCACATACACCGGACTGGTTTTGGTCAACCATACATTGCGGTAAAGCCCTGCCCCCGGATACCAACGCGCAGAATAATTGGGATTATCCAACCGGATAGCTAATTGATTCACACCACCCGGCACAATGTATGGAGTCAAATCCACACGCCAGGAGTTGTAACCGTAAGGCCAGCCACCTACCAATTTGCCGTTGCACCAAACAATCGCATACGACATCGAACCGTCTATATCGAGGAAAATTGACTTTCCGGCATCCGATTTAGGAATCTCCAGCTTCCGTCTGTACCAGGCCACACCATTCACCGGAAGGCGTCCCATGCCTCCGCCTACTTCGGCATTGTCACCTTTCTGAAACGGCCCTTTAATCGCCCAGTCATGAGGCAGGTTTATTTTTTCCCATGAACTGTCATCAAAGTTGCTTTGAACAAACGGGAAATCACCACCCGGATTTCCGGACGGTCGGATATATCGTTTGGCCGGGTCTTTGATAAAAGCATTTCCTGAAGGGAGAATCCACGGCTTTAATACCTGTTGCATCGCTTCGGTTTTGACTGCTTCCGTCGGTTTTGTATCGGCATCTTTGCTGTCGTTATTTTCCTTAACCGCCGGACGAACATCATAAATCAGATTGTCCGCTTTATCGGCTGATGTGTATTTGTAGAATCTCCAACCGGAGTTGATTGAGAGGCGTTCGCGAAGCTGATTGTTACTCTGAGCTGAGGATTGAGCCTGTGTTTGTAAAGAAGTCAGCAGAAATATCCCGACCATCAACACATATATTATCCGACCAACAGAAGGAGTAATATCATTCGAACAAGTGTTATTGTTTATCATTATGATTGATATTTAGGTTATACAAAGTTTAAAACACGTGATTTTATTTGTATGTCTTTTTTACGTACTCATTTATGTTTTCAAGCAAGAACCTATACTCCTGCGTAGTAAAGAAATCATTATCAGGATATGCAGCGGGGAAACCAACTCTCGTAAAATATGCATTGGCCCTGGCATCCCATACTTGAAATGAATTATCAATACTTCCCTCAATATCTGTGTCTAAATCGAAGTAACGTATCTGTTTTTCTGAGAAATCAATCTTAGAGTAATCTAAACTTTTTATTTTGGGACTCTTCTTTGAGCAAAAATACAATTTCTTATTCCGGATATCACCAACTAACTGCCATTCGCCTGCGACGTTTGAGTTTAAAATTCTCCAGGCATAATCAATTGGAGATATATTTTGCTCCTTTGAATATGAAATCAATTGATGTGACGCTTTGGGAAATCTAATTGCTTTCGGAGGTTGTGTAGTATCAACGTCGGCTGTTCCTCCAAATGCATTATATTGTTGCAAGCTTTTTAGCTGTTGAGAATATGGAGCATTACACAACAATTTCACAGCCATTGAATCATTGTTAGTTATAGTTAACTTGCCATCATTATATTCAATAACAGAAGTGCGTCCTTTCGCATCAGATATATAAAAATGACTCCCCGTAAATTTAGGCCACCAGTCAATCACAGGGGCATTCTTTATATTTGAAATCACTTCATCTACAGTAGCATAATTGTCCAATTGATATTGAATAAAGTTCCCCCAGAACATACGGGGTTTAACAGAATCAGATACATTAAATGTATTCTTCAATGCTAATTCAACGAAGAATAATCCCTTTTCATTCACTCCATAACATGGCAAATCAATCCCAAGCACAGAAAACGTGATTGAGCCATATTTTGATTTCCATTTGACCCCTGGTTCATTAATTATTGATTTGGAGATAAGTTGCTTCCAACTAATATTTTCTTTATTTATTCCTCTGGGATTAATAGTTACCATACAGGGCATCCACCTCCAGTTTTCATTGAATCCAATTACACAATAGTCCTTGCCAACCATAGTAAATGCCGTACATGCTTGTATTTTTATTGTTGATACACAAAATACAAACAATAAAGCCACTCCACTGATACTAAAACCATTAAGTTTCATCAGATTTTTTTTACCAGATTCTACCATCCAATTCTTTATTCTATTCTTCATACTTTCTCATATTTACTAAAGCTTTTCCTGAATAATATATTTCTGAAAATTCGGCAGAGAAATTATTTTCTCTTATAGCATGGACAGCAAATCCGATCATTAATGAATCATTATCAAATACTTGTCTGAAATATCTTACTAAACTCCAGTTTTTATTATCCTTTGAATAATGAAAGGAGATTTCATCTCCCTTTTTGACAATAGATAAGTAAACAAATTTATCTGATAATGACGAAGAATTACAGTCATCCGAATAAGTATTTGTGACCACTGATACAACCGTGGCTTCTTTATTTATTGAATTCTCAAAACATAGTTTAGCCCACAAATTATTATTCTGAAAAAGGACAAGTGAAGCAACATCAAATTTTTCCACAAGATTTGCTTTTACCTTGGCTCTCAAAGTAAAAGAGCTATCCGGATGAAATAAAAGCATAGCTGCATCTTGCTTGTAATTCTTATTACTTGGACTATTATAAAGATTTGTCCTCCCCTTTGAACAAAGAACTAGCATTGAGTCTTTTTCGATACTAATCTTTTCGGGATTATTATATGGATTCAGCAAATAAGGAATTGCCCTAATATGATATCTATCTTTCATCTCCAAGCTTTGCCCCGTAGTATTAGTAATGACCAAAATTCCTATGCTAATCGCTAATATCATTCTGAAACCTCTCCATTTTAAAGGACTCAGTTGAATAATTGAGATAAAGAATTTATCTGCACTAAATAATCTCATAATTAATAATTGGTTGAAACATAGAATGCCGGACACTGGAGGATAATGCTCCGGACCGGCATCCTGAATTAAGTAAGTAATCAGAATTAAGCGACATAATGCGAGTAGTTAATGAACAATGTATTTCCAATCTCAGCCAACGCTCTGTTGGTTGTGTAGAAAAGCAAGTCTGTACTCATATAGTCCTGAGGTCTGATCCATTTTCCCTTCAATATCCTCCAGAGTGTTTCCGCAATATTCAGGTGCGGAGAATATGGAGGCAGATAGAAGAGGAAAAGCCCTCTTTTCTCCCATACGGGACGCAACTCCCGTATTTTATTATTACGATGAACCGTAGCATTGTCAAGCACCACAAAGGTGTCTTTGAGTACACGCAAGGAAAATGCATCGAGGAAATTCACGACCTTGTCGGCGTTGATACTTTCGGTGGTGGCGAATCCCTCATATTGGTTCTTTCGGTCAATCATTCCGAAGATGTTGAGCCTTGCGCTTCTTTGAGATGCAATGCACACATCCTCACCTGGCAACTGCCAGCCGTAAGGAACATATCCTTCGGTACAGACATGGCTCTCATCGGCAAAGTACAGGGCAATGCGCCCCTCACGTTCCTGATGTTCAAGTTCTTGCAACTTTTCGTACTTGTGCTCGTAAAGCTGCGGCGAGGGAACTCCCCTTGGGCGTTTTCTTATACGCTTATATCTTGCGCCAATGCGGATAAAAAACGCTTGAAGGTCAAGTTGCTTGCCTCTTTCCCTGTTGCCTGTTGCCAAGCAATTTTGGCTTTGCTTACACTTTGCCTGTCCTGTTCGATGGCTGCACGCACAGCTTGTTCGTCCGAGCAGTCCATTATTGGTTTTCGACCACGACCTTCCCGTGTCTGCAAGCCTGTTATGCCTTCCGAAAGGAAGCGTTTTACCCATGCATTAACTGACACCAAACTCATTTCGGTCTGTTCACCCGCTTTTACAGAAGACAGCCCTTCTGATTTGAGAAGAACCGCACGGCAACGCATGCGCAAACAGTGGCTCGTGCCATGGCGGAAACCATGCTCTAATTCTAATCGTTGGACACTCGTTAATTCTATCGTCTTTATTTTTCCCATTGCTAATCGTATTTACTTGAATACAAGTAGAACGGAAAATATTATCAATATTGTATAAACTAAATATGAACACTTACTTAATTAATCTATCGGTAATATAAAACCCCGAAAGGCATCAGTATTGCATATACGACAATTTTATAATTCATCAGTTCATAGTTAGCTTTTGTCCTCCTAAAACTTGATTATTGTTTCATTTACAAATGTAAAGTATTGCATATATCCATATTGTGGCTTCAGATATTATGTTTTTATCTGGGATATTATACTCCGCTGTAACAGGAAAATCCTCCATCTACCGGCAAAACCACTCCGGTAATAAAGCTAGCTGCCTCGCTGCACAGGAACTGGATAGCGCCGTTGAGTTCGTTGATGTCCCCGAAACGGCTCATCGGTGTCTTGGCCAATACCTTTTTACTGCGGTCTGTGAGTGAACCATCGGGATTCAACAATACCGCACGGTTTTGGTCACCGATAAAGAAGCCCGGTGCCAATGCATTTACGCGCACTTTATCGCCGTATTTCATGGCAAACTCCATCGCCAGCCATTGGGTGAAGTTGCTGATACCGGATTTGGAAACCGAATAGCCCGGCACGCGGGTAATCGCACTGATTGCCGCCATCGAAGACATATTGATGATACTGCCTTCGCCCTGGTCTGCCATTACTTTTCCGAAAACGATGCTTGGATAAACGGTTCCGTTCAGGTTCAGGTTGGTTACTTTCTCCCAATCGGAGATTTTCATATCAAAGATATGCTGGTCAGGATTCAACGTTGCTCCGGGGAGGTTACCTCCTGCGATATTCAGCAGGATATCAATGCGACCCCATTTTTCCACAATTTGTTTGGCGGTATTTTCGAGACTTTCGATGTCGAGCACATTGCCCACGAAACCGATTACTTCTCCACCCAGCTCTTTCAACTCGGCAACTCTTGCATCCAGTTGCTCCTGACGCAGGTCAAGCGCTACGACTTTTGCTCCCGCTTTTACAAAACTACGGGCTACACTTCCGCCCAATACGCCACCGGCTCCGGTGATTACTGCCACCTTTCCGGCAATACTAAACATTTCGTTCATGATATTTCGATTACTCGTTTATTATTTTGACAAATCATCGTTTATCACAGCCATCATGCCTTCCACTTGTGCCAATGCCAGCATTCTGCCGTGGAACGAGTAGCCCGGATTATAGCCCTTATCGGCATCGTCCAGCATCAGGCGACCATGATCCACACGCATCGGGAGAGCAGGATTCTCTTTTTCGAAAATGCGAATCAGGTCAATCAAACGTCCTCGTCCTTCGAGGTGGGAGGATTCGATGAAGTTGCCGTTTTCCATCACGTTTGTACTACGCAGGTGAACGAAATGGGTACGTTTGGCATATTTGGCAGCCAATGCCGGGACATCGTTGTGGATTCCCGCACTCAACGAACCGGCACAGAAGGTCAATCCGTTGTGGGGGTTATCTACGGCATTCAGGAACCAGTCGATGTCATTCTCACAGGTCACGATGCGGGGCAATCCCAATACCTGGAAAGGAGGGTCATCGGGGTGTACACACATGTTCACGCCGTACTCTTCACACACCGGCATTACGGCAGCCAGGAAGTAGCGCATGTTTTCGCGCAACTGGTCACGGTCAATCCCTTCATACTGCTTCAGCAAACGACGGAAGATAGCAACCGGATTCTGGTCGCCTTCTTTGATATTTCCGTTTACGAATCCCTGAGTCTTCACGATAATGGTATCGACCAAATCGTCTTTCTCGGCTTCGGTAATGACTTTATCGAGTTCGGCTACTTTGGCCAGTTCGTCGGCAGTATAATCCTTTTCTGCTCCTTCGCGTTGCAGGATACGGGTATCGAAATAGGCAAAACGAATCTTATCGAAATAGAGCGAAGAGGTTCCGTCAGCCCACGGGTGTGCCAGATCGGTACGGATCCAGTCGATCACCGGCATGAAGTTATAACAAACGGTCTTTACACCACATTTCCCCAGATTGGCCAGACTAACTTTGTAGTTTTCGATCAGCTGATCACGTTCCGGTCCGGCATATTTAATCGCTTCGCTTACCGGTAAGCTTTCCACAACCGACCAGCGAAACCCATACGATTCGATATAATTCTTCAGATCCTCAATGGCTTCTATAGTCCAGATTTCACCATTGGGAATATCGTGTAAAGCAGTTACAATGCCTTCCACTCCGATTTGTCTCAGCATGGCAAGCGTAATCTTATCCTTCTTGCCAAACCAACGCCATGTTTTTTCCATAAGAAAGTATTTTTTGTATTGGTATTCAACTGTTATTCTTTGAATCAGAGTTGGTTTCAGGAAAGGACAGAGGCGATTAGACTCACCTCCTCCTTTCCATCCCACAACCATCACCACTTGACTATTATTTTTTACAACAGACATGTCCTCACGGACTCAGTCTTTTATATATTTTGAAATTTAGTTATGATGCTTCAGATTCAGCTTAATCTTCATCAGTTCATCCAGATTATGCACCGGACGTTCGATGTCGTAAGGAATCGGCCTTTTCGAGAATTGCTGGAAATAGAGCAGGCAGGCATCTTTCCACCACACCGCATCGCGCGACTGAATGCGTAGTTTGGATTGTATCTGGCTGAATCGTTCGTGATCGACATATTGCTCCATCTGATCCCAGACGGTCTGGTAATGACGCACCTGCTTTACACCCGAGTCATATTTGTAGCAAAGCTCATTCCATAAAGTGTTTCCGCTTTTCATCTTATACCCCCACGGCACATGGTGAAACCAAAGCAGGTATTTCTCCGGGCAAGTGGAAAGGTTATTATATTCTTCTTTCAAAGGAGAATAATATTGCGAAACGGCATCGCTTCCCTGCGTAGTGCGGTCAAAGCCCAGCCCAATGCTATCCGCTTTATGGTAATAGCGGGGCAACCAGTCTTCACGTGCTCCGGGTATATCACACCAGGGCTCCGGGCCGTAATGATGCTCCCAGGCAAATATGTGATGTAGCCCGAGTGGCATCATGTAACTGACCACCGTTTCGTGTGAGGTAGTCATTATTTCCTTCACCGGATTGACAAACGCCGCATCTCCTGTAAAAGTCATCTTGATCCATTCGTCGGCAATATCGGATGCCGTCAGGTTATTGTTCCATGCCATACGGCCGAATGCGTACCAGTTGGCCTGCGCAAAGGTGTATCCGCACCAGTTGGCGTCCTCGCCAATATTGGCAACGCCGGCTATGGCAGTAAAAGGTTGTTTAAACAATGTTCCGTCTGTCACTTTGGCAATCGTGGAGCCTTTACCCTTGCAATAGGTATCGCTTTGCAAAAACTCCTGCCATAAGGATGCAAGGAAAACCAGGTGATTGGAAAATCCGAGATACTCCTGCGTGATTTGCCATTCGGGCATCAGCGCTGTTTTCTTCATTGCTCCGAAAAGCGGGCTAAACGCTTCCCTCGGTTGAAAATCAATCGGGCCGTTTTTCACCTGAACAATCACATTGTCCCTAAACTTGCCGTCTAGCGGTTGGAACTCCTTGTAAGCCAGTTTTGCCCGTTCATCTTTTCCCGGGGAATAGACAAAGGCCCGCCACATCACAATTCCTTTGTGAGGTTTGAGTGCATCGGCCAGCATATTGGCTCCGTCAGCATGAGTGCGACCGTAATCCTGCGGACCGGGTAGTCCTTCGGAATTGGCTTTCACCAGAAAGCCTCCGAAGTCAGGAATCAGTTTGTAGATTTCATCGGCTTTGTCTTTCCACCATTTCCGAACGGCCGGTTTCAACGGATCGGAATCCGGCAAACCTCCCAGTTTGGCTGGAGAAGAGAAATTGATAGAAAGATAAACTTTGATGTTGTAAGGGCGCAACGCTACGGCAATCGCTTTTACCTTTTCCAGATTCGCTGTCAAGAGCATCTCCGGAGAGGCATTCACATTATTGAGTACCGCGCCATTGATTCCGATGGAGGCATTGGCCCGTGCATATTCGGTATATCTGGGTGAAACCGTTCCCGGAAGTTCATCCCATTTCCAGATGGAACGACCGGCATAACCACGCTCCACCGTTTCATCCGGATTGTCCCAGTGATTGAGTACACGGACATTGTACGATGGCTTTTCTGCAATATTGAGTTCGCCCGATGCTTTTTCGGTTTGAATGAGCCTCAGCAGGTGAAAAGTACCATATAGCAGACCTTTTTGTGAGATAGAGGCAACAACGGTAAACGTCTTCCCATCACTACTTACCGTCTTTATCAGGTAACCTTCCGCTCCTAATTGTTTTAGTTGCCCGTTCATGCCTAAACGGGAGACCGTTTTATCAGCGGATGTTGCAAATAGCACAGCATTGTTTTCCGGCTGATTAATAACCGAAGGAAGTTCGCCTTTCATTTCGGAAATAGCACGGCGATACTCCTTAACGGCCAGAAGCGAAGTATCTCCGGCTATTTTCACAAATGGCATATCAGTCGCTTTTGTCGCACCAAATCGCAGCCACAACTGATGGCCGTTTTCGGCAAACGAGCTAAGTACCGATATGCACGTAATCAACCAAATTCCTATATATTTCTTCATTCAGGTAAATTCAAAAATTATTGTTCACCACCGCCATCGATGGTCTTGATGGTGCCATCTTCGTTGTACTCCAGCTCTACCACTTTGATGCTGCGCAACCAGGTTTTACCTCCCGAAGGCACGCTATCGTGATGGAACAGATACCATTTTCCCTTAAACTCTACAATGGAATGGTGCGTAGTCCATCCGACTACCGGAGTCAGAATAACTCCTTTGTAGGTAAATGGGCCGTAGGGACTATCTCCCACCGCATAACAGAGTTTATGGGTATCTCCCGTTGAATAGGAGAAATAATATTTGCCGTTGTATTTGTGCATCCAGGGGCCTTCGAAGTAGCGGCGGTCATTATCACCGGCTTTCAGGGGCTCGCCGTTTTCATCCAGAATAACCACATCACGCGGCTCTTCGGCAAATTCCAGCATATCGTCTCTGAGTTTGGCTACACGGGCATACAGAGCCGTTTCATCGTCAGCCGGGAAGCACGGATTTTCAATCGCTTTATTGTCACGGTAACGCTGCAACTGACCGCCCCACAATCCACCGAAGTAGATGTAATAGTCATTTTCATTGTCCTCCAGCACAGCAGGGTCAATCGAGAAACTGCCTTTGATAGGGTCATTTTGCGGAACGAACGGTCCTTCCGGTTTATCGCTGACAGCCACCCCAATGCGGAAAATATCATTCTTATCTTTTAATGGAAAATAGAGATAGTATTTGCCGTTTTTGCAGGCTGCATCAGGAGCCCACAACTGGCGTCCTGACCATGGAATATCTTTCACATCCAAGACTACATCGTGGTCAGTCACTTCGCCATCAATATCGTCCATCGAAAAGACGTGGTAGTCGCGCATATCGAAGTGGTCGCCGTTATCGTTTTCGGGAATACCAGATTCGATGTCGTGCGATGGATAAATGTATATCTTGCCGTTGAATACATGAGCAGAAGGGTCTGCGGTATAGAGGTCTTTGACCAGGTAGCGTGGTGTTTTCATTGCTATGTCTTACTTTGAGTTTTTTCTTGTGTAAATATATCCAGATTTATTATCAGTAAATCCCTTTATTCAACCCGACAAGCGGCATGAAGCCGCTGCCCGGCGTGGAGCGCAAGCGTTCAGCGGCTGCATGCCGCTTGACGCGTAAAGTATAAATTTCAGATTCCGTTGTATCTGAACCAATCAAAGTCCGCAAAACTGTCCGACTCGTTTTTATTGGAACTGGCATACATGCCGATATAAGTTCCGGTGAATCCTTCGTTTACGGTGGAACTCAGCAGTGAAGCCTCCAGTCCTGTTGCAAAGGAAATGTATTCGCCTTCTTTGCTCCCGAAATAGAAGTCGTAGGTCGTGGTACATCCTCTTACTGTCAGGTAAAGCTTATCGTTGGAAGGCAATTCCACTGAAGCAATCAGGCTGCGTATTCCTTTTTCGGTTTTGAATAGCGAAAGGATCGGTTTTCCAGCCTTTACGCATTTGACAAATATGTAGTTGAAGCGGTCGTCACTCAGTAAAACCATTCCCGCTTCCTCATTTTCTGCTTTAGGCAAAAATTCCATTACCGTAGTTGCCTGAAACTCTTTGTGCTGCTGTCTTCTGCCCACGAAAGCCGGATTGCAGATCTCCTGAATTACTTCAGGTTGCAGATAAAGGCGCAGGTTTCCGGGACGATCGGTCAGGAAGTAAAACTCCTTTTGCGGCGGATGCACAGTATTCCAGATCATACCCAACTCTTCAGCACCGAAATCATCACACGGATCCTGAAGCGGATACGGGCAAGGAGTTAAGTCGGGCAAGCGCTCTTCGACATTGATCAGCCCGTTGGTATTATCCAATATCGGCCAACCATCCTCTGCCCAAATAATGGGTGCCAGGAAAGTTTCCCGACCCAGGTTATAATTTAACCCTTCATAAGGACGAACCCCTAGCAATGCCATCCACCATTCTCCATTTTGCGTTTCCACAAAGTCAGCATGCCCCACTACGGCAATCGGACTCATCAGTGAAATATGCCGGTGCGTCACTATCGGATTGCGCGGACAAATCTCATATTCGCCATCAATCGTTTTGCAACGGGCCATCATCACACAGTGGTTGGTAAAGGTACCACCTTCTGCCACCAACAGGTAATACCAGCCGTCTTTTTTGTAAATATGAGGCGCTTCAATCCATTTGCTGCGGGTCTTTTTCCCATCCCAGATAAGAGAACGCTCTCCTTTAAACTGAAAAGTCTTCGGGTCAAGTTCACACAGGTAAATAGCATGATGTCCCTCATATTCTCCCGGAGTGATGATACAGTTCCCGGTGTACCACACCCGTCCGTCATCATCAAAATAGACTGTTGAGTCAATGCCGTCAGCTCCTTCCACAAAGATGGGGTCACTCCACGGTCCTGCAGGATTGGTCGCCGTGATGATATAATTATCGCGACGGGCCTCCCGACCTTCCGACACAAAGGTGTTGATGATGTAGAATGTCCCTTTGTGATAGCGAATCGTCGGAGCCCAGAGTCCGAGCGAAGTTTCACAGTTTTTATAATCGAGCTGATCCGGACGGTGAATCCCGTGTCCGATTTGCTCCCAGTGTACCAGGTCTTTGCTGTGAAAGATAGGCAGACCAGGATAATAGACAAACGAAGAGGTCACCATATAGTAATCATCACCGACCCGGCAGAAAGACGGATCGGGATAAAAACCGGAGAGTATAGGATTTGAAAAAGTTTGCTTTGTCATGTCAGGTAAAATCAGATTTTAATCACAGCCTTCACGATATCCGCCTTGTTGTGCGCACATTCGGTAAGCCCTTCCTGAATTTCATCCAATGAGTATATATTGGTTACAATATCCTTGATTTTTACCGCTCCCTGAGCCACGCTTTCGATAGCCAGCGGATAAATATTACGGTAACGGAACACCGATTTTATAGTTAGTTCTTTATCCAGAATTACATTAACCGGCACCCTGATGGTTTCGGTAGCATTATATCCCACCAGTACCATAGTCGAGCCTTTTTTCGCCATTTTGATCAACTGTGCGGTGGTGATTTCAGTACCTGCCGTTTCGATGGCAAGATCGCAACCTTTGCCTTCTGTTAGCTCCATGATTTTGGCAACCGCATCTTCTTCCTTACCGTTGATTACCCCGGTAGCGCCTAACTGCATCGCCTTTTCCAGACGTTTGGGCATAATATCGATCACGTAAACTTTAGAAACACCCATCGCTTTCAATGCCAGTAATGTTACCAGCCCGATACAACCGGCACCGGTTACTACTGCGGTTTGTCCCACCTGAGCGCCACCTTGCAATGCGGCATGGAAACCAACGGCCAATGGCTCAATCAAAGCGCCTTCCATCGTACTTACATTATCCGGTAATTTGAAACAAAGGCTTGCCTGATGGGCAACATATTCCTGATAAACTCCATTTACCGGTGGTGTGGCAAAGAAGACGACATCTTCGCAAAGGTTATATTTTCCGGCCTTGCAGTGTTCACACTCTCCGCAGGTTTTTCCGGGCTCAAGTGCTACACGGTCTCCTACCTTCAGGTGTTTTACCTTCTCTCCTACCTCAACAATCGTTCCGGCACATTCGTGACCCAGAACAAACGGAGTTTCGACAATAAAGTTACCGATGCGGCCGGTCTCGTAGTAGTGCAGGTCAGAACCGCATACGCCGACATATTCTAATTGTACCAATACCTCATCACTTTGAGGAGTTGGTTTTGAGGTTTCCTGAAGTTCGACTTTATACAAGTCGGTCATTATGGCTGTTTTCATTTCTTAATGTGAGTTTGATGGTGAATTATTTTGGTTAAGGTCTTGTCTTATTTATTATCGACCAACCTCTTCGATGATGGTTTGCACCACCGGTTTAGGCTGAAAGTTCCGGTCAAAGAGCAGCGGATAATCTTTCCGTCCGGGAATAGGCCAGTCATTGCGCCAGGTTTGATGATCGGTAACGCCCCAGAGTGTTACACGGCTTATTTGATTGCTGTGTTTGAGAAATAGGCGAAAAAACTCTCCAAGCCGGTTGTTCCAGGCAGTTGATACAGAATCGGGCAAACCATTCGCATAAGGATTCATTCCCTTTTCAAAAGCAATCTTTTGGGCGACATCTGCTCCCCTGTAAGGAGAGGGTAATAGTGTCATATCCAATTCAGAGATAGATATTTTGACTCCCAATGCAGCAAAAGCTTCTATACTTTTTTCCTCATCTGCTACCGTCGGGAAATCCATTGAGAAGTGCCCCTGCATACCGATGCCATCGACTTTGACTCCCCGCTTCTGAAGATTGCGGATCATTTTCACAACCCCTTCCCTTTTACCGGGCAATGCCATAGAGTAATCGTTGTAAATCAGTTTAGCTGAAGGATCTGCCTTTCTCGCAAACTGAAACGCCAACCGGATGTAATCTTCACCAATAATCTGATAGAATTTACTCGGGCGGAACGAGCCATCATCCATGATTGCTTCGTTTACCACATCCCAGCTTTTAATCCGGCCTTTATAGCGTTTCACAACCGTGGTGATGTGCTTTTTCATGCGTTTTATCAGCACTTTGCGGGAAACATCTTTTCCGTTTTTATCTTCGAAAAACCACTTTGGCGCCTGCGAATGCCAGATAAGCACATGCCCGTGAATCATCATGTTGTGCTTTTCTCCGAATGTCACGAAGCGATCGGCCTGGGTAAAATCAAATTTCCCTTCTTCAGGCTGCACCACCTCGCTTTTCATGCAATTCTCGGCCGTAACCGAATTAAAATGCTGCAACAAAATCTTATCTGAAAGAGAATCTTTTCCCGTCACCTGATCGTCGTTGATGGCTGCCCCGATCAGAAACTTCCCGGTGAGTGCTTTCTTCAGAGAGTTCTGAGCCTTACCGTTTGGAACAAATCCCAACGACAGCATCATAATGAGTGTAAGCATTGATATTCTAATCCGCATCTGTATTTCGTTTTTATTTAAATCTGAATTTAGCAACCGGGGAGAAAACCCGGCATTAATCAAGGGTAGAAGGAATAACTTCCAATACAGGCTCTGAATCCTCGTTTGCAGAAGCTCTCCGGGCCTTCAGCTCTGCTTCAATCTTCACTTCCATTTTTTTATCTATTACATAGAAGAAGAGCAGACCGGCGCCAAGCAGGAATGGAATGGTCGGGAATATACTGACGAGCATTTTGGCGCCCAGAGCCACTGACTCGGGCTGAACAATCTCTGTACCGGTACCTGCCTGTTTTGGAATATAGCCATACAGGCTTAAAACCCACGCGACTAGCGCGCCACCGATGGAAAGACCGGCCTTCAAACCCACCATCATGGCAGAAAAGATAATCGCAGTAGCACGGCGATTAGTCCGCCACTCTGAGTAGTCCGCCACATCGGCAATCATCGCCCAGAGGATCGGGATCGTTACCCCATAGGTAAGTCCGTGAAGCATCTGCGATGCAAAAATCAACAGAATACTTTTCGGGGAGAAAAAGATAAAGTCAAATACAAAAAATGTGGCTACCAGTAAGCCGGCTATATAAACATCGCGTTTGCCATATTTATCTGCAAATCTTTTTGAAAAGGAGATACCAATCATCATACAGATGATTCCTCCTCCATTGAACAATCCAAATCCGGCCGAAACAGGATCAGTGCCAAAGAAGTTAAGCCCCATTCCAGAAAGCGCTGCAACGACCGGACTTATAAAATCCGTCAGAGCCGCTTTATCCACATAATTATTGAAATAATAGACGTAAGAACCACCTTTCATGGCCAGCGTGATAAAGACCAGAATGGTCAGTGTAAGCATGATCAACCACGGACGGTTGTGTGAAAGGTCTGATAAATCGTCTTTCAAAGATGATTTCTGCTCCGGATGCGGTACAATACGCTCCCGGGTAGAAAAAAATGTAATCAGCAACAAGATCGTTCCGACGATGGAGAGCCAGGTCATCACCACTTCAATACCGACAGCCTTATCACCCTTACCGGCAAACTGGATAATAGGCAACATGAATACCTGGACGAAAAACTGAGCGAAGGTTACTGCCACAAAACGATATGCCGAAATGCTGTTTCGTTGCCCCATATCACCGGTCAAAACTCCACTCAATGCAGAGTATGGCAGGTTGCTCGATGCGTATAACAACAACAGGAAGGTATAAGTAACTGCCGCATAGATCAACTTCCCTTTATAGGAAAAATGCGGTGTGGAAAATGCAAGAAATGCCACCACTCCTAAAGGAACAGCCGTATAAAGTATCCAGGGTCTGAACTTCCCCCATCTTGAATTGGTGCGATCGGCCAACACGCCGATAACCGGATTAAAGGCAAAGGCAGCCACCAATCCCACTGAGAGCATGACAATAGAGGCATCGGTGTTTTTTAATCCATAAATATCGGTATAAAAATATGCTAAGTAGGTAATCAGAGTTTGGAAAACCAGGTTGGCCGCTAAGTCTCCAAGACTGTAACCTACTTTCTCAACAAATGAGACTTTTTGTGTTGACAAATCCATATAATCGGGTGTTAGTAGAATTTTACTTTTTGTTCAGGAAAAACAAACTGTTTATCCTTGATAATACGGCATACCATTGGCCATGCAACAATGAAAGAACATTGTTTGCAAATAATGAGTGTCGCTAAAAATTGAGTTCTGAAATGATGTAAGAAAATATTTTATCCCTATTGAATCCTAAGATAGAGGCATTCGCCAAATTGAAAAAACAGATAGAATTTTAAACCTGACAGGCGGTTGGACCTGTCAGGTTTTTGATTGAATGATTTTGATAATTACTGATATGCAGGATTTTGATAAGCCTTTTTCTCGTCTGCTGTCATTTCCATACCATCAAGTTGCGATTGCGGAATAGGACGGAGATAATAAGCAGCTGTAATTGTACGTGAGTATGTAACAGGAGTGCGATCAGTATAGCTGGTACCACAAATCCGCAGAGAAGAAGAAAGTTCTGCCCATTTTTGTGTACGTACTAAATCAAACCAGCGATAACCTTCACCAAAATATTCACGGGAGCGCTCAGCCAGAATATAGTTAACATCAACGGTAGCAGGAGTTGCGGCAGTCATAGCAGCGCTATTGTCCTGTACTTTGGCTACATTTCCATTGTTGTTCCAGCGCCATTTACCGGCACGTGCACGAACTACATTTATTAGCCCTCTTGCAGATCCATCATTTGCATAAGTTCCGGTTACAGCTTTTGTAGTTGCACCTTTCACTGCGGCTTCAGCAGCAATAAAGAACAATTCCGAGAATTTAGCTACAGGGAAAGGACGGGTAATAGAGGCATTCGGTTGTCCCAGTGTAGAGCCATTGTCAGTGCGGTAAGGTCCGATCTTCCAGTTACCCGGGAATGTAATCCGGCTAATCGCACTTGGTGCAATCACGAAGTCAGCTCTACCGGGCAATACACCAGCTCCGATGCCACTGTTGAACACTGAATTGGAATAATCAACACCTGTCACATCCTGATCCAGGAAAGTTAAGATAGGATCCCCAACTGCAACCGGTAAATAGTTGGCATTATACAACGTCTTTTGAGAAACAGTACCTCTTGTCCAGTTTCCACGGTAAGTTGTTACAAAAGTACCGTCATACCGGGAGTCATTGGTTTTATCTGCAAAAGTGTTTGCAAAAACTCCGATCGGAGGAGCCAGCATAGTCCATGGACGGCCTAATGATTGAACTGCTTCACGCTGAACAGAGCTTGTTGCACTCCAGCCTGTGCTTGAAGAACTACTTCTCACCGCAGTATAGTTGAATTGTTCAAACCAGGCAGCAAAGTTATCTGTACCGAAGCCACCACCACTATAGGTAAGGCTACCACCATTATAGGTTTCATTTGCCTGTGTATGGTCAGCATACAATAAAATCTCATTGTTACGGTCATTCGTTGCCACATTAACATCATAGAATGTAGGCTGCAGACCAAAATTTGTACCTGCATTAACTATTCCATCAGTTGCAATATTATAAGCCTGCTGATAATACCAGGCAGCATTATGACCGTCTGGATCAACCCTGTTACTTGTCGGATAAGTAGGAATATTATTCGGATTCTCAAGCCACCAACCAAAAGTCAGATATGCTTTTGCCAAAAAGAGACGGGCGAGTGTTTTTGTTGCACCACCTGTTACACGTCCTGCGTCAGGCAAGTTGTTTATAGCCAATAATAGATCCGGAAAAATAGCTTTGGTATATACCTCAGGAACAGTATTGCGAACAGAAGTTCTTACTGTCGTAGAGTTGAATTTCAATTCTCCTGCACCCAGGTCTAAAGGTACACCGCCGAAAGTCTGCACTAACAAAAAGTAGTCAAATGCACGGAAAAAACGGGCTTCGGCAATCAGAGCATCCGATACACCCGCGGCAGCTCCATTCTCAATCACTCCATTAGCAGTATTAATGTTGGGGAATGCATTGCCCCATAACTGACCGGTATTACTGGTAGCGGGATCAATTGTACCGACACCAGAGAAGTCCAGATTCTTAACATTCAAATCGGAATTCTGCCCCCAGGTAGATTCATCGGTACTTATCTGGTTGGAATTTATAAAGTAGCCATTACCATACAAATAGCGCAAATGTCCGTACATGGCTGTCAATCCACCCATAACCCCTGATTGGGTCTTAAAATAATCGGGAGTAAGAATACCGCGTGGTTCTTCATTCAATATGTCAGAGCATCCTACCAGAGACATCGCTATCAGTAGTGCTCCTACTAATTTTTTATTATATATGCGTTTCATTGTTATCTATTTAAAAGGTTATATTAACACCCATCAGGTAGTTGTGAGATACAGGCGTGTTATAGCCTACAGTCAGCATACGTTTCAGTCTATTATCATAAGCCACTGCTGAAGTGGACGCATCGTTAGCATACGAGTTGGTCTCCGGATCCATACCTGATTCTTTGTGGTATGGAGAGAACAAAACAAATGGGTTCTGTACAGTACAGTACACCCGCACTTTATCAATACCTGCTTTGCGTGTCCATTTTGGATTGACATTGTAACCCAATGTAATGGTGCGTACCTTCATATATGAACCATCAAAGTAGCCGGAGGTTGATCCATATTTGGGATTGTTGCTGTCTTTAGGTCCTTTAGGATCCGGATATTTAGCATTCGGATTATTCTCTGTCCAGTAATCTACCTTAATCTGGCCTCTGCGTCCGTCTTCCAGATTAAGGTAACCATTTGATCCATAAAGAGTACTGTTAAGAATACCACCGCTTTGGAAAGAACCGACCAAACTCAGGTCAAATCCTTTATATGCTACACGGGTATTGAAACCACCCTGAAAATCAGGATCACAGTCGAGAATTTGCTTGTCAGCTGATCCGATTATTCGTGTAGGAGAACCATCTGCATTATAGGTTCCTGTATAGAGCACTTTGACCATACCCGGAACACCTGCTGATCCTTCATATTGTTTCACAGCTGCAGCTTCAGATGTTTGCCAGATGCCTATTTTCTTATAATCATAGATTACATTAAGCGGATGTCCTACAAATAACCAGTTAGCTTCATCTCTTGACTGGCCTGAAGCAAGTTCTACTATTTCATTTTTATTTCCGTAGAGGTTAATGCCTGCTTCCCATGTCCAACCGTTCACATTTTCAAGGATAACCCCATTCAAAGAAAGTTCCCATCCTCTGTTTTGAGTTGATCCTACATTTCCGGTATAGCTGCTTACACCAGATGTTGCCGGTAAATTCACACTCAAAAGGAGGTCTTTTGTATCAGTTACATAATATTCAAATGTACCGGACAAGCGATGTTTCAGAATTGAGAAGTCCAAACCGGCATTCTTGGTAATTGAATATTCCCATCCCAGATTACTATTTGGCAAAGTAGATACATAATATCCCGGTGAATTTGAAGCACCAAAATTATAAGGACGGGTGCTTAATAATCCGAGTGTAGCATAAGGCGCTACAGACTGGTTAGATGTTTGCCCGTAACCTAAGCGCAATTTCAGAGCATCTAACCAGCTTACATCTTTCATAAAGGATTCTTTATTGATATTCCATCCGAGAGATACAGCCGGATAACTATGCCATTTATGTCCCGGTGCCAGTCTTGAAGAAGCATCAGCGCGGAAAGTGGCACTCAACATATAACGATCATCATACGAGTACATTACTCGTCCCATATATGACTGAAGGCCGCTTACCCAATAAGATTGATTGTCAGGATTAATGGTTATGTCATCATTACTACCGGTAGAAGTTAAACCCAGATTGAAATACTGGAGATTGTCGCCCGCGATATTCTTTCTTGAAATAGAAGAACTGTTGTATCGGGTTTCTTCAGCAGAGTACATGGCAACTGCATTCACCCGATGCTTTTCAGCAAACTCACGGTCATAGGTCAACAGGTTCTCAACTGCCCAGTTGGTGGAAAGCGAGTTATTAATTGATGCAGTATTGGGAGTAGTTGGTGAAGAACTGAAAACACCTATTCCGGTATAACTTCCTCCGTTGCTCTGGCGATAATTGGCTCCCAGGTTTACACGGGCCTTCAAGCCCTCTACTCCGGGAATTTTCATCTCACCATATGCCGAATTATAAGAACCAAATGCTTTGGTTTTATCGGCCCATTTATCTCCCAGCCCTTTAATCGTCTCTCTTGTATATACCCACTGTTCATCTTGCGGCAATCTTACGGTTCTTTTAAAAGTGCCGTCTGCATTATAAGGATCGGCAAGAGGTGACATACTTAAAATACCATACATACCCAGGCTGGCACCATTGGTTACGTTGAAGTTATTGTTTGTGGTGAAACCTATACGGAACAACTTACCTACCTCCTGATCAACAGAAGCGCGAAGAGAATAACGGGTGTAGTCTGAACCGGGTAATACCGCTTTATCCTGATAGTATCCTGCTCCGAATTTATAGTTTCCTCTTTCATTGCCATTTGACAAACTCAGATCGTGGCTTTCTACAGTACCTGTTCTGTAAAACAAATCCTGCCAGTCTGTATCCGCTGAATAGGTATAAGTTCCATCTGCATTTTTAGTATTGGGTTCATCTAATCCGGGAACTTTATTCAATCCGGCTCTAGTCCTCAGAGCAGCATATTCAGCCGCTTTCATCATGGGGTATTTGATGGCATCTTTCCATCCATAGTAGCCGCTGTATGAAACCTGTTCTTTTTGCCCCCTGCTTCCTTTATTGGTTGTTACCAGGATAACACCGTTAGCACCGCGTGAACCGTAAATGGCCGTAGCCGATGCATCTTTCAATATATCAATACTCTTGATATCCTCAGGACTAATATCAGCAATTGTTCCGGAGAAAGGTATGCCGTCAAGCACGATCAATGGATCATTATCCGCGTTGATTGAACGTGTACCACGGATACGGATCTGCATGGTAGCACCCGGTTTAGTCGAAGTTTGTGTCATTTGCACACCGGCTACACGGCCCTGGAGAGCCTGCGAGATATTAGATGCCGGAACTTCACGTATCATATCCCCTTTCACTGAAGCAACTGATCCTGTTACAGCTTCTTTTCTTTGATTACCATAACCGACAACAACAACCTCTTCGAGCTGCTTCTTATTCTCCTGTAACACCACATTAATTTGTGTTTTACCATTCACCGGAACAGTTTTTGAGTCAAGTCCCATAAATGAGAAGACAAGGCTGGACAGACTGGAAACTTTAATCTGGTATTTACCGTCGACACTTGTAATAGTTCCGTTTTTTGTTCCGGATTCCATTATATTCACTCCCGGAAGAGTTTCTCCCTTTTCGTCTTTCACGACACCTTTTACAGTAATCGTCTGCGCAAAAGCACAAATCGGGAAAAATACAAATAGTAACAATAGGCTAATTGGCCTGTGTAGAATTGTGTTTTTCATTTTTGGTATTTGTTTGTTAGAAATAAATTAAGTTTTTCTGCATGTTAGGATAAAAGCATCTGCAAGTCAAGTCATGGTAATGATTACGTCTTTTTTCATAGGCTGGTAATGATTTTTGGTTAAACATCGAATGACACAAAGCTAATGCCTGTATAAAAAATTGTATTACGCCCGTTTCTCAAAAGCTTTTCCGTGTGTTACATTCCTTGTTTACAGGTTACATATAGTTGTATTTTCGTTACATTCAAGGGAAAAAGGGGGAATATGGTCCCATTTACGGATAAAAAAGGGGGATTTTTTGGTTTATGGTTTTATCCGGGAATACCCTATTAATGAAACAAATCCGTGTATAAATAGACTGGAAACCGGATCAGAAAACAGGAATATCTCCGGGAATCTCTGTTGAAAGGATAAAAAAAACCGCAGATACAGCAATTTTTTATCACTTCATCTGCGGTTCTGGTCTCTTTGTATAGTCAATCCGTTTTGAATTGCGAATAAAAACGGTTATTGATATTAGCTCCGTGATATTTGGCATCGCCGATATTATTTGCACGCCAATGTAATGAATATCATCCGTAGGATAAATCAACTTCATATAATATAGCATTGTCGCATTCCCTGTAGGCTCTACTATAATATACTGTCGCCGCTATGCGGCTTAATCCGCCTTATCCCATTAACTTACTACCATACTCATCGGAGCTATGCTCCTCTATAAGCCGTGTAACGGCGATGAGTTTGGTAGTGTGAGATTTTATTTTCTCTTGCACAAAGCCGCAGAGCGGCGACAGTGTGGTTATGTCTGTTATTAAACCTTATTGTTTCGCAATTCAAACTGGTACTTCTATAATCAATAATCAACTCTCGCTCTTCTCTTCCCTGTTCTTTTCGGCATATTCCGAGGGCGACATGCCATAGAACTCACGAAATGAGTTGGAGAAATGTGACAGATTGGAGAATCCGAGCGCATAGGCAACTTCCGAGATGCTTTGCTTCTGTGTCTTCAGGATGTCTCCAGCTTGTTGAAGACGAATAGTGCGGATCAGATCGCGGGCTGATTGGTTAGTCAGTTCCTTCAACTTCCGGTGCATGTGTACGCGGCTCATACCGGCACCGACAGCCAGTGTCTCAACATTAAGCTCCGGATTGGAGATGTTATCATTGATGATTTTCATGATCTTCTCGAGCAACACCTGATCGTGTGGACGCAAAACAACCGGTCTAATCAGATTCTTGTTTTGTTCAGCTTCCACCGGTTTCAGTTCCAGTCGCTCCCGGTTTTCAATCAGGCTTGCCACCTGCTTCTTAAGCAGTTCAATATTGAAGGGTTTCACTACATAGGCATCTGCCCCCGTTTCAAATCCCTCGGCAATGTGATCGTCTCCGGTCTTAGCTGTGAGCAATATAACCGGGATATGATTGATATTCACGTTGGACTTTAGCTTTTTACACAAAGTAATTCCATCCATTTCAGGCATCATCACGTCACTGATCACCAGATGCGGTTTCTCTTTCAGGATAAAATCAAGCGCCTCTTTGCCATTACGACATTCACTTACATGATAGTAAACCGATAGTTCACGGCTCAGGTATTGGCGAATCTCGTCTTCATCGTCAACCACCAACACCCGGTAACCGGTTCTGGCTTTAGGCTGCTTTTCCCTGACTGACGACTTCCCTTCATGTCCAGTTTCCACATCCTCATGAGTCGATTTTGAAGGTAATACCTGAAGATTAGTCTCCATCTCACCCGGTTTCAAATGGGTATTTCCCAACGGTAGCCAGATGACAAATTCACTTCCCTGCCCTTCGTCCTTATTTCGTGCAAATAGTTCTCCGTGCAGCAACTCGATAAGAGATTTAGCCAAATGCAATCCAATACCGGTTCCAAAGTTAATATTGGCCTGATCATTGTCAATCTGATAGAAGCGTTCAAAGATTTTCTCGATTTTATCTGCCTCCAGACCAATACCTGTATCTGAAACCACAATTTCACAATACTCCCGGAGTGGTCCTGACACACTTTCATTGGATTCACGCTGCATGGTGATCGTAATCTCTCCATTATCCGGCGTAAACTTGAATGCGTTCGAGAGCAGGTTAACCAATACCTTATCAAAATTATTCAGGTCAATCCAGACATTCAGTTGCGGATCACGATGAATGAATGAAAATCTGATATTCCGCTTATTGGCCTGATATTCGAATGTCTGCATCAGGTCATCAATAAATCCCACCAGGTCAGCCTCCCTCAACTTGACCGTCATTTGTCCTTTGTCAATCTTACGAATATCCATTAACTGGTTGATCAACCGGAGAATGCGCTGCGAATTACGAAACATCATCTGATAAACCTTCTGCTTCTCGGGATCGGTATTTTCCTTAATCAGTTTTTCCAGCGGACTCAGAATCAACGTCATCGGCGTGCGGATTTCATGAGAAATATTAATAAAGAATTGCAACTTAGCCTCGCTGATCTGTTCTGCATGTTCAATGCGCATAATCTCCTGTTTATAACGTATTTTATTCAGGATATACAGTGTAATTCCCCGGATCAAAAGCATGACAAGTAAGAAATAGATTGTTTTAGCCCACCACGAAAGATACCAGGGTGGAGAAATCAGAATAGCATACACCTTCTCTTCCGACATCGTGTCGTTAATGCAGGCCCTCACCCTCAATCTATAACGACCGTAATCAATGTTGGTAAAGCTAATCCGGTTAACCCCCTGCTCCGTATTCATCCACTGGGTACTCAGCCCTTCCATGAAATATCGGTAAAATACGCGCCGTGAGTTTACAAAATCAAAGGTGGAGAATTCAAGACCAAACATATTGTCCTTGTAGCTCAACCGAATGGTATTGATATCTGAAATAAACCCGTCAATAATCTGATGTTTTCCCGACTTCTGACCTTTAACCACAGGTTTATCCAGAATGTAGAGTCCGGTTAGAAACAGATGCAAAGGAGCCCTCTGGTCTTTAATCTCATTCGGAAAGAAAGAGGTTACTCCACTGATCCCACCAAAAAACATCTCTCCGGATGACGCCTTGAAAGCGGCTCCTTTACTGAACTCATTCCCCTGAAGTCCGTCGAAAGCGGAGTGGTTGACAAATCGGTTCTGTACAACAATCAATTTAGAGATCCCACCGTGCGTACTCATCCAAATGTTTCCCTTTTCATCCTCCAGTATTCCGCAAATCACATTATCCGGAAGCCCCTCCTTGGTAGTATAAAATCGTGATTGATGGGATTTCTTATTGAAACAGGCTAATCCTTCGGAAGTACCAATCCAGAGGTTTCCCCTGTGATCCTCAATAAAAGAATACACCACATTGCCCGGCAATGCCTTATTTTCCATATTAAATACCGTAATCCGGCCTTTTGTCGGATCAATACAGCAAAAGCCATCGTAAGTCCCAACCCAGGTCAGCCCTTCCCGATCGCATAGAATGGTATTGACCCAATCGCTGTGCAACCGGAATGCTTTTGGAGCGGATATGCTATAATGGCCAATGTAAGATGAGGTAGCAGGATCAAATAGATATATTCCGGCTCCGTTGGTTCCGATCCAGAGTCGGTTTTGTGCATCTTTTGCGATACAATCAATCTTATTCCGGAAGGTTTTTATCGTCTGGTTATCGATATTGTAATCAAAATAGGTACATTTTCCGCTTCGTTTATCAAAACTACAGAATCCGTCGAAATAAGAACCCAGCCACAATTTTCCGTTCTGGCCATCTACCATTGTCATAATGGTACCGGGAACTCCGTTACCATTATTCTCCCGAGCGTAATGACGGGAAGATCCGTCAGGCGCTATCCCGTAAAGCCCGTCATTATCGGTACCGACCCACAGTGTGCCTTCACTGTCTTTAAGTACAGACATGACACAACTTGAACCGATCTTATTCCGGGAAAATGACTTAAATCCCAAATAGTTGAACTTATTGGGATTGTTCGGAGAAAGAAAAACACCTTTCTGGAAAAGTCCTGTCCATAGATTGCCAGCCTTATCCTGAAGCATAGCATGAACTTTCATTCTGGAAAAATCGAAGGGTGCCCACGGCATTCGATAATCCTCCAGACACTGCTCCTTTTCATTATAAACTTTCACGCCATTTCCATCCGTACCTACCAATAGTCGTTTTTGTTGATCCACATACAGGCTCTTTACCGGCAATGATCCCGAACCTGATTTATAGGTAACAGGATCAAACTTTCCCGAAGCCGCATTAAACCGGAACAATCCCTTGGTCAGTGTGCCTACAAATATCTCGCCGCGACTGCTTTCACAGATCGCTGAGATCTGGTTACTTCCGATCTGCCCGGGACTTTTATATTGTATAACCTTTTCGGTTTTCGGTGAATAGCGGTTTACACCCTGATATTCGGTAGCAATCCACAAATCTTTCCGGCGATCTTCACAAATCGAAACCAGAAACTTACTACTCAACATAGAGGAAAGTTTTGTATCGACCTGACCTTGCGTTCTTCCTGCCGGAATCCTTACAATCCCATAACGGGATGTTGCTACCCAGACTTCACCATCCGGCCTTTCATTAATAGAATATACCGGCGAATAAATCCGTTGTCTGCCATTATAAACGGGAACTTCACGAAATGAATCTTCAGCCCGGTTGTAAAGCAGCAATCCATTAATACACCCGATCCAGAAATGGCCTTTCGAATCTTCAGACATCGTAATGACGTAATTGTTCTTGATACTGGTACTATCTCCATGTCGGTTCTTGTAGATGGTAAAACGTACACCGTCAAACTTATTCAGTCCGTCTTCCGTTGCTATCCAGATGTAATTCCGACGATCCTGATAGATGGAATTGATCAGGCTGTTTGACAGATCCTTATCTGTGGAATAAAATGTACCGGTCTGTGCATAACTGGTTTGTATCAGGCACGAAAATATAAGAAGAATCAGGTAAATGCTTCTCTTCATGATATTGTATTGTGTAGTTTTAAAGTAGTCAAGGGTAACGGATAACAAAAGTAAAAAAAAAGGCGAATACCCATGGTATTCGCCTTTTCTTATTTTTAAATCAGGAAATATGATTACAATGTACGGCTTACTTCCACTTCTTCGAAAGCTTCGATAATATCGCCTATCTTGATATCGTGGTAATTGGTAATATTCAAACCACATTCGTAGCCCGTTGCCACCTCTTTCACGTCGTCTTTGAAACGTTTCAGTGAACCGAGTTCGCCCGAGAAGATTACGATACCGTCGCGGATCAGGCGGATTTTCGAATTGCGCTTGATCTTTCCTTCTTTGACCATACAGCCGGCCACAGTACCCACTTTGGTGATTTTGAAGGCCTCACGCACTTCGAGTGTTGCCACAGTCTCTTCCACGATATCCGGAGAAAGCATACCCTCCATCGCAGATTTAACCTCCTCGATCGCTTTATAGATAACAGAATACTGACGGATATCAACCCCCTCTTTCTCTGCGATCTTACGCGCACTGGCCGAAGGGCGTACCTGGAATCCAATGATGATCGCATTCGATGCTGCAGCCAGTGTAACATCCGATTCGGAAATCTGACCCACTGCTTTGTGAATTACATTCACCTCGATCTCTTCGGTAGAAAGTTTGATCAACGAATCAGACAATGCTTCAACCGAACCGTCCACGTCACCTTTCACGATCACGTTAAGCTGCTGGAAGTTTCCGATCGCAATACGACGACCGATATCGTCGAGGGTAAGGAGTTTTTGTGTACGCAGTCCCTGCTCGCGCTGCAATTGCTCACGTTTGGTTGCAATCTCACGGGCTTCCTGTTCTGTTTCCAGTACGTGGAAGGTATCTCCCGCCTGAGGCGCACCGTTAAGACCCAGAATCAATACCGGTTCTGCTGGTCCTGCCTCTTTTACGCGTTGGTTCCGCTCATTGAACATCGCTTTTACGCGACCGTAGTGAGTACCAGCCAATACAACATCACCCATTTTCAGAGTTCCGTTTGAAACCAATACGGTAGCCAGGTAACCACGGCCTTTATCCAATGAAGATTCGATGATTGAACCCGTTGCCCGCTTGTTCGGATTGGCTCTTAGCTCCAGCATCTCTGCTTCAAGCAATACTTTCTCCAACAGTTGATCGATGTTAAGGCCTTTTTTCGCTGAAATCTCCTGCGACTGGTATTTACCGCCCCA
Organism: Bacteroidales bacterium; assembly: GCA_963662365.2. Lineage (GTDB taxonomy): Bacteria > Bacteroidota > Bacteroidia > Bacteroidales > UBA7332 > CAXXIC01. Next base: position 93,208 of record CAXXPA010000026.1, read on the forward strand.
GTCTTCCACCAGATAGTTCAGTTGAGCCAGAGACTCTTTGATTTTCTCGGGGTTAGCTCCCGATTTATCTATTTTATTGATGGCGAATACCATCGGTACATTTGCAGCCGAAGCGTGGTTGATCGCCTCAATTGTCTGAGGCATCAGGCCGTCATCGGCAGCTACGATGATGATCGCAATATCGGTAACATTTGCTCCACGGGCACGCATTGCTGTAAAGGCTTCGTGACCCGGAGTATCAAGGAAAGTAATCTTACGGCCATCCGCCAGATCCACGTGGTATGCACCAATGTGCTGGGTAATACCTCCGGCCTCACCGGCAATTACATTGGCACGACGAATGTAGTCGAGCAACGAGGTCTTACCGTGGTCTACGTGTCCCATCACCGTTACGATAGGTGAGCGTGGCAGCAAGTCTTCTTCACGGTCTTCCTCTTCGGCAATGGCTTCTACTACGTCGGCACTTACATATTCGGTTTTAAAACCAAATTCTTCGGCAATCAGGTTGATCAGTTCCGCATCCAGACGCATGTTGATCGACACCATTTTACCCACACTCATACAAACGCTGATGACTTCCATTACCGAAACATCCATCATGTTTGCCAGGTCATTTACCGTTACGAACTCGGTAAGTTTGATAACCTGTTTTTCGAGCATTTCCTGCTCAGCCATTTCGCTACGGCGGCTGGAAACAGCATCGCGTTTATCACGGCGATATTTAGCACCCTTCGATTTGGATTTGGTGGTCAAACGAGCCAGTGTCTCTTTGATCTGTTTTTGTACATCCTCTTCGTTCACTTCGGCCTTAATCGGCTTTTTGAATTTCGGAGTCTTGTTGGCAGCACCTGCCGGACGATCTGGCCTTTCATGACGAGGACCTCCTGCAGCAGGTTGAGCTGCTCCTTTTTCAATATCTACCTTTTCGCGGTTAATGCGGACACGTTTCTTCTTAGCATCGATTGCCCCCTGGCTTCCGGCCGGCTTTGGTCTTTCAATATTTGAAGTTTTAGCGACTCCACCGGCAGCAGGTGTACCCTGTGCTGGTTTTTTCACTTCCGGGCGTTGTTTATCTTTGGCTTCACGCTCTTTGCGTTTCTCCTCTTTGGTTTTCTTTTTCGGACGGGTAGTCTGATTCAATGCATCAAGGTTGATTTTTGTTACTACCTTGATATTTGATTCAAACTGAGGTTTATTTAAGCGAAAGACACCATCTGTTGTCTCTGCATCCGAATTATCCTCTGCTCCCGAAGCTGCTTCCGACTCTTCTGTGCCGTCAAAATCGCTTTCGATATCTTCACTATAGTCTGCTTCATCCTGATTATTATCGAATTCGGCTTCGAACTCTTCAACCTCTACTACTGGCTGTGGTTCAGGCTTGTGCTCTACGACAGGTTCAGGAACAACAACAGGCTCAGGAGTAGGTGTGGTCTCAATTGCCGGGGGAGCCGGGGTAACCACCTCTACCTTCTCGGGCGCTTTTTCCACGACAGGCTCTTCAACATGCGGAGCTGCAGGTTTCTTTTTGAAGTCGTCCAGATTGATTTTACCCACCTCTTTGAATTTGGGTTTATATTCTTCAGGCACAGCTGTTTTTATCTCAGATGCCTCTTCCTTTTCATGAACCGGAGTTTCAATTGAAACTGTGGCCTTATTTTTATCTTTGTGAAAACGCTCCTGACTGATTCGTTCCGACTCAATCTTGAGGTTTTTATCTTTGCTAAACTCTTTGACGAGTAAAGCAAACTCTTCATCACTGATTTTCGCATTTGGATTTGCATCCACCGAAAATCCTTTTTTATGCAGGAATTCGACTACCGTCTGGATTCCAACATTTAAGTCTTTGGTTACTTTGTTTAATCGTATCGACATATATTTGCTCCCTTGGTCGCTTTGTTTTGGGTTAAAAAATGGTGATTGCCTTTGTTGAATTACTCTTCAAATTCAGACTTCAGGATTGCAATCACTTCGTCTACAGTATCCTCCTCGAGGTCAGCTTTTTCTATCAGAACCTCTCTCGGAGTGGAAAGTACTGACTTAGCTGTAGCACATCCGATACCTTTGAGGGCATCAATAACCCAGGCATCGATTTCATCGGCAAATTCATCCAGATAAATATCCTCTTCCTCTGCTTCTTCGATGTCACGATAAACATCGATCGTGTATTCGGTTAGCATCGAAGCCAGTTTGATATTCATACCGCCTTTACCGATAGCCAACGAAACCTCTTCAGGTTTAAGGAACACTTCCGCTTTCTTCTCTTCTTCATTCACACGAATTGAGGAGATCTTAGCCGGACTTAATGCTCGTTGAATAAACAGTGAAATATTCGAAGTAAAGTTGATCACATCGATATTCTCGTTACGCAACTCACGCACAATACCGTGAATACGTGATCCTTTTACCCCCACACAAGCTCCCACAGGGTCGATACGGTCGTCGAACGACTCTACAGCCACTTTGGCTCTTTCACCGGGAATACGGGCAATTTTTTTGATCAGAATCAACCCGTCGTTGATCTCAGGAACCTCAAGTTCGAACAGACGTTGCAGGAAGAGTGGTGATGTACGTGAAAGAATGATTTTCGGATTGTTGTTTTTGTTTTCAACACGCGCAATCACGGCACGAACATTTTCCCCCTTGCGATAAAAGTCTGTCGGAATTTGTTCTGTTTTTGGCAATAGCAACTCATTACCTTCGTCATCGAGAATCAGCATCTCTTTTTTCCAGGTTTGATAAACCTCACCACTGGCAATCTGCCCGATCATATCCTTATACTTATTGTACAGGGTATCTTTTTGCAACTCCATGATCTTTGAAGCCAGTGTCTGACGCAGATTCAGAATAGCTCTGCGTCCGAAATTCTCGAAAAATACTTCATCAGAAACCTCTTCGCCTACTTCATAGTCTGCGTCGATTTTTTTGGCCTCAGACAGCGAAATTTGCAGGTTTGAATCTTCAAGATCTTCATCGGCTACTACCTCACGGTTTCTCCAGATTTCAAAGTCTCCTTTGTCAGGATTGATGATAACGTTGTAATTCTCATCGGTGCCAAACATCTTCGCGATTACATTGCGGAAAGATTCCTCCAGAACACTGACCATAGTCATTCTGTCGATATTCTTCAATTCTTTGAATTCAGCAAATGTATCAACCATGCTGATAATTTCCTCTTTCTTGGCCATTTTACTTAAATCTGATTAGATATTTACAATGTTTAATTTCTTCGTATTTAAAATCCAGGTCCATCCCGACCTCTTTTTTCCGCTTTTCGCCTTCGATTTTCACTTTTGTCATCACGGTTACAGTGAAATACTCTTCATTGGCGTCTTTCAGTATACCCGACAGCTTCCGGCCATCTTTCGATAAAACCTCCACTTCGTTACCTATATTTTTCTGATACTGGCGCAACACTTTGAACGGTTGTGTGACTCCTGCCGATCCGACTTCCAGTTCGTAATCTTCAACTTCACGGTCAAGTTTCGACTCAATAAAACGGTTCAGTGACACGCATTCATCGATATCAATCCCCTCTTCGTTGTCGATTTCCACTACGATGATGTTTCCGGGGCGTACCATCACATCCACCAGAAAGCTGTCCGAATCGGCCAACCCTTCTTCTACAATCTCTTTGACTAAGTTTTTGTCAATCATTTTCGCCTTCTTAACGTTTAAGAATGAAAGAAGGGGACTATTCGCCCCCTTCCCTGTCTTCATTTTCGCTTGCAAAGATATAAAAAAACAGGCTATCTCACAAACATTCCGCTTTTTTCTTTGATTTTCAGGTAATTTGGCTGTTCAAAAAAATAAAAAATCACGGACATCAACAGATTTCCCTATAATCGTAAATAGGTTTAATATAAGTCTAAACACATTTGAAATGAAAATATTAAAATAGAACCACAGTGGTATCACAGAGATATCACAGTCCTATATAAAACTGTAATATCTCTGTGATACCACTGTGATACTACTGTGACATTACTGTGATATCCTATTTTAAACAGAGACAAAACCACGTTAATAAAGCGTGGTATAATCTTAGCCGGATTTGATAAATAAAATGATATTCATATTAAATAAACATTTTAGTCCGCATGATTATCCTGCAAATTTCCACTAATCATTCTTAATCGGGGGTTAAATAGTCCTTATTAGCATTCCACCGACCACCCGGGCGGTTTAAATTCATTACCTTTGCAGTCTTATAAACAGGCTAATACAGATGAATTTATCCGAATTTGAAATAATGGCGCCAGCCGGATCTTATGATTCACTGGCCGCGGCCATACAGGGTGGAGCTGATTCAATCTACTTCGGAATTGAGGGATTGAATATGCGTGCCAAATCGTCCAATAATTTCACTATCAGTGATCTGCATGAGATCGCCCGTATTTGTAAAGAAAACGGACTTAAAAGCTACCTTACCGTTAATACCGTAATTTACGATGAAGACCTTCAATTGATGCGCAACATCATCGATGCGGCCAAAGAGGCTCAGCTATCGGCAATTATTGCCAGTGACGTAGCAGCAATGGTCTATGCCCGGTCGATTGGCGTCGAGGTGCATTTATCAACCCAACTGAATATCTCGAATGTTGAAGCATTACGTTTCTATGCTCAGTTTGCTGACGTAGCGGTACTGGCGCGTGAACTAAATCTTGACCAGGTGAAATACATTTTTGAAACTATTCAGAAAGATAAAATCACCGGACCATCAGGCGAATTGATCAGAATCGAGATGTTCTCTCATGGAGCGCTTTGCATGGCTGTTTCGGGAAAATGTTACCTGAGCCTGCATGAAATGAATACCTCGGCTAATCGGGGCTCGTGCACACAAATCTGCCGTCGCGGCTATACGGTCAAAGACAAAGAGACCGATATCGAACTTGATATCGATAACAAATACATCATGTCGCCCAAGGACCTGAAAACGATTCATTTCATGGATAAAATGATTGAAGCGGGAGTGCGGGTATTTAAACTCGAAGGTCGTGCACGCGGTCCCGAATATGTACGCGCAGTATCGGAATGTTATAAAGAAGCCATTTCCAGCTACATCGACGGTTCTTACTCTCCCGAAAAAATCAACCAATGGACAGAAAAACTCAGCACCGTATTCAACCGCGGTTTCTGGAACGGATATTATCTTGGCCAGCGTCTGGGAGAATGGACCGGTAATTACGGCTCCGCGGCAACCAAGCGTAAGATCTACATTGGTAAGGGTATGAAATACTTTGCCAACATCGGTGTGGCTGAATTCCTGATGGAAACGCAATCACTGAAAGTTGGTGATGAAATCCTGATTACCGGCCCCACTACAGGTGCTGTATCGACTATCGTCGAAGAGATTCGGGTTGATCTGAAACCGGTGCAGGAAACAGTTAAAGGAGAACGTTTCTCCATTAAACTAAACGATAAAATCCGCCCTTCGGATAAGTTGTTTAAGGTAGTCAGTTCAAAAGACCTGAAATAGAATTTGTTTCTCAAAAAGAAAACCCCGTCGAAGATCATTCGACGGGGTTTTCTTTTTGATATGTATCACTTTCAGAAGAAAAGATTGATCAGAAACGATGAAATCACAACCAATACAAAAATAACGGTCACTAACGCAATCGTCAGGTTTCTGCCTATAAACTTTACCAACATCGCAATAGAGGAGACACAGACAGCAGACGAAGCCAGTGAGAAAGCCATCGCACTACCCATAGTAAGGTCGGTATATTGCAGTAAGGGTTTCAGGAAAATAACATCCGTTCCGTTGCAGACATAAAGGGGAATTCCTACGAGGGTCATAATCAGGGTAGACCATGGCTCATGACTGAAACTCATACCTTCCAGATATTGTTTTGGATTCCATAAAGCAAATGCAAAACTAATAAGTCCCGCTGCCAGAATATAGGGTAAAAGCTTTTTAGTCAGTTTTACAGTCTTTACAAACGGGTCACGATCGACTACGATGTCGCAATCGGAAACACAGGCTTTGTATTCACCCCACGCAAAGGCTTTGAACCTGTTAGAGATAAACTCAAGGATCCACCCTGAAAGGATAGCCAGAATAAATGACGTAATAATCCGCAACACTGCGTATTTTACCCCCAAAACAGTAAAGGAAACCATCACAATATAGGGATTGAGCAACGGCGCTGCAATCACGAAAGTAATAATTACCTTAAGTGAGGTGCGTTGTTTCATAGAATCTATCAACGGCACTACCCCACAAGAGCAAACCGGTAAGATAGCGGCATAAGCAAATGCTAATAGCTGATTCCGGGGATAAAACCGTTTGAGTTTATGAAAGTATTGCTCCACCAATACCCCTGCAAATACACCCAGAATAACGACAATAAAAAGTTCAAGGATATTTTCATACAGATAGAAAAACCATCTGGGAACCGAACTGTAAACAACACAAGCATCGTGGCTCAATGAATTGAATCCCATCATATTCATATAGATCATGTGAATAACGGTAATCATAATTACCGAAAGCACAATTACCTTCGATGTGACCTTTTGACGCTCGTTTTGCTTACGTTTTAACTCTCTCTCTTCTATAGTTGCAGCTTCTGTTTTCATACATCATTATTTATTTTTATAATCTACAGGGAATATCTCCTGATGGAAAAGCGACTCTTTATCCACTTTGCGCATAATGGTGAGTTTTGCACTCTTTTTATCGTTTGAGATAATGGTGAGTGAAAGTTGCTTCTGCCACAATCCTTTTGCAAGCTCAGTCCAATCGGTCTGCTTTTCGATTTCCAGTCCGCTCACAAAGACTTTTGCCTGCTTCATTCCGGATTGACAGGTTTCAGGCAATGTTTTCAGTTTGACAAGGACTTCAATTTTATCCCCTGCCCTGTAACTCTCCTGTTTACCTTTGAGATAATTAACCTGAATCTGGGCAACCATTCCCACAACGCAGAAGCAACAAAGCATAATTGCCGGTATAAATGCATTTATTCTCATCATAAATCTATTTAAGATAAATTGCACTACGAGGGCAACGGGAAACACAGGCACCACATCCGGTACATTTACTCGCATTAATAACAGCCTTTCCACCTGAAAAACTGATTGCTCCGTGAGAGCAGGCTGAATAGCAGCGTCCACAGCCCGTACATCTGGAGGAGTACACCGCATACACTTTGCTTGCCGTAGTTGTACCCGTTGTAGTTGTTGTGGTAGTTCCTGTTGTGGTAGTCGTAGATGTACCTGTTGTGGTGGTTCCCGTTGTGGTTGTACCAGATGTAGTTGTACTGGTAGTAGTAGTAGTTACATCATCATCTTCATCATCACTTTCCGAACTTTTCGATGATGCAGATGTAATAGCATCCACAGGACAAACCAAAACACATTCTCCGCAACCAACACATTTTCTGGGATCTATGGTTAAAGTATAATCATTGTCTCCACTTGTAGCAACGCTATAGGAGATGGCATGAAAGCCACAAGCTGTCACGCAGGCCCGGCAAGCAATACATTTATCCTGATCAATCCTGTAAGTCTTTCCTGATTCTTCGCAGGAGTTCACCACAAGCATCAATCCTAAGGTTAAGAAGAAAAGAACACCAATCCAAGTTCTCATAATCGATGATTTAAATCAGAAAGACTCAATTCCTTAGTGAAATAGCAGAATAACTGCAACGGGATACACATTTACCGCAACCAACACATCTGGATGCATTTATGGTAGCTTTCCCACCCGACACTGAAATAGCTCCGTGACCACAAGCTGAAACACATTTGGCACATCCGATGCATTTACTGCTATCTACTTCATAAGTGTTGCCGATATTCTGGCAGCCGTTCAGGGTGAGCATCAAGGCAAGAGTAAGCATAAATATAGCTCCGATCCAGTTCTTCATTTGAGTTATTTATTATTGTTTCTATATTATAGTCAAGCCGGATTGAATTGCAACAAAAACAGAAGAAAATATGTGATTTTTCACAATCCATACCGGCTTGAATATAGTTAAAATGTAATGCGCAGCTCAACCTTACCCCAAAGTGAGTTTTTGGGTTGATATTTCAGAAAATCCGATTGATCTTTAATCAAATCCGGATGGTGCAGATAACCGACAGAAGCATTTATAAGAAATAGTTTTCCCAGATTTTTGCTCAAGGTCAGGTCAATTTCCTTCATTCGGGTAGGAACAGAATTATACTGATCCGTAGAGTAACCGGCTACAGTACCGGTCTGCATAGCCGCCTGCAATTTCACTGAAGTTTTGATAGCCGGAAATGAGTGCTTCAATCCCATTTGCAGAAAAGGCATATCCAATGCATCGAGACGCAAAACCTCACCTGCAAAAATGTTGCTGAATGAATTACTTGCAACTGCTGTCGAATCAATCTTTTTCATCCCGACATATCGGGCGTAAAGTTTAGTCATCTGTCCGTTCGACCAGGTAAATTGCTTATCTGCCATGATGGAATAGACCCAGGCATTGTTATTTTTGGCGGTTTGCAGAAGCACCTCGGGTTTAACACTCAAACCACCCAGATTTACTTCGGCATAAAGGCCGGTCATCAGGGTTTTGCCGGTTATCCAGTTGCCAAATTCATGATACATTACCGCCCCTGCTGATTTCAGGCTTAATAACGATGGTTTGGGTGTACCCCCCAAGCCATCTCCCGATGCAAATTCATCACCCGTTTTTTTAGCCTTCGGACGGTAGGTCAGAGTCATCATACCCAGATTGGTTTGTCCGAAATCATTACCCAGATCTGCTCTTGGACGTCCGGGTACTATATTGTAGAGGTATCCTAATGTACAGAATGTTCCATTGCGGGCAAATTGTTTCATAACCGAACCTCCTATCACATTCAGATCTACATTACCCAGACTTACGCGGTAATTTGCTCCGACAACCCGCTCATTCAGCAGGTAATAATCGTCACTTTTAGCTGAATGCAAACCAACGGTCAGCGTATGTTTATTACCTGTATTCCGGTAAAACGCTTCGCGCAACCCAAAACTGTAAAGCCCGTTGTCATATTTATCTCCACCCAGACGATACCACGATTTAAATCCGCCTTCCACATACAAAGTGTTATTGTTTACACTGTAATCCAATCCTCCAAAAAACATCGCATTTCCAATGCCGCTATTTCCGATGAAACCGGCTGTGGTAGTAGCTTCACCTGCCCACATCAGATTGCTTGATCCAAATGGCTTCAGGCTACCCCCCAAACGGCTGGGACACTCCCATTGTGCTTTTACGACAGGTGATATCATCAGGGCCAGCAGGATTATTGGCAAAACCTTTAATCTGGGCTTGTGGCGGTGTACCTTCAATGCATCTTTTTTACAGGTATGGAAACACTCTCCACACATGATACAATCCTGGTTGTGTAAAACCGTTTTTCTGTTTTCGTGAATCATGGCTCTTTGATTACATTCATTATGACAACTGACACAATCTATACACAAATCATTTTTATTCAACCGACGGGCACCGGGTATCAGGGACACCCATCCCAAAGTCAGTCCCACAGGACACATAGTCCGGCAAAACGGCTTGTAAATCAACACAGACGAAATCAATAAAATACCCAGTAAAGCATAACCGATCCAATTGGCCGAGAAAAGATTAAAGGCTACTTTAAAGGGATCGATTTCGCAGAAGAGGTTCGTTCGGGTAAAAAGCAGTTGCAGTATCCAAAGTGAGAAAACCGATATCCGGACTATTTTCAGAACCTTCTGTGCTTTGAGCGTGGTAAGCAACTTCAGCTTAGGTGCGCGGAATAAAAATTCCTGCAAAGCACCCAGGTGACACAACCAGCCACACCACACTTTTCCGAATAAATAGGTAGCCGGAATCAATAGCAAAAACCAGAGCAATGACTCCCAACTCACCTTTATCCCCAAAATCAGCAATGCCGTATTCTGGAAACTTGAGATCATACACGGACAACCTCCCCGGTAGAATCCCAGGTATAGTAATCCTCCCAGTAAAAACAAACCGCGCAGTTTTCTGAACCAGGGATAACGAATCATCAATCCGATTAAGCCCAATATCAGAAAAATAATTACCGGTTCGTAAATCATCGTGTAGTTGATCTTTCTTACCGGCTCCTTTACAGGAGTTACGGCCGATGAGTCGGCTGCCTGAAACTCACTGTTCTGAGCTGAAAACTCATTGGCCGATGCAGATGAAAACTCATCGGATGAAGCCTGTGTGAATTCACCCGGTGAAGTTGCATTTCCTGCAGTTGCAGCACTTGTCGTATCCTGAGAAAATTCTGCTCCGGGTGCAGCAAATGAATCAGCCGGATGTATCGGTACAGTAGATTGTTTTAAAACCGGACAGTTTGCCGGAATCTCTTTAGTCCGGAATAATGGTTGGGCAAAATAGCTACCTAAAACCAAAGCTGCCAGAACGGAACCGACAACTATAATATATTTCTTTTTATAGGTTACATACAACCAGGCCGAACCGAGTACAAGCAACAAAGAAATAAAAATGGTATTGGTCAGACTGGCTCCGGGATGCTCCTGTGCATATAGCGAGCAGGATTGATCACAACCGGCAGGCGAATGATTAAGCAGTCTCTCAATGCTGTCTGCTACTGCCGGCGAAACCTCAGCATGGAGGGCAATGCCGGTCAGTAACATACACACAAAAAAGAAAAGTTTGATTGAGAAGGGTTTAAACATTCCTTTTGTCATTTATCCAGGGTAAGCACTCCGTAACCACCGTCTTTATCGCATGTACGGGTAGCCGAGAGCATAATCTTCTTTTTACCGTCGCTCAATACTTTGGCTTTCACCTGGCGGGTATAAACGCCCGGAGTTTCCTGCTTCCAGTCGGTAGCACCCACCACCTGAATTCCATCGAACTTAAACTTAGTCTCTTGAGCAGCAACCTTACAATTGCGATGCGTTAATGTCAGTTTCACATTGATAACCAATTCTTCACCGGGTTTGCAACTTGTTTTCTCTCCACCCGGAGTAGAAAATTCAAAATGACAGGCCTGTGCATAAAATGCACCAATCAACATCATACACACTAAAATTCCTAGCTTCTTCATAAAAACGGATCTGTTAAGGATTAATCTAATATTATCTGGACTCGGTTCAAATAACGAATCGCAAATATAAACTGAAATAATCGGCATTCAGTATATATATGCATGGTTATTTAAGTATTTTTACGTCCATTCATGCCGGTATATTTCCAATGCGTTATTTTTAAACCGAAACAAAAGAACAATGCCCTACCTGTCTCATATTTAACAAAATAAAAAAACAGGCCATTTACAATTAAAAAAGATAGAATACACCGACAAAAAACCCCGATACTCAATGTACCGGGGCCTCTCCATGTATTTTATTTATCTGATCAGTAATTAGTTTTCTTCGGTTCAAAGTAAGCTTTAGGATGCTCACAGGCAGGGCAGTTCTCCAACGCTTTCTTGCCCTTATGTACATATCCGCATTTGCGGCATTGCCATTCAATCTCTTCTTCACGCTCAAATACCTTTTCCGCTTTCACACGTTCCAGCAATGTTTTGTAACGGGCTTCATGCTCAGCTTCTACTTTGGCAATCATTTTGAATGCAGTTGCCACTTTTTTAAATCCCTCTTCTTCAGCAATACGTGCAAATTCAGGATAAAGATCAGTCCACTCTTCATGCTCTCCGGCAGCAGCGGCTTCAAGGTTTTCGGCTGTAGTGCTTATAACTCCGGCCGGATATGACGCTGTTATTTCAACCATACCACCTTCGAGAAACTTAAAAAACTGCTTTGCATGTTGTTTTTCCTGCTCCGCAGTTTCGAGGAAAACGGCAGCAATATGTTCATAACCCTCTTTCTGAGCCACCTTGGCAAAATAGGTATAACGATTACGCGCCTGAGACTCACCTGCAAATGCCTTGAGCAAATTCTGCTCTGTCAATGTTCCCTTAATGCTTTTTTCCATAGTTGTCTTATTTTAAAAGGTTAGAATAACGATTTGTCTTTTTCCTGAATCACAAATATACTTTTTCCGGTTTAGAATTCCTATATGTTTTCAAACAAGCCAGCAATTTAGAAAGGTTTAAGCAATGTCAAAACCCTGAATTCCATCTTTTTTAAGCGAAATAACATTTAAGGTGAGTTTATTCGTACTTTTGCGAAAATTTTTGATGATTATGAGAAGACTTAAAGACATTTCATTCCAACCGGTAATCATCGAAAGCCTTAAAAATTACAGCAGAGAGCTGTTCTTCAAAGACTTGATGTCCGGTATTATTGTAGGTATTGTTGCTTTGCCACTAGCGATCGCTTTTGGTATTGCATCGGGTGTAACTCCTGAAAAGGGAATCATAACGGCGATCTTAGCCGGATTTCTCGTTTCTTTCTTCGGCGGAAGCAAAGTCCAGGTAAGCGGTCCCACCGGAGCATTTATCGTAATCGTTTACGGTATTGTCGAGAAGTTCGGTATCCAGGGACTGGCTATTGCCACCTTTATGGCCGGTGTAATGCTCATTCTGATGGGTGTATTCAAGATCGGTACAATTATTCGTTTTATCCCCTACCCCATTATTGTGGGTTTTACTTCCGGTATCGCACTTACCATTTTTACTACCCAGATCAAAGATCTTTTCGGCCTGCACATGGCCAGTGTACCGGGTTCATTCATCGAAAAATGGATTGCTTACGCCGGTAGCTTCGACACGGCAAACTACTGGGCATTCGGGGTAAGTATCCTTTCTATCCTGATCATAACGTTAATACCCAAAATATCGCCCAAAATCCCCGGCTCTCTGGTGGCCATCATACTGACAACGATACTGGTTTATGTTTTACGGAATAACTTCGGTATTACGGGAATCGAAACAATTGGCGACCGCTTCCAGATCAAAGCGCAATTACCCGAACCACACGGGATCGGCCTTGCTTTTGATAAAATCAACCTGTTGATGTCTGCTGCTTTCACAATCGCAATACTGGGCGCCATTGAATCATTACTTTCAGCGACCGTAGCCGATGGGGTTACCGGCGAAAAGCATGATTCGAATACCGAACTGATTGGTCAGGGTATTGCCAATGTAGTGGTACCTTTCTTCGGGGGAATACCCGCTACCGGAGCTATTGCCCGCACAATGACGAATATAAACAATGGGGGAAAAACGCCAATCTCAGGAATTATTCATGCAGGTGTATTGTTGTTAATTTTATTGTTCCTCGGAAATCTGTCGAAACATATCCCAATGGCCTGTCTGGCTGGAATCCTGGTGATTGTATCCTACAACATGAGTGAATGGCGCACGTTCCGCTCTTTGATGAAAACCACCAAATCGGATATCTCGGTACTGCTCACCACTTTCTTTCTGACTGTGATCTTCGATCTGACCATTGCTATTGAAATCGGATTGGTACTGGCCATCATCATGTTTGTCCGCCGCGTTTCAGAAACCAGCTCGATCTCTGTCCTGACAGATGAAATCAAAACGTCAGAAGTACATGGCCTACCTGCTACTGCCGAGAATCTCATTATCCCTCAGGGGGTGGAAGTTTACGAAATAGACGGTCCGTTCTTCTTTGGCGTTGCCAATAAGTTTGACGAACAGATGAAGGTGATCGGTGACAAACCCAAAGCCCGTATTATCCGGATGAGAAAAGTTCCTTTTATTGACTCTACCGGGCTGCATAACCTGGAAATACTGATTAAGAACTCAAAGAAAGAGCATATCAAAATAATCCTGTCGGGAGTTAATGAACGGGTCAGGGCTGTTCTTGAAAAATCAGAAGTCGCCGAGTTGATTGGTGATGAAAATATTTGCCCAAGCATCCAGATAGCACTTCAAAGAGCGGAAGAGTTTTTAGCGAAAAAGAAATAATCACTGCTATATATTTGATATCTTTTGAGTCAATTAAGCCGATAGTTATAGGGAGTTATAAGGAGTTAGATGGAGTTAGATGGAGTTACGGGGAGTTATGGGGAGTGTTCCGCTCATTACCGTTTTGGTCATTGCCGTCTCGCTTTAGCGGACGGTATAAGGAATCTTCCGAAAAAAGGCTTTAGCCAAATTAAATGCAACTCTTTGGCTAAAGCCGGTTTGTTTTTATTCTCTCTTATCCGTCTGCTAAAGCGAGACGGCAATGAATTTTGGGCAGTGCATTTAATATTTTTTTCTACCCATAACTCCATATTACTCCCCATAACTTCCTCTAACTCCTTTTACTCATAACTCCCCATTACTCCTTGTAACTCCATATTACTCCCTATAACTCCCTCTAACTTCACCCTGTACCCCTGCTTCAAAATTTCCACCTCAACAGAAAATACAGATCATTCTTCTGATTCCCTCTGATCTCCTCCGGGCCACTACCAATTACATCCCGGTCTGAATATACCGTTTGTGCATATTTCAACCAGAACGTAAGCCTGGAAGACAGATTGTACCGGGCATTCACCATCCAACGGTAACCTTTTCCGTAAAACGATGGAATCGAGAAAGCATATAGCACACTTTTTTCGTAAGAATAAATCGAGTTATCATATCCATCCGTATCAAACATCATCAACTGCATATCTATTTTCAGGGGAACCTTCTTCCACTCCTGACTCACACTCTGAGTAAAAGCAAATCCCTCACCGGGCTCACCGCTCTCTTCTTTATACCGGTTGTAGTCTACCGTAGTATGAAACAACAGTTGCCCTAACGCACCATATTCACATTGCCATCTGAATCGTTGTGTATTGTATTTCTCGGTTTTATAAAGCACATCTTCACCGAAACGATCTTTTTCCTTTTCTTTATAACGGTAACGGATATACATATTCAGTTTTTCACCCGGGGAATAGTCCACCTGCAACAGCCCGTCAAACCCCGACGATGGAGCGCTTACTCCGTATTTCAACCAGGGAAAGCGGAAGATATCGGTGTATCCGCTGACTTTCCAGAAACGATACGGATGCCATTCAGCCCCCCAATAGAGCCCTTGTTCATTCTCCGTACGGCTCGATTCGGCAAACGATGCGCTGTAATAAGCGTGATATGATTTGGAGTAACTCCGCTGCAACAGACTTGTTTTAAAGGAAGAGGTAGCATTTACATGCAACCCGTTCAAGGTCGCCATCGAACCATTCCGACTGATCGCTGTTTCTCCGAAAAAGAAAAGCCGGGAAAACCGGTATTGATAATCAACACTCAGATTGGCATTTTCTTTTCCCCGGAAAGCAAAGTAATTATCACGCCGTATCTCTGGCGATAGCCTTTTATCAAAAGCATAACAGAGCGCAGTTGTTCCCAGTTTGAACCTGCCGAAACGACGTTGCCAGTTCATTCCTACCAGATACATCGTTACATTATTCCGTTGTTTCAGATCATTCTCCGTATTGAAATATGCATCTGTTTTCAGACTGGATATAATGCTGTCGTCCAATGAGGCGGCTGCTTTCTTCACTGAAGCAAACGCCGACACATAATGGTTATGAAGATCAAGGGTAACAGCCGCTCCCTGCAGATAATTCAGCTCATCGGTAGAATTGTGTCTCGAAACACCTTCCGGCCGGCTGGCAATATTGGTAGCTATAATGTTTTTGCCCAGGGAGAAATTGGTATTCATGACCAACCCCTGGCCAAATGCCAGTTTATATCGACCCAGAGCCAGTCTTTTAATCCGCCCGACATCTTTCAATAGCAAATGAAAAGATCGGAAGCCATCCCTGATGCGCTCACCGGCATCCTTTTCTACTAAAAATCCCATTTGAAGTTTATTCCCGGCATTGAACTCGTATTTCACAAAACTATAAAGCGGAGAACCGAGATATTTATTCGTATCGGTAGAATCCACCGGTGACCGGTATCCCTCCTTTTGATCCGGATTACTATCCAGCCTGAAGTAGAGACGACTTTTTCCCCGCCTGAGCAATTGGCGCCAGTTGATTGCCTCGTCTGCTTTTGGAGGGTCACCGATATAGACAAACGGAATCAGTAGTTTGATGGTTTCCATGTCCAGATCTTTCACCAGCTTCAACTCATAAATCGTTTTCATCGGCCCCGAAATGTAGAGGTAAGCTTGTATGTTTTCGATCTGTTCATCGGTAAGAAAAGGCAGGCGCTCCAGCTCCTCACGCTTAATCCGGTTTATATTGAAGGGATGTTCGTGTATTTGGGAAAGTTCTTCGTAGAGATTGTTGATATCCTGTTCATTTCCTGTTGACTCTGCTATTCCATGAATAAAGTTCATCCACTCATCATTCTCTTTTACAACAGGTTGAGAAAATACCAACGTTGTCAACAGGCAGTTTATAAAAGTCATCATCCATTTGTTCATAACCTTGTTCAAAACTTATATTGCATGGAAAACAGAGTATGAAAACCCAAAACAGTATGATAAACCGAAGCCACATCAAACGCAAACCGTGAGATATGATAACCAATCCCAAAGGTTGGACGGAAAGGCGCACCTATCAACCCAATACGCACGGGTATCTCTTTCAACGGCAGATACTCACAACCCAGCTTGAAAACAACAGGCTGATCAACCTCTTTCCCGATTTCACCGATCAGCTTCAAATCTTTTGCAGCCGAATAATTAGCCCCTGCCCGCAACACCAGCGGAACCGTATACTCATCCCGCCGGGTCCGATATGACGTTCGGATAAAGTTCTGAACCACCACCCCTATCTGTAGCTTTTCCACAGGAGACACCAACATGCCAACATCCGCCGACAGAACTGATTTACACCCCTCTTCATCCGACAAAAGCAACGATAAATAATTCAGTCGAACACCCAGAGAAGCCCCGGAAAACAGTTTTTTAGAAATATTGGCAGCAAATCTCGTCTCACCATATTTTTCATACCCGAAACTGGAAACCGCCAACCCTGCATCAAGCCACCGGTTACACCAGACCCCAACCGCAGTGATTTGGGAAAGCTCTTTCAGGTTATAGCGGTTCTCATAATTCAACGAAGCATAACTCTCCGACCGCAGTGAGATCCCTCCCGGATTATCGATGGCACCCAACGAAACAGATGCAAAACCAACCCCTGCCATTTGCGCATCCACAAAGGAACATTCATCAGACGCCACCACGCACAACCCGAAACACAACCATAACAACAACATCAATACACCCCTCATACCACTCTTTATTTTTCACAAATATATAAAACATATATTTATCTCGAAATATTTGTTTTATAATATTTATATAAACACACTTAGCCTTAATATTGCTAATAAGTAGATTTACAGAGACTCATGGTGTAAATTATTCAAAAAAGGGGAAATGGCATTCGTACAAAATGCTATATTTGCATTATGCTATTATATCACAAAACACCTACACCTAATCTTAGCCAATCAATGAAGAGAACATTTTTCATCGCGCTGACCACCCTTGCTTTGACAGCTATGGCCTATGCACAGCAAGACATCCACCCGCTGACTCACAAATTGCAACGATGCAAAGTAGAAAACGGAGAAACCGTAGTATTGGTAAATTTAAAAGATGCGGTAGTAAACGGGCATAGAAAAGCGGCTTCCGGGAAACAAGCCTCCCTCAAAGCCAATAAAAGCCGCGCTCTTGCAAAAAATGGCATAAAAACAGGCTCTAAAAACCTGTAACCCCCGAATCATTTATCTCAGAAAAAAAATAAGCCCGGATAAGTCCTAAAACCTATCCGGGCTATATCTGCCTGCATAATACTACGCTATTTAAATATCCGGTTCACCGGAATCTCTATGCCATCCTCTATACCCAACATGGCATTGATGATAATTACAGAGTCCGCCTTACACAAATCCTCTACGCTGATTGGTTGCTCTACAATCACCCCCTGATCCAGCAACTGCTGCCGACGGGTTCCTTTGAGCAGACAATGGACAGGAGTAACCAGCTTATCCCCGAACCTCAACACCACATTGGCGTAACTGATATCGGTAACCCAACCGCTCTTTACGATCAGCACATCATCCGCCTCCCCCTTTTGGGATAAAAGGACATTCAATGCCGAACGATCCGCCCATTTCAGGTGATAATCGATCCGGTCATCATAAACCAATCTCAGGGAATTAATCTTTCGGGGAACGTATGCCTCAAAACCTACCTCGCGGACCTCCGCATCATAAAGCACCCGGCACTTCACCACACCCCGCCTCAAAGCTACCGGAATTTCCACAGCCTCAAAATCCGGACTAACGGTTATACCAAACAGCTCTTTTGAGCTAATCTCCATACGATGCCGATGATAAGCCAGGTTCATCCATTCACCATCAACTATCCGGATCGATTCAAGTAAAAGGCACATATACTTTATCTATTAATTCATGATATTCACTTTCCGCATCACTTTTCGAGGTTATACCTCCCCCGCTGCGGAATATCAAATTCTCCCCGGATTGCTCAATATAACGAATAATGACCGCGCTATCGAGATTCTCCCCATCGAAAACGCCGAAAATACCGGTGTAATAACCGCGATCGTCAATTTCAGCCCTTCTAATCAACTCAAGCGTCGCATCCTTAGGAGCACCCGATATGGAACCCGCCGGCAGCATAGAGAAGATTATATCGCCCAAACGGGCATGAAAATCATCCGGCAAACGACCTACGATTTCCGAACTGACCTGCAACAAAGTTTTCCCATTCGTCTCAACCCGGTCAATATAACGAAAGCGACTCACCTCAACCTGATCGGCTACACGGCTCAGATCATTACGTATCAGATCGACTATGGTATAATGCTCGGCCTTCTCCTTGGGATCATTCAGTATCTTCATCTCCGCATCAGGTACCGAGGCATCAATCGTTCCTTTCATCGGATAGGAGTAAATCCTACCCTCCTCTATCTTCACAAAACACTCCGGAGAGAAACAGACAAACTGCCCGGGAATATACAAACGATAAGGCGCCTGGCTTCGCAAAAAAACCTCCTCCGGGGAAAGATCCGTTTCTATACGGGTAGGATAAGTCAGGTTGACCAGAAAAGAATCTCCCCTGCGTATGCCGGCCATCACCACATCAAAGCCCTTTTTATAGGTTTCAAATGACACCGGATACTTCTGAAAAGTAAAAGAACCACCTTTTGACTCTACAGAAGGAATACGCTTAAACAATGGAACGTCAAAAAAAAGATCTTCCGGCAACAAATCCAATGGAGAAAAAAGACATTTCCCGCCGGAAAAATCAGTTACAAACAAAAAAGGTCGCTTTTCCTTTCCTGCCTGGTTCATTTTTCGGATTATTTCTTCGCGATTCATCGTTTTATTTTCCTGCAAAAATAGGCAAATTCGCATGAAAGATGCAGAAAACACCCCCGAAATACCCCCAAAATGGCCATTTCGGGGGAAAAATGCACTTTTTCGCAAAATATTTCGCCTTACCTCTTGCAGGATCTAAAAACCTTCCCTATCTTTGCAACCGCAAACGAGAAACAACGGTGCCATAGCTCAGTTGGTAGAGCAAAGGACTGAAAATCCTTGTGTCCCCGGTTCGATTCCTGGTGGCACCACTCGTAAAGAGGGAAAGCAAATGCTTTCCCTCTTTTTTTATCCCCATATTCAACCCTCCGCCATACGCTTCGATATCACACCGTGCAGCGGCTCTATGCCGCTTGCCGGATAATAAATCAACTATCTTCCCTATCCCTGCCGCTGGTCTTTTTCGGTAAAATCGCCAGCATACTGGCGATTTTCAGCGTAAAATCGCCAGCATACTGGCGATTTTTACTATTTTTGTATGAAACTAACGACGACCATGAATACAATAGAACGCACACTGCAAAGTAGAATCCTACACCGATTGGCTCCCAATAAAGCAATTCTATTGTTTGGAGCCCGAAGAGTTGGAAAAACGGTAGTAATTCGCGAGATCATGAACCACTTCGATGGAAAAATCCTGTTAATGAATGGAGAAGACTTCAACACAGTATCTCTTTTAGAACAACAAACAACTGCAAATTACAAACAGTTGTTGAATGGAATTGATTTATTGGCAATAGATGAGGCTCAATCAATACCTAATATCGGGCAAAAATTAAAACTTATTGTTGATGAGATAGAGGGCATTAAAGTTATTGCAAGTGGCTCCTCTTCCTTCGACCTGTTGAATAAAACGGGAGAACCGTTAGTCGGACGTAGTACACAATTCCTACTATTTCCCTTCAGTCAGGCTGAATTATCTAAAGTCGAGAATCGACTTGAAACCAAAGGAAATCTGGATTCAAGATTAATTTACGGATCTTATCCCGAGATTGTCACTACAGACAATCCTGAATTTCGCAAAGAATATCTGAGAGACATAGTCAATTCCTATCTGCTTAAAGACATATTAGCGATTGAAGGACTTAAGAATTCATCAAAAATGAAAGACCTGCTTCGCCTAATCGCATTTCAAATGGGTAATGAAGTTTCTTATGATGAATTAGGTCGACAATTAGGAATGAGTAAAACTACAGTAGAGAAATATCTTGATCTGCTCTCTAAGGTCTTTGTTATTTTCCGATTAGGAGCATACTCCCGAAATCTCCGTAAAGAGGTCTCAAAAGCCGGAAAGTGGTACTTCTACGACAACGGAATCCGTAATGCGATTATCGGAAATTTTAATCCGGTTTCTCTTCGTCAGGATATAGGAGCACTTTGGGAAAGCTACCTGATTGGTGAACGGATAAAGCAAAACCATTTCCTCGGGTTACATAAAGAATTCTATTTCTGGCGCACTTATGAAGGACAGGAAATTGATCTCATTGAAGAATCCAATGAGGGTCTCCACGCATTTGAATTCAAATGGGGAGGTAAAACGCCCAAAGCGCCCGGCATATTTATGAAAACATATACCACAGCAACTTATTCCGTAATCTCACCTGACAATTACCTCAACTTCGTTTTGCAAAACGAATAAACCTACACACCACACCGCGCAGCGGCTCTATGCCGCTTGCCGGATAATGTTAAATATACAAAACATACAGCAATAAACCAGTTGATGTAGAACCCCTTAGTATCAATAAGATATACCTTTGCACTATTAATAGAATTGATAGAATTGATAGATGAAAACTCAACATAGAAATACTGAAAATAAGGGATTCTCCAAGGCAGACTTTTTCAAAGTGGCTTTGAAGGATAAATTGGCTATGCGTGAGTATATCAAGAAAAACGGAACATTGGAAGGTTTTAAATCTACTCATTTTGTCTTTACAAAGCCCTTATAGACTAGTTGATTCGGAAACGGGATATATTTTTGAGACAGATTATGGGAATACCTATGAGCTGTCTTTTTTATTATATCCTTTAGTGAATGATGACCCTCGGTTTACGCTTTATATGTTTAATATAGAACCGATATTTGTAAAGAACAAGGTAAAGGATGTTCGAATAGAGCTAACTGTAAGATATACCCTGGAGCTTTTCTTTGAAAAGAATTCAGATGCTTTAATCACAATTATGGATTCTCTGGATGGAAAGCATAGGGCAAGGAAGCGATTGTTCGACTCCTGGTATAAGAACGCCCATTGCAATAACATCGAAAAAGCGGACTTTTGTTGCAATCTGGAAAATATGGAGATTATCTCTTCTCTATTTGTCGGTAGCTCTAATCCTTTGAAAAGCGAGATTACGCAGTCATTTCAGGAATTGGTCGATTTGAATTTCTATTGCGATTAGGTTAACCTAGATCTGCTGATACACCTCACGAATACCACACCGTGCAGCGGCTCCAGGCCGCTTGCCGGATCTATCTTACACAAAGGCTCAAAAGCACAATGTTTTATCGTGTTATAAATAAACACTTTGTGTCTTTATATCTTCGCGACTTTGCGTCTTCACAACTTTACGCATTCAATATCTTTCATTATACTGAAAGATTTATTATATTTGTACTGAAAGATAATACATCAAGATTTAGTGCATGATAAGACAAGACGAAATTGCCTTAGTAATAGACTCACAAAGAGATTCTTTTTTGAAAAAAGAATCGGGATTTACCCGTGATGCACTCACCAATATACCTGTTGCAGATTCATTTGCGACAATAATAACGGGAATACGTCGCTGTGGCAAAAGCACATTGCTTTTACAATTACTTCATAGAGAATATAAAGATGCCATATATCTCAATTTTGATGATATACGCCTGGCTGGTTTTGAAACTACTGATCTTGCACGCCTGCACAGAGAAGTTCAAAAGAGAGAAATAAAGGTTCTTTTTTTTGATGAAATACAAATCGTTGACGGTTGGGAGAAATACACCAATCAACTTTTGCGTGAAGGTTATAAAGTCTTTATAACAGGCTCAAATGCTTCTATGCTAAGTGTCGAGTTAGGTACACATTTGACAGGAAGACACTTGTCAATGGAATTATTCCCATTCTCTTATTCAGAGTTTATACGATTCAAAGAACTGGACAATGGAGGGAATGCTGTGATGGATTATCTCAGGGCAGGCGGAATACCTGAATACGTTAAAACAGGAATTTCTGTTATTTTGAATACTCTTGTAGATGATATACTATTGAGAGATATAGCAGTCAGACATTCTGTCAGGGATGTAACCTCATTACGTCAGTTAACAGCATTCCTGATAACCAATATAGGAAACCTTGTTTCAGCCAACAAACTGGTCGGAATGTTTGACATAAAATCTCCTGCTACATTCTTAGAATATTTCTCTTTTCTAAAAGATGCTTACTTGCTTGAATTTGTTCCTATATTCAGTCACTCATTGAAGGTTCAGGCCCGTAATCCTAAAAAAGTGTATATTATGGATATGGGGCTTTATACCGAAAACTCCGTATCAACAAGTGACAATATGGGAAGACGTTTAGAGAATCTTATATTCTTGCATCTTCGTCAAAAACACAAGCATATTTTCTATTATAAAGATCGTGGTGAATGTGACTTTATCACAATGGAAAAGAATGCTGTAAAGGAAGCCATACAAGTATGCCTGACCATAAATGACGAGAATTTCGACAGAGAACTCAATGGCTTATTAGAAGCTATGCAAAATCTCGGCATAAAAGAGGGGTACATCGTTACTCTTAATCAGAGTGATAAATTTGAAAAAGATGATAGGGTCGTCTATATGATACCTGCGTATGATTTTTTAATATAAGAACGCCTTATTTGTTGGAAATATAGAAAACGTATATATTTTATGAATGAAATCAGATCGGAAAAAGAATCAACCTGTTTATCAAAATCCATAAGTCATTATTTTGCCGGTATTGCACATTTAAACAGCAATAAAGTTGGATTGATTATCAATAATACTGATCTGACATATAGTGATCTACTCAAAAAGTCCAATCAACTGGCTGCTTTTCTCTTCAATGAATTTAACATCAAAAACGGAGATGTAGTCGGTATTCTTTCCGATCCGTCAGAGTGGTCCATCCTATCCATGCTGGCCATTCTGAAACTGGGTGCTGTCTATTTACCGCTGGACACACGTTACCCCCAAAGCAGGTTAAAATATATGATTGATGATGCCTGCATATCCATCCTGATCACCCAGCGACATCTTACGGGACTGATCACCCCCGACTCATCATTTCCAATACTATATCCGGATGAAGCTGCCGATAAGATCGGCTTGTTTCCCGATGACTTTGAAAAGCAGGATACCTCCGCTTCTGATCCTGCCTACATCATGTACACCTCCGGAACAACCGGAAAGCCGAATGGGGTTGTGATTCCCCTGAGATGTTATCCAATGTCCGGTATATCCTGACCGGAGGTGAAGCTCTCTCGGTAAATCATGTCCGGAAAGCTCAGCGGCTTCTGCCTGATTCACAAATCATCAACGGATATGGTCCCACAGAATCTACCACATTTGCCTGCTGCTATCAAATACCCGATATCCAAAACCGGAATATCCAATCCATTCCAATAGGCAAAGCTATTTCCAATACCGAAGTCTATATCCTGGATGACCACCTTCTACCTGTAGCGCC
The DNA here is from genome assembly GCA_963662365.2 of Bacteroidales bacterium. Classification (GTDB taxonomy): domain Bacteria; phylum Bacteroidota; class Bacteroidia; order Bacteroidales; family UBA7332; genus CAXXIC01. The sequence goes on from CAXXPA010000026.1 coordinate 117,108, forward strand.
CGGTAAAACGGGTGAACTCTATATCGGAGGCAAAGGACTGGCAACCGGATACCTGAATAATCCGGAACTGACTCAAAAGAAATTCATTCGCATCCGGATTAAAGATCGTCAGAAAGAAATGCGGCTCTATAAAACGGGGGATCTTTGTCGATTCCTGCCGGATGGTAATATCGAATACATCGGACGGATAGATCACCAGGTTAAGATCAGAGGCTTCCGGATTGAATTGAGTGAGATCGAAGCGGCTATTCTTAAAAACAAATCCGTTTCATCATGCCTGACCCTGGTCAGGGATAAACAGATCATCACTTACATAACCGGACATACCCCGAACAGGCAGACCGGGCAGTGTGAAATCGTATCCTCCATCGATGCCTCTCAGCTGAAAGACAGCCTGAAAGAATGGCTGCCTGAATACATGATCCCGCATCGGATTATTGAGCTGAACTATTTCCCCGTCACTACAAACGGGAAAGTGGACCGGGAAAATCTGCCGGTTCCCACAACCTCTCAGAAGAAGTCTCTAAAAGATAACATCTCTTCTCACAGCTTTCCCGTTAATCTGTGGGAAGAGATATTGTCAACGCGTATAGACGACTCTCACTGTCATTTTTTCGATCTGGGAGGCACATCCCTGCAGGCCACGCAAATGATATTCCGGGTAAACAAGACATTGGGGATCAGTATTCCCATCAAAGCATTCTATCCCAACCCCACAATTGCCCACCTGAATACCCTGATCGGGAAATACAAAGCAGATTCCGGAGTAACCATTTCCACGGAAAAATATTCCGATAACGGAAAATACCCGCTATCAACCGCACAAAAGGGGATGTGGTTTTTCTCGGAATACAATGGAGCAAACGCGGTCTACAATATCCCCATGAGCATTACCCTTATGGGACGGCTGGATATTAAGGCGTTGGAATCCACGCTCAATCACATCAGGAGGCGACATCATATCCTGCGGACTTCATACCATTACGATCAGGGTACCCCCTATCAAAGAATCAATGAATATACGGAACTTCCGTTGGAAATTGCCGATCTCTCCACCCTGCCGGATATCAATATCACCGATAGGTTGAAAAGTGACGCATCCCTACCATTCCTCCCCGACCGGCATCCGGTCATGCGGTATAAACTCTACCGGATTACGACTACCCATCATCTCTTGTTTTTAGATATTCATCATATTGCATTTGACGGATGGTCACTCGGTATTTTTAAAAGAGAGCTCTCCCTGATATACAATAGCCTGTCTGACGGAAAGAAGATTGATCTGCCTGACCCCTCTTTTCAATATGCCGGTTATGCCAACTGGATTGTCCGTGTTCAAAAGGAGAATCCCGACGTAACAAATTACTGGAAACAAAAGATTGGATCAAATTACTACGGAACCGAATTGCCGGCCGATTATCCCAGACCGGCCATACAAACATTTAACGGGGATTATATCGATTATACATTTGACGAAAAGATCGTAATTCAACTGAAGCAATTCTCTAAAAAACAGGGCATCTCACTTTTCGTATCCCTGGTCACCTGCTTCAAGGTCATGCTGTACAGGATTACCGGAGAACAGGCCATCTCCATTGCCAGCCCCCACTTCAATAGAAATCAGCATGAGTTTGAAGATGTAATCGGGCTATTTGTAAATTCAATGATCCTCTCTACGGATTTTGATTCGACACTAACCTACCGTCAGGCAATCGACAGAGTCAATCAGACCGTAAAAGAAGCGTTTGATCATCAGGATATCCCCTTTGATAAACTGGTCGAAAAGATTGTACCCAACCGTGATTTGGCAAAAACGCCCTTATACCAGATCTTGTTTGTCCTGGAAAATGCCGAAGAACAAGATATCCGGATGTCCGGAATAGATGCCACATTGGAGATACTATCTTCCGGAACGTCTAAATGCGACCTGACTTTTATCGCAGAAGAACACTCCGGTAAACTACATCTCAGGTGCGAATACAATACCGACCTCTATAAACCGGACACAATCCGGCAATGGTTGCTCCTGTTTGACGAATCCGTCAGAATTTGCCTGACCCATCCGGATGATCTGATTCTTCAGGAAGAAATCCGGCCTGATACCACTCCGAAAAAAACAAACATTACCGCCAACAGCCCCTCTGTAAGCACCGACTCTTCAAGGAACGCCTCTCCGGAGGTTGAATGCAGACTAAAGGCAATCTGGAAAGAAGTACTGAATATCGAATCGATCGATGTCCATGACAATTTCTTTGCAATCGGAGGTTATTCTTTGTTGGCTATTCGATTAATTCATCGGATGAATCAGGAATTCCCGGTCAAACTTAGCGTCAAGTCCATTTTTGAATATCCGACTATTTGCCTGTTGAAAGAATTACTATTGAAGGAACATGTTTCTGACTTACCTAAGGAATTAGTCAAAATCCGTGAAGGTGAAGGAGAACCGGTTTTTCTCGTTCCGGGAATCATTGGCAATGCTTTTACCTTTCATTCTTTTGCTGAAAAGCTGAATACCCGGCAACCTTTATACGTGCTGGAATATCCGGAAAAGCCGGAAGAAGTACTACCCAATCTGGCTCTGTCTGAATTGGCTGATTATTTTCTAAATCTGGTGAGATCTGTTCAGGCAAACGGTCCTTATCATTTTATCGGTTATTCGCTTGGCGGAAGGGTGGTGTTTGAGATGGCATTGCAATTACAGCAATCCGGCGTTAAAACAGGTTTTCTGGGTATTATCGATACCGAAGGGATAAAACCGCTATTCAATAAAAACACCCTCCTTGACCGGATATTTAACGAGGCCGAACTATTTTCCCGGTTGTCATTCCGGAATAAAAGGAAATACCTGAGATACCGGGTTCCGTTTTTAATGAACGAACACAAGGTTTTCATCGATGAGAGCATTCACCACCGGGATCAACTTCAGAAAAAACTATGGTTTATCTGGAACAACTACACCCCTAAAGGAAAATATAAGGGAGATCTTCACTTTTTCAATACCGATAGTGAAGTGCATCCTGTCCGCAATCAGATGCATTTTCTGGTAAAGGCATTCCCCGATATGTATTGGCGTTATAATATTAAGGGCCGGATTCATATCAATACCTATTTGTGCGAACATGCCGATTTTTTGAAAGAACCTTTTGTTAGTAAATTAACCAAACCGGTTGCCGGATATTTTAACCGGAAACCAGATAAACATCAGCCGGATTTAAATGATCGGTACGCTGGCTTCCTGACACAGAAAACAGACGTACTGTCAAATCGTATTATAACCATTCTCTTTCTGGATACTGAGAAGCTGAAACAGGATTACGGCTTTTACAAAAGCCTTCTTCAAACAGATGAAGCCGAAAAGGCATCCGGCTTTAAATCGGGAAATGACCGAACTAACTACGTTATCCGTCATGGTGTATTGCGAACCATCCTGGGTCAATATCTGGATATTTCGCCTACCGATATCCGACTGAACCTGAACGAACAGGGAAAATCTGTAATCGCAGGTGATCAAAATCATCTGCACCTCGATTTCAGCATATCATCATCACGGCAATTCAGCGTAATTGCAATTGGGAAAGACGTTCAAATCGGAATTGATCTCGAATATATTGATCCTGAATTTGACTTCATGGAGCTGGCTCAGGAGTACCTGCATCCCAACGAAGTTCTTCATTTGAAAAACCTCCCGCTAAATAAGCAAAGATCATCATTCTTTCAGATCTGGACGGCTAAAGAAGCATTTATGAAAGCAAACAAAATCCTTGAACTAGAAGAATTCCAGGTGCCTGTTTTTAATGATTCATCTGTTGTAGAATACGAAGGTTGGCATTTTAAAGAAATTCAACTGATACAAACTATGAAATGTACATTAGTGATGTCAGCCTCAAATATTCAGGTAGATACATGTAATATTTGATCAGGACCGTATTCGCCATTCGCCATTAATGATCCGAAAAACCGGATTTAACTTCCGGGAAAATAAGAATGCAATAACAAGTGTTATGAAAAACCCCCATACAGGAATATACAAACCCGTAATCACGTCAATTGAATTCATTCGATTAAATATCACTTTAGACAAAAGAAAAATCAATGGATGATACAAATAGACAAAAAGTGAATACTTCATCCCCGATCTACTTAGGATATTATCTTTAATGGAAAAATTTACCGCAAATAGTAAAACTGAAAGGGCAACTATCAACACTCCAAATACAAATTGCCTGTCATATATAGGAAGCCCGAAGTTGGTCTTTAGAATATTAACTTCAAAAAATTGCATAACCACCCCAAGTAACAACAATGACAGAATTATCTCTTTTTTCAAGGATTTTATACCTGACACACAAATACCAATATACATCAATGGGATTGATAGCAGAAATCGGAATGGACTATATGGCAAATCGATGCCAAAGAATTTATCATACCCATCTGCAAATATAGCCAACGCAAGCAATACAATTGAAATAACACCGATTAGCCACCGCTTGTTCCCTTTATAAAGAATACTTATGCCCAGATAACCAATTATCAGTGAACTAATGTACCATAAATGAAAACAGGCCCCTACAAACAAGAATTTCAGTTTAAAATTCAAATATCCGTTTATCATCCATTCTGTCAATATATAGACCAGACTGGTCACCACCTGAATACTGATTAGCCGGATAATCGTCTTTTGAATGCTTTTAAAACGTATCCTTCCATCATCATCGATTTTTCCTGCAAGAAAAAATCCGCTTGCCATAAAAAAGAAAGGAAGCGCCCATCTGGTTGTTTGCCGAATAACATCTACAGCACCAGATGATACTCCATTGAATTCAGAATGCAGAACAACAATAAAAAAGGCTGCTACAAAACGAAACAAGTCAATACTATTAAATCTGACACTACTCATTATTTCTCAATATTTCATATTCAGGATAAAAAATAATCACTCAGCAAAGCCCGCTGATTATTTTCAATCATAATTTCCCACCAAATAGCGATTACCAACAAATTAAATAGTTGTGTCGACTTCACCTGCTTATACCAGAACCAGTATCCACCGGTCTTTTCGATCTGATCAAACTGAGCAAATACAGAGTCAATATAACTGGCATTAAACAGTTCTTTTGCAGCATTAGAATTGACGATGAATCTTTTAATCTTTTCCCTTTTAACAGGATCACTCAGGAATATCGATAAAGGTGCAAATCCCCCCTGCTTTTTTCGTTCCGTGATTTCATTCGGTAATTTCGGTTTCAGATAAGCTTTATGAAGGTATTTCGATACACCTTTTCCTTTCATTATATCCTCAAACGAATTCTTCAACTTATATTCCCTCGGCAATGTCATCAGAAAGTTATAAACATCCGCATCCATATAAGGAAATGCAATCTGATTCTCAAAAAGCTCAGCCATTTTGGATGCCTTAAATAAGATCACCTCATTGATCACCTGTTTTATATCGATATGAAAGTTTCTGGCCAGATAAAACTGATTGTAGTCCCTAAAAACTGATGGTACTCCATTAGCATAATCATGCTTGTGAATCGCCCCTTGTGCCTTTAACAATTGTTTCTGCTGATGAGGCTTAAATCCAAACCCATCACATCTCAACACATGCAATATTTTGTCATTATGAAATCTTGCCCGGAACAGAATATTATCATTCTCAAACAGATTATTTTTTGAGATTGCACTAAACATATTCTGAAATATACCCGCTCCTGATTTACGCAACCGATGATTCAGGGCCAGTTCTTTTCCTGACGTTCCGAAATGCTGATCATTACCATCTCCTCCTAATACGACTTCGGGCCGATGGGATCCCACCATTTTCATGGCACAATAATTAACCATCAAACCTCCCTCCTGAAACGGATCGCCCAAATGCCCTATAATTTCAGGCAAAAAATCAATTTCCGAACCATCGATTTCATAATCATAAAAATCTACGTCAAATTCTTTTGCCATTAATCTGGCCAAAGGCACTTCTGTCCAGGGGTTGTTTTTAAATCCGACTGAAAAGCCTTTTGCATTTCCACTATAGATATCCCGTAAAGTAGACAAATTACCTCCGGAATCATACCCTCCACTCAATAGCAACGCCACATCATTCTTATCTGCAATGCGTCGCTGAATAGCTTGTTTATGCAATCGTTCATATTCTTCTGTTGCTTCCTCAACTGTCATTCTTGTCGTTCCATATAAACCTAAGAAGTCAGTGTATTCATACAACGACTTTAATTCAATTTTTCCGTTTTCATAAATCAGACAATTGCCGGCAGGCAACTTTCTAACACCTTTGAGTGAAGTACGGGGCGATGGAATATAACCTATCTCCAGAAACGATGAAATTGATGTTAAATCTGGTTGCACATCGAAACCACTGATCTTTCTGAATGCTTTCAGATCGTTGGTAAAATACTGTTCATTAAAGAACACCTGAGGTCCTGCACCATGCCTGTCCCGGTAAATTGTCAACCGTTCAGGCTCAGCGATAATGACGGCATAGCACCCATCATATTGCTTAAAAGCATCAGATCCGTGAAGCAGGTATGATTCCAGAAGACCTTCTGCATTACAGTCCTCTTCTTTTTTCAATTGAGATGCCGATATATTACCCCAAAGGTAAACACAGTTGTTATTTACTGTTGCTGCCTGGCATTTTTCATCACAAAATAAAAAATCATGCAGTCTCAGTCCTGCAAAATCCGATTTCCGGATTGCTCCGATTGATTTAAAACCTCCGATAAACATAAGTTTTGCCCGATAAGAGTTAACATTTATTACTTGTCAAATAAACAAAATAATTTCGGGTTACACAACTATTAGCTATTACATTTGTATAATTAAATAATAAACAAACTGATGCAATTTTCTTGTATACACATAGCTAACACAAGATTCTACTACGATCATATAAAATAACTATATTACTCTAAAATCACTTTTTATTTTTACACTCATTTCAATTCACATATTAAGTGTATATTTGTAAAATATTTCATTTAATCTCACATATTTATGAGCCCTTTATCCATTGTTGTTGTATCGGATAATCACTATGTTGTCATGATTGCCGCTTTGATCAAATCCATCGAATTGAATCTTAGTCGCGATAAAAAAATAGATTTGTATATTATTGAGGATCGAATAAGCGTTCACAACAAAAAAAAACTACAACTCTCCATTAACCCGGATGTTACCACACTAATCTGGAAAAAAATATCTGAAATAATCCCCAATGGTATCAAACTGCCTGTCGATAAAAGTTCTTATCCTTTGTCCATTTATGCACGGCTGTTCATTCCCCATTTCCTTTCGGATAATGTTGATAAAGTGCTATATCTGGATGTAGATATGATTGTCTTACAAGATATCAGCCTGTTGTTCGATACCGATCTTAGCCACAATATTGCTGCTGCCGTTACCGACCTTGGCGTACCAGTCTTCAACAACAGCTGGGGAGGGGTCAAAAACTATAAGGAACTGGGATTTGCCCCGGATACTAAATATTTCAATTCCGGATTACTCCTGATGAACTCAAAACTCTGGAAGGAAAATAAAATCGCCGAACAAACTATTGAATGTATCAATCAAAACAGAGCTTTCGCCAATTATCCTGATCAGTACGGCCTAAACATTGTTCTGGCCAATCAATGGACAGAGCTTGACAGCCGATGGAATCACTTTGCCACTATATCACATCCTGCCCCTTATCTTATTCACTTTGTTCAGCGTAAACCAATCTACAAATCATATAATAGTGATCGGCACTTCTGGAATTTGTTTTATTTTTTTCTAAAACAAACGGCATGGAAATCCTTTAAACCAACAGGTGAGGCCACCCGTTATATTAAGAAAATCAGAAATATACTGGAAAAGATCTTTCAATAAATCCTTTTTAAGTCCTGAATTATGCGTATTGCCTATATTTATCCGGCTCTTACTACGATGGGAGGTGCCGATCGTGTAATCACCGAAAAAGCCAACTACTTTGCCGAAGTATTCGGATATAAAGTATTTATCATAACAGCGCACCAAAATAATCTGCCATTGTCTTTTCCATTATCCCCCAAGGTCACACATATCGATCTGAAAGTTAATTTCAACCTGCAATACCGGCATGGCATTCTGAAACGGGGATGGATCTATTTCCGGCTTTTAAAACTTTACAAATCAAGACTTACCTCGACCTTACGCCGGATCAAACCCAATATAACCCTGACAACGATCAGTAGGGATATTGATTTTCTCACCTCAATCAATGACGGAAGTCTGAAAATTGCAGAAGCTCATGTCTCTAAAAAGTATATCCGGAATAACCATTTACTACAACAAAAAGGCGGACTTTATAAAATAGTTGGGAGAATCTGGAACCTAAAAATGGAACAAGCTATCAGAAAGTTCACCGAACTCGTTGTTCTCACAAATGACGATGCTTACAACTGGAAAGGGATCAGAAGTACAACTGTTATCCCCAATGCTCTTCCATTTTACCCTGCGCCAACCAGTTCATGCCAGAATAAAATAGTAATAAGCGTAGGCAGACTTGAAGAGCAAAAAGGCTATGATCTCTTAATCGATGCATGGAGAATTGTTGCAACTAAATTCCCTGACTGGATTTTAAAAATCTATGGCGAAGGATCGCTTTATAATCAACTAACCGAACAAATCAAAAAGAATAATCTGGAAAAAAACATTTTTCTTGAGAAACCGGTCAACAACATTATCGACCACTACCTCCAGAGCTCCATCTTTGTATTGAGCTCACGTTTTGAGGGGTTCGGAATGGTACTAATAGAGGCTATGGCTTGTGGATTACCTGTTGTATCGTTTAATTGCCCGAATGGGCCATCAGACATTATTTCAGACGGCATGGATGGATTTCTGGCAGAAAACGGCAATATCCAGCAATTAGCAGAAAAAATCTGCTTTATAATGGATAATGAAGAGAATAGAATTGAAATGGGGAAGAAAGCAAGATCCAATGTGTCTAGATATAAAAAAGAGGTAATCATGAACCAATGGTGCACATTGTTCCATGCTTTAATTAAATAACTAAACAAAGACTGATTAAAACAGGGAACTGATCTGAAATCTATATACTATTTGAAAATCTGTTGTTGTGTAATTTATGAAAAAAGATTGCATTCAAAATCCAATTAAAAAATTCAATATTTTCGGTTTAATATCCAAATACAGAACCGGACTAATGGGATTAGCCACCATTTTTGTTTACATATTCCATGACCCCATCTACACAAATCATCCTGCCATAAATGCAATTAAAAACCGGTTATTCATCGGGGTTGATATTTTTATCTTTCTCTCCGGATATGGATTGTATTATGCTTCTTTAAAAAGACAAACAATCAAGTCATTTTACATAAAACGGATTAAAAGAGTATATCCGACATTCTTAGTCGTTGCCTGCATCGTCTGTATGATTAAAAACAGTGACTTCCGGGAAACCTTAAGTATATTATCTACAATCGGATACTGGTGGGGTGACTCTTTCCAGTCCTGGTACATTTCGGCCATTCTGGTATTTTACCTACTTTTTCCGTTTTATCTTAAGTGGTTCAATCCCTCCCCCTATAAAACCACCTTCCAGGCTGTTATTATCGGTGTTCTCATTACGATTCCGGCTTATATAGTATTCCCAGATCTAAGAATAGGATTTTTCAGCAGAATCCCCATTTTTTCCATCGGCGTCCTCTCGGCGTACATAGCAAATAATAAGCCCCTCGGATTTAAAGAAAATTCATTAATCAAAACAGCTATCCTACTTATAAGTACAGGCTTATGCAGCACATTGCTATTATATACGACTTTAAAGCCATATAGTGCGGCCTGGTGTCCGTTACCTTTTATTTTTGTCGTACCCGGCCTTATTATATTATTGATCTTATTTTGTGAGAAAAATAACAATTCTCCATTACGGAATAGAATCCTGTCTGCTCTGATTTTTATTGGCAATCTAAGCCTGGAATTCTATCTGATTCATGAGCCCATCCTGCATTTGATGCCATATCCGACAATGACGAAACCCGAAAAAGTTGGTTATATAGTTATACTTGGCCTCTTATCGCTAGGGTTAGCCTTGCTGTTAAATAAATTGATTACATGGATCAATCATATATTTGCAAAACAACTGAGTAGTGATATCATTTCTTAGATATCACATGGAATAGATTCCAGCATTGACTAAAAAAGGAGGCCTGCAAATGCAGGCCTCCTTAACGATCTGATAAACATAGACTCTTTTATTCTTTACAGATCTTACTTCGTACCAACAATTCTCCCGACTGATTATATACCCTTACGACATAAATACCACCCGCTAAGCTACCTAGTTGAATTATACGGTCTGTCGATTTACAAACCAGGCTTCCCTGCATATTATATATATCTGTAGTCACTTTTGATTCAGGTGACTGAATATTTAATTCTTCAGATACAAGTGTCGGATACACTTTTGTCTCCCTGGGTATATTATTCGATGCGATCTCAAATCCGTCTTTTATTCTGAAAGCCGACGGATTGTTGTTATTGGCAGAGATGGTCGGATTCAGATATCCATATATAACGAGTTCATTAACCTGTGGACTGGATTTATCTTTAATGCTAAAGTTCAAATAACGTGTAATTACATCGGTGTTTATTAACTTCCAACTATTAAAGGCTCCGGTATATACTGAAAAAATCTCAGTCCAGTTATTAGGCTCACCTATAGAGGTGTAGAAGGTCCCCACATTGTACATATCATGAAAATACATTTTCTTAATCACATACTTAGCTCCTAAATCGATATAAAACTGACTGGGTAAGTAATTTGGATTCGCCTGCCATGATCCCCCTGTTGGATGTTGATTCTGTAATGGATCCTTCGTTTGTTCATCTACCCAAAATTGAGGATAGGTATTGGGAATCGCATTTGTAATCATTGATACATTAAGTGGTATTCTAACAACCTCATACCCCATTGATACAACCAGATTAATTGTGTCTGTTGATTCAAAGCCAAAACTATCTCGAGCTTTAACCCGGATCATATAATTACCAGCTGATGAATATCCGGGGGTCATTACTATCCGTCCGGAGCCATTACCGGTCGTTGTAAATGTACCGAAGGAGGGCATCTGCAACATTGTCAAAGTCAAGACATCGTTATCCGGATCTGAATAAGAGAAGATCAGTGTATCTTTTACTCCTTCCACTATGGATATTTTATTCACAGTCGTCAATACTGGTGGATTAATATGATAATCTGTTACGGTGAGATTAAAACTCTTTGTGGCTATCAACTCACCGTCAGAGACATGAATTGGTATTGAATACACTCCACTATCCTCATATCCGGGAGCACAATGAAATGACAGGATATTTCCCTTTCGATTAATTGTTATAAAGGACGGTAAGTCTCCGACTTTTACATTAAGAGTATCCACTCCGTTGAATCCATCATCTGTAAAAGACTTTGTAACAGTTAATGTATCTCCTTCTCTAATTGATTGAGATGAAATATCTTCGATAACCGGAGGTAAATTGATAGCTTCCAGATATTTTATCTCTATACCATTGAGTTTAGCCATATTAATTAAACACTTCAGCTTTAGGCTCAGGCTATTATCATAGACATCAACAGTAAAAGTTTTTCTAAGTGGTTTATATCCGACCTCGTTAAATATATTCACGCTATCCTGCATCAGGCTGTCTTCTAAATATATACCAAATGTACCTGCAGAATTATTTGACACTTCATACGATCTTTCTGCAAAAAACAAATTAACCTGATATCGGGCCGGCCTACATGGATATTCAAAAAGTATATTCTGCATTCCAACACCATTATATCGAAATGGGCCAAACACATGCACTGGTATCCCCCATTCGTTTGTAACTCCACCGGAACCGGTCGCACGTGAATAATTCGCTTCATAACTTCTATAATCAGAATAATCTTTTTGCCAATCAACCGGAGTATCTTCCACATCTACTCCAGCGCCATAGTTAACTCGATACAGCACCCTGTCACGAACTAAAACGGCGGGTGTAATGGTTAAATTCAGGGTATCAATGGCAGGTTCTCTGCTATATCCATCTTCTGCCCGTACTATAATCGAATAAGAACCTACATTAATATTTGAGGGTTTTATATTAAAATAGGCAGAATCACCATGATACGATATGGTCACAAAATATGGTAATCCAATAAAGCTATATCGGATACTATCACCATTAACATCATTTCCTGTAATATTTAGCTTTAATTTACTGGCTGCTTCTACGGATAAAGACGAAGGTAAGTTCAATGTTGTGGGAATGTTCATTGAGTCCTTTATTGCAAGTTTAAAAGATCTACGAACAATCGCATTATTACTACTATCCGCAAGTAAAATTGTAGGAAAATAAACATTCTTTATCACATCCCTTGCATCAACTCTCAAAAACCAGCTTGTATTATTAGTCTTTTTCAGAGTAGCACAGGACGGAAGATTTTTGGCCCACACCTCCAATATATCATTATCAGCTACTGAAATATTAAGGGGTATATCAGTAGTTTCTCCCATATTTACATAAATATCTGGAATGGAATCTAAGACCGGCGTACTGTTAAACATATGAGTAAGACCGGGTATTGGGCCAAGACCTTTATACTGAGCCGGACAATCCTGATTTAAAGAAAATAAACCGTTTGTGACTGAATACAAAAGTGAATCAACGTTAGTTTTCAAATTGTTATTATTTTCTATCGCTCTTTTATTAACTGCAGATGATGCAAAAGTTGTCGGTACACCCGAATATTTATTATTATTTATGTAGATATCAAAACCTCCATTCCGAATATCTGCAACCACTCCATTTGTCATTCTACGAAAATAATTATTCTCAACTTTCAGGAACCCACCCGGGATAGATTGAAAACGATCATCCGAGAATATACCCATGTTATCTTCCAGATAATTGTTATAGAGAAAAACATCACCTCTACCGAAGACAGGAAAAGCCTGAGCTGGGTTTTTTATAAAAACATTATTGTACACCCTTGCAATAGTATTTCCACCGATTTGACAATTATAACACTGAAACGCAGAATGGTTCATTCCAGAATTATATCCAAAATTATTATAAATCTCAATATCTTCCACACAATTGGCAATCTGAATACTTTCCCGACCGGAGTTCATCACAACATTGTTGTAGACTCGGACATGCCTGAGCTCCATTCCGGGAGAAGTAGTCTCTCCAATATACATTCCCTCACAGCAATTGTGAATATAGTTATCATGAATAGCCAGATTCTTAAAAACCGGATAAGGAAATGGTGGATTACCATAGAAACTGGTTTTCGCATCAATTCCAAGACCACAACTGTCAATCTCTATAAATTCTACCTCACAGTCAGAAGACAATCCACCCAAAGACAACCCAAAAGCAGGACCTGTAAGATGAAATCCGAAATGGACTGAATCCACCCCTCCTCCTGATATTTTAACATACTTACAATTATCAATCTGGATAGCAGCATAACCGGGAGCATGCAAATGCACCTGCCCCCCCCCGTTAGTTATAATAATCGGATTATCAGCTGATCCCCTCAACCCACTGAAACAAATCCGGGAAGTTCGCGTTGGCATAATTTTAATAGTATCTCCGCCTTCAGGTATGGCAGAAAAGGCGGAAGGATAATGAATACATAAGCCATTTTCGGTTATGTAAAAGACCTTTCCTACACTATAGGATTTAAACCCACCTGCAACGATTAATAATAGAAACAGCATAAACCGAGATCTTTTCATAACATCATTTTTTAGTGATACTTTTATAGTGTACAGTTTTTCAAGAACTTAAATTTACAAAAAACGATATTCATAAACAAACACACAATACTGCTATTCAGCACATATACATTTTTTCACAGTGTGTATTAGAAAACAAGCACCAATATTAACAAAAAATTAAAGCTGTATTTGGCCACGAATAAATACGAGATTATACTAAATACAATTGCATAAAAGAGCTATTTATCCATCATATTGCACTGAATATTTTAGCTAACCAATATTCCATTTCAACCTAAAACCAAAATAATTATCTATTTTTGTATCAACTGGTAATAATTAAGTCTTAAAGAATCGTTCTTATTTTATTTTCGTATCATCAAAACATTTTTACTTTATGAAAAATGTAGATGACGCAATAGAAGAAAATTCTATTAACTTGGTAAAACAAACTGTATATCGATTCAAATATCAAGCATACAGAATAAAACCGTAAGAAACATCTTACGCATGAGCCAAAATAATAATTTAAAAAGTAAAATGAAAATATTATACGACTATCAAACTTTTAAAAATAGGTTTGGAGGAATCGCCCGCTACCATTATGAATTATCAAATGGAATAAGATACTTAGGCAATAATACCGAAATTGCTACACTTTTATCACCCAACCACTATCTTCAAAACGATCCTAGATATTTTGTCCTTAACCCAATAGGCCACAACCCATTCAGAGGTAGATACAAAATAAGTCAATATATAGAGCAAATAAATAAGGCTTATTCTTCAATTAGAATCAAATCGAACAACTTCGATATTTTTCACCCGACATATTACGATACTTATTTCAAAAGACTATTAAATAAACCTTTAGTGATCACTGTCCATGATTTTGTTCATGAAAAATACGACCCATTAAGAACTAACGACATCAACAATAAAAGACAGTTGATCTACGACTCGGATAAAATCATCGCTATTAGTAATAATACAAAGAAAGATATTTTAGATTACTACAACATTGCAGATGATAAAATAGAAGTCATATATCATGGAATCCATCCATTTAAAAAAAAATATCTTAGAAATCAATATGGTACATATTTATTATTCGTTGGAGACAGAAAAGGATACAAAAATTTCACAACTTTCTTTGACGCCGCTTCATCTATATTAAAACAACATTCCAGATTAAATCTGGTTTGCACCGGAAGTCCTTTTTCTGAGGAGGAAATACATTTAATTAAATATCAAAACTTAGAAAAACAGGTTTTCCAGATCTCTGCAAATGAGACTGAATTGAATTCACTATATCGTCACGCTTTAGCATTCTTTTATCCATCTTTTTATGAAGGATTCGGTATGCCTATATTAGAAGCATTTTCAAATCATTGCCCAGTCTGCTTAAGCAATGCAAGTTGTTTCCCTGAAATAGCCTCTGAAGCAGCCATATACTTTGATCCATCATCTGTTGATTCAATTCGACTAACCATTGAAAAGATAATATCAGATAAAATAATTCGTATAAGATTAATAGAGCTGGGGTTAAAGCGAATGAAAGATTTCTCTTGGGATTCAACATGCAAAAAAACAAATGCACTTTATAAATCTATTCTTTAAAAAATATTTCACATGAGTGTTATTAAGAAAACAGTTGTCATACCTGTATATAAAGAAACACCTGAACATAACGAAATTATTTCATTTCAGAGATGTTTAGATATCTTGGGAAATCATCCGCTTACCTTAATCTCCCCTCAAGATCTATGTCTGGATAATTATACCGAAATAGCAGATAAAAAAAATATAAAGCTTCTGTATCATACATTCGGAACGCATTTTTTCTCAAGTATATCCGGATACAATCAGTTGATGCTAACCCAGGCGTTTTATGACCGCTTTTCATCATACGATTATATCCTGATTTATCAGTTGGATTGTTATGTTTTTCGAGATGAACTCGAGTATTGGTGTAAATTAGGTTATGATTATATTGGATCTCCTTGGATAATCGGGAAATCGCCTAATACTATTAGTCGATTAAAACAAAAAACTAAATTATTATTAAACTTGCCCAATAATCTTTACATGAATCAATTCAAGGTGGGAAATGGAGGGCTATCATTACGAAATCCAAGAAAATTCTCTCAAATCATCAATAAATTTAAACACAAGAAGCGCTTCGAAATATATTTCAAGGGTAATTCTTATAATTATAATGAAGACATGTTTTGGAGCTTTGAAGTAAATAGATATTACCCATGGCTCAGAATCCCAACATGGAAAAAAGCTATAAAGTTTGGTTTTGAATTAAATCCGGATATTTGCTTCACTCTCAATAACAATATACTACCCTTTGGTTGCCATGCTTTTGAAAAGAGTGGGAAGAACTTCTGGCAATCTTATTTTTCATACGAAACAAGAACTATAAACGAAACGTCTTTCAAAGAATAAATATGTCAGAAAATCAAAGTAGTTATCGTCAGATTTTTAAAGCAACCTCTATATTTGGTGGCGTTCAATTTATTTCTATTATTATCTCAATCATACGTTCAAAATTCATTGCAATCTTGCTGGGAAGCTCTGGAATTGGAATAATGTCATTACTTCAAAATGGAATCGACGTTATTGCCAATGTTACCAATTTAGGACTAACAACAAGTGCTGTACGTGATATATCTGAAGCTAATGATAGCAATGACTATAACAGATTATCCCGCACTCTAACTTCATTTAAGAGATTACTTTGGGCTACCGGACTTCTGGGAATGATAACAACATTAATATTATCGCCATGGTTAAGTTTATGGGTATTTGGAAATGATCAATATACCTGGGCATTCGCAATATTATCAGTAACTCTTTTAATTAACGCCCAGACAAATGGTAAATATACATTACTACAGAGCATGCGAAAAACCAAATGGATGGCTCAGGGTAGCATTGTCGGGGGAGTACTAGGTTTGGTCATTTCGATTCCTGTTTATTATTTGTATGGTATTAAAGGAATAGTCCCTACATTGATTTTATCCTCTATAATGTCACTATTACTAAATTGGTATTATACGAAAAGAATTAAGTTTTCTTCCTCTGATATATCCTTTAAAACCTCCTTAAAAGATGGAGGGAAAATGATCAAATTGGGAATTCTAATAACCCTTAGTGCTTTTATTAGTATGATTACTAATTATTTCATAAACATCTATATTTCACGTACCGGCTCTTTAGCAGATCTGGGACTTTTTCAAAGCGGTTTTAACATAGCAAACAAATATGTTGGGGTTGTATTTTTTGCAATTACAGCTGATTTCTATCCCAGATTAGCAGGAATAAATACAGACAATCAGAAAGTTAAATTATTAGTAAATCAACAAACAGAGTTATCTTTACTCATAATGGCACCCATTCTGGTTTTATTATTATCTACTACACCAATCGTTATCCAGCTTTTATATACGAAAGAATTTCTTCAAACCCTTCCTTACATGCAATGGATTTCTTTAGGCCTGCTATTCAGGACTCTATCCTGGACAATGGGCTTTATTGTTTTAGCAAAAGGAGATTCAAAACTCTATCTATTCAAGGAAATAATCATGAATTTTATCAATCTGGCTTGTAATATTATCGGATATAAATTAGGTGGATTGGAAGGCTTAGGGATAGCGTTTTTTATTTCATATCTGCTTCTTTTCATTTTTGTGTATTGGCTCGTATATTCAAGGTACGAGTACTTTGTTTCTAAAGATTGTACTTCTGTTTTTGTCATACAGTTTATTATTTGTATTATAGCCTTTTTATTTACAAAAATAATGGGCTTTCCGACAGGTTACATCTCTGGTGGTATTCTTTTTATTGCTTCGATCTCCTATTCTTACTATATGTTGAATAAAAAAATCGATATAAAATCATATATCATTAACAAATCAGGTCGAAATAAATAGATTATGATAAACATAATACTTAACGGCAGACTCGGAAACAACTTGTTTCAGATTGCAGCAGCAGCGACACTTGCTCAGAAGTATAACACTGGCTTTCGTGTTTATTCAGGTGACCATATTACACCCGAACAAAATAGTCTTCACGAATATCTTCAACAATACAGAAATAATATCCTGCGAAAAATAGAAATCCTCCCCAATAAACCGGAATACTATTCGACTATCTATAATGAGTTCCAATACTCACATTCTCCAATTGAATATACTGACGATATGGTTTTGGAAGGATTCTTTCAATCATACAAATACTTTAATCCGGTTTTAATCCAGAGCTTGTTTGAAATTGACGATAATTCCCAGAAATACATAATTGAAAAGTATGGATATCTGTTAAACCAAGATATCACCAGTATCAATATCAGAAGAGGAGACTACCTTTACACTCCTGAAAATCACACCGTCTGCTCAATCACATATTTCAGGCAGGCTATCAACACGATAGGACGCAATGGTAGATTTCTGATTATCAGTGATGATATTAAGTGGGATTAGTTGTGGGTTGAGTTGAGAAGTTGGTTGCAAATCCGTATTTAAAGGTAATAACTTTTTCTTTGCCGAACAGGGAAAACGCTGTTATTGATCTTTATTTGCAAACTTTTTGCAAGAACAATATCATTAGCAACAGTACTTTTGGTTGGTGGGGAGCATTCCTTAACAAGCATCCCGACAAAAAAGTCATATATCCGACTCCCTGGTTTGGTATTGCTAAAAGAAGCTATAATACAAAGGATTTATGTCCGGATGACTGGACCGTTATGAATAGCTATATGCCTTTGAGATATAAATGCACCGGATATTACAACTGGTGGAGAAAAAGAATAGACTACTATCTATCAAACAAGTTTGTAATATGAAAACCATCTATAAGCATTGTTGTTCCGATATACAAAACAGAGCAATTTCTGAGAAAATGCATTGAATCTATTTGTAATCAATCCTACAAATACCTCGAAATAATTTTAGTTAATGATGGTTCTCCTGACAATTGCGGTAATATTTGTGATAAATATGCCCAACAAGATAGCCGTATAAAAGTAATTCATAAAACCAACGGAGGGCTTTCAGATGCCCGCAATGCCGGTTTAGCCTTTGCAACCGGTGATTACATCGGTTTTGTGGATAGCGACGACTATATCCATCCACAGATGTATGAGATCTTATATAAGAATCTGATTCAAACAGACGCTGATATATCTATTTGTCGCTTTGATCGTATTGACGAGAATCATCCAACCCTTACCGAACGGGGAAACAGCATCACTGAATTATCACAAACGGAAGCATTAAGCAGACTATTCACCTATTCTTGTCTGGATTTTACCATTGCCTGGAACAAACTTTACAAGCGTGATTTGTTTGACAAGATTCGCTATCCCAAAGGCAGAATCCGGGAAGATGAGTTTACTACTTATAAACTGATATATTCGTCAAAAAAGATTGTTTTGACAGAGCAGTCCTTGTATTTTTATGTTCAATCCCCAAACAGCATTATGCGAAATGGCGATTTCAGGAAAGAAACTGATTATGCCGATGCAATGGAGGAACGCATTGCTTTTTTTAAAGAAAACAGACTTTATGATTTTTACATTACTGCGATAAAACAATATTGTCTTTGGCTGATCTCTTTAAACTACACAAATAAAAAGTACCTGAAACAAAACCAACAAATCAAATCAAATTTTAGCCACAGATTACGGTCATATACCGGACTACTTCAGCATGACTATAAATTACCTTTATTCAGTCGTTTAGTCTATATAGCAAATGCGTCAAATCCTTTTCTTACCGGAATACTGGCTACACAAAGATTTTACGGCTATAATTTCGCTTCATCATTAATGGACTGGCTATTTGATGAACAGAACAGATTCAAATACACCCCTAATAAAGGTGAAATTCGTCATAAATAGAACAAATCCGGTTCAATAACTTGTCATAAGAATAATTGTTTCGTACAAAATGGTAACCATTTTCTGCCATTCGACTTTGCATATGGAGATTTTCACAAGCCGAGATCAATGTTGATGCAAGTTTTTCGATATCGGCTACTGGTGTCAGCCATCCGGTTTCACCATCTGTCACAAGTTCCGTATTTCCGTTTACAGGAGTCGTAACTACCGTTTTTCTCATGGCCATCGCTTCTAAAATTCCAATGGGAAATCCTTCCCAGAGTGATGGTAAACAATAAATATCTATCGCATTCAGAACAACTGGAATATCACTGCGAAACGGCAAAAAGACGACCTGAGACATAACACCCAGATTTTCGGCTAAACAGTGCATTTCCTCTTTGAGGTCACCATCACCAACGACCAAAAGCGTAACATTCATATTCTCCTGAACTAGTCGACTGAATGCTTTTATCAGAGTCAATGGATCCTTTTGTCGGGTAATACGCACGATATATCCGATAACAATCTGTTCACGGGGAATACCCAGTTTATTTCGCAATGATACATAGTCTCTATCAGGATCAAACCGGGTAAAATCGACAGCATTATAAACAACCTCCGATCGCTTCAATCCAAACAACCGCTCCCCCTCCTGCTGATTACTTTTTGACACACAGATTGTCCGTTCACAAAAGCGAGTCAGCAACTTCTCCGACCAGATACGTAAGCGTTTCACTAGAAAATTCTGATCAGGATGAAATGACCAACCGTGAACAGTGTAAATTACCGGAATTTTAAGCCTACGGGCTATATACAGCACATTGGAGCAGGCCCTGGAGCCGTGAGCATGTATCAAATCGATTTTCTCTTCTATCAGTAAATTTTCTACCTGTTTAAAGGTCTTAGGGTCAAATGCCTTTTCAGATGATATAATCCGGTTTCTGATACCCCGGGCATTCAACTCATCCATCATGGGTCCGTCTGAAAAAGAGAGAACAATTACCTCGTATTTTGTTCTGTCTAAACGCGTAGATAATTCCAGAACATGCGTTTCTCCTCCCCCGAATTTGCCTTGACGAATGGTTTGTAAAATTTTAATTTTATCATTTCTCATGGAAGCATTATTTAGCTTTATCTGATACAAATGTCGTCTTTCGTCCAGTTACAAAATAAAAATATCTGTTGAAAAAAAAGATCAATGGTATCATTGCAAGCATTACAATACTCACTGAGAGTATAGAATAAGGCAATGACTCCTGAAAATATAATTTAGGTACATCAGCCACAATTGAAAAGAATTGCATAATCACTCTTTTGATTTGTTGATGAAACGCCAAAATAAGTAATGAATTCATTCCTAAAAACTTTAGTAAAGCAATCCGTTTCAGATTTATTGATAAAAGAAGTAAACCCAGACACCCCATATATGCAGCTGTGAAGGTTAACAAAGGATTACGGAAATTAGTATAATCTATATCTATTTTCCCGTTAAGCCTTGAGAAAATATAAACAAGAGTAAAACAAATTACGATCATCATTATTCGTAAATATTTATAATCCTCATTTAACCGGTTAATAATATTTTTAGAATAGAAACCCATAACTACAAATACTAAAGCGACTAACGAAGAACCCAAACTAAAGGGAAGCCTTAAAACACAAATCTTAGATAAAATCAATCCCACGAATACGATCAGGCCAAAGATTCCAATTCTTTGGATATTTGTTTTGAAATGCTTCATTACCATACTAAGTATAATCTCACAAACAAATAGTGAAGGTAAAAACCATAATGCTCCATTGGGAACCATATAAATACTATCTGTACCATAAAGCATTCCAAGAAGTGGCTTATACAGCTCCATTCCTGATAAATCCGGCCTGAAATGACGTTCAATTATAATCCAATACAAATAAGAAATCAAATATATATAAACATACGGAACAAGTAAAGATCTGAACTTTCTTCTGATAAAACTGATTGAATTTCGATTCTTTTCCTCATCATAAAGAAGACCTGATATAAAATAAAATACGGGCAAGTGAAAGGCGTAGATAAAGGAAAGAATCCCATTACCATTAAACGTATGGCCAAAAACAATAAGCGATATCGCAATGCCTTTACAAGCATCAACATAATCATATCTAAACCTGAACATTATATTCAATTAAAATTTAATCATATCACCAACTAAAAAACGAACCCAAAAAACAACTATAGATAATTTCACCTAACAAACATCACAATAGCGCCTATGATGATTAATGTTGTTCCAACAATCTTCTTAATCCCAATATTTTCTTTATAAACAAGATAAGACAAAATCATAGTCCATATATAGGTAATAGAAGTAAGAGGCAAAACAATAGAGTAATCCATGTGATATAAAACTACGATATTTAAACATGCCGCAATCACATACAATATTATTCCTATCAAAAGATAGACTGACAAAAAAATATCTCTTATACAACCAGCTGACGATGCTTTTTTAAGAAATACTGAGGCCAGAGCTCCAATAAACGTCATTATTAATATTAATATCAAAAACATTTCAATCTCCTCCAGCGATAAATAAAACTCCAACAATAACAATAACTACTCCTATAATTTTCATCAAAGATATTTGCTCATATAGTAAGAAATACCCGATTTGGAGACTAAACACATAATTTATACTTAAAACAGGCTGAAGCACAGACAAGCTCCCGTACCTATATCCAATAAGCATACACATAGCACCTATTCCATACAAACAAAAACCAATCAATAAAAGAAAATTATTGTGAACAGAGACTTTCCAGAAATACTGTCCAAAACAAACAAAAAAAGAGGAAATCACCATCAACAATATACCTCTTCCATTTTTTTTATATGAATCTACTTTCATTTTTTCAGCAATAATTCAAATAGCTGCCTATGCTTCTTTACCGTGACTTCTAATATTAGTCCACACATCCACAAAAGGATAGCCAATAGAGATATAAATCCTGATACTATTAAAGTAGGAAACCTCGGTACTAATCCCGTATTCAAATATTCAACAAAAACAGGGATAAACAACCCTAGCGCAACCAATATCAAACTTAATGAGATTAATGAAAAAAACCAAAATGGCTTGTAATCTCTAAATAGTTTAAAAATTGTATATATAACTTTTAAACCGTCATTATATGTATTCAGTTTTGAAATACTTCCCTCCGGTCTATCACGATAATTTACAGGAATTTCACGGATTAGAAAGTTCTTATCCAAGGCATGAATAGTCATTTCAGTTTCAATTTCAAACCCTTTGGATAATACAGGAAAATGCTTAACAAATGACTTACTGTATGCGCGATACCCTGTCATTACATCTTTAATACTACTTTGGAAAATCCAGTTTATTAAGATCCGTACAAGTCTGTTTCCCGTGTTATGAAAAAGCCTTCTATTTTCCTCAAAATAAGTCGATGACAATCGATCTCCTATCACCATATCAATGCCATTATCCAACACCAGGTCACACATTTGCTTTGCATTCTCAGCTGGATATGTATCATCTCCATCAATCATCAAATAGCAGTCTGCATCAATATCTTTAAACATGCTTCTAATTACATTTCCTTTTCCCTGACGATATTCATATTTCACAATTGCACCTGCCTGACTGGCAAGTTTATCTGTATCGTCATTTGAATTGTTATCATAGACATATATATCTGCTTCAGGCAAAACTTTCTTAAAGTCATATACGACTTTTACTATTGTCTTGCTTTCGTTGTAGCATGGGATCAAAACTGCTATTTTCTTCATGACTTTGTTTTTTGGGGTGTTTTTTTCGAAACAAATAATGTAAAATAAAAGAAGAGTAGAAAACTAAATATCGACAAGACTAATGCCCTCCAGGTAAACCAGATGTGAATAAGAGAATGGTTCCTCATCACCAGATACCATACTGGCACAATAGCTCCAATCAATAGAAGAAAACTATATTCTTTTAAAATGGTTTTAGAATGAACTTTCACAAGATAAACTTTCAACATTGCAATAGATATTACAATTCCGATTATTAAATAATATGTCAATTGTTTTTCCTGCAGATTTAGCCAGATTCGTCGAATCATTTCAGGTAATGACATCTCAACCCCTTTATATTGATTAGAAGTCCTAAGTTCAACAGACTGAATTGCATCTGAAAGAATATTATTTCCGGTCAATAAATAACCGATACCCCACTTCGATGCCCATAAAATCCCATATCCCAAAACCCAGAATAAAGATATTACAAAAACCTTCTTAAGTTTACCCTGAGAATCCCAGCTTAAAAGGTATATTACCAATGGGAATCCCAAAGTCACCTGAGGTATTGTAAGAAAATCCAGGTAACTTGTAACAGCCCCGATAATGAAAAAAGTAATCAAAACATTTTCTTTACTATTGACAAGAACGGGATAGCGCATTATAAGGATCATACTTATAATGGCTATATAAAAACAGGTTGAAAACTGCATTGAAAGGGGAACTATTGGAAAATTAATTACCAACAAAGACAAACCAAAGATACAAGCAACGACACTACCTATATTCTTATTCAATAGATACGTACATATAGAAATAAGCAATATAAATAAAATATAATTCAGTATGCGAATCTGATTATAATCCATAACAACCAGTAAGGGGCGTAGCACAACCTGATAGCCTTGCCAATATCTTCCATAACTACTTTCCTTAAGTCCGGTCATATTTCCAATCGCCGCGTTCTCTGTATCGTACGGCATATTAAGAAAATTGTCAGATTTGAAATTGTAATTCATCATTGCAGACTCAATTGGCCTGCTCTCGTCAGCTGAAGCTGCAATATTTAACATATATGAATCTGTAAAATTATCAAGCTGAAACATTTCAAGTCCACATATTCTTTTGTAAATCCCCTCCTGTTCCAGAGTATGCGTTGATCCAATTATATTCTTTCCAATACTTTTTTTAGGTATTGTATGAACAGCAATAATCAAAACTGTAAAAATAACTAATATGAAACTATATACAACCAAAAGCCTTTTAATAATCATATATTTCAATTTTATCTATTACAAATAAATAATCGCAACAACCGTTCTCTAATTAACAAAAAGCAGCCTTAAGCAAGCCTATTCCCTAAACAATATTACATCAATAACTAAAAAAAATTATCATGATCTCATATCTCAATTAAATCATCTTATCTAATAACCTGTAATTAAACACCACTGTTTTACCCTGAATAGAAATACAAGGCGTTTGAGCAACATATTGAGGTGTAAACTTAACCATTAACTTAATAATGAAAAAAGTAATAGTCATCAATGATACAAAAACAATGTATTTTCTATAATCCCCAAATCCGACAAATATAAAATTGAGTAAGTGCATGATATTCCAATGAACTCCAAGTACAATAATGGAATATCGCCCAAAAAAACTGACTATAGGCAATTTTGCAATCACTTTAGACAACACAAACAAAAACAAAATTCCACAAAAAGAAGAAAGCAGTATTACATTGTAATTACCAACAAATTCATTCCTATAAAAAAATACTGCATGGTGTCTTGCTGTAAAAATAAATATAATTAATAAAATAACAAGAATTATAAAATCATACTTACTCCTTTCAAAAACACTAAACTTTGTTTTATTTATTTCAACACCTAAATGATAAAAGATCAAAGCTGAAAGCGCTGAATCCAGATACAATGGTATATTTAAATCAATATTACCTAGTGTAAAGCCAATATATGAAATAAGATAAACCACCACTCCGATTAGGATTCTATTTTTTAATAAAACACTTAATGCGTAGTATAAAATATTCACCCAAAACAAACAAATCAAAAACCAAAGGGGACCAATCAAAGCATTGCTCCCATTATTATCACTATACTTTATCCCCCATATAAAAAACAGCAATTCAACAACTAAAGATATTAATAAAAAGAACACAAATGGAACAATTAAATTGTTAGTCTTTTTCAAGGTAAATATTCTAAATTCACCATAAGTTCGAAAAAACAATCCGGATAAGAAGAAATATAAAGGTACTCTTATTAAAGACAATTCCTGATGCCTACTTGACACATGATTCCAAACTACCAGAAATATACAAATACCTTTAAGTAGGTCAATGAAATCATATCGTTTTTTCTCAGTTTTCACCATATTACAAACTATTAAAATACCCAATCGTATTCTTCAGACCTTCATCCAACTGCACATTTGGTTTCCAATCCAACAATTTACCAGCCAATTCTATATTCGGCTTTCTTTGCTGCGGATCATCCTGCGGAAGCGGTTTAAATACTAACTGTGATTTGGAGCCAGTTAATTGAATAACCTTTTCAGCCAATTCCAGCATCGTAAACTCATTCGGGTTACCGATATTGACAGGTCCGGTAACAGAGTCATCCGTTGCCATCAGGCGAATCGTACCTTCGATCAAATCATCCACATATTGAAAACTGCGGGTCTGCTGACCGGAACCATAGATGGTAATATCTTCGCCCCGTAGCGCCTGCATAATAAAGTTGGAAACTACTCGTCCATCTTGCGGGTGCATACGCGGACCATAGGTATTGAAAATGCGTACGATCTTTATCCTGACGTTATTCTGGCGATGATAGTCCATAAAGAGCGTCTCCGCACAACGCTTTCCTTCATCGTAACAGGACCGGATACCAATTGGGTTAACATTACCCCAATATGCTTCGGGTTGGGGATGCACTGATGGGTCTCCGTACACTTCGCTGGTCGATGCCTGAAGTATCTTACACTTTAATCGCTTTGCAAGTCCCAGCATATTGATAGCCCCCATTACGGAAGTTTTAATGGTCTTAATGGGATTGTATTGGTAGTGAATCGGTGATGCCGGACATGCCAGGTTATAGATCTCATCGACTTCTGCAAAATAGGGGGTTGTAACATCATGACGAACTAACTCAAAATATGGATTATTCATCAGGTGAACAACATTCTGTTTGGAGCCGGTAAAATAGTTATCGAGACAGATTACTTCATTTCCTTCATTGAGTAATCGCTCACATAAATGAGAGCCTAAAAATCCGGCTCCACCGGTCACTAAAATTCGTTTCCTTTCCATAATAATATATTTTTTCTTTTCTTACACAGAGATCCACGGAGAACCTCGGAGAAAATATTCTTTGTAAAACTCGTTTCTATTACTGGCAACTCCGTGTAATCATCTGAAATATCTTCTTAGAACCACGAAAAAACACTCTGTGCAACTCTGAGCCTTCTCTGTGCAACTCCGTGTAACTCTTATTGTAAACAAATGAATCATCCCCGTTTAGCCCGTTCCCAGGCCCCGCTACTCCGCTTTTTACTCAGATAAACCACACCTTTAAACACACACAGATTCATAAAGATAAAATAATACGGTATAAAAAGCAACTTAAATCGTATCTGACGTTTTTCCATGATTTTGCCAATATGACCTGCCGTATAAAACAGGAACTGAAGCAATAGAATAACGACAAATAACGGATTATGCGGTTGAAAAAAAAGAATCAGCACATTCAACGGCAAAAGCATAAACAGCAACAACGGTGTCAATGTCCACCGCAGTACCCGGTGCGAAATATACTGAAAGCTCAATGTTTTGTATTTGAAAATATTCAGCAACGAACGAAGTCGCCAGATGGATTGCAAACCACCGGCAGCAATACGCACTTTTCGCTTCTCTTCCTCTGCCATTTCCGCTGAAGCCCCTTCCTCTGCATAGGCATTGGCATTGTACGCTGTTTTATAGCCTTTCTGGGCAATCCTCAGGGACAATATAAAATCATCCAGCAACGTATCCACCGGCATGGATTCATACAATTCGGTACGTATCGCAAACAGTTCACCGGCAGCGCCGACTACACTGTGCAGCTCCGAGTCCCAGGTCTTGAGTTTCGATTCATATTTCCAGTAAAATCCCTCCCCACTGGACACCGCTTTATCTTTGTCATTCTGACGAATTCGTTTCTCGCCGGATACACAGCCCACTTTAGGATCAGTAAAGCTCTTTGCAATCTCCAGCAAAGCCTCTTCATTCAGCATGGTATTGGCATCTGTAAAAGCAACAATCGGTGTTTCTACAAAACCAATTCCCCGGTTCATGGCAGCCGTTTTCCCCAGGCGCTCGGGCATAAACAACACCGTTACTTCCGGGTACAGTCTCAATCGCTCATTAGTTTGATCAGTGGTACCATCCGTTACCCAGAATATTTTTAGCTTCCCCTTCGGATATTTAAGCGCCAGCGTATTCTTCATCTTATCCTTCACCATTTCCTCTTCGTTCCAGGCAGTGATAAAGAGAGTCATTTCAGGGAGCTCTTTTGATTCGGCAATCTTCTTTGGGGTAAAGAGTCGCTTTATTCTCACCAAAGCATAGAGCAAAATGCCATATCCCAGGTAAGTGTAGAAGATCACAAATAAAAATATCCAAAAGAGTAATTCGAGATTCATATATGAATGATTTATTATAGTCAAGGCGTTTTGAATTACAAATAAAAAGCTTCAATAAATACTGCCTTCAAGGTATGTTGATTCATTGAAATAACCAAACTGCCGCCGCTCTGCGGCTTGATGCAGGAGAAAATCAAATGTCTTTTTACTACCAAACTCATCGCCGTTACACGGCTTATAAAGGAGCGTAGCTCCGATGAGTTTGGTAGTAAATAATGAGAGAACGCAAATAAAGCCGCATAGCGGCGACAGAATATGCTGAGGGACGGTACCCAACCCCAAAACGGGCTTTAACACCGGGCTTTTCCGACTCTCTCCCACTCCCCACTTTCAAAATTATATTGCTTGATCGGTCTGGCCGGATTCCCTCCCCACACCGAGTAAGGAGGTACGGATTTAGTGACCACACTACCGGCTGCTACAACACTATGCGTACCAATGGTAACTCCGGCTGTAATCACACTGTTGGCTCCTATCCAGACATCGTCTTCAATATTCACCAGAGCCGTTGAAACCCCCTGTTCATGAATAGTTCGATGAACATCCTGATAATTGTGGTTCAAACCCGAAACGGTGATATTCTGCGCCAAGCGAATATGATTACCGATACTAACCGGTCCGATCAGCGTACAACCGATCCCGATCCGGGTATTCTCTCCGATATAAATATCTCCCACGCCATTATTCAGAGTAGAAAAATCTTCCACATACGACCGGTTTCCCAGAACAAATTTATTGAATGGAAAAAGATCTCTTCTGACGGTTCGTCGGATATGACTCCCTTTCCCAACAGAATGAATCCATGGATTCATCACAAATCGCACCCAAAACCGGGGTTGGGCAGAACCGGGTGATGAGATCATCCATAAGGCGACTCCCTTCAATGAGTTACCTGATTTAATATAGCTTATCAGTTCTGAAATCATATTCGTATGCTTAAACCGGATCAACCATGATGGGTATGAATAAACTCTTTATTTGCCCCTTTCAGTTTAAAGAAGAGTTTTAAAGTTAAGAAAAAAACAGAGGGTATCGCCAATATAGATGTACATAATTGACGGTTAACCAATTCACGTGGAACTGAAATGATCAGGGAAAAAATCAGAATTGCTGAAAGAAAAATCCATTTTAGTCCGATAGAAAAAGAAACCATGCAAAAGAAAAAAGTACTAAAGAACAAGCCCCCCAGTAACATAATGCGCGGCAACAAAGCCATTTGAAAGAGCTTGTCACAAAAATCCCGGTTCCCTTTAAGAAGTTGCTCAGGCAAGTGGGGCAGAAATCGAAGCAAATAGGTAAACTGTGCGGAAATCCATCGTCTTCGCTGTTTCGAATAATCGTCTGAACGCTGTATCTTCTCATCCCGGACAAATGCATTCTGCAGGTAATGAATCTTAATCCCCTTCAGAAAATAAGTATGCTCCAGCTCTTTATCAAAACCTCCCACTGCATATATTTCCGCCATTGTTTTTTTGAATTCAGAAAATTCAAATGCCATCCCCGATCCGATCAATGCAGATGAGAATCCCAGGTTAACATGCCCTTTACGAAAAATCGAGTTATTAATTTCCTCACTTACAGCATCGAGTACAGCCAGGTCTGTATTCTGGTTTTTTGCAATCCGATGGGCCTGTACGACCTTTGCCCCGCTTAAAAAAGCAGCATTCAGTCTCTGGAGAAAAAGCGGTTCGATAATATTATCTGCATCCAGCACCAACGCCGCATCAAAACCGGACAACTGACCCAATGCCATATTTAACGCTTTTGCCTTTGTGCTTTTTTCAAATGTTACTTCTATGACACGCAGCGTAAGACTACTCAGCCTGCTTAAGGTATCCGGTTTCATTCCATCGGCAATCACCACGACCTCATACATATCTCCGGGATAAGACTGTTGCAGGCAGGATGATACACAATCCATAATTACAGTATCCTCTTTGTATGCAGGAATTAATACGGCAAATTTCTTCGGATCAACATCGGTAGGTGACGGATCATTTCTCTTTTTAAGCGAAGCGATTGCAAAAACAAACAGATACAGGGTCATTACACCCAATATCACAAATAAAAAAATATCCAGAATAGAAAATACGAGACTCATATAATCATTTTTAAACCGTGAATCACACCCTTCCAGGTCGACTTTAACAAATCCGTCCGTTTGCCGGTGATAAATCCCACCGATTTACGGGGTAGGGAAAAAAACAACTGGAACATGATCGAAAGGATAAAAAATACGCCATTCAGATTTCGCTTGGCAAATAGCAAACGATTGCGGGTAATATAATACTGCTTTAACGGTCCCAGTCTTCCGGAAGTTGCACTCTCTTTATGAAAAATCAGGGACAGCGGTTCATACCAGATACTGTGGCCGGATTCCCTGATTCGCAGGCACCAGTCCAGTTCTTCGTAGTAAAGGAAGTAGATTTCGGGAATCATCCCGGCTTTTTCCACAATATTTTTTCTGACCAGCATAGCAGCCCCAAGAGCATACGGCGTCTCTCTGGCTTCGTCATACTGTCCTCTGTCCTCCTCATTGAATCCAATCAACCGGTTACGCATTGTTATACGCCTGAGTGGCGTATATCCGGCATACTGAATCCGTTCCGGAGCATATTCAAACCTGATTTTCGGAGAAACCATACCAATCGTGGGGGATAAATACAACCGGTCTATCAGCGGTTCAAGAAAGCCCGCCGTGACAGTCATATCGTTATTCAGAAATAAAAGGTTCTCACGGGTGGCATGGGATATTCCTAAATTATTGCCACCGGCAAATCCCAGATTTTCTTCACTTCTGAGAGCAACTATATATGGATATTTTTCTTTGAGTAAAGGTGCCTCATTGGCTTTGGACCCGTTATCGACTACAATTATCTCACAGGTGTTATAATTATGACGACTCAGGGAATCCAGTAACTCACAGGTAATGGCATATCCGTTGTAATTGACCGTTATGATACTTACATTCTCCATGGGCTATTTCATCAGGTTATAATCCCGGTCTATATATTCTTTTTTTCCTTTCAGGTAAATCGGAATACGCTTTAATTCTCTGAAGAGCCTGATAAACACAAGTTGCAACAAATTTCCATCAGCGTCAAGTGTTCGGGAGGTAGTCATTGGCCGGGCATTCCGGTCGGTTACCAGCCGGGCTTTGCCATATTGTTTCTGAGCAAAAAGCATTGATCCGTCTTCTCCTCTTTTGATATTTGTTTTAAAGCCGGTTTTGAGACCATTTTCGGTATAAAATCCCATACA
Source organism: Bacteroidales bacterium (assembly GCA_963662365.2). Lineage (GTDB taxonomy): Bacteria > Bacteroidota > Bacteroidia > Bacteroidales > UBA7332 > CAXXIC01. The sequence continues at coordinate 148,528 of CAXXPA010000026.1, forward strand.
AAACCCAACAGCGGCCAACTCAGGACTGTTAACCGACTTTATACGCATCATCAGGTTTTTAAAAAAGGAATATATCGCCAACGTTAGTCGGGATTGCCTGCCGTCTGCCAGAAAGCCATACAATCCGAATACAACAGACACCCCGGGCCTCCTGAGTTCCCGAATCATCCCATTAACATATCCCGTAGGATAAATGGTATCCGCATCTGCTGTAAGCAGATATCTTCCCCTGGACGCATCCAATCCGGCCTGACGGGCATATCCAAACCCTTTCACCGGTTGATCCACAATATGCACACCACACTTTTCGAGGATTTCACGTGTACGGTCAGTTGAAGCATTATTGACTACAATCAATTCAACGGAATAATCCGTTTGGACTTCCGAAAGAGACCGGATACACTTCAATATCCTCCCCTCTTCATTGTGGGCTATCACGACAATGGAAACGTCAATAACCGCTCTTTCAAGGTTCAGTAAACGATGTTGTATTCTCCGGCAAATTATATCCGGGGCCCCCGGTGTCCTACTATTTATGATGTTTGAAGTCATCTAATTGTTTTTCATTAAATTGATCCTGATATTTTCGGGAATTAAAGACAATAGCAATGCTGATATAACAGAGGATACAAGTCGGCATCTGCCCCAGAACGGCATTGCCATATGCGGCTAATAAAATGCCACAAAAGCCACAAATCAAACCGGCCATGGTAAAATAGGTCTCTTTATCCCTGACAAAGGCAAAGATTGTTAGCGTACCACGGGCAAGCATATATAACAGAAGACTAATATGTAACAACACTCCGACAATTCCCATTTGCACCCAAATCAAAACATACCAGGAATCGGTTGCAATGCGAGAGGATAATTTTTCCGGATAAAACTTTTGACCAAAACCTCCCGTAGATCCGAGGCCGGCACCAAATGGTTTATCTTTCAGGTAATCTTTAAACTTTGCCTGGTTATTCAAACGGGTCTGAAGGGACTCATCGTTGGGATTAAAAGCAGTGCGCATACGGGTTATCTGGACGTTACCTGAACCAATCGCTGTAAACCGAAGCACAAAATATACAGTACCGAGAATTAACGAACCTATAATTAGTAATCGCCAGTTCTTAACCATCACCAGAAACATCAGAAAGCCGGCTGCAGGAACCGCAATTGCCCCCCGTGTTCCAGATAAAAACATACCATAAATGGAAAGTACGGATGCTATCATATAAAAAAATCTTTCCCTGTTTGTTTTTTTACCTATTGCCACAATCGCAAACACAACACCACTCTGTCCCATCGAGGCCCCAAACTGACCAGCGTCAGTAAAAAAAGAAAAATATCTTGTTCCAGACCAGATGATATGAGTCAGAGCTCCCCCACTGTTTAACCACGCCTGCTCAGCCCAGTCAAAACCAACATTGAGTTGCCACCATCCTTTGACAACTGCTGCAATGGAAAACCATGCCCATAGCCGTATCAACTTATCAACAACAGAGAACTTATCAACAAAAAGAGTCGTTAAGGGTATTATTAGCATGGGTGTTAAAGCAATAGAACGCATTCCGTTAAACCAGGCCTCATTATTGTAAGACTCAGGGCTAAACATTTGCAGGAAAACATAAATAAACCAAAACAAATAAACCAAAGTCAACTCATTTTGCCGCTCAAAGAAATGTAGATTTTCGGAAAAACTTTTAAACAAAAGCCCGATATAGATCAACAACAATAAACCCTCAATGCCGAGTCCCCATTGCAGATTAAGGTAACGAGCCCCCCCCATTGCAAAATAATTATAGACAAAAAGAAAGAAAAAAGTTTTATAGGGATTTAGAAACAGATAAGAAACGACCAGAACAATTATAGGTGCTATCATTAAAGATAGCGCACCTTTTTCATCCGATTGAATCATGAAATGAATATAAAACGCTACCAGAAGGAACAGAATCAGCTTTGTGACCCAATGCCCCCAAAGATCGGACCGGTTGGATATCGGGCTAAAACTCATGCTTTCTTTTTCTCTGAATGAAAACTATCTGTCGATTTAAAATCAAGAGATGCCAGTTTCTTTATAAACATGTGCATTTTACTTCGGGGAATTGGAAGGTCACCCATATAAGACTCAAATACATCGATGCTTACCCCGTTTATCAAGATAGCCGGGGTTGTAGCGGTATTCGACACAATGCGGTTAATCAACTCAGTATCTCTATCTGACCAGATCCGGGATGAACGACAAACCAGAATATTCATAGATGCAGACCTGATCAGGTCATAATCTACAAAATTATTCTTCAAAGCGGGCAATTCATTAACCTCAATATCCTGATGCAGCCGTGGATCATCATAGGTATCGCTTAAACGCTCTAACTGTTTTAATATACATTCCCTTAGCGACGACTTTCCTTCTCCCGGGTATATACTCATTAAATTAATGCTTACCGGAAACGACCCATTTACTATACGCAACAATTCAATAGTCAACATTCGTCCGTATATCTCCTTATCCAAATAACCTTTTTTTTTCTTTCTGGAATCCATAAGCAAGGGATAAAGAAGCTTTACTTTTAATCCTGAAATTCGCTCTGCACGTACGGGGTTTGAAAAAGTCCGGTCAAAGAATTCCGTTGCAATAAATACAACCAATAATAGAATGACCATCGCCAAAGCGGCAATCAATCCCATTATCTTACTTTTATCGGGCATCGGTGAAAACGGAAAAGAGGGTTCATCCAGCACTTTAATGGCCCCGGAGGTAATATCGGCATTTTTATCTTTTAGCTTAGCTGCATTGAGGTTCGTAAGCACCTCCAGATACTGCTTTTCAGCCAGACTGATTTCACGCTCCTTCTTCTTGACAATCGGCTCCAGCGGGGCATACAACTTTACCATCCCGTCGATTTTCTTCGCCCGATCTTCCAGAACAGGCAGTTGAGACTTGTTTTGCTCATAATCCACCACATTGGAGAACCAAATGGACAATATGGATTCCATAGACACTCCCTCAGAAGTAGACGAGCTGAAACTCATTTTATCCAATACGGTTGAAAGTTGATTCCGGAGCTTATCAATTTTACCGTTTAAATAGTTTTCCTTCTCGGGATTTCCGATTGAATCAATTCCAAAAGAGGCATATAAAGCCTTTTGAGCAGAAAGTTTTGAGATCTGGTCTCTCATTAATAGGATCTGGGATGAGTTCAAACGATTTTTATTTCGGGTCCCCATCTTTTTTTCCATCTCATTGATTACCTTCTCATTGCTCCGGACCAACATTTTCAGATGATCACTCTCCACTTCCAGGTTCAGTTTTTGGGCCAATAGATTAGCCGTCTGCGTAGAATAGTTGATAATCCCGTTTTCCTGATTAAATTTGATATAATCATTTTCCAGGCCATCCAGCTGTTTGCCTACCTGTGCCAATTGCTGCTCATAAAACTTAACCACTTCATTGGTCTGATCTTTTATCAGTTCCTTATAATTGGTGATCAGCTCATCACGCAGCACTTTTAAAGTCTGGTAACACAACGCCGGATCATTGGCTGAATAGGATACTTCGATAATATCACTGGTTTTGATACGTCTGGCCAGAATGTTGGATAAAGCAGCTTTGCTGAAATTGGTATTGGACTTATTGAGCTGTTTATATATAAAGTTCTCATCGTCTTTTTCCAGATAAGCTTTAAAAGCTTTGTAGGTACGCGCAAAGGATTTTTTTACGATTTTCGATTTTAAATCGTCAGGCATCGAAGCCATTAATTCATTGTAGGTCATTTCAGAAACATAGGTTCCTTTATCATTGGGATCATGCGTTACTGCATTAACCAATAACTTAAGCCCGACTGCATCCCGGGTTTTATCAGATGCAAGGATACTGGTCAGGTTATCATAAGCCAAATTAGGCTTAGTATTCTCTTTGTTGACGTCCACTGAAATACCAGAGGAAAGACCGGTATAAAGAGTCATTCGGGTAGCATATTCCCTGGGCTTTTTCTTAAATGAAGAAAAAACCAGAATGAATGCCATCACCGGTAAAAAAACAAACCACATCCATCGTTTCATCAAGAGGTGCAGGAAATAATTCAGTGTCATATTACAATTTCCCTTTTAGGTTTTCCATAAAATGTACTCCAGAAATCCGTTCAAGATAAAAAACCAGCTTTTTACAATCACTTTTAATTTTTTCCAGATCAGAAAGCGATTTTTTGTATGTTTCCATTGCTGCTGAATATTCAGAAAAAGGGATCCTATTATTAACAAAATCCTTTTCTGCAATAACACTAAGAGAATGGAATGAAACACTTGCATCTGCTGACGATTTAAGAAGCACCAGACCATTAACCAAATCAGTATATTTTTCAAAAATTGTTTGAGCAAGTTCGTCTTTCAGTTGCTGTATAGTAGCCTCTGATGTTTCCACCTTGATTTTTGCCTGTTTAATTCTTGATTTCCGTTCATAGATCGAACTCAAAGAAAACCCCATGGATACTCCGCCTCCGTAATTCGAGATCGACTGATCGGAATATATCGCGGTGGAAAGACCTGTTGCGTCTTGTACAATACCCAGAGTACCACCCTTTCTATACTGGTACTGGGTATTAACCGAAAGATACTGCATCCAGTCCCGCTTGGTTTGCCCGAGTGAAACCTGAAGTTCTTCTTTATTCTTTTGAGCAATCAATACCTGAGGCGACTTATTCAATGCTGAATCGATCAACAACGAAACGGACGGTAACCAGGCTTCGGGGTTATCGTTAATAGAGAGGGTATCTGAAACGGATTGTTGTGCCCGCATTTCACAGGTGAAAAAGATCAAAAACAATAAAACCAAATATTTCATACATCCTCCTTTTGAATCATGGCCGGAATGGTTTTGAGTAAGATCATCATATCCATCGCAAAAGAGTAATTCTGCGCATACATAATATCGAGCTGTTTTCGTTCTTCGGGAGACATCCTTGAATTCTGTCCCCGCTTCTCCACCTGCCATAGCCCCGTAAGGCCTGCCGGAGCCAGAAAACGCTCCAGGTATTCGTCGGTGGTCAACAGTTCGGCCTCATACAACGGCAAAGGTCGATTACCCACGACCGACATCTCTCCCTTCAGCACATTGAACAGCTGGGGCAGCTCATCGATACTCAATTTTCGGATAACACGCCCAACCCGGGTTACCCGGGGATCGTTCTGTAATTTTACAAACGCTTTTTTCTGAACGGTCTTACGCTCCTGTAGGTAGAGTTGTTCATCGATTACCGCATCGTCCGAATAGAGTTTGGCGCCATCGATAGATTCCACCTGAAAAATCGTGGGTTCCTCTCCCCGGTCTTCCTCTACGACATACTGGTTCAGATCAGCCAGTTCTTTCAATCGTCTGTCGGCATCGTTATACATCGAGCGAAATTTATAGAATCCGAATATCCGGTATCCGGTCCCTACGCGTTTCGATTGGTATATAATCTTACCCGGGCTTTCCAACCGGATCGCCAGCGCAACTATCACCCACACCGGAGTAAGGGCTACAATCGCACAGGTAGCAAAACAGATATCAAAAATCCGTTTCCACAACGGCAGTTTAAAATCATTCGTCTTCAGATAAACCGGCTCTTTCTTAACCCCCAACTGATGTGCATGCTTCTCTAAAAAAGCAATCCGGCTTTGCAGCTTATCAAGGGGAGAGACAGGATTCAATACATCATTCACCCCGATTGAAGTAATCAGACTACCCTCTTCGGTTGTGATCCTTTCTTTCAATAGAATTAAAAAACAAGTATCCGGCACCTGTTTTCGCAAATGTCGGATCCAGTGCTTATCTGATTTCGGGTTGTCTGATTCAAAAAACACAAAGGATAAACTATCCAGACCGGATAGTTTAAGAATGGCCTGCACCGGGTTATCAACCACAATCAGATTTGCAGGACCGGAGAGTGCACGAACCACATCGATCCATTCGGCGCTTTTACTGATATATATTATGCTTTTTGTCGTTGTTTGATCCATTTCTTAATTCTGACTTTCAGTTCTTCGGGATTAAAAGGCTTCAGGATAAAATCGGCTGCACCCATTTCCAGCAATTTAATCTGGTCGGTACTACACTCAAGACTGGAAAGGACAAATACCGGAATAGCCTGAAACAATGCACTGGATTTAAGCTGGGTCAGGAATTCAAAACCATTGATATCCGGCATATTCACATCAGTAATGATTAAATCGGGAATATTCCCGCTTTGCAGATAAGACATCGCATCCAGTACCTGATCGAAATAGATGGTGCGATAATCATCTTTCATATAAATGCTGATCACCTTCGCTATTTCAGGCCGGTCATCAACCAACATAATCAATGGGTTCATAATCTTCTAATTCAGTTATTTTATTCTCATGGTATTACCATTTCGGTTTTAACAAAGGTAAATACACCCCATAAAGGACAAATCTCTCGTTCTGAGAAGAATTATTTTAAACGCAAAGAACGCCAGGGGCAAAAACGCAGAGTTTAAGATATTTGTAAATAAATACTTAGCGCCTTTATATCTTCGTGACTTTGCGTTTAGATTATTGTATTTAACCTTTTAGAAATAACTAATTAAAACCGAAAAAATAATATTTATACACTTTTTCACGCTTAGAGCGTGTGGCAATCCTTTCAAAAATAGGGTTTTTACTTCACTTAATCAACATTTCAGGTTGTTTTTTATTAAATCAGGGCCGATTTATATCAAAAACAACACTCAAAACATCTTAAAGAAAAGAACAGTATGTTGAAAAGCTATAAAATACACTACTCCCCCACTAAGGCAGGGCTGTTAAGTTCTTTCTTTTTGACAATCCGGGATTAGTACTCCAGCACGGTAAATTCGGTTCTGCGGTTAGCCTGATGATCTTCCTCCGAACACTCCACACCGTCAGAACAACGGTTGAGCAGGCGCGATTCACCGTAGCCTTTTGCCACCATCCGTTTTCTGGAAATCCCGCGGCTCACTAAGTAATTTACGGCCGACTGTGCTCTCCGTTGCGATAAATCTTCATTATACGCCACAGTACCCCGGCTATCGGTATGCGACGCCAGCTCGATCTTCAATGTCGGGTTTTCATGCAGGGTCAGCACCAGCTCATCCAGTATCTTTGCCGCATCGGGACGGATATTATCCTTATCAAAATCATAATGAATATTCTTCAGGCGAAAGGTTTTTCCTTTCTCAAACAGCGGATCCAGATACAATGCCACACGCACCGAATCGGGATTGTTACTCTCCTTTACTCCTACCGAGGCAGTATCGGGATAATAGCTGAATTTCGTACCCTGCAGGCGGTAAAGGCCGGCTTTTTCCAATTGGAAAAGAAAGCTTCCGTCGGGACGCGACTGCTGCCGGGCTGCTATATTATTGTTATCGTCATAAAGGGTAACGGATGTATTCGGCAGGATATTCCGGGTACTTTTATCGTAGGTTACCCCGGCTAATAACAACAGGGCTTTCGGCTGCCGATAGCTAAATGAGTAGATATCATCGTTTCCCTTACCGTTTTCACGGTTGGAGGAGATATATCCGGATGACAGGTCATCATTGATCCGGTAGGCAAAATCGTCGCCCGGCGAGTTCATCGGATACCTGAGATTGACCGGTTTTGACCATTTATCCCGTTCACCCTTTGACCGGAACACATCCAATCCCCCCATTCCGGGCAAACCGTTGGACGAAAAGTACAGGGTACCGTCGGCTGCGACAAACGGGAATAACTCGTTACCGGGGGTATTGATCATCTTGCCCGCGTTTTTACAGGGACCCCATGAACCGTCTTTTTTCAGTTCGGAATACCAGATATCCGTTCCGCCGGATCCACCCGGCATATCGGAAACGAAATAGAGGATTTTATCGTCTTTACTCAATGCGGCATGCCCCACCGAATACTTCCTGACATTGTTGTACACAAAGGAGACCGGCTCTTTCCAGCTTCCGTAAACGTTGGTCATAATATACAGCTCCATGCTGTTAGTCCGGTATTTCTTACCGTCGATCGTCGATTTCACACCGTTCTTACCGGAATAGGTGCGGGTAATAAAGTAAACTTTCCCGTCCCGGCTTGAGGCTATAGGTCCCACATGATACACTGTTTTATTGATATCGGGATCGGCAAGTTGCGGGTTAGCCAGCATCCGGTTGCTATCCGGTTTCGCTGAAAAAATACGCAAATAGGAGCTACCCGTCCAGCCGTATTTCTTACTATCTCCCCGGGCTTCAGGCTCTGCCGTAAAATAGACCGTCTCTTCATCGACCGGTAGTACCGAAAATTCGGCACGTTCCGTATTAATAGCCTCTTCGTTTCTTACCCGGAGTCCGGAAGGATTGGCTATCCACACCTGTGCAGAATCGCAACCAATCACATCATTGGCAACCAGGGCCTTTTTACCCGATTTCGAAGCATAACGCAGAAACACCTCCTTCGCTTTGGGGTAATTGGCATTGGCTTTCAGTATGCGACCGTAACTGACCAGATTGGAAAGATCGCTCCGGGGATGCTGTACCACCCGGGCATACCAGATCTCCGCATCTTCGTACCGGTTCATCTTGGCATAGCACATCGCCAGATTCTCCATATCCTGCAGGTAAGGTTTCGGGGTATCCACCAGTTTCAGGTAAATGGGCGCAGCCTTGGCATATTGCAATTCTTTAAAATAGCGCTCAGCCCGGTCCCGCAAATCGGGTTGATCCTGTGCGCTTATGCTTAAGGCACCTGCTATAAGAAAAGTTGTCAGAAGTAAGATGCTTATTGATCTGTTCATCATTATGTTTTGCTTTTTATAAGACATTTTAGCTATATAGTACTACCACCCCAACCCCCTAAAGGGGGCTTTGGCAGCAGTGAAACCTGAAAGTTCTGCTCACTTACTAACAATCAATACTCCAATCATAACGATTGTGCTTTCCGCAAAGTCCCCTTTAGGGGATATAGGGGTAAAGATTAAGGTAGAGAACAGCTAGCTATTTTTAATTTTATTTGTTCTATAACCCCATCCAGATTACTTAATACATCTTCATTTCTAAAACGAATCACTCTTATTCCATAACTCTCCATCTCTGCAGTTCTGCCATCATCATAATCCTTTTGCGTTTCATGAACACCCCCATCAACTTCAATTACTAATCGATGTTTGTGACAGTAAAAGTCTGCAATAAAAATATCAATAGGATGTTGCGCTTTAAATCTTACACCCAAATTATTATTTCGCAATACCTCCCATAGCAGACTTTCCGACTGAGTCATATTTTCCCGCAATGCTTTAGCCTTTATAAATATATCTGGCTTTGCATTATAAAACATTGATGCCTCTGGTCTTATGATCATAATGATTATGCTTACGCAAGTCCCCTTTAGGGAATATAGGGATAAAAAATCGTTTTGAAACAACCCCCAACCCCCTAAAGGGGGCTTTACCGCAGTGAAACCTGAAAGTTCTGCTCACTTATTGGTAATCAATGCTCCAAACATAATGTTTGCACTTCCTCAAAGTCCCCTTTAGGGGAATCGAAGATCGGCGGAGCCAATTAGGGGTATGCTTGCAGTCCCCTTTAGGGGAATCGAAGATCGGCGGAGCCATTTAGGGGTAGTGGGGTCAATTAAAAGAACCTCGGACTTAACACCCGCTGACTCTTTCTCTTGAACGTATATCCGAGCGTAACCTCATGCGTGCCACGCTGGTAATTACCAAGACCATTGATGGTATGATCATACGAATAGCCCAGTCTCAGATTATCGGAAACGACAAACTGCACAATACCCGATATGGAATTCTGAACGGCCAGCGTCTGACTTTGCCGGTATGCCTTGTCCCAGAAGTTAACCGCCGTACGGTAAGAAGCTCCCAGCCAAAACCGGTTGCCAAACACAAACATGGCATTCAGATCGACCAGCGAAGGTCCTTTAAAATCTTCTTTCCACAATATGCCGGGACGAAACCGTGTATATTCGGTCAGATTAAACAGTGCGCCGGTGATCAGGTAGTAATGCCGCTTCCGCATAATGTTCTGAGTCGTATCCTGCGACCAGTTAAACAGAGAGTTGGAGCGGTTGCCCGAAAGTAGATCCATAACTGAGACACCCAGATACCACTTCTGGCCGGAATAATAGAAACCGGCCCTGACATCCGGAATATAGCTGTTCAGGGTTGCATCTGCCAGTACCGGATCATCGTTAGTCACCGGTGAAAGCAGGGAGCCGTCGAGCCCGTACTGCGTCACGCCCACTCCCAAACCTAACGAAAGCCGGCGGGTATCCTCATCATCCAGCCTGATCCGGTAAGCATAATCGGCATACAACGAAGTGGCGGACTGTGCACCCAGTTTATCCGCCGTAAGCTGAACGCCCAGCCCTATACGACGCGTATCTTCATTGGTCACCCCGTCAAAAGAAAGCTGGCTGGTAACCGGCGCTCCTTCCAGCCCGGCCCATTGTATCCGGTGTGTGGCCTGCAGGAACCATTCCTCCTTATAACCGGCATAGGCCGGATTGACACACAGGCTGTTAAAATATACTGGGTAAACTGAATGTTCTGCTGCCCTGCTACATCCGTTATAAAAGCGGTCAGACAGAACACGATGAGAACATATTTATTTTTCCATCCTTTTATCATCGGATTTTTTTATTTGATTTGTATCGTCCTGAATTTTGTTTACAGTGATTGCACTTACGCTAAGTTTCCGTCCTTTGATACCACCCCCAACCCCCTAAAGGGGGCTTTGGCAGCAGTGAATACTGAGTATCCAGCTCACTTATTGGTAATCAATGCTCCAAACATAATGATTGCACTTCCTCAAAGTCCCCTTTAGGGGAATCGAAGATCGGCGGAGCCAATTAGGGGTAAAAACTTCTTAAGTCACCACCCCCAACCCCCTAAAGGGGGCTTTGGCAGTAGTGAAAACTGAAACTTCTGCTCACTTATCGTTAATCAATGCTCTAAACGTAATGATTGCACTTCCTCAAGTCCCTTTAGGGGAATCGAAGATCGGCGGAGCCAATTAGGGGTAATACGGGTTGCCTAGAGGGGCTTCTTTACCTCTTCAGCAGAACCCATCCTTTGTACACATAT